>JBBQCW010000001.1:0-332887 GCA_038319025.1 Solirubrobacterales bacterium
ATGACCCGGGCGCCGCGGCTGGGTACGGCCGAGATGCCCCGCACCACGGGCCATTCGGGCTCGGGGACGTCGGGAGTGAGTTCTACGTGCTGCATGATCGTCCTGATGATGACGCGCATCTCCAGCAGCGCGAGGCTTGCCCCGGGGCATCGGCGCACGCCACCGCCGAAGGGCAGCCAGCTGTAGCCGCCGGGGTCCTGGCCGTTGAGGAAGCGCTCGGGCCGGAATGCCTCAGGGTCGGGGTACACCTCGGGATCCTGGTGGATCACGGCGATCGGGATCATGACCATGGTGCCGGCCGGGATCTGCCATCCGTCGATCTCGGTGGGCTCGGTGAGATAACGGGCGATCTGGGCGACCACCGGACGGCAGCGAAGCGTCTCTTTGATCACTGCGTCCAAATACGTCAGGTCGCCTCGCTCCAGCTCATCGCGCAGCCGGGCGACGATGTCCGGATGGCGGACGAGACGTTCGATGGCCCAAGCGGTCGACGTCGACGTGGTCTCGTGGCCGGCGGCGAGCATCGTGACGAGCTGGTCGCGCAGCTCGCGGTCGGTCATCGGGCGTCCGTCGTCGTCACGGGCGATGAGCAGCATGGACAAGAGGTCGGCGTGTGCATCGCGGTCCTCCCGTTCGCCGCCGGGTTCGAACTCGATCCGTCGCTCGGCTATTTCGGCGAGGATCAGCTCGTCGATGCGGTCACGTTTGCGGCGGAACGAGCCCCACGGGCTCCACGGTCCGAGGTCCAGCCGCCCGGCGCGATGGAGGAAGCCCGGAGCGGCGCCGCGCGGGATGTCGAACAGCGCGGGCAGCAGTTGGCGAAGTTCCTCGCTGCGGGCCGGGTCGCGGATCCCGAACACGATCTTGAGAACGACCGCCATACTGATCCGCTCACAGATCGGTCGCAGTGACAGCGGCTCGTCGATAGGCCAGCAGTCGATCTCCGCGAGCGTGCGCTGCTCGCAAAATCCCTCCCAGCGAGCGAGCCCGGCGCCGTGCAGCGGCGACAGGATGAGCTTGCGCATCCGCAGGTGCTCATCCCCGTCCAAGAGGATCACGGAGCTGGGTCCGGCCGACTGCTCGAGCACCTTGTAGGCCCGGCCGGCTTGGGCAACCGAGGGCTTGAGCCGAAGGACGGTCTTCGCGGCGCTGGGTGTTGTAAAGACCGCCATCTGACCGAACATGAACGGGAAGTGCGCGCGATACGCCGGCCCATAGCGGTCGGCCTGCTCGTTCCAGAAGGAGTGCTGTTTGGTCACCCAACTGAGCATCTGCAGGATTGGCGGCTTTCTGGGGCCGGGCAGCGATGCGAGGGTCTTCTGTGTCGGAACCGTGTGTGAAACAGTCATACGCAAGTTGTATCAGATGTTCAACACTGGTCCAGACGGTCGCGGGCTGGAGTCCCGTCGCTCATCCTGCTTACGGCGGCATCTGGCACTCCTCGTACATGCCGTCGCCGGCGGCGTCTCACGTTCCTGAACGCTGAGGGGTGCCAAGCAGGCGCTCCACAAGTTCGGCGTGATCGGCGATCTGCCGGTCGTGCAGGAAGTGCGATCGGACGCGCTCGCGGGCTCGCTCGCCCATGCGCTCCGCCGCCACCGGATCTCGCAGCAACTGGGTGACCGCTTGGCCGAATGCCGCGAGGTCGTTCGGGTCGTGGACCAGCAGGCCCGAGACTCCGTCCCCGATCTGGTCGGCCAGGCCACCTATCCCGCTGGCCACGACCGCGCGTCGCTTCCACATCGCCTCCGATGCGGTCAGCCCGAAACCCTCCTTCAGGCTCTTCTGCACGACAACGGCAGCGCTGCGCTGCAGGGCGTTGACGATGGCGGCGTTCTCGTCGAGGTCGTGCATCGGAAGACACGCCAGCTCGATGTGTCGCCGCACGCCATGCGGCAGCGCGCGCCAAGCGTCGACCGTTGCGTCGAACGTCTCGGCGGCCTCCGGATCGTCGACCACCGAATGCACCGTCGGGCCGGCCAGAATGAGTTCGGCGGGGACGTGGGGCAGCACGTGGTGCGCAAAACCGTGCAACACGCCGACCGGGTCCTTGAGCACATCCCAGCGAGAAACCTGGACCACCAGCGGCCGGTTGCGGATGCGGGGGGAGGCGCCGGTGCGCAGCACTTCGGCGCCGTGCTCGATCCGGCCGGGCGAGCCGTCGGGTCGGGTGAATGGCTGTGGATCAAGTGGCGGGCTGGCGGCTCGCACGAGCCCCGCCTGGTCGAGGATCGCCGAAGCGACGGCCGGCGTCTGCTCCTGGTTCTTGGTCGCCGCCGGGTCGATCGACGGCTGCATCACCGCGACATGCTCCGGCCCCAGCCCGGCCGGGACGTACGCCGTCCTGGAGAACAGCGTCACGTCCGCATCCCTCACGTAGGGCAGCAGGAATCGCCACGCCTGCTCGACCTGTGCATTGCTCCGGTCGGTCCCGATGTGCGAGCGCCAAGCGACCAGCGCCCCGATCTGGCGCAGGCCGTCGATGAGGCCTGCCGTCTGCGGGTCGTGTAGGAGCACGACGTCGCCCGGTCGCACGGCCTCCGCAATACCGACGGCGTTCGCCGCGAGTGTGCCCTCGTAGATAGAGCGCTCGTCAGCACCGAGAGCGCCGCCGTCGCCAGACTCCCCGTGAAGGAGGTTGTGGATGCGCTTCGTCAGCGCAAAGAAGTCCGCACCACCCTGGATCACCGTCCAGCGGCCGTCCACGCCGCCACCGCGCATGTACGGGAGCAGTGTGTGGAGCATCTCCGCCACGCCGCCGCCGGCCGCCGTCGAGCTGATGTTCCAAAAGACGCGACCGGCCAGCAGGGCGCGCATCCGGGCGAGGCTCGTCTCCAGGCGGGCCATGCCAGCGGCATCGAGGACGGCGACCAAGCGATCAAGGGGCTCCGCGCCCAGAGGAACCTCGATCGGCCGGAACTCTGTCGGCGGACGGTCCGGTGTTGGTCCGACGAGAGACATCGGGCAAGCGTATGAACAGATTCGGGCGCCGCCAACCGCGGAGAACCCGTTCGACGGTGCGGACTCTTACGGATTGTCGGCCAGCGTCTGGGTCAAGAGCCGGGCCGGCGAAGATTCATCTACTCCCAGGCCATGGGCGAGGAGCCGAGGGGCTGCGGGCCGCGCACGAAACGCGGTTGGATGTCGGGCATCTCGATCATGCTCGGCAGGTAGGTGATCTCGCCGAAGGGGCTGTCGATCATGGCCAGCGGAATGTCGGACTGGGCCACGAGGTCGGCGAATGGCAGCGCTCCGTCCAGCGCGGTGGCGTCGAGGAGCCCCAGTTCCTGGGCCCACATACACATGCGGGTGAGCGATACGCGGACCTGGTAGCTGCCGCCCTCGGTGGCGCGGCGATGGAGTGCGGCCGCCACGCCGGCCGCGCCCACGTACGCCGCGAGGTAGTCGGCGAAGATCACCTGGACGGGCATCATGGGCGCGTCGACCGCCCCCTCAGCGTCCACGTACCCCGACACGGCGACGGCGATCATGTCGAACCCGCGGAAGTTGGCCCATTCGCCCTCGAAATCGAAGCATCGAAGCTCGTGGGCGATGATGCCCGGCCTGCTGGTGGCGAGCGTCTTGGGGGAGATGCCCTTCTGGTCGAGGTCCAGATACGAGCAGGTGAACACGTCACTGTCCTGCAAGAGCTCGAAGAACGCGCGGCGGTCAGCGTCGACACCGAAGTCGCAGTGCGCCGCGCGCTTGCCGTTATCGGTCTCCAGGCGCCAGTTCACGTGATCTGGGTAGTTGGGCCTGGAGAGATGCAGCACGTCGGCGCCGAACTCGGCCAGCGTCCGGGCCGTCACAGGCCCACCGATCACGTGCGTGCAGTCGAGCACCCGGATCCCGGACAACGGCATATCGCCGTCAGTGGGCAGCGGTATGGGGTCGCTGTCGCCGATCTTGATGACCTCGACCACCGGCTTGGCGGCCAAGCGGCGCCCGACCGGGTGGGCCCGCCATTCCTCCGCGCTGCGGACCATGCCGATCGCGCCCGACTCCTCGCGAATCGCCAGCTCGAGCGCCACGCCGTCCCATTGCATGATCGAAGCCTCGACGGCCCGGCGCGTGGGTGCGCACTTCAGAACGGTGAAGAGGGCGTCCCGCAGCCGCGGATAAAACAGTTCGATCTTCACGAAGCGCCCGTCTCGCGTGGGATAGAACTCGCCGCTGATCGGGTCATCGACGCTCACGCCGGAGCCGTAGTCGGTGAAGGGCAGCTGCCGGCCGTTCTGCCGCATGAACGCGATGCCGTGATGCTGGTGGACCGCGTTGCGAACGTCGGTGCTCACGTCTTGAGGTGCCCCGCCGCGACCAACCCACAGCTCACCGAGCGCCAGTCCGAACGCTGCTTGCGCCGCGGCCATGAGCTCACCAAATCGGTGTCGGGAGGCCATGACCGGATCGGCGCCGCTGATGGTGAGCGTTCCCTCGTAGCCTGACTCCGTAAGCCCGATGGCGCTCAGGACGGAGTCGAGGGCCTGCTGGGAGGTTGGTGTGTCCACTGTCGCCATGTCTTCTCGCCCTGTTCGTGTGCAGTGTGGCCGACACTACTGCGGTGGGTCAGCGAAGCCCGGATCCCCGTTTGCAGTGAACCGTGGCTGGTTCCGCCGTGGACCACGCGTTCGGAGACTCGGTGGGGACACGGCCTTGCCCAACTCGAACTGCATCTCGCGCGCAGTGCCTACTTTCGGCGGCTCGCGGACGCCTCGCGGCGGGTCAGCGACGTCATCCGCGGCTAGCGTTGGCCCTCTACTAATTGGTGGCGCACGCGTGGCGCGCATGAGAGTACGTTGCCCGTGTGGACATATATGCAGTGCGAGCGCGGGCGGTCGCCGGAATTTTGCTCACACTGGCGTCCGTGCTCGTACTCGGTGTCTCGGCGGCGCCGGGCGATGAGAATGAGTCGTCCGATCGTCCACTGCAGCAAGCAGCCATCTCAGCCGGCGGAACCCATGCGTGTGCGGTGGCCGCCGATGGCAGCGTGCGGTGTTGGGGCAGCGACAGCGAAGGGGAATTGGGGGACGGCGGGACGACCGCCGGTGTCAACTCCGCTCCTGTTGGGGCCGTCGCACTCGGGCAGCCTGTGCGCGCTATCTCGGCCGGAAGCGGCTTTACCTGCGCGTTGCTGACCGACGCCAACGTGCGCTGCTGGGGTAACGACGGCGCAGGGCAGCTCGGGGACGGCGGCACGACAAGCGGCACGAACGCCTCACCCGTCGGAGTGGTCGCGCTCGGTCAAGGAGTAAGGGCGATCTCGGCCGGCGGCAGCCACGCTTGCGCGCTGCTGAGCGACGCGACCGTGCGCTGCTGGGGTCAGAACGTGTTCGGGCAGCTGGGCAACGGTGGCCCAGCGACCGCCGTGAACAGTGCGCCCGTGGCGGCGGTCGCTTTGGGCCAGCCGGCCATCGCGATCAGCGCCGGCCATGTCTTCTCGTGTGCGCTTCTCGTCGACCGTACGGTGCGCTGCTGGGGTTACGACAGCGACGGAGAACTCGGCGACGGCGGTACGACGACTGCTGTGAACGCTTCTCCGGCCGCCGCGGTCGCGCTGGGCCAGCCCGTAGTGGCGGTGAGCGCGGGCGGTGACCACGCGTGCGCGCTGCTCGTCGACCGCACCGTTCGCTGTTGGGGTGGCGACGCCAACGGGCAACTTGGCGACGGCGGTACCACCAGCGCGGTCAACTCTTCGCCCGGGGGAGTCGTGGCGTTGGGCCAACCGGTGAGCGCGATCACGGCCGATGGGAGCAGCACCTGCGCTCTGCTGGCCGACGGCGTTGTTCGCTGCTGGGGGTGGGGCGTCTACGGGCAGCTCGGGGATGGCACAAACGCAGGGCAAAACCCCATTCCGGGAGGGTCTGTAGCGCTCGGGCAGAGTGCGCGGGCACTCACCGCCGGCGGCCTTGGCTCCTGCGCCCTGCTCGTCACCGGTGCTGTCCGCTGCTGGGGTTACGACGTCGATGGTGAACTCGGCGACGGCGGCACGACGGCGGTGGTCAACGCGGCCCCTGCGGGGATCGCAAATCTGCCGCGGCCGGCGTCCACCGACAGTGCTGATCTCTCGCTGGCAGCGACAGCGAACAGCCCGAGCGCGACTGTGGGCGATCAGGCAACCATCACGCTCACCCTGACGAACTCAGGCGTTGACGCCACGACGGCGATCGTCGCGGCGCCGCTCGGAGCGGGCCTTGCTCCGGTCGCCGCCATCCCGAGCGACGGCGCCTACAATGCGGCGACCGGGCTGTGGAAGACGTCGGCCATACCGGCGGGGGCCACCAGAACTCTTACGCTCACGGCAGCGGCGATCGCCAGCGGCTCGTCGAGCACCACCGTCGAGGTCGTCGACGCCAGCGCTCAAGACCCGGACAGCACTCCGGCCGACGGCGTCGCCGGTGAAGACGATGAGGCCACCGCCACGATCGCCGTGGCACCGTCGCCGGTCATACCCGGCGCGACGCCGCCAAAGGTGAAGCTCGATCGGATCAGCATCGCGCTCAAGCCCCGCCGCGACACGAAGGCACCGTTCGAGTTCGCCCCGACAGCCAAGCTGACAATCACCAAGGCTCCGCTGGCCACGGCCTGCAACGGGACGGTCACCTTCACCGCGATGAACGGCAAGAAGAAGGTGTTGACCCAGCGCGCGCCGCTGCGCTTGAAGAGCGGTGTCTGCTCCGCCACGACGAAGACCAAGATCCGCAAGCGACCTGGCAAGGCGCGGTCACTTGCCTTCAGTGCCGCTTTCGCAGGGAACGCGCTGCTGGTGGCCGGTACCAGCAAACCGACAACGGCCCGGCTCCGGTGACTCTTCATCCCGCGCTCTGCCGCTCAGCCTGACACCAGCATGACACTGGCAAGGTGAGCATTCGGTCGTACGTTGGGTGAGCGTCATCCACCCATCGAACAGGAGCACTCATGAAGGCACCCACCACGTTTCTCGTCGATCGAGCGATGGCCAAACAAGCTCCGTCGACCGATGGCCTGAAGATCTGGCGCGATGCTGCACAGGAGCAGATGACCGAGACGATCGTGGACGCGTGCCTGTTCTCGCGGCCCAGCAGCTATTCCGCTGGTGTAGCCGCCCGGGGTTTTGGCGGGCTGCTCGGCCGCTCCGCGTTGCGTCAGGGCCAGAAGATGCAGGCCGGAGGCCTGCCCCAGCACTTCATCCTGGCGGTGACTGCTGAAGACGTGGTTGCTCTGGAGCGCAAGATCACGTCGACCGGTGATAAGAGCGGCAAGGCTGGGGAGGAGGTCGCCCGGTGGAAGCGTTCGACGCTGCAGGTGTCCTGGAAGCCCGGCGGCTACCTGTACAACGCGACGCTCACGCCGCCGGACTCCCAATCAGAGGTCAAATGTTGTGTCGGCCTCAGTCCGCTCAGCGAGTCGTTCCTGGACCTGCTCGCCGACCCGGCTCGGATGACGCCGGCGGTCTGACGCTTACGCCGCGCGCGGGGCCTCGTCCCGCGCGTAGGCGTCACGGTTGCGGAGCAGGTGCCGGTGCGCATGGTCGAGCGCGGCGTCCATCGACGGCATCAGGTGGTTGGTGTGCGCGAGCGCGTCGAGGACCCCGACCTGCTCCAGGAGCGGACGGTGTTCCGGTCGCAGCGAGGTCAGCAGTACGGTGATGTGGCGTCGCTCGAACTGGGTCACGAGGTCGGCCAGGGCCTGGGCACCGGTGCTGTCAAGCACGCGCAGTCGGCCGAGGCGCAGGATCACCACCTCGACATCACTGATGTCGGTGAGTTCGAGCAGGAAGCGTTGCGCGGCACCGAAGAACAGTGCGCCGTCGAGGTGGTAGGTGACGATGTGCTCCTGCAGCAATGCGTGTTCGAGCTCGTCGTCGACGGCCACCAGATCGAGGGGTTCGCGTTCGAACGCGGTGGCGTCGGCCATGGCGCGCAGGGCGAGCACGCAGGCCAGGGCCACGCCGACGCCGACGGCGATGACGAGGCTGAACGCGACGGTGGCGATGGCGGTGATGAGCAGCAGAGCCGCGTCGCCGCGGCTGGACCGCAGGATCCGGGCGGTCGTGCCCAGCTCCACCATGCGCACCGCGGTCACCATCAGCACGCCCGCGAGCGCGGCGAGCGGGATCGCCGCGACGATCGGCGCGAGGGCGATCACGATCACGGCCAGCACCACACCGTGGACGATCGCGGCCATGCGGGTGCGCCCGCCGGCGCGCACGTTCACGGCGGTGCGCGCGATCGCCCCGGTGGCCGGCATCCCGCCGAAGAACGAGACGGCGACGTTGGCCAGGCCTTGGCCGACGAGCTCGCGGTCGGAGTCGTGCGGGTCGCCGTCGGACATTCCGTCAGCGACCTTCGCCGACAGCAGGCTCTCCAGTGCGGCCAGCGCGGCGACGGCGAGGACGGGGGAGATCAGCTCGGGCAGTCGGGCGAGATCCACAGGTGGAAAGTGCGGGCTGGGGAGACCGGACGGAATCGAGCCGATCCGGGCGACCGACAGCCCGAGGAGTTCGGCGCCGAGCGTCGCGATAGCGACGGCGATCAGCGAGCCCGGCAGGGAGCGATGGATGCGCGGCGCCGCCACCATCACGGCGACCACCAGCATCACGATCGCCAGTGTGTCCCAGCTCCCGCCGGCCCACGTGCCTACCGCGTCGGCGGCCACGATGGCTGTGTTCGTGCCGTCGGGCTTGGGCACGCCCAGTGCCGCCGGCACCTCCTGCAGGAAGATGAGCAGGGCGATGCCGACCGTGAAGCCCTCGATGACCGGCCATGGCAGGACGCCCGAGTAGCGGCCCAGGCGCAGTGCGCCCGCGAGCATCAGCACGAGGCCCGCGAGTAGCGCGACGACCACGACGCCGGAGGCGCCGAAGTGGGCGACTACGGGCACCAGCACGACGGTCATGGCACCGGTTGGGCCACTGACCTGCACGTGCGAGCCGCCGAAAACGCCGGCCACGATCCCGGCGATGATCGCCGTGACGATCCCCGCTTCGGCGCCCAGGCCGGAGGCGACGCCGAAGGCGAGCGCGAGCGGCAGTGCGACCACGGCGACCGTGATGCCGGCCACCAGATCGCCTCGCCACGCACCGCGCAGACCACGGTAGTCGCCGCGGCAGGGGAGTAGGTGTCGAAGATGGCCCGCCGGCGAACCGTTCACGACGCGCGCAGCTCGTCGCGCGTGGCGGTCAGCATGTCCATCAGGATCTGTTTGGAGACTCCGAGTAGATCGACGATCCGCTCATCGGCGAGCATGTAGACCACGCTCGATCCCTCCCGCCGGGTGCTGACGAACCCAGCGCGGCGCAGGACGCCGAGCTGCTGGGAGAGGTGCGGCTGCTCGACGTCGATGGCTGCGAGGAGGTCGGCGACCGACTGCTCGCCGGGGGCGAGCAGTTCGAGGACACGGATGCGCAGCGGGTGCCCAAGTGTCTTGAAGAACTCGGCCTTCAGACGGGGAACGTCACGCATCGGTGACCGGCAAAGGTATAAGCATATGCAGATATTAGCATGTATTTGCTGAGCCACCTTGGAACAGAGGAGTCAGGCGAGAAGGTGCCCCCCCTACGGTGAGACCAGGATCTCGTGCACGCCCTCGAAGCCGAGGGCGTTCGCGGTCGCTCCCGTGAGGTCGAACTCGCGCCCGGCGATGTAGGGGCCACGGTCGACCACCGGCACCTGGACCGAGCGGCCGTTGTAGACGATCGTCACAAGCGTCCCGCAGGGGAGTGTCTTGTGGGCGACCCCCTGCTGGCTGCGGCCCAGCGTGCCGCCGCAAGCCAGTGGTAGGTCGTAGTCGTCAAACCGGGAGGCCAGCGCGTTACGCAGCGGGCCCGTGGCCGTCATGGCCACTCCGCCGGTGTCCAGCCCGTCGCGTTCGGGGCCGATCACGCCCGCCAGAACGGAGGTGGGTTGCAGACGCTGATCGCCGGCTGCGACGACTCGTACGTACGGGCGGCCGTGGGTCTGCCAGGTGAGGCGGTAGCCACCGTCGCCGGCGGTCTGCGTTCGGGCCACCCGTTGCCAGTGGCCCTTCACGTACGTCTCGGCGGCCACATCACGACCTGCAGCATGCGGACCGACTCGACCGGCCAGTACGGCAGGTCGGCCGTGCTTCGGGTTCAGCCTGGTGCGGTCGACCGACACCTTCACTCGCACGCGAACTGGCTGTGGCCGGCTGATCTTCTTGCTCCGTGCGACCGTTACGCGCAGCGCGCCGCTTCGCTTGGGGGCCAGATCGAAACGGTAGGTGCCGTCCGCCTGGATGGGAGCCTGTTTGACCGTTCGCCAGTGCTCACCGTGCGCGAGAAACTGAAGGTCGGCCGTCCGATGGGCACCAACCCCTGTGACGCGACCATCGACGGTGATGGGCAGTCCCCAATCCGGAGCGGTGTCCGACACGTTGACGCGCACGTTCACCGGGAACGCCGTGCTGGCGGTGACCGTCTGCGCCGTCGATGCCCGGGGCGACGAAGTGGACGATCCGCCGCATCCGACGATCAACGGGGTAAGGGTGAGGAGCGCGAGCCAGGAGGAGGCACTGCGGGTGACAACGGACCTCATACCCACGAGACGGTAGCGCCGGATCCAAGAGCGGGCTTCGGGTGAACTCACTCGAAGTCGACCACGCGTGTCAGGCGCCTCTGCGTGGCTGCCGCCGGTGTTACCCGCAGCACCCAGGCGCGAGCGCGCACAGCGGCCGGGCGGCGGGCCTGCATGACCCTGCCGATGCGCCGCGACTCGCGCGCGATCCGCTCCACCCGCGGGCGCCGCGCCGCGTTGTAGGCCTCCAACGCCGTCTCCACGTCCCGCCGACCGCGGCCGAGTTCACGCCCGAGCACGACGGCGTCCTCGATCGCCATCGCAGCGCCCTGACCGAGGTTGGGCGTCATGGCATGCGCCGCATCGCCGAGCAGCGCGATCCGTCCGCTGGTCCAGGAGCCGAGTTGCGGCAACTCCTCCAGATCCGTGGCGATGATGTCCACCGGATCGGTGGCTTCGATCAACGAGCAGATGGGCTTGTGCCAGCCGGCAAACCGTTTGAGCAGACCGGCCCGGACGTGATCGCCGTCAGACGTCACGGTCCTCGCGCCCGTCGCCGTGGCAAACCAATAGGTCCGATCGTCGGGCAGCGGGACGATCCCGAACCGCAGGCCGGCGCCGACGGTCTCGCTGGCGCCTACTTCGTGAAGGCCCAGCGGTGCGACACCTCGCCAGCTCGTCGCGCCCGCGTACCGGGGCCTGCCTTCGCCGTCGATCACGGTCGCGCGCATGATCGAACCGATGCCATCGGCGGCCACAACGACGTCGGCGCGGTGTTCACTGCCGTCCATCAGGCGCACGCCGGCCACATCCTCCTGGTTGATCGCCCCGATCACGATCGCGCCGAGGGTTACCAGCTCGGCGCCCGCCGCGGTTAGCAAAGCGTGCCGCAGGTCGGCGCGGTGCAGGGCCAGCACAGGCCCGAAGCGCGCTGTGATTGCGCCCAGCGGCGCCTCGGTCAGAACCCGCCCGTCAGGCGCGAGGATGGCGCTCGAGGAGATTGGGCGCGCAGACTCCCGGACCATGGCGCCCACACCGAGTTCGTCGAGCGCGCGTAAAGCGTTGGGCCAAAGCGTCAACCCGGCGCCGCCAGGTGCGAGCGACGACGCTCGCTCCAATATCTGCACCTGGAGGCCGAGCCGGCGCAACGCCACCGCCGCAGCCAGGCCGCCGATCCCCGCCCCGACGACCAGCGCGGTTCGGGGCGCCGGCGCGTCAGTGCGGATGTCGTGCATCCGCGCAGTCTGGCGAGAATCGCGGCGAGGAGTCGTCGGGAATTGCTGCAGGCGTCGTCACCCCAGGCTAGGATCGCTTCATGGCGTCCTCGACCGCCCGGCTCCTCCGCGTCTTTGCGTTGGTGCTCATCCTGTTGCTCGTGCCCGCGGCCGGCGCGATCGCGCAGTCCGTCACCAAGACGTTCACCTACGGCCCGGTCGTGGTCCCCGGGTACTCGGTGAAGCAGCAGCTGACGTACAAGGTCGACCATCCGGCGACCGACGGTTTCATCACCCACATGGAGGCGGACGTCGTCGATCCAAAGACCGGCAAGGCCGTGCCGATCAACCGGATCATGCTCCACCACATCGTCTTCGCCAACCTGGGCGACGGGCACACCGACGCGGCCGGGACGCAGGTGCCGGTGCCGTTCTACGGTGACGGTGAGGAGCGCGACCAGATGCAGTTGCCTCCTGGCTACGGCTACAAGTCGCGCGGCAGCGATCAGTGGGCGATCGTGTGGATGCTGATGAACCACCGGGCCCAAACGGACTCCGTGCTGATCCGCTGGCGGATCACATGGGACGAGAACACCAACCTGACGGCGATCGTTCCGATGATCTTCGACGCCTCCCATGGTCGGCAGGGCTTGGTCTACGACGTGCCAGGTGGAGGGGCTCCGGGAAGCGTCGACCGTCGCTATGACTCAAAAACGGTGCCCGTGAACGGCCGGGTCATCGCCGGGTTGGGGCATGTCCACGGCGGAGCCCGGGGCCTTACCGTCACGCAGCCCGCGTGCGGAGATCGGGCGATCTTTCGATCACGTCCGACGTGGGGGCTGGCCTCCGACGCCTTCTACAAGGTGCATCCGATCCTCCACGAGCCAGGCCCCATCAACATGAGTCGCTTCACGACCGCTACAGGGTACCCCGTACGCGCCGGCGAGCAGCTCAAGCTCACCTCCACCTACGACGCCCACCTGCCGCACACGCGCGTCATGGGCCTGTTGGTGGTCTACATCGCGCCGGACGCCACCGCTGCGGCTGCATCGATGCGCTGCCCGACACCGGAGGACGTGAAGATCCTCACCACCGCCCGACCTGGCCGGCAGGTTGCCCCTGCCTTCACCGTCCCACTTACCGGCATCAACGCCCGCGGCCTCGCGGTGAGCATCGCGCGGCCGCCCGGTGCGACGGCCTGGGAGGCGGGCAACACACAGGTGGACATCAACAACTTCGCGTTCTCGCAGCGCAACCTTTCGGTGCCGCGCGGCGCAACCGTCACGTGGGCGTTCAACGACACCGTGGCGCACGATGTGACGTTGGCCAGCGGGCCGTACGGCTTCTCCTCGTCCGACCTCAAGGGCGGCAAGACGTACAGCCTCAAGCTCGACCGGCCCGGCACCTACAAGATCTTCTGCGCGCTGCATCCCGTGCAGATGACGCAGGTCGTGCAGGTCCGCTGAGCCCACAGCCTGGCCGGATACCTACGGGGCAGGGATTGCGCTCAGCTTTGCTTCGGCCACCTCAGGTGAGGCGACGGCGGGCGGGATGAGCAGCAGCGGGCGCGGACTGCGCACCGCGAGAGCGTCGGCCGAACTGCCGAAGAACACTCGCTCGGCGAGGCCGTGATGCGGTGAGCCGAGCATGAGGAGGTCGACCGATTCGGCCCACCGGACGAGCTCGGTCGTGGCCAAGCCGACCACGACGGTGCGTCCGGCGACCGGTAGGTCCGCGAGCGTGTGGTGCATCTCGGCGACCTGGTCGTCAATACCGCCACCGTAGTAGCCGAGGGACGCGCCGCCGCCCGGGATCTCGACCACGCCCAACACATGGACCGAAGCGCTGAGGGTGCCGGCGATCTGCTCAGCACGCGCCAAAGCCGCGGCGGCGGAGTCGCCGCCGTCATACCCGACTCCGATACGCGCGAGCGGGGCGGTGCTCTGCGCGTAGCCCTTCGGGGCGATCGCGACCGCACAGGGCGCGCCGCGCATCGTTGCGGCGGCGTCGTCGCCGGCGAAGATGCGGCCGAGCTGGCCCCGGTGCGAGGAACCGACGACGATCAGGTCCGCGCGATGACGGACCGCAGCATCGTGCAGGCCCTTGGCCGCGGTGGAGGCGATCTGTACATCGACCTCTACGCCCGGGTGGGCAAGTGCGAAATGGCGGACGGTGTCGGTGGCGGCGCCCGTCTCCTGGCCGGCGTCGGTGGTGACGCAGAGCCCGATGAACTCGGCGCCCGAGGACGCCAGCTGCTGAGCGAGGTGCAGTGCGTCGGCGCCCATGTCGTCATGAGCCGCGACACCGATGATGATCGTCTTGTACATGTACGGACAGCTTCCAGTGCCCGCCCGCGCATGACATCGGCCATAACTACGGGCGCGCCGACGTAGAACGCCCCCGGCTCCCCGGGAGGCCGCGCAAACTACTCGGCGGCCTACGGGTCGGTACCGATGACGGTCCACGACGGCGTACGTACGGTGACCGCATGAGCACCACACATCCGAGCTATGCCGGAACCATCGCCGTGAACCCCGCCGTCGCGCGGTTCGTGGACACCGAGCGTGAAGTGGTGGACCCCCAGGACACCGACTTCACCGATGTGAGCGCTGTCGTCCTCTCGGCTTCCGACGTGAACGACGGCGTAGTTTCTCGGCTCGAGGCCACCGGCTTCGGCCTTCCTGTCTTCGTGGTGTCTGAGCCTGAGCACGGCGTCGATCTCGATGTCCACGGGATCACCGGGGTGCTCGCCTCCGACGAACAGAACGCCGAATTCTTCGGACGCGTCGTGGAGACGGCCGCCCTCAAGTACGACGGAGAGGTGCTGCCGCCGTTCTTCGGCGCACTCGCCAGCTATGAGCGCAAGGGGTACTCGGCATTCGACTGCCCCGGCCATCAGGGCGGTCAGTTCTATCGACGTCACCCGGCCGGTCGAAGGCTGCTCGACTTCTTCGGGCCCAACCTCTTCCGGGCGGACCTGTGCAACGCCGACGTGAACATGGGCGATCTGCTCATCCACGAGGGTGCGCCCTACGACGCGGAGAGCCACGCGGCCGAGGTCTTCAACAGCGACGAGACCTACTTCGTCCTGAACGGCACGTCGGCCTCGAACAAGGTGGTGCTCGGCGCACTGCTCACGCCCGGCGACCTCGTTCTGTACGACCGCAACAACCACAAGTCGATCCTGCACGGCGCGCTCTTGATGTCCCGCGCGACGCCGGTCTACCTGGAGGCGGCGCGCAACGCATTCGGCCTGATCGGCGGCATCGACGATCGGTGCTTCGAGGAGGCCTACCTGCGTGAACGCGTCGGCAAGGTGGACCCGGCCCGGGCTGAGGCCAAGCGCCCGATACGTCTCGCCGTAATTCAACTCGGCACCTACGACGGCACCATCTACAACGCTCGCCAGGTCGTCGATCGCATCGGCCACCTGTGTGACTACATCCTGTTCGACTCCGCCTGGGTCGGGTACGAGCAGTTCATCCCGATGATGAGCGACTGCTCGCCGCTGCTGCTGGAACTGGGTGAGGACGACCCCGGGATCATCGTCACGCAGTCGGTGCACAAGCAACAGGCCGGCTTCTCGCAGGCCTCCCAGATCCACAAGAAGGACGCGCACATCAAGGGCCAGGCGCGGTACGTGAACCACGATCGCTTCAACAACGCGTTCATGATGCAGGCCTCCACCAGCCCGTTCTACCCCATCTTCGCCTCACTGGATGTCAACGCCCAGATGCACTCCAGGGGCAGCGGCGAGCGGCTGTGGAAAGAAGCGGTCGAGGTCGGCATCGAGGCGCGCAAAATGATCCTGCGCGATTGCTCGATGGTGCGACCGTTCGTCCCCGAGCAGGTCCACGGTGCGCCGTGGCAGGACGCGAGCACCGAGGAGATCTCAACCGACCGAGAGTTCTTCGCGTTTGCGCCGGGGGAGCCGTGGCACGGATTCGACGGCTACGCCGAGCATCAGTACTTCGTGGATCCCAACAAGCTCCTGCTCACCACGCCGGGACTCGACACCGCCACCGGGGAGTACGAGGCGTTCGGGGTCCCCGCCAACATCCTCGCCAACTACCTGCGCGAGAACGGAATCATCCCCGAGAAGTGTGACCTCAACTCGATTTTGTTCCTGCTTACGCCGGCCGAGACCATCCCGAAGATGCAGAACCTGGTCGCGCAACTCGTCCGCTTCGAGGAGCTGATCAAGGCCGACGCGCCGCTGGAACAGGTGCTCCCGACGATCTACGGTGCCCACACCCAGCGGTACGACGGCTACACCATCCGGCAGCTCGCGCAGGAGATGCACGACTTCTATAAGGAGCGTGACGTCAAGCAGCTGCAGAAGGCGATGTTCCGTGAGGAGTACTTCCCCAAGGTCGCGGTGAGCGCCGATCACGCCAACGACGAATTCACCCGCGGCAACGTGGAGCTCGTGCCGATCCGCGACATTCTCGGACGGGTGGCCGCCGAGGGCGCGCTGCCGTACCCGCCCGGCATCCTGTGCGTGGTGCCCGGCGAGGTGTGGGGGGTTGAGCAGCGCGACTACTTCCTGGCGTTGGAGGAGGGCATCAACCTGCTGCCCGGCTTTGCGCCCGAGATCCAAGGGGTGCACCTCGCGCCCGCGGCCGACGGCGGAGTTCGCGCCCATGGCTACGTCCTGCAGGCCACGCCCGACCCCAAGGAGATGTCATGAAGACCGAAGCCAAGAAGATGGGCGTACGCCAGCTCACCATCCTCACCGTCGTGAACATGATGGGCGCCGGCATCATCCTGCTCCCGGCCAACTTGGCTCAGGTCGGCACCATCTCGGTGCTGTCCTGGGTCGTCACGGCTGCCGGCGCGACTTGCCTGGCCTACGCGTTCGCGCGGGCCGGAACGTTCAGCAACCGCGAGGGTGGGATGGGCGGCTACGCCGAGTACACCTTCGGTAAGGCCGGCAACTTCCTCACCAACTACACGTACTTCATCTCGTTGGTGATCGCCAACGTGGCCATCGCGGTTGCCCTGGTCGGGTACGCGACCAACTTCTTCGACACCTCGCTTGGGCCATGGCCTACCGCGGTCGCGGCGATCGCCGCCTTGTGGCTGGCGTCGGTGCTGAACTTCTGGGGGGCCAAGCGCACCGGCACCATCTCCGCGCTCACCGTTTGGGGCGTGATCATCCCGGTCGTCGGCATCTGCATCGTCGGCTGGTTCTTCTTCTCCGGGCACCGGTACGTGCAGCAGTGGAACCCGCACCACTACGGGTTCTTCCACGGCGTCTCGGCTTCCATCGCGGTCACGCTGTGGGCGTTCCTGGGCTTGGAATCGGCTGCGGCGAACACCGGCCGGGTGGAAAACCCCAAGAAGAACGTGCCGATCGCGATCATGGCGGGCACGCTCATCGTCGGGGTTCTCTACATCGTCTCCACGAGCGTCATCGCGGGCATCGTCCCCGGCAACAAGCTGGCGAACTCCTCGGCACCGTTCGGCTTGGCCTTCGCGTCCATGTTCAACCCCACGATCGGCAAGATCGTCGTGGGCATGCTGGTCGTGTCGTGCTTCGGCTCGCTGTTCGCCTGGCAGTTCACGATCGCCGAGGTCGCGCGCTCGTCGGCCATGGTCGGCTACTTCCCGAAGCTGTTCAAGAAGGTCACCCGGGCCGGAGCGCCGATCATCGGCATGTGCGTGATCACCGCCACCCAGTCGGTGCTTTCCTTCATGACGGTCAGTCCCTCTCTGGATAAGCAGTTCACCGTCCTCATCAACTTGGCCGTCGTCACCAACCTGATTCCGTACCTGCTCTGCATGGCGGCCCTGATGGTGTTGCAGCGGGTCGAGCACGTGCCCGCCAAGCTAGCGCGAACGGGGAACATCGTCGCGGTCCTGGCCACCATCTACTCGCTGTACGCACTGCATGCGGCGGGTAACGACGCGATGATGTACGGCGGCATCGTCACCTTCGCGGGCTTCATCCTGTACGGGCTGGTGGCGGGCCGGCAGTACCGTGAGACCCCGGCCGCCACGACGGCGCCGGACGAGCCGCCGATGGTGCCGACGCCGGCGCCCTCGGAGGCCGACGACCGCGTTGCGGTGCCTGCTTGAGCATCGCGCGTAGTCTTGGCCGGCATGGCCCCGAAGACGTTCTACGCCCGAGCGGGCGATGTGAACATCGCGTACTCGATCTCGGGTGCCGGACCGGTCGATGTCGTGTTCGCCTCCGGGAACATCACGCACATCGAGCACTACTGGGAGGACCCGAGCCTGCGCCGCTTCCTGGAGCGGATCGGGTCGTTCGCCCGGCTGATCATGTACGACCAGCGCGGGACCGGAATGTCGGATCTGATCGCGCCGGGAGCGCCGCCTGACCACGACGTCAGCGATCTGCTCTCCGTGCTGGACGCCGCCGAGAGCGAGCGGGCCATCCTGTTCGGGTACATCACCGGCGGTCCGACGATCGTAAAGCTCGCCACCAGCCATCCCGAGCGGGTCAGCGCGCTGGTCTTCTACGCGTCGATATCCCGCGCGGTTTCGGCGCCGGGGTACGAATGGACCCATAACGACGAGGAGCGCGCCCAAGCCATCGAGAACCTGGTGGAGCACTGGGGGACCGGGCACAACTTCGATCGGATCGCACCGTCGAACGCGGGCGACGAGCGGATGCGCGAGTGGTACGCGCGCCTGGAACGCCTGTCGGCCAGCCCTGGTGGCATGCGCCAACTCGCGGCGGCGTTCAGCGACGCTGACGTGAGGGACCTGCTGCCACTTCTGAACGTTCCCACGTTGGTGATGCACCGGACCGGCGATCGCCTCATCGATGTGCAGCACTCCCGATTCCTCGCCGAGCACATTCCGGGCGCGCGCTACGTGGAGCTTCCCGGCGACGACAACCTGCCGTCGGCCGGGGACAGCGAGGCGATCCTGGGGGAGTTGGAGGAGTTCGTCACCGGCGGCCGCCGGGGTGGCGAGAGTGAGCGCGCGCTGCTGACCGTGCTCTTCACCGACATCGTCGATGCAACGGTGCGCGCTTCAGACCTCGGCGACAAGCGTTGGCGTGACCTGCTGAGCGTTCACGACGCAACCGTCCGCGACCTCATCGCTCGTTACGACGGGCTGGAGGTGAAGACGATCGGGGACGCTTTCCTGATCACGTTCGATGGCGCCCCTTCGCGAGCTATCCGCTGCGCCGGCGCAATCAACGCGGCGATGTACGAACTCGGCCTGCCGGTTCGTGCCGGGTTGCACACCGGGGAGTGCGAGATCATCGGCGACGATGTGGGCGGCATGGCCGTGCACATCGCCTCCCGGGTAGTCGGGCTGGCCGAGCCCGGCGAGGTGCTCACCTCCGGCACCACCTACGGCACGGTGGTCGGGTCTGGGCTCGGCTTTGAATGGCGCGGCGACCACGAACTCAAGGGCGTCCCAGGGCGCTGGCCGATCTTCTGCCTCAACTCCTGAGGCGGGCCCACGTAAGTCGCCCGACGAGGACGGCCACGTCGGCGGCGCCGGCCCAGAGGTGACCCAATGGGCCGGTGAGAAGCCGGGCGGCCACGCGTTCGGAGCGGGTGAGCGGACGCGCGGGCACGGCCCGACGCTATCGTGCCCCGCCCATGCCTGACGTCACCGCCACAGTCACTGAACTCCCCGAGTCGCGCGTCCGGGTGGACGCCGAGATCCCCGCCGCGGAGGTCAACGCGCGCGTTGACGCCGCTGCCCGATCCCTCGGACGCGACATCAAGATGCCCGGGTTTCGCAAGGGCAAAGTCCCCGCGCCCGTGGTGATCCAGCGGATCGGCCGGGCGACCGTGCTCGACGAGGCCGTGCGCAGCGCGCTGGGCCGCTGGTACATGCAGGCGCTCGACGCGGCCGACATCGTGCCGATCGGCGACCCGGACATCGACTTGGGCGATCTGCCCGACGAAGGTGAGCCGTTGCGCTTCTCCTTTGAGATCGGCGTCCGGCCCGTCGCCGTGCTCGGGAACTACAAGGGCGTCGAGGTCGGCCGCCGCGAGCCGAACGACAGCGACGACGACGTGGACGTCGAACTCGACGTGATGCGCGAGCGCCAGGCGAAGTTGGAGACGGTAGAGCGTCCCGCAGTGGACGGCGACCATCTCGTCATGGACTACGTGGGATCGATCGACGGCACACCGTTCGAGGGCGGCGAAGGCCGCGACCAGATGATCGAGCTGGGCTCCGGTCGGCTGATCCCCGGCTTCGAGGAGCAGCTCGTCGGCATGGCCGCCGGCGAAGAGCGCACGATCACCCTCAACTTCCCCGACGACTACCAGGCTGAGCATCTCGCCGGGCAGGAAGCGCAGTTCGAGATCACGGTCAAGGATGTGCGCGAGAAGCAGCTGCCGGCCGCGGACGACGAGTTCGCCTCCGATGCCGCCGGCTTGGACACGATCGCCGAGCTGCGCGAGGACATCGCCACCAAGCTGCGCGAGGCCGACGAAGCCAAGATCGAGGGCGAGTACCGCGAAGCCGTGCTCGACGCCGTCGCGGCCAACGCGACCATGGAGGTCCCCGAGGCGCTGGTGGACGCGCGCGCCAAAGAACTGTGGGAGCGGATGATCCACTCGCTGTCGCACCAGGGCATCACGAAGGAGCTTTACCTGCAGATCTCCGGTCGCGGCGAGGACGAGATCATCGCCGAGGCCCGACCTGACGCCGAGCAGGCGCTGCGCCGCGAGGCGGTCATCGCCGCTGTCGTGGAGGCCGAAGAGATTGAGCCGTCCGACGGCGACGTGCTGGAAGCACTGGCCGAGCCGGCGATCACCGAGCAGACAACGCCGGAGAAGCTTCGCGATCGCCTCACCAAGGCGGGGCGCCTGGACGAGTTGCGTGACGATCTCGCGCAGCGGGCCGCGATCGACTTCCTGGTCGAGAACGCCAAGGCCGTCGCCGCGGATCCTGTGGCTGCCGAAGACGAAGACGAGTAGATCGTCCGGCGCCTCGCGCCGACGCTCGCGGGTATGGTCGGCCGATGCGCTCCAAACTCGCCTTCACCGCCGTCCTCCTGGCTTCCGTCTTCGCCGCGTGCTGCGCGGCCTCCGGCGCGCAGGCCACCGTGTGGCTGTGTCGGCCCGGTTTGAAGGCCAACCCATGCCTGGCCGACCGCACGGCGACCGCCGTCACCGTCTCCGGCACCAAGACCGTGGAGCGCTTCGGAGCCGTGAAGCGGCCGAAGATCGACTGCTTCTACGTATACCCGACGGTCAGCGCTCAGCGGACGGCGAACGCCACGCTGGACATCGACCCGGCGCAGATCGGCGTGGCCAAGGCGCAGGCCTCGCGGTTCGCCGCCCGTTGTCGGGTGTTCGCCCCGATCTACCGGCAGCTGACCGTGCCCGCGATCCTGGGGCAGGTCCCGGTGACCCCCGCGGCGCGCGTCCTGGCCTACGGAGACGTGCGAGCCGCCTGGCTGGACTACTTGCGCCACGAGAACCACGGGCGCGGTGTGGTGCTGATCGGCCACTCCCAGGGCTCGTTCATGGTGCGGCAACTCATCACCAAGGAGATCGATCCGCGCCCCGCCGTCCGGCGCCGGCTCGTCTCAGCGCTGCTGATCGGTGGCAACGTCACGGTGAAGGCGGGCCGCGACGTGGGTGGCGACTTCCAGCACATCCCGGCCTGCCGCAAGGCCGCTCAGGTGGGCTGTGTCGTGGCCTACTCGACGTTCGACGTGCCGCCGCCGGCCAACTCCCTGTTCGGCCGCACGGCCAGCCCGGGGCTTCAGGTGCTGTGCACCAATCCGGCTGCCCTCGCCGGGGGCACCGCTCCGCTGCGCGCATTCTTCGCGGCCGACGCGACGCTCGGCACGCCGTGGGTCACCTACCCTGGGCTCCTGAGCGGCCACTGCGTCACCTCGGGTGGGGCGACGTGGCTGCAGATCGACCACTCGACCGCCGCCGGCGAGACGCGGCCGGTCCCCACGGCCGTGCTCGGGCCGACATGGGGTCTGCATCTGGGCGACATGAACCTCACGCTGGGGGACATGGTCAGCCTCGTGGGCCGGCAGGCCGCCGCGTACGCCCGACGCGGCTGACGGCCTGCCCAGGGGTGGCTCAGCGAACCCGGCGAGCCGCCCCAATCACGTTGGTAGGCTTGCCCTTCGCTCCTCATCGACACTGAAATAGCGTCCACATGAGGAGGAACCTGAGCCCGGAAGCGAAACAGAGCGAGGACCATGAGCCCACTTGTCCCCATGGTGGTCGAGCAGACGTCAAGAGGCGAACGTGCCTTTGACATCTACAGCCGACTGCTGAACGAGCGCATCATCTTCCTGGGGACCCCGGTTGACGATCAGATCGCCAACCTCATCGTCGCCCAGTTGCTGCATCTGGAGTCCGAAGATCCCGACAAGGACATCTCGATCTACGTCAACTCGCCCGGCGGTTCGGTCTACGCGGGCCTGGCGATCTACGACACGATGCAGTTCATCAAGCCGGACGTGTCGACCATCTGCGTCGGCATCGCGATGTCGATGGGTGCACTGCTGCTCGCCGGCGGAGCGCCGGGCAAGCGCATGGCCCTGCCCAACGCCAAGATCCTGATCCATCAGGTGAGCTCGGGGTTCCAGGGGCAGGCGACGGACATCGAGATCCACGCCAAGGAGATCATCGATATCCGGCAGCGTCTCGATCACATCATTGCCAAGCACACGGGCCAGGAATACGACAAGGTCCGCACCGATACCGAACGCGATTACTTCATGTCCTCCGAAGAGGCCAAGACGTACGGCATCATCGACAGGGTGATCACGGAGCATTAGCTCCGTGAGGTAGGAGGAAGAGGAAGCCGATGGCACGCCCCACCGATTCAAACGAACAGCTTCTGTGCAGCTTCTGCGGCAAGTCGCAGCGGCAGGTCAAGAAGCTCATCGCGGGCCCTGGGGTCTACATCTGCGACGAGTGCATCGACCTCTGTAACGAGATCATCGACGAGGAGCTGACGGCTCCGCCCTCGTTCGATATCGAGAACCTCCCCAAGCCTCGTGAGATCTGTGACGTGCTCGACGACTATGTCGTCGGGCAGGAGGAGAGCAAGAGGACGCTCTCGGTGGCGGTCTACAACCACTACAAGCGCGTCCAGATGATGCAGTCCGAGGACGCGGACATCGAGCTGCAGAAGTCCAACATCCTGCTGCTCGGGCCGACAGGCTGCGGCAAGACGCTGCTGGCCCAGACGCTGGCCCGCATCCTCAACGTGCCGTTCGCGATCGCGGACGCAACGGCCTTGACCGAGGCCGGGTCCGTGGGGGAGGACGTCGAGAACATCCTCCTGAAGCTGATCCAAGCCGCTGACTACGACGTCAAGAAGGCCGAGACAGGCATCATCTACATCGACGAGGTCGACAAGATCGCCCGCAAGGCCGACAACCCGTCGATCACGCGGGATGTGTCGGGCGAGGGCGTGCAGCAGGCGCTCCTGAAGATTCTCGAGGGCACCACCGCCTCGGTTCCGCCGCAGGGTGGGCGCAAGCATCCCCACCAGGAGTTTCTGTCGATCGACACGACGAACATCCTGTTCATCTGCGGCGGGGCGTTCGCGCACCTCGACAAGGTGATCGAGCGCCGGATCGGCAACAACGGTGTCGGGTTCGGTGCTTCGATGGAGGCTCGCGAGCGCGACGGCGCCCCCGAGGTGTTCGAAAAGGTTCTGCCTGAGGATCTGGTCAACTACGGCTTGATCCCTGAGTTCATCGGCCGATTGCCGGTGGTCAGCGCGGTGCATCAGCTGACGCACTCGGACCTCATCACGATCCTCACCGAGCCGCGAAACGCACTGACCAAGCAGTTCCAGCGGTTCTTCTCCTTCGACGGAATCGAGCTCGTCTTCTCCGACGACTCGCTCACCGCCATCGCGGAGCGCGCTCTTGAGCGTGAGACGGGCGCCCGCGGTTTGCGCTCGATCATCGAAGAGGTGCTTCTCGAGGTGCAGTTCGAGCTTCCGTCCCGTCGCGACGTAAAGAAGTGTGTCGTGACCAAGGACACTATCTTGAAGGGCCTGCCCCCGACGCTGGTCACGGAGGCCGCGCCGGACGAGGAAGCCGACGAGCCGGCTGCCGAGTCGGCCTGATGGCCGACGCCCGCAAGCTCGTTCCGACCGTCCGCGCCATCCCGTGGGTGCTCGTCGTCACGGTGACGGCCGAGGTCACCAGGGCCGCTCGTGAGCACTGGGGCGACCTACCGGCCAAGGACCGTAAGCGGTTGCAGGAGCTGCTGGCCAAAAGCAAGGGTCGACCCGATCACCTGGATCCGCGCGAGCGCGAGGAACTACTCGCCATCGCCCGCAAGGTCGACGCCGTCGGCTTCGCCAAGCGCGTCGGGCCGTTGCTCGCCGGCGTGGCCGTCAAGGCCGCGCGGCGCTGACGTCCTGCTCGCGCCGCAGGCGCAGGATGGCATCGAGCTCCGCAATATCGGCGAGATCCTTAGGGCGTCCGGCCGCAGTTTTCATGGTGATCAGATCCTCGATCGCGGCCACGAGAACTTGGAGCCCATCGATGTCGTAGCGGTCTGCTCTCTCGCGCAGCGTGGCGAAGGAGGGCGCGCCGGCAGGTCGCGACAGGACGTCGAGGCTGCCGGCCCGTGTGTCCAGCGTCAGTACCTCGACGCGACGGAGGGTCCTGGCATCCGGGACGAACGGCAGATCCGTCGGTGCGCCTCGAAGGGTCGCCCCGAGACCGATGAGCGCCCGGCCCAAGCGGGCCAGGTTGTCGGCCGCGGTGTCGAATGTGATGTCGAGGTCGAACGTCGACCGCGGTGACCCGTGGAGGACGGCGGCGATGCCCCCGATGACGACGTGGTCGACGCTTTCGGCGGCGAGCGCGGCGAGGAGGGCCTGCGGGTCGAAGTCAGGCACGGCGTGCGCTCGCTCGCAGGGCGCTCACGCGGTGTTGGGAGGCCTCGAATCGCTGCAGCCTTTGGCCGGGGGTCAGACGTAGGTGGTCTCGAATCTGCTGTTCGTCGACCGTGGGCAGGGGGACGGTGGTGATCTGGGGAGCCTGGCCCATCGCCGCCAAGGCGCGGGCCAGGGTCCGGACGCTTACGTTGCTCGACGCCTTCTCGAGCGCTGACACGGCCGGTTGAGAAACGCCGAGCCGGCCGGCCAGCTCCGCCTGCGTGATGCCTGCCGCCCGGCGTGTGTCGCGAATGAGGTAGCCGACATTGGTCATGCGACTCAGCATAGAACATAAACTATATCAATCAAAAATTATGTCTCGGGCGGTTCTTGGCCGGGACGATTTCGCAATGGCCGAGATATGCACTCTATGCGTGCGTTTCTCGCCCACGGCGTTAGCGGGGCTTGCCTCGGGCTTGTCGGCCGTCGCCTGAGGCCGACCAGTCACGCTGCCCGCCGCGCTCGCCCCGTCGTCCTCGTCGCTCGTAGACTCATGCCTCCGTGAGCCTCCAGGACCGCACCCGCTTTGACCCCGCCGAGGTCGAGCCGCGCATCAGCGCGCGCTGGTTGGCCGACGGCCTGTACCACCCCGAGCCGGAGGGCGCCGCGGACGAGAACTACTCGATCGCCATCCCGCCGCCGAACGTCACCGGCGCGCTGCACATGGGCCACGCGCTCAACGGCTCCGTCCAAGATGCGCTGATCCGTCTGCACCGAATGCGCGGTCAGCGTGCCAAGTGGATCCTCGGCACCGACCACGCCGGCATCGCGACCCAGGCTCAGGTGGAGAAGCGCCTGATCTCCGAAGGAACGAGCCGCGAGGCGATCGGCCGCGAAGCATTCACCGAGCGCGTGTGGGAGTGGCGTTCGGAGTTCGGCGGCACGATCATCGACCAGTTCAAACGACTGGGCGCCTCCTGCGACTACGAGGAAGAACGCTTCACCCTCGACGACGGGTACGCCAAGGCCGTCGTGAAGGTCTTCGTCGCTCTGTACGACAAGGGCTGCATCTACCGCGACCACTACATGGTCAACTGGGATCCGGGCACGGGGTCGGCCATCTCCGACCTTGAGGTCGAGGACCGCGAAGTGACCGACACGCTGTTCTCCGTGGCCTACCCGCTCAGCGACGGCAGCGGCGAGGTCGTCGTGGCCACAGTGCGCCCGGAGACGATGCTGGCCGACACTGCCGTCGCGGTGAACCCCGCCGACGAGCGCTACACGCACCTGATCGGCAAATCCGTCGTGCTGCCGCTGGTGGGGCGCGAGCTGCCGATCATCGCCGACGACTACGTGAAGGTGGACTTCGGCACCGGCTGCCTGAAGATCACCCCGGGCCACGACCCCAACGACTTCGAGATCGGGCGCCGTCACGGACTGGAGGAATTGAGCGCCATCGGCGAGGACGGGTGCATGACCGCGGACGCCGGCGCCTATGCCGGGCTCACGGTCGCCCAGGCCCGCACCCGTGTGGTCGCCGACCTCGAAGCCGCGGGTCAGATGCGCGCCGCAGAGCCCTACACCCACACCGTGCCGTTCTCCCACCGCTCGGGCGAGCGCATCGAGCCGCTCATCTCGCTGCAGTGGTTCATGCGGATGGACGAACTGGCCGCACCCGCGATCGCCGCTGTCCGTGAGGGCCGCGTGCGCATCCATCCCGAAAGCCAGTCGCGCCGCTACCTGGACTGGCTGGAGAACATCCGGCCCTGGTGCGTGAGCCGCCAGTTGTGGTGGGGTCACCGGCTGCCTGTCTACTACCGCGGCGAAGAGACTTACGTCGGCGCCGAGCATCCGGCCGGCGACGGCTGGACGCAGGATCCTGATGTGCTCGACACGTGGTTCAGCTCGGCGCTGTGGCCGTTCGCCACGCTTGGCTGGCCCGATGACACACCACAGCTTCGCGCGTTCTACCCGACGAACGTGCTCTCCACCGCGCGTGACATCCTCTTCCTGTGGGTCGCTCGCATGGTGATGATGGGCATCGAGTTCACCGGCGAGGTGCCGTTCACCGACGTGTACTGCCACTCGGTCATCCAAGCCCCTGACGGGCGGCGGATGAGCAAGTCGCTCGGCACCGGAATCGACCCGTTGGACCTGATCGACGGTGGTCCGCGCCCGCCAGTTTTCACCGAAGGTGGAGACTTTCCGGCCTACGGCGCCGACGCCGTCCGCTTCGGCCTGATGGCGATGTCCTCTACGCAAGATGTGCGGTTCAGCGAAGAGAAGGTCGCGCAAGGCCAAGCGCTGGCCAACAAGCTCTTCAACGCCTCGCGGTTCATCCTCGGCAAGGTCCCCGAGGGCACCGGCCCTGCCGCACGACCGACCACGGTGGAAGACCGCTGGATCCTGTCACGGCTGCAGCGCATCGTGGGGGAGACGACCGAGCGCGTTGAGGTCTTCGCCTTCTCCAAAGCGGTTCTCGGCTTGTACGACTTCGTCTACGGCGAGCTGTGCGACTGGTACCTAGAGCTGATCAAGACCCGCGAGATCGACGACGACCTCGCCGCGACACTCACCTACGTGCTCAGCGAGACTCTCGCTCTCTGTCATCCCTTCATTCCGTTCGTCACCGAAGAGCTTTGGACGCACGTCCCCGGCCACGAGGACGGCCTGCTTGCCGCGGCGCCCTACCCGCGCGTAGAGCCTGCCCTCATCGACGTGCCGGCGGAGACCCGTGTGGCGGACCTGATCACGGCCGTGACCGCCCTGCGCGCCTGGCGTGAGACCACCGACCTGCCGCCGAAGACCATCCTGCCCGCCCGCATCCCGGCGGCGTATGCCGACACGCAGACTCTGATCGCGCGCCTGGCACGCCTGGAGCCGATCGGTGACGACGGTGAGGCGTCCGCTTTGGTCCCCGTGCCGGGGGGCGTGGTGGAAATCGTCGCCGGTTATCTGGTGGACCCAGCGGTCGAAGCGGCCAAGCGCGAGCAGCGACGGGCAGCGCTGACCGCGGAGATCGCCCGCGCAGAAGGCAAACTCGCCAACCCCGGGTTCATCGCGAAGGCGCCGCCGCACCTGATCGAGGCCGAACGCGGGAAGCTCGCCCGCTTGCGGGAGGATCTCGAGGAGACCGGGACGTGAGCGGCACGCCGGCTCCGGCGAAGGCCGCCACGACCGTGTGGACCGCCGAGCAGGCCGAGCGCTATCTGCTGGCGCTGGAGCTGTTCGGTATGCGGTTCGGGATCGAGCGGATGCGCCGCTTGCTTCGGCAGTTGGGCGATCCGCAGACCAGCTTCGCCTCCGTGCACGTCGTCGGCACCAACGGGAAGTCCTCGACGGTGCGAATGATCGCGGCCATTCTTGAGCGTCACGCTGTGGGGACGGGTGTCTTCCTGTCACCTCATCTGGTCTCGTTCTCCGAGCGCATTCGAGTCGGGGATGCCGACGTGACACCGGAGCGCTTCGCGGCGGCCGTGCAGCGGGCGGCGGCCGCTGCCGAACAGATCGACGCAGTCGCCGAGACCGACGACCAAGTGACCCAGTTCGAGGCCGT
Organism: Solirubrobacterales bacterium; assembly: GCA_038319025.1. Taxonomy (GTDB): domain Bacteria; phylum Actinomycetota; class Thermoleophilia; order Solirubrobacterales; family Solirubrobacteraceae; genus JBBQCW01. Next base: position 28,104 of record JBBQCW010000001.1, read on the forward strand.
GACCGCCGCTGCGTTCTCGGAGCTCGCCGCCGCCAACGTGGACACCGCCGTCATCGAAGCGGGGCTGGGCGGGCGGTGGGATGCCACCAACGTGCTGCCCTCCAAGGTGCAGGTCCTCACCAACGTCGCGCTGGAACACACCCAATGGCTGGGGTCGACGGTCGCCGCGATAGCCACGGAGAAGCTCGACGTCGTGCAGCCCGGCGGCACGCTCGTGGTGGGTGCCGACCTGCACCCGGACGCACTGTCGCTGGCCGAGCAGATCTGCGCTGATCGCGATGCCACCCTGGTGTGCGCCCCGGCTGACACGGGCATCCACCTGCGAGCGGCGGGGGCGTACCAGCGGGCCAACTTCGCCGTCGCCGTTGAGGCCGCGCGCGCTGCCCTTCTGGCCCGCACCGACCCGATCGCCTTGGACCATGAGGCCGTCTTGGCTGCCGGCAACATGACCGCGGTGCCGGGCCGCTTTGACCTCATCGACACGCGCCCGGACACTTACATCGACGGTGCGCACAACCCGGCCGGCATCACCGCGCTCGCCGCCGCGTTGGCCGGCGTACAGGAAGGACGGCGCATCGCGATAGCGGCATCAGTCCTGGAGGACAAGGATGCTGTAGGCATGCTCGGTCAACTCCTGCCACTCTGCGACGTGCTCGTGTGCACGTCGAACGCCAATCCGCGCGCCCTCGCGGCCACCGACCTCCAAGCCGCCGCCGCGGACATGGGCTTCGGCCGGATTCTCGTGGAGGCAGATCCGCACGCCGCGCTGCGCCGCGCTCGGGATGAGGCAGGCCCCGAAGGCATCGCCGTCGCGGCCGGTTCGATCTACCTCATCGCTGATCTGCTGCGCCCGGTCGGCGCCGCCCCGGGGTCCACCCTGTGAGCGACGAAGACGGCCCTTCGGTCCTCGCGATGGTGCTGTCGGTGGCGGCCGTCGTCGCCATCGTGATCCTCATCTTCTTCGGCGTGGGCTACGGCTTCGGCCGATTGTTCCTGTAGATCATCTAGCCTTCACCGCCCATGAGTCCCCATCTCGCCATCTTCGGGATCACCAACGGCACGTTGAACACGGTCGTGCAGTTCCTGCTGCTCGGGCTCGTCGTCGTGTGGATCGCGCTGATCGTCTACACCTATGCGGACGCCCGCCGCCGGATCTCCGACCCGATTCTGGTGGGTTGCGCCACGGCGGCCTCGCTGTTCCCGTACATCGGCACGGTCATCTACATGATCGTTCGCCCGCCGGAGTACCTGGAGGATGTGCGCGAGCGCGATCTGGAGATCCAAGCCACGGAACTGCGCATGAACGACGCCACGTTCCTGCCCTGCCCGCACTGCGACTACCCGGTTGGGCGCGACTATCTGCGCTGCCCATCCTGCCTGCGCAAGCTGCGCGACTCATGCGCGTCCTGCACCAAACCGCTGGACCCGGATTGGCGCATCTGCCCTTACTGCGAAGCGGAGATAGCGGGCGTGACGCCGCCGCCGCGCAGTCGCCGACGGACCGGTACGACAGCTGAGGACCCTGCCGTGACGCCGGCCCCCGCGGCGGCCGCCGGCGTCGCCGCCGCGAGCGGGTCGCGCTCCCGCCGAGGCTCGTCGACGACGAAGTCGGAGACGCCCGGTCCAGAAGGCGCCCCAGCCTCATCAGCCGGCCGTACCGCGAGTTCGCGGCGCCGGAGCAGCAAATCCGCCGACACCGCTTCGGTCGGCGCTGAACCTCTCAAGCCCGACGAGGCGATGGCACCTCGTCGCACCAGGACCGGCACCACGGGCTCCAACCCCTCGGTCCCCGCGTCCGACGCGACGCCGCCGGCCGGCGGCGCGCCCACCGACTGATCCCCACCCCTAGGAGACCCCCATGGACCGGACCCTCATCCTGGTCAAGCCCGATGCGTTCGCGCGCGGCCTGACCGGCGAGATCGTCGCCCGTTTCGAGCGTAAGGGCCTGCGCATCGTCGCCCTCGAGCGCCAGCACATCACGGCAGAGACGGCGAAGACCCACTACGCCGAGCACGCCGAGCGTCCCTTCTTCGGTGAGCTCGTCGAGTTCATCACCTCCGGCCCGCTCGTCGCGATGGTCCTGGAGGGCCACGAGGCCGTCAAGGCGTCCCGGCAAGTGATCGGCTCCACCAACCCGATCGAGGCCGCCACCGGCTCGATCCGCGGCGACTACGCGTTGCTGGTCGGCGAGAACATGGTCCACGGCTCTGATGCCAACGAGTCCGCGGCGCGCGAGATCGGGATCTTCTTCCCGAACTTGTAGGAACGGAGCGGAATGTTCGGCGCGAATCTCGTCCTGGCCTCGCGGTCACCGCAGCGCGTCGCGATCCTCAAGCAGTTGGGGGTCGCCTTTACCGTCCGTCCGACCGACGTCGAGGAGACGTCGGTCGGTGCGCCGGCCGCCGTGGCGCTCGCGAACGCCCGGGCGAAGGCCGCGGCCCTCCCCGCAGCCGAAGGGGAGACGGTGCTGGGCGTCGACACGCTCGTCGCGCTGGGCCAGGAGATCTTCGGCAAACCCGCCGATGGCTCGGCGGCGGCGATCACCCTGGACCACCTCCAGGGCGCCGTGCATACGGTCGTCAGCGGTCTCGTGATCCGCTGCGGCGACGATGTGCGCGAGGCGGTTGCCGTCACGCACGTCACGTTCCGGCCCCTGACGGCGGAGCAGATCGCGGCCTACGTGGCCGTCGGTGAGTGGCAGGGGCGCGCGGGCGGCTACGCCATCCAGGAGCGCGGCGCGGCGCTGGTGCGAGTGATCGACGGCGATTACCTGAACGTGGTGGGCCTCCCGGTGGCCACGTTGCTGGACATCGCGCCGGAACTCAACCGCACGGGACCGCTCACCGCGCGGTAAATCGGGATTTGCGGCAGTTTTCCGCATTGCAACGCGGATTTCGCTGACACGGTGTAGGACTGACCTACGCTAGACTGACCTCCAGGTCGGCCCACCGCCCTGCTCACGTGCGGAAGGATCCGCACGCAGCGCCCGGGCCGCTCTTCTCCCCAGATGGCGTTCTTCTCCTATCTCACCGGTTTCGGTGGCCGCGACATGGCCGTCGACCTCGGCACGGCCAACACGCTCGTCTACGTACGTGGCCGTGGCATCGTGCTGTCGGAGCCCAGCGTCGTGGCGATCGACTCGCGCAGCGGTGAAGTACACGCCGTCGGCATCGAGGCCAAGCGGATGCTCGGCCGTACGCCGGGCACGATTCAGGCCATCCGGCCGCTGAAGGACGGCGTCATCGCCGACTTCGACGTGACCGAGGAGATGCTGCGCCACTTCATCCAGAAGGTGCACCAAAACCGCTGGGCGCATCCCCGCGTCGTCGTCTGTGTGCCCTCGGGCGTGACCGGCGTCGAGAAGCGGGCGGTGGAAGAGGCGTGCCTCTCCGCCGGTGCCCGGCAGGCCTACCTGATCGAGGAGCCGATGGCGGCCGCGATCGGCGCCGGGCTGCCCGTCGGTGAGCCCACCGGCTCGATGGTTGTCGACATCGGCGGCGGCACCAGCGAGGTCGCCGTGATCTCACTCGGCGGGATCGTCGTCTCGCAGTCGATCCGCGTGGGCGGCGACGAGCTCGACGAGGCGATCATCAACTACGCCAAGCGCGAGTACAAACTCTTGATCGGCCAGCAGACGGCCGAAGAAGTGAAGCTGGAGATCGGCTCTGCGCATCCTCTCCAAGAAGAGGTGCAGGCCGAGATCCGCGGCCGCGACATGGTCAGCGGCCTGCCGAAGACGATCGTCTTGACGAGCGAGGAGATCCGCGCCGCGCTCGAAGAGCCGCTCGTGCAGATCATCGATGCGGTCAAGGAGACCCTTGATCGCACCCCGCCCGAACTGGCGTCCGACATCATGGACCGCGGCATCATGCTCGCGGGCGGCGGATCCCTCCTGCAGGGGCTCGATGAGCGCCTGCGTGAAGAGACGCAGATGCCGGCGCACCTGGCCGAATCACCCCTCACCTGCGTCGCGGTCGGATCCGGTCGCTCGCTTGAGGAGTTCGAGGTCATCCACCGCACCAACAAACATTCCCGTAGCCGCCGCCGCCGCTCGTAGGACGATGAGCGCAGCGCGACCCCACCACCAGACTTTGGAGACGTTCTCCACGTGTACGACAGAAAGACCGTTCGCCGCAGGCGAGCAGTCCTCGGGCTGCTGGTCGCCGGCGCCCTGATCCTGCTCACCGCCTACTTCGGGGAGTCCGCCGGTGGCGGGCTTCACTCAGTGCAGCGCGGTGTGTTCTCGATCGTTTCGCCCATTCAGGACGGCGCCAGCCGTGCTCTGAAGCCGATCCGCGACGCCGTGGGGTGGGTCGGCGACACGTTTTCCGCCAAGGGGCAGCTCGCCGACCTGCGCAAGCAGCGCGACCAGCTGCGCCAGAACGTGGCCAGTGGGGAGGAGGCGCTGCGCGAGAACGCTCGTCTCCAGGGACTCCTGAACCTTGACACGACGCTCAACCTCAAGCAGTACAGCCCCGTCAGTGCCAGGGTGATCGGGGTCTCGCCGACCGTCTGGTTCGCCACCGTCAATATCGACTCGGGAACCGGGGACGGCGTACGCACCGACATGCCGGTGATCAACGACGCCGGGCTGGTGGGCAAGGTCAGCGTCGCAGCGAGCGATGCGGCCAAGGTGTCGCTCATCACCGACAGCAGCGTTCAGGTGTCGGTGCGCGTGGCGCAGAGCGGCGTCTCGGGTCTGGTGCAGGCGTCGGTGGGCAACCCGGATGATCTGCTCATGCGGTACACGAGCAAGCGCGACCGAGTGCTGCCCGGGCAGCGGGTCGTCACCGCCGGCACGACCTCCAGCCGGCTGGAGTCGCCGTACCCGCCCGGCATCCTGGTGGGAACGGTCACACACGTCGACGACGCGGGCACCGATGCCCAAGTCGTCCACGTCGTTCCGGCCGCGGACATGCACCGGCTCGAGTTCGTGCAGGTCCTGACCCGCAAGTTGAACGGCAACCGGCCGTGATGACCGCCCCCACCCCACGGCTCGTGTTCCGCCTGACGTTGCTGGGCGTGGTCGCCGTGATCGTGCAGGTCGCCGCCGTGGGGCAGCTGGAGATCTTCGGTGCCGACGCTGATCTCGTTCCGCTCGTCGTCGCGTCGGCAGGCTTCCTGTGCGGATCGCTGACGGGCGCGGTGTACGGGTTTGCCGTCGGCCTCTTCCTTGACATCGCTCTCGTGCAGACGATGGGCGTCTCGTCGCTGCTGGAACTCACCGTCGGCTACGGGGCCGGCCGCGTGCGGGAACTGCGTGACCCGCAGGGTGCACTGGTTCCCGTCGCGCTGGGCGCGGGGGCGACGGCGGTCGCGGCGATCGGCTTCTCGCTGATCCAGTTTCTGCTCGGCGCGGACGCCCCGGTCAGCTGGATCCTCGTGTCCGACATTCTCATCACCATCCTCATCAACGCGGCGATCGCCATCCCGGTGTACGCCGTGGTGCGGCGCTGGCTCACGCCGGCGCTTCCCGATGACCCGCGGCGCCGCCGGCGCCGGGCCTACACGACCGGCGGGCTCAGCCCGCTGTCGCGCTCATGAGCGTCTTCGAGCCCGGCCCGAGCAGTGGTGGCGGTGGTGGCTGGGGATCCGGCGGCTCGGGCGGCCGGGTCCCGAGTTCCCCGCAGATGGCCCGTCGGGTCGCCATTCTCGGCGGCATCGCCGTCGCGTTGTTCGCGATCGCCTTCTTCCGCCTGTGGTTCCTGCAGGTGCTGTCGGGCGATCAGTACGTCCAGCAGGCTCGCGCCAACCGCGTGCGCCTGGTCAGCGTGACCGCGCCCCGAGGCGAGATTCTGGATCGCAACGGCACGGCGCTGGTGGAGAACCAGTCGGGCACGGTCATCCAGATCGAGCCGGCCAAACTCCCTATTGCCGAACGCACCGCCGCGGCCGTATGGGGGCAGGACTCCACCCAGCGCCTCACGCGGAGCAACCCCCAGCACGGCGTCGCCGTCCCCATTCCGCCCGTCCCCGACATGGCCTTGTCCAAGGAATTCCGACGGCTGGCGACCGTGCTTTCCACTTCGGCGGCCAGCATCCAACGGCAGGTGATCCAGCAACTGGCCCAAGTCCCGTATGCGCCCGTCCGGCTGCGCACCGGAGTGCCCAACAGCATTCGTGACTACTTGTCCGAATACGAGAACCGCTTCCCCGGCGTGAGCGTTCGGCAGGTCTATCTGCGCCGGTACCCGCAGGGCGAGTTGGCCGCGCAGATCCTGGGAACCATCGGGCAGATCAGCCCCGCAGAGCTGAAGTACTCCCGGTTCAAGGGCGTGCCGCGCGACAGCGTCGTCGGGCAGGAGGGTCTCGAATCGGAGTACGACCGCTATCTGCGCGGCGTCGAAGGCGCGACCCGCATCTCCGTCAACGCCGAGGGCCGACCCATCGGCACGCGGCTCCAGCGCAGCCCGGTGCCCGGCCGCTCGGTGAGCCTCTCGTTGGATCTGGGCCTGCAACGAGCCGGGCAGGCGGCACTGGCCAAGGTGCTCACGCCGCCGGCCAACGCCGGCGCCTTCGTGGCGATGGACCCCCGCAACGGGCAGATCCTCGCCATGGGCTCGGCGCCCACGTTCGACCCGAAGATCCTCTCCAAGCCGATCACCACCGCCCGCTACAAGGCGCTGTTCGGCGACGCCGCCGGCGCCCCGCGGTTCAACCGCGCCATCGCCGGCTCCTATCCGACGGGCTCGACTTTCAAGCCGATCACCGCGATGGCTGGCCTGGCCAGCAAGATCATCACCCCCGGCACGGTCGTGGACGACACGGGCTGCATCGCGATCGGCGGCAATCACAAGAAGTTCTGCAACGCGGGCAAGGTGGCGAACGGCCCGGTCGATCTGCGCAACGCGCTCCGCGTGTCGTCGGACATCTACTTCTACACCGTCGGCCGCGACGCCAACCCGCTTCCGGGACAAGTGATCCAGACGTGGGCGCGCAAGCTCGGGCTGGCCAGTCCGACGGGCATCGATCTCCCCGGTGAGTTCGGCGGCCTGATCCCGGACGCCGCATGGCGCGCGCGGCAGAACAAGCGCGAGGTCGCCTACGAGAAGCGCCACCACAACGTGTGCCCTACGAACTGCGTGTTCTCCGACAAGCGGGCCTGGTCGGTCGGCGACAACGTGAACCTCGCCGTCGGTCAGGGTGACGTACAAGCCACGCCGCTGCAGATGGCCGTCGCCTACGCGACCCTGGCCAACGGTGGAACGGTCGTCCGCCCGCACCTGGGCCTCAACGTTCAGGATGACCAAGGGCGGATCGTCCAGCGACTGCCGGCAGCCGGTGGCCGCAAGATTTCGATCGACCCGGCGTATCGCCAGCCGATCCTCGACGGTCTGCACGCCGCCGCCAGCGAATCCGGCGGCACCTCGGCCGATGTCTTCGGCGGTTGGCCGCAGTCCCAATACCCGGTCTACGGCAAGACGGGCACCGCTCAGCGCGGCCTGCGCCCTGACCAGTCCTGGTACGTCGCCTTCGTCAACGATCCGACCCGTCCGATCGTCGTCGCGACGACCATCGAGGATGGTGGCTTCGGGGCGGACACCGCCGCGCCCGCCACTTGCGAGATCCTCAAGCACTGGTACCACACCAAGGCCTCCTGCCAAGCCGGCGCCTCCAAGACGCAATGACCCCGCCTCCCGCCACCATCGAGAACGTCAGTGCCCCAAGCGTGATGCCCCTGCGGCGCGCGATCACGCTGCCGTTCGATCCGGTGCTCGTCTTCGCGGCGCTCGGGTTGGGCGTGTGTTCCCTGGTGGCCATCGGGCACGCAACCCGCACCGACATTCCGGGCGATCCGAACTACTTCGTCACCCGCCAAGGCATCTACTTCGCCGTCGGGCTACTGATGGCTGCCGTCCTTGCCCGGATGGACTACTCCCGCCTGCGGGAGATGACCTGGGGCCTGTACGGCTTCCTCATCGTCGGCATTCTGGCCGTGTTCGTGGTCGGCTCCGTGGCCAAGGGCGCCCAGCGGTCGATCCAGCTTCCGTTCTTCTCCTTCCAGGCCTCCGAGCTGGGCAAGGTGCTGATGTGCGTCGTGCTCGCCGGGTTCCTGACCGGCCGTGCTCGCCGCCTTGGCGACCGAGACACCACCGCGCGCACCATGCTGCTGGCCCTGGTGCCGGCCGGCCTGGTCATCGTCCAGCCTGACCTGGGCTCCGGCCTGGTCTACATCGCCATCGTGCTCGCCTGCCTATTTGTCGCGGGTACGCCGATGCGCCACTTCGCCGCTTTGGCCGCACTGTTCGCCGTCGGCATCTCCTTGGTCCTGGTGGTCGCGCCGATGGCCGGCGTGCAGCCGCTCAAGGGCTACCAGAAGGAACGGCTCACCTCTTTCCTGCACCCCTCGCAGAACACGCGAGGCCCCGGGTATCAACAGAACGAATCCAAGATCGCCATCGGCTCCGGTGAAAAGACCGGCCGCGGTTCGAAGGCCACGCAGACGACGCTCAACTTCCTCCCGGAGAACCACACGGACTTCGTGTTCGCGGTGGTCGGGGAGACGTGGGGCTTCGCCGGCGCTGCCGTCGTGCTCGCGCTGTACGCGATGCTCATCTGGCGGGGACTGCGCATCATCATCCTCGCCAAGAATCTCTTCGGGGCGATCCTGGCCGGGGGCATCGTTGCGATGCTCATGTTCCAGGTCTTCGTCAACGTCGGCATGACCATTGGGATCATGCCCATCACCGGTATCCCGCTACCGCTCATGAGCTACGGCGGATCGTCGGTCATCACCACTTTGCTCGCCATCGGTCTTTTGCAGTCGATCGCCGCGCAGGCGCGCGCGTCGACTGCTCTCAAAGGTCGGTTGCACTCCAACCTCTAAACCTCTGAAGGACGTATCACTGTGAGAAAACAAGTTCTGGTCAGCGTCGATCGCGGCGAGACCCGCGTTGCGCTGATGGAGGCGAGCGGCACGCTCGCCAAGGCCCCTGCCAAGTCGGCCGCGCCCAAGGGCGGCCGCGGCCGTAAGCCCGACGCCGACGGGCACCGCGTCGCGGAGCTCTACTTCGAGCGCCGCGGCAACCGGTCGATCGTGGGCAACATCTACAAGGGCCGGGTCGACAACGTCCTGGCCGGCCTCGAAGCCGCATTCGTGGACATCGGGCTGGAGAAGAACGGCTTCCTGCACGTCGACGAGATCGTGCTGCCCGGCGTGGAGACGCCCCGCCGCGGTCGTGGGCAGGAGGGCGGTAAGAAGATCACCGACCTGCTCAAGCCCGGCCAGGAGATCGTCGTGCAGGTCGTCAAGGACCCGCTCAAGACCAAGGGCGCCCGCCTGTCGATGGACCTCACCATCGCCGGCCGCTATATGGTCTACACCCCGACCGGCGAAGGCGTCGGTGTGAGCAAGCGCCTGGAAGACAAGGAGCGCGAGCGGTTGCGCAAGGAGGCCAAGGCGCTGGAGCTGCACGACGGCGGTGCGATCATCCGTACGGCTGCCCACGGGGCCAAGCGCGTCGACTTCGAGCGCGAGCTTCAGTACCTGTTCAAGCTGCATGAGGTGCTGGAGCAGCGCGTCGAGGACGCCGTCGCGCCCAGCATGGTCTTCCAGGAGGCAGATCTGTCGGTCCGGGTGGTCCGCGACATCTTCAGCGACCACTTCGAGCGGGCGATCGTCGACGACGTGGGCCAGTACCAGCGGCTTGTGTCCTTCTTCACCCGGACGGCCCCGGAATTGGTCGATCGCGTGGAGCTTTACGAGGAGTCCACTCCGTTGTTCGAGGCCTACGGCGTCGAGGAGGTCATCACCGGTCTGATGTCCAAGCGGGTCGATCTGCCCAGCGGCGGCTACCTGATCATCGACTACGCCGAGGCGCTGACGGTCATCGACGTCAACTCAGGCTCGTTCGTCGGCCGTGGCAAGCAGGCCCGGCTGGAGGACACGATCACCAAGACGAACCTCGAGGCGGCCGACGCGGTGGTCAACGAGCTGCGTCTGCGCGACATCGGCGGCATCATCGTCATCGACTTCATCGACATGGCCCGTGCGCGCAACCGTGACGCGGTGCTCAAGACGCTGCGCGCCGCACTCGATGACGACCGCACCAAGACGTTCACCGCGGACATCTCCCGGCTCGGGCTGGTCGAGATGACCCGCCAGAACGTGACCGAGGGCGTGCGGGAGATCATGAGCCGCCCGTGCCCGACCTGTGACGGCGAGGGCGTGGTCAAGTCCGAGGAGACGCTGGCCATCGAGCTGGAGCGCAAGCTGCGTGAGCTCGCCGCTCGGGCGCCGCGGAGCGTCGAGGCGTTCCTCGTCCAGATGAACCCGCGCGTCAGCGCCCAGTACACGGGCAACGGATCCCGCGTGCTGCACATCCTGGAGCAGGACACCGGGAAGCGGTTCCATTTCGAGGGGTCCGAGGGCTTGCCGATGGACCACTTCGACGTGCTGCTGGAGGGGACCTCGGAAGAGGTGTCCGAGCGGGCCGTTCCGTTCCGCCCCGGGGACGAGGTGCTGGTGCACATCGTCGAGCCCCACATGTACGAAGTCGACGATGCCGTGGCCAAGATCGACGGGTACATCGTGTCCGTCCAGGGCGGCGGACGGTACGTCGGGACCAAGCAACTGGTGCGCATCGAGGAGGCCGGCCGGACGGCCGCCAAGTCCGTGCTTGTGGACCCGACCGAGCCTGAACCAGCGGCCAAGACGGCGCCCAAGCCGCGCCGCAGTCGGGCCAAGGCGAAGCCGCCTGTGGAGCAGGAGCCGGAAGCCACCGAGGAACTGGAGGGTGCGGTCGCCATGCTCACCGAGAAGGAGGCCTCCCCGGGTGGGGACGAAACCGGCGAGGATGTCGTAGAATCCAAGCCTCGACGCCGTGGCCGCAGAGGTGGCCGGCGTCGTTCCGCTGCCAAGGCCGCGGACTCCTCTTCCGAGTAGGGCATCCAAGGACTGAAGATGTACGCAATCGTCAAGACCGGTGGAAAGCAGTACCGCGTCGAACAGGGCCAGACTCTGCTCGTGGAACTGCTGCACGAAGAGCCGGGCGCCTCTGTGGCGCTCGAGCCGCTGCTGTACTGCGCGGATGACGCCGTATTCGACGCTGACGGCCTGACGAAGGTGACGGTCACCGCCAAGGTGCTCGAGCACCTCCGCGGTCCCAAGCTCGTGGTGTTCAAGTTCAAGCCCAAGCGTGGCTACAAGCGCAGGACCGGGCACCGGCAGGAGCTGACCCGGATCGAGATCACCGAGATCAAGCTCGCGGGTCGCAAGCCGGCCGCCAAGAAGGCTGCCGTCGAGCCCGAGCCGGTGGCCGCTGCGGCCGCCGTCGAGTCCCAGCCCCAGGAGGCCTAGAGCACATGGCACATAAGAAGGGCCTCGGCTCATCCCGAAACGGCCGCGATTCCAACGCACAGCGCCTCGGTGTAAAGACGTTCGCCGGTGAGATGGTCACCGGTGGCGAGATCATCGTGCGCCAGCGCGGCACCGTCTTCAAGCCCGGCATCGGCGTCGGCATCGGCAAGGACGACACGCTGTTCGCCAAGGCCGCCGGCACGCTCGAGTTCACCAAGGGCCGTCGTGGCCGTGTCGTGAACGTCGTTCCCATCGCGTCCGCGGAGTAGTGCTGCTGTGAGCGCACGCCTGGCGATGCGTGGCCTCGGCGTCGGTCGCATGGCGATCGGCGTCGGACTGGTCGCGGCCCCGGTGCCGCTGGGCGAACCGTGGATCGGCGAGCCGGCCGAGACCGATGGCGGCAAGGTCGCGCTGCGCGCCCTCGGCGTCCGCGACGCCCTGCTGGGTTTCATGGCCGTGCACGTAGCCGGCTCCGAGGATCCGATGATCGCGGCGCGGTGGTCTTCGGCGATCGCCGTGTGCGATTTGGTGGACGGCCTCGCTTCGCTGTCTGCCCGCGGGCGGGTCGGGCCCAAGAATGACGCCGTGATCGGGTTGGCCCTCGGCAGTGCCTTCGCAGGCTTCGCCATCTCGGCGAAGCTGCGCCGCGCCTGAGCGGGGCGCTGGGGTTGGGGCCTGCGCCTGGCTGCTGGCGGTGTGGTGCTGCTGCTTGTTGTGGGGTGAGATTGGGTCCGGCGCGGGTTCGGCGCGGGTCCGGCGCGGGTTCGGCGCGGGACGCGTGGGTCCCGCGCGGGTCGACCGCGGGACGAGAGTCACCTAAGGCGCCTCGGGGGCGGTCAAGGTGACCTTCGTGGTTCAGGCGCGTGGGGACGTCGCTGGATGGACCGAGTACTTCCATGCGCCGAGCGGAGCGGAAGGTCAGACGGGAGCAACCCCGAACTAGGATCGTGGCCTTCTGCAGTTGACGCGGACGAAGAGCCCCGATCTACGACTCCGCGAGTGTCACCTCCGCCGGGTCTACGCCGGTCAAGACGACATTCGTGGATGACGCGGCGACCTTCCGTTCCCGCGAACGGCGAATCCCGGTCGCCGAGATGCCGCGGGTCGGCCGCGGGTCGAACGTCTGACGAGAGTCACCTAAGGCGGCTCTGGGCCGGTCAAGGTGACCCTCATGGTTTGAGCGCTCGGGCTTGTGCCGCCACGGCGACGGCGGCTGCCCTAGCTCGGCCGCACCGCGGGGAGCACAAGGATCTCGCCCACGTCGACGTGCGACGGCTGGGAGACTGCGTACATCACAGCGTTGGCGATGTCGGTGTCCGCCAGCGCGTGCTGGGGCCGGTTGTCGAAGAACGGCGTGTCGACCATGCCCGGCTCGATGAGCGTGACGCGCACGCCGCTGCCCGTCAGTTCACCGCGAAGGGACTGGCCCATGCCCGTGACGGCCCACTTGGTGCTCGAGTACAGGCTGCCGGGGATCGCGACGCGGCCGGCCGCTGAGCCGGTCAGCAAGTAGTGGCCGACGGACTCGCGCACCGCGGGCAGCGTGGCGCGGATCGTGTAGGCGGCGCCCAGCACGTTGGTGAGGACCATGTCCCGCCAATGCTCCGGGGTGTCGCCCTCCGGGCCGAAGCTACGGTTCCCGCCGAAGCCCGCGTTGGCAAACACCACGTCGATGCGGCCGAAGGCTTCCACCGCAGCCGCGACCATCGCGTCCTGCTGGGCCATGTCGGTCACGTCGCACGCCACCGCAATGGCGTGGTCGTCGCCGCCCAGTTTCTCGGCGAGGATCTGCAGGCGGTCGAGCGACCGGGCGGCCAGCACCACGCGGTAGCCGGCGGCAGCAGCGGCTTCGGCGGTCGCGGCACCGATACCGCTGGAGGCGCCGGTGATCAGGAAGACGGGCTCGTTTGACATGCGGGCTCCTGGGAGAAGGGGCATGGAGGGCCACGGACCCTATCGCCGGATGCGCCTCGCCCTGTCTAGCATCACCGGGGTGCTTGCTGATCGCGCCCGCATATTCGTTCAGGCCGGAGGTGGCGGTGACGGCTGCCTGAGCTTCCGTCGGGAGGCACACGTTCCCCACGGCGGGCCGGACGGTGGCGATGGTGGGCGCGGCGGCGACGTGATTCTGCTGTGCGACGACTCCATGAGGGATCTGCAGTCGTTCAAGAGGCGGGCGCACTACAAGGCGCCGCGTGGCGGCCACGGCGAGGGTGCCCAGCGCCACGGTGCCGACGGCGACGACCTCGTGGTGCGGGTGCCTCCCGGAACCCAGGTCACCACCTGGGAAGGCACCGTTCACGATCTTCTGACGCCGGGTTCTCGCATCCAGGTGGCGCGGGGCGGCTCACCCGGCCGCGGGAATCGGGTGTTCGCCACCGCCACGCGCCAGGCACCGCGCTTTCGCGAGCGGGGCCTGGTTGGCGAAGAGGGCTGGATCCAACTGGAGCTGAAGCTGCTGGCCGACGTCGGCCTCGTCGGCCTGCCGAACGCGGGCAAGTCGTCGCTGCTCTCCCGCATGACGCGTGCAACACCCAAGGTGGCGGGCTACCCGTTCACCACCTTGGAGCCCGTGTTGGGCACGCTCGACGACGGCGATCGCCAGCTCGTGGTGGCCGACATCCCTGGGCTGATCGAGGGGGCCAGCGGGGGTCTGGGCCTGGGACACGACTTCCTGGCCCACGTCGAGCGGACGCGCCTACTGGTCCACGTGCTCGACCTCGCCCCGCTGGACGGCAGCGACCCGCTCGAGAACCACGCCGTGATCGAGGCCGAGCTGGCCAGCCACGACCCGCGGCTCGCGGCGCTCCCGCGCGTGCTCGCCCTCTCCAAATCCGACCTCGTTTCCACCGACGCGGCACTTCAGGCGCAGACCGAGTGGCGTGAGCGGCTCAACCCGGGCGGCGAGCGGGAGGAGTGGGAGGCCGACACCGGTGACGAGGTGCCCGTGCTGATCACCTCCAGCGCAACTCGCGAAGGGCTCGAGGAGCTCACCCGACTGCTGCTGCGTCGCGTGCCGGTCACACCGCCACCCGCACCGGATGAAGCTGACGTGGCCGGTCTGGCCGAGCACCGCACGTTCCGACCGGCCGCCGGCAAGGGATATTCGGTGTTGCAGGGTGAGGACGACGTCTTCCGGGTCACCGGCGAGGCCGTCGACCGTCTGATCGCGCGCCATGACATCGACAACGAGGACGCGATGTTGCACGTCGAGCATCGTCTGCGCCGCATGGGCGTGATCCGGGCGTTGGAGGAAGCGGGCTTTGAGTACGGGGACGACGTCGAGATCGGCGGGGTCTTGTTCGAACTTGACCCTGGCTGAGTTGGGGCCGGCCGCCCGACCTGCCCACCCGATCGCCTACCCTCCCGGCACCATGCGCCGCGTCGTCATCAAGCTCGGTTCGTCCATAGTCGCTGCCGACGACGGATCCGTGCGCGCCGACGTCCTGACGTCGGTCTGCGACGTCGTCGCCGAGCAGCGTGCCGCCGGAGTTGAGGTGGTGATCGTGACCAGCGGGGCCATCGCCCGCGGCATGCAGGTGATGGGCCTGGGCGCGCGCCCCGTGCAGATCGCCGACCTGCAGGCCGCCAGTGCCGTCGGGCAGGGCAAGCTCTACCGGGTCTACGACGACCTGCTCCGCGAGCGCGGTGTGACGAGCGCGCAGGTGCTTCTCACCTTCTTCGACGTGAGCGCGCGGATGCATTACCTCAACGCCCGTCAGACGCTGCGCACGTTGCTGGACTGGGGCGTGGTGCCGGTCATCAACGAGAACGACACCACCACCACGGACGAGATCTCCTTCGGCGACAACGACTTCCTCGCGGCTCAGGTGGCGATCCTGGTGGGCGCCGACCTGCTGGTACTACTGACCGAGCCCGAAGGCCTTTTCACCGCCGACCCGCGCCGGGATCCCAGCGCCACGCTCGTCCCCCTGGTCGATGATTTCGAGGTGCTCGAGCAGTACGCGATCGGGCACGAGACCTCCGCGCTGGGTTCAGGCGGGATGCGCTCGAAAGTCGTGGCGGCCGAGATGGCCACGGCGGCAGGCGTCGGCACCGTCGTCTGCAGCGGCCTGCGCGCCGGGGCGCTGGCGCGGGCGCTGGCGGGCGAAGCGGAGGGGACGACCTTTTCCCCGCGCGAGCCGCGGTACTCCTCCTTCAAGCTGTGGCTCAAGTACGCCAAGCCCTCGCACGGCAAAGTCGAGGTCGATGCCGGGGCAGCTCGCGCGCTGACCGAGGGCGGCACCTCGTTGCTGCCCGTGGGCGTGGTGGGAGTGCACGGCGGATTTGACGCCGGTGATGCCGTCGACATCGTGCTGGCCGGCACCGGAACCGCGCTCGGCAAGGGCATCAGCAACTACTCAGCACCCGAGCTACGTCAGGTGATGGGCCTGAAGTCCGCCGCCGTGCGCGAGGTGCTGCCGCGCGCGACCGACGAGTTCGTGCACCGCGACTACTTCGTCCTGGCCTGAGCAACCCGCCGAGTCGCCGCAGGCGCTGCGCAGGCGGTCCGACCGCGTACCCTTGCGGGCATGGCCACGACGACCCGATCGGTGACCGACCTCTGCCGCCAGGCGCAGGTGGCCTCGCGCGGCCTCGCTGCGCTTCCGCGCGCCCTAAAGGATCAGGCGCTGCACGCAATCGCCGATGCGCTGATCGATCGGACCGATGAGATCCTGGCGGCCAACATGCTGGACATGGACGCAGGCCGAGCCAACGGACTGGACCCTGCTCTGCTCGACCGTCTGTCGCTGGACGAAGGCCGCGTCGCCGCGATGGCGGAGGGTGTGCGCCAGGTCGCCGCCCTGGCCGATCCGGTCGGCGAGGTCCTCGACGGCAACCGTCTGGCCAATGGCCTCGACATGCGCCGAATCCGCGTCCCGTTGGGCGTCGTCGGCGTGGTCTATGAGGCACGGCCGAACGTCACGATCGACGCGGCAGCGCTGGCGCTCAAGTCCGGCAACGCGATCGTTCTGCGTGGCTCCTCCTCGGCGACCCACTCCAATGCGGTGCTGGCCACGATCGCCGCCGAGGCGGCGGAAGCGGCAGGCGCGCCGGAAGATTGCATCTCCCTGATCTCCGGTGGTGGCCGTGAGGAGTTGGCGGAACTGGTCACCCAGGAAGGCGTCGTGGACCTTGTGATCCCCCGCGGCGGCGAGGGCCTGAAGGCGGCACTGAAGGGCGTCGCGACGGTCCCGGTCATGTACGCCGCATCGGGCAACTGCCACGTGTACGTCGACGCGAGCGCCGACTTGGACGATGCCGAAGCGATCATCCTCAACGCCAAGACCCAGCGGCCTGGCGTCTGCAACGCCGCCGAAACGCTGCTGGTACACGCGTCCGTCGCCGGCGCCTTCCTGCCCGGGGCTCTGGCCGCGCTGTCACGGGCAGGAGTTGAACTTCGCGTGGATGGTCGCGCGCGCGCCGCGGCGGGCGAGAGCGCCCCTGCACTCCTCGACGCGACCGAGGAGGACTGGGATACCGAGTTCCATTCGTTGATACTGGCCGTCGGCGTTGTCGATTCCCTAGACGAGGCCATCGATCACATCAACGCTCACGGCAGCGGCCATTCCGACGCGATCGTCACCGAGGACCTGGCCGCGGCAACTGCGTTCACCGCCGGGGTGGACTCGGCCTGCGTTTACGTGAACGCCTCGACCCGCTTCACAGACGGCTTCGAGTTCGGCATGGGGGCGGAGATCGGCAACTCCACCCAGAAGCTTCATGCCCGTGGGCCTATAGGTCTGCGCGAGTTGTGCACGTACAAGTACGTGGTGCAGGGCGATGGACACGTGCGTCCGTGAGTGTGTGACGGTGCATCGCGGTGGCTGACGTCGGCATTCTCGGCGGCACGTTCAACCCGCCGCATATCGGGCATCTGCTGTGCGCCCGCGCGGCCCTCGACGCGTTCGACCTCGATCGCGTGCTGCTGATGCCCGTGCACACCCCTCCGCACAAGGAGGCCCCAGGGGATCCCGGCGCCTCCGAGCGCGTGGAGTTGTGTCGCGTCGCGGTGGAGGGGGAGGAACGCATCGTGGTCAGCGACCTCGAGGCCCAGCGCCCGGGGCCGTCCTATACGGCGGCGACCTTGCGAGCGCTCCGGGAGGGCATGCCGCAGGACGAGTTGACGTTCATCGTAGGCGCAGACATGGCCCTCAACCTGCCCACCTGGCGCGAGCCGGAGGCCGTACTCACCCTCGCCCGGCTGGCGGTCGCCGAGCGCGGTGGTGCGGCGCAGGGCGACATCGTCGAGCGGCTGGCCTCCATACCTGGCGGCGACCGCGTACGGTTCTTCGACATGCCTCGCCTTGACATCTCCTCCAGCGACATCCGTCGGCGCGTCGCCGCCGGTCGGTCGATCCGCTGGCTCGTCCCGGACGCGGTCGCCGAGCGCATCGCCCAGCGCGGCCTGTACGCGGAGGTTGCTCGCGATGACTGACGGCCAGCCGGTCGCGGCCGACATCGCCCCTGAGGCCCTTGCCGATCTGATCGCCGGCTACGCGCTCGACAAGAAGGCCGTAGATGTCGTGATCCTCGACCTCCGTGAGGTTTCCGGATACACCGACTTCTTCGTGATCGCCTCCGGTAACTCAGATCGTCAGGCGAAGGCCATCCACAATGGCGTGGGGGAGGGTCTGAAGAAGGACTACGGCCTCCTGCCGCGCCGGGTAGAGGGTGCCACGGAGGCCAAGTGGATCCTCATGGACTACCTCGACGTGGTGCTCCACGCGTTCACGCCCGATACGCGGGCGCACTATCGCTTGGAGCAGCTCTGGGGCGATGTGCCGCGGCGGACGCTGGAACCGGCCGAGGACGCGCCGGACCCGGGCGTCGCCACCACGCCGAACTGAGCCGTTCAGCTGGGCGACTCCTGTCGCCTAGCGCGCCCGAGGGCGGCGGTCGGCATCATGTGGGGGGAATGGTCCAGCCTTACCCACCCCGCTTCGCCCTGGGGCTCGGGGTCGTCCTCATGACGGTTCTGGTTCTGGTGGCGATGTCGGTCACCCCGCTCGCGCGGGCTGCCGCCCCGCCGGCTCTGACGGCTTCCGTCGTCGGCGAGACGCCCAGCGGAGGCGGTGTGATGCGGTTTCCCCAAGCTGTCGCGGTGGATCCGCGGACGGGTCAGATCTTCGTGGGCGATCAGTACGGCGGTGCCGTGCAGGTTTACAACAGCGACGGCAGCTTCCGTTACATCATCGGTGCGCACGCCACCCGGTTGGAACCAGGTCGGATGGGCGTGATCGGCGGAGTTGCCGTCGATCGCAGCGGCCATCTTTACGTGCTGGACGCCGAAAACAACCGGGTGCAGATCTTCGCGACTGCGGACGGCAGTTATCTGGGCGGGTTCGGCGACAAAACGGTCTTCGACCTGCTCGGCGGTGTGCGAGTCGATCGCGGCATCACCGCCGGCGGCATCGCCGTCTGGCAGGCGGGCGTGGGCACCGCCCCGCAGCTTTACGTCGCCGACGATCAGCACAACCGCGTCCTTGAGTACACGCTCGATCCCGTCGCCCTGACGGTTGTGGGCTCGCCGCGCACCGCCCAGCCCGACCAACCTTTGCGCCTGCCGCAGGGCCTGGCCGTGCACCCGGACGGTACGCGCCTGTACGTCGCCGACAATCAGCACCATCAGGTGGTGGAGTTCAGTACATCGACCCTCAAGCAGATCGGTCACGTAGGAACCCAGGGGAGCGGCCCCGGGCAGTTCCAGGCGCCGTACGACGTTTCGGTCGACAACCGCAAGCCAAATCAGCTCTACGTCGCCGACAACCTCAACGGCCAGGTGGACGTCTTTGATGCCGGCACGCTCGCGTACGTCGGCACCTTCGGCGGGGGCGGGCACGGCGTCGGAACGTTCTCGATCGTTCGGTCCGTCGCCGCCCTGACGGCGACCAAGGGCGGCGGAGTGGTCGTGGCCGATACCGCCAACAACCGCATCCAGGTACTCGACGGTGTCGGGAACGTCACCAACGCGTGGGGTATCCCAGGTCGTGGTGCCGGTTACGTGTCGCGGGCGCGTGGGGCGGTATTCACGCCTGACGGCGGGATCGCGATCGCCGATACGTTCGACAACCGGGTCGCACTTATGGCGCCCGACGGCACGTTCGTTGGCCAGCACGGCAAGGTGAATCAGTACACGGGTTTCGCGACGGCGGGGTCCAGCACCGGCCAGTTCTTGCTGCCTCAGGCCGCCGCTTTCGACAGCAGCGGCAACCTCTGGGTGGCGGACAGCAACAACAGCCGGATGGTTCAGGTTGATCCCGCCGGCAACGTGGTCTACACGTCGCCCGACGGTGAGGTCGCCAAACCTCGTGACGTCGCGACCGGTCCGGCCGGGACGGTCTTCGTCGCCGACTCCGGCCACGGCAAAGTTGTCCAGCTTGCGGCGGACGGGAGTTCGACCACGGTGCGCAGCGGATTGAACGATCCGATGGGCGTGGCGGCGGCGCCCGACGGGACGCCGTACGTGAGCACCGGTCGCCGGATCCTCAACGCCGTCGACGGCAGCGCGATCGCCCCGCCGCCTGACGACGGCGCGTATTGGGATGGGCCCGGCGGCCTGGCTTTTGGTCCGGACGGCACGCTGTACGTCAGTGAGCTCCGTCGCGCGACGCCGAACGGCACGCGCGTGCTGCGTGGCACCCCGGCGGGGCCGGGCACGTACTCGTGGGACACGATCGCCACCGAGGGCGCAGGCCCTGGGCAGGTCATCGATCCCGCCAACATCTCTGTAAGCGCCGACGGTCGCAGCGTGCTGGTGGCGGATGCCGGCAACAACCGGATCCTGCGGTTCGATGCGCCGGGGGTTTCCTTGCCGGTCACGCAGCGGCTCGACGTTACGATCGCTGGAGGCTTGACGCTCGGCTCGGTCAGCAGCGACCCGGACGGCATCCACTGCGCGACCGACTGCATGCAGCACTTCGGCACCGGTCGAGTCGTCACGCTCACCGCTGCACCACGAACCGGATCTATCTTCTCGGGCTGGACCGGTGCCTGTGCGTCGGCGGGGCTCGCGCGTACCTGCACGGTGACGATGGACTCATCACAGACCGCGGGTGCAACCTTCGGCGCGATCCCGCCGCCGCCGGTGCGCATCAGCGGGCTGTTGCTGACGCCGAGCCACTGGACGCTGTCGCGCCGCGCCGATCGTAAACACCATCGGCGTGCTCGTCTCTCCACCCGGGCCCACATGGCGATCCGCCTGACCCAGCCGGCCGCGGTAACGGTCGCGGTGCAGGTGCCGCGGCCAGGTCAGAAGACGGCCGCCGGGTGCGTACCGCTCGTCGGTGGGCAACGGGCCAAGAAGGGCCAGACCTGCACGCGCTACGCCACGCAGGCTGGGGTCCGGAGGCTGCAACTGATCGCCGGCCGCACATCCGTGACGATGACGCCACACGTGGCTAGGCGGACGCTGAAGCCCGGCGTCTACCGCCTCGTGGTGGTGGCTACCGACGCAGTGGGCAACGTGGCCACACGATTCACGCGGACCTTCGTGTTGCGTAAGTAGCGCTGAACGACCGAAGGCCGCCGTTCTCGTACGCTCTGGACACATGGCTCAGGTTTTTCACTCCCGCTCATCGCGGACCTTCGAGCGCCTGACCAAGACCCTCCGACGGTTCATAACAGCGGTGCGCGAGGGCGATGAGACCATGGCCGCGCAGACCGTGCTCGAGCTGAGCCAGACGCGGAAGATCTTTGCCCCGCTCGCGTTCGCCGTCGGCGGCATCGCCATGCTGTTCAACGGCGTAAAGCTGCTGTTCTCGAACTGGCGGCTCACACTCGTGCAGATCGTGCCGGCGATGTGGGTCTGGGCGGCAATGCTCAACCTGAAGGCCCACGCGCTGCACGGCAAGGGGTTTCACCACGTCTTCGGCGCGCTCCTCATCCTCGCAGTGCTCGCGATAACGGCGATCACCATGGCGAGCTTTTTCCTGAACGCCGTCTTTGGGTTCGCGATCGTCCAACCAGGTCGACCGGAGGTGCGACCGGCGATCGCGCGCGCTCGCGAGCACCTTCCGATCATCCTCGGTTCAGGCGCGGCGGTCGGGTTCGCCCTCGGGTTCTCGTCGGTCGTCGTGCCCCGCTGGGGCTATCCGTGGTTCACGTTGTCGGTCGGAGCGGTCGTCGGCGTGATGATGATCGCCTACGTCGCCGTCCCGTCGCGGCTCATCGGAGTGCAACAGACCCGGTCGACCCGGGACAAGCTCGCCGCGACCGCTGTCGGCGGCGCGATCGGAGCGATCGTCTGCACACCGCCCTACATCCTCGGGCGCCTCGGTTTGCTCATGCTCGCCACACCGGCGCTCCTTGTGCCCGGGATCATCTTCATCGCTGTCGGCCTCACCCTCCAGGCCGGCGCGACCGGCGCCGTGAAGGCAGTGAAGATGAGCGCAAAGCTCGCCGAGCCGGACGCCTTGAAGACGCAGGGCACGGCGAGCTAGCTCGCCACAGAAGGACGAACCCCGAAGGGTTCGTCCAACGGCCTTCGAGAGTGGAGCTGAGGGGGATCGAACCCCTGACCTTTCGGCTGCCAGCCGAACGCTCTCCCAGCTGAGCTACAGCCCCAACTAGTGCGACGCCGCCCATCTTACAAGTGCGCGTGCTTTGAAGTCGTGGGCCGCGAAACCCATGACAGTGATGGTCAACCGGCCCACCGTGGCGCGAGCCGGCCCCGGGGGCCGGCCCAGCGGCCGGCCCGCCTCACCGCTCGCCGGGGAGGAACTCCGGCACGTCACCCATCGGGACCTCAGTGCGCGGGAGCGTGCCGCCGTCACGTGGCCCGGCGGCCTGGTCGAGGCCGGCAGTCATCCGGCCGTGCGCCAGCTTGATGTCGCGCAGCAGGCGCTCCGCGTTGGTACGCAGGGAGGCTGAAAGTTCCTGAAGGTCGCCGGAGAGCGCCTCGCCCTCCATCCGCGCTTCGCGGGCGACGCCGTTGGCCTCGGCGATGATCTCGCGGGCCTCGGCGCGGGCTTGGCGGCGCAGCTCCTCGGCCTGCTCGCGGGCCTCGGCGAGCATCTGGTCAGTTTCCTGGGCGACAGCGCCCGCGGTCTGCAGCGCCTCGGCGGCCGCGGCCTCGCGGTCTGCGGCGGCAGCCGCGTGTAGTTCGGTCGCCTCTCGGTTGATCGCCGCCGTATCAGCCTCGCCCTGGGCTCGGGCGGCGTCGATCAGCTCACGGGCCTCCTCCTCGGCGGCGGTGACGCGCAGATCCGCGGCTCGGTCCGCTTCGGCGATGCGTGCGGCCGACTGGGCCTCCGCGCGATCCCGAATCTCCTCAGCGGACTGCTCGGCTGCCCCGATGATCCCGGCGATCCGCGCCGAGGCGGTGCCGGCGAGGCGGTCAGTTCGCGATGCAGGTGGTTTCGGGGCCATCACGCACGGATGCTAATGACACCCAGCGCGAGGTCCCGCAAGAACCACGTCAGCGTGGCGTTCAGCAGTTCCGCTCGCTCCCACTGCAGGAAATGGCCGGCGCGCGGCACCACGTACGGGCCGGCCAGGTCTGGAAATGCGACCTCGCAGCGCTCTGGGAAGTCGGGGAACATCACATGGTCGTCGGGTCCGTACAGCGCCAGCGTCGGCACCACGCTCGGCTCGAAGAACATGGGCGGTTCGCTCAGCGGGATCGAGCCCAGCGCGCTTTCGTAGTTGCCCCAGCCTGCCCGCATCTTCGCCGCATCGCCGAACGGCTCGACGTGGAAGGCGACTTGCGCGGCGGAGAACGCACCGGGGGAAGCCCAGTGACGGTGCGTGTACATGCCGGCCACGTGCCGTCGGCGCATGTCCACCGACGTCAGCTCCGCCGCCAAAGCGTCGGCATCGCGCCCCTGGCGCAGGTAGTAGTCAGCCGACGCGCGCGTGACGGGGTGGAGTTCCTTTGCCAACCCCGCAGCGGCGTACGCGTCAGGGAGGATCGGCAGGATCGAGTTGAAGATCACCTGGCGCTCCACGAACCCGGGGAACCGCAGCCCCAGGTCGATCAGCACGCCGCCGCCCAGGTCGCCGCCGGCCACCGCGCAGCGCTCGTGGCCCAGCACGTCGTGGACGAGTGCGTGCAGGTCACGCGCGTGGGCGGCCAAGTCGTAGAACCCGTCGGGGGCGAACCCGGAGTCGCCGAACCCGCGCAGGTCGGGGACGATCACCTCGAACCCCGCGTCGGCCAGCGGCGCGATGTTTCGCCACCAGATCCGCTTGGTCTCCGGCCAGCCGTGGGCGAGCAGCAGCGGGTAGCCGCCGACCCCTTCACGCACGTAAGCGAGCTTGACACCATCGCGCACGGTGGCGCGGTGGACGGGGAAGCAGGTGGGATCGGTATCGGCGGAGACGACGGGAGTCATGGCGCGCGACGAACTCTATTGTGGAGGCGGATGACCGAGTACCGCTACGACCCCACCGAAATCGAGCCCCGCTGGCAGGCGATCTGGGCGAACGAGCGCACGTGGGAGGTGTCCAACACCCCTGACGACCGCGAGTCCTCCTACGTCCTGGAGATGCTGCCCTACCCGAGCGGCGAGCCTCACATCGGGCATCTGAAGGTCTATTCGGTGGGCGACGCTGTGGCCCACTACCACCGGCGGATCGGGCGTCGCGTGCTGCACCCGATGGGCTACGACGCGTTTGGCCTGCCCGCGGAGAACCATGCGATCAAGACCGGGCAGGCGCCCGCCGTCTCCACGGCAGCGGCGATCGCCTCCTTCCAGGAGCAGTTCCGTCGGTGGGGAATCTCGATCGACTGGTCGCGTGAGTTCGCCACCTGCGAACCCGAGTACTACCGCTGGACGCAGTGGATCTTCGTGCAGCTCTTCAACGCCGGGCTGGCGTACAAGCAGTCGGCTACCGTCAACTGGGATCCG
The DNA here is from genome assembly GCA_038319025.1 of Solirubrobacterales bacterium. Classification (GTDB taxonomy): domain Bacteria; phylum Actinomycetota; class Thermoleophilia; order Solirubrobacterales; family Solirubrobacteraceae; genus JBBQCW01. The sequence continues at coordinate 52,254 of JBBQCW010000001.1, forward strand.
GTCGAAGAAACGGTCCTGGCCAACGAGCAGGTCGTCGACGGCCGCGGCGAGCGCTCCGGAGCGCTGGTGGAGGCGCGGCAGCTCGAGCAGTGGTTCTTCCGCATCACCGACTACGCCGACCGCCTGCTCGACGACCTCGACACGATCACTTGGCCTGAACACGTCAAGACGATGCAGCGCAACTGGATCGGCCGCAGCCGCGGTGCGCAGGTTACGTTCCGCTGCGAGGCCCTGGACATCGACTTCCCGGTGTTCACAACGCGTCCGGACACCCTTTTCGGCGCGACCGTGTTCGTCCTGGCGCCTGAGCATCCGGAGCTGGAACGGCTGATCGCAGGGACCGGGCATGAAGCCGAGGTCCACGCCTACGTCAACCACGCCCTGACCGAGGGCAACGACGTGCGCGGCGCGGCGGACAAGCCCAAGACGGGTGTCTTCACGGGGCGCAGGGTCACCAACCCGGTGAACGGCGAGGAACTGCCGGTCTACGTCGCCGACTACGTGCTGATGGAATACGGCACCGGCGCGATCATGGCGGTGCCCGCGCACGACGCGCGTGACTTCGCGTTCGCGCAGGCCTACGACCTGCCGATCCGCCGGGTGATCGCCGATCCCGAGGACCCTGAGGGTGACCTGCCGTACGCAGGTGACGGCGTCCTGGTCAACTCTTCCCCGGAGTTTGACGGCCTGCCCAACCGCGAAGCGCTGGATCGCATCCTGGACTGGCTGGCCGCCGATGATCGCGGCCACGCCTCCGTGAACTACCGGTTGCGGGACTGGCTGATCTCCCGTCAGCGCTACTGGGGCTGCCCGATCCCGATCGTGAACTGCGAGCAGTGCGGGATGGTCCCCGTGCCGGCGGATCAGCTGCCGGTGATCCTGCCGGAGGTCGAGGACTACAAGCCAAGGGGTCGCTCCCCGCTGGCCGCCGTCGAGGAATGGGTCGCCACCACGTGCCCGACTTGCGGTGGCCCCGCCCGGCGCGAGACGGACACGATGGACACGTTCGTCGACTCCTCCTGGTACTTCCTGCGCTACTGCGACGCGGGTAACACCGAAGCAGCGTGGTCGCCGGAGGCCCTCGCGCAGTGGATGCCCGTGGACCAGTACATCGGCGGGGTCGAGCACGCGATTCTGCACTTGATGTACGCGCGCTTTTTCACCAAGGCGCTGGCGGACTTGGGCCTTCTGCCGGAAGGCGTCCAAGAGCCGTTCGGCAACCTCTTCACGCAGGGCATGATCACCAAAGACGGGGCGAAGATGTCCAAGTCCCGCGGAAACGTCGTGTCGCCGGCGGCGATCGTCGAGCGGGCCGGGGCAGACACGGCACGCGCTTACATCCTGTTCATCGGCCCGCCCGACCAGGATGCCGACTGGTCAGACGAAGGTGTCGATGGGGTGCACCGCTTCCTGTCACGGCTATGGCGCTTGTCGGCGCAGGCCGCCGATGCGGCGTCGGGGTCAGGGGCACCGGATGCCTCGCAGCCGTTGTCGGTGTCTGCTGCGGACCTGGAGCTGGTGCGCAAGGCGCACTGGGCGATCGACAAGGTCACGGGCGACATGGACCCGGCTCGCTTCGCCTTCAACACGGCGATCTCGGCCGTGATGGAGCTCATCAACGACTGCTCTCGTGCCCACGAGAGCGGCACCGCGGATCCCGCTGCGCTGCGGTTTGCGCTCGCCACGGCTTCGTCGCTGCTTTTCCCGTTCGCGCCGCACGTGTCGAGCGACGCCTACGACCGGCTGACGGGCCGCCGGGTGTGGGAGGAGCCGTGGCCGGTTGCCGACCCGGCGATGCTCGCCCGCGACGTCTACGAGCTGGTCTGCCAGGTGAACGGCAAGGTGCGGGACCGCGTCGAGGTGGCGGCCGATGCTCCTCGGGAGTACCTGGAGGCACTGGCTCGCGGCTCGGAGAACGTTCAGCGCTTCCTCGACGGCCACGAGGTGGTCAAGGTGATCGTCGTGCCCGGCAAGCTGGTGAACTTCGTGGTGCGGTAGTTGTGCGTCTGCGACGATTCACGCCATGCCCGACACCCTCACCCTTTACGTCTGTTCAGTCGACCAGCGGGGCGTCAAGGTACACCCGTGTCGGCAAGCCCACATCGCGTTGACGGAGGCCGGCCACCCGCACGACAAGGTCGTGTTCGACAAGGGCCATCCGTTCGGCCTGTTCACCACCGGGAAGCGGCCCGAGCTCAAGAAAATGAGCGGGCAGGAGAAACTGCCGGTGCTCGTGCTCCCCGATGGCCACGCGATTTGCGGTGGCAAGAACATCGTCGCGTGGGCTCAGGAGAACGCACCGCAGGCCGCGGGCTGACCCGAAGCGGGCGCGCGGGTCAGGCGCCGTTGCGAAGACGTGACGCGCTGGGGGCAGAGTTGGCACGCGCAGTCGCCAACGTGACACGTCGCGCCGCCTAGCCTCGCGCGTGTGCCCGATCTGCCCCGTTCGCATCTCATCTTGTACGCCCTGGCCGGGATCGTCATCGTCGTACTCGGCGTGCGGGTGCTGGGGCAGGACGGGGGCAGGGCCACCGCCGCAGCCGGCGGCGCGAGCACCACCTCGGGGTATACGTCGGGGTCGGGCTCAGGCTCCGACGGCACCGGGGGATCGGCCGTCTCGGTCGCGCCCGCGGCGCCGGTCAGCGTCGTCGTGCATGTGGCCGGAGCGGTCCGGCATCCCGGCGTCTACCGGTTGGGTGGCGGCAAACGTGTGCTCGACGCGGTCCGGCGAGCCGGCGGACGGGCGCCCGGGGCCAACCTCGACGCGATCAACCTGGCCGCCAAGCTCGCCGACGGGGAGCAGATAGTCGTGCCGGCCCGCGCGCCGGCGTCTGCGGCGGGCGCGACTGTCCCGGGGTCGGGGGTCGCTGACGGATCCGGCGCTGCGCCGGCGAACGCGCCGCCCGTCGGTCTGAACTCGGCGACGGCCGAGCAACTCCAGACGCTCGACGGCGTCGGCCCGGCGACCGCGCAGAAGATCATCGCCTGGCGCACCGAGCACGGCGGTTTCCAGTCGGTGGACGATCTGGGTCAGGTCCCCGGCATCGGCCCGAAGAAGCTTGCCGCGATGAAGCCGCACGTCCAGCCGTGAGCCCGGCCCTCGCCGCAGCGCGGCGCCGGCCGCGCCACTTGACGCTCGCCGTGTCCACGCTCGGGGTGGCGCTCGGCCCGCGGTGGCCGGCGGGCGTGCTGCTCGTGGGACTGGCGGGTGTGACGTTGGCCCGCGACCCGCGCTGGGCCGTCGTCATCTCGCTCGCGGCCCTCGGTGGAGGACTCGCCGGCGCCGCCCGGATGGGTGCCGTGCCCACCCCTCCGCCGGCGTTGCTCGGGCACGCGGTCAGCGGGACGGCCGAGGTGCTCAGCGCGACGGCGCGCTCGCCCTGGGGTGGATGGCGCGCCACGGTGCGGATGGGCGGGCGTGTGGGCGGTGCGCAACTGCTGCTCATCGCCCCGGCAGGTAGTCCCGAGCCGCCGGCGGGAGAGGGAGCGCTCCTCATGGTCCGCGGCGGTCTGCGCGCGCTGCGCCTCAACGAGTCCTATCTGCGCGCCCGTGGCGTGACCGCCGCCGTCGACGCGGACGCGGTCGTCGACACCGGCCGCCTTCGCGGCGGGCCGCTCGGCCTCGTCGACGCCGTGCGCCGTCGCATGCAGAGCGTGCTCACCACCGGGATCCCGCCGCCCGAGGGCGCACTCCTGCTCGGCATGGTCCTCGGAGATGCGTCGCGGTTGCCGGCCGCGGACGCAACGGCCCTCCGGGATGCGGGCCTGACCCATCTCGTCGCCGCCTCCGGGGCGAACATCGCGCTGCTTGTCGCGTTCGTGTTGGCGTTGGGGGCGGCCGGCGGCCTGCCGCTGCGCTGGCGGCTTGTCGCTTCCCTGGTGGCGATCGCCGGCTACGTGCCGTTGGCCGGGGGCGGGCCGTCGATCCAGCGGGCGGGCGTGATGGGCGTGGCTGCGCTGGCCGCCATTCTGGCCGGCCGGCCTGCTGCTCGCTGGTACGCGCTGCTGCTGGCAGCAGCGGTCACCCTTCTGCTCACTCCGGGGGCGCTCGATGACGCGGGCTGGCAGATGAGCTTCGCGGCGGTGGCTGCCATCATGGCCGGCGCCGGCCCGTTACGCCGCACGCTCACTCGTCGGCGCTGGCCCGGTCCGCTGGCCGACGCGTTCGCCGTCACGCTGACCGCGACGTTGGCCTCCGCGCCGCTGATCCTGTGGCACTTCGGGCGGCTCTCGCCGCTGACGGTGCCTGCCAACCTGCTGGCCGTCCCGGCCGCAGCGCCGGTCATGTGGCTCGGCGTGGCGGCGGGTTTCGTCGGCGAGGTGGCGGCGGGCCCCGCCCATCTGCTCGCCAAGGCTGCCGCCGTTCCCGCCGCGTTCATCCTCCAGGTCGGCCGTCTCACCGCTCAGGCTCAGCAGGTCATTCCGGCCGGGGCGATGATCGCCGTCGCGGTCGGCCTGGCCGCGGCGCTGGCCGTCTTGTTCACCGGCCGCGCCGTCGATTCGTCGCGCCGCGGTGCGCGCCGCCGGGTGTCCGTGGCCGCCGGCGTGGCCGCAGCGGCCTTGGCCGCGCTGATCGCGGCGGCCGCTCCGCCGTCGCCGCCCGTTCCGGACGCCTTCCAAGTGGCCTTTCTGGACGTCGGTCAGGGGGATGCGACGCTCATCCGGCACGGCTCCGTTGCCGTCCTCGTCGATTCCGGGCCGCCCGACGGTCACGTGGTGGATCGCCTCCACATGCTCGGCGTGCGGCGATTGGCGGCGCTCGTGATCACGCACGCCCAGGCCGACCACGACGGTGGGGCCGCAGCGGTGCTGGGCGCGATGCCCGTCGGTGCACTGATTGACGGCCGAGACGGCGTGCGGGACGTTCCCGGAGTGCAGGCGGCCGCCGCCGCCGCGCACCGACACGTTCGGCGTCTGATCCCCGTGGCCGGCCAGCAGATCACGATCGGGCCAATGGTGATGAGGATCCTCTCCCCGGTTGCAGAGGACCCCGCCGCCCATCTGGGCCAGGATCCGAATGCCCGCGCCGTCGTCGCTCTGGTTCAGGACGGTGAGACCCGCATGCTGCTCACCGCCGACGCGGAATCCGACGTGACGGCAGCGCTGCCCGTCGGCCACATCGACATCCTCAAGGTCGCCCACCACGGCAGCGTCGACGAGGGCTTGGGCGCCCAGCTCGGCTTCCTGCGCCCGCGGGTGGCTGGGATCGAGGTGGGCGCCCACAACACCTATGGCCATCCCGCGCCGGCGACGATGGCCACGCTCCATCGGGCTGTGCCGGTTGTGGTCCGGACCGATCGGGACGGAACGGTGCTCGTGACCCGGGCGGCGAGCCGCCTTGTGGTTCGTCGACACATCGGTTGAGGACCGCCGTGGTCCCCGGGACGTCCGGGTGCCCCGGCTACACTCGCCGTCGCTGATGGCCTCTTTCAAGCCCGCCTATCTGATCCACGGGGACGACCACGGTCGGGTCGGCGAGCGCCGCGCCCGGCTGCGGGCGGTCGCGGAGGCCGAGGGCGGCGGGGGCGGTGTTGAGCTGATCGAAGGCGATGCGGCCACGCCCGAGGCGGTCGCGAACGCGTTGTGTGCGATGACGTTCGCCACCGGTCGCCGATTCATCATCGTCGACGGTGTCGAGCGCTGGAAGGACGCGGACGTGACGGCGCATCTGGTCTCGGTGCTGGCCTCGCCGGATCCCGACACCACCGTGGCGTTCTTCGCCCGGGAGGAAAAGCGCTACACCGTTCCCGCGGCGCTCGTGGCAGCCGTGACCGCGGCCGGCGGCGACGTTGCGCAGGAACGGGCGCTAGAGGCCAAAGAGCTGCCGGCCTGGGTTTTGGGCGAGGCTCGGCGCCTGGGCTTGGAGCTCGATCCTGAGGCAGCCCGTGTGTTGGTCTCCCACGTCGGGGACCGTCAGCAGCGTCTGCTGCGCGAACTTGAACGGCTGGCGCTGGAGCACGGCGCCGGCACCGCGCTGGACGCCGCCGCTGTGGAGGATGCGGTCGCAGACGGGTCGGAGAAGGCCGTTTGGGGGCTCGGCGACGCGGTCGTGGCGGGCAACTCGGCGCGGATCACGCGCGAATGGCTGGGGCTGCGCGACCGCGGCGAGACGCCGGCCCGCCTGGTGTCGCTGATGCTCCGCCGTGTCCGCGAGGTGCACGCCATCGCCGCGCGCATGGATGCCGGAGAGGGCGGCGCTGAGATCAAGGCGTCGATGAAGGGCAATCCTTTTGCCTTGGGCAAGCGCATCGATGAGGCGCGCCGTGCCGACGCTGATCAGTTGGGACGGGCGCTGGAGCTGCTCGTGGCGCTGGAGCGCGACACGCGCGGCGACAGCAAGCTGGAGCCGGACACGCTCGCGCTGCTGGCGTTTGGCGCTGTCGCGGCCTGACAGCGGGCCCGTCGCGAGGCCCGCGGGCCGGCCGCGTGGGGGGGTGAGGCGGAAAAGTTCGAATGGATCCAACTTTTCCGCATCACCCCATCAACACGTCAGGAGGTGAGGCGGATTAGTGCGCCTGAACACCACATATCCGCCTCACGGGGCGTCGCGCGGGTGCTAGCCGGGCGGCGCGGACGCGCCGGGCCGGGCCGGCGCAATCCGAACGCCAGGGGCTGGCGGAATCGCGAACGCGTCAGGCCGCCAGCAGCTCGGGCGCGCCACCACGCCATCCGCGCTATGGATCCACCCGCGCAGATGCGGCGAAAAAAGAAGCTAGACCGACTGGCCGGCGCGGACGCGCACGGCACGGGACTTCTTGCGGGCGCCCGTGTTGCGATGCAACGCGCCACGCTTGACGGCCTTGTCGATCATCGAGATCAGACGCAGATGTTCCGCGTCCGAGGTAGCGTCGTCGCCCTTGGCGACGGCCTCCTCGAGGCGTCGAAAGTACGTCTTGATGGTGGAGGTGTAGCGACGATTCTCGAGGCGTTCACGTTCTGCCCTGAGGATGCGCTTCTTCTGCGAGTGAATATTGGCCATAAGCGACGCGGGATCATAGCGGCCGTACTGCCCATCGTGCGCCGCGGGGGGCAGGTGGCCACCCGCCCCGGTGCGTAGCATCGTCGGCGTGACGAGCTCGGACAGCAGCGACCGGTCTGGAGGCCGGCGCAACCGGCGTCCGCCCGTGTCCTCGGGTGGTGGCTGGGACTGGCCCGCGGCGGACAGCTACAGCTCGCCCGGGCCGGACCTGCCGTTCCGTCGCCGCACCGCGGTGGAGCGAGCCGAAGAGGAGGCCGCCGCTGCTGAACCGATCGCGATGCCCCCGGAGATCGTCGGCAACCTGACACCGCCGGGGCCTCCCACGCCGGCGGCTACCGAAGCCGCCCCGCTCGTTGCTTCGTCGCCCCCGGACCCCGCTGCACGGTCTGCCGAGGCGACGCTGGCCCCCGATGGCTTGCCGTTATCCCTGGAGCCGCCGCCGACCGCGGCGGATCTGCCGATCGGGCTCGGCGAGGAGGAGATCGTTGCTAAGACCGGCGGGCGCATCGTCCGCAACACCGCGATCTTCTCGATCGCCACCGGGCTCTCGCGCATCGCCGGACTGGTCCGGGAGGTCGTGGCGTCCAGCTACTTCGGCACCACCGGACCCGCGTCGGCTTTCACGCTCGCCTTCCAGGTGCCCAACCTGCTGCGCAGCCTCGTGGCCGATTCAGCGTTGAGCGCCGCCTTCGTCCCCGTCTTCACCGAGTTGCTGGAGCAGAAGCGACGAAAGGACGCGTTCCAGCTTGCGACCACGCTGCTGTTCTACATCGTCGCCGGGCTGGGCCTGATCACGGCGTTCTTCATCTTCGCGGCCCCGGTGATCATGCCCATCTTCATCGGCCCGGAGTTCACGCCGTATCTGACCGACCTGACCATCGGCCTGAGCCAGGTCCTGTTCCCGATCGTGCTGTTCCTGGGCATCAACGGGCTCGTCGTGGGGATCCTCAACGCTTACGACCACTTCGCGATTCCCGCCATCGCGCCGCTGGTGTGGAACATCATCATCATCGTCGGGCTGATCCTGCTGAGGCCGCAGTTCCACGCCCGGGAGCAGATCTACGCGTACGCGATCGCCGTGGTGATCGCGACTTTTGTCCAGTTGGCCATTTCCGTGCCGATGCTGCGCCGCGTGGGCTTCCGTTTCAGCCGTCGCATCACGTTGCGCGACGCCCGCGTGGGGAAAGTCTTCGTTCTGATGCTGCCGGTGACCATCGGCCTGGGGGTCATCAACTTCGACATGCTCATCAATTCGGGGCTGGGCACGCTCGTCTCCCGCTCGGCCCCGTCCGCGATCGACCGCGCGTTCCGGGTTTACATGCTGCCGCAGGGCATGTTCTCCGTGGCCCTGGCGACGGTTCTGTTCCCGGCTCTGTCGCGCTTTGCCGCCCGCAAAGACCTCGACGGGATGCGCACGATGCTGGCCACCGGTACACGCCAGATCTTCTTCCTGCTGATCCCCGCGGCGGTGTTTACCTTGGTGCTGGCCGAGCCGATCGTCCAGTTGATCTACCAGCGCGGGCAGTTCGGCCCCAAGTCCACTCAGGAGGTGTCCACCGCCCTCTTCTGGTTCAGCTTCAGCCTGCCGTTCGCCGGGGTCAACCTGCTGCTGACGCGCACGTTCTTCAGCCTCCAGCGGCCGTGGTATCCGACGGTGCTGGCCATGCTGAGCATGGTGGTCAACATCGTGATCAGCCTGCTGCTCTACAAGCCGCTCGGGATCGCCGGATTGGTCATCGGCACCGCGGCATCGAGCGCGGTGATGTGCGGCCAGCAGTTCATCGGCTTGCGGCGCCTCCTCGGCGGCCGTCTGGACGCGGGACACACGCTGACGGCCGTGATCCGCATCAGCATCGCCTCGGTGCTCTTGGGCGTCATTGCCTATGGCACGTGGTACGGACTGCACAGCGCACTGGGCGAGTCGCTTGCCGCTCAGGTCATCTCCGTCGGAATGGCCTCGATGACGGGCCTGATCGCCTACCTTGCCGCTGCACGCCTGCTGCGAATCCACGAGATGGAGCAGATCGAGAACGCCGTGCGCAACCGTCGCGCCGGGCGAACGGCGTAGCGGAGCGCGGCCGGAGCGGCCCCGTCCGTACTCTGTCCAGTAGCAATGGCTGACCAGGATCACATCCGCAACTTCTGCATCATCGCCCACATCGACCACGGGAAGTCGACGCTGGCCGATCGCATCCTGGAGATGACCCGAACGGTCGACCCGCGCCTTATGAAGGCCCAGATGCTCGACTCGATGGATCTCGAGCGCGAGCGTGGGATCACCATCAAGGCCCAGGCGGTGCGCGTCTTCTACGACGCCAAGGACGGCGAGACCTACCAGTTGCACCTCATCGATACGCCCGGCCATGTGGACTTCAGCTACGAGGTCTCGCGCTCGCTGGAAGCGTGCGAGGGCGCGCTGCTCGTGGTCGACGCCAGCCAGGGTGTAGAGGCGCAGACGCTGGCCAACACCTATCTGGCGGTCGACGCCAACCTTGAGCTGATCCCGTGCCTCAACAAGATCGACCTGCCCGGCGCCGAGCCTGAACGCGTGAGCGAAGAGGTCGCCGACCTGCTCGGTGAGCCGGCTGAATCGATCAAGCGCATCAGCGGCAAGACGGGGGAGGGGGTCGCCGAGGTCCTCGAAGAGCTGATCGCCAAGGTGCCCCCGCCGTCGGGTGACCCCGACGCACCTCCGCGGGCTCTCATCTTCGACTCCGAGTTCGACCAGTACCGCGGTGTGATCGCCTACATCCGGGTGGTCGACGGCACCTTCACCAAGGGCACAGCAATCCGCGCGATGCAGGCCGGCACCGAAGCCGAGATCGACGACATCGGGTTCTTCAGCCCGCAGATGGTGCCCGCCAAGTACCTGGGCCCCGGTGAGGTCGGCTACGTGATCACCGGCATCAAGGACGTCACCCTCCTGCGGGTGGGCGACACGCTGACCACGCGCCATCACGGCGCCGTCGAGGCGCTGCCCGGTTACAAAGACGTCAAGCCGATGGTGTTCTGCGGCCTGTTCCCGATCGAGTCCGACGACTACGGCAACCTGCGTGACGCGCTGGAGAAGTTTTCTCTAAATGACGCCGCGCTGACGTGGGAGCCGGAGACGTCCGACGCCCTCGGTTTCGGCTTCCGGTGCGGCTTCCTCGGCCTGCTGCACATGGACATCGTGCGCGAGCGCCTGATGCGTGAGTACGACCTTGAACTGCTGGCCACGATGCCCTCGGTCGAGTTCGACATCAGCCTCAGCAACGGCGACGAGTTGGAGATCCACAACCCGTCCGACATGCCGGATCCCGCGCGCATCTCCGAGATCCGCGAGCCGTACATCCGCGCCCAGATCCTGACGCCGAAGGAGTACGTCGGCCAGGTGATGGAGCTGTGCCAGGAGCGGCGCGGCGAGCACGCCGGGATGCACTACCTCAGCTCCGAGCGCGTGCAGTTGACGTATGACCTGCCGCTGGTGGAGATCGTCATGGACTTCTTCGATCAGCTCAAGTCGCGTACCCGCGGCTACGCGTCCTTTGACTATGAGATCACGGGCATGAAGCCTTCCGACCTCGTCCGCCTCGATGTGCTGCTGGCCGGCGAACCGGTCGACGCGCTTTCGATGTTGGTGCACCGCGACAAGGCCTACGACATGGGCCGAATGCTCACGGAGAAGCTGAAGGAGAAGATTCCGCGCCAGCAGTATGACGTGCCTATCCAGGCAGCCATAGGAGCGCATGTCGTCGCCCGCGAGACGGTCAAGGCCTTCCGCAAGGACGTGATCGCCAAGTGCTACGGCGGCGATATCTCCCGTAAGCGCAAGCTGCTGGAGAAGCAGAAGGAAGGCAAGAAGCGGATGAAGCAGGTGGGCCGGGTGGAGATTCCCCAAGAGGCTTTCCTGGCCGTGCTGGAGCTGGGCGACTCGTAGCTTTTTCCCGCAGCGCCGGGCGATCGGCGATGATCACGCTTCGCCTCACGACAACCGCCTGGAGCAGCCATGGATGCAGCGCGCCTGAAGTCGATCCCCGTATTTGCCGATCTCGGTGATGACGCGCTGAACAGCATCGCCGCGCTCGCGTCGGAGGTCTCGGTGCCGCAGGGCAAGCAGTTGGTTCGCGAGGGCGATTACAGCTACGACCTCCTGGCGATTGAGGAGGGCACCGCGAGCGTCGAGCGCGGCGGGGCCACGGTGGCCGAGGTCGGTCCCGGCGACGTGATCGGTGAGATCGGCGTGATCGAAGGCGAGCAGCGCAACGCGACCGTCACCGCGACGTCGCCGATGTTGTTGATTACGCTCGACCACTGGGACATCGGCAAGCTGAACCGGCAGGTGCCTGAAGTGGTCGCCCGCCTGCGCGAGCTGATCCAGGCGCGCCAGAGCGCCTGAGCGTCCGAGGTCAGGCCACCGCGTCGGCCAGCGCCGCCGCCAGGTCGCCACGTGGGACGACCCTCACGCCCGACAGCCCGAGCCATCCCGCCATGAGCGCCAGCTCGGCCGCCAGTTCGGCCGCGGTCTCCGGCGGGGCGCCAGGCTGTGCATGCGCCGCTTGGACCCGCAGGACGCCGTCGGTGCGGTCGGCCTTCAGGTCGACCCGTGCGGCCAGTTCCTCGCCGAGCAGGAACGGCAGAACGTAATACCCGTGGATCCGCTCGGCGGCAGGGACGTAGATCTCCAGGCGGAACTTCATCCCGAACAGCTCCTCGGTGCGCGGGCGGAAGAAGACGAGCGAGTCGAACGGTGAGAGCAAGGCCCGGGCGCGGATGGCGCGCGGGCGGCGGGCATCCCGGTACAGGTAGGCAGGGCGCTCCCAGCCGCGGACGGCGATCGGGATCAGCTCGCCGCTGGCGACGAGCGCGGCGATTGCCGGACGTGACTGTGCAGGGCGCAAGCGGAAGTAGTCGCGCAGGTCGGGCTCGGTGGCAACGCCCAGCGCGCGTGCGGCGATCCCGATCAGGCCGCGGGCGGCCTCCTCCGGTGTGGGGTCAGGGGCGCCGAACACGTCCGGGGGGACGACGCGGTCGGTCAGGTCGTAGCGGCGCTCGAACTGGTTCGTACGGCCTGCCGCCGTCACGGTGCCGGCCCAGAACAGGCACTCCAGCGCGCTCTTGACCGGGCTCCAGTTCCAACCCCACCCGTCGGTCGGGCGTACGCCGTGCTCGGTCAGGGCCGCAGCCACCCCGGCTGTGGTGAGCGGTCCCCGTTCGGCCACCTCGTCGCGGACCGCGGCCACGATGTCAGGGCGCTCCTGGGCCACGCGCTGCATGCCGCCCCAGCTTTTGGTGCCGGCCTCGGCCATCCGCCACCGGAGCAGTCGATGGGTGGCGGGCGCCACAAACGAGGCCTCGTGGGCCCAGTACTCCAAGAGGCGCCGCGGGCGTCGCTCGGCTGCGCGCGTGAGCAGGGTGGTGTCGTACGGGCCCAGGCGGCTGAACAGCGGAAGCAAGTGGCTGCGCGACACGACGTTGACCGAGTCGATCTGGATGACGCCGAGCCTGTCAATCGTCCGCTGGACTTGACGCATAGTGACCGCGCCCGTCGGCCGTGGTTCACCGAATCCCTGCGCGGCCAGCGCGATCCGTCGCGCTTGGGGAAGGGAGATGGACGCCTCGGGGCGGTGGTCAGGGCGACGGGCCACGACGGGGTCAGGCGGCGGGGCCCGGCCGCCAGCGGCGGGCGAAGTCGTTGAGTGGAGCGAGATGGGTGAGCAGTTCACGGCCCTGAGCGGTGAGGGCATAACCGGCGGCGGTGTTCTCGGTCAGCCCGGCCGCCGCGAGGTCGCTCAGGCGAGCCGTCAGGACGCTGGTGGACATCTCACCGCAGGCGGTACGCAGCGCTCCGAATGGTTGCGGGTCCTCGCGCAGCTCCCACAGGACCCGCAGCGTCCAGCGGCGTCCGAGGAGATCGAGCAGGTCGCTGATCGCGTGGCGATGAGTTGGCGGCACTTCGAAAAGCAAAGCACATCGGCGTATGCTTCGGAAATCGAAGTAACATGATCTCGATCCCAGGAGGTTCCTGTGCCCCGACTTGCCCCCGTCGCTGAGCCGTACGACGAGAAGACCGCCGACACGCTGCGCCGGCTGATGGGCGGGGTCGACGCCGAGCCGCTGGCGCTGTTTCGGACGATCGCCCATCACGACGTGATGCTGGAGCGATTCCGCCAGCTCGGGTCCACGCTGCTGTCCTTTGGCCGCCTGGACCCGATCGACCGGGAAACCGTCATCCACCGGGTGACCGCCCGCTGCGGGGCCGAATACGAGTGGGGCGTCCATGCGGCCGCGTTTGCGGGACCACTCGGGCTCGGCGAGGACTGGCTGGCCGCGACCGTCCACGCGGCCCCCGCCGACGTGGCGGATGAGCGCACCGCGCTGCTGTTCGCGGTGGTGGACGACCTGCACGACACCGGCACGCTGTCGGAAGCCACGTGGGACAGCGCTCGCGCGGCTTACGCCGACGATCAGCTCGTCGAGCTGGTCTGCTTGGTCGGCTTCTACCACCTCGTCTCGTTCGTCTGCCGCGGGTTCGCCGTCGAGCCGGAACCGTGGGCGGCGCGGTTCCCTGCGGCTTCTTGAACGAACCTTGGTCGGTTCTGGACCGCTGTGGTTCACGGTTCACCACGGTTCGCGGTGGGGCGCGGCGGTAGATTGACGCCATGCCCGGCGAACCGCTCGATCTAGGCCTCAAAGGCGCGCGCGCCATCGTCACCGGGGCCAGTAAGGGCATCGGCTTGGCCACCGCGCGGCGGCTCGCGGCCGAGGGCGGCAGCGTCCTGCTCGTGGCCCGCAACGCGGCCGAGGTCGGGGCCGCGGCCGAGGAGGTGGGGGGCGAGTTCCTGGCTTGCGACGTGACCGACGCCGATGCCGACGCCCGCATCATCGCCACGGCGGCGGAGCAGATGGGCGGCCTCGACATCCTGGTCAACAACGCGGGGACGTCGTTCGCTCGCGGCCTGGACGACCTCACCGACACCGACTGGCAGCTGCTGTGGGACCTGCACGTGATGGCCCCGATGCGGCTCATGCGCGCCGCGGCACCGATCATGGCCGCCAACGACTACGGGCGGATCGTGAACGTCTGTTCCAGCGCCGGCAAGCGCCCGTCGCTCAGCAACGCGGCCTACTCGGTGACCAAGTCCGCGCAACTCTCGCTCAGCCGCGTCTTCGCCGAGACGTGGGCGGCCCGCGGCGTCAACGTGAACGCGGTGGCTCCTGGGGCGACGGCGAGCCCGCTGTGGATGGCCGATGGCGGCATGGCCGACCAGACGGCGGCGATGCGCGGCCTCACCCGTGAGCAGGCGATGGACGCGCAACGTGAGCGCATTCCGCAGGGACGGTTCGCCACGCCGGAGGAGGTCGCCGACGTAATCGTCTTCCTGTGCTCGGCCGCTGCCGGCGCGGTAGTGGGCGCCGCCTGGTCGGTCGACGGTGGCACCGTCCCCGTGATGATCTAGCCGCCGGACAGCACCCGCTGTTTCTGCGCGGCGAACTCCTCCTCGCTGAGCGCGCCGCTCTGGCGCATCTGGTCGAGCTTGGCCAGCTGATCGATCGGATCCGGCGCGGCCGGTGCCGGCGCGGCCACGACCGCCACCTGTCCCACTCCGGCGCCGTCGGGTCCGAAGGCATCCCCGAAAATCGCCACGATCTGCTGCCGAGCCTCGGCCCCACCGTCGATCGTCGCGTAGGCGAACTCGGTCGGGTCCTCGGCGTCAAACCAGATCGGGTAGCGCTGGCCCGCCTGGGGGATTGCGGTGCGGCTGACGGTGGCCTTCTTGCGCCCTTCAAAGGCCGCCGACCCGTCGAGCGGGGCGATCGAGAACGTGATCACGACGCGCGGGTTCTCGTTGATCGTCGTCCCGGTGTCCTGGACGTTCATGACGGTGCCCACGCCCTTCAGGCCGGACTCCATCAAGTTCGCCGCACGCTTCTTCTTGTTGAACATGCCTGCTCCTGACTGTGGAGATTGGCGCGAGCCGCGGGGCTCGCCCTCGCGACTGACCGTTCCACGCGGCGGGCCGTGCGTCAACCGTTCAACAGCGGGCCCAGCCGACGAACGCCTTCGGCCAGTAGGTCTGGAGGGGCGCAACCAAAGGTCAGGCGCAGGTGCGGGCCCGGCGGCTCGGCAGCGAACCATGGGCGTCCGGGAACGACCACGACTCCGCGGCCGACCGCCTCCGCGGCGAGGGCTACGTCGTCGGTCCCCGGCGGTAGTTCAAGCCACAGGTGCAGTCCTCCGCGGGGCCGGCCGACGATCCGAGTGCTCGGCAGGTCACGCTCGACCGCGGCTACCAGAGCATCGCGTCGGTCAGCCAGCGCGCGCCGCAAAGCACGCAGATGAGTGCGCCAAGCCGGCGAGCCAACGAGTTCCAACGCGGCCGCTTGGAGCGGGCCGGACACAAAGAAGTCGTCGATGATCCGCGCCGTTCGCAGGCGCGCGCCGGCGGCGCCTCGGGCCGCCACCGCCCCGACGCGCAGACCCGGCGCCGCCGACTTGGTCAAGGACCGCAGGTAGATCACGTGACCGTCGCGATCGTGGGCGACCAGCGGCGCGGGCGGGTCGGCGTCGATCGCCAGATCACGGGCCCAGTCGTCCTCGATGAGGAAGGCCCCCGCCCGCTGGGCCACCGCCACGACCTCTCGGCGGCGATCTTCGGCCAGCAGCGCACCGCCCGGGTTGGCGAACGTGGGCTGCAGATAGGCCAGCCGGGAGCCGGTGCGGGCGAAGGTCGCCGCCAGCATCTCGGGCACCACGCCGTCGGCGTCGGTCGGAACCGGTACGGGGACGAGGCCCGCCGAGCGCGCCGCGGCGAGTACCCCTAGGTAGGTAGGTGACTCGACCAGCAGCGGCTCGCCGGGGGAGGCAAAGGCCCGCAGGGTGGTGGCGAGCGCCGCCTGTCCACCGGGGCACACGATCACGTCATGCCCCTGCATCAGGCCGCCGGCTTCGTGGGCGAACCACGCCCGCAGTTCGGGGTCCCCTTCGACCGGCCCACGAGCCCACGCGCCCGGGCGTCGTGACGCCCGGGCCAGTGCGCGGGAGACGGCTCCGATCGGCTGCAGAGCGGGCTCGAGGTATCCGGACGAAAGGGGAATGGCCCCGGGGCGAGGGAGCGCCAGGAGCGTGTCGAGGCCGTTGGCATCGACCGACGTAGCTCCTAGGGCGAGCTCTTGCCAGCGCAGATCCGGAGCTGCCCCCGTCACGGCGCCGCGGCCGGCGATGAAAGTCCCCCGACCCGGATGGGCCTCCACGACGCCGGCGGCTGACAGCGCGCTCACGGCCCGTTGCACGGTGACCGGGCTGGCCCCGTGCCGTGCGGCCAGATCGCGGATCGAGGGGAGGCGTGCGCCCGGCGCGCCGCTGCGCGCAGCCGCCCCGAGTTCCTCCAGCACGCTCAAGTAACTGTTATTCTCAGGCATGAGTACAACGAGTAACGTTATCGTACCCAGCGAGGTCACGCAGGGGCCACGCACGCAGGCCCGCCCCAAGCTCGGAGCCGGCGTCCTCCTCGGGCTTCTCGGTGTCGTGGGCTTCTCGTTGTCGCTTCCGGCGACGCGGCTTGCGGTCGCCGATCTGGATCCGTGGCTGGTGGCCTTCGGCCGCGCCGCCGTGGCCGCCGTTGGCGCCGCGATGGTGCTCATAGTGGGGCGGGCACCGCTCCCGTCCCGGGCGCAGATGCGGTCGCTGCTGATCGTCGCGCTGGGAGTCGTCGTGGGCTTCCCGCTGTTCAGTTCGCTGGCTCTGCACGAACGCACTGCGGCTCACGGCGCGGTGATCATCGCCGTACTGCCGATCGCGACAGCGCTGTGGGCGCTGTCGCGAGCCGGTGAACGGCCGACCCGGGCGTTCTGGATCGCCTCGGTCGTAGGGATGCTCGCCGTCCTGGCGTTCGCGGCGACGGCCGGCGCGGGTGGGTTAGGACTCGCTGACGGTTTCCTGCTCCTGGCCGTCGCGCTCGGGGGCTTGGGCTACGCCGAGGGCGGCACTCTGGCGCGCGACCTGGGCGGGGCACGCACGATCTGCTGGGCTCTGATCGTGGCCTTGCCTCTGACCCTCCCGATCACCATCGGGGTGGCGGCCTGGACCGGGTTGCACGCTTCGCCCTCAGCCTGGTTGGGCTTTGCGTACGTAGCGCTGATCTCCATGTTTGTGGCCTTCTTCGCCTGGTACGCGGGGCTGGCCCGCGGCGGCGTAGCCCGAATCGGCCAAGTGCAGTTGGCCCAGCCGGTGCTCACGCTCCTCTGGGCCGCCCTGTTCCTGGGCGAGGTCGTTACGGGGCCGACGATCCTCGCCGCGCTGGCCGTTCTGGCCTGCGCCGTGGCCACCCAACGCGCGCGCTGACACCGGCCCAGCGGCCGCGCTCCCTACCATGGGGGCGTGCTTTCCACCCGTCAGGAACTGATCCTGCGCAAGGTCGTCGACGCGTACGCGCAGTCCGGCCAGCCCGTGGGGTCCAAGGCGCTCGCGGTCGATCCGCAGATCGGGGCAGGCCCGTCGACCATCCGCAACGAACTTGCGATCTTGGAAGAGCAGGGACTGCTCGCCCACCCGCACACATCGGCGGGCCGCGTACCGACAGATGCAGGGCACCGCTACTACGTTGATCGGCTGCTCCCCGCAGCGCCCGCGCCGGAGACGGGGCTGTCGCTGGAATTGACCCGCCGCGAGGTCGACGAAGCCATGCGGGTCACCACCGAGACGCTTTCACAAGTCACCAGTCTGCTCGCGATCGTCAGCGCTCCACCGTTGCAGACCTCCACGCTGCGGCACGTCGAGATCTTGAGCCTGCAGCCGCAGGTTCTGATGGTGGTGATCATCACGTCGACGGGTGGTGTGACCAAGCGGGTCGTGCCGTTCGAGTCGCCGGTGGATCCGGGGCTCATCGCCTGGGGCGCCGAGTACCTCAACGAGCGCGTCGTCGGCTTGGGACTGGGGACGCATTCGCTGCACGCGCGGCTGGCCGACCCGTCGCTCGGAGCGCGCGAGGTCGCCTTTATCGAGGCGTTGGCCCCCGCCTTCCTCGATCTGGCGGCGACGGCGCAGGACAGCCTCTACGTCGATGGTGCCGCGCGGATGCTCGGCGAGCATCGCTTCTCGGACCTCTCTCAGCTCAATTCGCTGATGGAGATGTTGGAGCGCCGCGTGTCCCTGCTCGGGGTTCTGCGCGTGGCGCTGGGCAGCCGCGACGTGTTCGTGCGCATCGGGAGCGAGAACGAGGCACCGGCCTTGCAGTCGCTGTCGGTTGTGGCCGCCGGCTACGGCCTGCCGTCGCGCAACCTGGGCACCGTGTCCGTTATCGGGCCGGTGCGGATGGACTACGCGGCGGCGATCGGCTCAGTGCGGAGCGCCGCCGCTCAGCTGAGCGCGTTCGTCGGCGACGTCTACGACGAGGGCGGTTCCCGATGAGTTCCACGGTGCCACGGGATCCCTATGAGGTTCTCGGGGTGGGCAAGGCCGCCGACGAGCGGGAGATCAAGAAGGCGTTCCGCCGCCTCGCCCGCGAGCTACACCCGGATGTCAACGCGCACGACCCTGAGGCTGAGTCCAAGTTCAAGGAGCTCGCCGAGGCCTACGAGATCCTGTCCAACGCCGAGTCGCGCGCGACCTATGACCGGTACGGACACGATGGCCTGCGGTCCGGTGGCATGGGGCCGGAGATGGGCAACTTCGGCGGCCTGGGCGATCTCTTCGAGGCGTTCTTCGGGCAGGGCGGGATGTTCGGCGGCGGCGGCCGCGGCGGTCCTACGCAGGGGCGCGATGCCGCGGTGGGCGCGACCATCAGCCTCGCGCAGGCCGCCACCGGGACCCGCGTGCAGGTCGCGCCGGAACTGGTGATCGCGTGCACCCACTGCAACGGCAACGGGGCCGAGCCGGGGACGCCCATCGAGACATGCGAGCGCTGCGGCGGTCAGGGCGTGCTGCAAGCGGTCTCCCGTTCTCCGTTCGGGCAGGTCGTCCGTCACGTCGCCTGCGACACGTGCGGCGGCGACGGTCGCGTCCCGCAAACGCCTTGCGACGAGTGCGACGGCCAAGGCCGGGTGCTCGAGCGCGTGTCGTTGGACGTCGACGTGCCGGCCGGTATCGAAGACGGTCAGCGCATCCGCCTGACCGGTCGCGGCCATGCGGGCGATCACGGCGGCCCCGCCGGCGATCTCTACGTACAGGTCCGCGTGGCTGAGGATCTGCGATTCCTGCGCGACGGCGTCGATCTGATCGCTGTCCTTGACGTGCCTGCACCTCTGGCAGCGCTAGGGGGGACCCGGAAGATCGAGACGTTGCTCAACGGTGAGCAGGACGTTGTGGTCGAGGCGGGCACACAGCCGGGCGAAGAGATCAAGCTGAAGGGCGAAGGGATGCCCGCGCTGCGCGGCAAGCGCGTCGGTGACCTGCGCGTGGTCCTGAACGTCGTGATCCCTCGGCGACTCGACGCCGCACAGCGTGCGCAGCTAGAGGCGTTTGCGGCCACCATCACTCCCGAGAACCTGCGCAGTGACGAGTCGCTGGTCGGCAAGCTGCGCCGTTTGTTGCGCGGCTAGTTGATGCTTCGGCTGGCGGTCACCGTTCGGCGGGAGGACGCCGAGATCGTCTTGGCCGAGTTGCTGGAACTGGCTCCATCCGGCGTTGAAGAGACCGACAACCCCGACGGGACGGTGGAGTACGCCGTTTACGGCGCGCGCGGTGAGTTGCCTCTGCTGCCCGACGTTGAGGCGGCGGCCGCAGGTGCGCTGGTGCAGGTCCGCACCACCGAGGTCGCCGACGACTGGGGTGAGCGTTGGAAGGCCTTTCACCAGCCGGTGACGGTCGGCGACGGCAGACTCCGCGTGCGCCCTCCATGGGAGGCCCCGGATCCCTCGGCGGCCATCGAAATCGTGATCGATCCCGGGCAGGCGTTCGGCACCGGCGCCCATCACACCACGCGACTGTGCTTGGAACTGATGCTTGAACTTGATCCGGCAGGGCCGCTGGTGGACGTCGGATGCGGCAGCGGCGTTCTGGCGATCGCCGGGGCGCGGCTGGGCTGGGCGCCGGTGCTCGGCCTGGACCACGAGCGCGAGTCGGTGGCGGCGACTGCGGAGAACGCAGCGGTCAACGGTGTTCCCGAGGTCGATGTGCGTCGGTGGGATCTGCTGCACGACGGCCGCACGCCGTCGGCGCCGACCATAGTGGCCAACCTGCTGCGCCCGTTGCTCCTGCGCATCGCCGCGGATGGCTTCGACGGAGATGCACCGCGGGCGCTGGTGGCCTCCGGTCTGCTCGCGCAGGAGGCCGACGAGGTCGCGGCGGCCTTCGCGCCGCTGGGACTGGTGGAGACCGACCGCCGGCTGGGCGGGGAGTGGGCCGCACTGTTGCTGCGGCGGTAGCCCTCGCAATTTCGCCGCCAGGTAAGTGGTAGGGAGACGGAAGTCTGCGCCCTGCACGTCCGAGTTCGTACAAAGTCTCAAGCGTTTCGGGGCGGCGGAATTCGGACCGTACGTTGCGCTCATGCGCTACCCAACGATCCAGCATGTAAGAACACCGACCACGAACCGTCGGCGGCGGATGGGGGCGGCGGGGTGCCTACTCAGCGCTGCTCTGGCCCTGGGCGGGGCATCATCGGCGCAGGCTGAAGCTCCGCCTGCCGCCACTACACCGGCGGGCACCACGGGCGCCGCGATCTTGGTGTCGGTGGCGGCGATGGCCTCGCCCACGCGGCAGGCCCAGGTGGTGAAGCGGATATCGGCGTACACGCCGTTGACCGGCGACGGGATGGTTCTGCCGATCCTCGACACACGTGATGTCGCGGGTCGCCTATGGCTCAAGGTGCGCATCAGCGGTCGGCCCAACGGGATGGTCGGATGGATTCAGGAGAGCGCGGCGATTGTCATCCCGCTGCCGTGGACTATCGATGTCGACCTGAGCGCACGTAAGCTGACGGCCAGCCGCGGGGGCCAGGTCGTGCGCACCATGCGGGTGGTCGTCGGCGCCCCGAGCACGCCGACGCCGACGGGGCACTTCTTCATCGTCGAGAAGACTCGCCTGCGGGCTTCCTGGTCGCCGCGGGGCTGGGCACTTTCCACGTCAGCGTTCTCCAACGTTTTGCGCCACTTCGAGGGTGGGGTGGGTCAAGTTGCGATTCATGCCAGCGGCAGCCTCCCGGAGGCAATGGGAACAGCCTCCTCCCACGGATGTGTGCGGGCCCGCGACGCGGACGCCGCCTGGTTGGCGGGCCACATTCCGAGCGGTACTTCGCTCAACATCGGGGCGTAGACGAAGCGCCACGGGCACCGGGAGTCGCTGCTCAGCGAAGCGGCTCCCGGCTCGACTTCCCGGCCGCGAGGTGCTCGACGAGTCGCTGGGCGACCGGGCCGGCCTCCTCCGGTCCGTCCGGAGCGAGGTCCGTCCGCACCCACCCTGGGTCGAACGCGAACACGGCCACACCCTTCCCGCCACCGACCTCCTGGCGCAGCGTCTGGGTGAACGACGAGAGCGCCGCTTTGGGCGCGGCATACGCGCCCATCCCCCGTCGGCCGCCGTCGATGGCGGGGGCGATCAGGTTCACCACCACGCCGGATCCGCGCTCGAGCATGCCGGGCACCAGCGCACCCGCGAGCACCATGGGGGACAGGACGTTGATCTGAAAGCTGCGATCCAGGTCCTCCAGCGCCAAGTCGGTGAGCGGCCCGTCGATACGCACGGCGGCGTTGTTGACGAGGACGTCGACCCGGCCGTAGACGGTGAGGACCTCGGCGGCCAGGCCCAACGCGTGCGCCGGATCGGATAGATCGACCGTGTGCGTCGATGCGGCACCCGCGACGCTGTCCAGCAGTTCGGTCCGGCGGGCGCACACCGCCACCGTGGCGCCGCGGGCGGCGAGAGCCTCGGCGGTGGCGCGGCCGATTCCGCTCGACGCTCCGGTGACGAGGCAGACGGCTCCCTGAAGGTTCATGACCCCTCTACGGGGGCGCGCGCTCGGCGGACTCAGACCTCGGGTTTGTAGTGTCCTGCTCATGCTCGACGCGGTCATCATCGGAGCGGGCCACAACGGGCTTGTGGCCGCCGCGTATCTGGCGCGCGCCGGGCTGTCGGTGCAGGTGCCGGAGCGTCGAGACATCGTCGGTGGCGCCTGTGTCACCGAGGAACTTTGGCCGGGCATCCGGGCGTCGCCGGGCGCGTACACACTGTCGCTGCTGCGCCGTCAGATCATGGACGACCTCGATCTGGTCGGGCACGGACTTCATGTCGAGGTCCACGAGCCGTACCTGTTCGCCCCCCAACCTGACGGACGCAAGGTCGTCACCTGGTCTTCGCGTGAGCGCACGCACGCCCAGTTGACCAAGGACTTCTCCCGCGCCGACGCCGACGGCTATGAGACCTGGGCGAATCGCTGGTCGGCCGCGGCACAGCGCGCCCGTCCGCTGATGCTCGAGCCCGCCGACCGCGAGCGGTGGCTGGAGGCGATCGGCCCCGAGATCCTCGACGGCTCGATTGCCGACGATCTGGCCGGTATCCCCACCGAAGCGGTGCGGGTTCCGTTCGCCATCCAAGGCCTGATCGGCACCCTGGCCGGTCCGGGCGATCCGGGCACGGCGTTCGTCGGCTTCTACCACGACCTCGGCGAAGCGACCGACCCGCCGGGGGCCTGGGGGTTCGCCCGCGGAGGAATGGGTGCCGTGACGGCCGCTCTGCGCAGCGCCGCCGAGGCGGCCGGGGCCCTTGTGCGCACGGACGAGTCGGTGGAGCGCATCCTCGTGGACGAGTCAGGCCCGCGCGCCGATGGCGTAGGGCTCGAAAGCGGTGAAGAACTGCGCGCGGCCGTCGTCCTGTCCGGTGCTGATCCGCTGCGCACCGCTGCTTTGGCCGGGCTGCCGCGCCCTGCCGGATGGGAGCAGGACGGCCCGGTGGTGAAGGTCATGGTGCAGCTCGATGGGCTGCCGGATTTCCCCGCCTGGCCGGGCCCGGACCCCTGGGCGGGGACGATCGACATCGGCTTCACGATGGACGACCTGGAAGCTGCCGCCGCCGCTGCGCGCGACGGCAGGCCCGCCGAGCGCCCGTGGATCGAAGCGGCCTGCCAGACCGCCGCCGACCCCACCTTGGCGCCTCCAGGTCGCCATGTCGTGTCGCTCTTCTGCCAATGCTTTCCACCCGATGTAGACGCCGACGAGGCCGCCGATCTGGCGATCGCCCGCTTCGCTGAGGTCTGCCCGACCTTCCCCGATCACATCGTTGATCGGCTGGCCCTGGGTCCTCGGGAACTGGAGGCCAGGTTCGGAATTGTCGGAGGCCATATCTTCCACGGTGAGATGCTCGGTTCTCAACTCTTGGAGAAGCGCTTCGCGGCCCGCGCCTTCGGTGGGATCGACGGGCTGTATCTAGCGGGCTCCGGCGCCCACCCAGGCGGCGCCGTCACCGGTGCCCCCGGGTATCTGGCCGCGGCCGCCGTGCTTGAGGACCGGAGGCGCTGATGGGCCAGGAGATCGTCATCCTCGGCGGCGGGTTCGGGGGCTTCTACGCCGCCCGTCAGCTGGAGCGTGCACTGCCCCACCACAGCGCACGCGTCACCCTGATCAGCGAAGACAACTTCTTGCTTTACACGCCGCTGCTGCCCGGG
Organism: Solirubrobacterales bacterium; assembly: GCA_038319025.1. GTDB lineage: Bacteria > Actinomycetota > Thermoleophilia > Solirubrobacterales > Solirubrobacteraceae > JBBQCW01. The sequence continues at coordinate 75,807 of JBBQCW010000001.1, forward strand.
GCAGCCGGAGGCACATTGGAACCGCGCCACGTAGTCGTTCCGTTGCGTGAAGAGCTCTCGCGGACGCAGGTGCGCTTGGGCTCGGTCATCGGCGGGGACCCTGACGGGCAGACCGTCCGGGTGCGCCTCCTCGCCGGCCAGGTCGAGGACATCGCCTATGACCAGCTGATCGTGGCTCTCGGTTCGGTCTCGCGCACCCTGCCGGTGCCCGGACTGGCGGAGTACGGCGTCGGATTCAAGGGGCTGCCGGACGCGATCGCCCTGCGCAACAACCTGATCGTCGGGCTCGAGGCGGCGGAGGCGATCAACAATGCCGAAACGCGCGCGCCTTGGCTCACCCATGTCTTCGTCGGCGCCGGGTATGCGGGGTTGGAGGGCTTGGCCGAACTGCAGGACTTCGCCGCCGATCTGCTCGATCTCTACCCGCGCTGCCGGCAGCAGGGCATGCGCTGGATCCTGGTCGAGGCGCGCGACCGCGTGATGCCGGAGATCCCTTCCTCGCTGGCCGACTTCGCCACGCGGGAGCTGCGCGGCCGCGGCATCGAGATCCGGCTGTCCACGACACTCGAGGAGATCACCGAGGAAGCTGTCCGCCTTTCCGATGGTGAGATCGTCCCGACGCGATCGGTGGTGTGGACGGCCGGCGTGCGCCCGAGTCCCGTGATCGCACAGCTGGGGCTGCCGCTGAGCGAGACCGGCCGAATCGCGGTGGAAAAGACGATGCAGGTATCGGGCCGCCCGAGCGTGTGGGCGATCGGCGACTCCGCCGCCGTTCCCGACCCGGCGCGTAAGGGCCAGCCCTGCCCGCCGACCGCTCAGCACGCGTTGCGTCAAGGGCGGCTTGTGGGCCGCAACGTGGCCGCAGTACTGGGCAGTGGCAAGGTTCGTCCGTTCAAGTACCGGACGCGGGGCGTGTTCGTGGACATGGGTCGCGGCAAGGCGGTTGCCTCCACGTTGGGCCTGCGCTGGCGTGGCACTCCCGCCTGGTGGCTGACCCGCACCTACCACGTGGCGATGATGCCGGGGGTCAAGCGCCGCCTACGGCTGCTGGTGGACTGGAACGTCGGGTTGCTGTTCGGTCGGGACGCTTCAGAGCTCGGGCGCCTGGGGCATCCGGCCGGCCTGGCGGACCGTGCCGACGAGGGCACCGGAATGCCCGTCAGCTCGCCCGCCGGGGACCCGCCCGCTCCGGTCCCTATCCTGAAGGACGAATGACGCTTGCTGAACAGGTGAAGGCCGGCCTCACCGCCTCGATGAAGGCGGGGGAGAAGGAGCGCGTCACCGCGCTGCGCCTCATCCTCAGCGAACTGCAGAAGGCGGCGAAGGAAGGTGGGGACGACGAGGTCACCGTCCTGCGTCGTGAGCGCAAGCGCCGGCTGGAGTCGGCGACCGCCTTCCGCGACAACGACCGTCCCGAGTTGGCGGCAGGTGAAGAGGCCGAAGCGGAGCTGATCACCAGCTACCTGCCGGCGGAACTTTCCGATGATGATCTGCGGGCGATCGTGGCCGACGCGGTCGCCGGGACTGGTGCCGCTTCGCCCAAGGACACGGGGCTCGTGATGAAGGCGGCGATGGCCGTCGTCGCCGGCCGCGCCGACGGCAAGCGCGTCGCCGCGCTGGCCGGGGAGGCCCTGCGGGGCTGATGCGCCGGCAACTTGAACTGACCAACGATGCCGCCGCGGCGTTGACGGCCGACTCCGACGCCATCTTGCGCGCCCTCGAGGAGTCCGCCGACTGTGGCGTCTTCCTGCGCGGCAACGTCATCACCCTCGACGGCGAGGCTGAGACGGTGCAGCGCGCCGCGACGGTCATGCGTGAGCTGTCCGAACTGGTCGACAACGGCCATGAGATTTCGCCCGGCACGATCAGCGCCGTCACCGGGGCGCTTGCTCAGCACACCTCACCGGGGGCGATCCTGGACGACGTCGTGTGGCGGCACCGCGCGAACAAGGTTGCGCCCAAGACGGTCAACCAGAAGCGCTACGTCGACTCGATCCGCAACAACACGGTGACCTTCGGCATCGGGCCCGCAGGCACCGGCAAGACGTTCCTGGCCGTCGCCATGGCCGCCGCCGCGCTCTCGCGGCGCGAGGTCAACCGCATCATCCTCACCCGCCCCGCAGTGGAGGCCGGCGAACGCCTGGGCTTCCTGCCCGGCGATCTGATGGCCAAGATCGACCCCTACCTACGACCCCTCTTCGACGCGCTGAACGACATGCTGGATCCCGAGCGCGTCTCGTCGCATCTGGAAAAGGGTGTGATTGAGGTTGCGCCGCTCGCGTTCATGCGGGGCCGCACGCTCAACGACGCCTTTGTGATCCTGGATGAGGCCCAGAACACCAGCGCCGAACAGATGAAGATGTTCCTCACGCGGCTTGGGTTCAACTCGCGGATGGTGATCACCGGGGATGTGACGCAGATCGATCTTCCGCGCGAGCAGCAGTCCGGGCTCGTCGTGATCAGCGACATCCTCGACGGGATCGACGGCATCGAGTTCGTCCGTTTCGGCGGGGTGGATGTGGTCCGCCATCACATGGTCCAGAAGATTGTCGAGGCCTACACCGAGCATGCGGAGCGTCAGGCGCCGGAGTTGCGCCCGGCCGACCGCGACCGCCGACGGGCCTGAGGCCCGCGCCCGTGTTGGAGGTCGAGTTGATCGGCGCCGGGGGCGTCCCGGACGCACCTGATGTGCTGGAGACCGAGCGCCTCGTGGCGCTGGCGGTGGCCTCGGCCGACGTCAGCGACGGTCATGTCGCCGTGCAGTACGTCGATGCGTCGCGGATCGCGGAGTTGAACCTCGCCCATCGCGGCAAGGAGGGCCCGACCGACGTGCTGTCCTTCCCGGTCGACGAGACCGAAGACACGCCCGGGCCCCGTGAATTGGGGGATGTGATCATCTGCGCTGAACACACCGTCGATCTGCGTGAGGCGATCGTTCACGGGGCGCTGCATCTGGTGGGCATGGACCATGAGACGGACGCCGGGGAGATGCTGGCCGTGCAGGCCGAGATCCTGTCGTGGGACGGATTTGTGGCATGAGCACGCGCAGCGGATTCGTCGCCCTGGCCGGCCGACCCAACGTGGGCAAGTCGACGCTCGTCAACGCGATGGTCGGCCGTAAGATCGCGATCGTCTCCGACAAGCCGCAGACCACGCGTCGGGCGATCCGCGGCGTCGTCACGCGCGGGGACTCCCAGCTCGTGCTCGTCGATCTGCCTGGCGTCCAGCGCCCCCGAGATGCGCTCACCGAGCGGATGGCGCGGAATGTGGAGCGGCAGTTGTCGGACGCTGAAGCGGCGATGATCGTGCTCAACGCCGAGGAGGGTGTGGGCCCCGGCGACCGCTTCATCGCGTCGGTACTGCGCCGCTTTCGCACGCCCGTTGTGATCGTCGTCAACAAGGTCGATCGCCTTGATCGCTCGCGCACACTGATGGCCTTGGAGGCTGCGGCCGAGTTGGACGTCGGCGACGACATCTTCGCCATCAGCGCCAAACGTGGTGAAGGTGTGGCCCAGTTGCTGGATCACCTTGAGTCGCTGCTGCCCGAAGGGCCGTTCCTGTTCGGGGTTGAGGATCACTCCGATCAGTCCGACAACGTGCTGCTGGCCGAGCTGATCCGCGAACAAGCACTGAGCCGCACGTTCCAAGAGGTGCCACATGCCGTCGAGGCGGTCATCGAGGACATCGACGACTCCCGTGAGGATCTGACCATGATCCGTGCGTTGCTCTGGGTCGAGACCGACTCGCAGAAGGGCATCCTGATCGGCTCTCACGGCAAGATGATCAAAGCCATCGGAATGGCCGCGCGCCGTTCGCTGGAGCGCGAACTGGCGACCAAGGTCCATCTGGATCTGTCGGTGCGTGTGCGTCGCGGCTGGCGCGCGGATGAAGGCCTGCTGGATCGACTGGGCATCGAGTAGCTCGCGGGCCGGCCGGGGCCGGCCGTGCTGTCATGCGATCGGCGCCTGGGTCGCGCTACGAGAACAGCAGCGCGACGGCTAAGCCGGTCGCCCCGGCACTCCCCGACGTCGCGACGAATGTCACCTACGCCGGGTTCAGGACAGTGGAGGTGACGTTCGTCGGTCGATGGCGCGCCCGCGCGCCGCTGCCGGGCCGCCACGGTCTGACGAGAGTCACTTAGGTCGGGTTGAGGCCGGTCAAGGTGACATTCGTCGAACCGCGCCCGCGTCGAACCGCGCCCGCGCCGGACCGCGCCCGCGTCGAACCGCGCCCGCGCCGACAAGCACCGCCCACGGCGGCGCAGCGCTACCTGGTGCCCCGACCGACCCGTTGCAACCCCAGGAACGCCAGCCCGGCTACGAGTCCCCAGAACGGTGACGGCAGGCTGGCGGCGGTGATGCCCGACGCGCTGACCACGAAGGTGACCAGTGCCGCGTCGCGCTCGGGTTCGCTGTCGGTGGCCGCGCGCAGCGCGGCGCCCAGGGCGCCGAGGAGTGCCAGGCCGGCCACGGTTCCCACGAGGATCGGCGGCGAGGCGGCGAGCCCCGCAGTGGCCAAGCCCGCACCCAAGCCGAACAGGATGTAGAACCCAGCCGCGGTGACGGCGGCGATCCACCGCCGGCCGGGATCGGGGCCGGCCTCCGGACCGGCTGACAGCGCCGCGCTGATCGCCGCGAGATTGAGGGCGTGCCCACCGAAAGGGGCGGCGAGCATCGTGCCCACCCCGGTACTGAGGAGGATGGGACGAAGGCTGGGGCGGTAGCCGAACGTGGCCAGTACGGCCATGCCGGTCACGTTCTGCGAGGTCATCGTCACGATGAACAGCGGCAGCGCGAGGCCGGCGAGGGCGGCCAGATCGAATGTCGGGGAGGTGAACGTGAGGCTGGGCGCCAGATCCACGGCGCCGGCGACGGCCCGTGTGGGACCGAGCAGCACCGCCAGGGCCGCGGCGGCCAAAGCGCCCGGCACCGCCCAGCGCCGCGCTACGCGCATGAGGATCGCCCAGGTGAGGATCACGGGCAGGGCCTGCCATGGGATCTCGACGGCCGCACGGACGGGGGCGGTGCACACCGGTAACAGGACCCCAGCGAGCATCGCAGCGGCCAGAGGAGTCGGGATGGCCGTGATCAGTCGGCGTAGAGGTGCCCATGCGCCGGCCAGCACTATGAGCGCCCCGCACACCATGAAAGCGCCAAGCGCGGCCGCGTATCCACCCGCCGGGACGCCTTCGCTGACCAACAGAGCCGCCCCCGGAGTGGACCAGGCGATGGTGAGGGGCATACGGGTGCGCAGGCTGAGGGCGATCCCCAGAACGCCCATGGCCACCGAAAGCACCAGCAGGCCCGACGCGGCCTGCCCGCTGTCGGCTCCCACGGAGTGCAGGCCCGCGAGGACGATCGCGAACGATCCGGCAAAGCCGACGGTCGCCGTGACCACCCCGGCCAGGATCGGCTGCGACACGTGGGCCGCCGCGGGCGGCGGCGCGGTTGGGTCGCGCTCGCCGGCCACAACGGTGAAACCTAATCGAGGCGCGGTCAGACCGGACCGCGGAGCATCAGGCCTGCCCGAAGATCATCACCACGGTCGGATCCTCGGGATCGACCTTCACGCTCACGTCGTCGCCCTGCGCGAACGGCGCCGACGGATAGACGTACTGATTGATCGTCACGGCATACGGAGTACCGCCGACCGGGGAGACGGTCAGCGTGACGTTGTTCTCGGTGCCTCCCGGCGCATCCGTCTTGCCGGTGGAAACCATCGTGTCGATGTGCGCGGGCGTGTCCACGCCGACCTTCATCAGGCGCTGGGCCTTGTTGGCGAGGTCCATCTGCCCGCGGTCGGCGCCGACGCCGACTTTGCTCGTCTGGGCCGACACCGACTCGGCCGCGCCCTTCATCTTGTCCATGAATCCCATCGATCTCGCTCCTCTGCTCGGGTGCGCTGCTGACGAACTCGAACGTACTCCGGATCGCGCGCGGAATCAGTGTCAGATCAGTCCCCGTCCGAGGGCGCCGGCCATGCGCTCCAGGTCGGCACGGTCCAGCCGGTCGGTGACCAGGAACGGCAATTGGGTCACCGGTGCGGCGAGTCCGTTGCGTAGACGCCTGAGCTGGCTGCGCTCCTCGCTCGTCCGGCGGGCGTGGCTGTGGGCGGCACGGCGGGCGGCGGGAGACGGCGAGGAGGCATCGATCCGCGTGAGATCTGGCCTGCTGAACCGCTGAGAAAGAACCTGGTTGGCCACCACCGCCGCCAAAGGCCGGCCTACGGTCTGCTCCAGCCTGCCCTCCAGCTCCAGCGTCTCGCTGACCGGCAGCTCGGACGGCAGCGTGACCGCCACGTAAGCGCTGCGGCGGGCATCCTGGAGGAATTCACGAACCCGGGTGGCCTGCGCCGCGATCGGGCCGACCTTGGCGATCCGCGCGAACGTCGCGGGGGCCGCAAGCATCGCCAGCCCATGACCAGAGGCCGGTGCGTCGACCACCACGAGGTCGTAGTGCCTGGCGTGCTTGCGGTCCCACCGTTCCTTTTGAGTCAGCTCCCAGACCTTGGTCATCGTCACCAGCTCGCGCGCACCTGGCGCAGCGGCGACGAAGTACTGAAATCCCCCCGAACGCGCCAGGACCGACGTCAGCGAACGGCTGCCGAGTTGGCGCGCCAACCACTCCTCGAGCGCTCGTTGCGGGCTGACCGACGTGGTCCACAGCCCGTCCGCGAGCTGCGTCTCCTCACCGTCGGCGCCGGTGGCCACGCCGTACAGCTGCGTGGCGCGATGCTGGTCTCCCACTTCGCACAGGATGGTGCGACGGCCCTGCTCGGCTGCGTGGGTGGCCAGCGCCAGGGCGACGGTCGACTTGCCGACGCCGCCTTTGCCGGTGACGAACACCATGCGATGTGAGATGAGCTGATGCATCCGAAAATTGACCCAGCACGTAGGCTGGCACAGCGTGAAAGAGAGCTCTGACGATCAGCTGCGCGCCGCCTACACGGCCTGCGAGCGTATGCAACGCCGCCACGATCCCACCTTCTGGTGGGCCACACGGCGGCTGCCCGGCGATGTGCGCCCTGCGGTGCACGCGTTGTACGGCTACGTGCGCGGAGCGGATGAGATCGTCGACGGCCACGGCCGGCGAGGCCTTCCGGATGCGGCCGCCCGCCGCGGGGCGCTTGACGAATGGCAGCGTGAATTGGAGGACGGCATCGCGCACGGTTCCTCCGAGCACCCGGTGATCGCCGCGCTGGTGGATGCCGGTGAGCGGCACGACATGCCGCTGGGCGAACTGCGGGTGTACATGGATTCGATGCGCGTGGACTGCGGGCCGGTGCGCATGGCCGACACCTTCGAGCTGGACCGGTACATGAACGGCAGCGCAGCGACCGTCGGCCGCTTGATGGCGCCGCTGATCGGCGCACCTGGCCGTCGGGAGGATGTCGCCGCACTCGGCGTCGCGTTCCAGCTGACCAACTTCATCCGCGACGTGCGCGAGGACTGGGCGATGGACCGGGTCTACCTGCCTGGTTTGCGCGAGGCCGACCTGGACCGCGGCGTTTCCGATGCTCAGGTCCGCGCGATGGTGGCGGGTCACGTCGCGCGGGCCCGGGAGCTGTTCGCCGCCACCGAGGGGGTCGACGCGGAGACCAGCCCGGCTGTGCGGACGGGGATGCGGATAGCCCGAGCCGTTTACATGCGCGTGCTCGACCGCGTCGAGTCGATGGGCTTCGACGTACTCGGCCGGCGGGCGAGCCTGTGGCCGTGGCAGGCCGCGTGGACGGGATCCCGCGCCCTGATCGCCGGATCCCGCGCGTGACCGTCCGCGCGACGAGTCGCGGCGCGGACCGCACCTCGCTGGACGGGACACGGGTCGACGTTCTCATCTGCGGCGCGTCGTTCGCCGGTCTCAGTGTGGCGCGCGAGCTTGCCGGAGCAGGTGCCGACGTGCTCATCATCGACCGATACGAGATCGGTGAGCGGCAGACGTCCGCCTGCGCCGTGCCCACACCCTGGCTGCATGCGATGGGCGTCGGCGCTTCCGCCCGCCGCGAGCTGCCCTTCATGACGTTCACCACCCCGCGCGGCAGCGTCCGGTACCGGTTGCCGTGGAGTTGGACGGCGTTCGACTACCGCACGCTCTGCACCGAGCTGTGGGCGCAGTGCGGTGACGCACGCTTCCAGACGGCCAAAGTGGATGGCCGCGATCGGGTCACGGGCGCTGTGCGCACAGATCGCGGGGAGATCCACGCTGATGTCGTCGTCGACGCACTCGGCTGGCGGCGCGTGCTGGCGTCGCCCCACTATCAACCGCCTGAGGCCCCGTTGTCCCGCGGCCTGGAGGTCCACCCGGACCTGATCGATGCCCCGGGCGCACTCGACGCACTGGACATCTGGGTCGAACGCGATCTGGTGCGACGCGGGTACGGCTGGCGAGTACCGGCCGGGGACGAGCAGCGCATCGGCGTGGCCTCCTACGACCCGCGCCGGCACGTGAAGGAGGCGACGGTCTCCCTCTCCGGTCGGCTGGACGCCGACGCGATCCGCTACCAGGGCAACTGGTTCCCGCATCGGCTGCGCGAAGCCCAGGAGGATGGCGTCTTCTTCGTGGGCGACAGCGCCGGCCACTGCTTTCCCCTCAGCGGGGAGGGCATCCGCACCGCCTTCTACTTCGGGATCGCGGCGGGCCGGGAGATCCGGGGGGTTGTCGAACATCGCCAGGATGTGGCCGCCGCACTCACGCAGTACGCCGCGTTCCACGACGGTCACGCGGGCGCGTTCCGCCTTGCCCTACGGCTGCAGCGCATCATTCCGGCGCTCCCGCCGCGGGTGCTCACGATGGTGCTGCGCGTCATCGGCCGCCGTCGGTTGATCGACAGCAGCTTCGGTTGGTACCTGGACCAGGCGCCCCCGTCGTTCGCCGTCGCGCCCGCACTTGCCACAATGCGCTGACGATGGAGATCGCCTACGACGAGCGCGGCCTGGTGCCAGTTGTGATTCAGGACGCCTACAGCGGCGAGGTGCTGACGCTCGCCTACGCCAACGCGGAGGCCGTGGCCAAGACCCGGGAGACGGGCGAACTGCACCTGTGGAGCCGTTCTCGCGAGGAGCTTTGGCACAAGGGCGCGACGTCGGGGAACACGCAGGCGGTGACCGCTCTGCGGCTGGACTGTGACGGCGACGCGCTGCTGGTGCTCGTCGTGCCGGCCGGCCCTGCCTGCCATACCGGCGAGCGCACCTGCTTCTTCACCGGCGACCTGGAGCCGCCCGCGCCCCACGAGGCCTTGCCGGGCCTGGAGCGCACGCTGGCCGACCGGGCCCGCGAGCGTCCTGCCGGCTCATACACCGTGGAGTTGCTCGACGACCCGGCGTTGATCGGGGCCAAGGTGCAGGAGGAGGCCGAGGAGGTCGCCCGGGCGGCCGCCACCGAGACGGACGAGCGCGTCGACAACGAAGCGGCGGACGTTCTGTTTCACCTCACTGTGCTGCTGCACAGTCGCGGTCGAACCCTCGCCGACGCCGAGCGGATCCTGCTCGAGCGACGTCGATGAGTACCGCCCAGGAGACCACGTCGCCACGCATCGAGCCGTCTCTGGACACGGTCCGCGACCTGGCGGCCGACTACAACCTGATTCCGCTGCGCCACACCTTCATTGATGACCTTGAGACCCCTGTCTCCGCCTTTCTGAAGCTCCGCGGTCGTACCCCCGAGTTCCCGGCCTTCCTCCTGGAATCGGCCGAGCAGGGCCAGCGGGTCGGGCGCTACAGCTTCATCGGCGTGCGGCCGCGCAAGGTTCTGCGCTGGTCGCTGGGGGACGAGGGTGACCCGTACGCGCTCGCAGAGGACGAGGTGGCCCGCTACCGGCAGGCGCCGCTCAGCGATCTGCCGCCGTTCTCGGGCGGCGCCGTGGGGTTCTTCGGGTATGACCTGGTGCGCACCGTCGAGCCGCTGGGCGACCCGAACCCTGACCCGGTCGGCTTGCCCGACATGGCGTTGATGCTCAGCGACGTGCTCGTCGTCTTCGACCACCTCAAGCACACCATCAGCATCCTGGTCAACGTCTACGTCGATGACGACGAGGACCTGGCGACCTCGTACGCCGACGCGGTGGCCACGATCGAGAAGGCCATCCGCCTGCTGCGGGGACCAGTGCCGACGCTGGAGCCCACGCCGGCCCGCGAGCGGCCCAAGTTCACCTCCAACATGCCGCGCGAGGACTTTGAGGCGATGGTGGCGCGCATCGTCGAATACGTGCACGCGGGCGACGCCTTCCAGGTGGTCCCAAGCCAGCGGTTTTCCGCGGATCTCGATGTCGATGCCTTCTCCATCTACCGCGGGCTGCGCGTCGTGAATCCATCGCCGTACATGTACTTCCTGGACTACCTGGACTTCCAGATCGCGGGCGCCTCACCTGAGCCGCTGCTGACGGTGACCGGCCGCCATGTGTCCACCCGCCCCATCGCCGGCACGCGGCCTCGCGGCGCCGACGCGGAAGAAGACGCCCGCATCGCCGGCGAGTTGATGGCCGACCAGAAGGAGCGCTCCGAGCACGTGATGCTCGTCGACCTCGGCCGCAACGACCTGGGCCGCGTGTGCGATTACGGCACCGTCAACGTGGACACCTTCATGGCCGTGGAGATGTACTCCCACGTGATGCACATCGTCTCCTCAGTGTCGGGCACATTGCGCGAGGAGGTTGACGCGATGGACGCGCTGAGGTCTGTGCTGCCGGCGGGCACGTTGTCCGGCGCGCCGAAGGTCCGCGCGATGCAGATCATCGACGAGCTGGAACCGATCAAGCGCGGCGGCTACGGGGGCGCCATCGGCTACCTCGGCTACAACGGCGATCTGGACACCTGCATCCATATTCGGACGGTCGTCGTCAAGGACGGCGCTGCGCACGTGCAGGCCGGCGGGGGCACCGTCGCCGATGCCGTGCCGGCGTATGAGTTCGCCGAATCTGAGGCGAAGGCGCGCGCTGTGCTCAACGCCATCGAGCTGGCCATGGATCAGGCGGACTGGCCGTGAGCGACCGCCGACAGGGACCACCGATCACGACAGACGAACAGCGACGCGCTGTCGCCGTGAGCACTCCGAACGTCGACGTCGCCGGGAAGCGCGTCCTGATGATCGACAACTACGACTCGTTTACCTACAACCTCGTGCAGTACCTGGGGGAGATGGGGTGCGAGTTGGAGGTCGTTCGCAACGATGCCATGACCATCGACGAGCTGCTTGAGCGCGCACCGGACCGGGTCGTCGTCTCGCCCGGCCCGTGCACCCCGACCGAGGCCGGGGTCTCGCTGGACGTGGTGCGCCGGTTCCCCGAAGCGGGCATCCCGACGCTGGGCGTCTGCCTCGGCCACCAGTCTCTCGCGCAGGCCTTTGGAGGGACGGTCATCCGCCACGATCCGATCCACGGCAAGACGAGTGAGATCCAGCACGACGGGCGGACCATCTTCACCGGGCTGCCCCAGGATCTGACCGTCGGCCGCTACCACTCGTTGATCGTCGCCGAGGAGAGCCTGCCCGATGCCTTCGAGGTCTCCGGGCGGGGCGGCGGCGTGATCATGGGCATCCGTCATCGCGAGCTTCCGGCGGAGGGCGTCCAGTTCCATCCCGAGTCCGTCCTCACCGACGACGGCCGTGCACTGCTGCACAACTTCCTCACCCTCGCGTAGCCTGCGCAGCTCTGCGATGCCCCACGACGTTCTCACCCCGGCGATCGACGCCCTGGCCTCCGGGCAGGACCTGTCCGCCGACCAGGCAGCGCAGGTCCTTGCCACGATCATGAACGGCGAGGGGAGCGAGGCGGAGATCGCCGCGATCCTGATCGCCCTGCGGACCAAGGGGGAGTCGGTCGAGGAGGTCGCCGGCCTGGCTCGCACGATGCGCTCGTTCGCACTGCCGGTCACGCCGACGCGCACCGATCTCGTCGACACCGCCGGAACGGGCGGGGGCCGCACGACGTTCAACGTCTCGACCACGGCGGCGCTGATCGCCGCCGGCGCCGGGTGCGCTGTGGCCAAGCACGGCAACCGCTCGGCGACGGGCCTGAGCGGGAGCGCCGACGTGCTGGAGGCGCTGGGCGCACGGCTGGATCTGAGCCCCGAGGCGGTTGCGCGCTGCATAGACGAGACGGGTTTTGGCTTCATGTTCGCGCCCGCCCACCACGCGGCCACCCGCCACGTGGTGCCGGTGCGGCGGGACCTGGGCGTGCGGACGATCTTCAACGTGCTGGGCCCGCTGACCAACCCGGCGGGGGCCCGCCGTCAAGTGATCGGCGTGAGCGATCCGGGGATGCAGGAGCGCATGGCCGGGGCGCTCGCCCTGCTGGGCACCGACCGTGCGCTGGTAGTGTCGTCCGCAGATGGGCTTGACGAGATGAGTACTTCGGCGCCGACGCACGTGGTCGAGGTCAACGGCTCCGTCATCACGCGCTACGACGTGTCCGCGGCTGACGTGGGCCTGGCACTGGCGCCCGCGGACGCCCTCGAGGGCGGAACGCCCGAACGCAACGCGGAGATCACTCGTGAGATCTTCGCGGGCACGCCCGGCCCGCGCCGCGATATCGCCGTTCTCAACGCCGGTGCGGCGATCTACGCCGCCGGCCGCGCCGACTCGATCGGCGACGGTGTAGTAGCCGCCGCGGCCGCAGTCGACGGCGGCCGTGCCTCAAGCCTCCTGGACCGTTACGTCTCCTTGTCACAGGAATTGGCCGCACCGTGAGCGTGCTCGACCGCATCGTGGAGAGCACGCGCCAAGAGGTACGTCGCCGTGAGGCCGAGGTGTCGCGCGCCGAGCTTGAGCGCCAACTTGCCGCGCGCGGTCACGATCGGCCCTTCCAGGAGGCGGTCAGCCGCCATGGCATCTCCGTGATCGCCGAGCACAAGCGCCGCTCACCGTCCGTCGGGCTGATTCGTGAGGGGGCCACCGTCACCGACGTCGTCCAAGCGTACGAACGCGGCGGGGCGACGGCACTGTCGGTCCTCACCGAAGGCCCGCACTTCGGCGGCACGCTTGACGATCTGCGCGAAGCGCGCGCCGCGAGCAGCCTGCCGATCCTGCGTAAGGACTTCATCGTCGATGGCTATCAGGTGCTGGAGTCCGCGGTGGCCGGTGCGGACGCGATCCTGCTGATCGTCGCGGCGCTCGAGGACGATGACCTGCGCCGGCTCTACGCCGACGCGGAGGCACTGGATCTTGACGTGGTCGTGGAGGTCCACGACGCCCAGGAACTCGAAACAGCCCTGGAGGTCGTGGACGCCGACGTGATCGGCATCAACAACCGTGATCTGTCCGATTTCACGGTCGATGTTGCTCGAACCTTCGACCTGCTGACCGACGTACCGGCCGGCAAGGCCGTGATCTCCGAGTCGGGCTTCCGCACCCGCGAGCAGCTGGACGAACTGGAGCGCGTCGGGGTGGATGCCGTGCTGATCGGGGAGACGCTCATGCGTGCTGAGGACCCCGAAGCGGCGTGCCGTGCACTGGCTGGGGCCGCCACAGAGTTCTGATCGTCGTTTAGGAACTCTTACCCGGGGTTCAGGCTCCGTTCAGCGCCTGGCCCCACAATCACGCTCATGAACAGCAATCGTCGGCTCACCACCATGAGCCTCTTCTCCGCGGTCGTCGGCGGCCTCGTGGTCGTCCTGATGGTCGGCCTTCTCGGCGTCGGCTCCGAAACCACCACGAAGACCGTGGTGACGCAGTCGCCGCTCGGTGGCGGCGGAACCACGCAGAACGCCGACACGGTCAACGCCCCGCTCACCGCGGCCGCGATCTACAAACGCGACGCCCCGGGCGTGGTCTACATCACCGCCCAGGTAAACCAGCCGGCAACACAGAGCCCGTTCGGTCAGCAGGGTGCCCAGCAGGGCACCGCGACCGGCTCCGGCTTCGTGATCGACAACAAGGGATACATCCTCACCAACGCCCACGTGGTCGCCGGCTCCACCAAGACGACGGTGCAGTTCTCCGACAAGAAGCCGTTGGACGCCAAGGTCGTGGGCCGTGACACCTCCAGCGACCTTGCCCTTCTGAAGATCGATCCCACCGGCCTGAACCTGCACCCGTTGGTGCTCGGCAGCGCCAAGAGCCTGCAGGTCGGCGATCCCACGATCGCCATCGGCAACCCGTTCGGGTTGGACCGCACGCTCACCACGGGCGTCGTCTCCGCACTGCAGCGGCAGATCAAGTCGCCCAACGGCTTTGCGATCGACAACGTGATCCAGACCGATGCCGCCATCAACCCGGGCAACTCGGGCGGCCCGCTGCTCGATGCGACGGGCAAGGTCATCGGCATCAATTCGCAGATCGAGACGGGCGGTGGCTCCAACGGCAACGTCGGTATCGGGTTCGCCGTGCCGATCGATACGGCGAAGGCCCTGATCCCGCAGTTGCAGTCCCAGGGCACGGTGCAGCACGCCTACCTGGGCCTGAGCTCGATCAGCGTCGATGACACCTTCAAGAAGCTCAACCTGCCGGTGACCGCCGGCGCGTTGATCGAGTCGGTGCAGAGCGGCAGCCCCGCAAGCAAGGCCGGTATTCGCGCCGGTGACGTGCAGGCCCAGATCAACGGACAGTCGGTGCAACTCGGCGGCGACATCATCGTGGCCATCAACGGCAAGCCGGTGAAAACATCCGACCAGCTCGTCACCCGGATCTCCGACAACAAGCCGGGGGACACCGTGACGGTCACGGTGATCCGCGACGGCAAGAAGAAGGACATCCAGGTGAAGCTCGGCCAGCGGCCGAACACCACCGTCACGGGCTGAGCCTGAGCGGGGCTCCAGGACGGCAACGCCTACGATGTGGGTGTGGCCGTCCTTCCTCCTCGCATCAAGTTCTGTGGCATCACCCGTCTCGACGACGCAGAGCGCGCCGTCGATGCAGGCGCCTGGGCCATCGGCCTCATCATGTGGGACGGTTCGCCGCGGCAGTGCCCGCTGCCGGAGGCTGAGCGGATCGCCGGGCAACTGCGGAGGACGGTGGAGGTCTGCGGGGTGTTCGTGAACGCCACATTGCAGGAAGTCGCCGCCACCGTCGACGGCGTCGGACTGACGATGGTGCAACTGCACGGAGACGAGGGACCGTCCTTCTGCGCCGAGGTGCGCCGCCGAACCGGCGCCCGCGTGATCAAGGCAGCCCGCATCGGCGCCAACGCCGACATGGCTGACATCGAGCGCTTTCACACCGATTTTCACCTCCTGGACGCCTACCACCCCGATCTCCCGGGCGGTACGGGCGAGACGTTTGATTGGGGCCTGACCAAGCTGCGGATGACGCGCACCGTGCCGTTCATCCTGAGTGGCGGGCTGACACCCGACAACGTCGTCGCGGGTATCGAGGCCACCTACCCCTTCGCGGTCGATGTGGCCAGCGGCATCGAGCTCTCGCCGGGCATCAAGGATCCAGAGAAGATGATCGCGTTCGGCGAGGCCGTGCGCTCGACGGGCCCGCCGCCCCCGCCCGAGCCCGTGCTGGCCTCCGAGCGCGAGGCGGTCGACGAGGCCGCTCCGCTGGAGGAAGCGCTGTGAAGAGCGAAGCAGGCGTTCCGCACCGTTACGGCCCCTATGGCGGGCAGTACGTACCCGAGACACTGATGCCCGCGCTGGGGGAGTTGGAGGCCGCCTGGGTCGCCGCTCGCGCCGATCCGCTCTACCACGCGGAGCTTGACCTGCTCCTGCGTGATTTCGCGGGTCGGCCGACGCCCCTGCTCCTGGCCGAACGCCTCAGCGAGGCGGCCGGGCACGAAATCTGGCTCAAGCGTGAGGACCTGATGCATACGGGGTCGCACAAGCTCAACAACGCGCTCGGGCAGGCGCTGCTGGCCCGCCGCATGGGTAAGCCGCGCATCATCGCGGAGACAGGTGCCGGCCAGCACGGTGTCGCTTCGGCCACCGCGTGCGCCCTCCTTGACCTTGAGTGCATCGTCTACATGGGCGCCGAGGACATACGCCGCCAAGAGCCCAACGTTCAACGTATGGAGCTGCTCGGTGCCAGCGTCGTGTCCGTCGACGCCGGTGCGCGCACGCTGAAGGAGGCCGTGTCCGCGGCGATCCGCGACTGGGTCACGAACGTGGCGGACACCCACTACATCATCGGTTCAGCTGTCGGCCCGGCTCCGTACCCGGCCATCGTGCGTGAGCTGCAACGAGTGATCGGTGACGAGGCGCGCGCCCAGTTCATGGAGCGCACCGGCGGCCTTCCGGATCGCGTCATCGCCTGTGTGGGCGGCGGGTCCAACTCGATCGGCACGTTCGCCGGGTTCATCGACGATGCCGACGTGGAACTGATCGGCGTGGAGGCCGCCGGTGAGGGCCTGGAGACCGGGCAACACGGCGCGCCGTTGACGGTCGGCGGCCGGCCCGGGGTCCTGCACGGTTCGCTCAGCGCGATCATGCAGGACGACGAGGGCCAGATAGTCGAGGCACATTCGGTGTCCGCCGGCCTGGATTATCCGGGGGCCGGTCCCGAGCACGCCTGGCTGCGCGACAGCGGCCGCGCGCGCTACGTCGCGGTGACCGACAAGGAAGCGCTCGCCGCGTTCCGCACCGTCGCCCGGCTGGAGGGCATCATCCCGGCGTTGGAGACGGCCCACGCTCTGCATTTCGCGATGTTGCCCTCCGAGTCGGTGGACGTGCTCTGCCTATCTGGGCGCGGCGACAAGGATCTGGCCGAGGTTCTGGCCCGGACCGCCACGTGAACGCCGGGGCCGACCGGATCGCCGCGGCCTTCGCGGCGGCCCAGGGTCGTGCTGCTCTGATGCCCTACCTGATGGGTGGGTATCCGGATATGGCGACGTCGGAGGCCATCGGTTTGGCGTACGCCGACGGCGGGGCCGATCTGGTGGAACTCGGCGTGCCGTTCTCCGACCCGCTCGCCGATGGGCCCGTCGTCCACCAGGCCGGCACGGTCGCGCTGGCGGCGGGCGCGACGGTGGAGGCAGTCCTGGACTTGGCGGAGAAGCTGTCCGAGCGCATGCCCGTGGTGCTGATGCTTTACGCCAACCTCGTGCTGGCTCGCGGACCTGAGGCGTTCGCCGCCGCGCTGGCCGCCCACGGTATCTCGGGCCTGATCGTTCCCGATCTGCCGATGGAGGAGGCCCCTGCCGTCCTTGAGGCCTGCGACAACGCCGGAGTGGCTCTGGTGCCCCTTGTTGCTCCCACCACGCCCGACGATCGCCTCCAGGCGATCGGCGAGCGGGCCCGCGGCTTCATGTACACCGTCGCGGTGGTCGGCACGACGGGCGAGCGCTCAGGCACCGACCCCGGGTTCGCATCGATCGTGGAGCGCGCCAAGCGCCATACGCAGGTGCCCGTCGCCCTGGGCTTCGGCATTTCGACGCCCGAGCAGGCGGCCGCCGCGGCCGCCGCCGGCGCGGACGGCGTCATCGTGGGCAGTCGACTTGTGCGCGCGGCAGGTGAAGGTGGGGATGTACCAGCCCGCGTGCAGGAGATCGTGAGTGCTCTTGCGGCCGGCCTGCGGACCTGAAGCGACGGTCTGACGCGACCGTGTACTAGGATCCCGCTGGATGAAGATGGTCGTATACACCACTTTGGCGGCCACGGTATGGATCGTGTTCTGGGCGCTTGGCGCCAAGGCGTTCGACGCCTTCATGATCGCCATCGTGATCATGCTCGTCGCCGCAGCGCATCAGATGATCGGCCCGCATCTGCCGGGCAAGCGCCCCAGCTGAGAACTTCGTGCACCGCGCCGCGAGGCGTGGTAGCGTCGCCGCCTCTTAGTCACCGCGTTCCTTGAGGAGGGAACCTGTGAAGGTACGTACGCTGATCATCGCTGTCGCCGTCGCCGTTTCGGCGACGTTCGTCGCCGCTTGCGGCTCGAGCGACAAATCGTCCACGTCAACCAGTTCGGGTTCGACGGGGTCGAACTCACTCACCATCTATTCGTCGCTGCCGCTGCAGGGCGATTCTCGCCCCCAGTCACAGGCCGTAGTCAACGGCGAGAAGATCGCTCTCGACGAGGCAGGTGGAAAGGTCGGGCCGTACGCGATCAAGTACACGAGCCTCGATGACTCCACCGCTGCCGCCGGCAAGTGGGATCCGGGCGCCGTGTCCAACAACGCCCGCAAGGCCGCGCAGGACAAGTCGACCATCGCCTACCTCGGCGAGTTCAACTCGGGCGCTTCGGCGATCTCGATTCCGATCCTGAATCAGGCCGGAATTCTGCAGATCTCGCCGTCCAACACCTACGTGGGCCTGACCCGCGAAGGCGGAGAGCCCGGCGAGCCGGACAAGTACTACCCGACGGGCAAGCGCACCTACGGGCGCGTCGTCCCTGCTGACCACATCCAGGCTGCTGCTCAGGTCTCCTACATGAAGGATGCGGGTTGCACCACGGTCTACATCCTGAACGACAAGGAGGTCTACGGACTGGGTATCGCCACCACCGTGGCGAAGAACGCTCAGACCGCAGGGCTGAAGGTGGCCGGCAACGAGGGTCTCGACCCGAAGGCCGCCAACTACCGCTCGATCGCCACGAAGATCAAGTCCTCTGGGGCTGACTGCATCTTCTTCGGTGGCATCACCGACAACAACGCGGTGCAGCTCTGGAAGGACCTGTACGCCGCCAACCCGACCGCGAAGCTCTTCGGTCCGGACGGCGTCGCCGAGTCCGCGTTCGCATCGAAGATCGGTCCGTCGGAGAAGAACACCTACATCACCAACCCGACGCTGGATCCGAAGCTGTACCCGCCGTCGGCGCAGAAGTTCTTCGCCACCTACAAGAAGCAGTTCGGCATCGACCCGGAGCCGTACGCCATCTACGGGTACGAAGCGATGACCGATGCTCTGCTCGCCATCAAGAACGCCGGCGACAAGGGCAACGACCGCCAGGCCGTGATCGACGCTTTCTTCAACCTGAAGGATCGCGATTCCGTGCTCGGCAAGTACTCCATCGACAAGAACGGCGACACCACGCTGAGCTCGTACGGTGGTAACCGCATTGTCGGCGGGAAGCTCGTATTCGACAAGGTCATTGAGGCCCAGCCGACGCAGTAGGCACCACGACCAACGGGGGCGGGCCATGGGGCCCGCCCCCGCCGGTTCGTACGCCGCCACCTTTCATCCATGGAAGCCGCCAGCATCCCCGAGCAGCCGACCCGGCCTGAGCCGCGTCGCTCACCGCTCGCCATCATCAGGCAGAACGCACTGCCCTTCTGCCTGCTTGTTGCCCTCGTCGCACAGTTCGTCTATCAGCCGCAGGAGACGCTGAGCGACCTTAAGACGGGCTTGTCGAACGGCACCATCTGGGCGCTTATCGCGCTCGGCTACACCCTTGTCTACGGCATCATCGAACTGATCAACTTCGCCCACGGCGAGGTCTTCATGATCGGCTCCTTCGTCGCCGTCTCGCTATGGCAGATGACCGGGGTCACCGCGGCGACCAGCGCCCCGTTGGCGCTCGGTTCGATCGTCATCGTGCTCGCACTGTCGATGCTGGCCAGCGGTTCGCTGAACGTGATGATCGAACGCGTGGCCTACCGGCCGTTGCGCAACGCGCCCAAACTAGCGCCGTTGATCACCGCCATCGGCATGAGCTTCATCCTGCAGAACGTCGGTCTGCTGTGGCGCCCCACGCCAGACGCCGCACCGGATCTGATCGGCTCGCAGAAGAATTACTTCACCGTCTTCAACGTGGGTATCGAGCATTCCGATGTGTTCGCGGTGGTCATCACGGTGCCGCTCTTGATCGCGCTGATGTGGTTCGTAGGCTCAACCCGTTACGGCAAGGCCATGCGCGCCACCGCGCAGGATCCGGACGCTGCGCGGCTGATGGGCATCGACGTTGATCGCACGATCGCGCTCACCTTCCTGATCGGCGGCCTGCTGGCCGGCGCCGCCGGCGTGATCTACGCCCTCTACAACGGCACGGTGCGGTTCAACCAGGGCTTCCTGGCCGGGCTGATCGCCTTCACCGCCGCGGTGATGGGCGGCATCGGCAACCTCAAGGGCGCGGTGATCGGCGGGCTGATCATCGGCGTCATTCAGGCGGTGTCGGACTCCGGCAACTTCCTGGGCCTCAAGCTGGGACCGGAATGGACGCCGGCGGTCGTGTTCGCGATCCTCATCCTGGTGCTGGTCTTCCGGCCTCAAGGTTTGTTCGGTGAGGAGACACGAGAAGGATGACCACTCCCGCCGCCGCCGCCCCCGCTCCGATCGCCCCGAAGGCCAAGGCTCCGCGCCGTCGCATCTCTGGGTATCTGCCGAACTGGGTGTGGGCGTTGCTCTGGGTCGGCTTCGCGATCGCCTTCCCGTACATCCTGGATCAGATCCTGGGGGATCCGGGCAGCTTCCTGGACGCCACGATCCAGACACTGGCCTACATCATCATGGCGCTGGGCCTGAACATCGTCGTCGGCTTCGCGGGCCTGCTGGACCTTGGGTACGTGGCGTTCTATGCCATCGGCGCCTTTGTGGCCGGTTGGTTTGCCTCGCAGCAGTTCTCGAGCGTCAACGGCGGCAAGGGCATCCACATCTTCGTGGACGCGTTGAACAACTTCGGGCATTCGATTCCCGGCATCCACCTCAACTTCGTGATGGTGCTGATCCTGGCCGCGATCATCACCGCGATGTTCGGGGTCATCCTGGGCGCACCGACGCTGCGGCTGCGCGGGGACTATCTCGCGGTTGTCACCTTGGCCTTCGGCGAGATCGTGCCGCGGGTCTTCGAGAACTCGACCAGCGGCATCTTCGGGATCGGCTCCACCAACTTCTCCAACGGCCGCCAGGGAATCACGCCGATCGACAAGATCCAGCTGCCGTTCATCGGGAAGTTCAACTACCCGCTGGAACTCAAGCCCGTCTACTACGTGGTCGTGGCGATGGTCTTCCTCACCATCTTCATCAACATCCGGTTACGTGATTCGCGGCTGGGTCGCGCGTGGATCGCGGTGCGCGAGGACGAGGTCGCCGCCTCGGCGATGGGCGTGAACCTCGTGCAGACCAAGCTGTTTGCCTACGCGATCGGCGCCGCGTTTGGCGGGTTCGCGGGCGCGTTCCTGGGCACTTACAACAACACGGTCAACGTGGATCAGTTCGAGTTCGGGTTCTCGGTCTTTGTGCTGTGCATGGTGGTCATCGGCGGCATGGGCAACATCTGGGGCGTCATCCTGGGTGCCATCGCCCTGTCGATGATGAACCGCTACGGCCTACCGCAGCTCAACAAGTTCTCGCAGCCGATCGGGTTCGACGTGACCTCCGTCAACTTCGGCATCTTCGGGTTCTTCCTGCTCTTCATGATGATCATGCGGCCTGAGGGCTTCCTGCCCAACGCCAGACGAAAGCTCGAGTTCCACGAGGCTGAGCTCGGTGACGTCACCGATAATGAGCCCCTGCTCGAAGAGCAGGCGCTGTACGAGGTGCGTGAGAAATGAGCGACGGCGTCTTCACCTCGTTGGAGACAGGACTGCCGGACGCCCCTCACCCGAGTGGCACCGGGCCGATCCTGCAGGCGACGGGCATTTCCAAGGTGTTCGGCGGCCTCATCGCCGTGAACGACGTCAGCTTCAGCGTGCCCCGCAACGCGATCGTCTCCATCATCGGCCCCAACGGCGCCGGCAAAACCACATTCTTCAACTGCATGACCGGCCTTTACAAGCCGACGACCGGCACCGTGGTCCTGGACGGCCAGGACATCACGGGTAAGCGCCCGGACGTCGTGACCGTCGCCGGGATGTCGCGCACATTCCAGAACATCAAGCTCTTCCGCACCATGAGCGCCGTGGAGAACGTTCAGGTCGGGATGCACTGCCGGATGCGCTCCCGTGTGGCCGGGATGATCATCCGCACGCCGTTCGTCCGCCGCGAGGAGAAGGAGTCCGTTCGCCGGTCACGCGAACTGCTTTCGCTCGTCGGGCTGAGCCGCCCCGATGAACTGGCGATGAACCTGCCCTACGGCGACCAGCGTCGTCTGGAGATCGCCCGCGCGCTGGCGTCCGACCCGAAGATCCTGCTCCTCGACGAGCCGACGGCGGGCATGAACCCGCAGGAGTCGGCCGAGCTCACGGCGCTGATGCAACGGCTGCGCTCGGAGCAGCAGATCTCGGTGCTCCTCATCGAGCACGACATGAAGGTGATCATGAACGTGTCCGACCACATCACCGTTCTCGAGTCCGGCTCGAAGATCGCTGAAGGCCTGCCCGCCGAAGTTCGCGCCAACCCGCGCGTCGTCGAGGCGTATCTGGGGAGCCAGGCATGAGTACCCCCGCGCCGGCCCCGGCTCCGGCCCCCGCGGCAGGCGCGGCGCCGCTGCTGGCCGTTGAAGGCCTCGAGACGTTCTACGGGGCCATTCAGGCCCTGCGCGGCATCTCGCTTGAGGTGCACGAGGGTGAGATCGTCACCCTGATCGGCTCCAACGGCGCGGGCAAGTCGACCACGTTGCGGTCGATCTCCGGCATCGTGCACCCGCGCGAGGGCAGCATCCGATTCCGGGGCGAGGAAATCGCCGGCGTCCCGGGCCACATGGTCGCGAAGATGGGTATCGCCCACTCACCTGAGGGACGCCGGATCTTCCCGCGCATGACGGTGCTGGAAAACCTTGAGATGGGTGCTTTCAACCGCAAAGACGCAGACGGTATAGCCGAGGACATCGAGCGCGTCTACACGCTCTTCCCCCGCCTGCGGGAGCGGGAGGAACAGAAGGGCGGCACGATGTCCGGCGGCGAACAACAGATGCTCGCCATGGGCCGCGCGCTGATGGCTCGACCAAAGTTGTTGCTGCTCGACGAGCCGTCGCTGGGCCTCGCGCCGGTGATCGTCGACAAGATCTACGAGATCATCCGCGAGATCAACGAACAGGGGACGACCATCCTCCTGGTCGAGCAGAACGCCAACTACGCCCTTGATGTCTCCACCCGCGGTTATGTGCTGGAGACCGGGAATGTGGTGTTGTCGGACACTTCCGCCAACCTGCGGGTCGACGATCGCGTGAAGGCCGCGTACCTCGGCGCATGAGCATCATCGCGGACGCAAACATCGGCGGCTGGGCTTTCTGGCTTCTCTATATCTGGCTCGCGTCGTCGATCGCCTGCAGCATGCTGTCGGCGCGAAAGGGATACGGCGAGAAGCCGGGCCTTGGCACCGGCCTGCTGCTCAGCGCGTTCGGCATCATCGTCTGGCTGATCGTGCCCGCCAAAGCAGGATCACGGGCCAAGACCGGCCGCGGCAAGCGCGCCAAGCCGCCGAAGTCTCCTTAGCTCTTCGCCGGGTCCCGAGATTGCCGCGGCCGGATCGCGGGGGCTTCTGGTGCCTCGCGTTCGTGGCGCGCTTCATTCGTCGGGACGGTTCGTATGAGCTTTGTCCGTTTACCCCTCGCAAGGTCCGAACTGATGCTTGCGGCCACCGCTCGCTCCGTGGGCACGGCGGTGATCAGTCGCCCTCGCCGCACCCGAAGAAGTTGCTGGGGCCGGGACACGCGCCAAGCTCGAGCCCCAGACCGCCGAGTACCAGCCACCCGTACAGCAGGACCAGGCTGAGCAGCCACAACACTCCGACGACCACGTACCCACTGCGGGGCAACCTGGCGAACAATCGTGGCCCGAACCGCCGCGCGGTGAAGAAGTACGCGGCGCCGGCCAAGCCGAAGCCGACGACGTATACCGCGGCATTGCGTATCACCGAGGACTCGACCGCACCCTCGGGCCGGTCGTTGTAGAACGCGACGGCGAGGGCGGCCATGCATACGACCTGGACCACCACGTACGACCAGAAGACACGTGAGTGGCCCGGGCCCGCCCGGCCCTGCCAAGGCCGGCGGCGACAGCCATAAGAGCCAGCGCGGCCGGGGCCGCAGCGAGGACCCAGTTCAGGACATGGCTGTCGGTCCACGACGAAGCGATCATTCGTTCGAGGTACCCCGAGGTACGTCAGATGTTGCTCGCCAATGCCGTCGTTCGCCCGACCGCCCGGCCCGCGCACGAGAGTCACATTGACCGGCACCCGGCCTGCGTAGGTGACACTCGCCCGACCGTCACGGGCCAACACGTCAGCGGCCGCGCACGAGAGTCACATTGGCCGTCCCATGCCCTGTGTTGGAGACACTCGTCGACCGCCGACCACCACCGGTCGACCGTCAGCGGACCGGCCCTACTACCCCAGCGCCGAAGTCAGGGCCTCATCAAGGTCCGGGTGGCGGAACGCGAAGCCGGCGGCGAGTGCGCGTTCGGGCACCGCGCGCTGCCCCTCGGTGACGAGTTCGGCCATCTCGCCGTAAAGGAGGCGGATGGCGAACGCCGGCACGGGCGCCACCGCCGGCCGGTGGAGCGCGCGGCCCAGCGCCTTGCTGAACACCTTGTTGGTGACAGGTTCGGGGGCGGTGCCGTTGTAGACGCCAGACCAGGAGACGTCGTCGAGGGCGGCGATGTACAGCCCGACGATGTCGTCCAGGTGGATCCACGGCATGTACTGGTTACCGCCCGCCACCGGCCCGCCGACGCCGGCCTTGAAGGGAGGGAGCATCGTCTTCAGCGCGCCGCCAGAGGCATCCAGCACGATCCCGGTGCGGATGCGCACGACGCGCAGGCCCAGCTCCTCGGCAGCCTGCGCCTCGCGCTCCCAGCGCACGCATGCGTCGGCCAGGAAATCGGTACCCGCGGCGGTGTCCTCGGTGACGAGCTCGTCGCCGTGCTTGCCGTAATAGCCGACCGCCGATGAGCTGACGAGCGTTGCGGGGCGTGGGTGCGCTTCGGCCAACCCGGCCACCAGGTGGCGCGTACCGGCTTCACGCGAGTCGACGATGGCGGCCTTCGCCTCGGCGTTCCACCGCTGCGCGACCGGCGCGCCGGCGAGGTGGACGACGGCGTCCGCACCGGACAGGGCCGAGACGGGGGCCACGTCGTTCTCCGCGTCCCACCGCACGGCCGGGACATCGAGTGCCGCCGTCGCCTTCTCCGGGCTGCGCGACAGGACGGTGACCTCGTCACCGCGGGCGACCAGGTCGCGGACGAGACGGGGGCCGATGAGGCCGGTGGCGCCGGTGATGACGATCTTCATGAGACAGATCCTGCCCTTCGGTGTGAGGAGGTACAAGCAGGGTACGGTCGACGCACGCCGGCCGGATCGCCGTCGGGGCAGGCTCAGCCGGCGCTGCGGATGCGCTCGGCATCCACCGCGGCGAAGCCGATGGTGTTGCCGCCCTGCGCCAGACCCGCGGCGCGGGCCTCGTCGGCGACCGCCGCGGCGACCGCTTCGGCCACGTCACGGTTGAATGCGGAGGGGATGATGTAGTCCTCGCGCAGGTCGCTGTCGCTCACGATCCGGGCGATGGCGCGCGCGGCGGCCATCTTCATCGGCTCGGTGATCTGGGGCGCGCGCACGTCCATCGCACCACGGAAGATTCCCGGGAAGGCGAGCACGTTGTTGATCTGGTTGGGGTAGTCCGAGCGGCCAGTGGCCATGATGCGCACGTACGGCGCTGCTTCCTCCGGAGTCACCTCGGGAGTCGGGTTGGCCATCGCGAACACCATCGCGTCCTTGTTCATTCGCGCTAGCGCCTCAGGCGGCATCACGCGTGCGCCGGACAGACCGATGAACAGGTCCATGCCGTCGATCGCGTCGGCGGGCGTGCCGGAGAGCTTCTCGGGGTTGGACATCTCGGCGTACCAGCGCTTCGTCGCGTTCATGGTGCCGTCGAGGTAGTCCGGGCGCTCGGTGGACACCAATCCCTTGGAGTCGGCACCGATCACGTTGCGTACGCCGGCCTCGATCAGGATCTTGGTCACCGCGACGCCGGCGGCGCCCAGGCCCGTCACGAGCACGTTGAGATCCATCAGGTCGCGGCCGGTCAGCTTGCACGCGTTGAGCAATGCGGCGAGCACCACGACGGCGGTGCCGTGCTGGTCGTCGTGGAAGACGGGAATGTCGAGCAGCGCCTTGAGGCGGTCCTCGATCTCAAAGCAGCGTGGGGCGCTGATGTCCTCGAGGTTGATGCCGCCGAAAGTGGGCGCGATCCGCTGAACCGTTTCCACGATCTCGTCGGGGTCCTTGGTGTCGAGGCAGATCGGGAAGGCGTCGACGCCGGCGAACTCCTTGAAGAGCATGCATTTGCCCTCCATGACCGGCATCGCGGCCTCAGGGCCGATGTCGCCCAGGCCCAGCACGGCGGTGCCGTCGCTGACCACGGCCACCGTGTTCCGCTTGATCGTGTACTGGAAGGCCTTCGAGCGGTCATCGGCGATCGCGGTGCACACGCGCGCGACGCCCGGGGTGTAGGCCATCGACAGGTCGTCGCGGGTCTTGACCGGCACCTTGTTGCGCATCTCGATCTTGCCGCCCACGTGCAGCAGGAAGGTGCGGTCCGTGGTGTCGATGACCGCGGCACCCTCAAGCTCGTTGATGGCCGCGATGATCAGTTCCCAGTGGCCGCGGTCGGCGGCATCCACCGTGATGTCGCGTACGAGCAGTGCGTCGGTCATGTCGACTAGGTCGACGGCACCGATCACGCCGCCGGCGCCGCCGATGGCGCTGGCCACCTGCCCGAGCATGCCGGGCTGGTGGGCGATCTCTACACGGATCGTGAGGCTGTACTGAGCGGAGGTTTGGGACACGGCGCCGGAGGATAGCCGGGGGATAGGGTTGGCGGCGTGGCCGACCGCCCGCGCGACCTCCTGCTGATCGACGGCAACAGCCTGGCCTATCGGGCGTTCTTCGCGCTCCCGGAATCCATCGCGACGTCCACCGGGCAGCCGACGAACGCCATCTTCGGGTTCGCGTCGATGCTCGTGAAGGTCCTGACAGAGCACGGTCAGCAACCGACGATCGTGGCCTGGGACCGCGGCACGTCAGGGCGCAAAGAGGTCTACGCCGAGTACAAGGGAACCCGGTCCGGGCGTCCCGATCTGCTCAAGGAACAGTGGCCCCACCTGGAGCCGCTGGTGGCCGCGTTCGGCTATCGCAACGTGAGTGTCGAAGGCTACGAGGCCGACGATGTGATCGGCACGATCGCCGAACGGGCGCGGTTGGCCGGCATCGCCACCACGATCCTCACCGGGGATCGCGACATCTTCCAGTTGATCGACCCGGACTCGGTCGTGCGCGTGATGGCGACCGCCCGCGGGATCACCGAGACCAAGCTGTACGACCACGCCGCGGTGATCGAGCGCTACGGCATCCCGCCCGAACTGATCCCCGACTTCTACGGGCTGAAGGGCGATACCTCCGACAACATTCCGGGGGTCCCGGGGATCGGTGACAAGACGGCGGCACAGCTGCTGCAGACATACGGGACGTTGGAGGAGGTGCTCGCCCACGTGGACGACATCTCCGGTGCCAAGCGCAAGGAGAACCTCGTCAACCACGCCGACGACGCGCGCACGTCGAAGGTGCTGGCCACGATCCTGCGCGACGTGCCGGTGGATCTGGATCCGGCCGTGGAGGTCGCACGGGAGCCCGATCGCTCACAACTGCGTGAGGTGTTCCGCCGGTTCGAGTTGCGCGACCCGCTGCGCCGGCTGGAAGAGTTTCTAGCGGCCGGCGATGCGGCCGACGGCGGCGGGATCGGTGCGGGCGTGCCACTGACCTCCGACGTGAAGTTGCGCGCCAAGGTCCGCGAGGGAGGAGTGGGGGACATCCGCTCGCTCGGTCGGCTGGACGCTGACGTGTCGATCGCAGTGCACGCCCCAGAGGTGTCAGACGGTGCCCTCTTCGCGATGGATGAGACATGGCGGTTCGCGGTGGCCAGCGGCGGTGATGCGCTCAGCGGCACCTGCACCGACTCCGGTGAGGTGGTGCGCGCTGTTGGTGACAGGCCGGTCGTGGCGCACGACGCCAAGGCTCTCGGCACCGTGCCCGCCAATCTGGCCCATGACACGATGCTGGCCGCTTTCCTGCTGGATCCGGCCCGGCGCGGATTCCCGTTCGCCGAGCTGTGCGAGGAGCGCGGCCTGATCACCGACATCGCCGATCCCACGACGGGGGACGCGGTGCTGTCGCTGGCGTTGGCGGCAGAGCAGCGCGAGCAGTTGACCGAACGCGATCTCATCGGCTTGCTGACCGATGTCGAGCTGCCGCTCGTGCGGGTGCTGCGGTCGATGGAGGTCGCCGGCGTCCGACTGAACACCGAACGCCTGGGGGAGATCTCGCAGCGCGTCGCCGTCGAGATCGACGCGCTCGAACGGCAGATCTGGGACCTCGCCGGCGAGGAGTTCACGATCGGGTCCCCGCAGCAGCTCGGGGCGATCCTGTTCGACAAGCTCGGCCTCTCCAAGAAGCGCCGCGGCAAGACCGGCTTCTCGACCGACGCCCGTGTGCTTCAAGCGATCCGTGAGGAGCACGAGATCATCCCGGTGATCGAGCGCTGGCGGGAGCTCAACCAGCTCATGAAGACCTATCTCGCGGTCCTGCCCGGGCTGGTTGATGAAGAGAGCAGGATCCACACCACGTTCCTGCAGGTGGGGGCGAGCACCGGCCGGCTGGCGTCCACCAATCCCAACCTGCAGAACGTGCCGGTGCGCACCCCGCTGGGCCGGGAGATTCGCGGCTGTTTCCAGGCGGCGCCGGGCAAGGTGCTCGTGGCCGTCGACTATTCCCAGGTGGAGTTGCGCATCCTTGCCGAGGCGGCGGATGAGGACGTGCTGAAGCAGATCTTTCTGCGGGGTGAGGACGTACACACGGCCACTGCGCGCGAGGTGTTCGGCGTGGCTGAAGAAGACATTGACGCGGGCATGCGCTCCAAGGCCAAGATGATCAACTACGGCATCGTCTACGGCCTCAGCGACTACGGCTTGGCGGACCGGCTGAACATCCCGCGCGAGGAGGCCAAGACCTTCATCGACGCCTACCTAGCGCGTTTCGCCGCCGTCCAGGAGTTCATGGACGCGACGATCGTGAAGGCGACTGAACAGGGGTACGTGACGACCCTGTTCGGCCGTCGCCGGCAGATCCCCGAACTGAAGGCCCGCAACTACCAGGTGCGGACGCTGGGGGAGCGGCTGGCCGTCAACACCGTCATCCAGGGCACCGCCGCGGACATCATGAAGCTGGCGATGATCGAGGTCCAGCGGGCGCTGGACGCGTCCGGCTTGGCCACGGAGATGATCCTCACGATTCACGACGAACTGCTCTTCGAGGCCCCCCCCGACGAGGCTGAGGCAGTCGCTGCGCTGGCACAGGCGCATATGGTGACCCCGTGGGGGAATCGCACGCCGCCGCTGGCCGTCAGCGTCGGCGTCGGCGCCACGTGGCTTGACGCCAAGTAGTTCGGGGGTGGCCGCGTTAGGCTGCCGCCCGTGGGTCAGTCCTTCCTCTTCGCTCTCACTGCCGCGTTCAACCCGACGTTGCTGGCCGCCACGACGGTGATGCTCGTGTTGGACAACCCCCGGCGCCTGCTGCTGGGGTATCTGTGCGGAGCGATGCTCACCAGCGTCACCCTCGGCCTGCTGATCGTGTTTTCTCTGGGCACGTCGTCCAGCACGAGCAGTACCGCGAGACACCAGATGAGTCCGGCCGTCGACCTCGCCGTCGGTCTGCTCATTCTGACCATCGTGTTCGTGGTGGGTACCGGGCGAGACACGCGCCGCCGCGCTCGCAGCGCGCGAAAGAAGGCGGCGAAGGCCGACAAGCCGCCGCCGAAATGGCAGCAGGCCCTAAGCGGTGGCTCGGCCCGCACGACGTTCCTCGTCGGTGCCCTGCTGACCCTTCCCGGTGCCTCCTACCTTGCTGGACTCCGCGAGATCGACCAGCAGAACCTCGCTACGCCGCTTACCGTCCTGTCGGTCGTCGGGTTCAACGTGATCATGCTGATGCTGCTGGAGATCCCGCTCCTCGGTTACACCGTCTCGCCTCAGAAGACGGCGGTCGCCGTAAAGCGTTTCAGCGAAGGCCTCAGCCGCAACGGTGGGCGCATCGGCCTGATCATCTTCACCGTGTTCGGACTCGCGCTGGTTGTTCGCGGCATCGTCGAGTCGATCACTTGACGTAGCCTCGGCGTGCGCGCGGGCGTAGTCTGCGCGACATGACCGCCACCCCTCGCCGCCTGGCCGCGAGCGCCGCGAGCGCCGACTTCCAGGCCTACGACCAGTACATCCTCGACGAGATCGACTACGACCACATGCCGGCGACGGGCCTGCCGGCCGGCGCGGCGTACCA
The DNA here is from genome assembly GCA_038319025.1 of Solirubrobacterales bacterium. Taxonomy (GTDB): domain Bacteria; phylum Actinomycetota; class Thermoleophilia; order Solirubrobacterales; family Solirubrobacteraceae; genus JBBQCW01. Next base: position 105,862 of record JBBQCW010000001.1, read on the forward strand.
GATGGTCACCGGCCAGCTGGAACTGGACGGCAACCCCCGGCTGAACCTTGCGTCGTACGTAACCACCTGGATGGAGGCTGAGGCCAACCAGTTGGCCCACGACGCGATCAGCAAGAACCTGGTCGACAAGGATGAGTACCCGCGCACGGAGGCGATCCAGCGCCGCGTCATGGCGATGGTGGCCGACATGTGCAACTCGCCCGAGGACTGCGACTCAGTGGGCACCTCCACCGTCGGTTCATCAGAGGCGATCATGCTCGGCCTGCTGGCCCACAAGTGGTCGTGGCGGGCGCGGCGCAAGGCCGACGGCAAGCCGTTCGATCAGCCCAACGTCGTGTTTTCGAGCGTTGTGCACACGTGCTGGGAGAAGGCCGCGCGCTACTTCGATCTTGAGCCGAGGATCATTCCGATCGAGGCCGACCGCACGTTCCTCAACGGGGATGACATCGCGCCGTACGTGGACGAGAACACGGTCGCCGTCGGAGCCATCCTGGGCAACACGTTCACGGGCCAGGTCGACGACGTGGCCAGCATCGACGCCACGCTGCGCAAGATCGAGGCGGACAAGGGTTGGTTCGTGCCGATCCACGTCGACGGGGCCAGCGGTGGCTTCGTCGCTCCGTTTGCGGCGCCCGACGTGAAATGGGATTTCCGGCTCCACCACGTGCGCTCGATCAACGTCTCCAACCACAAGTACGGGCTCGTCTACGCCGGCATGGGCTCCGTCGTGTTCCGCGACCGCAGCGATGTGCCCGATGACCTCGTATTCGAGATCGACTACCTCGGCGGCAGCGCCCCGACCTACTCCCTGAACTTCTCCCAGAGCAGCGTCGGAACCGTGCTTCAGTACTACCAGTTCCTCCGTCTGGGTCGGGAGGGTTACGGCGAGGTGATGCGCGCTGCGGTGACGAACGCTCAGTACCTGGAGAAGAAGATCTCCGAGCACGGGATCTTCACCTTCCACAACGGCGGCAGCTTCATGCCGGTGCTGGCCTTCAGTCTCAGCGACGAGCAGACGCACAAGCACACCGTCTACGACATCTCCGATGCCCTGCGGGCCAAGGGCTGGATCGTCCCGGCCTACCCGCTGCCGCCCAACGGCGAGGCGACGCACGTACTGCGCATCGTCGTGAAGGACGACTTCTCGAGGGACATGATCAACCTGTTCCTGGACGACCTCACCGAGTGTCTCACCGGTCTGCGTGACGAACTGTCGCCGCCGTCGCACCCCTCGATCGGCAAGGGTCGCAGTCCGCGGCCGATCTGCTGATCAGGGGGCGATCGGGGTGAACCGCAGGTAGCGCCCGAACGCGCCGCGCACAAAGCCCGGCCGGTCCAGCAGGCGCAGCAGCCGAGCGGTCGCGGGCTGGTGGGGAATCAGCCTGCCCGCGAACCGTTGGATGTACAAGAGCCAGCGGAAGATCCACCGGTCCTGATCGCAGACGGCCGCGTACCGCTCCAAGGCCTGCGCCCGGACCTGGCGGCACTCCAGGACCAGGCGCAATTCACGCCCACAGGCCAGTCCGTAGTAGAGCGCCGGTCGGATCCCCTCAGCGGTCACCGGGTAGCAGTGGCCGGCGCTGTCGCCCACGAAGAAGACGCCGTCGTCGGTGGGATCGCGCATCGCGTGGGGGATCCAGTTGCCCTGATAGCCCTCCGGCGGTACGCCCACGTCGGCCGCGAGCAGGCGCGTCGGCTCTTTCACATGATGGCGTGGGACGAACGATCCGATGCCGACGCGCACCTCGTCCCCCGCGGGGAACGACCAGCCGTATCCCGAGGGCACGTACCGCGGATCGAGCCACAGTTCCAGATCGTCGCGCGAGCCGGTGGGATGGACCTCAAGCCCCCGCGACATCAGCGCGTCCGGGGGCTGCACATTCACCCCGGTGCCCAGCACCCGGCGCCAGCCGAGCGCGTCGACGACGAGCGGCGCAGATACGTCGCCACGATTGGTGTGGACGGTGATCGTGCCGTCGGTGCCGGTCGTGCGGCCTTCGACCTTGGCCGTCTCGAACACTGCGTCGCCCTGGGCCTGAAGCAATGCGCAGGCGTGGCGGTAGTCGAACGTGGAGAACGTCCACGGCAGCGGCCAGCGCAAATGCTCGGTGGACGTATGGATGACGATCTCATCGAAGGTCTGCCGGATCGAAGCGGTGAGCCCCATGTGTTCGAACCACACCGTGGGAACCGCACATGCCGAAGTCTGTCGCTCGCCCACCTCGTAGCGATCGAGCATCAGGACGCGAGCCGGCGCGCCTGGTCGGTCAGCGTTTGGTGACCGGCAGCCGCGCAATTCGCGGGCCACGGTGAGCCCCGCGAAGCTCGCGCCACAGATGACCACGTCCCAATCGCTCGGGAGCGGTGTGCGCGCAAGGCCGCGTTTTGTCGCTCGGACGGTCATCGGGCGGGCATTCTAGGACGCGGCGAACGCGCTACCCTCTGCGCACTAATGACCACCATCACAGCTACCCCTACCAGTGACGCCAAGGTTGTCGAAGGATCTGACGGCCTGCTGCTCGAGATTGACGGGCAGATCGTCCCCAACTACGACGCGACTTTCGGCCAGATCGAGGAAGGCGAGGTCGTCTCCGGCCTTGTCGTCCGGATCGACAAGGACGAGGTCCTCGTCGACATCGGCTACAAGAGCGAAGGCGTCATCCCCGCCAACGAGCTCTCGATCCGCAAGAACGTGGATCCCGCCGACGAAGTTGAACTTGGCGAAGAGGTCGACGCCCTCGTCCTCACCAAGGAAGACCAGGACGGCCGCCTCATCATGTCCAAGAAGCGTGCGCGCTTCGAGAAGGCATGGCGGCGTATCGAGGCAGCGGCCGAGTCCGGCCAGCCCGTCATCGGTCTGGTCATCGAGGTCGTCAAGGGCGGCCTGATCATCGATCTCGGCGTGCGTGGCTTCCTGCCCGCGTCGCTGGTCGACATCCGCCGCGTGCCGAACCTCGACGAGTACATGGGCACCGAGATCGAGTGCAAGGTCATCGAGCTCAACCGCTCGCGCAACAACGTCGTCCTCTCGCGCCGCGCGGTGCTGGAGGAGGAGCGCAAGGAGCAGCGCCAGGAGATCCTGGACATGCTCGCGCCCGGCATCATCGTGGAGGGTCAGATCTCGAACATCGTCGACTTCGGCGCGTTCGTGGACCTCAACGGCATCGACGGCCTGATTCACATCTCCGAGCTGTCGTGGTCGCACGTGAACCACCCGAGCGAGATCCTCAACATCGGTGACACCGTGCAGGTCAAGGTGCTCGATATAGACCGTGAGCGTCAGCGCATCTCCCTGGGGCTCAAGCAGACCCAGGAGGACCCGTGGCAGCGCGTCGTCGACACCTACAACGTGGGCGACGACCTCGAGGGCAACGTCACGAAGGTCGTCACCTTCGGCGCGTTCGTCGAGATTCTCGACGGGGTCGAAGGGCTCGTGCACATCTCCGAGTTGGCCAACCATCATGTGGAGAACCCGCGTGAGGTCGTCCATCCTGGCGACCCGGTGCGCGTCAAGATCCTGGAGATCGACTCCGAGCGCCGGCGCCTGTCGCTGTCGGTCAAGCGGGTCGAGGGCCAGGTGCTACCCGAGCGCTCCGCCGAGGGCTTCACCGACGGTGATCTGGACGACGTGCCGGAGCTGGGTCTGAGCGAGGACGTCTTCTCCGGGCTGCCGTCGGGCACGGTGCTCGACACGCCGCCGACCGCACTCGAGGTGGCTGAGGCCGACATCGTCGCCGAGGCGATCATCGAAGATGCCGCGGCCGAAATCATCGCCGAGGACCTCGCGGTCGTCGACGCGATCGAGGCCGAAGCGGACGCGGGCATCGCCGGATCGGCCACGGACGCCGCGGTGGAAGCCGCGCGCCTGGCGGAGGTGGCTGAGGTCGTCGAGGAGGTTGCCGTCGTCGAGGCGATCACCGACGAGGCCGTCGCCGAAGCGGTCGTAGAGGCGGAAGTCGCCGACGCGGAGGCCGCTGAGGTCGAGGTCGCCGAGGTCGCCGACGAGGCGCCCGCGGAGCCCGTTGCCGACGAAGCGACACCGGAAGAGCCGAAGGCCTGAACGCTTCCCGCATCCCGTTCGTCGGGTTGACCGGCGGACTGGGCGCGGGGAAGTCGACCGCGCTCGCCGCGCTTGCCCGCTTGGGCGCGGCGACGCTCTCGACCGATCAGGTCGTCCACGACCTGTACCTCGACCCTGAGGTGATCGGGTTGGTGGTGGATCGTTGGGGCGTCGATGTCGCACCGGGCGGGGTCGTGGATCGCGAAGCGATCGCCCGCTCGGTGTTCTCCGACCCGGATGAGCGCCGCTGGCTGGAGGAGCTGCTGTGGCCCCGGGTGGGGGCGAAGGTGGCCGCGTTCCGCGACGAGGCGCCCACGCGCGAGCCGGCTCCGGTCGCGGTCGTGGTCGAGACGCCGCTGCTGTTCGAAGCGGGGATGGAAGGTCTTTACGACGCGACGATTGTCGTCGTCGCCGACGAGGCGGTCCGCACCGAGCGCGCTCACGCTCGCGGTCATCATGGCGTGGAGGCCCGCAACGCGCGGCAGATGCCGCCGGAGGAGAAGGCGCGCCGCGCCACCTATGCGGTGGTCAACGACGGGAGCGTGGAGGACATGCAGCGCGCTCTGGCCGGGGTCCTCGTCAGACTTCAGGAACCCTCATGAATACTCAGGCCCACAGCGTCCCGTCCCGCGGGCGTCTCAGCGACGCCGCGCTGGACCGTGCCCGTGGCCGTCGTCGTGCCCTGCGTCGGCGCCGGTGGTTCGGGGGCGTACTCCTCGTGGGCGTACTGGCGGTGGTCGCGGTTTCGGTGAGCGGGCTGTTCTCGACGGCCGTTCGTGACATCACGCTGCCGCTCAAGCACCAGGACATCATTCGCCAGCAGGCCGCGGCCAAGGGCCTGGATCCGGCGCTGATCGCGGCCGTGATCTATACGGAGTCCCGTTTTGACCCTCGGACGTCTTCGGCCGGCGCCGAAGGGCTCATGCAGATAACCCCGGAGACGGCGCAGTTCATCGCCCACACGTCCGGCGGCACGGCGTTCACGGAGTCCGACCTGGCCACCCCGCAGGTGAACATCAGCTACGGCGCGTGGTACCTGCGCTACCTCGGCCAACAGTTCAACGGCAACGACAAGAAGATGCTCGCCGCCTACAACGGCGGAGCGGGCAACGTGGAGAAGTGGGTGGCGGCGGCCACCGCGGCCGGCCACGACTTCGGATTGGCGGACATCCCGTTCCCGGAGACTCGGGCCTACGTAGAAAGCGTGCAGCGCTTGCAGCGCCAGTACCGCCGCAACTACGCGAGCGAACTGGGGCTTTGACCCGCGCTCTGCGCCTCCGCCGCGCGCAGCGTTGCGCCGAGAGCTTCGGCGAGCACGATCACGAGGGCCGGGCGGGGCACGTTGCGACCGTCCATCCATTCGATTGACGCCGCCTCCACGGCCCCGATCCAGGCCCGTGAGGCGAGCTGCACGAGCGGCAGTTCCGACACCTCGTCGGGCAGCGCCGTGAGCACCCGCTCGGTGAACGCCCGCCGCTGAGCCTCCACGATGGCCACGATCTCCGGATCCGCCGTTGCGGCTCGCCGCAGGGCCATGTAGCAATGGGGGTGGTCCTCGACGCTCTGCAGGTACTCCTCCAACCCGGTCTGCAGCTGTTCGGCCGGCGGGAGACTGCGGTCGGGATCAACGGCCCGTAGCCGCTCAGCGGCGTGTCCCATGGAGGCGACGTAGAACTCTCGCTTACCGTGGAAGTAGTGGTAGAGCAGGCCGCGCGACACGCCGCACGATCGGGCGATCTCGTCGATCTGCACTCCCTCGTAGGCCCGCGAAGCGAACAGACGAACGCCGGCATCGAGCAATTGCTCGCGCCGGACGTCGACCGTCAGTCGGGTCCTACCGGGTTCGACTGCCGTTGCGTGCGCCATATCACTGTTGAACATTGGTTCAATAGAGTGTACTCCGGGTAGCTCATGACCATGAACGCGTCCTCGAAAACCATTGACCGCCCCGTTCCGGCCGCTCCGGCTGCCGTCGCGCCGCCCGTCATCGTTCCCTCCCCGGCCGGCCCGGCCCCGGCCGACGGTCGCCCGATCGTCCTGCCTCCGGCTATCGCGCTGCCGCGCGCCGTGCAGACTCTCCGGTTCACCGTCCGCCAGCTCGAGTTCGTCTTCCGCTCGCAGCGAGAGCTGGGCGAGACGTTCCGTATGCGCGGCATCATCGGCGAGCGCGACGACGTGGTGACCATCACCAGCCATCCCGACCACGTCAAGTCGCTTTTCACGGCACGGCCCGAGGACGCGCCCTCGCTGACCGGTGAATCCCCGCTGCGGCCGATAGTCGGTCCCAACTCGGTACTGACCGCCGTGGGGCCCCGGCACATGCGTCAGCGCAAGCTTCTGCTTCCGCCCTTCCATGGCGACTCCGTTGACCGCTACTGCGCGATGATCGCCGAGGCCACCGACCGTGAGATCGACCGTTGGCCCGTGGGCGAGCCGTTCGCGCTGGCGCCCCGCATGCAGGCGATCACGCTCGACGTGATCATGGCCGGCATCTTCGGCGTGGATGGGACCCCGGAGCCCGGCAGCCCCGAAGGCCGCCTGCGCCACGTAGTGCGCCGGACGGTGAACCTTTCGACGCGCCCCGAGGCGCAGTTGTCGGAGCTGATCAACCGCAGCCGCGACGAGCCCGTCGGACTGACCCGCCTGCTGATGAACCAGCTCGACAAGCCGCTGTACGAGTTGATCGCCTCCCGCCGTGCCGCCCCGGACGTGGCCGAGCGCACGGACATCCTGTCGTTGCTCTTGGCCGCGGTGGACGAGGACGGCACCCCGATGACCGACCACGAGCTGCGCGATGAACTGCTGACGCTCGTGCTGGCGGGCCACGAGACGACCGCCAACCAGCTGGCCTGGGCGTTCGAGCGTCTGCTGCGTACACCGCACGCGTATGACCGGCTGCGCGAAACAGTGCGCGGCCCCGGCGACGACGACGCCTACGTGCTGGCCACGATCCACGAGGCCATGCGCTCGCGGCCCGTGATCCCCGTGATCGGCCGCCGGGTCACCGTGCCGTGGGATCTGGGTGACTACCGGGTGCCCGCCGGCTCGGCGATCCTCATGAGCATTCTGCTGCTCCACCACCGCGAGGACATCTACCCTGACCCGTTCGCGTTCCGCCCCGAGCGTTTCCTGGAGGAGAAGCCCGGCACCTACACGTGGATCCCCTTGGGCGGCGGTATCCGGCGCTGCCTGGGCGCCGCCCTGGCGATGGCCGAGCAGCGGGTGGTGCTGGAGGCGATCGCCCGCCGGACGGACATGGTGGCCGCCGATCCCGCACCCGAACGTGCGCGGCACCGCAACGTGACGATGATCCCGGCCGGGGGCGCACGCGTCGTGGTGCAACGCCGCAGCGACTGATCCCCAAGCCGGTCGGGCGCGCTCGGTACCGTTCATCGGGTGCCACCCTTTCGCCTGGACTCCGCCTTCAGCCCTGCTGCCGATCAGCCGGCGGCCATCGACGCCATCGAGCGTTCGGTGAACGAGGGGCAGCGATTCACCACGCTGCTGGGTGCCACCGGCACCGGCAAGACAATGACGATGGCGGCGTCCATCGAGCGGCTGCAAAAGCCGGCGCTCGTGATGGCCCACAACAAGACGCTGGCCGCGCAGCTGTGCAACGAGTTCCGTACGTTCTTCCCCGACAACGCCGTCGAGTACTTCGTCTCCTACTACGACTACTACCAGCCCGAGGCGTACGTCCCCAGCCGCGACCTCTACATCGAGAAGGACTCGGCGATCAACCAGGAGATCGACCGGCTGCGCCATGCCGCCACCGCCGCGCTCTTCGCCCGTCGCGACGTGCTGATCGTGGCCAGCGTGTCCGCCATCTACGGCATGGGTTCGCCCGAGACCTACGACGAGAACCTGCAGACACTCCGTAAGGGTGCCACCGTCGATCGAGAGGCTCTGCTGCGTAAGCTCGTCTCGATCCAGTACACGCGCAACGACACGGCGTTGGGCCGCGGCACGTTCCGCGTGCGCGGTGAGGCACTGGAGATATTCCCCCAGTACGCGGAGAGCGCCTACCGCGCCACGCTGTTCGGCGACGAGGTCGAGCGCCTGCAGCATTTCGACCCCCTCACCGGTGAGCTGATCGAAGACGATCTGGAGCACATCTCGATCTGGCCGGCGACGCACTACAACGTCAAGGAGGGCTCCGTCGAGCGCGCGGTCGAGGAGATATCGGGCGAACTGAACGCGCGCTGCACCGAACTGGAGGCCGAAGGCAAACTGCTTGAGTCCCACAGGCTGCGCCAGCGCACCCAGTACGACCTGGAGATGCTGCGTGAGATGGGGTTCTGCAACGGCATCGAGAACTATTCGCGCATCCTGGATGGCCGGGCCCCCGGAGATCGGCCTTACTGCCTGATCGACTACTTCCCCGAGGACTTCGTCTGCTTCATCGACGAGTCCCACCAGACGGTGCCGCAGATCGGTGCGATGCTGGAGGGCGACCGCTCACGTAAGGGCACCCTGGTGGATTACGGCTTCCGGCTTCCCAGCGCGATGGACAACCGGCCCCAGAGCTTTGACGAGTTCCTGTCCATCACCCCGCAGATCGTGTTCGTGAGCGCCACGCCCGGCCAATACGAGCGCACGCACTCCAAGAACGTGATCGAGCAGATCGTGCGCCCGACGGGCATCGTCGACCCGATCGTCGACGTCCGCGAGACGAAGAATCAGATCGACGACCTGATGAACGAGGTGCGGCTGAGGGTCGATCGCGAAGAGCGCACGCTGGTCACCACGCTGACCAAGAAGATGAGCGAGGACCTCACCGACTACCTGCTGGAGATGGGGTTCAAGGTCCGCTATCTGCACTCGGAGATCGACACCCTGGAGCGCATCCAGATCATTCGCGACCTGCGGCTGGGCGAGTACGACGTGCTGGTCGGCGTGAACCTGTTGCGGGAGGGCCTCGACCTGCCGGAGGTGACCCTGGTCGCCATCCTGGACGCCGACAAGGAGGGATTCCTGCGCGGCGAGACTTCGCTGATCCAGACGATCGGCCGCGCGGCGCGGAACATCGAAGGCACGGTGATCATGTACGCCGACAAGGAGACGGCGGCGATGCGGGCGGCGATCGGCGAGACCGACCGACGCCGGGCGATCCAGCTTGCGTACAACGAGGAGCACGGCATCACCGCCGCCACGATCGTCAAGGGCATCAGTGACATCGCCGAGTTCCTGCAGGCCGAGGGCAAGACGCCCAAGGGCCGTCGACGCAGCGAGCGCAAACGCATCAAAACCGGCGCCATGACGTCCAACGAGCTCGAGCGCACCCTCGTCGAGCTGGAGGAGGAGATGCTCGCCGCCGCCGACGATCTGCGCTTTGAGTACGCCGCTCGGCTGCGCGACGAGATCCGTGACCTGCGGCGGGACCTCACCGAGATGCAGGCCAACGAGGCGCCCGCTTAGAAATGCGGACCGGTCGAGGGCGCCGCCGATAGCATCGGCTCATGGATCTCGACCAGGGGCTCGCCCGCGCCTCCGCTGACATCGTCTTCTTCGAAGACGGCACCGACGCCGAGTGGCGCACGTTGGTGGCCGCGATGCAGCGCGAACGCGTGTACCCAGGGGAGTCGCTGTTCGAGCGGGTCTCCGACGACCGGGCGCTTGCGCTGCTCGTCGAAGGCACGGCGTTCGTCGAACTGCGTGAGGGGCTGGCCGCGGCCGAGGTCAAGGCTCCGACGGTGATGTCGGAGATGGCCTTCATCGATGGATTGCCACGCCAGGCCCAGATCACGGCCAAGACCGACTGTGACGTGCTTTACCTCAACCATGCCGCTTACGAGCAGCTCTCGGCCGCCGATCCGGAGCTGGGTCGCCGGGTCGCGCTGGCCATCGCCGATTTGCTTGCGGCTCGCGTCCGGACGCTGCTCGACGTGGTCAGCGCGCAGGTGGGTTGACCGACGCTGCCGCCAGTGCGGCAGGAGGGAGTCGGGCGCCGACGGTGCCGTTGACCGCCTCCGTGGTGCGGCCGCCGACGGGCGGTGGCGTGGGCGCGCCGGGGCGTGCCCCGAAACCGCCGGGGGTGGGGGCGACCGGCGCGACTTGTCGCCGCGGGCGTGGACGCGGACGCGCTGCCGCGGGCGGTGGTGCGGCGGCGGGCGGGCGGGCCCCGGTGGGCGGGGCGGCCGCGGACGGACGGGTCCTGGGCGGGGGCGCGGCTCCGGGCGTCGGTGGGCCGGTCGTCCGGGCACGTGTAGGTGGGAGCCCGCTCGCCGGCCGCGGTGTGAGGGCTGGGGTGACGCCGGCGGCACTCATCGCGGCCGGGGGGAGCCGGGTGCCAGACTGCGCCTGCGCCGCGGTGGCACGCGCTCGCTGGGGTCCGATTGGGCGCACGTAACCCGCTGTTCGCCGCGGCGTCGGGGCAGCCTCACGCTTTGTGCGGCGCTTGGTCTCGCCGCTGGAGCCGACGGCGCCGACGAACAAAACACCGATCGCGTAGCCCGCGATCATCGCCGCCGACAATCGCGTGATCTGCGCGCCGTAGACCTTCTGCAGCCGGCAGTTGTTGAACTTCGGCTCGGGCGGGCAGCCCGTAGGCGGCACTGAGGCCATCCAGAAAAAGCCGGCGATGATCCCGAGGAGGACGAACACCGTCAGCCCCACGCTCCTCCCGCCCCCCGAAGCCTTCTTCGTGTCGCGCTGGTCCACCGCCGGTTGTCGATAGGCCACAGCGCGTGTCATCGAAGCCTCACACGTCGATGCTATCCACCGGATCAGCGCATCCGCAACCTGCCATCGGCCCTGGCCGGCAAGGGTCCGCTAGATTAGGCGCCGCCCTTCCGCCACCAAGCAGACCAGGAGAACGCAGCGTGGCCCTTGACCGTCAGACCATTGAGAAGCGTGACTTTCCCATCGGCCGCCGTGGCTACGAGCCGGAGGCGGTGGATGCCCACCTGGCTGCCGTTGCGGCCCAGGTTGAGGATCTGTCGCGCCAATCGCGCTCGCGCAGCGGTGCATCGCTCGCCTCAGCGGCCAGCGATCAGGTGCGCCTCATCGTGCAGGCCGCTGAGTCCAGCGCCGCCGAGATCGAGCAGGAGGCCCGGGACGAGGCGGCGCGCTTGCGCGATGAAGCCGCGGGCGACGCTGAGCGAACGCGCCGCGATGCCGTGGACAAGTCCCAGGATCACGTCGGCCGAGTCTCCGAGGCCACGTCGCTGATGCTGCAGCGGGTCGATGCGATGGAAAGCGAACTGAGCGCGCTCATGGAGAGCCTGCGAACGGGCGCAAACCGCCTGGGGGCCGACCTCTCGCTGCTAGAGGGCAACATGGGCGAGCTCTACTCGGCGGCCGGTGTGGATGATCCGCCCTCGGCGCCGACGCGGGCGCCTGTCGCTGCCGTACCGCCCACTGGGAGCAGGACGCCGGTCGACCACGGCGATGAGCCGGCGGCCGATACCGATGCTGACGAGCACGCCGCCATCCAGCCTGCGCAGGAGCAGTTCGACGCGGCGCCGGAGGACTCTGAAGGTGCTCGCCTGGTGGCGCTGGACATGGCGCTGAGCGGTCGCCCGCGCGAGGAAACCGATCGCTATCTGGCTGAGCACTACGACCTCAGCGACCGTCAAGGGCTGCTCGACGAGGTCTACGAGACCGCCGGAGGCTAGGAGCAGCGACCGCAACTGCGGTCGCTCCCGAGCGTTCACACCACTACATGCCTCGCTCCTTTGCCGCAGCGGCCCTCGTCGCCGCCCTGTTTGCCGTCCTGCCCGCGACCGTTTCGGCGCGAACCCCAAAGCGCTCGGTGCCTCAGGGGTTCGTCGGAATGAACATCAGCGACGGTGCGTTGAACCCGGAGTTCCCGCTCGAGAAGCAGATGGCCGACATGGTCCACGCGGGCGTGGAGAGCGTGATCGCGCAGGTCCCCTGGTCGGCTATGCAGCCGCTGCAGGGTGGCCCGATCGACTTCACCGAGACCGACCGACTGGCGTTGGCAGCTGCCCGCCTGCGCATGACGTTCGTACCCGTCGTCGTCTTCGCCCCGCAGTGGGGTGCGATGTACGGCAACCTCGTCGCGTCAGCGCCCCGAGCGGACGCCTACGGCGCCTTCATGAGTGCGCTGGTGCATCGCTACGGCCCAGGCGGTGCCCTGTGGGCCGCGCATCCGGATGTGAAGCCGTCGCCGATCCGCACCTGGCAGATATGGAACGAGCCGGAGCTTCAGACGTTCTGGGACATGCCCGGCTACAAGGACGACACGTGGCAGGCCCAGTACGTGCGCGTTCTGCGGGCGGCCCACGACGCCGTCAAGGCGGTCGATCGGCACGCCAAGATCGCGCTGGCCGGGTTGGTGAACCTCAGTTGGCAGGACCTTGAGTCTCTGTACACGGCCGGGGCCAAAGGTCTGTTCGACATGGTGGCGCTGCATCCGTACACCAGGGACATCGCCAACGTGCTGCGTACGCTGCAGTTCAACCGATCGGTCATGAACAAGCACGGCGATCGCCACGTGCCGCTACTGATGACCGAAGCGGGCTGGCCTCCGTCCTCCGGCGTGGTGCCCAACCACTATGGCTTCGAGGTGCGGCCTCAGGATCTGCCGGCGCTGATCCGATACGCCGTCCCCGCCTTTGCGGAGCACCGCAAGGCCTTCGTGGTCGCCGGCTTCTACTGGTACACCTGGGCCACTGCCGATGCCAGCCCGACCTACGCGTTCGACTATGCGGGCCTGCGCACTCAGACCGGACCCGGCACGACGCGCGACAAGCCGACCCTGGCCGCCTTCCGCCGCGCCGCACTGAAGCTCGAAGGTTGTCGCAGCAAGGGCGCGACGGCGCTCGTCTGCCGACGCTGAACGGCACGACGGCGTAATCGAACGTCTGTTCGGTTCCGTATCATTCAAGGTCGTGGCTCATTCGGACAAGATCGTCGTCACCGGCGCACGGGAACACAACCTGAAGGACGTCTCGCTGACGCTCCCGCGTGACGCACTGACGGTGATCACCGGGCTCTCAGGCTCAGGCAAGTCCTCGTTGGCGTTCGACACGATCTACGCCGAGGGCCAACGGCGCTACGTCGAGTCGCTCAGCGCGTACGCGCGTCAATTCCTCGGTCAGATGGACAAACCTGACGTGGACTCCATCGAGGGCCTCTCGCCCGCCATCTCGATCGACCAGAAGACCACGTCGCGCAACCCACGCTCGACGGTCGGGACAGTGACCGAGGTGTACGACTACCTGCGGTTGCTCTGGGCGCGGGTCGGGCATCCCCACTGCCACAACTGCGGGGCGCCCATCACCGGGCAGTCGGCCGAACAGATCATCGACCAGGTAATGGAGCTGGAGTCAGGCACCCGTTTCATGGTGCTCGCTCCGGTCGTGCGGGGGCGCAAAGGCGAGTACGGCAAGCTCTTCACCGAGCTCAAAACGGACGGTTTTCAGCGGGTTAAGGTCGACGGCGAGCTGCGCATGCTCGACGAGTCCATCGAGCTCGACAAGAAGTTCAAACACGACATCTCGGTGGTCGTCGACCGGCTGATCATGCGCACCGACCTGCGCAAGCGCCTGGCCGATTCGGTGGAGGCGGCCGTCGGGCTGGCCGACGGGATCGTGGAGATCGAACTGCTGGCGGCCGAGGGCGCAGATTCCCCGCCGAAGATCCTGACCTTCTCGGAGAAGTTCGCCTGTCTCAACTGCGGCACCTCGATGCCGGAGCTCGAGCCGCGGATCTTCTCTTTCAACTCCCCGCACGGCGCTTGTGAGCGGTGCACGGGTCTCGGTCATCAGATGGAGATCGATCCGGAGTTGGTCGTTCCCGACCCGGCGCTGTCGGTTCGTGACGGGGCGCTGGCGCCGTGGGCCGGGAGCGCCTCGAACTACTACGAGCAGATGATGCAGTCGATCGGCGAGCAGTACGAGGTGGACCTGGACGCCCCGTGGGAGTCGCTCAGCGAGGAGGACCGCCACGTCTTCCTTTACGGCACTGAGGGTGAGCGCGTCGAGGTCACCTACAAGAACCGCTACGGCCGTCAGCGTTCCTACGCCACGCGCTTTGAGGGCATCGTCACGAACCTTCAGCGGCGCTACCGCGAGACAGATTCGGACGCTTCGCGGGAGAAGATCGAGGAGTTCATGTCGATCCGCGCCTGCCCGGCCTGCAACGGTTCGAGGCTACGACCGGAGTCACGGTCGGTCCTGGTGGCGGGCATGGCGATTCATGACTTCTGTGCCCTTTCGGTCCAGCGAGCGATGGGCTGGCTGGCCGATGTGCAACTGACCGACACCGAGCGTCACATCGCGCGGCTGATCCTGCGCGAGATCGAGGAGCGGCTGCGTTTTCTGGATGACGTCGGTATTGGGTACCTGTCGATGGACCGCGGTGCGGCGACGCTGTCGGGCGGGGAGGCGCAGCGCATCCGCCTAGCCACGCAGATCGGTTCGGCGCTCGTGGGCGTGCTCTACGTCCTCGACGAGCCGTCCATTGGCCTGCATCAGCGCGACAACTCCAAGCTGATCGGCACGCTGCAGAGGTTGCGCGACCTCGGCAACACGGTCCTCGTCGTCGAACACGACGAGCAGACGATGCGGGCCGCTGACCACCTGGTTGACATGGGGCCCGGGGCCGGGGAGCACGGGGGCCGGATCGTGGCCCAAGGCACTGCGGCGAAGGTGCAGAAGGTGAAGGGTTCACTTACCGGTCAGTTCCTGGCGGGCACCCGCACCGTCGAGGTGCCTGAACGTCGACGGACTCCAGCCGGGGAGCTGGAGATCCATGGGGCTCGGCAGCACAACCTCCAGAACGTCGACGTACGGATTCCGCTCGGCGTGCTCACGTGTGTGACGGGCGTGTCGGGGTCGGGCAAATCCACGCTCGTCAACGAGATTCTCTACAAGGCCGTGGCCAATCGCCTACATCGCCATCGCAGCCGCGCCGGTGCTCACACAGCGGTGCTCGGGCTCGACCAGCTCGACAAGATCATCGCGGTCGATCAGTCACCGATCGGCCGCACCCCGCGCTCCAACCCGGCCACGTACACCGGCCTCTTCGACGTGATCCGCGACCTGTTCTCCCGCACGCCGGAGGCGCGGGCGCGCGGCTACAAGGCAGGCCGGTTCTCGTTCAACGTGAAGGGCGGGCGCTGCGAGGTCTGCCGCGGCGACGGTCAGATCAAGATCGAGATGCACTTCCTGCCGGACGTGTACGTGCCGTGCGAGCAGTGCCACGGCAAGCGGTACAACAAGGAGACGCTCGACGTGCGGTTCAAGGGGCGCACGATCGCGGATGTGCTCGACATGCCGGTCGAGGAGGCCGTGGGCTTCTTCGAGCACATCCCCAAGATCCGCCGGCGGCTCGACACTCTCAACGACGTGGGTCTGGGCTATATCAGGCTCGGCCAACCTGCCACCACGCTTTCAGGGGGCGAGGCGCAGCGCGTCAAGTTGGCCACCGAGTTGTCCAAGATCGCCACCGGCCGCACGCTTTACATCCTCGATGAGCCGACGACGGGCCTCCACTTCGCCGATGTGCAGAAGTTGCTCGAGGTGCTGCACCGGCTCGTGGACACCGGCAACTCGATCGTGGTCATCGAGCACAACCTCGACGTCATCAAGACGGCCGACCGCATCATCGATATGGGCCCCGAGGGCGGGGACGAGGGTGGGCAAGTGGTCGCCGTGGGTACCCCGGAGCAGATCGCCGCCTCGCCTGGGTCGCACACCGGTGTGTTCCTGGCCGAGTTGGTGACCCCCGCCGCCGCCCCGGTCGCGAAGGCCTCCAGGCCGCGGGCAAAGAAGCCGCGGGCCGCGGCCGTCGCATGACATCCGTCGGGCCCTACCGCACCTGGTGGCGCAAGTGGCGGTGGTACGAGCGATCCTCACGGCCGTGGAATCGCGCGGCAATCCATCTGCACATGGCTCGGCGTGGGGCGTTCGTGCGTTGGCCGATCCAGGGCAACGTGCTCCAGATGCTGCGCGACGGGCGGTTGCAGGTGGGGGCCGACGCCCACTTCGAGCCGAACGTGTGGCTCACGGGCGGGGATACCGGCCGCATTCGCATCGGAGCAGGGACTTTCCTCAACCTGGGTGTTCAGATCGCCGCGGTCGACCTGGTTGAGATCGGCGAGCACTGCATGCTGGCCAACGGGTCCTTCGTGACCGACGGCAACCATCGGTTCGACGATCCGACGATGCCGGTCACCTGGCAGGGCTTCACCACTAAGGGCCCGACGCGGCTGGGCGACAACGTGTGGTGCGGGGCGAACGTGATCATCACCAGTGGCGTCACGATCGGCGACCGCTGCGTGATCGGGGCCAACAGCGTGGTCACCGAGAGCCTTCCGCCTGGCGTCATCGCGGCCGGCAGCCCGGCCCGGGTGATCCGGGAGATCGACTTCCTCCCGGTCCCCGGGGCCGAGCGCTAGCGCAGCTCGGTCAACTCACGTTGCAGCGTGGCGAGCTGGTCCTTGTCGATCGAGTACCCGTGTTCCGGCGCCGGGTAGACGCGGGACCGCACGTCGGCCGCATACGCCGCGACGCCGGCCGCCATGTCCTCCTGCAGGGAGGCGTAGCGCTTGACGAACCGTGCGCCGAGGCCCTCGCGGATACCCAGAAGGTCGTGAAACACCAGCACCTGACCGTCGGTGGATGGGCCCGCACCGATCCCGATCACCGGGATGTGCATCAGCGGCATGATCTCCGCCGCGACAGCGGAGGGGATCGCCTCGAAGACGATCGAGAAGCAGCCTGCCTCCTGCAGCGCGAGCGCCTCGCGCGCGATCCGCGCCGCCTCGCTGTGGCTGCGTCCCTGCGCCTTGTAACCACCGAGCGCCGTGGAGGTTTGCGGGGTCAGGCCCACGTGACCCATCACCGGGATGCCGGCGCCGGCGATCGCCTTGGCGCGGGCGACCGATGTCGTGCTGCCGCCCTCGAGTTTGACGGCGTCACAGCCGGCTTCCTTGATGAAGCGGAAGGCCGTCGTCACCGCCTGCGCGTCGTCGACCTCGTAGGACCCGAACGGCAGGTCGCCGATCAAGAACGGGTTGTGCAGCCCTCGCCGTGCCGCGGAGGCCAGCATCAGGATCTCCTCGACCGTCACCGCGACGGTGGAGGGGTAGCCGAGCACCGTCATCGCTCCGGAGTCGCCCACCAGCACGAGGTCCACACCGGCCACCTCGGCGGCCCGGGCAGAAGGGAAATCGTAGGCGGTGACCATCACGATCGGCTCGCCGAGTCGCTTCATCTCGGTCAGGCGAGGCAGCGTCATCGGCAGCCGTGAGGCATCAGTCGGGACGCTGACATGGGTGGGTGAGGTGGACATGGTGGTTCGCTCCTTGGCCGGTCGGCGCCCTACCGGGTCGCCGCCGTGTCGGGGGTGGGGGTGGGGGTGAGGGTGCTGATGGGACTGAGAAGGATGTTGTCGATCAGGCGCACGTCGCCGACGCGCGCAGCGACGGCGAGCAGCGTGGCGCCGGTCAAGACTTCGACCGGCGAAAAGTCATCCGCGTCGACGAGCGCCAGGTACTCGGGCTCGATGCCCGCGGACTGGAGTTCCGCCCGCGCGCGTGCGACGAGTGTGACGGCGTCCCGCGTGCCGTCGGCGACGTGGTCGGCCGCAGCACGCAACCCACGTGACAAGGCAAGCGCCCGCGCCCGATCAGCGCCGCTCAGCCGGGCGTTGCGACTGGACAAGGCGAGGCCGTCGGTGTCGCGCACGATCGGACAGACCTCGATGCGGACCGGCAGGTTCAGGTCGCCGACCATCCTGCGCACCACCAGCGACTGCTGCGCGTCCTTGCGGCCGAAGTACGCGGCGTGCGGGCCGACCATGGCCAGAAGCTTGGCCACTACGGTGGTGACGCCGTCGAAGTGGTCGAAGCCGCGCTCGGCCCCTTCCAGGGTTTCGGTGAGCGGCCCACGGACCTGCACCGTCGTGGCGCTGCCGTTGGGGTAGACCTCTTCGACCGTCGGAGCGAACAGCAGGTCGGCGCCGGCGCCGTCGGCCAGCGCCGCATCGCTGTACTCGTCGCGCGGATAGGCCTCAAGGTCCACCTGCTCGTTGAACTGAGTGGGGTTCACGAACAGTGAAACGACAACGATGTCGTTCTCATCCCCGGCACGGCGGATCAGGGAGAGATGACCTTCGTGTAGCGCGCCCATGGTCGGGACGAAGCCGATACGGGATCCGTCAGACCGAGCGCTGGAGAGGGCGGCGCGCAGCGTGGCGACTGTACGCACGGTCCTCATGCGGGCACCCCATGTTCGCGGGCGATGAGCGCTCGGGTGCCGTCGGTGAGCGCATCGAACAGCGCGAGCAGGTCGGGAGTGCGTTCGGCAACCGCCTCACGTTGGCGGGCGACTGTGACCTCGTCACCTCGGGCGATCGGGCCGGTCAGCGATCGTCCGGCACCGGCGGCAGCCCAGTTCTCGACCGCGGCCCGCACAAGCGGGACAAGCATCTCGCGGTCCGCGCCCGCGGATACGGCGAGGCGCTCCGCGGCGTCCTCGAGCGTGAGCAGGAAGTTGGAGGCGATCGAGGCGGCGGCGTGGTAGGCGGCGCGGTCCTCATCCTCGATCACGGTGGCGGTCATCCCCAGCAGCGAAGCGAGGGCGCCGGCGGTGGCCAATGCACGGTCGGTACTCCCGGCGACCGCACAGGCGGCCCCGTTGAAGTGGGCGCCGTCGGGGCTCACGGTCATCAACGGGTGCAGGCCGAGTGCCTCATGAGGTGCGAGCACGTCCAGCCCGGTGGCGCCCGAACAATGTCCGACGATGGCGTCGTGCGTGACCGCGGAGGCGGCCGCGGTGATCTCGGCGTCGGGGACGCAAAGCAGGACCACATCGACGTTCCGCGGGTCGGCGCCGCGGCCCAGCGGCCCATCGACGGCGAGTCCGGCCTCGCTCAGAGCCGCGGCGAGGGCGGTGCCCAGACGGCCACGACCAATGATCGCGCAGCGGCGGGGAAGGGGGATGGGGGGCATCGTGTCGGTCCAGCTCCTAGAAGGGATGCCGGTCGCGGGGGTGATGGGTACTGCGTCGGGGTCCGTCCCTTGCGGTGACGTCCTTCGGAAACAGTACCCGGTCGGGGGGCGAACGGAACGTGGTTCACTTCGATACGTGCTGACTGCAGAAGAACGGCGAAGTGAACTGGCACGACTGTCGCAAATTACGGGCGGTTGCACCAGATGCCCGGAGCTGGTCGCGACGCGCACCCAGGTGGTCTTCGGCGTTGGCGATCCGGACGCCGACGTGCTGTTCGTGGGCGAGGCTCCAGGGGCAGACGAAGACCGCGAGGGCGTCCCGTTCATCGGGCGGTCAGGGCAGTTGCTGACCTCGCTGCTGGCGGAGATCGGGTTGCGCCGAGAAGACGTGTTCATCGCCAACGTCCTCAAGTGCCGGCCGCCGGACAACCGCAACCCGGCGCGGGCGGAGATCGCGCATTGCCGTGAGTACCTGGATGCACAGCTGGCGCTGATTCAGCCACTCGTCGTCTGCACGCTGGGTAACTTCGCCACGCGTCTGCTGCGCGAAGGTCCCGAGCGAATCACCGACATTCGTGGGCGGCCCGAAATCGTCACGCTGGGAACGCGGACCGTGCGGCTGCTGCCGATGCTGCACCCGGCGGCGGCGCTCTACAAGCGCACCAACATCGAGTTGCTGCGCGCCGATATCGGGCTGCTGCCCGAGCTGTTGGCGCTCGGGGCGCCGGAGCAGACGGCTGCGCCTCCCGCCGAGCCCGTCGCCACCGAGGAACTCATCGCACCGCAGGAACCTGTGGCGCGGGAGGAACCTGTAGCGCATGGGGAACCCTCGGCGCCCGCGGAACCGCCCCAGCTCGACCTGTTCTGACGTCGAGTGCCACATCGTGCCCGCTGGGCGTCATGTGGCACTCGATTGCTCGGGACGCCGCGCGGAGCGCAGCGCGGCGAGCTGGGCGTGCTCGCGCGTCGCGTCTCGTCCGAGGAGCCTCCGGCCCGCGGCCCGGGTCGCGAAGGTCAGGGCCTGCGCGACGTCGTCCCGCCGCAGAGCGCCGGGGCCCAGCTCAGCGCCGACCACCGCCCGCCGGCGGCATGCCTGCAGCTCATGCGGCTCGCCGCCGAAGCGGCGCCCGGTCGACGTGCCGCCCGTGTGAACGAGGCTGACGGCCGGCCACAGAATGGTGGGCACGCCGCGGGCCCGCGCCCTCAGGCACAGCACCAGATCCTCGGCGTACAGCTGAGCTGCCGGATCAAAAGGGCCGAGCGCGCGCAGCGTCGACGTACGCGCCGCGAGGGCGGCGGCGATCGTCCAGCCGACCTGGCGCGGCTCGTCCGAACGCCAAGGGTCGGCGTCGAGTCGCGCCCCCCGCGGCAGCGCCCGGGGGTGGACGATCGCCGGCAGCAGCGCCCGCAGCGTGCCCGGAACTGGGTGGGCGCTGCGCTGGACGGTGCGGTCGGCGTTCAACAGTCTCGGGGCGAAGAGCGCGTCGCGACGCTCGGGCAGCGCCGCAAGCCGGTTTAGCCCGTCATCGACGAGCAGCACATCCGGGTTGAGTAGGACGGTCGTGTCATGGCGGGCCAGCCGGAGCCCGGCGTTGTTGGCGGCGCCGAACCCCGCGTTGTGGTCGAGCACCAGCACCTCCGCGCCGTGGTCACGAGCCACCTGGGCGCCGTCGTCGCGCGAGCCACTGTCGACCACGACGATCTGCGGACCGGGGGAGATGTGGCGAGAGAGTGAGGCAAGGAGCAGCGCAAGCTCCTCCCGGGAGTCGTGCACCACGATCACCACGGTGAACGGGGACGTGCTCATTGCAGCTCCAGATGGGCGCGCCCGGCCAGTTTTCGGCATAGAGGCGCACCGGCGTCGGTGGACCTCACGGTGCCGGTGAAGCGGTCGGCCGGAGCACCACCGACGCCGCCCAGCGTCACTGACGCATGCCGGTCGTAGGGCACAAAGCCCAGCGCGGCTCGTCGCCCTTCCACATCCACCACGGCTGAGTTGGATGAGAACAGCGGTTCGACCGTCAGCACGACCTGTGTCTCCCTGCCGATGGGCGCCGCAACCGGCGCACCCAATCCCGATATGCGGCTACCGACGAGGATGAAGAACCGAAGGCTCGTCGCGACTCCCTGCACCTGCACCTGGGTCCTCGTGGGGCCGGACCCGAGCGTGATGAGCGTCTGCCGGTGCCCGCCCGTCGTGGGCGGAAAGCGCACCGCGAGGACGTGTCGGCCGGACATCGCGGTCCGTTCGACCGGCAGCCAGGACCCGCTCAACGGCACCGTGTAGAGGCCGTCACACCGACCCAGGATGAACAGGTCACCAGGCGCGCCGCTCACCCGCGCCGGCAGCTCCGGCCCGGTGGCGATTCCGTGTGGTCGCCGACTCAACAACCGGTCCACGTCGTCCTGCGTGCGCACGAACGCGGCGCGATCGGCGTCGGACACCCCCGGGTACAGCAGACGCTGGCCGAGCAAACCGGTCGCGCCGTTGACGAGCAGGCCAAAGAACACCAACGCACCCGTGGCCGCGACTACTCCGCGGCGGCGGGCGCGGCTTCCGCCGACAGCCCAGGCCACCGTCGCCTGCAGGCCCACCAGGGCGCCGAGCAGCAGGAACGGCAGAACGTCCGCCAGGTAGCGCGTCGTGATGTAGGCGATCGTCAGCGTGGTGAGGAACCCGGCCACGGCGGAGATCTGGATGCCCAGGAGCGGCCGTAGATCGCGCCTTCGGATGAGCAGCACCAACCCCACGCCGGTCAGCAGGGTGAAGAGGAGCATCGAGGTTGGGGCGCTGAGACTCGGCTCCAGCGTGTCGAACCGAGCGTCGCCCACCACGGTCGGCCGGCTCGACGGGCCGCCGATGAATGGGAACGCCCGCACAGTGTCGACGGCGTCCGGTCGGGCGTACTGGAGCGCCAGACTCGGCGCGAACTTCAAGCCGAACAGGCTGCCGTGGTTGTCGCGCAGCGCAGCTTGGCGGTTGACATCGATGCGAGAGACGATCTGGCGGTCCAGTGGGATCCCGAACGGCTGACCGAACTTGATCTCGTTGACCACCCCGTAGGTGGCCATGGGAACCACCGCGGCGGCCAGCAGACCGATGAGCAGGCGCCTACCGCCGGTGGCCGGGCAGGGCGGCCCGAAGGCGGCGAGCGCGGCCGCGACCCGTGCCATCGCTCCGGGCCCGCGAGAGCGGGCCACCATCGCGCCACCGAGTCCGGCCGCGAGCAGCGACAGCGCAGCCACGGGGGCCAGCCCCACCGTGAAGCGGGTGTTGATGGCCAGAGTGGCCAGGACACCTGCGGCGAGCACTCTCCGGCCGGATGGGCGGGCGGCGACACTGACGATCGCCTCCAGTGCGGCGATGGTCAGCGCCGCACCCCACAGTTCTCCCTCGTGGTAGACGCTCAGCCAGCTGGCCAGGAAGAGCGGGATGGCCCCTGCCCCGAGCGCGAACGGCACGAGCGCCGACACCGCCAGGTCGGTGCGTCCCAGCGGGGTGTCGCCCCGCACTGCATAGCGCACCCGCCAGTGCAACCGGGACCCGGCGGTGAGCAACACCACGAACGCCAGCAGCATCGACAGCTGCGTCATCCGGCCGTCGAGGCCGTGCGTCACCAGCAGTACCGGCATCCGCAGAATCGACGGGACGATCCCGAAATACAGGTAGGTGCGGCCTGAGGTGACGAATCCCTCGATCCCGGCCGCCGTCGGGTCCACCCAGAAGTGCCCGTCGAGCATCGCTCGGGCTTGGACGTCGAAGAACGAGCCCGCCGCGCCGCCTGGGCGCAGCAGCGAAGCCTGGCCAGCCGAGAGCATCAGAACGTCGATCACGAGGGCGAGCACCGAGCCGAGCAGGGCGGCGCGGAAGAAGCGCCGTCGATCGGCGGGGGCACCCGGCATGCGGTCAGGATATTCCGGCACCCGTCCACCACGCGCTCTCGCAGCGACGCCCATCGGCAATCAACCATCTAGGCTCAAGCCGCTTATGGAGTCTTCGACGAGATGTCGTATCTGTGGCGGCGCACAGGATGTGGTGGCCGGTGGTAGCGATACGGCAACGCCCGGCGCCGGTTTCGCGCCGTCCTGCCACCGGCCCGGTGAGCACGGCGAGTTGCTGCGCTGCCGCGAATGCGGAACGGTCCAACAGCCCTCGCTGCCCAGCGGGGAGGCGCTGCACCGGCTGTATCGCGAGATGCGCGATGACGACTACTTGGCTGAGGAGGAAGGACGCCGCCGTACGGCGCGCCGGCTGCTCGATCTGCTGGCCCCCCACGTGGTGGCCGGCGGGCGCCTGCTCGACGTCGGCTGTGGGCATGGGTTGCTGCTCGACGAAGCGCGCCTACGCGGCTACGCGGCCGAAGGGCTGGAACTGTCCGATGACGCTGTCGCCCACGCCCGCGGAACGCTGGGGCTGCCCGTCCGCACGATCCCCCTTGAGGACCCCGAGCTCGACGGCGAGCAGTACGACGCGATCGTCCTCGCCGACGTGCTCGAGCACCTCGACGACCCGGTCGGCGCATTGGAACGCTGCCGCGACCTCTTGGCGCTCGATGGCGCGCTGCTCGTCATCACCCCTGATCCTTCTGCGCTGACGGCCCGGTTGGCAGGTACGCGCTGGTGGGGCTTTCTGCCGGCCCACTACTGCCTCGTTCCCCGGTTGACGCTGCTCGAGCTGATCGCAGGCCAGGGTCTGGTGATCGCCGAGGACGTGCCGTTCGTGCGCAGCTTCACCCCGGGCTACTGGCTCGCCGGGCTGGGCGAGCGCGGAGGTGCCCTGGGTGCCGTCGTGGACGGGGTCGCCCGGCGGCTGCCCACGTCGTCGATGCTGTCGCTGTCCCTGGGGGACGAACGCGTGATCCTGGCGCGGCGCACCCCGGTGCAAGAGCCGGCGGAGCCGCTGGTGAACGACCGGGGTGGCGACCTCAAGGTGCACGTGGTGCTGCCGGCCTACAAGGCGGCCCGCACCATCGATCAGGTCGCGCACGCGCTCCCCGTGCAGGCCGCTGACCGAGCCCTGCTGGTGGATGACGCGAGCAGCGACGGAACGGTCGACGCGGCGCTGGCCGCCGGGTTCGAGGTGCTGCGCCACCCCACCAACCGCGGCTACGGCGCCAACCAGAAGACGTGTTACGCCCGTGCCGCTTTGGATGGCGCCGACATCGTGGTGATGGTGCACGCCGACGATCAGTACGACCCGGGGCTGGTGGCCGAGATGGTCCAGCCGATCGCCGAAGGCCGCGCCGACGTGGTGATCGGCTCCCGGCTGCTGGAGGACGAGGCGATCAGCGGCGGGATGCCGCGGTGGAAGTGGGTCGGCAACCGCTTCCTCACCGAGATCGAGAACCGTGCCTTCCGGCGACGCTTCTCGGAGTACCACACCGGCTACCGCGCCTATTCGGTCGACTTCCTGCGCACGATCCCGTTCTTGCGCAACTCCGACGGCTTCGTGTTCGACCAGGAGATCTTCGCCCAGATCGTGGCTGCCGGCGGTCGTGTCGAGGAGTTGGCGATCCCGACCCGATACTTCCATGAGGCGTCCAGCGTCTCGTTCCCGGCCAGCGTCGAATACGGCCTACGGACGCTCAAGGTTCTGGGTCGTTTTCGCCGCGACGAATCTCGTGGGACGTGGGCGCTGTTGCGGCGGCCGGCAGTGGATCTGCGCGCCGAGCGCGACCTCGTGGGGTGAGCGTCCCATCGTGAAGCCGGCCTTTTAGCTTCAAGGCCGGCCGCTCCACCAGATGGTAGGACGCGGCGGCGGCTGCGAAGGCGAGCACCCAGCCGAGGGCGATGCGCGGCGCCGTCGCCCAAGCGGTGGTGTGCTCGGCGGTCACCCGGAAGACGGGGAAGTGCCACAGGTAGAGCGAGTACGACAGCCGGCCGACCCAGACCAGCGGGGTGACCGCCAGCACGCGCGGCAGTGGACCGTCCTGCAGCAGCGACGCCAGCGTCACCGTGGCCAGGACGGCGATCAGCGTGAACCCGCCGACGTAGTACAGGCGGTCGGTGAACGAGAGCGTCAGGCCGGCGGCGAAGATCGCAGCCAGGCAGAGCCCCCCGACGACGCTCGCCGTGCGCCCGCGCACGTGGTCGGCGATACGCCGCCACGGCGCCAGCGCGAGTGCCGCTCCGATCAGCAGACCGTCGGCCCGCGTGTCCGTGCGCTGGTACAGGTAGAGCGCCGCGATGTGGTCGTGCCACTCCACGGCGCGCCACACACCGACGATGAAGGCGAGCCCGAGGGCCACCCAGACCATCCGCTCGCGGGTACCGACGAGCCGTAGCCCTCCGTACAGGACGAGCGGCCACACGAGGTAGAACTGCTCCTCCACGGCGAGAGACCACAGGTGCGTGAGGTAGTGCGACAGGTGCACGCCCGCCACCTCCGCCCAGTTCATCGTGTAGGTGACGACCACGAGCGACGTCTGCCCGAGAACGCCCACGTCCTGATCGGCGAGGAGGGAGTAGACGAGCATCACCGCAAGCAGGACGAGCAGCGCCGGGAAAAGGCGCAGGATGCGGCGGGCGTAGAACGTGAGGATCGGACGTCGCTCGCGGCCGCGGCGCTCGAGCAGGAGCGTTGTGATCAGAAACCCGCTCAGGACGAAGAACAGATCCACGCCGAGGAACCCGGACGGAAGCAGCCAGTCGGCCGCCGACGGCCACAGGAACGCGCCGGTGTGGTGCAGCAACACCAGGACGATGGCCACCGCCCGGAAGCCGTCGAGGGCAGGCCGGTAGCCGAGCCGGGGCGCGGTCTCGTTCACTGCCGGGAGTCTCCCAGGAGAGGCAGGGCGCTCATGCTGTCGCGGCGCCGGCGAGCACGTCGTACAGGCCGGCCGCTGCCGCGGCCCAGGTGAGCGCGGCCGCCCGGGAACGTGCGCCTTCTCCGAGGCGCTGCCGCAGGGCCTGGTCGTCGGCGACGCGCAGGAGCGCCTCGCCCAGCGCTGTGTCGTCGCCCGCCGGTGCGTGGAGGGCATGCTCGCCCAGGGTTTCGACGAATACGTCCAGGTTGCTGAGCACCGCGGGCGTGCCGTGCAGCGCTGCTTCCAGCGGAACAAAGCCGAACCCCTCCAGCCATGAAGGCGCCACGACGGCCAGCGCGGTCTCGTACAGCGCGTCGAGGGTGGGGCGGTCGCACGCAGGCAACACGACGGTGTCGGGCAGGTCGTCCAGTTCGCCGGCCAGTCGTCCGGCGCCCGCGACCACAAGTCCGGCGTCGAGGCCCGCGGCGCGAGCGCGTTTGTAGGCGCGGGCGAGGACGTCGACACCCTTGCGCGGCTCCAGTGCACCGACGAACAGCAGGAAGCGGTTGGGCAATCCATCGGGCAGGGGGCCAGGTGGCCCTGCGGTCACGCCCGGTGAGACGACGCGCAGGCGCACGTCGTCGATCTGCCAATGGGCTTCCGCGGCCCGTGCGGTGGCCCGTGAGTCGCATACGAGGCCCGCGGCGCCCGTGGCCAGCCGCTCCATGCGCGCCAGGCCGTGCCAAAGCCGCTCGTAGGCCGTGAAGTCTTCCGGGCGATCCACCCAGGTGAGGTCATGCACGGTGAGCACATAGGGCAGCCCGTCGGACAACGCCACCGGCGCCGGCGCCGGAATCCAGAGGACATCGAGATCTCCGCCGAGCAGTCGGTCCAATCGTGGACGCCCGGTCAGTGCGGCGGCGCCGAAGATCAGCCGGCTCGGCCGTCGGTCGCGCACGAGCGTGACGTTCGGTGTCGTCGGGGCGTCGACCGGGTGATGACCGGGGACAAAACAGAGCCACTCATCCTCCGGGTGGGCAGCGGCAAGCGCCGCAAGCATGGACCGCGTGTAGTGGGCCACGCCGCGACCGGCGCGGAGATGGCGGGCGTCGACTCCGACCTTCACGGCGCTGACGGTAGCCCACACGCCCGCCCGCACGGAACGCTCCGCGCTGGGATAGTCTCGACTTGATGAGTTCGATGGCGTCCCGTCCCGCGCCCCGCGTCGCCCTGGTCCACGACTTTCTCCTGGACCTGCGCGGCGCCGAGCGCGTTTTCCTCGCGCTGTGCGCGATGTTCCCCGACGCCGACCTGTTCACCGCCGTCTACGACGAGCGCGGTACCGAATACCGGTTCGCCGGCCGCAACATCACGACGTCGTTCGTGCAGAAGATGCATCCGACCTCGCGCAACTTCCGAGTGCTGTTGCCCTTCTACCCGCACGCCATCGAGTCGCTGGACCTGAGCGCCTACGACCTCGTGCTTTCCAGCTCCAGTGCCTGGGCCCACGGTGTTCTTCCGGGTGAGAACGCCACCCACGTGTGCTACTGCCACAACCCATTCCGTTACGCCTGGAACGAGCGTGACGCGACGCTGCGCGCCCGCAACGTGGCCGTGCGCCCGGTGCTGGCCACGGTCCTGCAGCGCTGGCGTCAGTGGGACTGGATCGCCGCCCAGCGAGTCGACGCCTACATGGCCAACTCGCATACCACCGAGCGGCGCATTGCCCGGTACTTTCAGCGCGAGTCCACGGTCGTCTATCCACCGGTGGAGACCCGGCGCTTCACACCGCTGGACGTTGATCAGATCGGCGACCACTACGTGGTGCTCTCCGAACTGATGCCGCACAAACGCATCGACGTCGCCATCCATGCCTTCAACCGGCTGCGGCTGCCGCTGCTGGTGCTGGGCGACGGGCCGGACGGTCGCCATCTGCGGCGCCTGGCGGGCCCGACGATCAGCTTCGCGGGCCGCGTCAGCGACGAGCGCGTGGCGATGGAACTTGCGCGGGCCCAGGCGCTGATCGTGACGGCCACCGAGGAGTTCGGGATCGCTGCCGTCGAGGCACAGGCCGCCGGCCGGCCCGTGATCGCGCTGGCCGAGGGCGGAGTCCGGGAGACCGTGCAGGACGGCATCACGGGGACCTTCTTCGAGGACGCCCATCCCGACGCTCTGGCGGCGGCCGTCGATGCGTTCAACCCGCGGGCGGTCGACCCGGCCCAGTGCGCCGCGAACGCGGACCGCTTCGACGTCGCCCACTTCCAGCACGGCGTTCGGGCGACCATCGACGCGGCTCTGGCGGGCAGCGCGGACCGCATCCCGCCGCGGCGTCCGCGGCGTGCCCGCGGCCTGGGGCCGCGCCTTTCCCTCGAAGCGTGAGCGCCGACCTCGCCGGCATGGGCGTTGCGGTCGTCGTCCCCAACTGGAACGGGCGTCGGTGGCTGCCCGGGCTGATCGCTTCTCTGCGGGCGCAGACGCGGGCGGCGGAGGAGATCGTCGTGGTGGACAACGGGTCCACCGACGACTCGCTCCCCTGGCTGGCCTCCGAAGCGCCGGAGGTGCGCGTGCTGGCCCTAGGGCAGAACACCGGTTTCGCTGTGGCGGCCAACCGTGGGATCGCGGCCACCGACGCACCGTTCGTCGCCCTGATCAACACCGACGTCGAACTGGCCCCCGACTGGCTGGCGCGGACGACCGCGCGCCTGATCGCGGAGCCTCGGGCCGCGTCGGTGGCCACGAAGATGGTCTCCCTCGTCGACCCAGGTCGGATCGACGACGCGGGGGACATTCTGCGCCGCGACGGGGTGTGCGAGCAGCGCGGGCGGGGCCGTGTCGATGACGGCCGGTGGGACGAGCCCGGCGAGGTGTTCAGCGCGTGCGCCGGCGCCGCGCTTTACCGGCGGGCTCCCGTGGTGGCGGCCGGCGGCTTTGACGAGCGCTACTTCGCGTACCTGGAGGACGTGGACCTGGGCCTGCGGCTTCAATTGGGGGGCTGGTCGTGCGCGTACGAACCGGTTGTGGCCCGCCATGCGGGGGGCGGCTCATCCGAGGCGTTACAGAGAGGCGTACCGGCGCTGACGGCGCGTAACACCATCCTACTGGCGGCCCGGGCTTTCCCGCCGCGATGGCTCGGGCCGGTGCTGTACCGGCAAGCTTCGTGGCTGGTGGACGCGGCGCGCCACGGGACGCTGGGCGCGCATCTTGCGGGAGTCGCAGCCGGCCTGACGGGGGCGCCGGCAATGCTCGCCGAGCGCGCGGCCCTGCGGCGAGCGTCGGTGGTGTCGATCGACGTGGTGATGCCGGTGCGGCCTTGGTGGGGTCCGCAGGCCGGCGGGCACCCGGAGTCGCCGGAGTGAGAATCCGCCGACGCGACGGCGTCCTCTACGCAATCGGGCTCTTGATCTCCGGGGTGACGATTCTGCGCGGCATCGGCCCGCACGACGAGGGACTGATGTTGCAGGCCGGGGTGCGCGTTGCCGGAGGCCAGTGGCCCTACCGCGACTTCTGGACCAATTACGGCCCTGGGCAGCCCGTGCTGCTCGCGGGGCTGGTCAAGGTCTTTGGCTCCGGGTTGCTGCCGTGGCGCGTCGTCCGCGTCCTCCTCGACGCGTTGATCGGCGTTCTCGTCTACCGCCTGGTTCGCCGCGAGCGCGACGAGGGACTCTCGCTTCTGGCCTGGGTGGCGGCGATCACCGCGATGGCGTGGCCGACCGGGCCGGGGCCCAACCCGATGGCGCTCGCTCTCGGCCTGGGCGCAGTGCTTGCCGCCCGCCGTTCGCCGGTCGGCGCCGGCGCGCTGGTGGGGGTCGCCGCCGTGTTCCGGCCCGAGATCGCCGCCGCCTGTGCGATCGGCGCGCTCATGGGTTCCCCGACGGGCACGCGTTGGAGGCTGGCGGGGATCGCGGCCGGGGTCGCCGCGGTGCTGCTGGCGCCGTTCGCCATCGTGGCGGGCAGCCGCATGTGGGACCAGACGATCGGGTTCTTCGGGCGGCAGTCGCTGCAGCGTCTGCCGTTGTTTCCCGCGTACTCCAATGGCCTGGATCCCAACAAGTTGCTGGAGTGGGCTTTCCCGGCGCTGCTGCTGGCGTTCGCGACACTGTGGGTCGTGTGGTGGTTCGTGCGTCGCCCACCGGCCCCGGCGGTGGCGCTGGCGCCGCTGGCGCTTGTCGGTGTGGCCTATCTGCTCGGACGCACCGATCCTTTCCACCTGGTTCCGCTCTCCCTCGCCCTGACGGGCCTTCTGGCCGTCTCTGCGGCCCGCGAGTGGCCTGGGCCTTGGAAGTGGGCACTGGTGATGGCTCTGGGCGTGATCGCCCTGCACGGAGTCGAGCGCCGGGCCGGCGAGCTGCTGCACCCGCCCGCGCTGGCCGCGGTGCCCGGGGGCGTGGGGGATGGGGTGCGCACCGACCCAGCCGACGCCCGCGCTCTGAGCGCCCTGCTCCCGCGTGTGAGGGCGCTCACCCCCGGCGGGCAGAGCATCATCGTGCTGCCGCCCCGGACGGATCGCGTGACCGTCGGCGATCCGTTGCTCTACGTGCTCGCTCGTCGGCCCAATCCAACCCGCTACGACGTGATGCAACCAGGCGTGGTCACGACGGCCGGCGCTCAGCGGGAGATGATCGCCGACCTGCAGCGCGCGCGGACACCGGTACTCGTCCGCTGGCTGGACCCACGGACGGCACCAGAGGACAACGGTTCAGGCCGCCAGCGGGGATCACAAATGCTGGACACCTACCTGCGGGCCGCATACCGACCACTGGCGCGGTACGGGAACTACGTGCTCTACGTACGGCGCGCCTGAAGCGGGGCTACAGCGGGCCGAACCTGAAGCGCAGCAGCGCCCAGACGGCCCAGATGCCGTCTCGGTACGTGATCTTCTTGCCCTCTTCGTAGGTGCGGCCGTAGTAGGAGATCGGCACCTCGTACAGGCGCACCTTGCGGCGCAGGATCTTGGCCGTGACCTCGGGCTCGAAGGCAAAGTCGTCGCTGATCAGATGGACCGACCGGATCAGGTCGCCGTCGAAGGCCTTGTAGCCGACCTCCATGTCGCTGATCGTCGTGTTGTAGAGCACGTTGGTCAGGAGGGAGAGGAAACGGTTGCCCGCGTAATGCCAGAACAGGTGCGCACGCTGCGGCTCGCCGCCGCGCAGGCGCGTGCCGTAGACGACGTCGGCGTGCCCGTTGAGCAGCGGGGCGAGCAGGCGGGGCAGGTCCGTCGGGTCGTACTCGAGGTCGGCGTCCTGAATGAGAACGATGTCGCCCTTGGACGCGGCGATGCCATTGCGCACTGCTGCACCCTTGCCGCGGTTGCGGTCGTGCTTCAGGAGCCTCAACCCGGGGATCGTGGGCACGAGGCCTTCGACGATCGCCACGGTGTCGTCGGTGGACCCGTCGTCCACCACGATGTACTCGGCACGGAACCCGAGCGCCACGAGACTCTCCAGTACCTGGGCGATCGTCGCGGCCTCGCCGTAGGCGGGGATGACGATCGAGATGAGCGGGTCAGAGCCGCTGTAAGAGGTGGACACCGGCCGCGATGCTATCCGGGGGCGTGCGGGTGGCGCGGTGAGGCGCATACGATGAGGAGGTGCTCACGCGTGCCCTTCTCGCCGCCGTCGCGGTGCTGTGCGTCGTGTTCGGCGTCGTGACCCTGCGCGACGACGCGCGTTGCACCGACGCGCGCAACACCGTGCTGGCCATCGGCGCCCATGGCGGCGGCGATCCGCTGGCCGCGGCGAAGCAGGTGCGCGACGAGTGCGAGGACACCACTTCGCTCGTTCGCGCGGCGACGCTGCTGTCGGCTCGCCGGCACTTCCCTGAGGCGCTGGCCATCGCGCGTCAGATGATCCACGACGCGCCCCAGGACTACGTCGGCTGGCTCACGTACGCGGGCGTGGCGAACTTCCAGCACCCAGGTTCGGCGCGTGCCGCCTTCGCTCGCGCCCATCAACTCAATCCCCGCGGCACGCCGGCCCCGTGAGGCTCGCCCGCTCCGGGTTCGCTGCCCGTCTGACCGTCGTCGCGCTGCTCGGTGCGGCGCTGCGCCTGCTCTACCTGTTCACTTGGGGTCGGCACCCGTCGATGGCCGGCGACTGGACCTTCTACAACGTGCAGGCCAACTTGTTGGCCGACGGCAAGGGGTTCATCGAGCCCTATCGCTTTGCGTTCAACGGGTCCGAGGTGCCGACGGCCGCTCATCCGCCGCTCTACCCGCTGGTGCTCTCCCTGGTTTCCGAACTGGGTGGCACGACCGAGATCCCCCACCGAGCACTGGGGGCGTTCCTCGGGGCCGGCACGATCGCGCTGGTGGGCCTCGTCGGCCGGCGCGCCGCCGGGGGCGGGGCGGCCGGTGAGCGCACGGGGCTGTTCGCCGCGGTGCTGTGCGCGCTGTACCCGACGATGGTCGCGGTCGATGGAGCGCTGCTCAGCGAGACGCTGTACGCGCTGCTCATTGCCGCGACGTTGCTGGCCGCCTACCGCTTCGCGGAGGTCCCAGGGTTGGGCCGTGCGGCGCTGCTCGGAATGGGCGTGGGCTTGGCGGCGCTGACGCGGGCGGAGGCCGTATTGCTGATCCCGTTGCTCCTGATCCCGTTGGCCTGGAAGGTGCCCGCTCGGCGCCTGCTCACCGGCACCATCGCGGTCGTCGTCGCGCTGGCCGTGATCTCACCGTGGACGATCCGCAACGCCGACGTGTTCGGGCGCCTGGTGCCCATCTCCAACAACGATTCGACGGTGATCGCGGGCGCCAACTGCCCCGACACGTATGCGGGCCGGAACCTGGGGTTTTGGAACTTCACCTGCCTCGGCGACGCCAAGACGCAGGATGAGGCCGCGCAGGCAGCGATCTGGCGCCAGCAAGGCATCGACTACGCCCGGGACCACGCCGGTCGACTGCCGCTCGTGCTGTCCGTCCGGCTGCTGCGGGTCTTCGACCTGTACCAGCCGCAGCGCATGGTGGCCTATTCCGAAGGCCACGAACGCCGCACCGAGCAGGCTGCCGTCGTCGCTTTCTACCTGTTCGCGCTGCTCGGCATCGTGGGTGTGCTCGCACTGCGCCGGCGCGGTCTGCGCACCTGGATCCTGGTCGCGCCGTTCGTGGTGGTGCTCATCTCGGCGCTGCTGGGCTACGGCCTGCCGCGCCTGCGCATGACGTCCGAGCCTGGCCTGTGCGTGCTGGCGGCCATCGGCGCTCTGGAGTTGTGGCGCCGGTGGCAGGGGCGGTCATCGAGGGTGGTCCAGACATCGATCCCCACCTGAGTCCCGCTCAGCGGGATCGAGGTGGGGATCGATGGGCGCAGGGGCGCGAGAGGGCCGGGAGCCAGGCGATCCTCTCAGCCCTGGGTTCGGTCCGCCTGGGCGATCAGCGCCCCCGCCAGGACCATCGTCACCGCCGTGACAGCGGGCATCTCCCAGTCCCAATCCAGCGTGGTGTGGACGGCCCAGGTGCCCATCGCGGCGATCACCCCGGAGACGAGGCCAGGGTCCGCCTGGTGGGCGATGCGCGAGCACCAGACCACGCCGCCCACCGCGGTCAGGAGCAGCAGGAACCCGATCAAACCTTCTTCGGCGAGCGTCTGCAGCCACAGTGAATGTGGCTGGCGCACCGACTCGTCGATGTCGCGGTGTTTGAGCCATTGCACGACCCAGCCGCCGGCGCCCACCCCGGCCACGGGGTGATCCGCGAACGTGCGCACGGCGACCTTCCAGTAGCGGTAACGGTTGGAACCGACGCTGGAGAATCGCTGGCTGCTGGCCCCGAACACCGGCCCGTCGGTGTTGTGGGAGGAGCGCGCCAGACCGACGGGGACCACGACGAGCGCCGCGATCATGGCGAACGCCGCCACGGACGCCCAGCGGGGTAGCGGCAGGCGCCCAAGGCGGGTGCGCTCGTCGCGCTCGGCCCGCGCCGACCAGAGTGTGAGCACGGCGGCGGTGAACCCGGCGACGAGGATCGCCACCAGCACCAGCGCGCCCTGGACGTCGGGGCTGATCGCGCCTCCGCCCTCCAGGGCGCGCGCCCACGGTGACAACGCGGCGGCCAGTACACCCACGACGCCCGCCTCCACCACGATGGCGCAGGCCCGCAACTGGCTCCAGGTGGGCGCCAGCACCAGCAGCAGGATGAGTCCGGCCACGAGTGCGATCAACGCCCCGCGCGAGTAGGTGACGTAAAGGGCGACCAGCATCGGGACGGCGGCCGCGGCGGCGCCCGCCCGCAACGCGTCCGGCCGCGTGCGATCAGCGGTCAGCCGCGCGCACAGCACGATGCCCATCGCCGCCAGGCAGCCCGTGGCGTTCCAATACGTCAGCGGCTGCTCCAGGCGGCCGCCGGCGCTGAAGCTGCGGCTGAGCGTGATGAGCCCCGGCAGCACACGCTCGGAGAGGCCGTAGAGGACGACCACGAGGATGCCGCTCGCCACCAGCGGCTCCAAGGCCCGGCCTGCCGCGGCAGGCGTCCAGACGGCGCACGCGGCGAGCACGACGGCCACGTAGAGCAGGACCAGCTGGAACTCGGCGTGGGCGGGGACGGCGAGCGGCGCCCACTGCGCCGACAAGCCGACCCAAAGGGCGAACGCGCCGAGGGCGGCCGGCACCAGCCGCGCGGGGGTCGTGCGGGGCAGCGGCCGCGGCGCGGCCACGGCACACACCAGCACCAGCAGCCAGGCCACGACGAGCGCGGCGACACGACCCGTCGTGAAGTAGCCGCCGGAGAAGAACGCGAGCACGAAGGGCCCGGTCACCACCAGCGCCCGTACCGCCGTCAGGACGGGCGAACGAGCGTGCGCAGAGCCGTCTGCGGAACCGGTCGCTGTCGTCCCGGTCGGTGCGCTCACCACGCCGCCCGGTCCACCACGTCCACCGCGACATCGTCATCCGGCGGCTCGGGCTCGGCGATCTGCTCTGGTTGGGGCGGCCCGGCCGGGCGCCGGCGTTCCTTGAGCCTAAGCGCAGGGCGCTCGACCACGTAGTAGCTGGCCGCCGCGATGGGGATCGTGATTGCCAGCGTGCACAGCAGCAGCGAGAGGAACCCGGAGCCCGGGAGCCAGCCCTGCGCGCCGTGGGCATTGATCTCGCCCATGATCGGCAGGTGGTAGAGGAAGATCGCGTACGAAACGAGGCCGAGCCACGCCATCACGCGCAGGCCCACCAGCCGCCGCGGCCAGCCGCCTGCCCAGCCGCCGAACATGGCGGGCAGGAGCAGGAGAAGGGAGACGAGGGCGTACAGGACGTGCTCGCCGAAGTAGTTGTAGTCCGTATAGATCGCGAAGAACCCCCGCGGCAGCTCCAGGCGAGTGGAAAGCACCCAGAACACCACGGCGGCAGTTGCCCAGGGCACCCACGGCCGGCGCACGATCAGCGTGAGCGAGCGGGATGAGGCCTCGCGCCCATGCGTGGCCACACTGATCACCGCCATGATCATTCCCCAGCAGAACCAGTCCAGGTAACAGAGCAGCGTGTTCTGCAGGATCGGAGGCCCGTGGGTGTCGTGCAGGTACGTGCGCAGGGCCAGCGAGCCGATCGCCAGCGCGATCAACGCACCGACCTCGCCGCGCACGCTGGGCCGCAGCCGCGCGATGCCGAGGGCGATGAAGGGCAGCGCGACGTAGAAGCTGGCCTCGATGCACAGCGACCACGCCGGGCCGATGCCCGCCAGCGTGGACCGCGCCGAATAGATCTGAGTGAACGTGTACAGGCGCGGCCAGTAGTCGCTGAAGAGGTACAGGCCCGGGTAGATCGAGAGGAGCGTCAGCGCGACCCAGTACGCCGGCACGATGCGCAGCGCGCGCCGGCGGGCGAAGTCGCGTATGCGGATGGGTGGCCGGCCTTCGCGGCGCGCCGCCACGAAGGGGCGGTAGAGCAGAAAGCCCGACAACAGGAAGAACATCGTCACGCCGAGGTTCATGCGCGCCGTGTAGACCCCAAGTGGGTTGGCGGTGTTGAAGTTCGACGCGCCCGACGCGTGGGTGACGACGATGAGCAGCGCGGCGACGGCGCGCATGCCGTCCAGGAGCGGGAACCGCGGGTTCCCCGGGGGAGGCGCCAGGGCAGGTGGAGATGCGGCCATGCGGGGCCTGACCTTATCCTGTCGCCTTCGATGAGAAGGCCGAGCCGCTTCGGGTGGGGACTTGCCGCGATCGGCATGTTCGCGCTCGCCCTCCGGGCCGCCTACGTCCACTGGTTCGAGACGCACGGCGTGCCGGTGGTGGGCGATGCGCTGCGCTTTCACCAGGTCGCCCAGGGGCTCGCGGACGGCCACGGCTTCAGGGAGTTGGCGCCTTACCACGGCCCGACGGCCGAGCATCCACCTGGGCTGGAGCTGTTTCTGGCGATTCCGGACCTGCTGGGCAAGAACGGCTACCCCTCTCATCGCCTGGCGCTCTCTGGCGTGGGCACGGTCACGGTGGTCCTGATCGGGCTGTTGGGGCGGCGCGTCGCCGGAGCGCCCGTCGGCCTCGTGGCCGCCGGGTTGGCGGCGATCTATCCGATGTTGTGGACGGCCGACGCCTCGCTGATGAGCGAGACGCTGTACGGCGTCTTCGTCGTCGGATCGCTGTTGGCGGCCCTGGGGCTGCGCGACAAGCCGTCGTGGCGCCGCGCGGCGCTTCTCGGGGCGCTGATCGGACTGTCGGCGCTGACCCGGGGCGAGGGGCTGGCGCTGGTACTGCTGCTGGCGCTACCCGCGGCCTGGTCCGCCGCCGGCGACCGGTCGGGGCGGCTGCGACTGGGCGCCGCGGCGCTCGTGGCGACGTTCTGCGTGGTCGCCCCATGGACGATCTACAACACGGCTCGCTTTGACCAGTTCGTCTTGATCTCCACGAACTCCGACGGCGTCTTCGTCGGGTCCAACTGCGCGCCCGTCTACTTCGGCCCCTACATCGGCACCTGGCGCTACTACTGCTACGGGCCGCGGAAACCGGGTGAGAACGAGGCGGTCTACCTGCACCGGCAGCGCGGCATCGGCATCGACTACGCGCTTAACCATGTGGATCGCTGGCCGGCGGTCGTCGCCGCCCGCCTGGGCCGATTGTTCGACGTCTACAAGTACGGCCAGTCGATTTATCTGAACGCCGCGGAGGGGAGACCGCCCGAGCCCGTGAAGATCGGGCTGCGGATGTACTGGGCCATTCTTGCGCTGGCGATCGCCGGGGTCGTGCTGCTCTTCCGCCGCCGACGCCGGGCGGAACTCGCGACGCTGCTCGCGCCCGTGGTGATGGTCGTGCTGGTGGCGATCGTGACGTACGGCGGGACGCGGTTCCGGTTCGCGGCCGAGCCGTCGTTCGTCGTGCTGGCGGCGGTGACGCTGGTGGCGGCGTTCACCGCCGTCCGTCGGCGGTTCAGCGCCGGCGAACCCGGATGACGCAGTTCCAGGTGATCAGCTCACGCACACCGGGAATGTCGACGATGAACCGCAGCTTGGGCCAGTAGCGCGGTTCGACCCGCTCGATGATCAGCCCCGGGCGGGCCTCGACGAGCTTCAGCGTGGGGCCGATGTGGACGGCCCACAGCCCCTCGCCGTAGGTGTTCTTGCGCGGCTTTCCATGACGCTTCTCGTACAGGCGAGGGCCGCGCTCGGGACCCAGGAAATGGTAGGGCGACATGTCGTGCCCGCCCCACGGTGAATACCAATTCGTCCACGAGATGTAGCCCCAGCCGCCGGGCTTGAGCGTGCGCTCGATCTCGCGGATGATGCCGTCGGTGTCAGGGGCGTGCTCCAGAAGGTTGGAGGCGAAGGCACCGTCGATCGAGCCGTCCTCGAAGGGCAGCTTCGCGGCGTCGGCGATGATCGCGCCCTCCGGCGCCCCGCCGGCCAGCTCCAGCTCCTCCATGGAGTTGTCGACCGGCAGCACCGTGGCCCCGGCGTTGCGAAACGCCCGGGTGTAGAAGCCTGGGCCACAGCCCAGATCGGCGATCACCTGGCCGGCGATCGGGCCGTACCGGCGGTCCAGATCAGCGACGGCCTCGCGGGCCAGCACCGTGTAGAACGGCTCGGGGTCGGTCTGCTCGTTGCGGAACAGTTCCCATAGCTGACGGACTCGGGCGGACCCGTGGAGGACAGGTGGTTCGGGCCTGGGCGTGGTGGTCGACATCGCGCGGAAGGGTCGCACATGGTCGACCGGCAAGTAGCCTGGCGCGCCACGGATGAACACCCGCCGCCGCGAATCCCTGCTCGTCCCATTGCTCGCCGTAGCGTGCTACGCCCTGGCGCTGTGGCAGCGGCCGGGCCTGTCGGTCACCGACACCAAGATCGACCTCCAGGTCGATCCGTCCGGATTCCTGTCCGACGCACTGGCACCGTGGTCATCGGACATCTCGCTCGGGCATGTCCAAAGCGGCCAGTACGGCGGGTACGCATTTCCGATGGGCCCATTCTTCGCGTTCTGGCGCGACTTGGGCGTGTCCGGCTGGGTGACGGAACGCCTTTGGCTCGGCACCCTGCTCTTCCTCGCCGGCTGGGGCGTGATCCGTCTTCTCGACGCTCTGTATTCGCGTCATCGCGGCGCGGTGCACGTGGCCGCGGCGGGCCTTTTCGTTCTCAACCCGTACGTCGTCACCTACATGAGCCGTGTGAGCGTGTCGCTGCTCGCTTACGCCGCCCTGCCGTGGCTCCTGCTGGCCGTCCACCGGGGTCTGAGAGCTTCGGGTAGGCGCACCGGTGCGGTCGGGGCGACGTGGTTGTGGCCGGCGATCTTCGCGCTGATAGTCACGGCGTCGGGGGGAGGGATCAACGCTGCCGTCACCGCCTGGGTGCTGCTGGGGCCGTTGCTCCTGCTGGGGTATGAGGTGGCGCTGGGTCTCGTCGTGCCGCGAGCAGCGTGGAGGTGGGTGTGGCGCACCTCGATCCTGGGGGCGATCACCTCGGTGTGGTGGGTCGTGCCGCTGCTGGTTCAGGCCAAATGGGGGTTGCCGTTCCTGCCGTACACCGAACAGGCCGGGACCATCTGGGGCACCACGAGCGCCAGTGAGTCACTGCGCCTGATGGGCTTCTGGCTGTCGTACGTCGGCACCGGGTACGGCGGTCGCCTGGCCCCGTACACGTCGGATGCCGGGACGCTCGTGTTCTGGGTCCCGGGCATGATCGCCTCGCTGCTGGCCGCGCCGGTCGCTCTGGGCGGCTTCGCCTGGACGCGCCGCTGGCGGTACGCCCCGTTCTTCCTCGGGATGACGCTGATCGGCGTGCTGGTGATGATCGCCGGCTTCCCTGAGGGCACCCCGCTACGGCGGGGCATGACGTTCGCCTACAACCATCTGGCTTCGCTGCAGTTCCTGCGCACCGCATATAAGGCGGGGCCGCTGGTCGCTCTTGGCCTCGCGATCCTCGGCGGCGTCGCCGTCGGGATGCTGTGGACGTGGCTCGGGGAGCGCTCATCGCGCCTGTGGCGCCCGGCTCTTGTGGCGGGCATGGTGGCCGTGGTGGCGCTGTCGGCGTGGCCGATCGTGCGCGGTCGAGGCGTCGACGACACGCTCACGTGGCGCTCGATCCCCAGCGCGTGGCGAGCCGTCGCTCATGATCTGGATCGCCTGCCCGACGACCATCGAGCGATGGTTCTGCCCGGGCAACTCTTCAGCGCTTACACATGGGGGGAGACGGTGGATCCGATCCTGCCCACGCTCGCCCATCGGCCCGTCGCTGTCCGGCAGGTTGTGCCGTTCGCGGATCTGCGCTCGGTGGATCTGCAGTGGTCAACCGACGCCCTGATCACCCAGCGCCGTGCGTACCCCGGCCAACTGGGGCCGC
The DNA here is from genome assembly GCA_038319025.1 of Solirubrobacterales bacterium. Classification (GTDB taxonomy): domain Bacteria; phylum Actinomycetota; class Thermoleophilia; order Solirubrobacterales; family Solirubrobacteraceae; genus JBBQCW01. The sequence continues at coordinate 145,329 of JBBQCW010000001.1, forward strand.
TGCTCGGGCTGCAGGCCGTCGACAGCATCGTCACGGGCAGCGACGACGATCGTGCTCGATCCGGCGCTTTGGGCGCCAACGCCGCAGCCCGCGAGCTGGCCCGGGCCGGACTCGCAGCACCGATCCAGACGTACGGACCGAAGAGGCTCGTGCCCGCGCAGGCCGGTGACCTCGCCGCGCCGCTGGCACTCGCCCAGGTCACACGCCGACCGGTGGCCGGCAGCGCCTCGCTGGTGCGCCTGCTCCCGCAGGCCGGGGCGCTCGTGGTGGATGGCTCCGCCGACGCGCTGCTGGAGCTGGCGGCGTTCGGCGAGCTACCGCGGGATCGGGCGATCCGGTACGCGGCGGACCTGATGCCCTCGGGGACCCGAACGCTGGCGGCCACCGGCGGGCCTATCGTCATCAGCGACTCCAACCGCCGGCGCGTGTTCGTGCCCTCACGGTTGCGGGGCAATACCGGGGCCACGCTCACCCCGGAAGATCCGATCTCGGCCGACGGCCACCAGCTTGACCCGTGGCCGCAGCTGGGTACCGACGCGCAGACGGTCGCCCGGATCACCGGAGTGCGATACGTGCGAGCCCCGTTCTCGCCACAGGTCACCCAGTTCCCCGAGCACCGCCCGTACGCGGCGATGGACGGTGACCCCAACACGGCTTGGCTGGCGGACCGCACACTGACCGCGGACCGCTGGTATCTGGACGTCGGGCTGAACGCCAAGCGCGACGTCCCGTACCTGGACCTGATGCCGTACGGCGACAGCCGCGGGCGCGTGCGGTCGGTATTCGTGAACGGCACGCTGTACAAGACGCACCCAGGCTGGAACCGGCTCAACGTGAGGCTCAAGAACGTCGACACGATTCGTGTGACGATGGGGGATGTCACCAACCCGCCGCACGGATCCGGCGGCGCCGGCGGCATCAGCGAACTGCGGATCCCCGCTGTCCGGGTGACCGAGGCGCTGCGGGTTCCGCGGACAGCCGAGCGGGCGCTGCGCGGCGCCGATCTGTCGCGTGCGCCGTTGACCTACCTCTTCTCGCGTACCCGGGGTGATGACCCGTTCCACCGGGAGACGGTGCACGGGCCGTGGCAGGCCACGTACGTTCGCGACCAGGGTGATGCTGAAGCAGGGCTAGAGCGCCTGTTCACGCCGCCGGTGGCGCGCACGTGGAGCCCAAAGGGCTGGGCGACCGTGACGAGCCGCGCTCCCGACCATCTGCTGGATGCGCTGGCGGGCGGCACGGAGACGGCCCGCTTTGACTCCTCAGACCGTTTCCAGAACCTGCCGATCCACCGTTCGTCGAGTGCGTTTGACGGTAGCCCGCGGACGGCGTGGATCGCGGGTTGGGATGGGGTGGGGTCGCGGCTCGGCTCGTTCGTCGTGCCAAATTCGCTGGGCACCGATACGGCCGAGACCATCACCGGTCCCTACATCTCGTGGACTACATCCCGCGCCCACACTATCCGGGCGCTGCGCCTGATCCCGGCGGTGGGCGTGCGGCGCGCAACGCGGATTCGTCTCACCGGCGACGGCCCGACGGGCACGGAGGCCACCGTGGCCGCCGACGGCACCGTCCGCCTCCCGCGCCCCGTCACGGGCCGCACGATGCGTCTGGATATCGTCGACGCGGCCTTCCCGCCCGGCACCTCCGCCGTGAACCGTCAACGTCGCGCCGTCGGCATCAGCGAGATCACGGGCGCCGGTGTCCCGCAGGCGAACCCCAACCGCCGCGGCCCGCTGACGAAGGCCACCGGGTGTGCCATCCCGGTTCGTGTCGGTGGCCATCACATGACCTTGGGCGTCGAGGGCACCGTCCCGGCGCTTGACGCCGGCCAACCGCTGCGGGCCGTCGCGTGCATGCCACCAGTGGCGCTTGCGCCGGTCGAGCAGCACCTCTCTGCCGCGGTGGGCGGGCCGTTCGCGCTCGACCTGCTGGCCCTGGAGTCTCCGGCGCCGACCCCGGTTCCGCCGCCCGCGCCGCCCGGCGTCGTGATCGATCCCGGCAACCCTGGTCACGGGGCCCGCACCGACATCAAGCTCGCCGTAACGCACCCCGGCTGGTTGATCCTGGGGGAGAGCTACTCAGCAGGTTGGCGAGCGACCTGCAACGGCAAGTCGCTCGGCGCCCCGGTCCCGCTCCAGGGCTACGCCGTCGGTTGGCCCGTCGCCCCCGGCTGCACGAAGGCCGACATCGTGTTCGCCGGCAACCGACCCGTGGCGATCGCGGGCTGGATATCGCTCGTCGCGGCGATCCTGCTGGGTGCGTTCGTCCTGTTCGGGCTCGTGCGCATGCGGGCGCTGGAGCCCGAGGATCCCGACACCACCCCGCTGGAAGCGACGGTGCCGACGCGGCTGGCCCTCCATCGCGCGCTGGCGTGGGGCGTGGCGGCCGGGCTGGCCGGCGCGTTCGTCTTCGCGCTGAGGGCCGGAATCGTGATCGGCCCGGCGGTGGCGATCGTCCTGTGGCGCGGTATCGGCGCCAAGCACCTGAGCATAGCGGCCGGCCTGCTGCTGGCGGTGGTGGTGCCGATCCTCTACGTGGCCATTCCGGTCAAGAACAAGGGCGGCTATAACGGCAGCGTGCCGGAGGATCGGCTCGCCGCCCATTGGGTTGCGGTCGCCGCGATCGTCTTGTTGATGCTGGCGCTCTACAGGGCGCTGGCGGGCGTGAGGACCCGGTTGCGTGCGCGCCAGACGAGCGCGAACAGCCCCACGACCGCGGCCACCTGAAGTCCGAGGACGACGGCTGCGTAAGACGTCAACGAGCCACTCACTCCGGCCAGCAGGAAGGGCTCCATCAGTGCGATCACGCCGAGCACCCAGAGGAAGCTGGTGCGGCCCAGGGCAAGCATGTACTGGACGATCAGGTAGGCGATGGCGAGCAGGGTCATCGCCAGCCCGAGCACCGGGAGCGCACCGGAAGCCTGCGTGAGCGACGGCCCGAAGGCGGCCGAAAGCAGTTGCTCGGGGAAGAAGGTGAAGAGCAGCAGGGCGGGGATGGCGATGATCGCCAGCACGCCGAACGAGCGCATCAGGACCGGGATCGCATCCTGGCCTTGTGCGGCGCGCCTCGTCGCCTCGGGCAGCAGGTGCAGCGCCACGCCGATCGCCACCCATACGACCGCCTTCGCCGCGACGGCAGCCGCGGCGTACGAACCGGCGGCCGCGCCACCCACCTGGTGCTTGACGACGATGATGTCGATGTTCTGCATCAGGGCCATCAGGCCGAGGGCCAGGATCGGCACCCATGCGCCCGAGACGAGCGTGCGTAAAGCGCGGCGCGAGGACTCATCGCCGGCGGCGCCCACGCGCCGGTGGATCTCGTACGAGAGGGCGATGGCGATCACCACGAGCGCCAGCGGCGTGCCCAGGAAGGCGCCGGTGACCCCGAAGCCGACCGCCACCAGGATCAGCCCGAACACGAGGCGTCCGAGCGCCTCGCCGATCAGCGATGCCCCGACGGGGACGTAGTCGCGCAGCCCTTGCAGGACGCCGCGCTGCACGGAGACCAGCAGCCACAACACGCCGGTAGGCAGGATCGCGGCGGCGGCGTACGGGTACTCGGGGACCCCGGTGAGATGCCCGAGCGGGTGGCGAAGGAGGATGCACAAGCCGGTGACCACGAACAGGGTGACCAGCAGCGACCGGGTCCACGCATTGACCGTCGCCGTCAGTCCTGGGCCATCGCCGAGTTGGTGCAGGGCCGTCTCGCGCGCGGCAGCCACCTGCAGCGCCTGGCCGCCGACGAGCAGGATCAGAAAGGCGGAGACGAGCGCCGCCAAGGAGCCGTAACCGGTGCCGCCCAGGATGCGGGTGAAGATGACGGTGAAGACCAACTGGACGGCGTTGGAGACCAGTGTCGCCGCGGCCAATCCGCCGGCCTGTACGCCATCGGACTTGACCAGCCCGCCGACCAGCGACACCCGCGGTCGGTCGGCGGCGTGCTCGAGGACTTCGAGGTTGGATGCGGCCGCGCGTTCCCACGTGAATTCGTGAGCACGATCCTGCGCCTGACGCCCGAGCATCTCCAGCCGCGCGCGGTCGTGGACGAGGTCGCGCACCGCGGCGGTCAGCTCGTCGGGCTCGTCGGCGAGGATTCCGGTCTCGCCGTCGACGATCGATTCCGCCAGTCCGCCGACGCGCAACGCGGCGCTCGGCGTTCCGCAGGCGGCTGCCTCCATCACGGTCAGGCACCAGCCTTCGGCGGACGAGGCGGTGAGGTTGAGCCACGCGCTTGCGTACAGCTCAGATTTGGCCTCCTCCGCCACAAAGCCGTGCATCCGCACTCGGTCACCGAGCCCGCGCTGGGCGATCTCCTTCTCGATCACTTCCTGCCATTCGCCGGTCCCAGCGATCTCCAGGCGCGCCTCGGGGATGCCCTCGAGCACGTCCAGCGCGACTTCGATGCGCTTGTACTGCTTGAGCCGGCCCAGGTAAAGCAGCGTGGGCTGCTCGGCCCGGGCGGGCTCGCGAAACTGCGAGGGCTCGACGCCCAAGTAGGCGACGTGGACCAGATCCGGGGCGATGCCCAGTTTTTCGACGAGATCGTCGCGGGCGGCCTCGGAGATGGTGATGACCGGGATCCCTGGGTACAGCATGCGGAGCGGCATGTACTCCAGCAGCCAGGCGGCGATACGGCCCCGGCGCCCGAGCTCGGCGATGTAGTGGTCCTGATGGACGTGGTGCACGAGCGCGACACGCGGCATCTTCAGCCACCACCACAGCGGCGTGAAGAAGGAGATCCCGTTGATGACCTCCAAGCACACGTCGGCGTCAGCAGCAATGCCCTTCTTGGTCGCGCGAGCAGCCCGCGGGAAGACCGTGAGCCGGGAGCCCATGCGGTGAATCGTGAGCTGGTCACTGGGCCGGGAGACGGGCTCGCAGCCGTCGTATGCGCCCGCGATGACGGTGACGCGGTGTCCCCACGCCAACCAGCGAGCCACCTGGCCATACAGATTCGTGCCGGTGCCACCTCCCTGCGGATGGGTCCAATCGCGGTCCGTGAGCAGGAGAATGTGGCGCGGCGAGATGTTCGGATCTCGTCCCATCAACCCATCGACGGTAGCGCAGGCACGACGCTCCACGCCCCCAGCGCACGCCCGCGCCCGAAGGGTGGGGACCGCCTCGCTCCGACCGCTCGGCTCGTACACTGCCTGGATGCAGTCAGTTCGTCTCCTCGCCGTCCTCGTGACTGCCGCCGTCATGGCGGCCGCCCCTTCGGTCGCCTTTGCCCAGGGCGCCGGCGACAATCAGTACCAGGATCCCTTTGCCGGCTCGGGCAAGACGACGACCAGCAAGAGCCCCACTTCTTCGAGTGGCTCAGGCTCCTCGAATTCCAGTTCCAGCTCGCCGAGTCTCAGCACCCAGCCTCCTGTGGACCCGTCGCTGACCACGCCGCCGGCGCTCAACGGCGCCACGGGTTCCACGTCGTCATCCGGTTCGCGGGCCACGCTGCCCAACACCGGCGTCGATGCGCGCCTTCTGATCGGCGCCGGTCTCGCGCTGCTGCTGATGGGTATCGGCCTGCGCCTGCGCACCGCCGATGACCGCCGGTTCTGACGCCGGCCCGGCCGGCGCGGTTCAGCGCACCACGTCGGCGGCCCAGACGGAAGCCATCGCCGGGGGGCTTGCTCTTGACCTGTCGCCCGGCCATGTCGTGCTGCTGCATGGCGAGATGGGCGCAGGCAAGACGACCTTCGTACGCGGGGCATGCCGGGCGCTCGGCATTGTCGGCCCGATCACCAGCCCCACGTTCACCATCGGCCGGCGCTACGAAGACGGGCGCGTGCCGGTCTCCCATCTGGATCTGCACCGCTTGGCCAGCCTGGCCGGCGAAGATCCCGGGCTCCTGGACGAGTACCTCACGGGGGATGAGATCGCCTTTGTGGAGTGGCCCGAGGTGGCTGGGGACGCCTTCGAGTCCATCGTCGCACGGGTCTACCTGCAGCATGCGGGCGGCGACTCCCGCCACGTGAGGATCGAACGATGACTGCGCGTCATTTCTGGACGATCGCCACGAAGAACCTCGATCGGAGTCCCTCGCGATGAGCGTGTTACTCGCTTTCGACACGGCCACGGGCGCGACCGTGGTCGGCGCGGTCGGCCCTGACGCGAACGCTGAGCGCAGGCACGATCCGCAGCCGGGGGAGAGGCCGGGCCACGCCGCTCAGGTGCTCGAGCTGGCTCACGCCGCGCTGTCGGAACTGGGTGCCGAGATCGGTGACGTGACCCGTATCGCCGTGGGGGTCGGCCCGGGCTCGTTCACCGGGCTGCGCATCGGCGTGGCGACGGCGCGCGGTCTGGCGCACGCCACCGGGGCTGAGCTGGTGGCCGTGGGCACACTCGATGTTTTGGCCGAGGGGGTCGTGCACGAGGGCCCTGTGCTCGCCGTACTCGATGCGCGCCGCGGTGAGGCGTTCGTCTCCATCCACGCCGCAGATGGGCCGACGGCCCCCGTGGCCGTCGGTCCTGACGGCCTGGAAGAGATCGCCCGCAACGCCGGGCCCGGCGCATTGGCCGCAGGGGACGGAGCGGTACGATTTCGGCAGTCCTTGGAGGCGGTCGGTGTGACGGTTCCCGCGGACGATTCGCCGCTGCATCGGGTGAGCGCCCAGGCCCTCTGCCGGTTGGCCGCTGTCGGAAATCCCGTTGCGTTCGATCGACTCGTCCCGGCGTACGTCCGGCTGCCGGATGTGGATGCCCCGCGATGAGCACCGAACTTCGGATCCGCCGCCTCACCTACGCCGACCTACCCCAGGTCGTGGCGGTCGAGCGCCGTGCGTTCCCGACCCCGTGGTCGCTGGCCATGTTCGTCCTGGAACTGTCAAAGGCCGGCGGGCATTGCCTGGTGGCGCTTCGTGAGGAGGTCGTCCTGGGCTACCTCATCTGCTCACGTTTTGACACCGTGTTCCACGTGATGAACGTCGCCGTGGACCCTGTTCTGCGCCGTCAGGGGATAGCCACGGCGCTGCTCAACCGGTTGCTCGCGGAGGTCGGCGATCCGCAGGCGCAGTACACGCTGGAGGTGCGTCCTTCCAATCACGAGGCCATCCGGCTGTACGACCGCCTCGGCTTTCTCGGGGTCGGCCACCGGCCCCGCTACTACCAGGACAACGGAGAGGACGCGCTCATCATGTGGCGCACTCCCGCCACCCTGGAGGGACGTCTGGACGACATCCCCAACGCCGGGCCTGTGACCCCGGCGTGATCCTGGCTCTGGAGACCAGCTGCGACGACACGTGCGCCGCGGTGGTGACGCTCGACGGGGAGATCCGCAGCAACGTGATCTCCAGCCAGGGGATCCACGATCGCTACGGCGGTGTCGTGCCTGAGGTAGCCGCGCGGCAGCACCTGATGCTGCTGGACCCGGTCGTCGACGACGCGTTGGCCCGCGCCGAGATCACGTTGGACGACGTCACGCTCGTCGCGGTCACGCAGGGCCCGGGGCTCGTGGGCGCGCTGCTCATCGGCGTCAGCGAGGCGAAGGCGATCGCCGCGGCACGCGGCCTGCCGCTGTGTCCGGTGGATCATCTGCAGGGTCACGTCAGCGCGACGTCGCTCGGCGCTGACCCTTTTGAACCGCCGTTCGTCTGCCTGGTGGCCAGCGGCGGCCACACGTTTGTGGCGCACGTGACCGATTACCACGGCTACGAGGTGCTGGGACAGACGTTGGACGACGCGGCCGGGGAGGCGTTTGACAAGGGAGCGCGTCTGCTGGGTCTCCCGTACCCGGGCGGGCCGGCACTGGAGCGCCTTGCGGCCGGCGGAGACCCGTCGGCCTTCACGTTCCCCACCGGCCAGGGTGTCCGCGGCCTGGACTGCTCGTTCTCGGGTGTCAAGACGTCGTTGCTCTACGCGGTTCGCGACCTAGGCCCTGAGGATGCCACCGCCCGTGCCGCCGATCTGGCCGCCTCCTATCAGCACGCGATCGTCGAGGCGCTGGCCGTGCGCTGTGAGCGGGCGCTGGCGCAGACGGGCCTTGATCGTCTCGCCTTGGGCGGTGGCGTGGCCGCCAACGGAGCGCTGCGCGAGCGCTTGGCGGGGCTTGGCACCGCACTGGCCGTCCCACCGCGGGAGTTGTGCACCGACAATGCGGCGATGATCGCCGCCGCCGCCCGGTTCACCCCTGCACTCGCTTTCCCGGACTACCTCGGCCTTGACGCCTACGCGACCGGCAAGCGGGGATCGTGACGGGCGCGCCGACGGTCCTGGTGTATTCACGGCCAGGTTGTCACCTGTGCGCGGACGCCCTAAGGGTGCTTGGGCCGCTGGCCGTCGAGCTGGGGTTCACGCTCACCGAGATCGACATCACGACCGATGACGCCCTGCACCTGCGTTACCTCGAACGCATCCCGGTGATGGTTCTCGACGGTGAGGAGATCTCGGACTTCTTCGTCGACGAGGCGGACCTGCGCAGCCGCATCGCTAGGATCGACGCGGCATGACAGCGACCGACGCCTCAGCCTCGTCCAACGGCGAGACACCCCCGTCCGATCGCCTGTCCCTCGGCGTTGCGGCCCGCCTGTCGCGGTACCTGCAGGTGCTCACGCAGGCCCGCAAGATGGGCAAGGAGACGATCAGTTCCCACGAACTGTCGGATTACACGCACATCAACTCCACGCAGATCCGCCGCGATCTCAGCGGCTTTGGCAAGTTCGGCAAGCGGGGCGTGGGCTACAACGTCGACTCGCTCGTCTCGCAGATCCGCAAGATCCTGCGGACGGCGGGCCAACACAACATCGCACTGTTCGGCGCCGGCCATCTGGGGAAGGCCATCGCCTCATCGGACATCTTCGCCGACCATGGCTTCCGGGTCGTGGCCATCTTCGACGCCGATCCGCGCAAGGTCGGCTCGAAGGTCGGCGCTCAGCGCGTCCGGCACGTCGAGGACCTGCCGCAGGTCGTCGAGGACGAGGACATCATCGTCGGCGTGCTCGCCGTACCAACCGCTGCGGCTCAGGGCTTGGCCGACGATCTGGTCGCCGCGGGCGTGAAGATCATCTTCAATTACTCCGAAGCTCTGCTCACGGTGCCGCCCGAGGTCACCGTGCACACCTCCAGCCCCGCCGTGGACCTGCTCTACGCGCTGTACTTCTACTTGAGCTGAATGAGCCAGTTGATAGATCTCGACGCAGCCGAGGCGATCCTCGCCGAGTCCGACGATGGCACCGTCGGCATCGAAGAGGAGTTCGCGATCCTCGATCCCGTGACGCTCGACCTCGTGCCGCGCTTTGAAGCACTGCGCGACGCTGCCGCAGCCGGTGACGAGGTGCTGTCGGAGTCGATCTCCGGGGAGCTGATCTCCTCTGAGATCGAAATCCGCTCGGGCCGTGGTGAGGATCTGCACGACGCGCTGGCCCGCCAACGGGATGCCCGGCAAAGGCTCTTCGCGCTGGCGGCAGCGCAGAATGTGTCGCTCGGCGCGACCGGGACGCACCCTTGGGCCGATTACCGCGAGCAGCCCAACATCGACACCGAGCACTACCGCCGGGTCGTCGATGGCCTGCAGTACGTGGCGCGCCGCAACAACACTTTCAGCCTCCACGTCCACGTCGGCATCCGCGGAGCGGATAGGGCGATCGCGGTGTGTGACCGGCTGCGCGGCGTCCTGCCCACGCTGCTGGCCGTATCGGCCAATTCCCCGTGGGTCGACGGCCGCGACTCCGGCCTGCATTCGGCGCGCACGCAGACGTTCACCAAGTCCTTTCCCCGCTGCGGGATCCCGGATGCCTACGGCTCCTGGGCCGAGTTTCGCTCCTATGTGGACTCGCTGGTGCGCACCAACTCGATCGTCGAGTACACACAGGTCTGGTGGTCGGTGCGGCCGCACATCACCTTCGGCACCGTCGAGGTGCGCATCTGCGACGTGCAGGCCACCGCCGCCGAGTCCGATGCGTTGTGCGAGCTGATGACGGCCTGCGTTCTGCAGGCGGCGCGCGACCACGATGACGGCGTGCCCTTCCCCACCCACTCACGGCGCATGATCGAAGAAAACATGTGGCGCGCTGTCCGGTACGGCGCGGACGCCGTGCTCCTGGACCTTGATCGCGTCGTCGAAGAGCCGATGAGCGCCGCCGTGGAGCGCCTGCTGGAGTGGACGGCCCCGGTCCGCACGGAGCTGGCCATCACGCCCGCGCTGCCCGTGCAGAACGGCGCTCAGCGTCAGCGGGCGCTGATCGCCGCCGGCGCTGATCGGGCCGCGGTCTTCGCGGCCTCCGTCGCCGAGACCGGCCTCACCTACGCCGCGGGCCCGCAACTTCGCGCCCGATGACCCCGATTTCCCTGAACGCCACCATCTCCCCAGGAGACCCGAAATGAGTTCCCAGCCGCCGTTCGCCGACCCTGCCGGCCCGCAGCCCACCGAGGAGGAGATGCGTGCCGCCTACGAGGCCCAGCTGAAGGAGATCCGCGTCGAGGACCTCGTCGTGGAGTCTCTCGTGTCGCTGCTCAACCTCGGCGGCCGCCGCGCAGGTCTGGTGCCCGGTAGCGAGGACGAGCGCGATCCCGTGCAGGTACGGCTCGCCATCGAGGCCGTCCGTGGGCTGCTCGTGCTCGTGGAGGAGCCGCTGGGGGAGAGCGCTGCTCAGCTGCGCGAGGCCGTCTCACAGCTGCAGCTCGCGTACGTGCAGATGACCGGCGGCGATCCTTCCGCCCCCGGTTCTGACCCGTCGGGGAGCGCAGATCCTGGCGCCCCGGCCGGCGGTACACCCCCGGCCTCCGGCCCGCCGCCGAGCCGTTTGTGGGTCCCCGGGCAGTAGCCCGGGGGCGACCGGACGGCGTGCTGACCACCGGCCACGCTACGATCAGCCCGCTTGTGAGCCGGGTCGGGCACTTGGGTGCACGTGCTCTGCCGCTCGACGGGTCCGCAGAAACCCTGCTGCGGCCCGCCATCTGAACTGCGGAGGATTTTTCCCTTGACTGAGTTTCTTCACGATCACGGGGTCGTCGTCGCGCTGGTGTGCGCTGCGATGGCCGTGGTCTACGGCCTGGTGACCACGCGTAGCTTGCTCGCGTTGTCCCCCGGCAATGACGCAATGCAGCGCATCAGCGGTGCCGTTCAGGAAGGCGCTCGCGCCTACCTGAACCGCCAGTACCAGGTGATCGCCCTCGTGGGCGTCCTGTTGTTCGTCCCGCTGATCTTCATCCAGAACATCTATGTGGCGATCGGCTTCCTGATCGGAGCCATTCTTTCCGGTGCGACCGGATTCATCGGCATGAACGTGTCGGTCCGGGCCAACGCCCGGGTCGCCGAGGCGGCCCGTGGGGGCGTCTCCGGCGCCCTCCAGGTCGCGTTCCGTGGTGGTGCCATCACCGGCATGCTCGTCGTCGGTCTAGCCCTTGCGGGTGTCGCCGGGTATTACGGCCTGCTGACCAGCGCGTTCAGTCGCACGCCCAAGCAGGCCGTCGACGCACTCGTCGGCCTAGGCTTCGGTGGCTCGCTGATCTCCGTCTTCGCCCGACTGGGCGGCGGCATCTTCACCAAGGCGGCCGACGTAGGCGCCGACCTGGTGGGCAAGGTCGAAGCTGGCATCCCTGAGGATGACCCGCGCAACCCGGCCACGATCGCCGACAACGTCGGCGACAACGTCGGTGACTGCGCCGGCATGGCGGCCGACCTGTTCGAGACGTACGCCGTCACGGCCGTCGCGGTCATGTTGCTGGGCGTCATCACGTTCTCGGCTCCGGACCAGACGGCCGTAGCGCTGTACCCACTGGTGCTCGGCGGCGTGGCGATCATCGCCTCGATCATCGGCACGTTCGCGGTGCGCAGCAAGACCGGCAACGTTGAGCGGGCCCTCTACCAGGGCCTCGTGGTTTCCGGTCTGATCGCCGCGGTGGCGTTCTACCCGATCACCAAGTGGATGATGGGTGACCTGGGCGGCTTCAAGACCACTGCCCTGGGCATCGACGTCCCCAGCGCGACCGACCTGTACTTGTGCTCGCTGGTCGGCATCGCGGTCACCGCGGCGCTGTTCGTGATCACCGACTACTACACATCGACCCGGTTCGGTCCGGTCCGCAAGACGGCCGCTGCCTCGCAGACCGGTCACGCTACGAACATCATCCAGGGCCTCGCGCAGGGCTTCCAGGCCACGGCGCTTCCCGCGCTCGTGCTCGTCCTGGGCATCTTCGCGGCCTGGAAGATCGCCGGCGGCGGAACCGTCGGCATCTACGGCATCGGCATTGCCGTCATGGGTCAGCTGTCGCTGACGGGGCTGATCGTTGCCCTCGACGCATTCGGCCCGATCACCGACAACGCCGGTGGCATCGCCGAGATGGCCAAACTCCCAGAGGACGTCCGCACGGTGACCGACCGCTTGGACGCGGTCGGCAATACCACCAAGGCCGTCACCAAGGGTTACGCCATCGGCTCGGCCGTGTTGGCCGCCGTTGTGTTGTTCGCCGGCTTCAAGGCCGAACTGAACGACAAGGGCGTCAGCACCGTGTTCCGCATCGACGACCCGCCGGTCCTCATGGGCCTGCTGCTCGGCGGCATGATGGTCTGCCTGTTCGTGGCCCTCTCCATGGAGGCCGTCGGCCGTGCCGGCGGCGCCGTGGTGGAAGAAGTGCGTCGACAGTTCCGCGAGAAGCCGGGCATCATGGCCGACCCGCAGACTGAGGAGCCGGACTACGCCGCATGCGTGGACCTGGTCACCAAGGCCGCTCAGCGCGAGATGATCATCCCGTCGCTGCTGCCGATCGTGCTCACGGTCGTCGTGGGCCTCATCAGCACCCAGGCCCTTGGCGGCCTGCTCATCGGCGTCATCGTCGTCGGCTTCTTCATGGCCGTGATGATGACCGCAGGTGGCGGTGCCTGGGACAACGCCAAGAAGCTCATCGAGGACGGCGAGTTCGGTGGCAAGGGCTCTGATGCCCACGCCGCATCGATCACCGGCGACACCGTCGGCGATCCGTTCAAGGACACGTCGGGTCCCGCGCTGAACCCGATGATCAAGGTCGCGAACATCGTGGCCATCTTGATCATTCCGATCATCACGTAGCCGTCTGAGCGCGCCTCGCGGCGCGTGAGGGCACCCGCCGTCCGGTCGATGGGCATACGCCCATCGACCGGTGGTGTGCGGCCTCCGGCATCCTCGATCCCGTACGGCACCGGCCGGTTCACCGATGGGCATCGGCGGCGCTCGCGTGGCGCGAAAGTGGTGCTGAAGGTGTTCAGCGATTCGTAATGGTGCGACGCGCTGAGCGATCGTACGGTGGAAGGCGTGCCAGACATCGACGATCCGCCGTGGAAGACCCCGACACCGGTCGCGCGTGATCTCGAGCACGTCCGAACGGACCGGCGCCGCTCGTCGGCGACGCCGTGAGGCTGCTCCGTTGACGCTCGCACACGAGCGGTGGGTACAGGCGGCTCAGCCGCCGGAGGAGCTCTATGCGCGGGCGCTGACCGGTGGCGAGCTGCACATCCGCGGCGAGGACGGCCGCAGCCGTCGACTGCCCGTGGATCGCTGGCTCGGTCCGCTGTGCCCCGCCGACGCGCGGGCGCTGGATCGCGCCCGTGGGCCAGTGCTCGACGTCGGGTGCGGTCCCGGGCGTCACGTGCTCGCGCTGACGCGCCGCGGGATTCCCACGCTCGGTCTGGATATCGCCCCGGCGGCTGTTCGCTGCGCCCGCGGTCGCGGAGCGGCGGCTGTCCTTTGCTCGGTGTTCGACTCGGTCCCCGGGTCAACGCACTGGCAGACAGCTTTGCTCCTCGACGGGAACATCGGCATCGGTGGGCGGCCGGTGGCGCTGCTCGGGCGCGTCCGCGAGCTCCTGTGCCCAACCGGATCGGCTCTTTGTGAAGTTGGGCCGCCTGGATCGGCGACGACCTGTGAGCTGCTGGTCCTGGAGGACGCAAACGGCGTGCAAAGCAGCCGCTTCGCATGGGCCCACGTCAGCATCGACGTGATTGCGCAGACGGCTGCCCGCGCAGGAATGCGCGTTCGCGAGTTGTGGGAGGACGAAGGGCGGTGGTTCGCGGTGCTCGAGCCCGATCGCGACCGGACAAACCCGCGGTCCGCGCCGCACCGTGCGGGCGTCGCGGCGTGAAACCCTGGCCGCAGGCGCCTCCGCCAGGCCCGTTCCAGCGGTCGTTCTGGCGTAGTCCACTGCGAGGGCCGTGGATGACCGCCGTGCTCGGGGCGGCACTGCTCATGTTGCTGCCGCTCGTCGCGATCACCGGGCTTCTGTCCAACGTGGCCTACAACCCGCGGCTCGGCGCAAATGCCGTCGATCGGCACCTCGGGCCGCTCGACTTCTACCTGTTCTCGTGGCCGACCCACCCGTCCTGGCTGTACGCAGCCAATCAGGGCGTGCACGTCACGATTGGCCTTGCCGCGATACCGATCTTGCTCGCAAAGCTGTGGTCGGTGATCCCGCGCCTGTTCGAGTGGCCTCCGCTTCGCAGCCCGGCGCACGCTCTCGAGCGCATGAGCCTGGCGCTGCTCGTCGGCGGCGCTGTTTTCGAGTTCGTCACCGGGGTGATGAACATCCAGAACGAGTACGCGTTCGGATTCTTCTTCACCAACGCTCACTATTACGGGGCGTGGGTGTTCATCGCCGCGCTGGTATTCCACATCGCGCTGAAGCTCCCGAAGCTGCGGGGCGCACTCGCCACGCGCCAGGCATTTGTACCCCTGCTCGACGATGTCGCTAACACGCGGCCCGAGCGGCGCATGCCGGTGGACAACGAACTGATTCCGACGACGCCGGCCTCGCCGTCGATGTCGCGCCGCGCACTGCTCGGAACCGTCGCGGCTGCCTCCGGTCTCTTGTTTCTTCAGGGGGCCGGCCAGTCGATCGGGGGTCCGTTGCGGCGTCTCGCGTTCCTCGCACCGCGCGGGCGCAATCCCAACGATGGCCCGAACGGATTCCAGATCAACAAGACGTTTGACGCCACGGGCATCGACTTCGGCGAGCTCGGACCCAGCTGGCGCCTGCACCTCCGTGGGACACGACGAGTGAAGCTCAGCCGTGCCGAGCTGCTCGCGATGCCTCAGCACACCTACGACCTGCCGATCGCTTGCGTCGAAGGCTGGTCGACGACGCAGCGCTGGACCGGCGTGCGGCTGCGCGATCTCGCGCTACTGGCCGGCATCGAAGGCGCTGCTCAGCTCACGGCGCAATCCCACGAGCAGTACAGCTCCTACGACCACGCCACGCTGAGCGCATCTCAGGTCGACGACGAGCGCTCGCTGCTGGCCCTGCGCGTGAACGGGGTCGACCTATCGCCCGATCACGGCTTCCCGGCGCGTGTGATCGCTCCTGCACTGCCCGGGGTGCACTGCACCAAGTGGGTCCGGACGCTCCGCTTCAGGAGCGTTTGACCTCGATGGATCGCTTCCGACGCCGGTACGGGGCGGGGCCGCTGCACCTCATCGCGTTTCTCACCAGCCTGCTGGTGAGCGGCCTGGCCGTCCGTCGGTTCTTCGATTCCGATGGTTCGGAGACGGTGCAGATCCTCGTCTGGTTTGGTCTCGGGATCGTGGTCGCCGATCTGGTGTTCCTGCCGCTGTACTCGTTCGTCGACCGCGTCCTGTCACGGCGCCCCGCCGATGGTCCGGGAACGGCGCGTTTCGCGCGAGTTCGCGCGCACGTGCGCGTTCCGCTCATCCTCTCCGGCTTGCTTCTGCTGGTCTTCGCGCCGCTGATCCTTCGCCGCAGCCCCGGCGATTTCGGCGATGCGAGCTCGCTGTCGCCCGATCCGTTCCTGCATCGCTGGTTGATCGTCACGGCGGCGCTGTTCGCCCTGTCCGCCGCGAGCTACCTGGTGCGCGTCGCGCTCGATCGGCGCCGCGGATCGGGTCGGTCGTGACTGGCGGGGTGGGGGTGGTCGGCGGGGCTGCGGCGCCCGCCGACACGCGCGCCCGGCGGCAGGTCGCCGGGCTGCGCACGATCGGCGCGCGCGTCGGACTTCTTACCCTCGCGGGCGCAGGCGGCTGGCTGGCGTTGGCCTCCGCGAGCAACGACTGGATCCTGGACATCAACTCGGCGTCGGTGCCTCGCTGGCTCTACGGACCGCTGGCCGGCCTCGTCCCGGCGCTCACGGATCGCTCGCTGAGCGTGCTACTGCTGCTCATGCTCGCGGGCTACGTCGTCGCGGTGGCCTGCGCCGATGCGCTGCCCGAGCGGGCGGCGATCGCGGTGGCGGTTGCGCTGGTGGTCTTGTTCGGCCTTGCCCCACCGATCCTCTCGTCGGACCTGTTCGGCTACGTCGCCTACGCGCGTCTCGAGGTCGTGCACGGGCTCAACCCGTACCTGCACGGCGCGAGCGCGGCTCCGCACGACCCGATCTACCCCTTCGTCTACTGGCGGCATCCGAGCTCGCCGTACGGCCCATTGTTTACCTTGCTCACCCTTCCTTTCGGGGGGCGGTCGCTGGCGGTGGAGGTCTGGTCGCTGAAGACGCTCGCGACTATCTCCTGCCTGATTTCGATCGGCTTGCTGGTCCGCGCGGCGAAGGCTTACGGGCGCCCCGCCGGCCAGGTGGCGCTGCTGGTCGGGGCTAACCCGCTGCTCGTCGTCTACGGCGTCGGCGGTGGCCACAACGACCTCATCGTGCTTGCCGTGGTCAGTGGGGCGCTGCTGGTGCTGGCGCGCGAGGGCCGGGCTGCAGCGGGCGGCGCCGCACTGGTTGTGGCGACCGCGTTCAAGGCCACCGGCGGCCTGCTGCTCCCGTTTGCGCTCGTCGCGTCCCGTAGCCGCGGCCGGTTCGTGGCCGGGGCGCTGGCGGCCGCCGGCGTCGCTGTGCTGTTGAGCGTGGTCGCCTTCGGGCCGCACCTCGGCGGGACGCTGGCGAGGATCGCGACGAACGGACACTTCGTGATCGCCTTCAGCGGCCCGGATGCACTCGGTCGCCTGCTCGGGACGGACGTGACCGATGCCGTGCGCCTCGGGTGCGCCGCGGTCGCCGCGGCTGCCATCGGGTTCGGCCTTTGGCGCGTCCACAAGGGTGCCGACTGGCTCGGTGCGTCGGCGCTCGCTGGGCTTGCGGTGCTGCTCGCGATTCCCTCACTGGTTCCGTGGTACGTCGCGTGGGTGCTTCCGGTGGCGGCGCTGGCCCGGGGGTCGGCGGCGCGAGTGGGCATCGTCGTCCTGACGGTGGCGATGGTGCTCACGCGTCTGCCGCTGCTCGGGTTCGAGGCGTACTGATGGTGGTCCTGGCGTCTCTCGCGGATCCTGACGAGCGGCGGGGCGCCGTCGACTCGCCGACGCCCCGCGAGGGGGTCAGCGTAACAGTCTGCGGCAAGTTCCTGTTCGCTGGAGACACGAAGCTCATGCTGCGAGGAGTGACCTACGGGCCGTTCGGCTCGGGCGCGAAGGCCGACGGGTGGGATCCGGACGTAGTCGCTGCGGACTTTGCCGCTATGCGGGTCGCGGGGATCAATGCTGTCCGCGTCTACACCGTGCCACCGCGCTGGATGCTCGACGCGGCACTCGAACACGGCCTCTGGGTGATGGCTGGCATCCCTTGGGAGCAGCACGTTGCGTTCCTGGACGACGGGCTGGGCTCAGCGATCATCGAGCGCGTCCGGCGAGGAGCCGCCGCCTGCGCAGGGCACCCTGCGCTGCTGTGCATCGTTGTGGGCAACGAGATCCCCGCGCCCGTGGTTCGCTGGCTCGGACGGCGCCGGGTGGAGAGGTTCATCGGTCGCCTGTGCGACGCGGCCCGGCGTGGCGCCCCTGACTCTCTCGTGACCTACGTCAACTACCCGAGCACCGAGTACCTGCGCGTTCCCGACGCTGACTTTGTGTCCTTCAACGTCTACCTCGAGGGGCGCGCGCAGCTTGAGCCCTACATCGCCCGGCTGCAGAACCTCGCCGATGATCGGCCGCTCGTCATCGCGGAACTCGGGTTCGACAGCAGTCGCAACGGGCAGGATCGTCAGGCGGACACGCTCAGCTGGCAGCTGGATTGCGCCTACGGCGGTGGGTGCGCCGGGGCGTTCGTATTCGCGTGGACCGACGAGTGGTATCGCGGCGGCCACCATATTGACGACTGGGACTTCGGCCTGACGACGCGCGAGCGCGCTCCGAAGCCGGCGCTGGCGGCTGTCACGGAGCGCTTTGACGGGCCAGTCGTCCCCGCGGCTGCCCTGGAGCCGGAGATCTCGGTCATCGTCTGCACCTATAACGGAGCGGCGACGCTCGCGGACTGCCTCGACGGCGTTACGGCGCTCAGCTATCCGCGGTATGAGGTGATTGTTGTCATCGACGGGTCAACTGACGCGTCAGAAGACATCGCCCGCACGTTCGGCGTGCGCGTGATCGTCACCGAAAACCGCGGGCTGTCGGCGGCACGCAACACCGGCCTCCACGCCTCCCTGGGGGAGATCGTCGCGTACATCGACGACGACGCCCGGCCAGACCCCGACTGGCTGACCCACATCGCGCGGGGTTTCGAGGCCGCGGAAGTCGCTGCCGTCGGCGGGCCGAACATCATCCCGCCTCGCAGCGGCACGGTCGCGCAATGCGTCGCGAACGCCCCCGGCGGACCGACTCACGTCCTGATCTCCGACCGGGAAGCCGAGCACCTCCCGGGCTGCAATCTCGCGATCCGGCGTTCCTCGCTTGAGGCCATCGGCGGGTTTGACGAGCGCTTCCGCGTCGCCGGCGACGACGTCGATGTCTGTTGGCGTCTTACTGACAATGAGCAGCGCCTCGCGTTCAGTTCCGGAGCCGTGGTCCTCCACCGCCGACGCGCGACGGTCCGGGGATATCTGCGCCAGCAGCGCGGTTACGGGCGCGCCGAAGCGCATCTCGAGCGTAAGTGGCCCGAGCGCTACAGCCCGGTCGGGCACGTCAGTTGGGTCGGCAGGATCTACGGGAACGGGTCCGCACAACATCGCGGAGGCATGCGCTGGCGGGTCTACTACGGAGCATGGGGGAGCGGCGCATTCCAGCCGCTGTACGGGCCGCGGCACGGCCTGCTCAGGTCGCTCCCGCTACTGCCCGAATGGTATCTGGCGCTCGCGGCGCTGGTGGCGCTGTCGGCTGCCGGCGCCCTCTGGTCGCCGATGCTGGTCGCCCTCCCGCTCCTGGTGCTGGCGCTCGCCGCACTCGCGGTGGACGCCGTCCTGGGTGCGGCCCGAGCGCGCTTTCCGGGCATCTCGGCCCGGCGCCGGCTTGCGCTACGAGCGTTGACTGCGCTGCTCTATCTGCTGCACCCGCCGGCCCGCCTGAGCGGGCGTCTCGGCGCCGGGCTGTCGCCGTGGCGCCGCCGTGGGCCGGGCGGCGCCCGGTTGCCTGTGCCGCGTACATTCTCGCAGTGGAGCGAGCGGTGGTCGCCAGCCGAGTCCCGCGTCGATCAGCTCGCGATCCGGCTGCGCGCGGGCGGCGTGGTCGTTACCTCTGGCGGTGACTGGGACCGTTGGGACCTGCACGTGCGCGGCGGCGCGCTCGGCGGCGCGCACATCCTCACGGCGGTCGAGGAGCACGGCAGTGGCCGTCAGCTCACGCGTATCCGCTGCGTGCCGCACCCGACGGCGGCCGGCGTGTCGGCAGCTGCACTCGCGGTCCTCTTGCTCGTCGGGGGCATCGTCGTCGGCGGGACGCTCGCCATGGCCGCCCTGCTCGGTACAGCGGCGATCATCGGGCTGCGTCTCGGCTTCGAATGCGGGACCGCGTTGCAGGCCGCGGCGATCGCGCTGCGTGACCCTGCGCTCGGGCGCGACGGTGAACCGGGCCTCGACATTTACGCCGAGCTGCGAGCGTTGGAAGCGCGCTGATGACCGCCTTAGGGACACTACCTGGACGACTGCGCAGTCAGGCTCGTCTGCTGCGCTACGCGCGCCCCTACCGGCGATCGGTCGGTGTGCTGACCGCTACGATGTTCTTCGACATCGCACTTGACCTCCTCCAGCCTTGGCCGCTGAAGGTGATCATCGACAACGTGCTCGGAGATCAGCCGGTACCGGAGGTCGTCACGAACCTGATCCCGGGCGCGTCCGATCCGCACACGCTGGCGGCGTGGGCCGCGGTCGCGACCGTGGTCATCTTCTTGCTCGGAGCCGCCAGTTCAGCGTTCTACAACTACCTCTCGCTGCGGATCGGTCAGGGGATGGTGTTCGAGCTCGCCGGCGACCTGTTCGCGCATCTGCAGCGACTCTCGCTGCGCTTCCACGGCCGCCGCCAGCTCGGCGACACGATCGAGCGCGTCACCGGCGACGCCTACTGCGTCAGCACGCTCGTAACCGATGCGCTGATCCCGGCGGTGCAGGCCGGCTTGCTTCTGGTCGCCATGTTCGCCGTCATGTGGTCGCTGCAGCCAACACTGACACTCGTTGCGCTCGGCGTGCTGCCCTTCCTGGCACTGACCGTCAGGTTCCTCGGTGAGTCGATCGCTGACCGGTCGCGGGAGCACCGCGATCTCGAGGCCGAGCTCTCGACGATCGTCGAGCAGACACTCGGCGCACTCCCCGCGGTGCAGGCGTTCGTTCGCGAAGACGTCGAAGAGCAGCGCTTCCGGGGCTCGGCCGCGCAGACGCTGACCGCCTCGCTTCGAGCGACGCTCGCGGGCATCCGGTTCGAGCTGCTGGCGGGCATCGTTACCGCGGTCGGCACTGCCGCGGTCATCCTCGTCGGGACCAATCTGGCGCTGGCTGGTCAGCTCACGACGGGAACGTTGATCGTCTTCCTGTCCTACCTCAGCTCGCTGTACGACCCGCTCGACTCGCTCACGCACACCGGGCAGACCGTGCAAAGCGCCGTAGCGGGAGCCGATCGCGTGCTCGAGGTCCTCGACGTCGAACCGGAGGTGGGCGATCGCCCGGACGCAATCGATGCGATCGTCGACGGTCCGATTCGCTACGAGCACGTCACGTTCGGGTACGACGACGGGCGCCCAGTTCTGAACGACGTGTCGTTCACGGCCTCTCCGGGCCAGACGATCGCAATCGTCGGCCCCACAGGCGCCGGCAAGAGCACCCTGGCCAGCCTGCTGGTGCGCTTTGTCGACCCCTGGTCCGGGCGCGTCACGATCGGCGGCCGCGACATCCGTGAGTTCCGTCACCGCTCTCTGCGCCAGCAGGTCGCGCTCGTCCTCCAGGACCCGTTCCTGCTGCCCATGACGATTGCCGAGAACATCGCCTACGGCCGCCCGGACGCGTCGCCGGAGGCGATCGTTGAAGCCGCTCGAGCGGCCAGTGCGCACGACTTCATTTCCGCACTGCCGGAGGGGTACGCCACTGAGGTCGGCGAGCGCGGGGCGACGTTGTCTGGCGGCGAACGCCAACGCTTGGCGATCGCGCGGGCGTTCCTCAAGGATGCGCCGATCCTGATCCTCGACGAGCCGACATCAGCGCTCGATGCCCGGACCGAGGCACAGCTACTCGGCGCGCTTGATCGCCTCATGCAGGGACGGATCACCCTCGTCATCGCTCATCGACTCTCGACGATTCGTCGCGCGGACGTGATCCTGGTTCTCGATCAGGGCAGGCTGGTCGAAGAGGGATCGCATCACGAACTCCTGGCCGGTGGGAGCCTCTACGCCTCCCTCCACGACCACCAGTCCGAACCGCTGGGCCTACCAAGCGATGGCTGAACGTCGCTTGCGGATCGCGCAGGTCGCGCCAGTGGGCATACCGGTTCGGCCGGGCATCGGCGAGTCGGTTGAAAGCCTGGTCTCGGCATTGTGCGAGCGGCTGAAGCAGCGCGGTCATGACGTGACCCTGTTCGCGACCGGTGACTCGCGCACGGGGGCGACGCTGCGTTCGGTGTATGAGCACGGGTACGAGCACGACGACACGATGTGGGACTGGGCGTTTGCCGAGGGGCTGCACGCAGCGGAAGCGTTCGTTGAGCCCGACGCCTTCGACGTCATCCATTGCCATACGCACTACGGCCTGCCGAGCGCCGCCGTCTCGCGAACGCCGGTCGTTCAAACGCACCACCTGGAGATGGGCCCAGAGCTGGTGAGCGCGCTGCGCCGGTTTGACTGGATCCACCTCGTAGCGGTATCTGAGCATCAGGCTGGGGAGCTGGCCGGCCGGCGGAATCTGTCGGTTATCCCGCACGGCGTCGACGTCGAGGCGTTCCCGTTCAGTCCGTCGGCGGGCCAGTACCTGATGTTCCTTGGTCGGATGATCGCGGACAAGGGTCCCGTCCAGGCGGTGGAGATCGCGCGGGCGGCGGGGCTGCCTCTGATTCTCGCCGGCCCGCCGGAGGACGGGTTTGACGAGTGCATCGGGCCCGCGCTCACGGGGCCGGGCATCGAGTACGTCGGGCGCGTCGAGCCTCCCGAGCGCGATCGGCTGCTCGCGGGCGCCGCGGCGCTGCTCTATCCAGTTCAGTACCCCGAACCGTTCGGTCTCGTCGCGATCGAAGCGATGTCCTGCGGCACTCCGGTGCTGGCCACCAACGTGGGTGCCGCGCCGGAGTTGATCGACGTCGGCGTTACCGGTTACTTCGCCGGGACAGTCGCCGACCTGGCGGCACTCGTGCCTGCGGCGGTGGGCTTGGATCGCCACCTTGTCCGAGCCCGAGCCCGCGAGCGGTTCGACGTCAGCGCGATGGTCGATCGCTACGAGTTGCTGTACCGGCGCGTGGCGTCATGAAGCCCGGCGGGTTGCTAGTCGTCACGGCCCACCCCGACGACGAGGTGCTGATCGCCGGAGGCGTGCTCGCGGCCTGCGCTGCTGCCGGTGTCCCAACGGGTGTGGTCTGCTTTACGCGCGGGGAGCTGGGCGATGTCGCCGACGCGTCGCTCCTGACTGGCGGGCGCACGCTCGGCGAAGTGCGCCTCGATGAGCTGCGGGCTGCGTGCAGCACGCTTGGCGTCGATTGGTTGCGCTGCTTCCGGCGGCGAGACGGCGAGCTGCCCTGGGCGCCGCAGGCCGAGCTGGCGGCCCAGCTCGCCCGACTCATGCGGCAGACCAGGCCTGCGGCTGTCGTGACGTTCGGCGACGACGGGCTGTACTACCACCACGACCACCTCGCGGTCTCGACGATCACGCGGCGGGCCGTCGCCACGCTGCGCCGCGAGCGCCGCGCGCCGCTGCTGTACGAGTCAGTCTGGCCGACCGCAACCAGTGTCGCGCTCGTCGCCGCCCTACACCGGCGCCGGTTGCCGGCCGGGCTGTGGGACCTTCCCCCTGAGGACTTCGGCACCGACGACACGCGCGGGTCCTTCTCCGTCGACGTCAGCGCGTTCGTCGCCACCAAGCTCCGGGCGCTGCGCTGCCATCGCACCCAACTCGCCGCCACGAATGCGTTTACAGCGCTTCCCGCCGACCTCGCGCGCAGGTATTTCGGCGTGGAGTGCTTTCGGGCGCGTCCGCGGCGGGCTCACGCGGAGGACTGGCTGCTGCGCGCGTCTGGCCGGCGGGCTGATGCCTGACCGCCGGCGCATCGTGCTCGCCGGCGCATTGGGCGCCATGCCGTTTGCCGGCGTCGCGTGGCAGGTGCTCCATCACCTGGAAGGGCTGCGCCGACTTGGCCACCGCGTGTTCTACCTGGAGGACACCGGGCGCTGGCCCTATGACCCAGGTGCGGAGTCGCTGTGCGCCGACGCTCGGCCGGCGGTTGGCTACCTCGCACGGCTCATGCGCGAACACGACTTCGGTGACGCGTGGGCGTACCGCGACGCTGCCAACGGCGGACGTCTGCACGGTGTGAGCGAGCGGCGGCTCACCGACGAGCTTGCCGGTGCCGACATCCTGCTCAACCTCAGCGGAGCAACGCTGCTGCGCGATGAGCACGTCCGCGTCCCCATTCGCGTGTATCTCGAGACCGATCCGGTCCTCCCGCAGATCGAGGTCGCGAGCGGGCGCAGCTTCACTATCGATTTGCTTGCCGCACATACTCACCACTACACGTACGGCACCAACTTCGGAGCGCCCGACTGCGGGGTGCCGATCGAGCGCTTCACCTATCGGCCAACGCTGCCCCCGGTGATCCTCGACTGGTGGGAGTCCTCGCGGCCGCACACGGGAGGCCGCGGGAACGGCGTCTTCACGACGGTCGCAAACTGGCAGCAGCGTGACAAGGACGTCACCTTCGAGGGCCGATGCTTACGCTGGAGCAAAGACACCGAGTTCCTGCGGATACTGGGTCTACCGGGCACGACCTCGGTGCCGCTCGAACTTGCGCTCGCCTACGACGCTGACGATCCGGCGATTTCACGAATGCGCTCCGCCGGGTGGCGCGTGCGCAGCGCCGGGCCGTTATCCAAGGACCCGGAGACCTACCGCGAGTACATCCGTGGCTCGGCCGGCGAGCTCTCGGTCGCCAAGGAGCAGAACGTCGCGCTGCGCAGCGGCTGGTTCAGCGACCGGACGGCGACCTACCTTGCCTCCGGTCGCCCGGCGGTTATCCAGGACACGGGCTTCGGCCGAGCGCTTCCGACCGGCCAGGGGCTGTTCGCGTTCTCCTCGCAGGTACAGGCCTCTGCGGCTCTTGAGCTGATCGATGCGGACTATGAGCAGCAGTGCCAGGCTGCGCTCGAGATCGCGAGGGAACACCTGCGGGCCGAGCACGTCCTGGGGGCGCTGATCGCCGGCCTGTGAGCTACAGCAGTCGCTCGAGGACTCGGTGGACGGCCCGTCGTCCGTCGAACTCGCGCTCGGCAAGCGCCCGCGCGCCTGCGCAGTGCTCCTCGTAGGAGCCTTCGACCTCGCGCAGCAGCCTCGCCGCGTGCGCCGCCCCTTTGTACCGCAGCAGCCCCGGTTCGCCGCGTCCGATCTCGCCGTAGGTGTCCTGGACGATCGCGGGACGCCCAGAGGCGAGGTAGCAGGCAGTGCGATCGCTCAACCACCCCGTACGCATAGCGACGTACGACGGCTTGGCGGCGCTCAGCTCGCCGCGCGAGTAGCGCACGTAGGCGGCAAAACTGGACGGCGATGCAGCGACGTCGGCGGCGTCGCGGACCGTCCAGCCGCGCGCCTCCAAGGCGCCGCGCTCAGCCTCGTCGTCGAGCCCGCCGAGCGCCAGCTCCAGCCGCGCGTCGACCGTGGCCGGCAGATCCAGCAGCGGTTCGAACGCCGCGCGCTTGGAATTGTCCAGCCATTCGCCATTGAGCTCGATCCCGGTGCCACACTCCCACCAGTGCGTGACCGTCGTGTACGGACGGTCGGCACGCGACGCCGCGACGGGCCACGCGTCGAGGGCGACGCAGGGCGCGACGTGTAGCCAGGGGACGCCGGCGTCAGGCGCCGTCGCGGTCCCCGCCGCTACGCCTTCACCCACGGTCACGTAGAGGCCGTGGCCGCTGATGTCCAGCTCGCCGCGGCTCGCCCAGGTCTGGGTCAGCCCCGGGTCAAGGTCAACGAGTGCGCTGCGTCGGAACCGCTGGGCCAGCGCGCCGGGCAGGTAGGCGAGATCGATCAGCGCGTCGGCGGCCAGCGCCCGCTCGAGCCCCGGCCCCCGTGGATCGCCGGCGTCGAGCACCGCGACAGCGTCGGCCAAGCCGAACGGGACGAGCTCGCGACGCAGCCGATCGACGGCCCGCGGCACGTCCGTGGGGCGCAGTTCGTCCGTGCACTCCAGCCATACGACGCGGCACCCGACCGCCTGCAACGACAGCGCCCAGTTGAGGTACACCCACAGGTGACCGCCTCCGGTCGGATAGGTCAAGGTGTTCGCGGCCAGGCACACGACCGGCCCGCCGGCGACGCTAGGATCAGCGGTTGTCATGGCGCGCCTGCTTATCGTGAACGCTGACGACTTCGGGCTCTCGAACAGCGTGAACCAAGGCATCGTCCGAGCCCACGTCCTGGGCATCGTGACGAGTACGAGTCTGATGGTCGACCGGCCCGCCGCTGCGGAGGCGGCCGAGCACGCCGGACGCCTCCCGGACCTTTCGGTCGGCCTGCATTTCGTCGAGCCGGATGGCGTGGACATCGACGACGACGCTCAGCTTGCAAAGGCCCTCACCGGGCAGATCGATCGCTTCCACAAACTCGTAGGCCGCGGACCCACGCACCTTGACAGTCACCATCACGTTCACCTCGAGGGTAGGCGCCGGCAAGCGTTCGCGGCCGCTGGGCAGGCGCTCGACGTGCCGGTCCGCGGCGATGGCAGCGTCAACTACATCGGTGGCTTCTACGGCCAATGGGAGTGGGGCGTGACCGATCTCTCCCACGTCCAGCCGGAATACCTGGACTGGCTGCTGCGCGAGGAGGTCTTCGACGGACTCAACGAGATCGCATGCCATCCCGCCGCCATCGCCGATCTTGACTCGACATACAACCACGAGCGGCTCATCGAACTGGAGACGCTCACCCGCCCCGAACTCCGCGACTCTGTAGAGCAGCTCGGTATCAGCCTGATCGGCTACGACGGCTGGCGCCGGCACCGTTGAACCTGCCTCCGGTCGGGGGGTGTGTCGGATCAAGCGTTTGGTTTGGGTGCGCCTATTGGTCACGACCATGTGGACGCCCCGCGGTCAGCGATCGAACGCCCGGAGAATCCCGTCATCGCCGCCGATCAGCAGGGTGCCGTCGGGCGCGAGGGCTGGATATGCGTCGAACGTCGTTGCGAACCGGCGATCGAACAGGCGCCGCCCGTTTGCGGCGAACCCGTACACATGTCCCTGCCGAGTGGCGAAGTACACATCGCCCTCGCGATCACTCGCGGCGGCCGTCCACAATTGACCGCGCCCTCGGTAGCGATGCAGGATCCGTCCGGTGCGTGCGACGGCCAAGGTCATGATGCCGCGGTGATCACCGAAAAGGACATTGCCGTCCGGGCGCGCCATCGCCGACGCATACGTGTACTCGCCCCCTAGGCCTACGCGCCAGCGACGAGTTCCATCGGGCGCGTAGCCGTACTCGTGCGTGTCGTTGGAGCCGAAGACGATCGTGCCGTCAGGCGCAACGGCCGGCGACACCTCGACGGTCGACGCGCTCGCCCGGGCCCAGCGCAGCCGGCCGTTCCCCGCCACGGCGAACAGCGAGCGCCCGGCCGTCTCGTACACGGTGCCGTCGGGGCCCAGAGCAGGACTCCCGTAGCTGCCCGCGGCGAGATGGCGTGACCACAGTAGCCGCGGGCGTGCGCCCGACGAGGGGCTGTGGAACGCGCGCAGTCGCCCTGTCATATCGGCGACTTAGAGGCGTCCGCGCTTGCTGTCGACGAGCGGGGACAGAAGCTCGGCGGCGGCTGACAGCCGCCAGCGCAGTGCGCCGCCACGGCTGATGGAGTAGAGCCTCTGGTGCGGGCCCGGCCAGAGCACCGACCGGTCGGCGAGAACGGCGGGCACCGTCGAGAGGTCGGAGCCATAGCTGCCATGCGCGTCGAACTGCCAGCGGTCACGTCCGGTCGCCACGTCGATCGCGTGCAGGACACCGCCGTTGCTGGCGGCGTAGGCGGTGTCGCCGACGACAGCCACTCCAGGAGCGATCGGGCCCTCAAGCCGCCGGGTCCAGCGCAGCCGGCCCGTCCGTGGACCGCCGACGGGTGCCGTCCCGGTATGCGCTGAGTCGTGGCCAAACGACGCCCAGCCGCCTATCGGTATCGCGGCATCGGCGTGCCGCTGCATTATCACCACGCCGCCGGCCGACGCCAGGATCACCATGGCCATGGCGACGGTGCTTCGCACTGACATCCGTGGCCGCATCGGGAGTGAATGCTCCCAGGGGATGTCCGCGAAGGCATGACGAGTCGATGAACTCCGACCTATGCGCAGACGGACGAACCGGCGCCGGCAGCGCCGCTCGCGAAGTTGCCAAGGCGGGCGGGGCGACCTGGGGCGTCATGTGGCGGTTCCTGGAGCCTGCGCGCCGTAGACTCCCGGCGCGGATATGGCTCAACGCCGCCTCCACGGTCTTCAGCGGGTGCTGGGGGTCAATGCGCTCTTCTCGACGGCCTACGGCAACGTGGGGTCGTCGATCTATTACGCCCTCGGTCTGGTGGCGTCGTACGCGCTCGGGCTCACGCCGATCGTCTTCGTTATCACCGGCTTCGTCTTCTACCTGACGGCGGCCACCTACGCAGAGGCCACCGCGATGTACCCAGAGGCGGGCGGGTCCTCCTCGTTCGCGCGGCACGCGTTCAACGAGTTCTGGTCCTTCTTCGCGGCGTGGGGGCAGATGCTCAACTACGTCATCACGATCGCGATCTCCTCGTTCTTCGTTCCGCACTATCTCGGCGGGGTGCTCGGCATCCAGGCGCTGCGCGGCAGCCCGGCCGACATCTTCTTCGCGATCGGCGTCGTGATCGTGCTCGCGCTGATCAACGTGCGCGGGGTGGAGGAGTCCGCTGGGGTCAACATCGGCTTGGCGATCACCGACTTCGCCACGCAACTGCTCCTGGTCATCGTCGGCGGGGTCCTCGTGTTCTCGCCGGACGTGTTGGTCAACAACATCAGCTTCGGCGTCGCACCCACGTGGAAAGACTTCTTCATCGCGATCCCGGTCGGGATGATCGCCTACACCGGCATCGAGACCATCTCCAACATGGCCGAAGAGGCCAAGGACTCCGCAAAGACGATTCCCGCCGCGATCAAGCGTGTGGTGATCGCCGTTTTCGTGATCTACGCGGCGCTACCAGCGATCGCCCTGTCGGCGCTCCCGGTGTACCAGGACGCGACCGGCAAGTACGTGACCAAGCTGGGGCTGCCTGAGGACCAAGGCGGCTTCGCCGGCGATCCGATCCTCGGCGTTGTGCAGCACATGGATCTGGGGTTCCTGCAGAACGCTGCGGAGGTCTACGTCGGTCTACTCGCGGCGACGATCCTCTTCATCGCTACAAACGCGGGGATCATCGGCGTGTCCCGGCTCGTGTATTCCATGGGGCTGCACCGCCAGTTGCCCGATGGTGTCCGACAACTCCATCCCAAGTACGGCACCCCGTGGATCGGGATCCTGGTGTTCTCCGGCGCGGCCTGCCTGGCGATCACCACCGGCCAGGCCGACTTCTTGGGGAACATGTACGCGTTCGGAGCGATGCTGTCCTTCACCATCGCGCACGTATCGCTCGTGCGCTTGCGCTCCAAATACCCGGATCACACGCGCCCGTACACGGCGCCGATGAATGTGACGATCCGCGGGCACGATCTGCCTCTCTCCGCGATCCTGGGCGGCCTCTTCACCGGGTTGGCTTTCATCGTGGTCACCGCGCTGCACGTGGCCGTGGCCATCGCGGGCGCCGTGTGGCTCATCTTCGGCGTGGGCGTCTACGTCCTCTACCGCCGCAACCAGGGGTTGGATCTGACCAGCACGGTGAAGGTCGAGATGCCCGTCCAGGTGACCGACCGTGAGGCCGAGTACGAGTCCGTGCTGATCGCGTTGGAGGCCCGCCAGTACCCGGCCGGGCTGCTGGCCACCGCGGAGCGCATGGCGGCCCGGCGCCGCCACGGAATCCACGTTCTGGTCACCATCACCGTCCCCGCGTCCTCCCCGATCGACGCGACGATGCCCGAGCAGGAACTGGCCGCGCAGACGATCCTCGAGCAGGCGCGCCTACAGGGTGGCAATCGCGTCACCGGCCGCTACGTCAAGGTGCGATCCGGGCAGGCCGGCCGTGCGATCTGTCAGGAGGCCAGCAGCTTGGAGGCGCGGGCGATCGTGCTGCCGCTGCCACCTCGGCAGGTCGGCGACGGGCTCGGCCGCACCGCGGAAACGGTGCTAGCCGAACGCCCGTGCCGGGTGATCATCCAGACGGATCCCAGCGGCCGGATCGAGCGGCGGGCCAAGGCCGCCGCTAAGGGGGGACGATGACCGAGGAGGAGGAACCGCTGGGCAACGTCCACAAGAACGTCACCCAGGTGCTGTCCACGGTGATGCTGCTGCTGGGTGTGGCGATGCTGATCTCCACGATCAGTCGCGGCGGCGGCCCACTCTCGTTGGGAGTCATCCTGGGCGTGCTGTTCATCGCCGCTGGTACCGGGCGCGTGTGGATCGCACGCAAGGGGATCTGATGGCCGCCGAACCCGAGCACGAGCGCTCGCACGAAGGCCATCTGATGACCCGTACGCTCGGGTCTCCGATCCTGTTCGTGATCGTCTACGCGACGCTGGCGAGCGCGATCTACTTCTCACTCGGCGTGGTGGCCGACAACGCCCTCGGCCTCACGCCGGTGGTGTTCGCCGTCGCCGGCGTGCTGTTCTGGCTGGCCGCGATGACGTACACCGAAGGCTCGTCCATGTACGCCGAGCGCGCCGGGGCCAGCGTCTTCGCGCGCTACGCGTTCAACGAACTCGTCAGCTTCGTGGTGGGTTGGGCGCTGCTGCTCGACTACGTGATCCTGATCGCCGTCACTGCGCTGACGGCCACCAACTACCTGGCCGCCTACTGGGCGCCGGTCGGTCATGGCGCCGCCGAGATAGCCCTCGCCGTCGTGTTGATCGGTGGACTGGTGTACCGGCAGGTCCGCGGGTTGCGCGTAGGCCGGGCCGGGCGCGTGTTGCGTCTGATCGCGGCCGACATCGTGCTGCAGCTCGCGCTGATCGCCATCGGGTTGGTGGTCTTCTTCAACTGGGACACGCTGGTTCAGCCGATCGATCTGGGCAGCACCCCGACGTGGTCGAACACAGTGTTCGCGCTGGGGGTGGCGATGGTGGTCTTCACGGGGCTCGAGTCGGCCGCCGGCCTCGCCGGGGAGGTGCGGGTGGATGCGCGGGGCCTGCGCCGTCTGGTGTCCAGCTCCACGCTGTCGGTCCTCATCGTCTACGTGGGCATCGCCGTCGTGGCGCTGACGGCGGTCCCCGTGAAGGACGGGAAGACGGAGCTCGGTTCGACCTACCTTGATGCGCCGGTCCTCGGCATCACCCGCAGCTTCCACACCGCCTGGCTCGCCGACGCCAGCACCTACATCGTGGCGGGGTTCGCCGCCGTGACGCTGCTGGCGGCCGCCGACTCGGCGATGCTCGGCCTGTCTCGCCAGGCGTACACGATGGCCACCAGCCGGCAGATCCCCAGTGCGCTGGGGCGCCTGCATCCGACGCGGTCCACGCCGTACGTGGCGATCATCCTGGCGGGCTTGATGGCCATCGTGATGGTCATCCCGCAGGACATCGATCTGCTCACCGGCCTCTACGCGTTCGGCTCCCTGCTGGCGCTGACGGTGGCGCACGCGTCGATCATCGCGCTGCGTTACCGCAACGCGGACCGCGAGCGTCCGTTCCGCATCCCGGGGAACATCTCGTTCCGCGGCGGATCGCTGCCGATCCCCGCGGTGATCGGGTGCGTGTCGAGCTTCGCGGTGTGGCTGAGCGTTGTGGTGCTGCACCAGGCCCGCTACCTGGGCGGAGCGTGGCTGCTGTTCGGCATCGTGCTGTACGTCGCGTACCGCCGCACCCAAGGCAAACCGGTGCTCAAGCACGTCACCGTCCCGGCCACGGCTTTGCAGTTCGAGCGCCGCGAAAACAAGGAGTCCGAAGGCGAGTGGGGCTCCATCCTGGTGCCGATTCTCGGCGGGGGACTGGATGACGACATCGTGCAGACGGCCGGGCGCCTTGCCTCTGAAGCTGTGGAGGAGAGCTTCGAGCACGAAGGCGCCACCATCGAAGCGGTGTGGATATTCGAGGTGCCGATGTCGTTGCCGATCGATGCCGCACTCCCCGACGATCAGCTCAAACGCGCCCGTTCGTCCCTGGCCCGCGCCAAGGCCGTGGGGGAGGAGTACGACGGGGTGACCGTGGCCACCGCGACCGTCCGCGCCCGCCGCGTGGGCGAGGCGATCTGCGAAGAGGCACGTCGGCGTGGGGTGGAGGTGATCGTGCTCGCCGCCGAGGAGTCGTCCCGGATCAGGGGAGGGGCATTGCTCGGCGGGCGGGGAGGCGGGCGCGACAACACCGTCGGCGCCATCACCAAGTACGTGATCGCCAAGGCGCCATGCCCGGTGATCCTGACCGCGCCGGCCCGTGACGCGCCGCCGATCGCCTCAGCCGCGGTGACCGACTCCGATGGCGAACCGGGGCCTACCGCCGCGGATCGGTAGCATCGCCGCCGTGTTCGTGCTCGTCGTCGGCGCTGGTCGCGTCGGATCGTCAATCGCCCGCCGCATGCTTGCGGCCGGGCATGAAGTGAGCGTCCTCGATGAGGACCCGCTGTCGCACGAGCGCTTGGATGCAGGCCAGGACACGTCGTGGGAGGACGCGGGCGGTCAGTTCACCGTCGGCACCGCGATCGAGGTTGAGGCCCTGCAGGAGGCCGGCATCGACCGTGCCGACGTGTTCATCGCCTCCACCAATGGCGACAACACCAATCTCGTGATCGCGCAGATCGCTCAGAAGGGCTTCGAGGTGGAGCACGTGATCGCTCGCGTGATGGATCCAGGCCGGGCCGCCTGGTACGCCGAGCAGGGGCTGCGGACGGTCTGTCCGACCCAGCAGGCGATCGAGATGTTCGACCAGGCTCTCGCCGAGATCGCGCAGTAGGCGCCATGTACGCGATCGTCGCCGGCGGAGGGAAGGTCGGGTGGAACCTCGCCCGTGAGCTGATTGCCAAGGGGCATGAGGTCACGCTTATCGAGTCCAACCGGTCGCGCTACCTCACGATCGAGCAGGAACTCGAGCACGCCGTCCAGTACGGCGACGCCACCGAGCTGTGGATCCTTGAGCGGGCCGGCATCCAGCGTGCCGACCTCGTGATCGCCGTGACCGGTGACGATGAGGACAACGTCCTCATCTGCCAGGTCGCCAAACAGAAGTACATCTGTGACCGCATCATCGCCCGCGTGAACAACCCGCGTAACCGTGAGTGGTTCACCCTGCTCGGAGTGCAGCCGGTGGTCAGCGCCACCGACCTGATCCTGCGACTGATCGAGCATGAGGTGCCCAGCTACGGTCTGGTGCACCTGTTGGATCTGCGCGACGAGCGGCTGGAGATCATCGAGATCGAGGTCGGCCCGACGGCGCCGGCGGCCGGGCACGCGGTCAGCGACATCACGATGCCCGAAGGCTCGCTGATCATCTCGGTGCTGCGCGGTGGCACGGGTTTCGTGCCCAAGGCCGACACCGTGATCGAGAGCGGCGACGAGGTGCTGATCGTGCTTGATCCCGGGCTCGAAAGCGCAATCACTGCGCAGTTCGCTCCGCCCGTGGCGCGCTGAGCGCCACCGGGAGGCAGTTCACTTCAGGATGTTGACGGCCCGTGCCGCCGCCAGCAGCACGGTGCAGACGGAGATCCCGGACTCGACGAGCATGAACGACTTGGCGCGCCGTGTGAGAGGCATCGCGTCGGTCGGGCTGAAGGCGATCGAGTTGGTGAAGGAGATGTAGACGTAGTCGAAGAGCCGCGGGTGCCAATCGGTCGGAGCCAGTGTCGGGTTCTCCATCTGCGGGAACTGGAAGTCACGCTCACGTACTGACCCGCCGGTGCGGGCCATCGGGCCGCCTCCGTCCAGATCCCAGAACAGCAGTCCGAACGCCACCACGTTGGTGCTCCAGATCGTGACGGCCTTGAACAGCAACTCGCTCCCGTTCTGCTCTTGGCTGGTAAGCAGGGAGCCGATGAGGATGATCAGCGCGGCGACGTTCACGACGGTGATCAACCCCACGAGCGCCAACGAGAACTTCCGCCGTGTGCCCAGTTGCTCGGTCCCGTGGCGCTGGACGTGGAGCGTGAGCGCGACCACGAGCAGGAACTCGGGAACGATCGGGATGAACCACAGCCAGCCCGGGAGCCCCCATATCTCCCAGCCGTAGCTCAGGCTCACGATCGCCAGGGTGGCCTGCAGGCCCATGACGAGCGCGATGGCCAGTGTGGCCTCGACCTGTGCCTCTCTGCTCTCCCGTGCGTTTGGTGGGTCAGCGCTCACCGCCGCAGTGTCGCCCATCGCCCGGTCCGACGGCCGGTTGAGTGACACTGCGGTGATGGTCGGTCCTCTACTCCGCGGCGCATCACGGTGTTCCGCCACGCTGGTAGTGGGTATCGGAGCGCTGAGTGGCTGCGGCGCGGCCGCCTCCTCATCTGCCGCCCCGCCGCCCGTACGCACGGCCCCGCCGGCCGCCGCGGCGACGACAACCACGCCCGCCGCTTCGCCCGGCCCCGGGCGTTCGAACGTGCGGCACTTGACGATCGAGGTCAACGGCGACCTGCTGATCCACTCGCCCGTCTGGCAGGAGGCGCAGTCACTGGCCGCAGGGCACGGCTACGACTTCCGGCCGATGCTTCGCCTGATCCGACCCTACGTGCGCGGGGCAGACCTGGCGTTCTGTCATGTGGAGACCCCGATGTCGCGGCGCCCGCCGACCGGCTATCCCATCTTCAACTCCCCGCCGGCGCTCGCTCCGGCCATCGCCTGGGCAGGTTGGGATGCGTGTGACACCGCCTCCAACCACAGCCTGGACGGCGGGCAAGTTGGCATCGATGCGACTGGGCGAGCATTGGACAGCGCCGGTGTTCGTCACACGGGCTCCGCGGGATCAGCGGCGGCAGCGAGACGGATCCTGATGCTTCGGACCAAGGGCGTGCGGGTTGCCTACCTCGCCTATACGCAAGTGTCCAACGGGCTCGTCCAGCCCCATCCGTGGTCGTTGAACAACGCGCGAGCCAAGCGAATCGTGGCCGATGCCCGTCGCGCACGGCGCTTGGGCGCGGCCGTGGTGATCGTCAACCTGCACTGGGGTGATGAGTACGTACATGCACCGTCGTCGGCGCAGTCGGCTCTGGCTCGGGCCTTGACACGCTCGCCGGCCATCACCGCGGTCGTGGGGCAGCACGTCCACGTAGTGCAGCCGATCCGCCGCGTGAACGGCAAGCTCGTGGTCTTTGGTGAGGGCAACCTGCTGTCCAACCAGACTCCGAGTTGCTGCGCCCCCGGGTCGCAGGACGGCCTGCTTGGGCTGTTGCGGATCCGTGTTGCGGGGGCCCGCTCCCGGCTGGAGCGTGTCGATTACGTGCCGACCTGGGTTCGCCATCCGGATTTCACCGTCATGCCCGTGGGGGCGGCGCTCCGCCGGGGGCTGGCTCCTGCGCCAGAGATGCGCGCGTCGTGGCGGCGCACGGTCGCCGTCGTGGGGCGTACCAAGGTGTACGCGCCATGGGCGCACGCTGGTCCGTAGCCTCCCGAATCCGCTGGTAGCGTCCTGACGGATGGCGACCGCCGAGCTTCCCGCCCAAGAACCCCAGGACCGCGGGAGTAAGCCGCTCTTCGCCGTGATCGGCGGGCTGATGCTCGTGATGTTGATGGCGGCGCTGGACTCGACGATCGTGTCGACCGCGTTGCCGACGATCGTGGGCGACCTCGGTGGCTTGGAGCACATCTCGTGGGTCGTCACCGCCTATTTGCTGGCTCAGACGGTCGTCACCCCGTTGTACGGCAAGCTCGGCGACCAGTACGGCCGCAAGCTCGTGCTGCAGGTCGGGCTGGTCATCTTTTTGATCGGCTCGATCCTTTGTGGTCAAGCGCAGTCGATGACCGAACTGATCGCGTTCCGCGCGCTGCAGGGCGTCGGCGGCGGCGGGCTCATGGTCAGTTCTCAGGCGGCGCTGGGCGACGTGGTCTCCCCGCGGGAGCGCGGTAAGTACTCGGGGCTGTTCGGCGGAGTGTTTGGGGTCGCCACGGTCATCGGTCCGCTACTGGGGGGATTTCTCACCACACAGTTCGACTGGCGCTGGATCTTCTACGTGAACGTGCCCGTCGGCATCCTCGCCTTCATCGTGCTGCAGCGCACGTTGCCCGCCCGCACGCAGCAGATCAAGCACCAGGTGGATTTCCTGGGTACCGCCCTGCTCGCCACCGCCCTGACCTCGCTCGTGCTGCTCACGACGCTGGGCGGTAACCAGTACGCGTGGGGTTCGGCGTTCGTGATCGGTCTCGGCTGTCTCGCCGTGGGCGCGATCGTCGGCTTCTACTTCGCCGAGAAGCACGCCGCGGAGCCGATCCTGCCCAACTCGCTTTGGCGCAACCCGGTGTTCGCCGTCACCAGTGCGATCGGCTTCATCGTCGGCTTCGCGCTCTTCGGCTCTACGACCTACCTGCCGCTCTACCAGCAGGTGGTGCGTGGGCTGGACCCGACAGAGTCGGGACTCGCTCTGCTGCCGCTGATGGGTGGCCTGCTGCTGACCTCGATCGGCTCCGGGCAGATCATCAGTCGGACGGGGCGCTACCGGATCTTCCCGATCATCGGGACGGCGATGCTGGCCGTCGGGCTGTACCTGTTCTCGACGCTCACGCCGTCCACGACCACGGTCGAGCTGTCGCTGGAGATGTTCCTGGTGGGCGCGGGCCTTGGGTTGATCATGCAGGTGCTGGTCCTCGCCGTCCAGAACGCCGTCGACTACGAGATGCTCGGCGTAGCCACCTCAGGGGCGACGCTGTTTCGCACGATCGGCGGGTCGCTCGGTACGGCGATCCTCGGCGCTGTCTTCACCGCCCAGTTGACGAGCAATCTGACGGCCTCGTTCCCGGCTGGGGCCGGGGGAGGGGCGGTGTCGAGCGGTTCGGTGAGCGCGGCGCAGGTGTCTTCACTGCCGGCCACCGTCAAGCAGCCCTACCTGCACGCCTTCACCGACGCGATCACCACGGTGTTCCTGGTGGCGTCCTGCGTGGCCGTGGTCGCCTTCGTGCTGTCGTGGTTCGTCCAGGAACGCAAGCTGCGCGAGACCGTTCGCACGGATGGCGTGGGGGAGGCTTTCGCGGTGCCGCAGTCGAGCGACTCGCTTAGCGAGATCGCCACGTCCCTGAGCCGGCTGGCAGGCCGTGACCGTACGCGGCGGTTCATCGCACAGGTGGCGGTGGATGTCGGTGTAGACCTGAAGCCCGCCGCCTGTTGGCTGCTGTTCCGTTACCGCGAGAACCCGACATGGACCCTGGAGGAGCTACGGGCGACCCGCGACATCCCGCTGAGCGTGCTGGAGGACGGGCGCACCCAGCTCCTGGAAAACGCGTACGCCGAGGATGGGCCAGACGGGTCCACCGAACTGACGGAGGCGGGCCAGGCGATCTGCGAACGCCTTCGTGCGAGGGCTCGTGAGCGGCTCGTCGGGCTGCTGGACGGCTGGTCCCCTGAGCAGTACCCGGATCTGCAGAAGCTCCTCACCCGCTTGGCCGACGACATCGCCCAGGCGCCGCCGGAATTGGAGACGCGGCCAACCGCGGAGTTGGTGCAGTAGTGGCCTACCTTTCCGCGGAGCCATGATGCGCAAGGTCGTCTATTCGATGACCATGTCGCTGGACGGCTTCATCGCCGGGCCGGCCGGGGAGATCGACTGGTCTGCACCTGACGAGGAGCTGCACCGGTTTCACAACGACCGCGTGCGCGACGTGGGCGTCCAACTCTGCGGTCGGCGCCTGTACGAGGTGATGCTTTTTTGGGAGACGGTTGATCAGGACCCGTCAGCCTCGGAGATCCTGCTCGAGTTCGCCGGCATCTGGGAGGCCATCCCCAAGATCGTGTTCTCAAGCACCCTGGAGTCTGTCGACGGCAACGCCAGGCTCGCCCGGGAGGACATCGTCGGGGAGCTCACCGCGCTGCAGGCCCAGGCAGGCGGGGACATCGCCGTCGGCGGCGCCGGCTTGGCCGCCCGCCTCGTGGAGCTCGATCTGATCGATGAGTACCAGATCTTTGTCAGCCCGGTGATCCTGGGCGCCGGGATCCCGTTTTTCCCAGCGTTGGCGGCGAGGATCAAGCTGGAGCTCATCGAGACGCGCGTATTCGGGTCGCAGGTGGTGTACCTGCGCTACCGGCGCGTTCGTTCCGCGAGCGCTTAGGCTCGGTCGCACGTGTTCGCAGGCGTCGGGATCCGTGTCGCCCATGTTGAGCACTCCGAGGCGTTCTACGGGCTGCTGTTGGGAACGCTCGGGTTTGCGCGTTCCGCCGCCGACGAAGGGGCTTCTCGCTGGAGCGAGTTCTGCGTCGCGGCGGCCGACGCGGAGCATCCGCCCACGAGTGGTCTACACGCAGGGTTCGTCGCCGAGTCGCCGCGGGCGGTCGACGCATTCTGGGAGGCAGGCCGCGCGGCGGGGTACGAGGATGCGGGCGCTCCCGGGCCCAGGACGCAGTACAAGGACAGCTACTACGGCGCGTTCCTGCGCGACCCGGACGGCAACAGCGTGGAGGCCGTCCACCACGACGACATGAGTCGTGGCGTCGTCGTCGACCATCTGTGGATCGGGGTCGGCGATCTCGAACGGGCCGCCCGCTTCTATGAGGCCGTCGCGCGCTACGCCGGGCTCGAGCCGGGGGCCTCGTGGGAAACAGGCCGCCAGTTCCGTGGGGCATGGGCCACGATGGCGCTGGTCGCGGATGGCCGGCCGCCCACGAGAGGCCTCCAATTGGCGTTCCCCGCATCGCAACGGCGGGTCGTCGCCGAGTTCCACATGGCCGCGCTGGCGGCCGGCGGGCGGGACGCGGGCATGTTGGGCGTTCTGGATCCTGACGGGACGAGGGTGGAGTCTGTGGTGCGTGCGGGCTGAGGATCGCCGGGCAGCTTCCGCGTCGCCGCCGACGGGCTGTCAGGATTGGACCGTGCTCCTCCTCCGGCTTCCGTCGTGAACATGGTGACGGTGGTGCGGCGCATCGTGTCGGCCACTCTCGTCCTCTGCCTTGTGCTGTCCGCGGTGGCCGACGCCCGAACGCCGAAGCGCACCGTCCCCCAGGGGTTCATCGGTATGAACGTCAGCGATGGCGCGCTGAGCCCGGCGTTCCCGATCGATCGCCAGATGGGCGACATGGTCAAGGCGGGAGTTGAGAGCGTCGTGGCCGCCGTGTCCTGGCCCGGCGCGCAGCCGGTCGCCGGTGGCCCGATCAGCTTCACGGACACAGATCGGATCGTGCTGGCCGCGGCCCGCCACCGTCTCACCTTCGTCCCGGTCGTCGTGTTTGCGCCGTCATGGGCTGCCACGCTGCCCGGTCGGGCCGCCTCGCCACCGCGGCCGGATCCGTACGCCGCGTTCCTGGCCGCCCTGGCGCGGCGCTACGGACCCGGTGGCACGCTCTGGCACCGGCACCGCGACGTCCCCGCCATGCCGATTCGTTCGTGGCAGATCTGGAACGAACCGGAGCTCACGTTGTTCTGGGCGCAACGTGTGTGGCAGCAGGACTACGTGACGGTGTTGCGTGCCGCGCACGACGCGCTCAAGTCAGTAGACCCCAAGGCCAAGGTGCTCCTTGCCGGGCTGGTCAACTTCAGCTGGACCGACCTGGAGGCGCTGTACGCGGCAGGGGC
This sequence comes from Solirubrobacterales bacterium, assembly GCA_038319025.1. Classification (GTDB taxonomy): domain Bacteria; phylum Actinomycetota; class Thermoleophilia; order Solirubrobacterales; family Solirubrobacteraceae; genus JBBQCW01. The sequence goes on from JBBQCW010000001.1 coordinate 184,375, forward strand.
CCGCGGCCTGTTTGATGGCGTCGCTTTGCACCCGTACAGCCTCCAGCTGACCAACGTCTTGGCGATCGTCGAGAACGTCCGGGCGGTGATGAACACCCACGGGGACCAGAAGCTGCCCATCGTCGTGACGGAGGCCGGCTGGCCGCCCTCGGTGGGGCTGGTGCGCAGCCGCTTCGGCGTCGAGGTGACCCCGGCCGCGCTCCCAGGGCTTATCCGCGCCGCGCTCCCGGCCTACGCGTCAGTGCGCAAGCGGCTCGGCGTCACGGCCTGGTACTGGTACGCGTGGGCCACCGCGGACAAGAGCACGATCAACCCGTTTGACTACTCGGGGCTGCGCACCATCGTCACCCCGGCGACCACACGCGACAAGCCGCCCCTCGCGGCCTTCCGCACCGCTGCGCTGCGCCTGGAGGGCTGCCGGTCGAAGGGCTCGACGGCGGTGGCTTGCCGGAGGTAGGACTGCGACTACTTACTACTGAGACGTTTGGGAAAGTCCGATTTGCAGGCGGTCTGCGATCGGGATCCGTGGGTTTGCACACGGGGTGCCTGGGGTTCTGCACACGGGGCCCGAATGAGCGCTTCTGGCCGCGAGAGAGCGCTCGGGTAAATCGAGCGGATTACGGCAGCCGTCCGGCGAGAAGGACGAGGGCGCTGGCAGCCGCGTTGACGCACGCTGTGGCTATGTCGAGGTCGATCTGGCGTGGCTGGGCTCCAGCGCCGTGACCGCCCGTCTTGTTTCGGATGCGGGCTGCGGCCTGAATCAGGTTCTCGGTGTAGTCCGGTAGGCAGCCGGCCTGTACCAGCGCAGCGAACATTGGCCTCGCGGTCGGGTTGGCCGGGAGCGTCGTTCCCGTTTCATCGGCGAGGACCTTCATCGCGCTCTCGACGGACTTGCCCGCCTCCTCGATCGCGTCCTCGCGTTCCTTCTGTGTTCCGGCTCGCAGATGTGCGAGCGCCGCCTCGAATTCATTTCTGGCGCCAGCCAGGCGCGGGTCGGCAAGGGCCTGAAGGGCCGGGGTGACTACGACGTCGTGCAGGCCGCGGTCCCCGGCCCAGACGCTCTTCATGTCTTCGAAGCGGTACGGCACCCCGCGCTTGGCGAACAGCTCGTCGAGGTGAAGGACTGCATCCTGGCCGGCTTCGTATCCTCGACCCGTACCGACCTCCGCGTACAGATGTCCGATGCGCTCGAGGCCGTAGTCGATGCCCTTGAGGAACTCAGCGTCGGGTCCGGCGATGAGCGCGTAGCGCGGGAGGTTGTTGGCGAGAACCTGTTCGCGGTACGCGGCGCCGAGGTTGCCGCCGCGGGCAAGCCCCTGGGCATCCTTTTCGGCGAGCTCTCTCATCCGGGCTCTCACCCGTTCGGCTTCGTCGGGCCCGTAGCGCTCTTCGATTACTTGGATGTAGTCCTCAAAGGAGCCATAGCCCTCACCCATAAGAAAGGCTTCGCCAAGCTCCATCGAGGTGACGCCGTACTGTTCGAGGCGGGAGAGCGCGGCGCTTCGCACCATCTCCGGAATGTGGACGGGTTCGACCACGGCGAACAGCTACGAATGGCCGCCGGCGCGTCCGCTTGAAGCGGCCCGAGCGTCGAAGGCTGGCAGCGCCGTCATGGGAGCCATAGTCCGCAAGCCTACGGACACAACGGGTGCCGGGGAAGGCGCTTGCACCTCGGTCTCGGTCCTCGGGTTGAAGCCCGCCCATCCAATACCGCCGCCGTCCGGCCCCATGATGGGTGGCCCGGCGATAGCTGGAACCTGTGAAAGGTCCGTTCGTCCTGTCACCCTGAGTGGGTGTCTCAGCGGCCGCCGGAAACCTGCATGTTCTGCGGCGCCTCAGGCGTAACCAAGGCGCATATCTTCGCGGAGTCTTGGACAAAGATGTTCGATGAACCGGACGACGCCGAAGACCACGCGGTCGTCCATGAATACATCGACCCGGGGACAGGAAAGAAGCGCGAGCTGAAACGCGCGAAGACGTTCGCTCTGACAAGCCGCAATGTATGCGGCCGGTGCAACAGCGGTTGGCTCAACCAGGTTGAGGACAAGGTCAAGCCGCTCATGGCTTGTTTTGCGGCGAACACCCCGGTGACGCTCGATTCCGAAGAGCAGGCCGGCCTTGCCCTCTGGGCGTTCGCTGCGGCACTCATTGCCATGCGCGGAGATCCAGCTGCGCGTGACTTCGCCGATCCGGCACTTGCCCGCGAGCTCTACCGCACGCGCAGGCCGCCTGATGGACTGGAGATCTGGCTTGGAGCCAACAGCCACGGCCACATGGGCTGGTTCGGCTCCTACTCGCTCAAGATTCCAACGGCGCCGGGGCGAACGGAGGCTTGGGGCGCGTCCATCTCGTTCGGCTACGTCGTGATCCACATGGTCTTGCATGGTCTTCACGATCAGCGGATGAATCTTCGCCGCGACGCGGCTCGCGCCCTGCGCCGTATCTGGGAAACGAGCGACCGGGTGGACTGGCCTCCTAAAGTTCTCATCGGCCCGCGCGACCTCACGCCGCTCGTAACGACCGTCAGCGAGCAGAGCTCGTTTGAGCGTGCGGCTCCGTCCCGGCGCGGCAGGGGCTAGGCGATCCGGGTAGAACCTTTAGTGATGCCGTTGACGATCCTCACCACGGGCTATGAGCAGCACAAGACCCCTGGGGATCTTGTTCGGGTACTTCAGAAGTCCGGCGTTCGCCGGCTCGTCGATGTTCGTGAGCTTCCGCTGTCGCGGAGGCGGGGGTTCTCCAAGACGAAGCTGGGAGAGTGCCTGGCCGAGGCCGGCATCGCGTACGAGCATGAGCGTGCGCTCGGGAACCCCAAGCCCTTGCGGGACCTGTACCGCTCTGGGCGGCAGGACGAGGGTGAGGTCGGATACCTCGCGCATGTTCGCAACGGATCTGCGCCGGCGGTCGATGCGCTCGCGGCGAGACTGGACGGCCAGCTGACGTGCGTGATGTGCTTTGAAGCGGACCATCGGACCTGCCATCGGAGCCTGCTCGTCGATGAACTCGCCGTCCGCCGGCCCGGCCTGGTCGTCAAGAACCTGTAGCTACGCGGCGATCGGCAGCGAGGTCTGGGCCTGCACGGGCGGCCACACCACGCTGAGGATGAGGAACTTGTCCGGATACTGGTGCTGGCTGCCGACCACGAAATTCGTGTCGCGGGCCGGACCGCACATCTCGTCCAGCCACTTCGTCTCGAGCATCTGCTTCAGCTCGGCGGTGTTTGCGGCGCGAGCTGACCACGCGCGGCAGGCCTGGCCAACCTCCCAGTCCACGTTCTGCTGCTCGTGCCCCTTGCAGGCCGGGTCCTCGCACCGGTAGCGGTAAGAGAGAGTGAGCGGCGGCTTCTCGAGGATGCCCTTCGGGTTCGCAGCGAACAGCGGCTTCTGATCGAGGATCATCCGTTGCTGGGAAGTCCACCCGGGTGTGGGCTCGACGACGAGCCGATCGACGTCCGTAGGGCGGAACATGCCCAGCGAGGTCCCGTCCGTGTGCTGACGGCGGACAAGCTCACACATGGATTCAGTTCGGAGGGGCTCGAGCAGGTCCATACGCTCCGACCAGCCGTTCTTAGCGGTCACCGTCTCGCCGAGCTCGATCGTGTCAAGGATGGGAGTCCTCGTCTCAGGTCGACGGTCCGATCGCGGAGTGGACTGCTGGACGCATTGCACGACGACCGGCGCTCCGGTCCGAGCTACGCGTCCCTGGGCCGGTCCTCGCCGGTCGAGGATGGCAAGCCGGCGGACGTCCGTGGTCGGGCCGTCGAGGTCGTCACTGGCCCACGCGCGCAGGTCGAATACCTCGTCGGCCAGGGACTGCAGGTCGCCGGCCGGCTACCCGGCCAGTTGCCGGTGGACGCTGCCGGCCCGAACGACGTAAGCGAGTCCGCCCGCCTCCTCGTTCCGCGCCCGGGAATACGCGGCCGCCGTCCTCTCAGCCTGGGACGCGTCACACGTCGCCGGCGCAGGCCACGCCGGCGCGGTCGTCGTCCACCACCGGCCGGTGCGAGACGAAGACAACACCTGGGTGACCTGGGCGGGCGCACTCACCAGTGCGCGCTGGATGCCACGCACCATCCTCCCTGGCCTTGCGTCAACCGTGTTCGCCAGCCTCGCCAACGCACAGCTCAACATTCCTACCAGACACAACTTCTACGCCTGACGGCCGGCGGGACCTCAGCACCCAGCGTTCGTCACCGGCGTTTCTTGCTCTTCGGGTGTTTGGCACCGTGCTTACGCTTCTGCTTCTTCCGCACTTGACGAGGCGGTCGGCGTTGGGCATTCGTGGGTTTCTTGACCAAGCGTTCGAACACGGACGCGGACTCGGGGCTTGCAGGCTCAAGCCGCACGATCGTGTAGCCAGGTTGGTCGGGTGCCTCCTGCTCGGAGGCGATGACGTAGCCCGCGACGTCCACTTGCGTGTAACCCAGGTCGACTACGCGCCCCAGTACGTTCGCTGCTACTGGACGCTCCCAGCGCACCACTCGGCCCTCTCGCAGCGGTTCGATGTTGTCCGAGGGGACCGTCATCTCGAAGTCGTCCCAGGTGCCGGAATAACCGCCGTTGCGCACAGCTTCAGCGATCACGCCGACCCGGTTGGCGTCGGCACCGCGGACCTGTGCGGGTAGCTCGAACTCGACGCCGGCGAACTTCTCGATGGCGTGGACGTCTTCAAGGAAGGCAACCAGCGCGCGGTGCCCCTGTCCGAGCGGTTCGACCGGCGTGGCCATGCGTATCTCGGGTCGGCCGCTGCCGCCGCGGTCCGTTATGACGAGCTCCCCTGGTGCGCTGATGGCGCGCATGAAGCGAAGTGCGTCGAGCTGCTCGCCAACGGACGCGCGGGTGCGCGCGTACGTGAAATTCCAGCGAAGCTCGCCGCCGTCGCCGCGCTGCCGAAACATGGCGGTGACGGTCAGCCCGCCATACTCGCCTGCGAGTGCCCCGTCCCACCCGTCGGGCGGGGTGGCGACGGGGTGGAGCTTCACCGTGAGCTCCGCTTGCCCTTCGCCGGACTCGGCGCGGAGGTGCGCCTTCCACGGTGGCACGGGCCGGCGGGCGGGCCCGACTCGGCCGAACTTCATGGTTCCGCCGGTCAACCGCTCCCCAACGAAGTCATCGAAACCGGGCGGCATCCGCGTGAAGGTGATGTCGAGTCCCTCGTCGATTTCGACTTCGGTTCCCTCAAGAAGCGCCTCCTGGAGGCGTTCGGCTGCGCGCTCGCCGACCTCACCTTCAGATGGCTGGAGCACGAACTCGGGTCCGTAGCGCTCCATCGCCTCGTCGTCTCGAGGCACCACGTCGACGCGGCTTCTTACCTTGCCGTCGCCCTTTGCGAAGCTCATGATGGCGCCGGGCGTCAGAGCTGGCGCTGGCCCTCCCTCCTCATGCGTTGTCGCGGGATACGAGAAGTACGCATCGTTGCCAGCGAGGAAGGCCCCGATGTTCGAGAGGCGGTCAACTGCGTCCTCCGCATCGTCGAGGCGCCCGCCCGCCTCGATGGCCTGGTACGTCTGCTCCCGCTGAAGCTCGGGGTCCTCGAAGAAGTGACGCGCGACGCGCTCGCCGTCGTCTGAGCCCGTCAGGCGAGCCTGCAGTTCCTCGCCGTTCCAGTAATCCACCGTGATGTCGAGCGACCCGAACTTCTCGTCGAATGTCTTCTGCTCGCCGACGGTGAGCTCGCGGGGGAATACGAAGGTGTAGTGCTCTGGGTTCCAGTGCTTACGAGCATCGGCGAGCGACTTCTCGCACTTGTCCCAGTAGATCTTTTTCGGGTAGTGCTTCGACTGCCAGCTCCGCTTATAGCCGGAGCCGTCGGCCCCCGGCAACAGCATGTCCGCGCCACCATCCGAGACGTTGGCCGGCTTGAACGCCGTCGGATGCTCCAACCGGATGAGCCGCGCGTTCATGCGCTCGAACTCCTCGTCGTTCATGCCGACAATGTCGAAGTTCGTCGCACCCTTCGGGCGTGCCGGCCGGTCTTTGCTCATGACTGTGGTAGAGACTCTACGACCGAGCATCCCCGAACAAGACTTTTCGCATGTACGCTCGCCGACGGTGCGTGGTACGAGGTCGCGGGTGGAATCGGCGCGCTCGTCGGTGGCGTGGCCGCGGCCGTCGGCGCGATCACGGCCTGGCGAGCGGCCACTGCCAGCCGGGATACCAGCCGAGACGCTCTGCAGGCGCTCCGGTACGCGCTGACCCCGACCGTCGGCGTGCACTTCGCACGCCACTGGGCCGACGACGACGGCGGAGGTGGCGGCCCGTCGAAGTTCACCGCGGCTGTCATCAACCTGGCGGAGTTCTCAGCCCGGGACGTGCATCTGCGCGCGCGGGTTGCCGACGGACATGTGGTTGCGGAGGACATCGGCTCGCTGGACCCCAACGGCGGCGGACCCGTCCCGGCTGCAAGCGCCCAGCGGCAGGTCGCGTTGCGGGACGTGCCGGCCGGTTCGTCCTGTTCGGGGCGCAGATCCCGCATAGATCATCTGAACGGGCGATTGGCGCTTGCGCGGCGGAGCGAGGGGCTCTCTGCATGTGGCCGCTCATCGGCCGCCGTGTCATTGCGTTGTCATTGGTAGGGATTCGGCTGGAGTCCTGCAAGTACATGGCTGTGCGCAGCGGCGAGTTTCAAAGGTATTGCCGGCCGGTCATGGTGGCCGCTGCTTCGTTCGTTCTCCTACAGGCGGTTGGCGCCACGAGCTCGGTGTCGGCGGCGATCGGCTTCGTCGGGGCGACAGTGCTGGAGCAGGTACTGGACCGCGGCGTCGATGCCCGGGGCGGGCGCGCGGTTGGGATTGCCATGCTGGTCGTGGGGGTTTCTCTGGGCCTTGTTGCCGCGGCAAGTGCGATCGCGCGTGATGCCCCAGGAGACGTAAGCCTTGTCGTGTACGCGCCTGTGGTGGTCTTCGTCGGTGCTGGGGTCATCCTCCAGGTGTTGGGTCTTATCGGACGTGCGGTTCAGAAAGCCTCCATAGTTGGGCCCACGATCTACGGGTTCTTTGCGCTTGGGCCGTATCTCACTGCTGTCGTGCTCACGCAGCACGCCGTAGACCATTCTTCGACCGATCACACATGGGAGTTCCAGGTGGCTACTTCCGCACTCGCGGTCGCGGCGATGATGTCGTTCTGGCCGCTGGGATGGGTACGTCTATCAGCGGCTCTCGCAGACAGAGGCCAGCGCCTGCAAGTGGATGCTCAGCGCGCGATTGGAGGGACCGCACTGTTCGCATTGGCAATTCTGCTGATGGCGGGGCAGGCCGTTGCGGCAGCAAGTCACGCGGACGGCTTTGAGGTGTTTCCGGCCGCCGCCGGTGGCGCACTGGAGGGCGTCGGATCACTGCTGTGCGTGTTGATCTTGGCGTTGCCGTGCATCGTGTGGACGCTCATTGCATTTCGGGTCGATCTGGCTGAAGAGGTCAACCTGATTATCCGCGCGGGATGGCGAAGTTTGAGATCGGATAGTCCTTTGCAGGACGGCGAAGAGCCAAGTGAAGACCCCGACGAGAACCAGGAACTGTCCCAGTGAAGCCGTTTGGCCACCATCCAACGGGCTGAACTCCTTTGTGGCCATGACTGTGAAGCCAGCCAGAACAGTCACCGCAGATCTCGCGCCTTTACCCATCTCCCTACGTTGCCACCCGACCGGTTCGTCGAGGCGTGTTTTCTAGTGCCGGGCATCAGAAGTACACGCAGGCTTGGCAAAAGCTGATTTGAGAAGTGCCCTGGATAGGTTGTCGGCAACGGCAGGTTTCCGTCTCTGCACGCCCTCAACGTTGGCTGCTCAGGTCGAAGCTCACATCGAGTAGACACCCCTACCTGTCTCACCGCGCAACCGGCGCATTCCTAATGCGATCCCATATCGTCCGGGCAATAACGGTCCTCAAGTTCGACCGCCTGAAGCTCAGCCGCGGCGAGCTGCTGATCATCCGAGTTCCAGTGCCAGACTTTTGTTTCGATGAGGCCAACGTTCTTCTTCCGGCTGGTGGACAGGATCAGGAGGAGTGGGCGGGGGAGCAGCAAGGGCTTCTGCCCGGCCAAGTCCCGAGCGGTGCCCGTGTCGGTTGTGCTGGGAACCGCGGCTCCACCGGGGTGGGTGTGCCAGCTGCCCAGGAAGCCGTAACGGCCGTCGCTGGCTACCTGGACTGCTGCCATCGCCGCGGCGGTCGTTGAGCGGTCCGGCTCGAAGCTGTGCCGTCGGTGTTTGGCCTTGCGTCCTGGTCCGGAGGCGCAGGCGATCACGATCGTGTCCTCGGCCTCCCAGCCGAAGATTGCTCCTCCTGTCTCAACGAGCCGCCGTTTGATCGCCTCTCGTTCAATGAACGCCATTGCTCGGTTGTCGAGCAGGACGATCGTCACGAATGTCGCCAGCAGCCGGGATGCCTGGCGAGCGTTCCCGTTTGCACTTCAGGGTCATGGCGAAAGTTCACGACCGCCCAGTTGAAACCTGCTGGCGGATACGCAGAGCGGCCGGTGGCCTGCACGACAGTCCGTGCTGCTCGCGCCGCCAGCGCCGTGGCATCGAACCCTGCACCCGAGAAGGCGGGGTGTGAACAGCCGATGGGCGTGACGCCAGGTCCGGCTGGCGCGGCCGGCGGCTCAGGGATCGTGCCCGCCCCCTGCGCTTGAGCGAAGCAGTCGAAGCAGGGACCGCCGGGCTCGCAGACGAGCACCTCGCCACCGAAGCTTCCAGCTGTCAGGCCCGCGACCACCATCGGAGTGTGCGCTTCGCTGCATTCCCGCTGCAGGATGCGCGCTACAGCACTCGAGCCGGTCGTGTCGACGACGACGTCGGCAGCGTTGACCAGGTCGGCCACTTGCTGTGCTTCGACCGGTCCTGCGCCGACGGACAGGGTGTGCGGGAGGACTCTGATGAAGGGATTGGCTTCCTGAGCGGCCCTCCCAACAGAGAGAGCTTTGTATCCGCCTGCGTACCCGGGAGAGAGTGGATGTCGAACGCTGTTGTTGACGTCGACAAAGTCGTTGTCGATCACGTCGATCTGCCCGACGCCGGCCTTGGCGAGCTCGAGCACGAGGGGCGCACCCAGCGAGCCCGCACCGGCCACGACCACGCTTGCACCGTCAAGACCAGTTAGCTCCGGGATCCGCCGGGCGCGTTCGTCCTTGGTGAGGGCCTGCGCGCGCAGAAGGCTGGGTGAGCTTCCTTGGTTCTTGTTGTTCAGCCGGATCTGGGCGAACACCCAGTTGCGCCGGAGTTCACCACGACTGGGGCCTTCCTCCATGAATGTCAGACCAACCCAGCAGTCTGCCTGAGCAAGGTGGTTCTTTTTGATCATCTGGGCCAGCCCGGCCGGTACCTGCGGTAGCGCGCTTCGCACACGTTCAAGGATGGCCTTGGGCGTGAACACTTCTGGCCCGACGGCTCCGGTGATCGAGATCCAATGGCCTTTGATCGCGCGCTGGTTTTGGAAGTACAGCTCGCAGACCTCAGTGGCTGTTGCTCTGGTCTTTCCAAGGCCGATCGCGCGCATGAGCAGGAACCGGCCCGAGCGGCCTACCAGTTCAATCTCTCCACTGCCTGCGTTCCCGGGCAGATCAGGTCTGAAGTACGGGTCCATAACGACGACGACCCCGGGCGAGAATGTGAGATGACCGGTTACCGGCTCGGGCATGTCCGCTTCGGCCTCCTCGACGGCACCGGGGCCCAGAGCGCTGTCGGCCAGGAGCGTGCGGATTCTTCGGTCAACAATCTCAGCCGCACTCATGCCGGGCCACCAGTCCCGGTCATGATCTTCGGCCCAGCAGAAATTGCCGGCAGGGTTCTGGTGGCGGTCCAGGACGGTCTTGCCGTAGATCGTCGGGCCCTCTTCCGGGAATTCGAAGGGGTAGGCGACCTCGATGTCGAGCACCTCGTCCCCGAAAGGAAGCTGAGTGACGATCACAAGGTGATCAGGGTGCCGTCCGTCCTGCAAACCCATGCGCTGCACGGCCGGCATGTCGCGCGCCTCAACGAACTGCGCGAGCTCCCATTCAAGCCGCTCTGGATGGCGCTCAAACCAGCCCGTCACGGGATCAGCCGTAGCGCTCACGACGCGGCGGCGCCTGGGAGTCCTGGAAGCCAGGTGCGGGAGTTGACGGAGTTACCGTCGGCGGCACGGCCGGCCGGGCCGGCGCGGACGGAAAATCATCACCGAGCAGTTCACGCCAAAGCCGGTGGCTCTCCTCGACGTTGGTCGAAGCCAAAGCCCGCTCAGCGAGACTGACCGCCTCGTCCAGTTCCTTGCGGAAGTTCTGGTAGGCCGTCGCATCCCACCGTGCAGCCAGGTCCTCCGAGAGAAGAACCGGATTCAGCACGGTCGGCGCGCCGGCGCCCGACTCGTCGAGAACGACCTTGACGCCCCGCAGCGTGCTGACGAGGGCTTGCGCATCGGAGTTCTGGCTGCCAAGTGAGTTGGAGGCGAGGACCTGCAACACGATGGACTTGATGCTCTGCCGGGCCGGCTGATGATGCTCTCGCCACCGTTTGAGCATTTTGACCGTCCGAGCAAACCTCGGCCCGTTGCTCCGACACCAGTCCGTGTACTCGGCCGGAGCCGTGTCATGCCATCCCGCCCCGCGTCGCGGAACCTCGAGGGGCGCCTGCGGGTCCGCTGAAGCAGACGCGCGCGCCGGGACAACATCGACATGAAAGCCGCCAACCTCATCGTCGGCATACCGGAGGCGCACACAAGGCTTCTTCTTGGAGCCTTCGAGCCGGATCAGCTTCTCGTACGTCCCGTTCTGGCATAGGACAGCCACGAGATCGTCGAGCGCCTCGTCGGACGACATCCCAGGCGTCGCGCTCAACGAGATCAGGTCGGCGTCGTACTCACCTTCGTGGCGGTCTTCAGGCTCAACGGCCGTGTCGTTCGCACAGGATCCCTGCAGGAACACGCCGCCTGGACCCAGCCCGTACTGGTCGGACAGGTACTTCGTCAGACCGCCAGTGGCGACCTCGATCTTCTGCGTGGCCTTTATACCCAGGGAGATCTTGTCGTGGAAGGTGTCGAATGCTTCTGGAAGGTCCATTGCTCTCCTAGGTGTAGTTCCTGAGCGCATTGTTCATCCGGGCCTCGTTGGAGGGTTGGTGGTTCCTAAGGCCGCCAAACCCTCCAAGGAGGACACCGGATGAAGCTCCACGCTAACGCCAGGCTCAGTCTGAAAGGACGTGAGATGCTCGTTGATCGGGTAGCCGCGGGGTGGTCGCTGATCGTGGCCGCCGAGGCGGCCGGGATCAGCGACCGCACCGCGCGCAAGTGGATTGCCCGCCACCGAGCCGAGGGCCCGGGCGGGCTTTTGGACCGTTCCTGCGCCGCGCATACCGTCGCTAACCGCACCGAAGACCGAACGATCGAGGCGATCGCTGCGCTGCGCCGGTTGAGGTTCACCGGGCCGGAGATCGCTGAGGTCCTGGACCGGCCGCTCTCGACTGTTTCGGGGATTCTGACGCGGATCGGGATGGGCAAGCTGGGCCGCCTGGGGATGGAGCCTGCCCAGCGCTATGAGCGCGAGCGGCCCGGCGAGCTGATCCATATCGATGTGAAGAAGCTCGGGCGCATCCACCGGGGCGCCGGGCATCGCGTGAGCGGCAAACGACGCAGCAACCCGACCAAGACCGACGCTGCCGGCAGGCGCCGCCAGCAGGTCGGTTGGGAATGCGTTCACGTGGCCATCGATGACTGCGCCAGGCTTGCCTACGCCGAGGTGCTGCCCGATGAGAAGACGGCAACCGTGGTTGGGTTTCTGCGCCGCGCCTGCGTTTTCTACCGCCGCCACGGCATGAATCCCGAGCAGCTGCTCACCGACAACGGCTCGGCGTATCGCTCGACGATTCACGCGATCGCTTGCCGCGCGCTGGGCCTGAAGCACCTACGCACCCGGCCCTATCGCCCGCAGACCAACGGCAAGGCCGAGCGGTTCATTCGCACCATGCTCGGCGGCTGGGCCTACGGCGCGATCTACCGCTCAAGCGACGAGCGCACCGCAGCCCTTGACGGCTGGCTCTGGACCTACAACCATCGCCGACCACACCAAGCCATCGGCCGACAGCCACCGATCGCCCGCCTCAACGAAAAACGGAACAACCCGCTCGGGACTTACACCTAGGTCGTCTCGTTCTCATAGCGTTTCCTGACCCTGCGGCGAACCCATGGCGAGCATGAGAGGTGCTCGCGGATGTCCCGCAGAAACGCAGCCTTGGCGACGCTTAGGTCAGGGTCCACGTCGCTGTCCGGCGTTGGGGCTCTCGGATCACGCCCAACTTCTGTCCAGGCTTGACGCAGGAGCGGCTTGCACTGCCCCGTGACCTCATCCAATAGACAGCGGTAGGCCACCCCGAGCTCGACGGCCTCGATGCTCAACCATCCCTCGTGGTAAGCAATCCTCTCTTGCATCCCGTGAAACCGCTCAACCAGACCACTGTCCTGTGAGCCGTCCGTGGCGCGACGGCGAACGCGGTACACGGCTTCGCACCACTCGAGCGCAACCATGTACGCCTCGCTGTAAAGGTCGCGGCGACGGTTCTTGTCCTCGCGCTTCCGTCCGACGGCGTTGAGATAAACCGCGACAACAGCCGCAGCTAGGGCTGTGACCCCCGCCGCGTAGAGCGGGACGTCGGAAGACGAAACCGCAGACGAAATGTGGCCGTAGAGCATCCCTGCGAAAGCTACGGTCTCCACCGGACACGACCATGCACCCAGTGCACAGGGTCGCAGGCCTGGCGGCCGCCACTCGCGCTTGGGCGGCGGCGGAGGTGCGGGGCCGCTGACCTTCCGTATGGCCCCGCGTGTACCCGACCTACTTCGTGGCCCATCACGAGATCGGGCGCCGCTTGCAGGGCTACGACAAGCGCGCACCCGCCGCATCCCAGGAAGCGGAGGCATGGCGATGGGCGTTCGAGCAGGCCATTGAGCCTTCGTCGAGAGGCGTGCAGAGAAACGCTTACCGGAAGGCCGTCGTCCACACCGGTTCCGATCCCCTCTCGCCTGTGAGCTCACCCGGATAGGGTCGGACTCATGAACGCATCGGCATGGCCAACGTCTGCTGTCGCAAGGAGCTGGCGGCTCAAGTTGCTGGTGCGGTGCTTTGCGTCGGCGATCGCCTGCACCGCAGTGCTACTGATGATCTCCGCAGCGCCGTCATACGCCGCGCCGCGTGACGGACATACGTCGTTTAAGTGCGGGTTGATCTACCTCGGAGGGCGCGGGTTCATCTTCTACCACGCAAAGACATCCTGCCGTGGGGCCAGCAAGCTGATGGTCAAGGCCTATCGCAGTCGGCGTTCACCCGGTGGGTACAAGTGCCGGTTCTACCCCGACGACTACAGCTGCAAGGCCAAGGACCGGTCCGGCCGGATGTTCGGCGCCTACCGTGAGAACGCCTAGGACGTTGGCGTATCTCCGCACGGCCTGCCGGCACCTCCGGGCACGGGTATGAGTAGCGGCACTCCGGAGGTGTTCCGGCGGTTCGGGGACATCCCGGGCCTCTCCTGGACGACCCTGCCCGGCGTGGACCGATCCTCGCTGCTCGGGCACGACACGCTGCCGGTAGAGACCTCCTGGGACACGGACGATGTCTACTGGCCCGTCCTGTACCCGAGAGACGAGGACGAACTCGACGAAGGGGCGATGACGTCGGCGCCTCCGCTCAATCAGCGTCCCGAGCCCGCGGGGCCACTCACCATGTCCGAGGAACTCATGTGGTTTTGGGAGGGACTCGAGCTGCCGGCCAGCCCGGACGGCTACCACTTCCTCATCTCAGCGTCAGCCGAGCGCTTGTACAAGCTTCGGTTACGAGAGCCCGCGGCCGTCGGCGAGGCGGAAAAGCTCTGTCTGCTCGAGGTCGACCTCCTACGTGCACGCCCGGAGATCCTGGCCCTGGACGACACGTACGACGAGAACCCTCAGCCGCTGTGGTCCTCGGCCATTCGGCTGCTGTACCGGATCTACGCGGAGAATGGCAACCTTGCTGACGCGGAGCGCGTCGGCGTCATGGCGGTACACGAGTTCGGGCAGCTCTTCGACCGGCAGCTCACCGAGACGCGTGAACGACTTCTCGTCCTGGAGTCCGAGGATGCCTGACCCTCCACACTGCCAACTCGAAGCGGCGAGCTTCCTTGAGTGGGCGTTCCTGCGCTGGGTACTGGCACCTGCCACCCACGCCGAGATCATCGGCCGCGTCACCGCCCAGCGAGAGCTAGAGATCGCCGGGCACCGCTACCGCCTGGACTACGAGATCGGTGGCGACTCGCACACGATCGCCATCGAGCTCGATGGCTTTGCGTTCCACTCCTCCCGTGACGCGTTCACGTACGACCGGCTTCGCCAGAACGACGTGAGCGCTACCGGCCGCACCGTCGTGCGGTTCTCCTACGACGCGATCCGCACCGACACCGAGCGATGCGTCGCCCAGCTTCAGACAGTGATGGCCAGCGATCCGTCCCTGGCGGCGTACCTCGTCACGCAACCCGTGATCGAGACGCCTGACATGGACCCGGACCCCGTGCACGCGCTCGACGCTCCACCACAACCCCGGCCGGTGCGTGACAGCGGCGGGGTTGAGCGAGATTCGTACTTCGACGCCGTGCGCGATCGTCTTGAACAGAAGACGCTGCGCGACTGCCAGACCCAGGCGTTCGCGGCCCTGGCTAACTACTACGGGTCGGGCGGGCTCCGAGCCGCGTGCGTGATGAGCGTCGGCGCGGGGAAGACCGCCTTGGGCGTAGCCGCGGCGCTGGCATTCACGCGACGCCGTGCGCTGGTCGTCACGCCGGGGAGCGTCATCCGCGGCACATTCGACCGCGCCTTTGATCATGAGGCAGTCGGCAACGTTCTGTACGGCCTACCTGGCGGCCCGCTCATTCCCGGATGCAGGCCGCCGGCCGTTCGCACGTTGGACGCTGACGAAGGTGTCATCCGCGACGTGACACGCGACCAGATGCTCGCGTGCGACGTGATCATCACCAACTTCCACTCGCTCGGAGATGGCACCAGCCCAGACCATCTCTTGGCCAAGCTGCAACCGGGAGACGTGGACTTCATCGTCGTGGACGAAGCCCACATTGCGGCGTCGGCTTCGTACCAGCGGACGTTCGCTCGCTTCCCCGGCGCCCGGACGCTGCTGATGTCAGCGTGCTTTCAGCGGATGGACGGGAAGCCGATCGACGCAGATGTCGTCTACCGCTACCGGCTCATCGACTCCATCGCTGACGGCAACGCGAAGAACCTGCGAGTGCACCGGTTTGCCCCCGACGTGGACCAGACCACGTACGAGATGGTCTGGCCCGACGGTGCCCGAGAGGAGATCGTCGGACGTGAACAGCTGCTCGCCATCCTCGGTGACGAGCGCAAGCTCGCGCATGTCACCGCGAAGTCCGCCGAGCCGATCCGGCAAGTCATGCGCGTAGTCAAGGACGCGTTGGACCGTCAAGCCGATCTGCTGCATCCGGTGAAGCCGCGGGTGCTGTTCAGCGCCTTGGGCGAACGCCACGCAGAACAGATCGCCCGCGTGGCGACCGAGCACGGGATCCCAACCGGCCATCTGCATCACTCCATGGGGTCGCGGCAGATCAGGGACACGAGAGATGCGTTCGAGAAGGACGGCGGCGGCCTGCAGGGGCTTGTCCACCTGAGGATGCTCGGCCAGGGCTACGACTTCCCCGCTATCTGCGTCGTTGTCCCGATGCGCCCGTACGGCTCGTTCGCCGAGTGCTACCAGTTCATCGGCCGGGGCATCCGCGTCATCCATCACCCGGCACTCACGGGCCGCGTTGCTCCTGGCGAGCAGTTCGTGGACGTCGTCTACCACGCTGAGCTTGGCATCGACGATCACATCGACACGATCTATGCCGAGAACGACATGGACCCGAACACTGAGCACATCGTCCCGGAAAGCGGCGGCGCGAACGGCCGCGGCGAACTCGCCGGGAGCACCGGCCGGGACACCGCCCTGCACCCCGAAGCGTTCGTGCTCTTCGAACACGGAGTAGTTGAGCGGCACATCGTCCACGGCGAGGACCGCATCGAGCAGGCTCGCAAGGAACGCGAACGCCAGGCGCTGGCCCAGCGATACGCCGCATACGTCCAGCAGACCGACAATCCCGTCTCGTTCGATCAGTACTCAACGATCATGTCCCAGCTCGCGCAATGACCGCCAGTCGAACGTTCGGGCGCCGGCTCGCCGAAGCGCCAACAGCAGTAGAGCGCCTGGCAATCGACGCGGAGGAGGACCGTCGAGGAGAGCTGCGGCAAGTAGATGAGGTCATCGACTCGCTCATCGTCAGGGGCATGGCCGGCGAGAAGATCATCAAGCTCGGTGACCGGCACGACGACGAGGCCGTCCAGCTTCCGGGTGTCAGCGACGACCAGATGCAGGCGATCGCCGTACATGTCGACGTCGACGCGATGGAAGCACGCGGGGCGTGGGCGCTTCCGGCGAAGGAGACGATCCAGGCCGGATGGGCAAACCTCGGATACTGGACACGTCAGGACCCTCGTTTCGTCGGCAGTCTCGCTGACGATGACCGTCACCGGATCACCCTGCGCGGCAACCCCGCGGGCACGTTTGCCTGGGCGGCGATCACACCGATCTTCGAACTGCTCGCCGTCCCGCATGACCTTCGAGCTGGCAAGGCCGGAAAGGCCGACGTGAAGGCCCAGCAGAAAGCATGGGCACCGCTGGACGCCATGCTCGCGGCGTGCTCTATCGACCTGAGCGCCGAGCTCGCCCTGTTTCGGCCAGGGTCCGGCTGGTCTCGGCTAACAGCACAGGAACGAGCCCGAGCGCGGCTCAAGCTCGTCGAGGGATGGGCTCGCCACGCGAACCCGGATGTGGCGGCGCGGCTGCGGATGTGGATGCTGGGGAGCCTGGTCGATCGCTTCTACGCGAAGGGAAAGCAGGCATCTCCGACTAGTCGGCAGGCGCTCACGAAGGCCTACTGGCGTCCGATGGTCGGCCTGTTCGCCGGCGACTGGCTGGCCCTGCTCGCCTACCTGGGCGAGCCGGCCAACCCCGGTGAGGAGATCGTGTCTGCGCTGCCTCAGCCGAAGCTGTTCGTCGGCGGGACCGACGGAGCCCGGCAAGCCGGCGCAGAGGCTGGCGTCGAAGCTGGCGAGGTTGAGCGGATGCTGGCGTCCTTCTTCGGCGGTGCGGACGGGCGTAGCCCCGTCGAGCGGCGGACAGCTGTGCTGCGGAGGACATGGGATGCCCTGGACGGGGTTTATGCATCCCAGACCCCGGCCACCGGAGCGCTGTGGGGTGTTCTGGACGAGCGGGACGAGGCGCACGACAAGGGCTTCGACAACGAATACCGCAAGGGCCTGTACCGCACCGTTCTGCCCGCTGAGCTCAACGCCGAGATCGAGAGGTGTTGGGGCACGGTAGCCACGAGCAAGAACCCGGACCGGCTCGTAACGCGCTGGCTGCCCCATAACGGTGTTTGGGACACGTTCGGGGCGGGCCTGCATCTCTGGCATGACGTTGCCCTCACGGCGTTCAATCACACCGAGACCGTCGGGTTCTGGGAGTGGGGCCTGAGCGAGATCTCTCCGCTTCAGACACCACGGCTTGAGGAGCTCAAAGCCGCCGGTTGCCCCGTGGACCCAGCTTTCTTCAAAGAGCTCGCTACCGCGGCCAGGGAACTACCACCAATCCAGCACGAGCAGCGCACGAGCAGCCGAGAGATCGAAGGCATCACCATCTCCGTCACTGTCACCGGCGGGGGACGGGAGAAGCGCGCTGGCTTCGAGCAGCTGCGGGACGTGATCACCCGTCATCGTCGAGCTTGGGCCAACGAGCACCTCGAGGCATGGCTGGCCTACCGGTGGCGCACGGATCTGCGTGCCGCTGCAGAAACGTTCAACCGTGCGCTCATCAGCAAAGGCAAGCCGCCGACGGTGCGGCAGAGCATCAATGCCTCGCAGCCGGCCCTCGACCGCTGGTTCGCCGGCGGTATCCGCCAGCTGCTGAACGCCATAGGCCAGCAGGCCCCCACAGGACAGCCAATCTACGAGCGACACTTTCCGGCTGACCCGTACACGTTCGGTCAGGATGTCGAACAGGCCCTCGGAGGCGGTCTCCCAGTTCCCGATATGACCACCTGGAGCGGGGACGACCGGAAGACCCTTGCCACGTTCACGGCGGCTCGAGCCCACAACGATGCCCGTTACTACGCGGCGTTCACCGCTTACGAATACGCCCGGGCCTGGGAGGCGCTCGGCGAGCAGCCCGAGATGAAGCAGGTCAAGTCCGGCAAATCCGGCGCGGAGCATCTCACCCGGCAAGAACCTGAGATGGGCTGGCCGGATCTCGAACAAGCGATCCTCAAGGTCCTCGCCGACCCGTCGGCGCCGACGATCTCCGCTCCCGCGCTGCCCTATGCCGGCGACGGGCCCGTTCATTCGCTGCCTTCCTCAGCGCCTCCACCAACAGCCTCAACATCTGCGCCGCCTGGACGCCATCGAGGACTCCGCCGTCTGCTCGGAAAGGACTAGCGGGGAGGTCGGCAAACAGATTCGTAGCTCCCCGCGGTATCAACCTGGTCCAACTGGTGATCGCAACGATCTACGGGCCGGCCGGGACGGCCGTTCTGGCGGCTCACGCCCGCGACGCTACCGCCGGCGACCTGCACGGCGGATGATGCTCTCCGCACCCACCGGAATACTTCGCGGGGTGGAACGTAATGAGTACACGGGCCGGGTGATCAGCAAGCCGACCGATCTGCAGCTTGAAGCGGCTGTCAGGGCGATCGCCATGCACGTCGCCCGGGATGTGCCCGA
Source organism: Solirubrobacterales bacterium (assembly GCA_038319025.1). Classification (GTDB taxonomy): domain Bacteria; phylum Actinomycetota; class Thermoleophilia; order Solirubrobacterales; family Solirubrobacteraceae; genus JBBQCW01. Next base: position 203,141 of record JBBQCW010000001.1, read on the forward strand.
GGGCGAGCCCCCTGGTGATCCGGTGCGCACGAGCCGGCCGGACTTTGACAAGGGCCGCGGCCCGGCCGGTTGGGGGAGTGGGGTTCCCACGGCAGCGTCGATCAGCCGACGCTGGAAGACGCCATGGGCAGAGATCTTGATCACGATCTTTGATGAGAAAAACAGCCTGCAGCATCGGGTGGCAAGCCGGAGCCGGAATGCACCGATCGCGGCGCCCTCGCTTGAGGAGGTGTCGGCCGCGTTGAAGTTGATCGCGGGTCGCTTAGGCGTCGACACGCTGCGCCCTGGTCAGTACGAGACGGAATGCGGTGTGCTTCGCGCCCAGATCGGGTCGAAGTGGCTGCACGGCAAGAAGGGTGTGCACTTGCTGCCCACGGTCGATCAGATTGACCAGAACTACGGGTGGGACGCGGCTCTGCAGGCGGCCGGGCTCAGAGAGCGGGCGGCCAATGCCAATACGGCCGGGACGAGTGTCGCTGTGGCGCTCGAGCTGTTCATGCTCGAGGTCGGATGCGTGCCGTGGTCAAGGACTGTCCTGCGCCAGTTCATGAAGGACCGCGACCTGTCGCTCGCAGTCAGTCAAACCCAGAAGCAAGACCTGGTCGACTTCCAGACCGCCCGGGTCCATGCCGGCCTGCCGATTGCGCCCAAGGCCACCCCGGAACGCAAGCGCGAACCGCTGCCTCCGGCGCCTGCGACGCTCCCTAACATTGCCGGGCTCGTTCCCAATCGCCCCAAGCTCTCACCGGCTGAGCTCGTGGCGGGCATCAGGCGCGCACAGGACAGGGCGCACCGAGACAACGTGGCATTCACTCAACGGAGATGGAGGACGTACGCCAAGGAAGACCGGAGGATCCCGTACCCCACCGTGGCCCAGAGGTACGCCGAGAAGAACAACACCACCGTGGCCGACCTGCGCCGTCAGGCCGCCGACCTGCCGAAGTAGGCGGGGAACCTGCCGCCTCAATCTTGTAATCCCACCGGTCGCTTCTGCCGACACGCGACGGGGACAGCCTGCACGATGGACGGGCGCTGGGATCGCGGGCGATGCGGGCGGCGGGTTACCGGCCGGCATCTTCCTGGATCGCTCTGGCCGCTGCCATCATCTTTGTCGGTACGGCACTCACCGAGCTCGACTAAGTCAGCGGGCACTCGCACGCCTACGGCCCCGCAAAGATCATTGCGTGGGCGGGTGGCGCAGGACTCCTGCTAGCAGCGTCGGTCGCGTGGATGGCCCGTACGGCAGCGGGCAGGGCACGCTGAAGCTCACGTCGTACTGCTTGGTCTGACGGGGTCACACAACGGTATGTCAGACCACGGGGGCGGTCATCGCCTTGATCGGGCTTGCGCGGCCGGGTTGGTCTCTGAGATGGTCGCTCCATGCTCACCCGTGACTTTGGTTTCAGGCAATGGCTCGCAATCCTCTCCGTGGTCGCCGCGGGGCTGCTTGCTCCGGTGATGGCGGTGGGCGAGCCCGTCGCCCAGACCGCTGCCAAACACGTGTACGTCAGCGTCAACGCAGGCGGAGGGGTCCTTCGCTCACGTCCCCACTCCATCCACTTGCTCAGCAACGAGAATGTCGCCCGGATCCACTGGTCTCGGTGGGGGTCGATTACCGCCAAGGGACGTGGCACGGACTATGCCAACGGACCAAGCCCCGGCCACCACTCCCGCAACCCGGTGCGAATCCAACTGTCCGGTCGTAAGCACTGCGATGGCGTGCTGGTCTACACGAAGATCCGCCTACGCTTCACGCATGGCGTGCCGTACGAGGGGCAGCCACACCTGACGACCTATCCGTATGGCTGCCCGAGGTAGCTACGCCCAGGACGAGACGCCCGCTTGTCAGGGGCTCGCGGAGCGTGCTCTCGCGGGCCCAGGCGCTCTCATCGACGAGGGTCCCAGGCATCTGCTCGTCGGCCTCGAGATGTAGTCCCGGGACTATTCGCTTTCGGAGGCCTGGAAACGGTAGGCGCGCCGGCCGCGCACACAACGGCCGGAGGCGTCGTTGTGGGTGTGGCAGTAGAACCCGCCGCGAGACTTGAACCTCGTCGCACAACAGCGATTCAACGACGCGCGCATGTCCCGCTGAGCGGTCCGGCAGCTCATCCCTCGCGCCGAGGTGATGGTGATGTTGGCCGTATGAGCGTTGCAGTCGCGGACCGCAGCCTGGGCAGGCACCGACATTGCGGCCACGGTCACCAGGACGGCCGCCAACGGGGCGAGAATAAGAAGAGAACGGGGCATCGGCCGACTGTAACCAGACGCTGGTCCTCGTGCCGAAATTGTCAGGCTGAAGTCGTTGGCCCGGCAGCCGCTTCGTCCTCGCCGGCCATCGTGAGCGACTGGCGGTACTCGAGCGCTTCGGTGTGTCGGTGAACTCGAGCAGGTCCCCGGCGAGTTCCAGGAGGTGCGCCTTCGCCTGCTCGGGGTTTCGGCAACGATCGGGTCTCGCAAGATCACATTGCCCTGGCCGTTCTTCGCGGCGAGGAGGATGTCGCTGCGATGCTTGGTAACCGCTACGAGGAGATCCAGGTCGCCGTTCAGTCAGCGCTCGAGGGACGGGGCGGCCAGCCCATAAGCGAGTTCGACGGGTTGTAGTCGCTGCCCGCGGATTAGCCCAGGAGATCGGACCGGCTGAGGGGACCTCGCTGGCGACTACCGCCGTGACCAGGGTCCTGGCGGACGGAGCTGTTCGGGCCGTATCCGCCGCCGACTTCCAGGTCGGTCAGAGCTTGCGGCGGCGGAGTTCTTCAACTCGTATGCCCCAGAGCAGCCGTGGGTGGGTCGGCTTCTCGCCGGCCATCGGTTCGAGGATCAACCATTTCAGCCATTCGTCTTCGATGAGGTCGCTGAGCTGCACGTGCAGGAGGATCGCTGCGTTGGTGAGATAGCGCAGGGGAGGGTTGGGCATCCGGCCGGTCTCGAGGCGCCGGTAGGTGGCGGGGCTGATCCCGATCGCCAACGCCATGTCCAGCTGCGTGATGCGGCGCTCCTCGCGCAGGAACCGCAAGCGCGTGATGGCGCGCGGTGTTGGGGGATCCTCAAGTGGCATCGAGGAGCAACGCTACCGGCGTGCGGGCCGGTCAGCGCGTGGGGCGGGCCCGGCCGGTCAGATAGCGGTTCGCGGGCAAACAGTCCATCCGGACCAGATGCGAACATACGTTCGGATAGTGATCAAATGTGAGCGCTCAAATCTGACGAATATGCCGTTTTCCGGCGGATACGGTGAGAACATGGCCGTTGCTGACCTCAAATCGACGCGTGAGCGGATTACGGAAGCTGCTGAGCGCCGCAGGCAGAAGCTGGAACGTCGCCGTCGGCGCAGCGGGGACGCGGAGCTGATCTTCGCGTACGTGCCCAAGGCGATGAGGGGCCGTAAGCCGCGCCGTACGGACTTGCCGATGGTTTTTCCGGGCGTGGGTCAGTTCTCCAAGGACGCCGCTGAGCTGAACTCCGTCGCTCTGGTGCGGCTGCTCAAGCGCAGCCCGCTCATGGATGAGCTCCGCGCGGTCTGCGATTACAACATGGACTGGGGGCGTCCTCGGGAAGCCGGGGAGGCGGTGCTCGCCTACCTAGCGTTCGTGAACTCCGGCTGCCCGGACATCCAGCCGTGGTGGCGGGACGCCAGCACGGACCTGTGGATCGAATGCGGGTACGGCGGGCAGCCGCGGTATGACCTGATCCGCGACCGGTTCCTGGAGCTTGAGGCCTTCGCCGTCGAGGACCTGTTCGAGGCCAGCGCCCTGCTGGTCCGCGAAGCGATCAACCGCTCCGGCGGGCGGATCGCTTTCGATCTGTCGATCGACTGCACCGAGTCCCAGACCAACGCGCGCCTTCACCACGACTGCGGCCCAGACGACAACTGCCCCAACCCCGACCACCGAGTCCACCGCAATCGGCACGGCGTAAAGCTGCCGCCGAAGACCCGGATGCTGAAGGCGGGATCCACGGAGGCGGCCAAGAAGGTTCGCCAAGCCGCCAACCGTAAGACGCTCGACGATCCCTCTCCGAGCACGCGGGACCTCGACGGTGTGCAGGCGGAGCTGGAGGAGAAGTTCGCCAAGGGGTTCGTCGGGGATACCAAGACCACCTACTACGACGAGGAGCGCAAAATCCTTCGCATCTTCTACGCCGGGCACTGGTGGCGCTGCCGCGACGGGTCGGCCGGGGTGCGAGCGTTCACCGACGAGGCCGGCGTGAAGAAGGCGTGGGTGGGCAACAACCATCTGCGTGTCTCCTGCATGGGAACGGGGGAGAGCATCCTGAACGTCCTCGAAGCAGCCGACGTGCAGGAATACGACCTCGTCGAAGAAGTCCTGGAGCGCCTCGCCTACATCACCGGCGACGAGCATCAGATCCGCTCGTTGAGCTTCGACGCTGGCTTCTCCACCAAGGACGTCTACCTCCAACTTGCCCAGCGAGGCATCACCGGCATCGGCCCCTACCGCAAGTCCAAGCACGACACCACCGACCATCTCGCCGACCAGGACCTGTACGACCGCGACGGGGTCCCGCGCTGCAAGCACTGCGGCGGTGAGACCGAGTTCACGCGCTTCCTCGCCGAGCCCAAGCCCCGCGTGTGGTTCACCTGCGCGCGCCCGCAAGAGAAATGCATGAAGGCCAACACAGCCGGCGTGCTCAAGCCCATCGTGCAGAGCCTCGTCGTCGACAACGTCCACACCGACCCGCGGTACCTACGTCCTCTGTGGCGCAACACGCCGGCCTTCCGGGCTCTGATGGAAATGGGCCTGGAGCAGGAGCGCACTCACAACAACGCCCGCCGGCGCTACGGCCTGGCCGGCACCGACCACCTCAACCGGCCCAAGCGTCCCGGCCGCGACTGGCAGCAACTGCGCGCCAACGGCGCCGTCATCTGCGACTGGGCCAAGATCCTCTGGCGCCAAGGCTGGCTGGACCAGGAAGTCCAGTACGCCCACTCCATCCCCGCCGACTGCACCGCCAACCTCAACCCGGCCGGCACGTACGAGTACGTCCCGCCCGCCAGAAACCACGACACGCCCTACCTGCAAGACGGCGCCGACCTCGTCACACGGATGCTTGCCGAGCGCCGCCGGGAAGGCCTGCAGCGGCCCTACGGCCCCGCCGCCGTCCAGGACGGCGGCCCCGCCCGCCCGCAACCCGCGGCCAGCCCGCGAAACCGGGTCAGTATGGACTACGACGAACAGGACCACTACGACGTCGGCGTCAGCGGCGACACCCACCCCGAGATCACGCGTGAGCGCGAACAGCACGACCCGTTCGACCAGGCCCGGCCCGACGCGCCACCCGGCTCAGACTCGCCGATCGAGGTCGGAGGGGTCATGGTCGACCCCAACACCGGCGAGATCCTCAACTAGGAAGTCCACAACCGCAGGACCAGCGCCCAGCGTCAAATGACTCTGGGCGCTTCTGCGTTCCCGGGGCCGAACGGGCCCAAGAATCGCGCCCAAGAGCCGACAGGACGACGGGGACGAGCGAGAAAACCGGGAAACGACGACCGGAGACGTTCGTGGCAAAGAGGGGGGTACTTTTCCCAACTCAACGCACGAACGTCTGACTACTGCGGGACAGGGACTCGAACCCCAAATTCCAGATCCAGAGACTGGCGTGTTGCCAATTACACCATCCCGCAATTGACTTCCGGCACGATACCGAGGCCAGTCGCGGGGTGCGCTGCGACAGGGACTCAGGCCGCGGCTTGGCGTTGCCAGTCCTGGAACAGCCCCCAGTAGGCGCCCTCGGCGGCCATCAGCTCGTCGTGGGTGCCCTGCTCGACGATCGATCCTTGGTCGAGCACGACGATGCGGCCGGCCCTCCGGATCGTGCTCAGGCGGTGGGCGATGACGATCGCGGTGCGGCCGGCCAAAAGGCGTCGCAGGCCGTCCTCAATCCGGTCCTCTGTGTGCAGGTCGACGTTCGCCGTCGCCTCATCGAGGATCAGAATGCGTGGATCGGCGATCAGCGCGCGGGCGAAGGCCACAAGCTGGCGCTGGCCGGCCGAAAGCTGCACGCCGCGCTCACCGACCTCCGTGTCGTACTGGTCCTGCAACCGGGCGATGAACCCGTCGGCGCCGACCGCCTGTGCCGCCGCTGCGATCTCCTCACCCGACGCATCCGGCCGACCGAAGGCGATGTTCTCCCCGATCGTCCCGCTGAACAGGAAGCCCTCCTGCGGGACGATGCCCATCTGCGAGCGCAGTGAGTCGAGCGACACGTCCCTCAGGTCGACGCCGTCGACCAGCACCCGGCCGTCGGACGGGTCGTAGAAGCGGGCGACGAGCTTGGCGAACGTGGACTTGCCGGCGCCGGTGGCTCCGACGAGTGCGACCGTCTGCCCGGGCGGGATATGCAGGTCCACGTCCTGCAGGGCGAACTTCGTTCCCTTATCGGTGCGGTAGCGGAACGACACGTCCTCGAAGGAGATCTCCCCGCGCAGGCGCTCGAGCACCACGGGCTGGGCGCGTTCGCTCATGTCCGGCTCCTCGTCCAGCAGTTCGAAGATCTTGTCCAGCGCGGCCATGCCGGACTGGTACGTGGTGTAGAGCTGCGAGAGCTGGCCGATCGGGTCGAAGAAGCCGTTCAGCGCGGCCAGGAAACCCACGAGCACGCCGACGCTCAGGCTCCCGTCGATCACCTGGGATCCGCCGATCAGCAGAACCGCGACGGTGGCCACGGCGCTCATCAGCTCCACGGCCGGGAAGTACGCCGCGTTCAGCTTGACCGTCGTGAGGTTCGCATCCCGGTTCGTGTCGTTCAGGGCACTGAACTCGTCGTGGTGGCGTTCCTCTTGAGCGAACGCGCGCACGACGCGAACCCCCGAGAGTGTCTCCTGCAGGTACGCGGTTATCGAGCCGATCGTCTCGCGCGTGCGCCGGTACGCGTCAGCGGAGGCGATCCGGAAGAGCAGCGACGCGATCATCATCACCGGGAAGATCAGAAACGTGATGAGGGCCAGTTGCACGTCCAACCACAGCAGGATCACGATCGTCCCGATCAGCGTCAGCGAAGCCTGGAAAAGGGTCACGACGCTGTCGGTGACCAAGGAATCCAGCGCTTCGACGTCGTTGGTCATGCGGGAGATGAGCACGCCTGCGGGACGCCGCTCGTAGAAGGCAACGGGCATCTTCTGCAGGTGGGCGAAGATCTGGCGGCGTAGGTCCTGTAGGAGTCGTTGACCGACCCAGCCCGTGAGATATGTCTGCACGTACGTCATCACCCAGGCGATGAGTGCGCTCGCGACGAACGCCACAACGATCCAGTTGAGTGCCGTCAGGTTGTCCTTCTGGATACCCTCGTCGATCGCGAGCGTCGCCAGCGGCGCCGGGGCGAGCGACCCGGCGACGGCCAGCACGAGCGCGCCGAACATCATGAATACCCGGGCCCGGTAGGGCTTCAGGTACCCCAGCAGGATGCGGATCTTTCGACCGCGCCCAGAGGTGCCGCGCAGGCGGCGGCGCACGTCGGCGCGGAAGCTGAGCTTCTCGTCGCCCTCGTTCTTCTTCTGGTCGCGTTGGCTCACAGCGGCGCCACCTCGCGCTCCAGCGGGTTCAGCGTTAGGAAGACCTGGTCGGGCAGGCCCTTCTCGACGATCTTGCGGTACAGCTCGCTGGCCTCCAGAAGTTCGTCGTGAGACCCGTGGGCGATCAGCTCGCCGTCCTCCAGCACGACGATCTCATCGGCGAGCGAGATGGTCGACAGGCGGTGAGCGATGATGAACGTCGTCCGGCCGGCCATCACCTCGCGCAACGCATCCTTGATCTCGCGCTCGGTCGATGCGTCCACCGCGGAGGTGGCGTCGTCGAGGATCAGGATCCGGGGATCGGCCAGGAACGCGCGGGCGATCGCCAGCCGCTGGCGCTGCCCGCCGGACAACGTCAACCCGCGCTCGCCGACGCGGGTTTCGAACCCGTCCGGCAGTCGCTCGATAAAGCTCGTGGCCTGCGCGCGTTCGGCCGCCAGTTCGATCGCTTCGCGGCTGGCTTCCGGATGCGCGTAGGCGATGTTGTGGGCGATCGTCGCGCTGAACAGGAACGGGTCGTCGTTGACCACGGCGATCTCCCGGCGCAGCGACCGGGCGTCGACGTCGCGCACGTCGACGCCGTCCACCAGAACCCGCCCGGACTCGACGTCGTACAGCCTCGGGATCAGCTGGACCAGGCTCGTCTTGCCACTACCGGTCGCGCCGACGAGCGCGACCGTCCGGCCTGCCGGGATGTCGATGCTCACATCGTGCAGCGCAGGCTCGTTGGCTCCCTCGTAGCGCAGGGTCACTCCCTCAAACTGCACATGGCCGTTGCCCGCCGGCAGATCCGGGGCTCCCGGCTTGGACGTGATGCGCGGGTCGCGATCGAGCACCTCGAACAGGCGCGCGCCGGAGGCCGTCGCGCGCTGCGCCATCCCGAGCGACACGCCCAGGATGCGCATCGGCCCGAGCAGCATCAGCAGGTAGGTGTAGAAGGCAGTGAACTCACCGAGCTGGATCGTGCCGTCGATCACCATGCGCCCGCCGAAGAAGAGGATCACGGCGAGGCCGAGCTGGGGGAGAAAGCCGATCAGTGGGTTGTAGAAAGCCGCCAGCTTCGTGGCGATCATCGACTGGTCGAACACGCGGTCGACCTGGTTGTCAAAGCGCTCGCGTTGGCGGGCCTCGCGGGCGAAGGCCTTCACCACGCGCACGCCGCTGATGTTCTCCTCGACCTCCGCGGTGAGCTCGCCGATCCGCTGCTGGACCTCCTGTTGGGCAGGCCGCGCCTGTGTGCCGTAGCGGAACGCCACCCACACCACGAGCGGAACGGGGAGTAGCGAAAGGGCGGCCAGGCCAGGCTGCAGGATGATCATCGCGACCGACGCGAAGATGATCGTCAGCGCCGACTGCATCATGAAGATCAGGCCGTAGCCCAGGAAGAAGCGCACGGCCTGCAGATCGACGGTGACCCGGGACATGAGCTGGCCGGTCTGGTTGCGGTCAAAGAACCCCAGTTCCATCTCCTGCAGGTGGGCGTACACCTGGTTGCGCAGATCCAGTTCGATGCCTAGTGACACCTGCCCGGCGATCAGCCGGCGGTACACCGTCAGCGCCAGGCGAAGGATCGCTGCGACGACCACGACGATGGCAAAGGTCTGTAGGCCCGGAGTGTCGCCGGCGTTGATGCTGTCGATGCCCTTGCCGATCATCAAGGGAATCAGCACCGTCATGCCCATCGCGGCGATCGCCAGCAGGCTCGACGAGATGACGCCCTTCTTGTAAGGGCGCAGGAAGCCGAGAAGTCTGAGGAAAGTGGCCACGAAGGATCTATTCTAGTTGCTCGCGCAACGAACCGCCCGATGGGGCGGCCCGACCCTTTCTACGGCCGGCCTGCCCACGTCCGATCAGACCCGGCAACCGCCAGTCTGCGTCGCTAGGCTCGCTCGGTGTCTCCCGTCCCCCCGCCGACCGGGCTCTGTGCGGCCTGTACCCACCAGCAGCTCGTGCCCAACAGCCGCGGGTCGGTCTTCTCCCTGTGCCGGCGCTCGCGCACGGACTCCACGTTTCCGCGCTACCCGCGGTTGCCCGTGCAGGAATGTCGCGGCTTCACGGGGCGCGAGTCGGCGCCGGGTGCGACATCCACTGAGCCCAGCCGCTAGCGTCGCCCGGATGCGTCGCGCGCTCTTCCCGCTCCTCGCGGCGCTCGTCTTGGCGCTGTCGGCTCCGACTGCCGCTTCAGCGCTGCGCTCCACGCCGTGTCCCCACCAAAGGGGGTTTCGCTGCGCGACCGTGCGCGTGCCCCTGGATCGCAGCGGCGCCGTGCCCGGCTCGATCGGGCTCAAGGTCGCCGTCCAACCGGGCCGTAAGCCCGTGCTCGTGGCGCTTTCCGGAGGCCCCGGCCAGAGCAGCGTGCGCTACGCCGGCTCCTTCGCCCAGAGTCTGCGGCCCGCGTTGCGGCGCTACCGGATCGCCGTGCTGGATCAGCGCGGAACCGGCGGCTCAGGCGCCTTACGCTGCCCGGCCCTGCAACGGTTGAGCGAGCTTGATCCGTTCTCCCCGGCAGCGATCGGCGCCTGCGGTGAACGCCTCGGGACCAAGCGCGGGTTTTACGGCACCGTCGAGAGCGTTCAGGACATCGATGCCCTGCGCGCGGCGCTCGGGGTTCGCAAGATCGCGGTGATGGGCGTCTCCTACGGCACCTTCGTGGCCGTGCAGTACGCCCGCATCCACCCAGATCACACCGACCGGTTGATCCTCGACTCCTCGATCGGGCCCGACGGCGTGGACCCGTTCCTGCTGGACACCTTCACCCGCCTGCCCCGGATCCTGCGCGAGCAGTGCGCGGGCGGACGCTGCATGGGCGTGACCGACGACCCGGTGGCCGATGTGGCCGCCGCGTTGAACGCAGCCGACGCCGACCGCCTGAGCGGCCCGGTCGTCTCCGCCGGCGGCACGCGGAAGACGGTGCGGATCCGCTCCGCCGACGAACTCACGAGCATCCTTCTCTCGGCCGATCTGAACCCGGCGCTACAGGCTCTGCTGCCCGGTGCGATGCGCGCCGCGAAGGACGGTGATCCGGCCGCGCTGGTTCGCCTGCGTCGCCTGGCGGCCGGCCCGCCGACCAGCACGGGTGAACTCAGCGTCGGGTTGAACGTAACCACCGGTTGCGCGGACTCCGTGCTGCCCTACCCGCTGTCGGACGGATTCGCCGCACGCGAGACGGCGACCGCCGCCGCGCTCGCGGCGTTGACTCCCGACCGGTATGCGCCGTTCCCGATCTCCGTGGTGCGCAACATCAGCTACGCCGAAGACTGCTTGCGGTGGCCCGGGACCCCAACGCCGACGGCGCCCTCGAGCGCGCCGCTGCCGGACGTGCCCGTGCTGCTGCTCAACGGGCGTCTGGACATGCGTACGCCACTGGAGAACGCGCAGGCGCTGGCTACCGCCTTCCCGCACTCGTCGCTGGTCGCCGTTCCCGGTACCGGTCACGACGAGCTGGACAGCGACGCGACCGGCTGCGCGGCCCGCGCACTGGACCGATTCATCCGCAACCGGTCGGTGGGTGACCCCTGCCGTTCGGTCACCAATGCCGAGGCGGTCGACGCCCGCCCGCCGCATGGTCTGAGCAGCATTCCCGCGCAGAACGGCATGACCGGCGCGCGTGGTCGTGTGGTCGCGGCGGCCATCGGGGCGGTGCTTGACGCGCGCGAGATGGCGCTGGCCACGCTGTACGCCGGCTTCTACCCGTACAGCGGCGGAGGATTGCGCGGGGGGACGTTCACCGGCAACTTCATCCGCAGCGGCCTTCGGATCCTGCTCACCGGTGCGCAATACGTCCACGGTGTGCGGGTCACCGGATCGATCCTGGCCGCGAGCGGTGGCGTACGTGGTTCCCTGCGCGTAGACGGGCCGGCGCATATGGACGGCGTTCTGGTGCTGGACGGTCGGGGCGGTGTGCGCGGATCTCTCGGCGGACGCACGGTGCTGGCCGGAGGAGCCTCGGCACGCTCTGCAGCTTCACTGCTCTCCAGGACGAACGCGCTTCCCTCCGTGGCGTCGGCGCGACGGGTGCGCCGGCGCGGCTGAACGCGCATGGAAGGCAGCACGTTCAACCGCGGAGCGCCACCGGAGCGCACCTGTGGCGCCTGCGGACTGAGCGCCCACACTTGGTCGGAGACGTGCGACGCCTGCGGCGCGAACTACTTCGCGGAGTCGCCGCGCTTCTCCCGCAAACTGAAGTTCGCGGCCGCGGCCACGGTCGCAGCGCTGCTGATCATCGCCTTGGCCATCGCCGTTCCCGCGCTGCAGTCCAGCGCCGACAAGCGCGCGGCCCGCGATGCTCGTGCTCGCGCCGCCACCGTCGTCGCCGAGCGCGCTCGCTTGACCCGTGTCCAACAACCCCATCGCGGCGAGGCGCGCTCACTGCTCCCGGCAGCCGGGGCGAGCGATGCGGCCAAGCTCAGCGCGCGTGCAGCGCTCGTAGAGCGAGTCCGTCAGTCCGTGCTCGTCGACGCGAGAGCGCGTGTCGTGACGGGCGAACTGGAGGGACCCGTGCGCAAGGTGCTGTGCGCCCCGCTCCAGCGCACAAGCGTCGGCTCAACTGATGTCAGCGTCGGCGACGAGCGCGACCTGACCAAGCACTACGGCCGCTATGACTGCGTCGCCGCCAAGCGCGACGTCGTACAGACCGGCAAGGTCGTAGGCACCTTCGGGTACCCGTTCATCGCCGCAGTGGACTTCCGGAAGTTCACCTATGTCTGGTGCCGGGACGGGGCCAAAGCCCCGGGTGAGCGCGGGCAGGCGTTGGCCGTCGTCCGCATTGCCCGCGCCTGCCTGGCCGCTCACGGTCGGCCGTTCGGAAACGGCTACATGCGTAGCCCCCTTGATCGCTGAGCGCCGGTCAGCCGCCCGTTGTCGTTGTGTCCGTGCCGGCCTGGGCTCCGGCCGGCGGTCGCGGGAACGTGCAAAGGGTCGCCGGGTTGCTCTGACACGGTGAGTAGTAGACCGTCGGGTCCATCTGGAGCCGCGAGGACACCTCGAAGGGCACCTCCGTCTGCGGCCCGGGCTTCATCGTGATCACGTAGAACGTGGCGCTCGTGTTCCACGTGCCAAATCCGCCGAGCGCGGTGTTGGCGCCGTCCGCGGTGCCCTGGGCGACACCCTGCTCGGTGCCCTGCTGCAGGCCCGCTGCGTGGCCCGCCGCTTCTCCCTGCTTGGTCCCGGTGGCCTGCCCGACCGCCAAGCCACCCTTCTTGCCGGACGCCACGCCCGCGTTGTAGATCTCGTTGTACTTGGCCGTCCCGGGGTCGTACTGCTTCTCGCCCTGGCTGTGGCCGAACAGGTAGGCGCCCACACCGACCGCCAACACTGCCACCACGGTGCCGACCCAGTACCACGTCATCGACTTTCCCTTGGGGGGCTCCGCGCCGTAGCCGACTGCCGGGGGCAACGGCTGTCCGTACGGTTGCCCGGTGGCCGGGTCGATCGGGGGCGGACGGTAAGGCTCGGGGCCTTGGCCGGAACCGGGCGGTGAGGTGCTCATCAAATGCCTCCGTGCGGGGGTGTGGACGAGTGCCATCGTGCCATGGGCGCCCGACGCCATCACCTGCGCGGGCCGTGGCGATCAGACGGGTGCGCTCCCCGCGCCGACAGCGGGCGTACGACCGCGCAGCAGATCAGCGGTGCGCTCAGCGATGGCGATCACCGGGGCGTTCGTGTTCCCCCGCACTACGGTCGGCATCACGCTGGCGTCGCAGACGCGCAGGCCTTCGACGCCTATCACGCGTAGGTCGTTGTCGACGACGGACCCGATCGCGCAGGTACCCACCGGGTGGTAGAGCGTCTGAGTCTGGGAGGCGACGTGCGCACGCAACGCGGCCTCGTCGTCGCCGTCGGGCGTGGAGTAGTGGCGCGTCGTGTACGGGCTCAGGGCGTCACCCTCGGTGATCTCGATCGCCGCTCGCACGCCGTCCAGGATCGTCTGCATGTCGCGCTCGTCGCCGTAGTAGTTGTGGCGGATCACTGCCTTGGCGGTCGGCTCCGCCGAGGCGATCGACACCGATCCGCGGCTCTCAGGTTTGAGCAGGCAGGCCGAGATGAACAGCCCGTGCTCGGGCGGGTCGACCACCGTGTCGTGGAACAGCGCCGGGATGGCATGGAACTGGATGTCGGGGGCGTCAAGCTCGCTGCGGGTGCGCATGAAGCCGCCTGACTCAGCCAGGTTGGAGGCAAGCGGCCCGGTGCCCGTCGTCGTGTACTGCTCCAGCGCTTCCGGGGTCGCGGCGTTCAGCAGGCTCTCCGGGGCATCAGTCGCGAACACGAGCCCCACGGTGGGGTGATCCTGCAGGTTGGCGCCGACCGACGGCTGGTCGAGGACGACGTCAATCTCGTATGGGGTTAGCGTCTCCGCAGGCCCGATGCCCGACAGCATCAGGAGCTGCGGGCTGTTGTAAGTGCCGCCGCACAGGAGCACCTCGCGCTCGGCGGGCACGATGACCTCCTCGCCCAAGCGCGTGAAGGCGACCCCGATGGCGGTCCCGCCCTCCATCACTACACGGGAGACCAGGGCGTAGCTCTCCACGGTGAGGTTCGGGCGGTCCATCGCGGGGTGCAGATAGGCGACGGCGGCGGAGCAGCGCTGGCCGTTGCGCTGGGTCACCTGGTACCAGCCGACACCTTCCTGCTCGGCACCGTTGAAGTCCGGGTTCGCGGGATGGCCGGCGGCGACCGCAGCATCCACGAACGCCTGGCACATGAGGTTGTTGGACCGCGGCTCGGAGACCGAGAGCGGGCCGCCCGTTGCGTGCCACGGGTCCGCGCCGCGCTCGTTGTCCTCCGAGCGCAGGAAGTAAGGCAGCAGGTCGTCGTAGGACCAGCCTTCAGCACCGTCGGCGGCCCACGTGTCGTAATCCAGCCGGTTACCGCGGATATAGACCATCGCGTTGATCGAGCTGGAGCCGCCCAGCATGCGGCCGCGCGGGAGGTACACACCCCGGTCGTTGCACTGGGGTTCGGGCATCGTCGTGTAGTCCCAATCGACCTCGGTGCGCACCAGCTTGGGGAACATGGCGGGCACGTGAATGGCGTCGCGCGTGTCCGGCGGGCCCGCCTCGATCAGCGTCACGGTGACGTCAGGGTCCTCCGTGAGGCGGGCGGCGAGCACACAGCCGGCGGAGCCGGCACCGACGATCACATAGTCCGACACGTGGGTCCTCTCGAACGGGGGTCAGGCGCAGTAGCCCACATCGGACGGTGCGCCGTCAAGCCCCAGCTGACATATTCCGGCGGCCGGTGCGCCCGCTTCGGCTCGTACGTGGTTCAGGAGGCGTTCGGAGCATGACCAGGAAGTCTCAGCAGCAGGTGGCAGGCAAGGTCGTAGCGGTGACCGGTGGTGCCCGAGGCATCGGCCGCGAGATCGCCGCGACGCTCACCCGGGCCGGCGCCCGCGTGGCCATCGGCGACGTGGACTTGGCCGCCGCCGAGCGCACGGCCGGCGAACTGACCGGGGACGTGCGGGCCTTTGCGCTGGACGTGACCGACCGCGGCTCGTTCACCGCATTCCTCGATGCGACGGAGTTGGCCTTCGGCTCGCTCGACGTCCTCGTCAACAACGCGGGGATCGCTCAGACTGCCCCCAGCTTCTGCGAGCAGGATCCGGCGGCCGTCGCCGCCACCATCAACATCAACCTGCTGGGCGTCCTGACCGGCACGCAACTGGCCGCCGACCGGATGCTCTGCCACGGCCGCGGGCAGATCGTGAACATCGCCTCGCTCGCGGGAAAGGCCGGCACCCCAGGCCTCGTCGCCTACTGCGCCTCCAAGCACGGGGTCGTCGGTGCCACCGATGCGCTCCGAGCCGAGGTGTGGGGCCGGGGGCTGACCCTGACTTGCGTGATGCCCGGGCCGGTCGCCACGGGGATGATGGACGGCACCACCTCGGTGCGTGCCGTGCAGCTGATCGAGCCACGGGACGTTGCGACGGCCGTGCTGCACGCGCTGCAGACAGGCCGCGAGGAGGTCTATGTGCCGGGGAACCTGGGTTGTTTGGTCCGGGTCATGTCCCTGTTGTCGCCCCAGGCCCGGATCCGTGCCGGACGCCTGATCGGCGCTCATCGGATCTACACCGAAGTCGATGCGACCAAACGAGCCGATTACGAAGCGCGGATGGGCACCGCGGTCCCTTCCGCCGCCCCATGAGCACGCCCATACCGTCCAGGGCCGCTGACGCGGAACGAGCGGCCCGCCTTTTCGGGGGCAACCATTTCGGCTGGGCGTCGGTCGGGCGCTTCCTGATCACGATCGTCGTGTGTGCGATCACCCTCGAGCTGCTGGACGCGGTGATGAGCGGCTTCACGATGTACACGTTCACGGACGCGCTGCTGCTGGCACTGGGCGTGGCCATTCTCAACCTGATCCTGTGGCCGCTCCTGATCACCCTCGCGCTCCATCTGACCGTGGTGTTCGTGTTGCTGTCCACGCTGATCTTCAACGGCGCGCTGGTGTACATCGTCGGCCAGGCGGCATCCGGGATCGACGTGAGCTTCGGGGCTTCGATCGTCGTGGCGATCGTGCTGGCCGTGGTCTCGACCCTCCTGGAAGCGACGCTGCACGCAGACGCGGAGTCGGTGAACGTGCGCGTGATCCGCCGCCGAGCAGGGCGGCGCGGGGGGATCCAGGCCAGCGAGGTGCCGGGCGTGATCCTGTTCGAGATCGACGGCTTGAGCGAGCCGACATTCCAGGCGGCGCTGGCCGGTGGCTATATGCCGACGCTCCGGGGCTGGATCGACGACTCCTCCCACAAGGTGATCCCGTGGGAATGTGACTTCTCCTCGCAGACCGGTGCCAGCCAGGCTGGGCTGCTGCAGGGCTCCAACTTCGACATGCCGGCCTTCCGTTGGTATGAGAAGGAGACCGGCCGGATGATGGTCTCTAACCATCCGAAGGATGCGACGGAGATCGAGCGCCGGCATTCGGACGGCGCCGGCCTGCTGGCGATCGGCGGCGGAGCGGTCGGCAACATGGTCTCCGGCGACGCCCCGCGGACGCTGGCCACGATGAGCACGATCTTGATCCGTGGGCGCGAGTACGACGATGACTTCTTCGCGTACTTCGGCCAGCCAAACGGCTTCATTCGGACGCTGGCGCTGAGTTTCGTCGACATCTCGCGCGAGATGCGCGCCGCCCGCGCTCAGCGCAAGTCCGGAGAGCAGCCCCAGCTCGGCAAGGAGCACCGCGGCGGGATCTATCCGCTGCTCCGCGTCACCCAGACCGTGATCTGCCGAGACTTGAACGTGGCCACGCTCGTCGCTCACATGTACGAGGGCGTACCCGTCGCCTACTCCACATTCGTCGCCTACGACGAGGTGGCCCATCACTCGGGGATCATGCGCCCGGACGCGCTGGAGATACTGCGGCAGCTCGACGGCGAGCTGGCTCGGCTGGAACGGGCCAAGGCGCAGGCGCCGCGTCCGTACCACCTGGTCGTCCTCTCCGATCACGGGCAGACGCAGGGCGCCACCTTCCTGCAGCGCTACGGCCACACGCTGGAATCGCTGGTCAACGGCGCGATCGACGGCGAGGTGCGCGCGCCCGTGTCGGCCGACGAAGGGGCGGCCACTTTCGGCGTCACGCTCACCGAGGCGGCCTCGGGGGACAGCGCCAGCGCGCGCACCCTGCGCCGGGCTACGCGCAGCCGCACGAAGGACGGGGTAATCGCGCTCGACGAAGACGGCCGGGCGGCGCTGGCCGAGCGGGAGCCGGCCGAGGAGGACGACGCCCGCGCGCTCGTTCTCGCCTCCGGCAACCTGGGCCTCATCTACCTGCTCGACGATCCCGAGCGCATGAGCTACGAGCGCATCACCGAGCTGCATCCGGCGCTGATCCCGGCGCTGCGCGGCCATGAAGGCGTCGGGTTCGTGATGGTGCGCAGCGACGAGCACGGCATCATCGCCTTCGGACCACGCGGCATCAACTATCTCTCTGAGCATCGGATCGAGGGGGAGGATCCGCTCGTTCCGTTCGGGCCGACGGCGGGTTGGCATCTGGAGCGCCACGACTCGTTCCCGCACTGTCCGGACATCGTCGTCAACTCGTTCTACGACCCGGAGACCGAGGAGATCTGTGCGTTCGAGGAGTTGATCGGAGCGCACGGCGGGCTGGGCGGTCGCCAGCAACACCCGTTCGCGCTCGTGCCGACCGAGTGGAGTGACCCGCCGGACGCGATCCTGGGTGTGGAGGCCATGCACCGGCAGTTGCGCACCTGGCTGGTGGAGACCGGCCAGGAGGTCGCGCCGCGGACCGGCGGGATGCACCCGGGGCTGCAGGCCGGCCCGGGCGCCGACGGCTGAGTCCTACCGCGGCCTGATCACGGGGGTTCCCCTTCTGGGCGCGCCCGGTTTCGTTGCCTGCGTGGCTCCCTGGGCGCTGGTGGTCATCGCCGGAGCGCCCTTCAGGGGAACCCCCGCACTCCGGCCGTGAGCGTGATCGCATCTTCGTTGCGATCGTCCGGCTGAGTGTTCACGAGCAGACGTCATCCGATGCGCGACCGAGGGGTGGTCGTGAATCGGATGACGTCGTTGCTGTCAGAGCCCGCTCGGGCCGATGAGCGCAGACCGTCGGTGGCGCTTTGACATCTTTGGATTTCAGCGTCCTGGATACCGGGCATGTGCCGTCTGCCTGGGCCTCGTCCATAGTCCGATCTGCGGCGCTCGTGGGCCTCGCACTGTGGTTGTCGGGGTTGGCAGGCAGCGGCTGGCTCAGGCGCCACGGCGCCCGAGCCATGCCCACGGTCGGCATCGCGATCGTCTTTGCCACGTGACTCGTCGCCCGGGCTGCGCTCTGAGACTCCATCCGCGCGAACGCGGCGTCGGCGACTGAGCCCTACCTACAGCACCTTCGACAGGAACGCCTGCGTGCGAGCGTGCTGGGGGTTGCTGAAGACGTCGTTCGGCGGACCGCTCTCGACGACGACGCCGCCGTCCATGAAGACGGCCGTGTCGGCGACTCCGCGGGCGAAGCCGATCTCATGCGTGACGACGACCATGGTCATCCCGCTGTCGGCCAGCTGGCGCATCACGTCCAGGACCTCGCCGACCAGTTCCGGATCCAGCGCGGAGGTAGGCTCGTCGAACAGCATCAGCTTGGGTCGCATGGCCAGCGCCCGGGCGATCGCCACGCGCTGCTGCTGGCCGCCAGAAAGCTGGGACGGGTAGGCGTCGAGCTTGTCAGCCAGACCGACGCGGGTGAGCAGTCGCTCGGCCTCGCTGCGCGCCTCGGCCTTGCTTTCGCCTTTCACCCGGATGGGCGCCTCAGTCACGTTGGCCATCGCGGTCATGTGCGGGAACAGGTTGAACCGCTGGAAGACCATGCCGATCTCGGCGCGCTTGCGGGCCACCTCACGCTCGCCCAGCTCGTAGATCTTGTCGCCGGACTGCCGATAGCCCACCAGCTCGCCATCGACCGACAGCCGGCCCGCGTCAATGGCCTCCAAGTGGTTGATGCAGCGTAGGAACGTCGACTTGCCCGATCCCGAAGGGCCGAGCAGGCACATGACCTCCTTGGGCTGGACGGCCAGGCTGATGCCCTTGAGAACCTCGTTGTCGCCGAAGGACTTGTGGACGCCCTCGGCGAGGATCATGGGGGTGCTCATCCGATCCCGCTCTGGTCGTGGTGTTGGGCGATGACCGGCGGTTGGCGGTTGCTCGACGTGAGCAGGCGCTTGAGCTTCTGGACGGGCGTCTCGGGCAGGTTGCGTGAGCTGCCTCGCGCGAACCGACGCTCGAGGTAGTACTGGCCAACCGACAGGACCGACGTCAGTGCGAGGTACCAGATGGTCGCGGTGAACAGCAGCGGGATGGTCTGAAACGTCCGCGACGAGATCTGTTCCACCGAGAAGAGCAGGTCGGTCACCGTGATGACGCTGACCAGTGAGCTGGTTTTGAGCATCGAGATCGTCTCGTTGCCCGTCGGCGGCACGATGACCCGCATGGCCTGGGGGAGGACGACGCGCCGCATCGTCTGCAACCGCGACATGCCGAGCGCCTGCGCGGCCTCAGTCTGTCCCTCATCCACCGAGATGATGCCCGCGCGCACGATCTCCGACATGTACGCACCCTCGTTGAAGCCGAGCGCCAGCAGACCCGCCATGAAGGGCGTGATGTAGTCGTTGGCGTTCAACCCGCCGAACGGCAGCCCGAAGGTGATGGACGGGTAGAGGGCGCCGATGGCGTACCACAGCAACAACTGCACCAGGACCGGGGTGCCCCGGAAAAGCCAGATGTAGATCCACGCCACCCAGGACACCAGTGGGTTCGACGAGAGGCGCATCACGGCCAGCAGGATCCCGAGCGCCACGCCGATGATCATCGCCAGTACGGTCAGCTCGAGCGTGATGACGACCCCGTCGATCACCGGCCCCTGGAACATGTTGTCGCCCACGACACTCCACTGGAACCGCGGGTTCGTCGCGATCGAATACAGCAGCCGGCCGCTGATCAACAGGACGATCACGGCGGCGACCCACCGCCCGGGGTGTCGGACCGGGACGGCCTGAATCTCGTCAGGCCGCCCGGCCGTCACCACATCGGTTGTGTCAGTGGGGGACAACCGGTCCGTCGACTAGCTCGTCGCCCCGTTGATGACCGGGTCGGAGATGGCGCCGTCCTGCACGCCCCACGTGGTGAGGATCTTCTTGTACTCACCGCTGGCGATCAGCGCCTTGACCGCCGCGAGAACCGGCGCGGCCAACCCGCTGTTCTTGGCGACGGCGATGCCGTACGGCGCGGTGCCGTAAGGAGTACCGGTCAGCTTGAACACGCCGTTCGACTGCTTGACGGCGTACGCGGCGACCGGCGAGTCGGCCATCACCACATCGGCCCGGCCGGAGGACAGCGCCAGGTTGGCCCCGTTCTGGTCGGGGAACGTCAGCACGGTGACGCCGGGCTTTCCGGCGCTCGTGCACTTCTTGCCCTGCGCTGCGGAGTCGTCGGCCTGCGTGGTGCCCTTCTCGACGGCGACCTTCTTGCCGCATAGATCGGCGAGGCCGTTGATGGCCGCGCCACCGGAGGCCTTTACGTAGAACGAAGTGCCGGCGCTGAAGTAGGTGACGAAGTCGACGGTCTTCTCGCGGTCCTTCGTGTCGGTGAACGACGACATGCCGAGGCTGTACTTCTTGGCTGCGAGGCCCGGGATGATGCTGTCGAAACCGGCGTTCACGACGTTGGCCTTCACGCCCATCGTCGTGGCGATTGCCTTCGCGAGGTCGGCATCCATTCCGATGACGGTCTTGCCGTCCTTGTCGACGAACTCGTTCGGCGCGTACGACGCGTCGGCGGCGACGG
The DNA here is from genome assembly GCA_038319025.1 of Solirubrobacterales bacterium. Classification (GTDB taxonomy): domain Bacteria; phylum Actinomycetota; class Thermoleophilia; order Solirubrobacterales; family Solirubrobacteraceae; genus JBBQCW01. The sequence continues at coordinate 223,946 of JBBQCW010000001.1, forward strand.
TCAGGCCGTTGGCCTTGACGTCGGCAGGTACGGTGGCGGCGATGGCGGCGTCGGCGCCGCCCGCGGCGGTGCTCGTGGTGGCGCTTGAGGTGCTGGAACTGCTGCTCCCGCAGGCGGCGAGCAGGGCGACCGCGGCGCCGGAGGCGGCGATCGTGGCGAGGCGACGGGTGATGGAGTTCATGGTTCCTCTCTCGGACGGCTGATGCACGAGGGCCTGAGCCTACGTCACGAGAGTGGTTCCGGCTACGTGGCGGCCGGGGCCGCTTCGCCCGCGGCCTCGACCGCGTCCCTGCGGCGGAGCGCGAGGCCGACGAACGGGTAGATGAGCGTCGACAGCATGGCGGCGCCGACGAGCCCTGCAGCCGTGGTCGTGCTCATGTGCCCGGCATCCACGGCAATCGTCGTGATGGCCACGACGAGCGGCAGCTCGGTGGCGCAGAAGAACGCCAGGGCCATCCGCTCGCGGCTCGTCAGCACCTTGCGGTAGAGCAGCAGCGCCGGCGCACCACGGACAACCAGGAACAGCACCAGGAACAGCAACAGCTTGCCCATCGCGCCGGGGCTGCCGAGGGCGTTCAGGTTGAACGTCAGCCCGCTATGTACGAAGAAGAACGGGATCAGGAAGCCGAAGCCGATCGCGGTCAGCTTCGACTCGAACACCTCCACCTCGCGGCCGCGTAAGGCGGCGCGCACGATCATGCCGGCCACAAACCCGCCCAGCAGCACGTCAAGCCCGAGCGACGATGCGATCGCGACGAGCCCCATGATGAGCAGCACCGCGACCCGAACCGGGAGCTGGCTGCTCGTCTCCATCGTCCGATCCAGCACGCCAAAGCCTCGCCACGCGTACCGCACGGAAAAGAGAGCGAGCGCCAGCGCAAGGACGACGAACGCGATCAGGATCAAGGTCTCCTTGATCGGACTGTCGGTGGACAGCACGATGGTGATCAGGAGGATCGGGCCGAACTCGCCCATCGACCCGGCCGCCATGAGATATCCGCCGAACGGGGTCTTCAGCTCCCGTGTGTCGCGCAGCATCGGGACGAGCGTGCCGATGGCGGTCGTGGCCAGCGCTGATCCGGTGTAGATGTAGGAGACGACGATGCCCGCCGCGGCCAGGATCCCGCCCAGCCCGTAGGCGATCAGGAGCGACAGCAGCCAGCCGAGCACCCCCAGCTTCAGCGGCTCCCCTTTGATGCGGTTGAAGTCGATCTCGTAGCCGGCGAAAAAGAACAGCATCGCCAGGCCCAGGTTTGACAGGAAGTCGATGAAGTCACTCGGGTGAGCGAGGTTCATGACTTGCGGGCCTACGAGGATCCCGAGAAACAGCTCGACCACCACGACGGAGGGAGCCCACTTCTTGGGGATCACGCTCACGGTGACCGCGGCAAGTGCCGCCACGGCCAAGACCACGAAGAACGACGTGGTGTCCAGTTGGATCTCGGTTGCGGCCAACGGCGCCGTGAACGTCGTGAGGCTCATTGTGGCGGCGCCAGCATCGCACGCCGCTCGGCGCTCAGCGCACCCGGTGCTTGATCCAGGAGCGCAGCGCCGGCTCGGCCGGCACGGTGACGGCGTCGGCACCGCTGTTGCGGCCCCCGGTGAGCGTGCCGGCAAAACCGAGCAGGCTGGTCGTCGTCGCCTCGTTCAGACCGGTCGCGTACGGGTGCGAGCACACGTTCTCCGGCAGGCGGGAGATCTTCGCCGGGCCCTTGTGGCGCAGCGCGTCGTCAAAGGCGGCGAAGGCGATCGAGTCGAGCACCGTGCCGATGTGGCTCACGGTTCGGCCGGGGCACACGCTCTGGATGAGGATGTTGGTGGCGCCCTTCAGAGCGGAGGCCGGGTGCGATCCGTTCTGCGGCTGCACCGTCTCGTCATTCAGTGAGCGAACGGTGGTCCACGCGGTCGGCCCAGGCGTCTCGTCGGGCTGGCGGCTCAGCGCGGCGATGAACTTCGAGTTGGCCTTCTGCTGCCAGCCGGCAGGGATGCACGGATGCGTGGCCGAGCACGCGTTCGGCCCGGTCGCACCTGCCGTGGTGCCGTGCTGAGTGCCGGCCGCGGCCAGGACGTCGGTGACCTTCGCCCGCAGGCTCGGCCAGTAGGTGAGCGCGACGCGGGGCAGCAATCCGCCTTGGCTGATGCCGATGATCCCGATCGGTCGACCGGCCACCTTGGCCTCCTTGCGGATCCCGTACACGAGGTACTGCACGGAGACCTGGATGTCGGCGGTGGTGAAGTTCGGGAAGTTGACCGTGCAGACCGGGTGGCCGTACGCGTCGAACGCGGCTTTGCCGATCGCGTAAGCCTCCTCACCGCTGGCGCCGGTGCCCGTGACGAGCATCAGCGGCTGCAGCCTGGCGTTGGCCAGAGTGGGGCCGTAGCAGTGCAGAGCGGCGTCCAGCGTCTCCATCGGCACTGTCAGCTTGGGCTCGGAGGCAGCCGAGGCGGCGGCGGGCGCGGTGGCGCCGAGCGCGACGGCGGCGAGGGCAAGTGCGAGGAGTCGGCGGTTCATAGGAGCAAGCATGCCGGAAGGCGAGCGCGGGCGCCGCACCCGGCGCAACCTTGGGCCTACCGTCGGGTGAACTCAGGTCTTCGGGCGCAGGAACAGCGGTTTGCTGACGGTCTGCACCGTCCCAGCCTCCAGGGCCGGAACCATGTTGTTGACGGCACCACTGGAGTCCTGACAGCCGACCGCGGTCATCATCGACTGAGCGGTGAAGGACTCGGGGGTCCCGGCGCCGAGGATGTAGGCCGTCTCGCCCCCGCCGGCGGGCACGTTCATGGTGAATCCGAAGTTGGCCGGGAACGAACCCACGTTCCCGTAGGGCGGCGAGTCGCAGCCGGCAGTCTTGTAGAACAGGGCGCCGGGGACGACGGGAAGCGGGTAGGTCCCAGGAGCGGAGTCGTAGAGGAAGATCGCGCCCTGGTCATTGGCCACCATTGTGTACAGGCTGAAGAGCCCTTCGTACGTGCCGACCCGCCGGCCCTTGGCGTCGAAGACGTCGTACCCGCCCACGTGGCCTTGCGGTCCGGGTGAGCCCTGCGGGCCGGGAGCGCCCTGGGTACCCAGAGCCCCCGCGGGACCGACCACGGCCTTGAGTGATTTCTGAGCCGATTTCGCGATCTTCGTCAGCGAGACCGAGCCGTCGGCCAACTGCGTGGCGGTGATGGACTTCGCCTTGATCGTAGAACCGTTGATCGTCCGCGCCGCGTAGGCGGGGCCACCGAGCGCGATGAACAGCGCGATGGCGGCCAGGACCAGGGCGGCGGTCGCGGAGCGGTCACGGGTGTGGGCGTGAAGGCGCATATCAGCCCTGTGGCTCCAGGAAGAGGGGCTTCTCAACGGTGGGCACCGTGCCGGCGGGTTGCGCCTTGAGTGAGAGGGTGGCACTGACAGGGGCGTTGACGCAGCTCGCAGAGGTTTTGTGGGAAAGCGAGCTGAAGCTCAGCGGCGTCCCGGGCTGCGCCAGGTACACGGTGTTGCCGGGGATTGGCGTCGACTCCAGGATGACCCCGATGCTGGGCGGTGGCCCGCCGCCGGTCACGTACGCCTGACCGACGCAATTCATCGCCTTGTAGTAGAGCGGACCCGGGACGATGTTCAGCGGCCCGCCGTTCGCCGGGTTGGCGTCGTAGATGAGCTGGGCCCCTGAGTCGAGCGTGACCAGCAGGTCGTTGGCGTACAAGCCACCGTACGTGCCGATTCGGCGATCCTGCGCGTCGACGATCTTCATGGCGCCTGTCGTGCCGGCAGCACCCTGGGCGCCGGCGGCGCCCTGCGCGCCCGCGGCGCCGGCCGCGCCGCCCACGAGCAGCCCGGCCTTCGCGTCGGCTGAAAGCTTGGCCAGGCTGACGGCACCGGTGGCCAGTTGCTTGTTACCGATCGACTTGGCCTTGATGCTCTTGCCGCTGATGACCTTGGCGGCATAGGCGGGGCCGCCAGCGGCGATGAAGACGGCCAGGCCGGCCAGCAGCAGGGCGAGATGTCCTGAGCGCACGCGCATGCGGCTCACCCGACCGCCTTTAGCACGAGTGGCTTGGGCGAGTTCGGGACGGTTCCTGCTGACTTCATCGGCTGCATGTTGGTGACGGGGCCGCTGCCGCCGTGGCAGCCGGTGCTGTCCTTGTAGGACTGGTAGGTGAAGTTGCGAAGCGAGCCGCGGGTGCCGGCATAGATCGGGCTACCGGGCACCGGCGGGGACTGGAGGATCTGGGCGAACTGGGCCGGGAACGCGCCGCTGTTCGTGTACGGCGTGCCGGCGCATCCCGCGGTATCGAAATACAGCGGTCCGCCGAGGAGCCCGACGGGGTACGCGGTCCCGGGGTTGGCGTCGTAGCTGAGGATTGCGCCGGCGTCGGTGAGCACCGTCTGGTAGCTGGAGAAGACGCCGATGTCCCGGCCGATCCGGTTGCCCGCGCTGTCGTAGACGTCGTAGGGCAGGGGCTGGCCTGCGCCACCTGTCGCCCCCCTAACCGCCCGCGGCGCCCCCGGCGCCGGTGGCGCCGGTCGGACCGGCTTTGCCATGCAACGCGGAGCGCGCCGCGGCCGACAGCTTGACGAAGGTCACCGAGCGGTCAGCGAGTTGCTTGGACGTGATCGACTTGGCCTTGATCGTCGTCCCGCTGATCGCCTTGGCGGCGTTTGCGGCGTATGCCGGGCCACCGACGGCGATGAAGAGGGCGGTGGCGGAGAGCGCCAGGGCAACGTGCTGTCGCTGGACGTGGAATCGCCGGGATCGGGAAGGGCTGGACACTGCCACGAGTGTGTTCCTCAACGGTGCCCTCGTCAAGTCCCAGAACAGTCTCGCCTTCTCGCCCGCCGTGACGGTCCGGCGGCTACCAGACTATGGGCACGCCGTACGCGCGGATAGCTGGATCAGCGGTGACGAGCGCGGCGGACTCGTGGCGAGCTTGCGCGATCAGCAGGCGGTCGAACGGGTCACGGTGGATCGGCGGCAGGTGCTCAACGGCGGCGGCATGGGCCAGGGTGACGGGCAGAGGAATCGCGCCGGTGCTGACCAGTGCCTCCGCGATGTCGCCCGGGACCTCAAGCTTGCCCAGCGATCGCTTGATCGCGACCTCCCAGACGACAGCGGCGCTCAACAAGACTTGGTTTGCGTCGTCGGCCAGCTGCCGTTGGCCTTCTGCGCTGAGCCGTCGGTCGCCGATGAGCCACCACAACGCAGCATGCGTGTCCAACAGGAGCTTCATTGCATGCCGAAGGCGTCGGCGATCTCATCGGGGAGCTCGTCGAAGTCATCTGCGACGCGAACCTGGCCGCGCCAGATGCCGAACGAGTCGAGCATCCTTGACGGAGCGGCCACCGGTACGAGCCGGGCGACCGGCTTGCCGCTGCGGGTGATGCAGATGTCCTCACCTGCCTCTGCGCGCTTGACCAGCTGGGAGAGAGTGGACTTTGCCTCGTGCATTCCGACATCGGTCATAAGGCGAAGATATCAGGCTAGCTAGATTACCTAGTGACGGGTCGCAGGGTGTAACGTTCACGGCGTGATTGCCACTCGCCATGCGATGCAGATCCGGAGCGAACGGCCTTGCGGCTCATCACGGTGAAGCGAATCCGCTGGATGGTCGTCCTCGCCGTCGTCGTCGCAATGGGCGGTGCCGTTCAAGCCGGCGCCGCCGACTCGCACGCCCCACGCGGGGCTCCCGACCGTTGGCTACCAGCTGATGAGTGGGTGATGAGCGGGTGGTCGCCGATCGATGAGACGCGGCTCCAGCAGCTAACCGGGATCGATCGCCGTGAGCTGCGTCTTTGGTTGGACAATCACCGCAGTCTCGGCGAACTCGTCCAGGTACACGGAGTGCGTGGTCGGCGAGCCTTCGCGGTCACGCTGACCGCGCCTCAGTGCGCCGCGCGGCAGCCGGGCCAGGTGTCGTGCCGGGACCTGCGTGATCGGGTCGCCGACATGTTCAGTCAGCCACATCTCGCCCGACACGTGCTCTTCCACGTGTACCACTCGCATGAGCTCATCATGCACACGCGATGGCTCTTCGGGCTGTCGCCTGCGGGCTTCGCCGCCGCCCGAGCTCGCGGCCATTCGCCGCTCCAGATCGCGACGTCGAGCGGGATCGATGAGGCCACCTTGACCGCCCGCCTCAAGCACTTCTTCCTCCTCCGCGATGCGCGCGGCGTCCGGGAGGGCGCGCAGACCGAACCGCAAGCGGCGTTGCAGGCCGCCCGCCAGTCGGCCGGCATGTCCTTCTACATCCACAAGCCGTACGCCTCGCCGTTCCACTAGCCGGATCACGCGGTGACCTTCGGGGTTGCCGACGCGAACAGGAGGTCTGAGGGCCCGGTGGCCTGCGGCGGCGCGAACGAGACCGAGGCCCAATGAACCTGAGCCGCGGTGGCTGACGGGCGGCGTAAAGGGGATCGGCGCGGCGAGCCTGCTTGCCGACATGGGACATGAGGTTCCGACGTCGCTGTAGGGGCCCTCGGCCTCACGCGATTCCATCAGACCAACTGACCGGAGCATCCGCGCGTCATCCGGGCGCCACGACTTCCTGGGGGGGATGAGATCGCTTTTGCGACCTCCCCAAAAATGCCGGAGGAGGGACTCGAACCCCCGACACGCGGATTATGATTCCGCTGCTCTAACCAGCTGAGCTACTCCGGCGGGGAGCGGGCAGTGTAGCCAGGGGATGGCCGGGTTCGTCCTGTCGTGCCGACCGCGCGCGTACGCTGCTCCAGGTGCTTGTCGATGACGCCCTCCTGGGAATACCGAACGTGTCCGAGGGCCGGGACGGCGCTGCACTGGAGGCCATCGGCGGGGCCTACGCCGGCGCTCCGGGCGCATGCCTCCTTGACGTTCACGCCGATCCAGATCACCACCGCGCGGTGTTCACGCTCGCCGCCGCCCCGGGCATGCTGGCGCAGTCGCTCTTGAACGGTGCTGCCGAGGCGATCGCCCGCATCGACCTGCGGGCGGAGCGCGGTACCCACCCGCATGTCGGCGCGGTGGACGTGAGCCCAGTCGTATTCCTGGACGACGCACGGCGTGGCGCGGCCGTTGCAGAGGCGTTGCTGCTCGCTGACCGCCTGGGGCACGAACTGCACCTGCCTGTCTTTCTCTACGGGATCCTCGCGGGCGGCCGCACCCGCGCCGAGATTCGCCGTGGCGGTCTCGCAACGCTCAGCGAGCGCATGCGTGACGGATCGCTCGTCCCCGACTTCGGCCCCCGCGAGCCACACCCGACGGCCGGCGCTGTGCTCGTCGCGGCTCGGCCGCCGCTCGTCGCCTTCAACGTGGAGCTGCAACCGCCGGCCACGCTCGATGACGCCCGGCGCATCGCGGCGCTGATCCGGGAGGGCGGGGCCGAAGGTCTCCCCGGAGTTCGCGCGATCGGCCTCACGCTTCCGGCGCGCAGCGACATCGCCCAGGTCTCGATGAACGTAGAGGATCACGTAGCGGTGCCGCTGGCTGCGGTCGTCGCCCGGATCGCCCGTCATGCGGTAATCGCGCAAGCTGAACTCGTCGGACTGGCTCCTGCCGCAGCCTTCGCGGGGTTCCCCGACGACGTACACGTGCGCAACAGAAACACGGTCGAGGCGGCGCTGGCGTAGATTCCTGCGTATGGCCCAGACCAAGCGCAAGCGCCAGACCAAACACCGTGGCAACGCGGCCGGAATGGTGGAGACGCGGGGCCGCACGGGCCGCAAGCCCACCGAGAGTGAGAAGAAGGCCGACGGCAAGCAGGCGCGTCTGGACAAGCTCAATCAGCCGCCCACGTGGCGGGGGGCGATGATCCGGTCGGCAATCGCGACGGTGATCTTCGTTGCTGTCGTCCTGTTGCTGTTCAAGCAGCCGGTCAAGTCGGCGGTGGCGCTGGCCGGGTTCGTGTTCTTGTTCTACATCCCGCTCGGCTACTACACAGACCTCATTCTGTATCGCCGCCGGATGAAGAAGCAGGGGATGCCCGACGCCTCGCGGACCGTCGTGAAGACGACGCCGCGCAAGAAGGGCTGACCGGCATGGAGGTGCGCACCTTCACCGTCGGGCCGGTGCAGGAGAACTGCTTTCTCGCTCGCCAAGACGGCTCGGATCGGGCGATCATGATCGATCCGGGGGAGGAGGCGCCGCGGCTGCTCGCCGCCCTCGACGAGCTGGGCGTGGGGCTCGACGCCATCCTGCTCACGCACACGCACTTTGACCACGTCGGCGCGGTCGCCCCGGTCGCTCGCGCCACGGGTGCGCCCGTGTACGTCCCGGAACTTGAAAAGCACGTTCTGGCGGACATCATGACCTACGTCCCGTTCGCCGGTTTCGGCCCGTTCGAGAGCTGGGATGCGGAGCAGACCCTCGTTGGCGGGGAGCGCCTCGAACTCGCGGGGATGCAGATCGACGTGTTGTTCACCCCCGGTCACAGCCCCGGGCACGTGACCTACCTTGTCGAGGGCGAGAACGTCATGTTCAGCGGCGACGTCCTCTTTCAGGGCTCGGTCGGCCGCACGGATCTGCCTGGTGGCGATTGGCCCACGCTGGAAGCATCGATCGGATCGCTGCTCGAACAATGCGACGACGACGTCGCCGTTTACCCGGGCCACATGGGCGCCACCACGCTCGGTCGCGAGCGCGCTACGAACCCGTTCCTCGCCGAACTCACCGGTCGCTGAGCGCCATGGACAAGATCCAGGCCCCGCGCGGGACGTTCGACGTACTGCCCGGCCAGGAGGACGCCCGCCACGCCATCGAGCGGACGGCGGCGCGCATCCTCAGCGCCGCCGGCTACCAGCGCATCGAAACCCCGATCTTCGAGGCCACCCAGCTGTTCAGCCGTTCGGTGGGCGCATCCACGGACATCGTGCAGAAGGAGATGTACACCTTCGAGGACGGTGGCGGACGATCACTGACGCTGCGCCCGGAGGTGACCGCGCCCATCGCGCGTTCCTACATCGAACACGGGATGCACAAGCTCCCGCAGCCGGTGAAGCTCTGGTACCTCGGTCCGTGCTTCCGGTTCGAGCGCGCTCAGGCCGGTCGGTACCGCCAGTTCTTCCAGCTCGGCGCGGAGGCCATCGGTGGCGCGGACCCGGCCGTCGACGCTGAGCTGATCACCCTGCTGCACCGGATCCTGAGTGAAGTCGGGGTTCAGGGCGTGCGCCTGCGGCTCTCCAGTTTGGGCACCCCGGCGACACGCGCCGCCTACCGCGAACGGCTGCGGACCTACCTGCGGACTCACGAAGCAGAGCTGAGCGAAGAGGTGCGCGAGCGCATCGACCTGAACCCGCTGCGCGCCTTCGACTCCGACCATGCCGGCACGAAAGCGGTGATGGCGGACGCGCCGCTGCTGCTCGACGAGCTGGATCCCGAGGACGCCTCGCACTTCGCCCAGGTGCGCGAACTGCTCGACGTCGCCGACGTGGCTTACGAGATCGACCCGACGCTGGTGCGTGGGCTGGACTACTACGCGCGGACGGTGTTCGAGTTCACCAGTGACGCGCTCGGGGCACAAAGCGGCGTGGGCGGCGGTGGGCGCTACGACGGGCTCGTCGAGCAACTCGGCGGCGTCGCTACCCCGGGCTGCGGCTGGGCCGCCGGCGTGGAGCGGATGCTGCTCGCCGGCGCCGAGCGGGTGACTGCGCCCCCGCAGGTGGACCTGTACGTCGCCTTCGAGGGCGACGCAGCCCGCACCCGGGCGTTTGCCATCACCACGTACGCGCGGCGCGCCGGCCGCTACGCGCAGATGGAGCTGGCCGGGCGCTCCAACAAGGGCCAGCTGAAGGCCGCTGATCGGGCCGGGGCGCGCTTTGTGGCGATCGTGCGCGAGGATGGAACCGTGCTCAAGGACATGGAGACGGGTCATCAGCAGGAGATCGTCGGCGATGCTGACGCCGTGGTCGCCGCCGTACAGCGCGGCATGAAGGCGCTCTAATGCCCGCGATGCAGCCGCCGGCACCCAACGGTTTTCGCGATGCCTGGTGCGGCTCACTCAGTGCGACCGACGAGGGCGCGACCCGCCGGGTCGCCGGCTGGGTCCATCGCCGCCGCGACCACGGTGGCTTGATCTTCATCGACCTGCGTGACCGGACCGGCCTGGTGCAACTGGTCTTCCATCCCGACGTGGCGCCCGAGGCGTTCGCTGCCGCCGAGCGCTTGCGTTCGGAGCACGTCGTGAGCGCCGTCGGCGAGGTGGTTCTGCGCTCCGCCGAGAACGTGAACCCCAACCTGGATTCCGGCGCCATCGAGATCTCGGTGACCGCGATGAACGTGTTGGCTGAGTCACCGACTCCGCCGTTCGCCGTCGACGAGGACACCCCGGTCGACGAGACGTTGCGCCTCAAGCACCGGGTCATCGACCTGCGCCGAACCGGGATGCGCGACACGATGCTGTTGCGCCATGAGGTAGTGCGCACGATCCGCCGCGAGCTCGAGGCGATGGATTTCGTCGACATCGAGACGCCGATCCTCACGAACGCGACTCCGGAAGGCGCACGCGATTTTCTCGTGCCCTCACGGCTTCAGCCCGGCGCCTGGTACGCACTGCCGCAGTCGCCCCAGCTCTTCAAGCAACTGCTCATGATGGCCGGCTTCGAGCGGTATTACCAGATCGCTCGCTGCTTCCGTGACGAAGACCTTCGCGGCTTCCGCCAACCTGAATTCACGCAGCTGGACCTCGAAATGTCCTTCGTCGAGGAGGACGACATCATCGCGGTGATGGAGCAGGTGATGAGCGCCGTCTTTGCGGTCGGTGACTTCGCGGTGGATCCTGCCCCGTGGCCCCGCCTCTCCTACGCCGATGTGATGCTCCGGTACGGCTCCGACAAGCCCGACGTGCGCTTCGGGCTCCAGATCAGCGATATCTCCGCCGCGCTCGCCGGTTCGGACTTCAAGGTGTTCGAGACCGTGCTCGGGGCCGGGGGAGTCGTACGGGCGATCAACTGCGGGCAGCAGACGCTGTCGCGAGCTGAGTTGGATGGCCTCAACGAGGTGGCTCAGCGGCACGGCGGAAAGGCTGTGGCTTGGGCGTTCGTGCAGCCGGACGGCACGTGGCGTTCGCCGATCGCCAAGTTCCTGGGCGAGGATCGCGTGAGCGCAGCAAACGCAGCACTGGGCGCGGTCGCCGAGGATCTCGTGGTGTTCGTCGCCGATCAAGCCGCCGTGGCCGCGCCGGTGCTCGGGGCGCTGCGGTTGCACCTGGGTGCCAAGTTCGGGCTCATTCCGAATGACCGCCACGCCGCGGTGTGGATCGTTGACTTCCCGATGTTCGAGCCGCTCGAGGGCGGCGGGTTCACCGCGGTCCACCATCCGTTCAGCGCGCCCACCGGATCCTTCGACGATCCGGCTGCCATGTCGTCACGCAACTACGACCTGGCTCTGGACGGCGTGGAGATCGGCGGCGGTTCAATCCGCATCTCCACCCCCGATGTCCAGCGACAGGTCTTCGACGTGATCGGCCTGAGCGACGAGGAGGCCAAGGAGCGCTTCGGCTTCCTGCTCGACGCGCTTCAGTACGGCGCGCCGCCCCACGGCGGCATCGCGATGGGGATCGACCGGATCGTCGCGCTGCTGGCTGGCCTGGACTCGATCCGCGACGTGATCGCCTTCCCGAAGACCGCCAGCGGCGGCGACCCGCTCACAGGCGCGCCGGCCCCGGTGGACGCAAAGCAATTGGCTGAACTGGCGCTGCGCAGCATGGCGCCACCGCCACCGGTGGGCTGACCAAACGCGGGCAGGCTCGGGCGTCAGCGGCGCCTGCGTAGCCTGTACTTCATGGGCGGTGAGCGATTCGGGTGGACTCAGACCAAGGACGGCCGCGTGCGGATCACCTGGGAGAACCGCGTGGTGACGACGTTGGCCGGCGCAAGGGCGGACTCTTTCCTGCGGCGCGTCGACGGCGCAGATGACGCCCGCGAGCAGGCTGAGTTGCAGCGTGCCACCGGCAACTTCAAGCGCGGGAACGAGCGGGCGGCCTCATGAGCGACGGGCGCTTCGCCGAGCATCTCGAGCATCCGCGCGGGCGCGGCCCAGCCCCGGCCGGTGCCCACGATGGCCACGCAGGCGGATCGGCTTGCGGGGATCTCGTGCGCGTCTCTGTGCGGGTGGAGGGAGATCGCGTCACCGCCGGCACCTTCGAGGCGTCTGGCTGCGGCGCCGTCGTGGCGGCCGGCAGCGCGGCCATGGAGCTGATCACCGGCGTGAATGTGTTGGAAGCCGCGCGCGTAGGCTCGCCACAGATCGCCGCTGAGCTCGGCGGCCTCAGCACCGGCAAGCTCCACGCGGCGGATCTGGTCGGCGACGCGCTGGCGTGGGCATTGGGCGCAGCCGTCGCCGCCGACGCCCGCTGCACGCCGGCTCCCAGGCGCGTCCTGGTGGCCATGAGCGGCGGCGTCGACTCGGCAGTCGCGGCGCTGCGTTGTGCACGGGAGCCCGGCGCCGAGATCTGCGCCGTCACACTCGAGCTCTGGCGTGACCCGGAGAACGACGGAGAACGGTCGTGTTGCAGCGCTCAGGCGGTGCGGACCGCGCGGACCTTGGCCCACGGCATGGGGCTCCCGCACCTCACCCTCGACCTACGCGCCCCGTTCCGCGAGGGCGTCGTACAACCTTGGCTGGACGACCACGCGGCCGGCCTCACGCCTAACCCGTGCGTGCGCTGCAACGGCCACGTGCGCCTCGACGCGATGCTCGACCTGGCCGATCGGATCGGCGCCCGGACGCTCGCCACTGGGCACTACGCGCGCCACGCGCCGGACGGCCTGCTGCGCCTGGCGGCCGACCCGGCGAAGGACCAGGCTTACATGCTGGCCGCGTTGGCGCCGGGCACCCTCGAGCGGCTGCACTTCCCACTGGGCGCATTGACCAAGCCGCAGGTCCGCGAGATCGCGGCGAACGCCGGGCTGTCGGTTGCGCAGACCCCTGACTCGCAGGATCTTTGCTTCCTGGCGGGCACGGGCCGCGCCGCCTTCCTCGCTCGCCACGGCGGGTTGCGCGATCGGCCCGGCTCGATCCTCGACGAGGAGGGCCACGTCGTCGGTCGCCACCGGGGGGCTCACCACTTCACCGTCGGTCAGCGCCGCGGCCTCGCCGTCGGCGGCACCGCCGAGCCGCTCTACGTCCTGCGGACCGACATGGGTGCCGCGACGGTCACGGTCGGCCCTCGGGCGGCTCTTGGCTGCACCACCGTTCGCGTCCGCGGCATACGCCTGCACCGCGACGAGTCCGAGGTGGACGCCGTGAAGCTGCGGTATCGCGGCGCGCCGGTCGCCTGCACGCTGCGCGGCGAAGCGATCACACTGGGCGAAGCCGTCGCGGGCGCGGCGCCCGGGCAGACGGCGTGCTTTCTCTCCGGCGACGTGGTGATCGGTTCGGGCACCATCGCCTTGGAACCTGTTTGCGCACCAGCCTCCTTGGATGTCTGACTCCATCTGTTCGTACCTGTGGATGACAGTCCAGGTTCGGCGCCGGATCGCCACCCGGCCGCTCGCCGGTACCGGTGGTACCGGCTTCGCGCCCGTGCGGCGCCCGGCATCCGCCCCGGCCTGCCCCCACAGGGCACGCCCAGACGGAATCAGACATCTAGACTCACCCGTTCCATGACCTCCGACGAGATCCGCGAAACGTTCCTGCAGTTCTTCGCTGAGCGCGGCCACAAGCGGCTGCCCTCGGAATCGCTGGTGCCTGCCACCAACGATCCGTCGGTCATGCTCACCACGGCGGGCATGCACCCTCTCAAGCCCTACTTCATGGGTCAGGAGACGCCGCCCGCGAGCTTGCTCACCAGTTGCCAGAAGTGCTTCCGCACCCCGGATATCGACGTGGTCGGCACCACGTCGCGGCATCTCACGTTCTTCGAGATGCTCGGCAACTTCTCGTTGGGCGAGTACTTCAAGCAGGGCGCGGTCGAGCTCGCCTGGGACCTGTCGCTGAACGGTTTTGGCTTCGACGCCGAGCAGATCTGGATCACCGTCTTCGAGGGTGACGACGCCCTGGGCATCGGACCCGACGAGGAGGCCATCGATGCGTGGCTGGCGGTCGGCGTCCCCCGTGAGCGGATCGTGCTGTGCCCGCGCTCGGAGAACTTCTGGCAGGCGGGGCCGATCGGCCCGTGCGGACCATGCTCGGAGCTGTATCTGGACCGCGGGCTCGCTTTCGGCTCCGCGGACGACCTTCCCGGGGGGGAGAACGAGCGGTTCCTCGAGTACTGGAACCTCGTCTTCATGCAGTTCAACCAGGACCCGGTCGGCACGCTCACGCCGCTGCCCAACCAGAACATCGACACCGGCTTGGGCCTGAACCGGATGGCGCTCATCCAGCAGGGCACGCCTTCGATCTTCGAGACCGACCAGTTCGCCCCGCTGATCGCACTAGGCGAGGAACTGAGCGGCCGCAAATACAACAGTGACGAGGAGACCACGCGGGCGTTGCGCATCCTCGCCGACCACGCCCGCGGGATGACCGCGCTGGTGGCCGACGGCGTTGTGCCCTCCAACGAGGACCGCGGCTACGTGCTGCGGCGCATCATGCGCCGCGCGATCCGAGAGGGCCGCCGGATCGGGATCGAGGATTCCTTTCTGCCCGTGTTCGCCGATCGCGTCACCGAGCTCATGGGCCCTGCGTATCCCGAACTGGTGGAGCGCCGTGACGCCGTGCAGCAGTGGCTGGCCGCCGAGGAGGCGTCCTTCGGCCGCACCCTCGCGCAAGGCACACAGCTGCTGGAGGATCTCGTCGACCGCGCCAAGGAGACGGGAGCTGAGGGGATCGGCGCCGAGGATGCTTTCAAGCTGCACGACACCTTCGGCTTTCCCTTCGATCTCACGCGCGAGATGGCCGCCGAGCGCGGCCTCGGTGTCGACGAGCCTGGGTTCGATGGGTTGATGGACGCGCAGCGCGCCCGGTCGGCCGGTGGCGCCAAGCGGGCCGGCAAGGTCGGCGGCGACGTGGACCTGGTGCGGTCGCTGAGCGAGACGAGGACGGACTTCACGGGCTACGAATCGGCCGAGCAGTGGACGACCGTCAGCGCGGTCGGCGAGGACGACGGGCGCACGATCGTCAAGCTCGCTGAATCTCCGTTCTACGCCACCGGTGGCGGCCAGATCCACGATCGCGGCACGATCGAGGCTGAGAGTGGCGACGCGGTGGCCGGCGTCGTCGGAGTGCTGCGCGCCGGGGACGACCAGGCAATCGTCGTCGAGATGCAGCAGGGAACGCTGCGGGCTGGTGAGCGCGTCGTGGCCCGCGTGGATCGTGCCGCCCGCCACGCCACGCAGGCCAACCACACCGCCACCCACCTCTTGCACGCGGCGCTGCGGACTACGCTCGGCGACCATGTTCACCAGGCCGGCTCCTACGTCGGCCCGGACAAGCTGCGCTTTGACTTCACTCACGGGCATGGGCTGAGCGCCGGTGAGTTGGCTCAGGTCGAGGACGACGTCAACCGTCTCGTACTGGAGAACCTCCCTGTCCGGCCGATCACCACTTCGTTGGATGAGGCACGGCGCTTGGGCGCGATGGCGCTCTTCGGTGAGAAGTACGGCGATGTGGTTCGGATGGTGGAGATCGGCGACGGCTCTGTCTCCCGTGAACTGTGCGGCGGTACGCACGTGCGCACGACAGCGGAGATCGGTGTGGTGAAGATCACCACCGAGACGTCCAGCGCGGCGAACGTGCGACGCATCGAGGCGCTCACCGGACCGGAGGCGGTGGCCTACCTGCGCCGGCGCGACGCGATGTTCGCCCAGACCGCTGCGGCGCTGAAGACCGAGCCGGACCGGGTGTTGGAGCGCGTCGGTGCGTTGACCGATGCAGCCAAACAGGCGCGTAAGGCCGGAGCCGGCGGGGCGGGCGCAGTGGACGCGACGCTGCTGGCAGCGCGCGCGGCCGACGTGGAGGGCGCGACCGTCCTCACCGACCTCGTGCAAGTGTCGGACGCCAAGGCACTGCCCACGGTCGTGGAAGCGGTGAAAGCACACCTCGGCGACGCCGTGATCCTGCTGGGCGCGGCCATCGACGGGCGCGTTGCGTTCGTATGTTCGGTCGCCCCATCACTCGTGGAACGCGGCGTGAAAGCCGGCGACATCGTCAAGGTGGCCGCTACGGTGGCCGGCGGCGGTGGTGGCGGGCGCGACACGATGGCCCACGCCGGCGGCCGGGATCCTGAGAAGCTCGCGGACGCGGTCGCCGCGGGGCGGGCGGCGATCGAGGCGGCGCTGCGCGGCTGATGCCGCGGGCACGGACATGCGAGTGCTGGCTCTTGACTACGGCAGCGCACGCTGCGGCTGCGCTGTGAGCGACCCGACGGGCACGCTCGCAACCCCCGTAGACCCGGTGCTTCGACCCGCGACGCGACGCGGGTTCGTCCGTCTGGTGGAGGTCATCCGCGAGCGCGAAGCCGACCGGGTCGTCGTCGGGCTGCCGCTGTCGTTGCGAGGTCACGACACCGACCAGACGCGAGAGACAAGAGCCTTCGCCGAGCGCCTGGCGCTGGCGATCCGCGGAACGCCCGTCGACCTGTACGACGAACGATTCACGACGGCTATCGCCTCGCGCTCGGGGGGCGACGGCACGAGCGAGGACTCCCGCGCCGCCGCCGTCCTTCTTGAAGATTGGCTGGCCCGTCACGGCCATGAGGTGGCGCAATGAACCGCAGTGATGCAGACCGCGAGAACGCCCGCCGCGATCGGGAGATCCGCCGCCTGGAGCGCGCCGGCGAGCCGGTTCCGCCTGAACTGCGCGAGCGGGCTGGAGCCGCCGCGCCGCCGACGCCCGCGCCTGCCGGGCCGTCCGCGTACGTGCCGCCGCCCGCGCCGGTCGTGCCACCGGCGCCCGTCGACGTGGGACGTGAGGGATCTGACGTTCACGGGGTGAACGTGGAACCACACACGTTGGATCCGGGCGCCCCGCAGGCTCAGGGCGCGCCGGCGGACCCCGCGTACCACACCGACGAGCACCCGATCTACCACACCGACGAGCACGATCTTCCTGCGGGAACTCCGCTGCACGCCCCGATCGTTACCCCCCCGCCGCCCTCTGTGGCCGCGACCGCCGGCCGGCCGGTGCGCCGGCGCCGGGGACGACGCATCGCTGTCATCAGCGTCCTGGCGCTACTCGGCGTGGCGATCGCCTGGTTTGCCATCTCGCTGACCCAGCCCTTCACCGGTAAGGGCAGCGGGCGTGTGGTCGTGACCGTGCCGGCCGGAGCATCCACGTCGCAGATCGGCGACTTGCTCGCCAAGGAGGGCGTGGTGGACTCGGCGTTCTTCTTCGGGTTGCGGGCGCGGATGGACGGCACCAAGCTGCGATCGGGCAGGTACACACTGCTGAAGGGCATGTCGTACGGCGACGCACTCATCGCGCTGAGCACCGTACCTGCCGCCCCCAAGACCGTGAGCATCACGATTCCCGAGGGCCTGTCACGCAGGGAGATCTCGCCGCGCACCAGCGCAGCCGGGCTGAGCGGCAACTACGTACGCGCCACGGCCTCCTCACCCCGGCTGCACCCCAGTGCCTACGGCGCCCCGCGCGGTACCCGCAACCTTGAGGGCTTCCTCTTCCCGGCCACCTACGAACTGAAGCCGGGGGCGAAGGTCAACGCCCTCGTCAACGACCAGTTGCGCACCTTCCGCCAGCGCTTCGCGACGATCGACATGCGATCCGCGAAGCATAAGAACCTGACGGGCTACGACATCATCACGATCGCCTCGATGATCGATCGGGAGACGGCCTACCCCAAGGATCGCGCCAAGATCGCCGCCGTCATCTACAACCGGCTCCATCAGGGCATCCCGCTCGGCATCGACGCCACGACCCGGTACGAGTTCCACAACTGGACCAAGCCGCTGAAGCAGAGTGAGCTGTCCTCCCCGTCGAAGTACAACACCCGGACCCACAAGGGCCTGCCGCCGACGCCGATCGGCAATCCGGGCATGGCTTCCCTGCGCGCCGCTGCTCACCCTGCCGCGGGCAGCTATCTGTTCTACGTGGTCAAGCCGTGCGGGAACGGCGCTTCGGCCTTCTCCAGCACGAACGCGCAGTTCCTGAAGGACGTCGCGGCGTACAACGCCGCGCGCGCCAAGAACGGCGGCAACGACCCCAGCACCTGCAAGAAGAAGTAGGCGATTAGGTGCCGCGACTCGGCGTGCTCGGTTGGCCGGTGGCTCACAGCCGATCGCCGGCGATGCACAACGCAGCGCTGGCGACGATGGGGCTCGCCGAGGAGTGGCGCTACCAGCTACTTCCGGTGCCGCCCGATGCGTTTGCCGAGACGGTGCGCGGCCTCCGAGCGGCCGGCTTCGTGGGCGCCAACGTGACGATTCCCCATAAAGAGGCTGCGCTCAAGGTGGCCACCGACGCCACCGACGCCGCTCGGGCGATCGGGGCCGCCAACACCCTCACCTTCGGCGAGGACGGCCAAATCCACGCCGACAACACCGACGCCCCGGGGCTACTGGCGGCACTGCCCACCTCGCCGTCAGGCAACACCGCCCTGATCCTCGGCGCGGGCGGCAGCGCGCGGGCCGCCGCCTGGGCGCTGCGGAGCGCGGGCGCCCAGGTGAGCGTCTGGAACCGCACGGCGCAACGTTCCCACGCGTTGGCCACGGATCTGGGTGTGGAGGCCGTCGACACGCCGCAGGGCGCTGATCTGCTCGTGCACTGCACCTCGATCGGCTTGGGTGGCGAGGACGCGGCGGCTGCGCTGCACGTGGGTGACATGAGCGCCTACGCGACCATTGTGGACCTCGTCTACACGCCCGGCGGCACGCCGTTGCTGCACGCAGCTCAGGCCGCCGGCTGCATAACCGTTGACGGGTTGGAGATTCTCGTGCGCCAAGGCGCGCTCAGCCTGGAGCGTTGGACGGGGCGTCCGGCGCCGCTCGACGAGATGCGCACAGCCGCCGCCGGGTAGCCTGCCGGGCCGATGCGTTACGAAATCACCTACGAGTCCACCTACCGGTACACCGCGCCCGTCGTCGGCAACTTCAACCGCCTGCGGATGCGGCCCACCACGGGGGGCACGCAGCGCTGCGAGCACTTCGACGTGAGCGTGCAACCAGGCCCGGACCGGTTGAACACCTACCAGGACCTGTTTGGCAACGAAGTCACCGAGCTGCTCGTCGCCGCGCCACTGCAACGGCTGCACATCCAGGTGGAGGCGACGGTGGCCACCACGGACCCGATGCCGCCGCCGGACGGCGCCTGGACCGATCTACAAGGGGACGGCTACCGCCAGGCCGCCGGGGCCTACCGCTATCACCCCTACGGCTACCTCCACGAGAACAAGGACCTGGTCAAGCTGGTGGGGGAGGTGCGCGGCAAGACTCCGGGGGAGACCCTGCGCAACGTCACGACCCTGCTGCCCGAGCGGTTCCGCTACGAGGCGGGCGTCACCGACGCCAAGACCACGACCCCCCGGTTTGTCTCACTCGGCGCCGGCGTGTGTCAGGACTTCGCCCACCTCGCGCTGGCCCTGCTGCGCTCGCACGACATGGGCGCCCGTTACGTGAGCGGGTACTTCTTCACGTCGCCGGACGGTCCGGATGGCACAAGTGCAGAGGTGCAGACGCACGCCTGGATCGAGGCGCTGCTTCCCGTCGATGGTGACAGCCCACCGGTGTGGTTCGCCGTTGATCCCACCAACGCGATCATCGCCGGCGGCAACCACGTGAAGATCGGGCATGGCCGCATGTACTCCGATGTCTCCCCGGTGGAAGGCACGTTCTCCGGGGAGGCGAAGTCGACCGTCGAGGCGCACGTGTCGATGCGGCGGGTCCCGACGACGCTGGACCCTGCGTAGCGCCTGGGTCCAGCCCCAGCCTGCCGCGGTCAGCTCTCGCTGATCTGGAGCTTCAGCTCGGTACCTACACGCAGCGAGCGCCGGCCGTCCAGAAGAGCCAGCAGTTCCTCGCCCACTACTTCACGTCGCCAGCCCTGCAGCGTGCGCACATCCGGCTCGGCGAGGTTCTGCCGTACGCAGGCAACGACCTTGGCGAGGTCGGCCTTGGAGGCGATCAGTTCGTACGCCAGGCCCGACTCGGTCGCCCGCGTGCGCACCAGCGCCTCGGCCACCGCGACGAGCGGTGCATCCTCGGTGGAGCCGGACACGGGACGCTCGCCGTCACCGGGCATCGGCTCGCGTTCCATCCCGCGCTCGACGGCCTCGATCAGAGAACGCCCGCGCCGGTGCTGCGTGGCCTGGTTCAGGCCGCGAATCTGCTCCAGTCGCTCGGCCGTCCGTGGGCGGCGCTTGGCGATCTCCATCAGGACGGCGTCCTGCACCACCGTCGAAGGAGGCCGGTCGGCCGATTCAGCCGCTTCCTCGCGCCATTCGATCAGCTCGCGGGCCACAGCGCGAGTACGGGCATCCGCCCCGCCGATCCGTGGAAGCTTCTCGAACAAAGCGTCGGGGATGCGCTCGTCGTTCACCGCTTCCAGCCGGCGGCATTCCTCTCGCGCCCACTCCAAGCGGCCCAGGCCGGCCAACCGATCCTGCAGGGTTCCGGCGAGGGCCAAGAGGTCGCGGACATCCTCGGCGGCGTACTTGCGCTGCTCATCGCTCAGCGGGCGCGAGTCCCAGCGGGTGAAGCTGGCGGACTTGTCCAGACGGATGTCGAGGATCTCGTGCATCAGCGCCTCGTAGCCCATCTGGGCGCGCAGTCCGGCGAACCCGGCGGCGATCTGCGTGTCGAACAGGTTGGTGATCTCGGTCTTCCACACGCGCTTGAGCAGCCCGACGTCCTGGCGGCCCGCGTGCATCACGACCTCTACGTCGGGGTCGGCCAGCAGGGCCGCAATCGGCGTGGCATCCAGTTCTCCCTCAAGCGGGTCGAGGATCTCGATGCGTGCGGGGCCGTGGGCCGGGTCATCATCGTTGTCGACCGACACCTGCGCCAGACACAGGAGCGGCTGGTAGCGACCCTCGCCCATGAACTCGGTGTCGATGCCGAAGCGGCCGTGACGGCGGGCGGCCTCAGCCAGGGAGGCGGGGATGGAGTCAGCCATAGACGCCCCAGGCTATTGGGGTGGCTCGGCGGGAGGCCGCTCGTCGGGCCAGAAGCCGTGCTGCAGGTAATAGTCCCGCGCGTCCTGCTCGTCGCCGCGCTCAAGATCCCCGGTGGCGCCGATGCGAAAGAGGACGTTGATCAGGTAGATCGCCAGCCCCGCGCCGACGATCGCGGCACCACCCTCGGTGCGCGACTCGACGGGGCCGAGAATCATGGCGGCGACGCCGGCGAGGCAGACGAGGGCAGGCAGCCAGTAGCGGACGAACTGCGTCATTACGGCAGCAGACGGGTGGCGTCGAAGGCCTGGAGGAGGTCGGTCATGGTGGACGGTTCGCCGAAATCGATGAGCCCGGCGCTTACGGCCAGCGTAGCGCGCACCGCGTCAGCGTCCTCGCCCAGCAACCATCGGTCGGCCAGCGTCACCGCCCCGTGGCGTTTGGCCAGCCTGGAGCCGTCTTCGCCCAGCATCAGCGGAACGTGCGCGTAGAGGGGACAGGGGAGTCCGAGCGCCTCCTGCAACCACACCTGGCCCGGCGTTGCCTCGAGCAGGTCGCTACCGCGGACGACCTCTCCGATACCTTGATCGCCATCGTCGACGACCACGGCGAGGTTGTAGGCGTACGCACCGTCGTTGCGGCGCACGACGAGATCGTCGACGGTGGCCTTCAGCTCGCCTTCAAACCGGTCCCGGACGGTGACGAGCGCGCCGCCGGCACGGACTCGCAGGGCCGGCGGCCGGCCGGCCTGCGCCCGTTGCGCCCGCTGAGCCGCCGAGAGCTCACGGCACGTTCCGGGGTAGTGGGTGCTGCCCTGGTGTGGGGCACTGGCGGCGTCGCGGATCTCGGCCCGGGTGCAGTAGCACGGGTAGATGAGGCCCTGCCCTTCCAGGCGGTCGATGGCGCGTTCGTAGCCATCGGTGCGTTGGGACTGGCGTTCCGCCGGGCCGTCCCAGTCCAGCCCCAACGCCGCGAAGTCGGCAAGTTGCTCCTCGACGTAGTGCTCGCGAACCCGGCCGACGTCCAGATCTTCGATGCGCACGAGGAATCGGGCGCCTTGGGATCGGGCCAGCAACCAGGCCAGCAGCGCGGTGCGCAGGTTGCCCAGATGCAGCGATCCAGTCGGGCTGGGGGCAAACCGGCCATCGGCGTTCACCACTTGATGCCCCCGGCGCAGTAGCCTCCCCGCCCCGTGACTCCCGACACCGCCACCGAAAACGTTGAGCTCGCCGAGCCGTCGCCCTGCCAGGCCTGCCGCGCGACCGGCAACGTGACGTCCAACCTCGGTGGCACGCCGAACACCGTGCCCTGCCCCTGGTGTGAGGGAACTGGCGTGTTCATGCCCGAACACGACGCCCAGGCCCACTGGACATCGCCGCAGCCTGACTGAGCCGGGCCCGTCACCTGGGCGCCGACAGTACGTTGGGATCTGGCGGTGGTGAGGGCCGACGACGCGTGACCCGTTGCGCCCACGCCTGTGCCGGCCGCTCCAGCATGCGCCAGCTCACCGCCGCGAACACCAGGGCGATGGGGCCGGCGACGAGCAGCGCACCGAACGTGTTCGCGGGCAACACTCCGTGGGCGCGCAGCCAGACCAGCAGCGGGACGTGCCAGAGGTACAGGCCGTAAGACACGAGTCCGACCGAGGCCAGCGGTCGCCACGTCAGGCCGGGGAGGGGGCGCGCCGAGGAAGACGCGACGGCCACGATGGCCGCAAATCCGACGGCCGACGGGAGGTCGCGCCAGATCCTCAGCGACAGGTCGTGTGATCCTGCGCGCGCACCGAGGATCGCCCAGCGGGCGTCGAGCACGACCAGCAGCGCGCCGCCGATCATCAGCAGCCAGGTGGCGCGGCGCCCGATCGTGCGACCTTCCACCAGCACCGCGCCGAGCATGCCCGCGGCGAAGTACGGGGCCATCGCCGCCAGGATCTTGGTCGGCGCGATCCCCAGCGACTCACCGGCGATCACGTCGTTGTAGATCACCCCGCTAAGGAGGAAAAGCAATGGGACGATCGACTGTGCGCCGCGCGTCTGGGCTCTTGGGATCCGCAGCGCGAGCCAGCCCATGATCGGCAGCACGAGGTAAAAGCAGACCTCCACGGCCAGCGTCCAGAGCGGCGGGTTGAGCCGCAGCACCGTGGACTCGCTGAAGTTCTGCCCGAAGACGGCGAACAGCCACAACTTGTCGCCCGGTGGCAGCCGCAACCCGGCGGTGCCCGGCGCCAGCGGCCAGAGCAGGGCGATCGAGCCCAAGACGGCCGCGTAGTAGGCAGGGCCGATGCGGGCCGCCCGTCGCAGCAGGTACGCGCCAGGGCGCGGGGCCGGAGCACCGTTGAGTGCGGCACGCACCCACGGACGGAACAGCAGGAACCCGGACAGGACGAAGAACAGCACGAGCCCGAGGCGCAGCTCATGGGCGAAGTCGTCAAAGGTGCCGTCATGCCGGCCGGCTCGGACGACGGGCAGCGTGTAGAGCCAGCAGTGATAGGTCAGCACCGACACGGCGGCCACCGCGCGCAGCCCGTCGATCGCCGCGGACCGATGGTCACGGGGAGAAGTGGCGGCGGGGGAAGTGGGGACGGCGGAGGAGATGGGACAGGACAGTGTCACCGAGTGACGACGGTGGGGCGGATCCGTGCCAATCGTGTGTCACCTATGGGCGAAGGACGCGCCGGCGTCGATCCTGTACCGATGTACCTGCAGCTCTCGACCCACGCGTTGATCGGTTGTGTCCTACTGCCTGCTCTGCTCGTCGCCACCGTCACGGATCTGCGCTCGCGGCGGATCCCCAACCGCCTCACGGCAGGCTCCGCCCTGCTCCTCGGGTGCGCTTGGGCGGTCGGCGATCCGTCGCGCCTGCCGACGGCTGCCGCCTGGGCGCTCACGGCGGGCGTCCCCTTGGCTGCACTGGCTCTGCTCGTCCCGGTGGGTATGGGCATGGGGGACGCCAAGCTTGCGGCGGTCCTGGGGCTCGCCCTGGGTCCGGCCGTCACCGGAGCGTTGCTGCTGGGTTTTCTCATCGCAGCGCTTGCCGGTGTCCTCGTCATCGCGCGCTCGGGTTTGGCCGCAGGTCGGCGTGCGACGCTCCCGCTCGCCCCGTTCTTGGCCGCCGGCGGCATGCTGGTCTGGGGGCTCGGCGGCGCGTGAGAGTGGTCGGAGCAGCGCTAACCATAGAATCGGTGGGGAATGGCGCACCTTCGACTAATCACTGCCGGTGAATCCCACGGCCCTGGCCTGACCTGCCTCGTCGAGGGCCTCCCCGCGGGCGTGGTACTCACCCCTGAGGCGATCAACGACGACATGGCCCGCCGTCAGCTGGGCCACGGTCGCGGCGGCCGGATGAAGATCGAGAAGGACGCCGCATTCGTGACCGCCGGTGTGCGCCACGGCGCCACGATGGGTGGCCCGATCGCCCTGCAGGTGGCCAACCGGGACTACGCCAACTGGGAAGAGCGGATGAACCCCTGGCCGGTCGAGGCCGACGTGCCCGAGGTCCATCTGCCCCGGCCCGGCCACGCCGATCTCGTGGGCACCTGGAAGTACGGCCTCACCGACGTGCGCAACGTGCTGGAGCGCGCCAGCGCTCGCGAGACGGCCGCGCGTGTGGCCGGCGGTGCCCTGTGCCGGGCCTTCCTGCGCGCCGTCGGAGTCGAGATCCGGTCGCACGTGACTCAGATCGGCACCGTCGCAGTCCCGCCCCGCGATGCGCCGCTGACCGTGGCCGATTTTGATGGGGTGGACGCCGATCCGGTCCGCTGTCTGGACGCGGAGGCCAGCCGCGGGATGGTGGGCCACATCAACGTGCAGCGCAAAGCCAACGAGTCGATCGGCGGGGTGTTCGAGGTCATCGCCTTCGGCTGCACTCCCGGGCTCGGCTCGCACGTGAGCTGGGAGGAGCGCCTCGACGGTCAGCTCGCCGGCGCGCTGTGCTCGATCCAAGCGATCAAGGGCGTTGGTCTCGGCGACGGTTTTGACCTCGCCGGCACGCCCGGGTCCGCGGCGCATGACGAAATCTTTTTCACCGAGGAGCGTGGTTTCTTCCGCGAGACCAACCACTCCGGCGGGCTGGAAGGCGGCATGACCACCGGCGAACCGCTGATCGCCACCGCGGCGATGAAGCCGCTGCCGACCCTCACGCAGCCGCTGCGCTCAGTGGACATCGCCACGCACGAGCCGGCGCAGGCGCTGCGCGAGCGCACCGACTCGTGCACCGTCCCGGCCGCCGGGGTCGTGGGCGAGGCCATGGTCGCGTACGTGCTCGCCGACGCCTACCGGCGCAAGTTCGGCGGCGATCACATCGACGATGTCGTCGGCGCGGTGCAGCGGTACGAGGAGCGCATCCGGTGGCACCGGCGCTGACGCAAGGCTGATGGCCGTCTCGCCGACCCCGGCCCTGGTCTTCATCGGGTTCATGGGCGCGGGCAAGTCGACGGCCGCCCGTGAGGCCGCCGCGGCGCTGGGCACCGCCGCGCAGGACACCGATCGTCTGCTCGAGGCTCATTTCGGGTCCACCATCGAGCAGTACTGGGACCGCCACGGTGAGGAGTCATTCCGCGCCGAGGAGGAACGTCTCGCCGTCTCGCTGCTCGACGACGCCGACGGCGGCGTGATCGCGCTGGGCGGCGGCACTCCTGCATCGGCGTCCGTCCGCAAAGCGTTGGCACGACACACGACGGTGCTGGTGGAGGTCTCACC
This sequence comes from Solirubrobacterales bacterium, assembly GCA_038319025.1. Taxonomy (GTDB): domain Bacteria; phylum Actinomycetota; class Thermoleophilia; order Solirubrobacterales; family Solirubrobacteraceae; genus JBBQCW01. The sequence continues at coordinate 249,598 of JBBQCW010000001.1, forward strand.
GGAGACGGCCTGGTCACGGGCCGCCGGTCGTGGTCGCCCCCTGGCCCGCAGTCGCGGGGCGTTCCTGCGCCTGCACGCCGAGCGCTCCGCTCTGTACGAGTCGCTGGCCGACGTGATCCTCCCCGAGGGAGGGCGTGCGACGGTGCGCGCGGCCGCTCGCGCCATGCGCGGCCTCGCTCCGGGAACGCGGATGCTGTGGGCCATCTCGGCGTCCGGTGCCTACCCCGTGTACGTCGGCGGCGGCGCCTGGCCCGAGCTGGAAGGTCGCAGCCTCGTCGTCTCGGATTCGAACGTGCACGCTCAGTACGGCGAGCGACTCGGCCAACACGAGGCGATCATCGTCGCCCCGGGTGAGCAGAGCAAGACGCTCGAGACGGCCGAGCGTGTGTGGACGGCGATGGCCGATGGTGGCTACACCCGCGCCGACACCGTCGTAGCGCTCGGCGGCGGCGTGGTCGGCGATCTCGCGGGGTTCGTGGCGGCCACCTACCAGCGCGGGATGGATGTTGTCCACGTGCCGACCACCGTCGTCGCCCAGGTCGACTCGGCCTACGGTGGGAAGACGGGCGTGGACCTGCCGGCGGCCAAGAATTACGTCGGTGCCTACCATCAGCCGCGTTCGGTCCACGTGGACCCGGCTGTCCTTCAGACACTGCCGGACGCCGAGCGCGCGGCCGGGTACGCAGAGGTGGTCAAGACGGCACTGATCGCGGGCGGCGAGCTGTGGGACCGCGTGCGCGCCGGGGATCCGGTCGACGCGGGAATCGTGCTGGCCTGTGCTCGGCTGAAGCTGCGCGTCGTCGCCGAGGACGAGCGCGACGGCGGGCGTCGGCAGGTCCTCAACCTCGGTCACACCGTCGGGCACGCCTTAGAGACGGTCACTCACTACGAGCGTCTGCGCCACGGCGAGGCCGTGGGCCTGGGACTGCTGGCAGCGCTGCGCTTGTCCGAGCGCGACGATCTGCGCGAGGAGGTGGAGGCGTTGATGGTCGGCGCCGGTCTGCCGACTGAGATCTCCGGCGTGGATGCGGATGCCGTCATCAACGCGACCCGGCGCGACAAGAAGCGGTTGGAGGGCGACGTGCCGTTCGTGCTGTGTGCGGCCCCGGGAGCGGTGACGCACGGCCACACCGTGTCACCGGACGCGCTGGACGCGGCCGTGCGAGAGTTGCTCACCCCATGATTCTGCGTAACCGCATCGAGGTGATGCACGGCGTCAACCTCGACCAGCTCGGGCGCCGTGATCCCGGCCACTACGGAACGCTCACCCTCGGCGAGGTGCAGATGCACATCGAGGACTATGCGTCCGATCTCGGCCTCACCGTGAGTTTTTTCCAGACCAACGACGAGCACGAACTGGTTGAGCGGTTGCACCGGGTGACCGAGCTTGCCGACGGAATCGTCCTCAACGCCGGGGCATGGACCCACTACGCCTGGTCGCTGCACGACGCGCTCGAGATGTGCGGCCTGCCGACCGTCGAGGTGCACCTCAGCGACGTGATGGCCCGGGAGGAGTGGCGTCACGCGTCGGTCTTCGAGGATCTCCGGCTCGATGTTGTGAGCGGTAAGGGCGTCGAGGGTTACCGCGAGGCGTTGGGACTCCTGGCGGCCTATCTGCGCGCCGAGGAGGCCGGAGCATGATCGTCGACGGCTCGCGGGCCGACCGGCTCTCGGCCACCCTGGCGGAGCGCGGCTGCGACGCGCTGCTCGTCACGGGCGCAGCCAACGTTCGTTGGCTCACGGGGTTCACCGGGTCTCACGGCGCGGCGCTCGTCGGCTCGGGCAGCGGCGCGATCGGCCACGTCTTCGCCACCGACTTTCGTTACGTGACGATCAGCGCCGAGCAGGTCTCTGAGGTTTTCGAGCGCGTGATCGCCACCGACCTGATCGAAGCGCTCGTCGCGCCCGTGGTCGGCGGGGAATCGTTGCGCCTCGGGTTCGACGACGCCCAGCTCAGCGTCCGCGAGCACGCGCGGCTGACGGAGCTTTGCGGGCCAGGGATCACTTTGGTGGCCGCAGGTGGCGCGGTCGAAGATCTGCGGGTCATCAAGGAGCCGCACGAGATTGAGCGTATGCGCGCCGCTGCTCTGCTCGCCGATGGCGCCCTGAGCGCGGTCTTGGAGTCCGGCCTGATCGGCCGCACCGAACGCGCCGTCGCACTGGAGCTTGAAGTCCGGATGCGCGAACTCGGGGCCGAGAGCGTGTCGTTCAGCCCGATCGTGGCCGCCGGTGCGCACGGGGCTCTGCCTCACGCCGAGCCACGCGACGTGGCCATCCCGGCGAACACTCTCGTGGTGATCGACTGGGGTGCGCAGTTGGAAGGGTATGCGTCCGATTGCACCCGGACCTTCGCCACCGGGCCGTTGAGCGACCACGACGCCAGCATCTATGACCTGGTGTTGGAGGCGCAACTCGCCGCGCTGGCTGACGTGCGCGCCGGCCGGCTGGGCCGGGAGGTTGATGCAGTGGCCCGTGACGTCATCGAGGCCGGCGGGCACGGGGAGGAGTTCGGCCACGGCCTCGGGCACGGCGTCGGCATCGAGGTGCACGAAGCGCCGCGGCTCTCGCGCCAGGGGGAGACGGCGCTTGCCCCCGGCATGGTCGTCACCGTGGAGCCAGGCGTCTACGTGCCCGGGGTCGTTGGCGTGCGGATCGAGGACCTCGTCGTCGTGACCGACGGAGCGCCGGACGTGCTCAACAGCCTGACCAAGGAGCTGTGGACGGTTTCGTGAGCTGACGCTCAGGCGTCGTCCGCGGTGCTCAGCGCGAACACCTCGGGCCGCTCATAGATCTTGCCGGGGCAGGCACCGAGGACGAGGAGTCGCAGGCCGTCAGGCCCCGAGGACACCTTGCGCTTGGTCGACGCGCCGACGCGCGTGACCGTGTCGGAATCCAGCGGGATCTCTTCACCGTCGACCACGATCTGGCCGGATCCGCGCAACACGACGTAAACCTCTTCTTGGCCGTCATGCTCGTGGTTGTGATCGGGGTAGTGCTCTCCGGCTCCGGGCGGCATGTCGATGATGTTCATGCCAAACGACGACACTTCGAGTTCGGCTCCCGCTTTGCGGAAGAACCCACCGAAGGCGCCTTCCATCTCGTCGATTTTCCGGGTCGTGTAGTCGGCCATGCTGCGAGCCTATCCGCTGGCCGGCGCTCCGACCGCAGATCAGGCCGGCGGTGCGGAGTCGAGCACCGGCTGACGCAGTGGGCCGAGCTGACGTCGCACCTCCCGCAGCGTGTGGTACCGGTCAGCCATGAACGCGGCGGTGAGCGCCTCGGGGGACAGGGCGGCGTTGAACCCGGCGTCGGTCCACGTCGAATCGTTTTCGAGTTGACGGACACCCGTGACCGCTTCGACGAGCTTCTGCTCGACCCATTCCTGCGTGAATCCGTCGATGGCGGCCGCCATCGTCTCGTCCCCATCGGGGTTGCCCCAGGCGTTGAGGGCCTGCAGGATCAGTTGATAGCCACGGAACTCGCGGTTGAGCAGCAGATCGGTGGCCGTGGCTCCGTCGACGCCGGACAGCGCCGCAGCGCGGTCGCGCAACCCGGTCCCGCTCGCCTCGACGATGGGGAACTCATCGGCCTCGGCTTCGGTCACCCAACGCGGGGTGATGTGGGAAAGAGCGTCATCCTCGCCGGTCGGCGCGGCCTTGCGCGGCGGCCGTTCGGGCCTGGCGGGCGGGGTGTCGGGTTTGGCCTTCGCACCGGCTGGGCCGGCCGGCTTGTCCTTGGCATCGGCCTTCGGTTTCGCGGCTCCAGCCTTGCCCTTGGGGGGCGGCTCGGGCTTCTCGGTGGCCACCGGCTCGGTCGGCCGGCGACGCGCTCCAGGCGGGCGGAGCATCTGCATCACATCGCGCAGGCGCTCGCGAATGCGACGAGCGCGATCCGGATCGTCGTCCTGCAGTCGCTCCTGCTCCTCGGCGATCGCGCGCCGCATGGGCTCGGGCATCAACTCACGAAACTGGTCCGCCCAGATCGGCCAGGAGTCGCTTTCGAAGATCGGCTGGTGGGTGATCAGTACGTGCGACCGGGCGAAGTCTGACGTCACTCCGACACCGAGCGGCTCGAGTACGAACGCGATCCGCGTCTTGCCGAAGATCACCCCGAGGCGGGCGAAGAACGGGTTGGCGTGGCCGCCGACCCGCCAGTCGAGCAGTTCGTTCTGGAAGAGAATGGCGAGGCTGCCTCCTCCGGTGGTGCGCCGGGCCACTTCCGTGCCGGGCTCCTGAGGCGGAAGCACCCACCAGTGGACGCGTGCGCTCGACACCCCGGCGCGGCGATCGCCCGCGAGGTCGACGATTCCGTGGCGCTCCTTGGCCGGGCCGCTGCCGGCACGGTCCCACACGTCAGCGGTTCCTTCCACCTTCGCGAGCCGAAAGCCCCGGCCCTTGTCGGCGGCCTCGCGGGTCCGCGGCCACTCGGCCAGATCCAGGTTCGGCCGTCGCACCATCAGGACGATCTCCTGGGGGGCGACACGGAACAGACGCTGATGGAGGTACTTGTACAGCCAAGTGTTCGGGCGCAGCGCAGGGAGGACCGAGTTGGCTCCGGGTTCGTCACCCAGGAAAGTGACGACGGTGCCCGAGCCGCGCTCGCGAATGAAGTCCGGGAAGTGGCTTTCCGGGACGGACACGACGACCTGGCCTTTGGGGCCGAGCGGCATCAGGTCGTACTCCTTGCCGTTCCAACCGATCTGCACCATCGAGCGCTGCTTGCCCTTGAGCGAGCGAATCAGGACGCCCTGGCGGTGGCGGGTCGGGCCCGAGATCTTCAGACCCATGCCCTGGTTGCCCGTCATCGACTGGTTCTTGTTCGCGCCGGTGACCGCCAGCGTCGTGGTGTAAAGCTCGATCTCCGCACGGTTCATGCCGTCGCCGTCGTCCGCGCAGGAGATGAACCAGTTGCCGGTCTCGGCCAGCTTGGCCCAATCGACGTCGAACTCGATGCGTCCCGGGGTTGGGTCCTTTTCGGCCGACCGACGACGCATGATCGCTTCTTCGGCGTTCTTGTAGGCCTCGCGGAACTCCTGGTCGGGCAGGAGCTCTGCGGCCAGCTTGTCGGCGATGAAGTCTGCGTTCTCGACCTTGAACATCGTCGGGAGCCTACGGCGCGGCGTCAGCCAATGGCAACGCGGGCCAGGTGGGATCGGCTGCCGGCCCCGCGCACGTCATCGTCGCAACCACCGGCTGAGTCGCGCACCCGCGGTGGCTCCAGGTCACTGCTCGACGGTGAGCTTGGCGATCTGTTTGGCGGACTTCTCGAACTCGATCTCGAAGATCCCCGGGATCGTCGCCTTGAACGCCACCGGCACCGTCTCGCCGGCCGGAAGGTCTTTCGCTATGTCATAGCCGTGGATGTGCGCCTCCTCGTCAACGGCCGAGCGCACGCGGAAACGGACGGTGTCGCCCTGCCGGACGTTGATGGCGACGACGCTGTTCCCGGTCAGCAGAGGGCCAAGGTCGGAGGCAGGCTGGGACTTCGTCGTTTTCGTTGTCGTGGAGGCGGCGTTCGTACCCGACGCAATGGTGCTCGTGGCCGTCGTGGCCGTCTTCCTCTCGTCGCCCGGCCGCAGCACCACGAACGCGATGACCATGACGGCAGCCGCCGCCAAGACAAGCCCCAAACGTCGACCACCGGACACGGCGGCGCAGGCTAGCAGCGTGTGGAGACCCAACTCGCATACTCGCCGGTGCACGCCGGATCTCCGCCGACGGAGGATCGCGGATGCGCTCGCCGGCCACCCCTCGACTACCCTTCCGAATCGTGATCAGCACCAACCAGCTCAAAAACGGGAACCACATCGAGGTCGATGGCACGATCTTCAAGGTCGTCGAGTTCCAGCACGTCAAGCCCGGCAAAGGCCCGGCGTTCGTCCGTACCCGTCTGCGTCGCATCTCCGACGGCAACGTGATCGACAAGACCTTCCGCGCCGGTGAGAAGTTCCGCTCGGTTCGCACCGAGGCCCGGAAGATGACCTTCCTGTACTCCGACGGCACCGACGCCTATTTTATGGACGCCGAATCCTTCGAGCAGATCGCCATTCCCGAAACGGTGATCGCCGACGAGTTGCGGTGGACCAAGTCCAACGACTCGATCGACGTGCTGTTCATCGATGACGCACCCTCGACGCTGCAGCTCCCGTCATCCGTTGAGCTCGAGGTCACACAGACCGAGCCGGGGCTGCGGGGTGACACCGCCTCCGGCGGGGGCAACAAGCCCGCTACGGTCGAGACCGGTGCGGTCATCCAGGTCCCGCTGTTCGTGAACATCGGCGACCGGGTCAAGGTGCAGACCGAGACCGGCGACTACATGTCGCGCGCGTAGAAGGCAGCGTTACCATCTCCCGTCGCAGTGACCAGCGCCGCGCCGCCGCGTTCGCGCTCTACCAGCACGAAGTGACCGGCCACGAGCTCGACGACGTGTTCGAGACGAACGCCTCCGAGTTCACCCGCGCACTGGCGTACGCCGCCCAGGACTACGCGCCGGACCTTGACGCCATCATCGAGCGACACGCCAACAACTGGACGATCGACCGCATCGCGCCGCTGGACAAGGCGATCATGCGGATCGCGTTGCTGGAGATGCTCCACCCGGACGCGGCACCGGGCGACGAGCCTATCCCCGCCGAAGGGGCCATCGACGAAGCGGTCGAGACGGCCAAGATCTACTGCGGGGCCGACGCCCCCGGCTTCATCAATGGCATTCTCGCTGCCGCCCTCCGCGCCATGCGCGAGAATTCCGCGCATGACTGACGCTGAGCACACCGACGCACTGGACGAGCTGATCACCCGCTTGGAGCGGGCCGCCGAGCAGTTGCGCTCGGGCGACCTGAGCGCGGATGCCGCGGCCTCCGTGGTGGAGGATTGCGCCGCTGCCGCCGCGCAGGCCGCTGCGGAGCTCGATCGTCGGGCCCGCGTGGCCGCTTCCGAGCCGCTGCCCGGCCAGGACTCGCTGCTCTAACGCGGTGCCCGGCTACCCCGACGAACTGCGTGACCAGGTCGACGACTATCTGGAGACGCTGCGCTTTTCCGACGACGCCATAACCTCCGGGCTGCAGGAGGCCATGCGCTACTCGCTGCTGGCCGGCGGCAAGCGGATCCGCCCTGTGCTGGCGTTGGCCACTGCACGGTCGATCGGCCGCAACAGCGCCGAGATGCTGCCGCTGGCGGCGGCACTGGAGCTGATCCACACCTACTCGCTGATCCACGACGACCTGCCCGCCATGGATGACGATGATCTGCGGCGCGGCAAGCCCACGTGCCATGTGGCGTTCGGCGAGGACGTCGCGATCCTGGCCGGCGACGCGTTGTACGCGGAGGCGTTCCGTCATGTGCTGACCAAGCAGTCGGGGGAGCCACGGGATCTCCTCGTGGCGGTGGCCGAACTGGCTGCCGCGACCGGCGTGAACGGCATGGTCGGCGGCCAGTACCTCGATGTCGACGAGGCCGCCCCCGAAGGCCCCGATGGGCTGCGGCGTCTGCACGAACTGAAGACCGGGCGCCTCATCGGCGCATCCGTGGCCTGCGTACTGATGGCGAGCGGCATGCCCGAAGAACGCACCAGCGCCTACCAGCACTTCGCCCACGAGTTGGGCGTCCTGTTTCAGATCGTGGACGACATCCTCGACGTGACCGGTTCCGACGACGCCCTGGGTAAACCGCAGGGCAGCGACGAACGCCAGGGCAAGCGCACCTACGTGAGCGAGTTCGGTCTTGATGGTGCTCGTGATCTGGCTGGGCGTTCGCACCGCAATGCTGTTGAGGCCCTTAACGTGTGCGCACCCGATGGTGCACCGGAACTGGCGCAGATCACGGATTTCATCGCCACCCGTCAGAATTGATCGACATGCCCCGACGTTTGGACCACATCGACAGCCCGCGTGACCTGAAGGGCCTCTCCGACGAGGAGCTACAGGAGGTCGCCCAGGAGGTCCGCGAGCACATCATCGACACGGTCGGTGAGATCGGCGGACACTTCGGCGCGAACCTCGGCACCTGCGAGATCGCCGTCGCGCTGCACTCGATGCTGGACTCCCCGCGCGACAAGATCCTGTGGGACGTCGGCCACCAGGCCTACCCGCACAAGATCCTCACCGGGCGGCGGGACGAGCTTTCCACGATCCGGCAATACGGTGGCCTGGCCCCGTTCTGCGCGATGTTCGAGTCCGAGCACGACATCATGGGCGCCGGCCACGCCTCCACCTCGATCGGCTACGCCGTCGGGTTGAAGGAGGGGATGCGCGTCAAGGGCAACCTGGACGAGGGCCGCGTGGTCGCCGTGATCGGCGACGGTGCCATGACGGGCGGCGTAGCTTTTGAGGCCATCCACCAGGCCGGCGGGTTGGGTACGCCGATGGTCGTGGTCCTGAACGACAACGGGATGTCGATCTCGCCCAACGTGGGTGCACTGTCGCGCTACTTCAACCGCATCCGGCTGAACCCGAAGCTGTGGCATGCCCGCGAGGGTGTCGAAGGCAAGCTCACAGTGCTGCCTGGAGGAATCGGCAGCGCGTTCGAGCGCCTCGGCCCGCAGTTGAAGGAGTCGATCAAGGCGTTCACCGCCCCGGGCCTGTTCTGGGAGGAACTTGATTGGGCCTACCTCGGGGTCATCGACGGGCACGACGTGGGCGCTCTGCGCCGCGCCATGCGGTCGGCCTTCGCCGCGCAGCGGCCCGTCGTCGTCCATGTGGCCACGGTCAAGGGCAAGGGGTTCGCGCCCGCCGAGGAGGGCGGCCTACCGGGCATGGAGAAGTGGCACGCGGCCAAGCCCAAGTCCATCGTGGATCGTGCGCCGGCACTGGCCGTGCCCAAGCCATCCGGCGCACCCAAGCCCGCGCCGCAGTACACGGCCGTATTCGGGAACGCGATGGTGGCCGAGGCCAGACGCGACCCGCGGGTCGTGGGAATCACCGCCGCCATGAACTCGGGCACCGGGCTGAACATCCTTCAGGAGGCGATGCCCGAGCGGTACTTCGATGTCGGCATCGCCGAGCAACAGGCGATCCTTTTTGCCGCCGGGCTCGCCCTGGAGGGCGTCAAGCCGGTGGCTGCCATCTACTCGACCTTCCTGCAGCGCGCGTTCGACCAGATCGTCCACGACGTCGCCCTGCAGAACCTGGATGTGGTGTTCGCCATGGACCGCGCCGGCCTTGTGGGCGACGACGGCCCCACCCATCACGGGGTGTTCGATATCGCCTACCTGCGGCCGCTGCCGAACATGGTGCTGATGGCCCCGCGAGATGAGGCGATGCTGGTGGACATGCTGCGCACCGCGATCGAGTACGACGGGCCTGTCGGTCTGCGCTACCCGCGCGGCGAGGCCGAAGGCGTGCGGCTGCCCGCTGAGCCCGAGGTGATGGAGATCGGCGTGGGGGAGGTCCTGCGCGAGGGCACCCGCGTAGCCATCGTCGGTTACGGCTCGGGTGTGGGCAAGGCGCTCCAGGCGGCCGAGATCCTCGCCGCTCGTGGCCTGGAGCCAACGGTTGCCGATGCCCGCTTTGCAAAGCCGATCGACGCCGCTCTGATGGCCCAGTTGGCCGCCGAGCACGAACTGCTGGTCACCGTCGAAGAAGGCGTTCTCATGGGCGGCTTTGGTTCGGCCGTCTGGGAGACCCTCAACGAGGGTGGGCTGCCGATGCCGCGCATCCTGCGCGTCGGTGTTCCGGACCGTTACATCACCCACGGCAAGCCGGCGCTTCTGCACGAGGAGATCGGGTTCACCGGCCCGGCGATCGCTGAACGGATCGCGGCCGCCGTCGGACTGGACGCCGTCCGCAGCGAAGCCTGATCTGGAGCGATCAGCCGGCGTCGAGCGGCTCGCCCTTGGCCGTGCACAGCAGCGGCGCTCCGACGCCGGCCGTGAACTCACGGTCGTGCTCCAGTTCTTCGAGCGTGCGCGTCATTGCGGCGGGCCGAAGACTGCCGGCCTCGTTGCGGTACGGGTGGGTGAGGAAGTAGGCCAGGACGAAGCCGCCGACGATGATCACGGTCACCGATCCGACCATGACGGCCTGACCGACGAATCGCTCGCGGCGATCGGCGAAGAGCAGCACGTAGGTGAGCACCGTCGCGCCGCCCAGCAGGATTACGATCCAAACGGGCTCGGGCAGGCGGCCCTGCGCCTCCGACAGGCGTGCGTCGCGACCGCGGTCCCGCGTGATGGCGCCGTCCAGAAGGTTGCCCACGGCGGCCTGCTGCACCGGCGTCGTCGCGTGGATGGCCGGGAGTGAATCGTCGATCTGCGCCTCAAGGTCATCGACCCGTACTGATGAGCCTCCGGCACCCATGGCGGGCCAGTCCAGCGCGATTACAGCGCGGGCGTAACAGATCAGGTTGGCGTGGAGGTTGTCCCGGGCCGGCGACGGCAGCAGCGCTGCGCTCTTGTAGAGCAAGCGGGTCGCCGATGCCTCCTCCTGGGCGCCGGTGCGCGCGGCGTTGAATCCCTGGAACGCGACGAGGATCACGAACGCGAGGATCACGGCGAAGGGACTGCGCGCGGCGCCCAGCACGCCCCCGGCCCGGCCCGGATCCTCCCAATAGCCGCCTTCTCTGCGCCGCAGGATGGCCAAGATGCTGATGACGACGGCCGCCGTGCCCAGGACGACGGTCAGCACCAAGAGAGGGTCCACGGCCAGCGACGGTATTTGGTCGAGAGGACGGGAACGTCGTTCGTCCTGGAAATGAAACGACCTGCCAGGGGAGGCAGGCCGTCTCGGGGAGGAGAGAGACTTCTATGTGATGGCTCCGGGGGGAGCCAGAGGTCTGTCCGCGGATCACCGCGGAGAAAGCACCTTTCAGTGCCAGACCCGTCGCCATATGCGGCGACTTGCAGAATGGTGAGGCATGGCCGCCATTTTCGGTGTGACTCTGGTCACAGGCTTCCACGGCGGTACTCTCCGCCCAGCATGACAACGCGCGTCCGCCTTGACGCCCTGCTCGCCGAGCGGGGTCTGTTCACCTCTCGCGCTCGCGCTGCCGCGTCGGTGATGGCCGGTGAGGTGCGACTGGGGGACGCGGGCGCCCGGGCCGCCAAACCGGGGCAGATGGTGCTCGCCGACGTGACGGTGTCTGTCGATGAGGCGCGGCGGTACGTCTCGCGGGGTGGCACCAAACTCGCCAACGGGTTGGACATACTCGGCATGGACCCGGCGGGATCCATGGCGCTGGACGTGGGCGCGTCGACGGGCGGGTTCACCGATTGCCTGCTGCAGCGCGGTGCGGCGCACGTGGTGGCCTTGGACGTCGCGTACGGCGAACTGGCCTGGTCCATGCGCACCGATGAGCGCGTCACCGTCCTGGAGCGCAGCAACGCCCGGGCGCTGACCGCGGAAATGCTGCCCTACCGCCCCGATCTCTTCGTGGCTGACGTTTCGTTCATCTCGTTGGCCAAGGTGCTCCCGGCGGTCCTGTCGTGCACCGCGGAGCGGTTTGACGCGGTCGCCATGGTCAAGCCGCAGTTCGAGGTGGGGCGTGACAGGGTCGGCAAAGGCGGCGTCGTCCGCGACCCGCTGGTGCGGCGCGCTGCGCTCCTGCTTGTGGCTGATGCGGCGCGGGCGAGCGGCGTGGCGGTTCTGGGCTTCGCTTCCTCTGGCCTTCCGGGGCCCAAGGGCAACCAGGAGACGTTCATCCATCTGGCGGAGCCGGGCCGCGTGGGTGCCCTGGACGAGGCCGGAGTGCGCGCCGCGGCGTCCGTGGCGGAGCCCGACGCATGAATACCCCGGCCCGCACCGTCACGGTCCTGAGCCACCGGCGCCCCGAGCAGGTCGCCGAGGCGATGACGGCGCTGCGTGCAGCGGCCGCGCAGGTCGGTGCCACGTTGCGCCTGGACCATGACGAAACGCGTAAGCACAGTCCCGTTCCGGCACCGGAACTGGATCTCAGTGCCGGCGTACGCGATGACGTGGACCTGTGCGTGGCCTTGGGCGGCGACGGGACCATCCTGCGCGCCCTACGTCAGTACGCGGGCACGCAGGTTCCGGTCTTCGCCGTGAACTTCGGCGAGGTGGGGTTCCTGGCCACGATCGAGCCGGACGATGTCGTCGCGGGCTTCGAGGCGGCGATGCAGGGCACGTTCGACGTGGTGCAGTTGCCGGCTCTCGCCCTCGACGTCGACGGTCGGCCACAGGCGGCCGTCAACGATGTCTCGCTGCAGCGTCGCCCCGGCGCGCGGGTGGCTCAGCTGGCTTACGGAATCGGTGAGGACGAGTTGGGGAGCGTTCGCTGCGACGGGCTTGTGCTGTCCACTCCGGCCGGTTCGACGGGCTACAACCTGGCCAACGGGGGACCGGTGCTGGCCTGGGGGGTGGAGGGGTACGCAGTGTCGTTCATCGCTCCCCACTCGCTTACCGCTCGCGCTCTGGTGGTTGCGCCGCACGATGTACTGACGGTGCACAACCGGTCTGATGAACCGGTGGACGTCTCGGTCGACGGCCAACCGGCCGGTGAGCTGGCGCCCGGGCACGCTCTGAGCGCGCGCTTCGTACCCGCTTCGGTGCGGCTGGCGGTCATCCCGGGCTCCACGTTCTACCGCCGGCTGCGCAACAAGTTCGGCCGCCTTTCCGCGTAGAACGCTTCTCTCCTCACAAATCTGCGTCATCGGTGCGACGGAAGTGCATGGCCAGGGGCGGTCCGTCGGGTCGCGCTGCTATTCCGTGCAGCGATGCTTCATGAGTTACGTGTCGAGAACCTTCTGCTGATCGAGCGGGCGGAGCTGCGTCTGGGCCCGGGCCTCAACGTGCTCACGGGGGAGACAGGCGCGGGCAAGACGGTCCTGGCCCACGCACTGGATCTGTTGCTGGGCGGCAAGGCACGCGGCGGGATCGTGCGCCCCGGAGCCGCTGAGGCATACGTCGAAGGGGTGTTCGCCCTGCCCGGCGCGCTGCGCAAGGAACTGGGGGAGCGTCTGCCTGCGGACGCCGATGAACTCGTCCTGGCCCGTCGCGTGAGCGCCGAAGGGCGCACGCGAGCACTCGTGAACGGCCGCAGTGCCGCCGCTGCCGATCTGCAGGCGATCGGCACCGTGCTCCTGTCCTTCTACGGTCAGCATGAGCATCGTCGCCTCACGGTTGCCTCCAGCCAGCTTGCGCTGCTGGATGCCTGGTGTGGGCCCAACCACCTCGAACGCCGCGCGGCCGCCGCCGAGGCCCACACGCGTGTGCACGACGCCGAAACGGCGCTCGCCGATGTGCGCGAACGATCCGGGGCCGGGGAGCGCGAGCAGGACCTGCTCGAGTTCGAGTTGGCGGAGATCGATGCTGCCGCGCCCGACGAGGCCGAGCAGACCGACCTCGTGGCCGCGCGTGAACGGCTGCGCCACCTAGACGCGCTGCGTTCCGCTGCGTTCGGGGCCGCCGAGGCGCTCAGCCCGGAGAGCGGCGAGGACGGTGGGGCCACAGCGCTGGCCCTCGCCCACCGCAGCGCCGAGAGTGCCGGGGGCGTCGATCCGGCGCTCGATGCGCTGGCGCTGCGCGCCGGATCGCTTGCGGTGGAGGCCGGTGAGCTGGCGGCCGATCTGCGCCGGTACGCCGAAGGGCTCGACGGAGAACCTGGGGCGCTGGAGGCCGTCGAGGAGCGCCTCGGCATTCTTGATCGTCTGGAGCGCAAGCACGGTGGGACGATCGAGGCCGTGCTCGAGCACGCGGACGTCTGTCGCGCCCGGCTGGCCCAGATCACCGGGGCCGAGGAGGCACTACGAGAGGCCCAGGCCGCTGTGGACACCGCCCGCACGGCCCGTGACGCCATGCATCGCACGCTGCACAAGACGCGGGCCGAGCAGGCGCCCGCGCTGGCTGCGGCCGTCCGCGAGCGGCTTGGTGCACTGGCCATGGAGTCGGCCGAGTTCTCCATCGAGATCGAAGCCCGCGAACCTGGGCCGACCGGGGTCGACGGGGCCGAGTTTGTGCTGGCGCCCAACCCCGGGGTGCCGGCGGCGCCATTGCGCGAGATCGCGTCCGGCGGCGAACTGTCCCGTGTGATGCTGGCGTTGATGGGCGCCGCCAACGATGGGTCCGGGACGACGCTCGTGTTCGACGAGGTCGACGCCGGCGTCGGGGGGCAGACGGCCAACGCGGTCGGAGAGGCTCTGCGCGAGCTCGCCGCTCATCGCCAGGTGGTTTGCATCACGCATCTCCCACAGATCGCCGCTTTGGCCGGGCGGCACTTCTCCATCGAGAAGGACGTGTCGGTGAGCCCGGCCCGCACGACCGTCCGTGCGCTCGAGCAGGGGGATGTCGTCGGGGAACTCGTGCGGATGCTCGGGGCGCCCCAGGACGATCTCGCCGCCCGCCGCCACGCGACGCAGATGCTCCGCGTCGCCTGACTGAACTGGCCCGAACGCAGGGCGTTTACGCTCAGTCGCACTAGACTCGCCCGATGCCCGTGGCTCGTCGCAACCGAGGAACCACGCCCGCGCGGACAGCCGGCACCGCCTCTGGGCCTGTGCGTCTGGGTCGCCGCACCAAGATGCTTTCCAAGCGACTGCTCGCCGGTGACGTCGCCGTGATCGATCACAAGGACCTGGATCGCGTCTCCGGGGAGTCGCTCGTGGCGGCCGAGGTCGCGGCCGTGCTGAACTGCCGGCCGTCCTCCAGCGGCACCTACCCGAATATGGGGCCGCTGCTGATCACCCAAGCGGGCATTCCGCTTGTAGACCTGCCCGACGATGGCTTGTTCTCACTGCTCAAGGACGGTCAGGGGGTACGAATCGATGGCGGCAACGTGTACCGCGGCGACACGCTGCTGGCCAGTGGCACGCTGCGCACGCCGGAGGATGTCCTCGCCGACACCGACCAGCGTCGCGCCGAGATCGGCGACGCGCTGGAGGCCTTTGCCCGCAATACCGTTGAGCACATGGTCGAAGAGCGCGAGCTGCTCTCCGGCCGTATCCCGCTTCCGCGTTTTGACACCGATTTCCGTGACCGGCAAGCCCTGATCGTGGTCCGAGGCGTCCACCACGAGCGCGACCTACAAGCCCTGCGGCCGTACATCCGCGACATGCGGCCCGTGCTGGTCGGAGTAGACGGTGGCGCCAACGCGATCCTTGAGGCAGGGCTGAAGCCCGACATGATCGTCGGGGACATGGATTCGGCCTCCGAGCGGACGCTGCGCTGCGGTGCCGAGCTGGTGGTGCACGCCTACTCGGACGGAACGGCCCCGGGGCGTGACCTGTTGGAGGAGCTGGGCCTCAGCTACACGACGGTCGCCGCGCCGGGCACCAGCCAGGACATCGCCATGCTGATTGCGGCCGAGAAGGGCGCTGAGCTGATCGTCTCCGTGGGCTCGCAGTTCAACCTCGTCGAGTTCTTGGACAAGAATCGCCAGGGGATGTCGTCGACGTTCCTGACGCGCCTGCGACTCGGAGAGATCCTCGTCGACGCCAAGGGTGTGAGCCGCCTTTACCGACCACAACCCGGCATGGCGCCGGTGCTGCTCGTGGCGGCGATCGGCCTGCTGGCGCTGGTCGGCGTCGTACTCGTCACGCCTGCCCTGAAGGAACTCGCCGACCTGCTGTGGCTGAAGCTTCAGCTGCTGCTCGGCCTCAACCCATAAGTTTCGGCTCCTGTGCTCAACTTCCGCTACCACGCGCTGTCGATCGTCGCCGTCCTCGTCGCCCTCACCGTCGGGCTGTTGCTGGGTGTCGCGATCGGCGACAAGAACCTCGTGTCCTCGGCCGAGCAAGACCTGCGCGCCAACCTGCGCAAAGAGATCTCCAGTCGCCAGAAGACAGCCGACGGCCTGCGCAGTGAACTCACCGCCCGCGGCCGGTTTGAGAACGCGGTCTACCCGTTGCTGGTCGGCGGCCAACTGCAGGGCACGAACGTCGGGTTGATCTTCCTCGGCAACAGCAGCCAGGAGGTCACCTCGCTGACCCGGCAGGCGCTGCGCGACACGGGGGCTTCGCTGAGGATCTCCGCGGCCGTGCGGGAGCCGCTGGATCTGGATGGCCTTGCCCGCCGGGCCAAGGGCACCCGCTACGAGACGATGAACGTCGACCCGACGCTGATCGACCCGTTCGGGGATCGGATGGGCGGCCAACTGGTCAACGGCGGCGGCCTGATCAAGCGTGAGCGCACCGTGCTGTTCCGCTCCTCATCCGGTTCGCTGGACCCGCTGGGCGCCGTGATCGTCGTCCGCGACCAGCCGAAGATGTCCGCCACCGAGCAGAAGATCGCCGACACCTTCGAGGTGGGCTTCATGCGCGGCCTCCGCGGCACCACCGCCTCCATCGTCGGCGTCGAGCGCAGCGGCACCGACCCGACCCAGATCCCCTGGTACCGCTCCCACGGCGCCTCCAGCGTCGACAACCTGGACTCGGTGGACGGTCGCGCTGCACTGGTCTTCGCCTTGGCCGGTGCCAACGGCGCGTTCGGAACCGGCCCGGATGCCCAAGCACTGCTGCCCGCTGTCGTCGGCGGCGTCCGCCAGCCCTAGCGCGCGGCTAACCGCGCCCGTCCGGTCCCGTCGCTACGGTGCCCCGGTGCACGCCCTTCCGTTCGTCGTCGCTGCGATTGCCGCCTTGGTGATCGCACCGACCGCACGGGCTTCCATGGTCGAGCACGGCATGGTCCGCGAGAATTTTCGTGGAGTCTCCGTGCCCTTCCCGTTCGGGTTCGTGATCCCCGCGGCAGCGATGGTGGCGTTGGTCGTCCTCGCGCCGCTCCAGGAGATCCTGGGCATCGATACCAATGAGGATGTTCTCGGGTATTACCTTCCGCAGGTCGCGGTTTACGCGATCGGTGTCGCCTTTCTGGGCCTCGTCGACGACACGCTCTCCGGGCCTTCCCGCGGCTGGCGTGGCCACGGGCGCGCCGCCCTCTCGGGGAGCTTCAGTACCGGGGCCCTGAAGGCCGTGGGCTCGCTGGGCCTTGCCCTGTTCGTGATGGGCGGCCGCAGCCTGAGCACCGGGGAGTATCTCCTCGCGACCGCCGTCATCGTGCTCTGCACCAACCTCTTCAATCTGCTCGATCTGCGCCCCGGCCGCTCGGTCAAGGCGTTCGTGATCCTAGGAGCCGGCCTCACCATCGGGGCCTGGGACGTAGGGCCGCTGTGGGCGCTGGGCATCTTCGTAGGCCCGGTGCTCGTGGCCGGTATCTACGACGTACGTGAGCGCGCCATGCTCGGTGACACCGGGGCCAACCTGCTCGGCGGCCTTGCCGGGCTATGGCTGGTCTTCACTCTGTCCACCACCGGGCAGATCATCGCGCTCGTGCTCTTGATCGCCATCACGGTGTACGGAGAACTGCGCTCAATTTCCGGGTTCGTGGAACGCGCGCCCATCCTTCGCCAACTAGACTCGTTCGGGAGACCTCGATGACGCCGCCGCCCAGCCCCGACACCCGCCAGACCCGGTACATCTTCATCACCGGTGGCGTCGTGTCCTCTCTCGGCAAGGGGATCGCTGCCGCGTCTATCGGCCGTCTGCTCGTATCGCGCGGCCTCACCGTGGGCCTGCAGAAGTTCGATCCGTACATCAACATCGACCCGGGCACGATGTCCCCCTACCAGCACGGGGAGGTGTTCGTAACGGAGGATGGCGCGGAGACGGATTT
This sequence comes from Solirubrobacterales bacterium, assembly GCA_038319025.1. Taxonomy (GTDB): domain Bacteria; phylum Actinomycetota; class Thermoleophilia; order Solirubrobacterales; family Solirubrobacteraceae; genus JBBQCW01. The sequence goes on from JBBQCW010000001.1 coordinate 267,149, forward strand.
GGATCTCGGCCATTACGAGCGCTACACCGACAGCAACACGTCGCGTGCCTCGAACGTCACGGCCGGCGGCGTCTACAACAGCGTGATCCGCCGCGAGCGGCGGGGCGACTACCTCGGTGGCACGGTCCAGGTCGTGCCGCACATCACCGACGAGATCAAGCACCGCATCCGTTTGATCGCTGAGACGAGCGATGTCGACGTCGTCATCACCGAGATCGGCGGCACGGTCGGCGACATCGAGTCGCTGCCGTTCCTGGAAGCGATCCGCCAGTTCCCGGTCGATGTGGGCCGGCGCAACTGCATGTACATCCACCACACGCTGCTGCCGTACATCGGTCACGCAGGTGAGCTGAAGACCAAGCCCACGCAGCACTCGGTCAACGAGCTGCGCCGGATCGGCATCCAGCCGGACATGCTGCTCTGCCGCGCCGAGGGCGAGCTGAGCATGGACATCCGTAAGAAGATCGCCCTCTTCGCCTCGCTGCCCGTCGAGGCGGTCGTGTCCGCCAAGGACGTCGACAACATTTACAAGGTGCCGCTCTGGTATCGCGACGAGAAGGTCGACGAGTTCATCCTCGAGCACCTGGGCCTGCAGGCGCCTCCTGCGGATCTGGCGGTGTGGGACGAGCTGATGGAGCGCGCGGGCGCCGCCACCGGTGAGGTGCGCATCGCCCTGGTGGGCAAATACGTCCAGCTCGAAGACGCCTACCTGTCCGTGTGCGAGTCGCTGCGTCACTCGGGCTTCATGCACGGCTGCAACGTGGTCATCGACTGGGTCGACTCCGAGAAGCTCGAGAGCGACGAGCAGGCGATGCAGATCCTGGGCGGCGTCGACGGCATCCTGATCCCGGGCGGCTTCGGCAGCCGCGGCATCGAGGGCAAGATTCGCGCGGCGCGCGTGGCCCGCGAGCAGCGCATCCCGTACCTCGGTGTCTGCTTGGGCATGCAGATCGCCGTGGCCGAGTTCGCCCGCCACGTGGCCGGCATGCCGGGTGCCAACTCGACCGAGTTCGACATCGAGACTGAGTGGCCGGTGATCGACCTGCTGCCCGAACAGAAGGAGGTCTCCGACCTGGGCGGCACGATGCGCCTCGGCGCCGACCCGGTGAAGTTGCATGCCGGCACCCGGGCTCGGGCGCTGTACGACGAGGGCGTCATCTACGAGCGCCACCGTCACCGTTACGAGGTGTCGATCTCACTGCGTCGCCGCCTCGAAGCCGCGGGCCTGATCGTTTCCGGCACATCTCCTGATGAGCGACTCGTGGAGATCATCGAGCTGGACGACCATCCGTTTTTCGTTGCCTCCCAGTTCCACCCCGAGTTCAAGTCGCGGCCCGAGCGGCCCGCGCCCCTGTTCCGTGAGTTCGTCGCCGCCGCCCTGGAGCGCTCGGGTGGTCATCCTCCGGAAGGCGCGGGGGAGATCGACGTCTCGCGGGCTTCGGATGCCGCGCGCTCCTGAGGCGGCCCGCCGCCGCTTGAACGACACGTTCGCGGGCCTTTGCGCGATCCCCAGCCCTTCCCGCCGGGAAGGTGCCGTGGCTGCTCGGGTCAGTGGTGAGTTGCGCGACCTGGGCTTCGTCGTCGAGGAGGACGACGCGGGCGCAGCGATCGGCGGGGATGCAGGCAATCTTCTGTGCCGGATCGCCCCGCCGGAAGGTTCGGATGCGTCGGTGCTGCTCTGTGCTCACCTGGACACCGTCGATCCGGGTGACACCCCGATCGACCCCGTACTCGTCAACGGTGGCTGGGAGAACGCCAACGACGCCATCCTCGGCGCCGACAACAAGGCGGCCGTCGCCGTGCTGCTGGCCGTTGCCCGCCGCGCCCGCGCCCAGGGCCTGCCGTGCGGGCTGGAACTCCTGTTCACCGTGGCTGAGGAGGACGCCTTGGTCGGCGGCCAGGCGTTTGAAGCCGGCCGCATCCATAGTCCGTACGGCTATGTGTTCGACCAGGCCTCGCCGATCGGAGAGATCGTGATGGCTTCACCCACCTACTACCGCCTGCAGGCCGACTTCCACGGCCGTGAGGCGCACGCCGGCATCCGGCCCCAGGACGGTAGTTCGGCCGTCGTGGCCGCGTCACGTGCCGTGGCGGCGATGCCGTTGGGTCGACTGGACGAGGAGACGACGGCCAACGTGGCGTCCGTCCACGGTGGCCCCGCGCAGGCCACCAACATCGTCCCGGCCCGCTGTCGGGTGATGGCCGAGGCACGGTCGCTGGACGAGGTGCGCGCCGAGGCGGCCGTGACGGCGCTCGTCGATCACTGCCACGACGCGGCCAATGACCCTGAGTGCGCCTGCGACGTGGACATCGTGCTCGATCGGCGGTTCGCCGGCTATCAGCAGCGGCCTAGCGATCCCGAGATCGTCGTGGCGGAAGCGGCGTTACGGGCCTGCGGGTACGAGCCGAGCCGGATCACCACCGGAGGCGGATCGGATGCCAACACGCTTCGAGCCGCCGGCCTGGCCTGCGCGAACCTGGCCAACGGCACCGAGCGTAACCACGAGCCGACGGAGCGGGTCAGCGTCGTGGCATTGGAAGGCATGCTGGACGTGGCGATCGCGCTGCTCGACGAGGTGGCCCGATGACTAGGCTCGTGCTGCGCCGCGGCCGCGTGGTGGAGGCCGGCGGGAGCGCCGGCGCCGAGCAGCGCCTGGTCGTCGAGCACTCTGATGGTGCGCGACGTCCGGCGATCGGCGATGTCGCGCTCGTCGGGGCCACCGAGGTCGGCGACGACGTCGTGGTCAACGCGCAGGCCGTGGATCTCGCCCTCGGCTCAGGCGGCTTTGACGTGGTCCACGTGAACCTCACACACGGCCTGCAGGGCCCAGGCGTTCCGGGCGCACATGTGATGAAGCTCAACTACTCGTCGCTGCAGCATGCGGTGCTGCCGGTCGAACCCGAGAAGGGGCGGTTGCCTGACGGCGGCCGGGTCGGCGTGATCGGCCTCCACGGCCAGCTGGCGCCGGTGGCGTGGGCGTTCGGCCAGGCGCGGCCGGGAGCCGCGCTCGGCTACGTGCAGACCGAGGGCGGCGCGCTCCCCGGCTCGCATTCGCAGGTGGTGCGCGACCTGCGGGCCCGAGGACTGCTCGCCGGGCACATCACCGCCGGTGCGGCGTACGGCGGGGAGGAGGAGGCGATCACGACGATCGGAGCGATCGCCCACGGCCTTACCGAGCACGGCTGGGATGCCGTGATCGCCGGCCCCGGGCCGGGAATCCTTGGGTCAGGCTCCGCGTTGGGGCACGGTGGGCTCGAGGCCCTCGACAGCGCCCACGGGGCTCTGGCGCTGGGCTGCGATGTTGTGGTCTGCGCGCGGATGTCCTGCGCGGATCCGCGACCGCGCCATCAGGGCCTCTCCCACCACACCCGCACCGTCCTGGAATTGCTGCTGCGTCCCGTGACGGTCGGCTTGCCGCCAGGTGAGTCCGGCGCGGGCCTGGATTCGCTCGGGCACCGCTGCGTCGTCGCACCGACGGTGGATCTTGACGGCTACGAGGCATCGGGCCTGCCCGCGCGCACGATGGGCCGCTCCTTGGCCGAGGACCCGCTTTTCTTCGCGGCGGCGCTCGCCTGTGGCGCGGCACTCGCCGATACCGCCCGGTCGCCCCTATGACCGATCGCGACTTCGAGGTGACCGGCGAGCGACGGGCGTTCGACGGCCACGTTTTCGACCTCGACGTGATCGAGATCCGGTACGCCGACGGCACGACCGCTTCGCGGGATGTGATCCGGCATCCGGGAGCAGTGGCGATCGTGGCGTGGGACGAGGAGGCCGTGCACCTGGTGCGCCAGCCGCGGCCGGCCATCGGTGACCCCGACTCGCTGGAACTGCCTGCGGGCCTGCTCGATGTGGACGGAGAACCGCCGCTGGCCACCGCCAAGCGTGAACTGACCGAGGAGATCGGCCGGGCGGCCGCACACTGGGAGTTCATCACCCGCTTTCACCCATCGGTGGGGGTGAGCAACGAGATCACCCATGTGTTCGGCGCCACAGGCCTGCGCGAGGAGGCCACCGACAGCGGCGAGGACGAGCGGATCGAGGTCGTGCGCTGGCCGCTGACCGATCTGGACGGGGCGCTCGCCGGGAGCAGTGACGCCAAGACGATCATCGGCCTGACGTGGCTGCGAGCGCGCCTGCAGAGGTAGGAACCTGACGGCAGCAGCGCGAAGGACGAGCGGTGAGCACCACTTCTCCCGTGATCGCCCGTCCGCTAGAGCATCTCGTGCTGGACTTCTTGTCCTACCTGGAGTTCGAGCGCGGCCTTTCGCGCAACACGTTGGAGGCCTACCGCAGCGATCTGCTCCAGTTCGGCGCCTTCCTGAGCCTGCGCGGGGTGGACGCCGTGGCCGCCCAGCACACCGACCTGGCCGCCTGGCTGACCGGACTGGCCGAGGGGACCGACGATCGGCCTGCCGCTGCACCCGCGACGTTGCAACGCAAGACGGCCTGCCTGCGATCGTTCTACCGCCACCTGCGCCGCGAAGAGATCATCGACCACGATCCGACGGCCGATCTGCGGGCTCCACGCCGTGGTCGGAAGCTGCCACAGGTGCTCACCCGTGACGAGGTGGCCAAGCTGCTGACCATGCCGCAGGGCACCGAACCCGCGGCGTTGCGCGATCGAGCCATGCTTGAACTCATGTACGCGTGCGGGCTGCGCGCCTCTGAAGCCACCGCTCTGCACGTCGCCGACGTTGACCTCACCAACGGCATGCTGCGCGCCCGCGGCAAAGGCAGCAAGGAGCGTGTGGTGCCCGTCGGGCGCGACGCCGTCAGTGCCGTGCGCATCTGGATCGCTCGCGGCCGGCCGCGCATGGTGGGCCTGCGCGAGGAGGCGCACCTGTTCGTAAACGCTCGCGGCGGAGGACTCAGCCGGCAGGGCCTCTACAAGATCGTGCAGGGCCATGCGGCTGCTGCCGGTCTGCAGGACCGCATGAGCCCGCACACGCTTCGCCACACGTTCGCGACGCACCTATTGGCCGGCGGGTGTGACCTGCGTGCGCTCCAGGAGATGCTCGGGCACGCCGATGTCGCCACCACGCAGATCTACACCCATCTGTCGGCCGAGCGGCTCAAGGACGTGTATTTCGCCGCGCACCCGCGGGCGACGTAGCCGCTGCGCGACAATGGCCGCGATGCCCGCCGCCGCCCGCGTCTTCGTGATCGTAATGGATGCCTGCGGTGTCGGCGCACTGCCGGACGCCCACGAGTACGGCGACGCCGGTGCGGACACGCTCGGCCACCTCGCCCAGTCGGTTGGCGGCTTGCGTCTGCCCGCGCTCGAACGGCTGGGTCTCGGCTCGGTGGCGCCGATTGAAGGGCTCGCACCCGTCGCCGCTCCCGGCCCGCACGGCCGACTGCATCGCGAGGGGCCCGGCAAGGACTCGACCACCGGTCATTGGGAACTGATGGGCGTGATCCTGACCGAGCCGCTGCCCACCTACCCCGACGGATTTCCGCAGGCGATCGTCGCCCGACTGGCCGAGGCAACCGGTCATCGGTTCTGCGCCAACGCCCCGCTGAACGGGCTGGAGGCGATCGAGGAGTACGGCGACCACCACCTCGCCACCGGAGAACTGATCCTCTACACCTCCCAGGATTCGGTGGCGCAGATCGCGGCCCACGAGGATGTCCTCTCAGCCGACGATCTGTACGACGTGTGCGCCCGAGCCCGTGAGGTCATGAGCGGCGCTGATGCGGTGGGGCGCGTCATTGCCCGCCCTTTCACCGGCACTCCCGGCGCGTTCGCTCGTACGGACGGGCGACACGACCTGTCGGTGATGCCACCTGGCTACAGCGCGCTCGACGCCGCGCAGGCCGCCGGGGTTCCGGTGCACGGCGTGGGAAAGATCAGCGACCTGTTCGCCGGACGTGGGGTGGACGTGTCGCATCCAGGCCCGACGAACGCCGTGGCGCTGGCGGCCACAGATGCGCTCGTGGCCGACCTGACGCACGGATTCGTCCTGGTGAACCTCGTCGATACCGATCAGCTGTACGGCCATCGCAAAGACGCCGCGGGGTTCGCCGACGCGCTCGAGGTCATCGACGGGCACATCGACGGGTGGGTGCAGTCGCTGAGGCCCGACGACCTGCTGATCGTGACCGCAGACCATGGATGCGACGTGACCACAACTCACTCCGATCACACTCGGGAGTACGTGCCGCTGCTGGCTCTCGGCGGGGGCGTTGCACCGCGTCGGCATGATGGGGCGATGGCGGACGTGGGGGCGAGCGCCTTGGGCCGGCTCGGCGTGCCCTGGCCGGCGGGCGCCCACGGACGCAGCTTCGTAACCTGAGCGGGTGCCTGAACTTCCCGAGGTCGAGACGATCCGCCGGCAGCTCGCTCCGTTGGTCGAGGGGCGGCGGCTGGAGAGCGTGCAGATCGACGATGAGCGCTGGTCGCGTCCTCGCTCCCCGGCTGAGCTTCAGGACGTCCTCATCGGTCGTACGGTCGAGCGACTGAGCCGGCGGGGCAAGTATCTGGTTTGGGAACTGAACGACGAACTGTTCCTGCTCCAACATCTGCGGATGACCGGCACGCTGCTCTACGACGCACCGACCGACACGCGGCACGTGCACGTGCGCTTGGGCCTCTCCGACGGGCACCGGTTGTCGATCAGCGACCCGCGCAGGTTCGGCACCGGTGAGCTCGTGGCCGGAGACGAAGCGCGCCTGGCCTTCTTCGCCACACGGGTCGGGATCGAGCCGCTGGACGGCGAACTGGACGGGCCGGCACTGAAGGCCATGACGCGCGGCCGCCGCGCGCCCATCAAGGCGTTCCTGCTCGATCAGCGTCACATCGCCGGCGTGGGCAACATCTACGCGGACGAAGCGCTATTCCGTGCCCGCATCCACCCGCTGCGGCCGGCGCAGCAGCTCACGGGCCCGCAGTGCGCCCTGCTGGCGGTGGCGATCCGCGAGACGCTCTTGGCCGGGCTGGCCGCAGGCGGGGCCACGATCGACGACTTCCGCCACGTGGATGGCGTCTACGGCGGGTTTCAGCACGAGTTCCTCGTCCACCTGCGCGAGGGCGAGCCGTGCCCGAACTGCGGGCGCACGATCGTCAAGTTCGTTGCCGCGGGCCGCGGCACATACGTCTGCGAACGCTGCCAGCCGCGCCCGCGGGCGCGGCGGGGCTGACGCTCAGGCCGCGACCAGCGTGGCCAGCCGGCCGTCTCGATCAGCGGCGAGGGTGTGATCAAAACCGCCGACGAGCTCGTTGCCCACCAGCACCTGGGGGAAGCTCAACATGCCCGTCAGCTCGGCGAGCGCGGCTCTTCCCTCCGGGTCCCGTGACAGATTGATCTCGGCGTACTCGTATCCGCGCGTCGTCAGCAGCTGCTTGACGCGTGAGCAGAACGAGCATGGTTCAGTGGTGTAGACAGTGATTTCAGCCATTACTTCACAAAGTATAGCGGGTGGATGTTCTCGGCGCGGGCTGGCTCGGGGAGGTGGCGCATGGGCGCAGCGCTGAAGACCGAAGCCGTCGTGTTGCGCTCCATCCGTTACGGAGAAGCCGACCGGATCGTCCACTGCTACACGCCCTACCGCGGCCGCATCGCCGCCATCGCCAAGGGGTCACGCCGTACGAAAAGCCGTTTCGGTGGGCGGTTGGAGCCGTTTTTCCGGCTGTCGCTCGTGTTGCACGAAGGCCGCTCCGATCTGCACACCGTCACGGCGGCCGAGACGTTGGACGGATACGCGACGCTGCGCCACGACGGGCCGGCGCTCGACAGCGCGGCCCGCGCATGCGACGCCACCGGTCGACTGTTCGAGACAACCGAGCCGCACCCTGACGTCTACCACCTGCTCTGCAACGAGCTCGCGCTGCTGGACCGCGATCCGACGCAGGCCACGCACGCCAACCAGCTCGCTTACCGGCTCAAGCTGCTGCTGGCTGCGGGGCTCGCGCCTCACCTCTCGGCGTGCACCGTGTGTGGGGAGCGCGAGGAGCTGTACGGATTCTCCGGAGCCGCCGGTGGCGTGGTGTGTGCCGCCTGCGAAGCGTCGGCCTTCCCGCTGGAGGCGGAGGCCCACACGTTCATGGTCGAAGCGCTGGGCCGGCCCCTCGCGCTGGCCCCTGCCGCCTCGCCACGTGCGCTCGCTCAGGCCGAACGGGCGATCGCCGCTACCGGTGAGCACCACGCGAACGTGCGGCTTCGCTCGGCTCGTGCCGCGTGAAGGACGCGACGGGCGAGCGCGCCGGTAGGATCACGTCGCAGTGACTGATGTCCCCAGCTGGGTACAAGACTTTTCTCAGGGCTCGCGCGAGCAGCGGGATCTCCTCGGGGGCAAAGGCGCCAACGTCGCGGAGATGACGCGGATCCTCGGTGCCGACCGGGTTCCCGCCGGCTTCACCATCACCACGGCCGCCTGCGTGGCGTACATGCAGGGCGAGCGAGCCTTCCCCGAAGGGCTCCACGAGCAGGTCGCCGAAGCGCTCCGGCGCTTGGAGCAGCAGACCGGCAAGCGCCTCGGTGATCCGGCCGACCCGTTGCTCGTCTCGGTGCGGTCGGGGGCGCGAGAGTCCATGCCCGGCATGCTCGACACGGTCCTCAACCTGGGACTGGATGACGCCTCCGTGCTCGGTCTGGCCGCCCGGACGGGGAACGAGCGGTTCGCCTGGGACTCCTACCGCCGCTTCGTCCAGATGTACGGCAACGTCGTGCGTGACGTGCCATCGGCGCGGATCGAGGCCGAGATCACCGTCCTCAAGCAGCGGCGCGGCGTGAAGCTCGACACCGAGCTCGACGCGCACGACCTGCAGGGGTTGGTGGCCACGTTCAAAGGGCTGTACCTCGAGCAGACAGGGGAGGAGTTCCCCCAGGATCCGCACGCCCAGCTCGAGGGTGCGATCAGCGCCGTCTTCGACTCGTGGGTCGGGGATCGTGCCGTGCACTACCGCCGCATCAACCGCATCCCGGACGAATGGGGCACCGCGGTCAACGTTCAACAGATGGTCTTCGGCAACAAGGGCCCGACGTCCGGGTCCGGCGTGGCGTTCAGTCGCGACGAGGTGACCGGCGCGCCCGAACCGTCCGGTGACTTCCTCATCGATGCCCAGGGCGAGGATGTCGTCAGCGGTGTGCGCAACACCCAGGAACTCGCCGCGTTGGCCGAGGTCATGCCCGAGTCCCACGCGCAGCTCATGGAAATTCTGCGAACCCTTGAGCAGCACTACGGCGACATGCAGGACACCGAGTTCACGATCGAGGAGGGGCGTCTGTACATGTTGCAGACGCGCGGCGCCAAGCGGCCGGCGCAGGCGGCGGTGCGCTTCGCCGTCGACGCGGTCTCCGAAGGTCTGCTGACCCGGGAACAGGCGATCTTGGGGCTGGACGCCGCTTCGCTGGAAGCGCTTCTGCATCCGACCTTCGACCGCAACGCGGACTACACGGTGCTGGCAACCGGGGTCAACGCGTCACCCGGCGCCGCCAAAGGGGCCGTTGTCTTCACGGCGGAGGACGCGGTGCACGCCGCCGATCGCGGGGAGGACGTGATCCTCGTGCGCCCGTTCACCGAGGCCGAGGACGTGGCCGGATTCCACTCCGCGAAGGGGATCCTCACCTCCGAGGGCGGCAAGGCGTCCCACGCCGCGCTCGTCGCGCGGGGCATGGGCAAGCCATGCGTATGCGGTGCGACCGCCCTTCAGGTGGACCTGGCCGCTCACGTCGCCCGCATCGGGGATGTGGTCATCCGCGAGGGTGATCTGTTGGCCATCAACGGCACGACGGGCGAGATCACGGTGGACGACGTGCCGCTGGTCGAGCCATCGCAGGACCCTCACATGGCTTCCGTTCTGGCCCACTTCAACACCGTCCTGGACTGGTGTGACGACGTCCGGTTCCTGCGTGTGCGCACGAACGCCGACACGCCCGAGGATGCCGTCAGGGCGCGGGAGTTCGGTGCCGAGGGCATCGGCCTGTGTCGGACGGAGCACATGTTCATGCAGGCCGATCGCCAGCCGAAGATGCGGCGCATGATCATGGCCGAGCACGAGGACGATCGGCGTACGGCGCTGGACGAACTGCTCCCCCTGCAGCAACAGGACTTCGAAGGGCTGTTCGAGGCCATGGTGGGCCTGCCGGTCACCATCCGTCTGCTAGATCCGCCGCTGCACGAGTTCCTCCCCAAGAAGGAGGAGGTCGGCGACCAGTTGCATCGTGCGTATGCGGAGAAGCGCTATCACGCGGTGGGCGTGCTGGCCGACGTGCTCGAACGCATCGAGCTGCTCTCGGAGTCCAACCCGATGCTCGGCACCCGTGGGGTCCGCCTCGGGATTCTGTACCCGGAGATCTTCGAGACGCAGGCCCGGGCGATCTTCGCGGCTGCCGCGGCGGTCCGTGCGCGGTCCGGTGCGGCGCCGCAGCTCGAGGTCATGATCCCGCTGGTGGATTACGAGCGCGAACTGGAGCTCATGCGCGACCTGGTCATGCGTGTGGCCGGTGAGTACGCGCTGGTCCACGAGCAGGACTACCTGGTCGGCACGATGATCGAGCTGCCTCGGGCCTGCTTCCTGGCCGACCACATCGCCACCCAGGCCGACTTCTTCTCGTTCGGCACCAACGATCTTACGCAGACCGGGTTGGGCTTCTCGCGTGACGACATCGAAGGCAAGATCCTGTCGCGGTACATCGACCTCAAGATCCTCGATCGCTCGCCGTTCGAGACCATCGACGCGCCCGGGGTGGGCCAGATGCTGCGCATGGGTGCCTGGCTGGGCCGCAAGACCAAGCAGCACCTCAAGCTCGGCGTGTGCGGCGAGCACGGCGGCGATCCCGACTCGATCGCGTTCTTCCACGACTCCGGGATCGACTACGTGTCCTGTTCGCCATACCGCGTCCCGATCGCCCGGGTGGCCGCCGCGCAGGCCCAGATCGCTTCCCCGCGCTGACCCGGGCGGGGGCTCCGCTCGCCGCGGTGCGAGAATCGACGGATGGACGTCGACGCTGCCCCCGGACCGGTCGCCGCCGCCTTTGCGGCGCGGCAGGCCGCGCGCGAGGATCGCGAGCTCGCGGACGGCGCCGCGCGCTCTTATCCGGCCGACCGCCTGCTTCCGGAGACGGACTGCGGGTTGCGGACGCCGCTGCAGCGCGACCGCGACCGGATCGTGCACAGCAAGGCGTTCCGGCGGCTCAAGCACAAGACCCAGGTGTTCGTGGCGCCGGAGGGCGATCACTACCGCACGCGGCTGACCCACACGATCGAGGTCACCCAGATCGCCCGAACCGTCGCCCGGGCACTGTCGCTGAACGAGGATCTGACCGAGGCCGTCGGTTTGGGGCACGACTTGGGCCACCCGCCGTTCGGGCACATCGGCGAGGCGGTGCTTGACCGCTGCCTCACCGAGCGCTGGGATCGAGGCTTCCGGCACTACGAGCATTCGTTGCGCGTGGTCGACGTGCTCGAGCGCGACGGGCGGGGCCTGAACCTGACGGCGGATGTGCGGGACGGCATCGTCTGCCACTCCGGCCGCGCACCGATGCCGCGTACGCTGGAAGGAAGGATCGTGCGGATCGTGGACCGGGTGGCCTACCTCAACCACGACATCGACGACGCGCTGCGGGCCAGGGTCCTGGATCCTGAGCGCCTGCCGGTTGACGCGATCGCCGTGCTCGGCGACACCGGCTCGGAGAGGATCGACACGCTGGTCCACGACCTTGTCGAGCATTCCGCGGAGGCCGGGGACATCGTGCAGGGTCAATCGTGCGGCGCGGCGATGGGGGAACTGCGCGACTTCATGTTCGAGCACGTTTACCTGGGGCCGGCCGCGCGGACCGAGCACAGCAAGATCGAGACCGTCCTGGGCTCCCTGTTTCGTCACTACGCTGATCATCCGGAGGAGTTGCCGGACGGCGGGGGTGCTCCCGGGGCGGATATCGCCCAGCGCGTGACTGACTATCTGGCGGGCATGACCGATCGATACTGCATCCGGGCGTTCGAGGATCTGTCCGTGCCCGACGCGTTCGCGCGATAGTGCTGCTCTGATGGCCCGCTACGCCGACGACGCGAAGGAACAGGTACGCGACCGCGTGGATTTCGCGGATCTCGTGTCGTCCAAGGTCGAGCTGCAGCGCTCGGGGATCAATCAGCTGAAGGGCCTTTGCCCGTTCCACGACGAGCGCTCGCCTTCGTTCGGGATAAACCCCATCGACAAGCTCTATTACTGCTTCGGCTGTGGTGAGGGCGGCGACGTGTTCGACTTTGTGATGAAGACGGAGGGCATGCAGTTCAAGGAGGCGCTCGAGTACCTGGCCGATCGCTACGGCGTGACCCTGGAGGTTCAGGACGAGGATCCGCAGGCCGCCGAACGTCGGCGCGAACGCGAGCGGCTGTTCGAGCTGCTCGAACGCACGACGCAGTACTACGAGCGGTACCTGTGGGAGTCCGCGGAGGCTGAGCAGGCGCGCACCTACCTGGCCGAGCGCGGCTTGAGCACCGAGGCGCTGAAGGCCTACCGCGTGGGGTTTGCGCCGGCCGGGTGGGACAAGGTGCTTCTGGTCACGCGGCGGGCGGGCTTCAGCGAGGCGGAGCTTTACGCCGCGGGGCTGGTGACGCGCTCGCAGAGCAATCCGGGCCGCGTGTACGACCGCTTCAGGCGGCGGATCATCTTCCCGCTGGCCGATACGCGCGGCCGCGTCGTGGGTTTCGGCGCGCGAGCGATGTCGCCCGACGAGAAGGCCAAGTACCTCAACTCTCCGGAGAGCGGGCTGTTCCACAAGGGCAAGCTGCTCTACGGTGCGCATCTGGCCCGGACGGCGGCGGCGAAGGCCGGGTCGGTGATCGTCACCGAGGGCTATACGGACGTGATCGCGCTCCATCAGGCCGGGCTCGAAAACGCCGTGTGCATCATGGGGACGTCGCTGACCGAGGACCAAGTGGGGGAGCTGGTGCGGCTCGCCCCGCGGAGCGTCCTGGCGCTCGATGCCGACAACGCGGGGCAGGAGGCGATGCTGCGGGCGGCGCGGGTCGCCGAGGGCCGGCGGTTGGAGTTGCGCGTGGCGACGATGCCCGCCGGGCAGGATCCCGCCGAGCTCGTGCAGGTCGAGGGGCCCGAAGCGGTCGCCGCGATCGTCGCGGCCTCTGTTCCGTTCGTTCGTTTCCAGGTCGACCGCCTCCTGGCGCGGGGGAATACGGAGGACCCGGAGGGCAAGGACCAGCTGATCGCCGCGATCCGGCCGGTCTTGTCGGCGATGGCCCCGAGCGTCTTGCGCGAGGATCTGGCCCGCCACGTGGCTGACCGCCTGCGCTTGTCGCCGGCCTTGGCGGCAATGCTGACTGAGCCGGTGCCGGGCGGTGGTGGGCCGGCAGAGCCGACCCTGCCGGTGGCTGATACAGGCGCGGTGCCGGACGCAGTCGGTCCGCGGCAAGTTGACCGGGGCGAGCGCGTGGAGCGCACGTTCCTGACGCTGTGCTTGGCGTTGCCGACCGCGGGCACGGAATATCTGGCCCTCGTGCGCCCGGAGGAACACTTTTCGACGCCACTGCTCCGCCGGACGGCGGGATACCTGCAGGCTCATCTGGCGGCGCCTACGGCGGCGCTGCCCGAGGACGATCAGGCGCTGGTCGGTCTCGTCCAGCAGATGGCGGTCCGCGCCGGCCAGGCGACCGCCACCCCCGCCGCGCTGCGCATCGAGTACCTCCAGCTGGACAGTGCGCGCCTGGACCGGGCGATGGCCACAGCGCGCCACGAGGGCACCGGCATCGGCGCCCTCGCTGTGGAGCGCGGAAAGCTGCGGGCGGAGCTTGACGCGGCGATGCATGAGGCGATGGAGGAGCAGCCGGCGGAGTAGTTTGTGGGGCCGCGTAAGTGCAGACGCAGAGCGGGATTACGTCCGGTATGCGAACTAGTGTTCGTATCATGGATAGGGACGATCTAGAGCGAAAGCTGGCGGCGGGTCAGTCGCTGGCGGAGATCGGGCGGGCGTTGGAGCGGAACCCTTCAACGGTGAGCTATTGGGTCAAGAAACACGGTCTCGAACTCTCCGCGACTGCGCGACACCGGCCCCGGGGGGTGCTGCCGGAGGACATCTTGCGTCGACTGATCGCAGACGGCCAGTCGACTCGTCAGATCGCCGCTGCGGTCGGTCGCAGCCAGGCCACGGTGAGGCACTGGCTTGGGCGCTACGGCCTCAAGACCGCAGTACGACCGGCGGTGATAGGTCGATCCACCGCCAAGCATCCGATTTTCGAGGCCACGTGTCACGTCCACGGCGCGACGAGCTTCAGTCGGCGGGGAGGATCACGGTTCTGCTTGCGGTGTCGCTCCGAGGCTGTAGCGGCGTGGCGGCGCCGGACCAAGAGGCGCCTGGTCGAAGAGGCAGGAGGGGAATGTCGCACGTGCGGCTACGACCGGTGCCAAGCCGCACTTCAGTTCCATCACACGGACCCGGCGACCAAGCGCTTTGCCATCTCGCACCTGGGCGTTACGAGATCGTATGAGCGGATACGCGAGGAAGCGGCAAAGTGCGTGCTCCTGTGCTCAAACTGCCACGCTGAGGTGGAGGCGGGCGTGCGCGACCTTCCGTAAGATCTGCGCCGCTGCCAAGTTTCAGCGGTAGCTAAGACGGTCCGGGGTATCTCAATTGGCAGAGAGTTCGACTGTTAATCGAAAGGTTGTGGGTTCGAGTCCCACCCCCGGAGTACAGCTCCTCAGTCCAAGAAACCCCGCCCTAGTGCGGGGTTTCTGCGTCAAGCACCAGCTGGAAGCCGCGCCCCCGCAGGCCCACCGGTCGAGTGCCACCATCGGCCCGCCCAGCGGGCAGGATGTGGCACTCGATGCTCAGCGCGTCGCCAGATGCTCGATATGCCCCGCGGCGACCGCGCCCGGGTCGGCGCCCGCCAGCCACGCGCCGACATCTGCGGCGCGTGCTCGCAGTGCGCTGTCACCGACGGCCTGGCCCACGGCGAGGCGCATCGTGCGTGGGCTGACGAGTCGCCGCGGCACCCGCACACCCACACCGGCCCAGTCGATCCGTGCGGCGTTCTCGTTCATGTCGCCCGCCACGGGCACCGCCACGACGGCGCACCCTGAGGCCAGCGCCCGCGCGACCGTGCCGTGGCCGGCGTGGCAGACGACCACGTCGCACTGCGGCATCGTGCGCGCGTACGACACCCACTCGACCAAGCGGGCGTTGGCCGGCACCCGCAGGGGCGACGACGGCACACGGCGGTTCCACGTGGCGAGCACACGCACCGGCAGGTCGGCCAGCCCCTCCAAAGCGGCCCGCAGCATCACGTGCCCGGCATCCTGCGAGGTCGACGGGGCGACCAGGACCAGGGGCTCGTCCCCCGGCGGCAGCTCGACCTCATCCGCCGGTGGCTCCCACAACATCGGCCCGACCACCTGCGCCCAGTGCGGCCAATCGCGGTGGTACTCAAGCTGCGGGAACGTCGCCACCATCGTCAAGTTCCGACTCAGACCTCCGTGTAACGCGTTCACCGGCGGCAGCTCCAGCCGCCGCCGCGTCTCGTTGAGCTCGTCGCGGCCCAGCCGGAGCCCGCGCTCCACGAGCGGATCCAGCATCGACCAGCCGCGTCGCCCAACGGAAGTCCGCGGCCAGCGGGCACCCATCGAGTACGGGGGCGCGCCTGGCGAGCCCATCGGGAACACGTGGGGGATGAGCGTGGCCCAGGGCACCCCGGCGCGCTCGGCGGCCAGCGCGGGCGCCAGGGTCAGGATGTCGGCCACCGCGACATCCGGTCGAACGCAGGCCACCAGCGCATCCGTCTCCCGCGCAGCCCGCACCACCGCCTCGTACGGCTTCAACGGCCGATCCATGGTGGGGAACACGTGGTACTCAGGCGCCGCGGCGAACGTCATGCCCTCGGCAACGACCGCCTCTTCCCAGCGGGCCCACGTCTGCAACGTGACGTCGTGGCGCCGGGCCACGAGCCCGCGGCCCAGTGCGATCATCGGGAACGCGTGGCCGGGGTCGCCGAAGGCGCCCAGCAACACCTTCAGGGGACGGATGTTCGGCGCCGACATCACCGGTCGGCGCCGAGCACGATCGTCAGGCCGCGGCGGCCTCGGCGAGGAGGCGCAGCTGCTCGATGCGCGCGTCCTGCGTCCAGGCCACCGGTGTGACACCGAGCGTCCCGACGCCGGCCTCGCGGAACGCGGCGAGGCGGTCACGTACGTGCTCGACCGGTCCAATCAGGGAGACGGCGTCGATCAACTCGTTCGGAACGGCCGCCATCGCCTCCTCCTTCTTGCCGTCCAGGTACAGGTCCTGGATCTCCTGCGCAGCGTCGTCGAAGCCGTAGCGACGCACGAGCTGGTTGTAAAAGTTCTTGTCGCGCGAGCCCATCCCGCCGACGTACAGCGCGATGAACGGCCGGGTCAGATCCCGAGCGGCCTCCCAGTCCTCACCGATGTAGAACTGCGCGGTGGGCGCAAAGTCCACGTCGTCGATCGTCTTGCCGTTGCCCGCACGGTCGATGCCGGTCTGCAACTCGTTGCGCATGACCGTAGCGTGCTCGGGGGAGAACAAAGTGGGGATGACCCCGTCAGCGATCTCGCCGGCCAGCTGCATGTTCTTGGGCCCGATCGCGGCGATGTAGATCGGCATTCGCTCCTGGACGGGGGCGATCGTCAGCTTCAACGCCTTGCCCGGGCCGTCGGGCAGAGGCAGCTGGATCGTCTCGCCGTCGTAGTTGAGGCGTTCGCGCGCCAGCGTCATCCGGAGCACCTCGACGTACTCGCGGGTGCGTTGGAGCTGCTTGGCGAATCGCACCCCGTGCCAGCCTTCGCTGACCTGCGGCCCCGAGGAACCGATCCCCAAGATCATCCGGCCGCCCGAGAGCTGGTCGATCGTGGCGGCGGTCATCGCCGTCATCGCCGCTGACCGGCCCGGCATCTGCAGGATTCCTGAACCGAGGCGGATCGTGGAGGTCTGCCCGGCCAGCCAAGCGAGCACGGTGGCCGCGTCGGACCCGTAAGCCTCGGCCGTCCACACGGAGTCGTAGCCGAGGCGCTCGGCCTCCTGGACGATCGTCAGCTGATCCTGGCTTGAGAACCCGAGGCCCCAGTAGCCGATGTGTACGCCGAGCTTCATGCTCACGCCCCAGGAACCGGGATGCCATCGTCGGCCGTCAGGCCGCCGCCCGGCTGCTCGAATCGGATCTCGGGGATCACGCAGCCGGGGGAGGTGCGAAGCAGATAGCGAACCGCTTCGGCGATGTCGAGCGGCTCGATCATCGAATCCGCGGGAACATGCTCCTTGACGAAGTCGGTCATCGGTGTGTCCACGAAGCCGGGGCACAGCGCCGTGTTCTTGATGCCGGCGCCCGCCAGCTCCTTGTTCATGGCTTGGGTAAAGCCGATCACGCCGTGCTTGGTCGCCGAGTAGACCGACAGCCAGGCTTCGCCGCGGATGCCGGAGATCGACGAGGTGTTCACGACGAGCGCGTTCTTGTGCTCTCCGCCGGCGACGCGCAAGAGGGGAAGCGCTTCGCGGTAGAACAGGAAGATGGAGCGCAGGTTCGTGGCCAGCTGCAAGTCGATCTTCTTGGTGGACAGTTCGTCGGCCAGTTCGCCCATGCCCACACCGGCGTTGTTCACGAGCACATCCAGGCGCCCGAAACGCTCGCCGTGCTGCTCGACGACCGAGGCGATGGTGCCCTCGTCGCCCAGGTTGCCGGCGATGTGCTGGACGTCGTAGCCCTTCGCTCGCAGGCCGTCCGCAGCCGCCTCGAGCTTGTCGGGGCGACGCGCAGCGACGGTCAGCCCGTAGCCCTCCTCGCCCAACATCTCGGCGATGGCGAGTCCGATCCCGCTCGATGCCCCGGTGACGATTGCCGCGCGTTCAGCCATGTCCACTCTCTCCTTGATGATCGTGCCTGCCGCGGTATCCAATCACGGCACCGACGGGGGCGAAGGCACGCCTCGTTTTGCGATCGGCGCCTCGGCGCCAGCTCGCGTCATAGGATCCCGGCCATGATCCGCACTCCCACCCGCTCAGCCGCGTCCTTTGCGCTCGTCGCCATACTCGCCACGGCGGTCGCGGGGTGCGGTGGTTCGTCCTCGTCGTCGAGTACCACGCCGCCCGCCCAGCCGCCGGCGACGGCCACACCCGCGTCGTTCCCCAGCAGTAGCGGCAAGACGCTGCAGGACCTGGAGCGCGGCTTGCCGCAGGGGCCGATTTTCGCGCCCAGCGTGTCGATCCTGGAGAAGGGCGTCAATCGGTTCGGCTTCGCGCTGTTTGACACGGCGCACAAGCAGATCAGTGGTGCGCCCGTGGCAATGTACGTCTCCCGACCGGATGGCAGCGCGCTGCGCGGGCCGTTCGTGGCGCGGGCCGAGTCGCTCAAGGTCGCTCCGCAGTTTTTGAGCAAGACGAGCGCACAGGACCCGGACGCGGCCCGCTCGCTTTATGTCGCCGACGTGAAGTTCCCCGCCGAGGGCAAGTTCGCCGTCACGTCGCTCGCCAAACTGGACGGCAAGCTGGTGAGCACGACCACGTACGAGGTGGGCGTCGGCGGGAAGGGCGCTGCGCCACCGGCCGTCGGAGACAAGGCGCCCGTCATCAACACGCTGACCACGGCGGATGTGGGCGGCGACCTCAGCAAGCTCGACACGCGTATTCCCCCGGCACCGCAGCTCAACAAGGTCAACTTTGCGGACGTGGTCGGCAAGAAGCCGATCGTGCTTGTCTTTGCCACTCCGCTGCTGTGTCAGAGCCGGGTCTGTGGACCGGTGGAGGATATCGTGCTCCAGGAGCAGGGCAAGGGAAGCGATGTCCAGTTCATCCACCAGGAGATCTACAACAACAACGATGTGAGCAAGGGCTTTCGCAAGCAGGTCGGCCAGTACAACCTGCCGAGCGAACCGTGGGTGTTCGTGATCGACAAGAACGGCGTGGTTCAGGCCCGGTTCGAGGGTGCTTTCTCCTCCGGTGAGCTAGAGCGTGCGATGGCGAAGATTCGCTCCTGACCGAGGGCAACTGCTGTCGGCCGGCGCGGTGCGCGAAGATCCTCGCGCGCCGGTAGCTCAGCTGGTTAGAGCAGCGGACTCATAATCCGTCAGACCCGGGTTCGAATCCCGGCCGGCGCACTTCGTGACATCACTCCCCGTGAGGGGTTACGTGTTACCGGGCTGCGGTGCTCGCGGCACTTTGTCCCCGCTTTGTCGAAGGCGGCGATGTTCGCCGAGTCGCGAACGGCGCCCAGAGGGCCTGCACCTGCCGGCCGACCCGGTGCTGCGCGAGGAGCTGGGGCGGCTGAGGACTAATTTCACCGGCCGTGAGTCGATATATTCATCGTCCATGTTCGGCAACAAGAAGCTGCTTGCGAACGGGGCGCAGGCCCAGGGCATCGTCACCGCGTCCGACGACGTGAAGGTGCTGGTCAACGGCGCCGGCGGCTACGCCGTCACGATCAGCGTCACGTTCGACGACGGCACGTCGCAGGAGCTCGAGACGCGACTGCACACCAAGGACGTCGGCATGAAGGGGATCGGGTCTGTGCTCCCGGTTCGCTACGACCCGTCCGATCGTTCGAAGATCGCCGTCGATGAACCGGCGATTCGCGCGTCCCGAGAGCTCCAGCAGACGCAGCGCGAGACGGCGTTCGCAGCGATCTCCTCCACCCCGCCCGTCTCCTCCGATCCGGCCGAGCAGCTGCAGGCGCTTTGGGAGCAGAAGAAGGCGATGGACGTCAGAGGCTCCGAGCTGAGTCGCTCTGGCGCCCCGCGCGAGCAGGTGGGCGTCTGGGTCAGCGAATCCGAGGCGCTGAATTCGCGGTTTCGGGCGCTTAAGCTGCAGCACCCGGAGTGGACGCCCAAGCCGAGCAGCTAGAACCGGCGGGCCAGGCTCCCGGGTTCGAATCCCGGCCGGCGCATGCGCTCAGGCGCTGGCGGGCGCGGGTGCGGCGGCGGCGGCCTGCTTGAGCGATGTGATCCATGGCGGGTTGGTCCCGACCGCCTTGCGCAGGAGAAGAGCGTCCTCGATGAAGTGCTCAGCCATCTCGGCGCGGAACTTCACGCTCAGCTCCTCCGGTACGACCGTCCCGGGCTCATCCGGCTCGATGTTCCAGAGGTTGCGCAGCCACCAGTTGAAGCCGGCGCGGATGTTCTTGTCCGCGATGTGGGGGAAGACGCTGGTGTTGAGTTCCTTGGTGATCTCCGCCAGTGCGGCGGCGGACACGCGAGCGCGGTCGCCGCCGACGTTGAGGCGGGGCAAGGTGGGCACGTACTCGGCGTCGACCCCCAAGAAGGTGAACAGCTCGCGGTACAGGTCGAGCGGCCGACGGTCCAGCTGCTCGGTGTACAGCACGAGGAACTGTTCGCGGGGGAAGCGCTCCGCATAAGTGGTGAGGATGCGGCCGTAGTTGCTGTCCACGATGCCCGGCAGGTTCCACGGGCCGCGGGCCTTCGTGGCCTTGTGGCTCATGACGTAGTCCTCGAACGCGGTTCCGTGCTCGACGGTGCCGCTGCGCTTGGCCATCCGGAAGTGCGAGAGCGCCCGGTCGATGGGGTCGCGCAGGATCGCCACGATCAGGATGTCCGGGCACGTGCGGGCCATGTTGTCGACCCACAGCTCGAGCTTCTCGGTGCCGCCGCTCATCAAGATCGGGCTGAAAACGCCGATCTTCTGCTCGGGCGTCGCGT
The DNA here is from genome assembly GCA_038319025.1 of Solirubrobacterales bacterium. Taxonomy (GTDB): domain Bacteria; phylum Actinomycetota; class Thermoleophilia; order Solirubrobacterales; family Solirubrobacteraceae; genus JBBQCW01. The sequence goes on from JBBQCW010000001.1 coordinate 287,761, forward strand.
CAGGGTAGGTGCGCTTCACGAACGCTTCGAGGCCCTTGTCGAATACGTCCTGCTGATTGAAGAAGGAGCGCTCCTTGTCCTGCGGAGCGAGGATCTCCGGGTGGTGGCGTGCCGACTCCCAGAGCGATGTGGTGCCGCTCTTGGCGGCACCGATGACGGCGAAGTCGAGCGGGCGCGACGGAAGGGCAGCGGACACGGGCGCCAGCATACCTTCCGCTTGACGCCTTCGTCGGGGCGTTAAAGCGAGATAAGGGCCATATGTGCAGCGGAATGTTGCGGATGTGAACACGGCCTCGTTGGACAACCCACGTCGCGACGCTGTCGCTCATACTCGTCTGACCGTGCTCCTCGCCACGAACGCCAACACCGTGATGACGGTGATGATCATCGTCCCGATCATCGTCGGCTGGGTCGCTCTGGCCGCGCTCTGGTTCTTCGTTTTTCGGGGGAAGAAGGAAGGCGACTAGACGATCTCGCGGGGCGTCCTGGGAGGAACGACCGCGTGCACGGCGAATCCCGGTTTCGCCCATGAAGCGATCCAGCAGCACATCCACCCTGGCCCCGCCCGAAGCGGGCGGCCACCAGAGCCTGTCGGAGTACATCCAGGCGCGTTTTGACGAGTTCTCGCGTTCGCAGAAGGATGTGGCGCAATACATCGTCGACCATCTCGATGAGGTCGCCTTCGCGACGGCGGAGGAGTTGGCGCGCCGCGCGAACACCTCCAGCTCGACCGTAGTCCGGTTCTCCCAGGCGCTCGGATTCGAGGGTTTCCCCGAACTCCAAGCGTCCGCTCGCGAGGAGTATCGCCGCCGCCATCAGGGGGGCGACATCGGAGCGCCGGTGACCGCCGCACCACTTTTCTCCCTCGATCAGAACGAGTTCGAGACGGCGCTCGTCGCCGATCACGTGAACATCGAGGAGACCGCTCGGCGCGTGTCACGCACCGAGGTGGAGTCGGCCATCGACGCGATCGTCGACGCGGAACGGATCCTGATCGCCGGTACCGACCAGATGGCGTTCTTCGCCAGCTACCTGCGCCACCTGCTGATGCTGCTCGACGTCCGTGCCGAGATCGTGGCTTCGCCGTCCCAGGACGGCCTCACGCGCCTCGGCCGGATCGACGACCGCACCCTCGTGATCGGCCTGTCCGCCGGTAGGCCGCATCCGCTGGTGGTCCGCGCCATGAAGCTGGCCCGTCACCGCAAAGCCACGACGCTCGCGGTGACTGACGCCACGTTGTCCGAGGTGGCGAAGCTCGCGCAGATCCAGCTCTACTACTCCTCTGACAGCCCGGCCTTCGTGCGCTCGCACACCGCGTTGCTCAGCGTGATCCAGTCGCTCGCGTACGGGGTGTACAGCCGCGACGCCGATCAGTACGCCGATCGGATCAAGGCTTTCCGGCTGAAGTAGTCGCCTGCCATCCGGCAGGAGCGTCCGTCCGTACAATGGTCGTGATGCGCGACGAAGCTACGTTCCGAGTGAAGGCCGGCCTGGCCGAGATGCTGAAGGGCGGCGTCATCATGGATGTCGTCGACTCCGAGCAGGCCAAGATTGCGGAGGCTGCCGGCGCTTGTGCCGTGATGGCGCTGGAGCGCGTGCCTTCCGACATCCGCCGTGACGGCGGTGTGGCCCGCATGTCTGATCCGTTGATGATCAAGGGCATCCAGGAGTCGGTGACGATTCCCGTGATGGCCAAGGCCCGTATCGGCCACTTTGCCGAGGCCCACGTGCTCGAGTCCCTTGAGGTCGACTACATCGACGAGTCCGAGGTTCTGACTCCGGCTGACGAGGCCAACCACATCGACAAGTGGGCGTTCAAGATCCCGTTCGTCTGCGGCGCCACCAACCTGGGCGAGGCGCTGCGGCGCATCGGCGAGGGCGCAGCGATGATCCGCTCCAAGGGTGAGGCCGGCACCGGTGACATCGTCGAGGCCGTCCGGCACCTGCGGACCATCGGCGGCGAGCTTCGCCGGCTGGGCACGCTCGACGACATGGAGCTCGCCACGGCCGCCAAGGAGCTCGGCGCCCCGCTTGATCTGGTGCGCAGTGTCGCCCGTGACGGCAAGTTGCCGGTCGTGATGTTCTGCGCCGGTGGCATCGCGACTCCCGCGGACGCGGCGCTCACCATGCACCTGGGCGCTGAGGGCGTGTTTGTCGGCTCCGGCATCTTCAAGTCCGAGGATCCGGAACTTCGCGGCCGCGCGATCGTCGAGGCTACGACCCACTTCCAGGATTGGGATCGCGTGGCGCGGGCCTCCGAGGGGCTCGGCGAGGCGATGAAGTCGCTCGAGGCCCGCAAGCTCGACGCGTCGCAGGTCCTGGCCACCCGCGGCTGGTGAGCACCCCGGACATGCCTCCGGTGCCGCTCATCGGCGTACTGGCGCTGCAGGGTGATTTCGCAGCGCACCGCGCCGTACTTGAACGCCTTGGCGCGCGTGTGGCCGAGGTGCGCGTGCCCGCTGACCTCGACGGCTTGGCCGGCCTTGTGCTGCCAGGCGGGGAGTCCACCACGATGACGCTCGGCATCGAGCGTGAGGGCCTGGCCGAACCGCTGCGCGCGTTCGCGGCCTCCGGCGCCCCCGTGTTCGGCACTTGCGCGGGCCTGATCATGCTCGACCGCTACCACCTCGGGGTGATGGACACCCTGGCCACGCGCAACGCGTTCGGTCGCCAGGTGCGCTCATTCGAAGTCGATCTTGACCTGGCCCCGCTCGTCGCAGGCGACCCGGTGCGCGCCGTCTTCATCCGGGCGCCGTGGCTTGCCGAGCACGGCGACGGTGTCGAGATCCTGGCCGAGGTCGACGGTCATCCGGTGGTGGCGCGCCAAAACAACTGCCTCGTCGTCGCCTTCCACCCCGAGCTGTCGGGCGACGACCGCCTGCACGAGGCGTTCCTGGCTCAGGTGGCCGCGCACGCGATGAGCCCCACCTGAGTCCCGCTCAGCGGGACTGACGTGGGGATCGACCGACCGGCCGCTCAGGCAGCGCTGGAGGTGACGAGGCCGCGGTCGGCGGCGGTGGCCGGGGCCATGGTCGTGACCGGCGCGGCGGCGGCCATCGCGGCCGCCAGTACCGCGTGGATGTCGGCGGGCACCACGGGCGTGGCGTCCTCGCGGTAAGCCTCCTCAGCGCGCCGGAAGGACTGGAGCACCGCACGGGCCTGGGGCGAGCGCTCAAGCAGCTGGGCGAGGCGGTCGCGGTCGGAGGCGTTGAGCTCGCCTTGCGCACGGGCGACGAGCAGCGTCGGCACGTGGAGCAGAGGGTCATCCTTACGGCGCAGAAGACGGGAGACGGTCGGTGCCGGGGGAGCGGTGCGGGCCATCCACGCGGCGCTCTGGCGCGTGGCACGCAGCAACTCCCCCTCGGGGTCGATGTCCGTGAGCGCCGGCGCCGCGGCGATCACGCAGCGAAACCGGGCGAACGCCTCGGCAGCGGCCCTGGGCACCAGCTCTGGCGAGCACACCTCCGCACAGTAGGCGAGGACCGCACCGCCACGGCGCTCGATGAGCCCAGAGAGAGCGGCAGGGTCTCCGGCGCGCAGGCCGGCGGGGGTCACGGCGGAGGAATGCGACATCGCCGTCAAACCTAACCGCGTGTGAACGTCCGTTACACCAAACTTCCCGCAATTTGCGGCGATCAGGGCGCGAACCGGGCGAGTAGGCCATCGACGGCGCGGGCCGTATCGGCCCATGCACGGCCGGCAAGCCGCGCGGCCGTCTCAGCTTGCTCGCCTTCGCTCGTCGGTGGGCTGGTGGCAGCCGTCACAACGGCCTCGGCAAACCCGGCGGCGTCGTCCGGGTCGACATACACCGCGTCGTCGCCGCACACCTCGGGCAGGGCGCCGGCGCGAGCGGCCACGACGCGCAGCCCGCAGGCCAGCGCCTCCAGGCAGGGCAATCCGAAGCCCTCATACCGCGAGGGGAGCACGAAGGCGGCGGCGCCCGCGTAGAGGCCTGGGAGGTGGGCGTCGGGCACAGCGCCCAACTCCCGCACACCGGCCGCAGCGCCGGCGCCCGCGAACTGCGGGCGGTCCCCGCCCACGGCCACGAGGTCGATGCCCTGCTCGGCTAGGCGAGCAGCGGCGAGCCCGAGGACACCGAGGTTTTTTCGCGCCGACCGGGTCCCCACGGTCAGCACGTACGGGCGGGCGAGCCCGAACGCCGCCCGCGCAGGCCCTTGGTCCGCCGACGGCGTGAAGCGCTGGTCCACGCCGCCCCCGATCACGGTGATGCGGTCGGCTGATACTCCGAGCAGTTCGATCACCTCGTCGCGCGCGAACATGCTGGGGACGATGACCGCCAGTGCTCCGTGGGCGATGCGGGGCAGGAGCAGCAGTTGCAGGCGCGCGTAGGCGGGCGAGTACCAGGCGGGTTCGCGGAGCGGCGCGACATCGTGGATGACCACGACATTGCGCCGTCCGGCCAGCGGGGCAAGGTTGGCGGGGCAGAGCAGCAATGCGCCCGAGCGCCGCGCGCGCAGGGGCAGCGCGCTCTGCTCCCACGCGTGCCCGAGGCGGTGGGCCATGCCGCGGGGCGGCCACGCGACCTCGTAGGTGCCGGGGCGCAGCGGGGGCAGCCGGACCGTCAGCTCGCGCGCCCAGCGCTCGACGCCGCCCAACTCAGGGCGAGCGGCAGCACGCGCGTCGATCAGGACCCGCACCTAGAGCGCCTCGAAGACCGCCACGCCGTCCGCTTCGCGCTCGACCACGCGGTCGTCGCGGACCAGCAGGTCGACATGCCCGAGCACTTCACTGATCGTCAGGTACGCCTGCGTGATGGCGACGTTGCCCCACAGCGACTGGGCGATCTCGTAGGCGTTGCGCGGCTGCTCACCGATCAGGCGGGCGATCTTGTCCGCCCGCCGGTCATGCAGCCGCACCCGATCGTCGATCAGCGAGCGGTGGTCCTCGACCGGATCCCCATGGCCGGCCAGCACGATCGGAAGGTCCATGGCCCGGGTGGCCGCCAGCGACTCCAGGTAGATGATCAGCGCCTGCGGTCGCGCGGGGGCAGGCAGATCGAGCGGCGCGTCCGGTGGCCTGGTGATCAGCGGGTTGGATGAGATGTGCTTGATCAGATGGTCGCCGCCGATGAGGATCCCGCGCGACTCGTCGTGGAAGACGGTGTCGGTGGGGGAGTGGCCGGGACGCGTGAGGACGCGCAACGAGCGACCGGCGAAGGTGATCTCCTCGCCGTCCTCGACCGTGCGCGTCACCGTGGCACCCGCGCCCCACGCGCGCGCCATGCGCGTCACGGCCCGCAGCGCCCGCACAACATCGGCGGGAACGCCGTGGTGAAGCATGATCGTTTCGGCGAACGCGTCGTCGGCCTCCATCGCCTGGCTGTAGCGGCTCAACCAGTCCGCCAGCAACTGGGTGGCCAGGACTTCGGCGCCCGAGCGCTGAGCCAGGATGTCGAGCAGCCCGATGTGATCAGGGTGCTGATGGGTGGCGATGATCCGCTCCAGATCCTCCACGCGGTGCCCGCGTTCAGCAAGCTGCGCCTCAAGGCGGGTCAGGGACGTCCCCGAGTTCGGTCCCGTATCGATCAGGGTGAGCGGGTCATCCTCGATCAGATACGTGTTGATCCGCCCGACCGCGAACGGTGTCGGAACGGGTAGGCAGTGGATCCCCGCGTCGGCGGCGAGGTCAGCCACGGTCCTCAGCTCCGGATCAGCGCGAGTACTTCGTCCCGGCGGCGCTCCATGTCCTCCACGGACACGAGCGACTCCAAGCACAGGCGCAGCAATGGCTCGGTGTTCGACGAGCGCACGTTGAAGTGCCAATCGTCGTAGTCCACGGACACGCCGTCGACATGGGTGATGCGGCCGTCGCTGTACTTGGCCTCGATCTCGGCGATCTTGGCCGGAGCGTCGGCCACCTCCGAGTTGATCTCACCGGAGATGAAGTACGTGGATCGGTACGGAGCCATCAGCTCGCTGAAGGCCACGCCGCGGTCCGACAGCAGTTCCAGCATGAGCAGCGCTGGCAGCGTGCCGCTGTCGGCGCAGTAGAAGTCGCGGAAGTAATAGTGGCCTGACACCTCGCCGCCGAACAGGGACCCCTCGCGGCGCATCCGGCCCTTGAAGAACGCATGGCCTACCCGGTTGATCTCGGGCGTGCCGCCGGCGCGGCGCACCGTGTCGGCCACGGCGCGGCTCGCGCGGGCGTCGTAAAGGATCGTCTCGCCCGGGTTCTTGCGCAGCAGCGACTCGGCGAGCAGCGCCGTCATGAAGTCGCCGTCGATGAACTGGCCGGTGTCGTCGATGAAGAAGCAGCGGTCGGCGTCTCCGTCCCAGGCGATACCCAGGTCGGCGCCCTCCTCCTTCACCTTGTCGATGATGAACTTGCGGTTCTCCGGCAGCAAAGGGTTGGGCTCATGGCCGGGGAAGTTGCCGTCAGGCGTCCAGTAGGAGGTGACGAGATCGAGTGTGAGCTTCTCCAGCAGCGGGCCGACCATTGGGCCCGCCATCCCGTTCCCGCCGTCCACGACGACCTTCAGCGGCTTGATGCGGGAAGGCTCGATGAAGGCCAGCACGGCCTCGCGGAACCCGCGCGACACGTCCACGTCCTCTGCCGATCCGCCGCCGGGGGCTGGGCCCAAGCCGCCCTCGATCAGGTCGCGAATGTCGTTGATGCCCTCGTCGCCGCTCAGCGCCAAGGCACCGCGACGTACGAGCTTGGCGCCCGTGTAGGCCTTCGGATTGTGGGAAGCCGTGCACATCAGGCCGCCGTCCAGGCCGCGTGAGCCGACCAGGTAGTAGAGCATCTCGGTGCCGACCTGCCCGGCATCCATGACGTGGGCACCCTCGGCCATCATTCCGGCGCGGTAGCGGGCGGCGAGGTCGGGCGCGGTCAAGCGCATGTCGCGCCCGAGGCCCACGCCGAGGTCGGCCGGCTTCTTGTTGGCCATGCCCGCGAGGACGCGCACGAAGGCACGACCGATCTGCTCGGCGACGTCGCCGTTGATCTGCGAGCCGTACAGCCCGCGGACGTCGTAGGCCTTGAAGATCTGGGGATCGATGCTCATCGCGGTGCAGGCTACCGGCCCACGGGCCGACCTGGGCGCCCTCCTGCTGCCAGAATCAGCGCCCATGACCGCTCCACACACGGTGCCGGTGGCCATTCTGTGCGGCGGGCGGGGAACACGGCTGCGCGGGGATGGCCCCGCGGTGCCCAAACCACTGGTGGAGATCGGGGGGCGCCCGATCCTCTGGCACGTCATTCGGTTGTACGTTGCCCACGGTTTCCGCAGCTTCCTACTGCTGACCGGCTACCGCGGCGAGGAGATCGCCGAGTTCACCGCCGGCGTGTCGTGGCCGGAGGGGGTCCAGATCGAATGCATCCCCACCGGCGAGGACACGCCCACCGGCGGCCGGATCCACGCCGTGGCCGATCGACTCGCCGGCGGGACCTCGTGCGTGACCTACTCCGACGGAGTCGCGGACCTGGACCTGCGTGGGCTGCTGGCCTTTCACCGCGGGCACGGCTCCGGCGCCACCGTCACTGTCGTCCGGCCGGAGTTGCCCTTTGGCTTTGCCAAGCTGGAGGGAGATCAAGTGGTCGGGTTCACGGAGAAGCCGCGCAGCGAGGCCTGGATCAACGCGGGGTTCCTTTGCCTGGAGCCGTGCGCGCTGGCGTCGATCGGCCCTGATGACGTGCTGGAGCGCGGGCCAATGGAGGCTTGGGCGGAGCAAGGTGCCCTCCGCGCACATCGCCACGAAGGCTTCTGGGATTGCATGGACACCTACAAGGACGCGCTGCTGCTCAACGATCTCGTCGAGCGTGGCCAGGCCCCATGGTTGACTGCGGTGCCCGCGTGAGCCGCAGCGTTCTGGTCACCGGCGGCTACGGTTTGCTCGGCACCTGGCTCGTGCGCGCTCTGCTGGACGGGGGCGACCAAGTCACCGTGCTGCGCCGCGACGTCGTGCGCACGTCGGCACTCGTCCTGGACGGCCTGGAGGATCGCTGCACGGTGGTCAACGGGGACATCCTCGACGCCGCGCTGATGGAACGACTGATCGGCGAGCACGAGATCGACACCGTCTTCCACCTGGCTGCGCAGACCCTCGTGGGTACGGCCAACCGCTCCCCGGCGCCGACCTTCGACACCAACATCCGCGGGACATGGACGGTGCTGGAGGCCTGTCGGCAGCACGGGGTCGCCCGCACCGTCGTCGCATCCTCCGACAAGGCCTACGGCGCGCAGCCCATGCTGCCGTACACCGAGGACATGCCGCTGCTGGCGCAGCACCCCTATGACGTATCGAAGGCCGCGACCGATCAGCTGGCGCGGTCCTACTGGCCCACGTACGGGCTGCCGGTAGCCGTCACTCGCTTCGCCAACCTCTACGGCGGCGGTGACATCAACCGCTCGCGACTGATCCCGGAGACGGTGGCCGCAGCCCTCTCGGGGCGCGCGCCGCAGATCCGCTCGGATGGGTCGCCGGAGCGCGATTTCCTATACGTGGAAGACGCCGTACGCGCTTACCTGGCGATCGCTGACGCGCTGGATGGCGGGGGAGCCTGCGGCGAGGCCTTCAACGCCGGCGGTGGTGCCCCGCACCGGGTTGCCGACGTGGCGCGCGCGATCTGCCGCGCTGCGGGTTCAGCGGTCGAGCCGGAGTTCCTCGGCAGCGGGGTCCCGCATGGGGAGATCGACCGCCAGTACGTGGCCTACGACAAGCTCCAGGCGCTCAGCGGCTGGGCGCCGACGGTCGGTCTGGAGGATGGCCTTGAGCGGACGGTGGCGTGGTATCGCGCCCACCCCGAGGCGCTCGCCGGCTGAGCTTTCTACACTCCGTCCATGTCCGGACATTCGAAGTGGGCGTCGATCAAGCACAAGAAGGCGATCGTCGATTCCCGACGCGGCAAGTTGTTCACGAAGTTGGCCCGCGCCATCACCACGGCGGCCAAGGAAGGCGGCGGCGATGTCGTCGGCAACGCGGCCCTGGCGCTGGCGGTGCAAAAGGCCAAGGACGCCTCGATGCCCAAGGACAACATCGAGCGGGCGATCGACAAGGGCACGGGCGCCGGCGCCGACGCCGAGTCGTTCGAGGCGATCGTGTACGAGGGGTACGGACCAGGTGGCGTGGCGATGCTGATCGACGCGCTGACCGACAACCGCAACCGCACCGGCGCCGACGTGCGTCACCTGCTCACCAAGCATGGGGGCAGCCTCGGGGAGCCGGGGTCGGTCGCCTACCTGTTCGAGAAGAAGGGGATGGTCGTGGTTGACGGCGCCACCCACACCGAGGACGACCTCATGGTGGCGATCGACGCGGGAGCCGAGGACATCGCCGAGGACGACGGGATGTTCGAGATCGTCACGGGGCCAGGCGATCTGCCCGCCGTGCGGGCGGCACTGGAAGCGGCCGAGATCACCTTTCTGTCCGCGGACATCATTCAGCAGCCGACAGTGCGCGTCGAACTCGATGAAGACGGTGCGCGCAAACTCATGAAGCTCATCGATGCGCTTGACGACAACGACGACGTCGGCGAGGTCCACGCCAACTTCGACGTCGACGCCGAGATCCTCGAGCGCGTCGCAGGCTGAGCCGGGCCGTGCTCGCTGTGCCCGCAGTGCTCCGCGAGGAGCCGCGGTTTCGCCTGCTCTGGTGGGGGCAGACGCTGTCGGTCTTCGGCGACATGGTCAAGCCGGTCGCCTTGGCGTTCGCGGTGCTCGACATCGGCTCGACCGGCGACCTGGCGGTGGTGGTCGCCGCGGGACTGGCGCCGTTTGCGCTCTTCGCGGTGGCCGGCGGAGTCTGGACTGATCGGCTCGGGCGCCGCGAGGTGATGATCGCCTCCGACTTGGTGCGCTTCGTAGTCCAGGCGGCGATCGCCGCGCTGCTGCTGACCGGCGAAGCGGAGGTGTGGATGCTGGCGGCACTGACCGCCGTCTTCGGGACGGCCGATGCCATGTTCTCGCCCGCACTCGCCGGCCTGATCACCGAAACCGTGCCGCCCGCGCGCATCCAGGACGCCAACGCGGTCCTGGCGCTCACCCGGAACATGGCCACCATCGGCGGGCCGCTGCTCGCCGCGGTGCTGATCGCATCGAGCGGTACGGGGGAGGCGATCGCGGTGGATGCGGTCACCTTCGCGCTCAGCGCGGCGATCCTCTGGCGCCTACCGCGCACTGCCGCCCGATCCTCGGGCGATGAGCATCCGCCGTTCGGCGAGGCGCTGCGCGCGGGCTGGGCGGTGATCCGGCGACGTAGCTGGCTCATGGGCGGCCTGGGCGCCGAGGCGGTGTACACGGTAGTGGTGCTGCCATCGGTCTTCGTCCTGGGACCGGTACTCGCCAAGCAGGACCTCAACGGGGCCTCCAGTTGGGCGGTGATCGTCGCTGCCTACGGCGCAGGCTCGATCCTCGGCAACGTGGCGGCGCTGCGCTGGCGCCCGTCGCGGCCGATGGTCGCCGTCGGCGGGATGCTGATCATCGCCTCCTCCCAGGCCGCCATCATCGGGAGCGGGCTCGGGACCGGCGGGATCGCGGCCCTGGAGGCGGTGGCCGGAGTGGGGGTCGCCCTGTACTGGACGTTGTGGGACACCACGATCCAGTCGCAGGTGCCGCCGGAGGCGGTCGCGCGCGTGGCGTCCTACGACTACGGAATCGCTGTCGGGCTGATGCCGGTGGGGTTGCTCGTCGCCGTGCCCGTCTCCGACGCCCTGGGGCTACACGCCACGCTGCATCTGATGACCGTGGCCGGTGTGCTCGCCGCGCTGCTTCTGCTGGCGCTCCCCGGCGTGCGGGCCCTGCGCCGTCCCTAGGCGTCGTCCGGGCGCGGGCGCACTCGGAAGAGGCGCACCGGCTCCGGGATTCCCTTGAACGGGCGCGTGCCGGCCCGCGAGAAGGCGAAGTCGTCAGCGGCAAGGTCGTGGATCGCCCGGGTGCACAGGACGCTCCCCGCGCGCGCGGCGTCGCTGATGCGGCTGGCCAGGTTCACCGGAGGGCCGTACCAGTCACCGCCTCGGCGCGCGGCCGGCCCGTGGGCGACACCGACGTGGACCTGCGGGAAGTTTGCGCCCTCCGCGTCGGCCGCCGCAACGAGGGCGAGAGCGCTGCGGAGCAGGGGCGCAACCTGGGGGGACACCAGCATCACGCCGTCTCCCAGCGACTTGATCAGCCGGACCGGGGGCTCGAGCGTGTCGACCGCGAGGATCTGCAGGCGGTCGGCGACGCGCCCGAGTTCTTCGGGTGGAACCTCCTCACCCAATCGCGTGAACCCCACGAGGTCCGCGAACGCGACCGCCACCTCGCTGGCGCCGGGGAGCATGCCGCTCTCGCGATCGGCGTTGCTGATCACATCCCCGCGGACGGCTTGGCGCACGTGGAGCAGCAGGATTTGGTTGACCAGCAGCCCGATCAGCGGCGTCAGCTGCTCGGTACGGCGCGTGACCGCGTCGATGAGGCCGACCTCATCCATGCCGGGAGTCATCGTTGCGCTCAGCACCACATCGCGCAGTTCTTGGCCGAGGGGGCCCAACGCCCGGCCCAGGCTGCGGCTCACCTGGACAAGGTCCTCCGGGGTGAGTCCCAGATCGAGCAGCGCACGCACCGAACGCGCCGCCTCGAGCTCGCCGTCGACGGCGAGCCTTGCCTCCGAGTCGTGGACGGTGAACCCGGCCGCCCGTTGCAGGCGCGCCAGGATGTCCAGGTCGACTCCGGCTTGGTCGGCGACCTCGCGGCCCGTGTAGCGGGCCAGGCCGCCGATCACCCGGTCGACCGGCAGGAAGACCAGCTCGTCGCGGTGGTCTGCAGCGCGGATCTCCTCCTCGGTGAAGCCTTCGACGCGCAGGTGCTCGAGCAGCGCGATGCGGGCGCGGCGCTCGTCGCCGGTCAGCCCGTCCAGCAGGTCAGCGTCCTTCCAATGGGCGTCGTCAGGCATGCGTGGAGAGTACGGGGACGGAGAAGGCATCCGGTCCTGCCCGGAGAATCAACCGAAGTGATCGTCCTCGGCATCGACCCCGGCCTCGCCAACACCGGCTTCGGCGTCGTTCGCCGACGCAGCGGTCGCCTCGTCGCGCTGGACGGCGGCGTCATCGAGACGCGCTCCGACGCTGCGCCCGAGCGCCGCCTCGCGCAGATCCACCAAGAGGTCGTGGACCTGATCCTGCGCCACTCGCCGGACGCAATGGCGCTGGAAGAACTGTATTTCGGCCAGAACGCCCGCAGCGCGTTCGCGGTCGGCCAGGCTCGCGGTGTCGTCATGCTGGCCGCCGGGCAGAAGAACATCCCGTGCACCGGGTACACGCCGCAACAGGTCAAGGCGGCGGTATGTGGCACCGGCCGGGCCCCTAAGGACCAGGTACAGAGAATGGTGCAGACGATCCTGTCGCTTCCCGATCTTCCTACGCCCGACCACGCCGCTGACGCGCTGGCGGTAGCGGTCTGTCACGCCAACCACGCGCCGTTGGCCCGCGCGTTGGCCGTCGCATGATCGCCCTCGTGCACGGCGAGGTCGCCGCTCGCCGGCCGGACCACGTCGTCGTGTTGGCCGGTGGCGTCGGGTACAAGCTCGGCGTGTCGGCCCACACGCTCGCGCAGGTCGGCCCGGTGGGGGAGACGACCACGATCCACACCCACCTGATTGCGCGTGACGATGCGCTGCTGCTCTACGGGTTCTCGACCGAGGAGGAACGCGACCTGTTCCTCATGCTGATCGGAGTTCAGTCGGTCGGGCCAAAGGTGGCGCTGGCGATTCTGTCGGGTGGTGCACCGCGCGATCTGATCGGAGCGCTGGCTGCGGGAGATGCCGCGCGGTTCCAAGCGGTGCCCGGGATCGGCAAGCGCACGGCCGAACGCATAATCGTGGAACTGAAAGAGAAGGTCACGGTGACGGGCGAGCCCGGCGCCGAAGGGCCGATCGCGGCCACCCGGGGCGACGACCCGCGGCTGCTGGCCCGCGATGGCCTGGTGGAGTTGGGCTACGCGCTGCCGGAGGCGGAAGCTTTGCTGGCCGGTGCCAGCGGTGAGAGCGCTGAAGAGATGCTGGCTCAGGCTCTGCGGAGCGCGCGGCGATGAGCGGTCCGGCCCGCATTCAGACGCCTGACCTGATCCCCGACGAGGACGCACTGGACCGGTCGCTGCGCCCGCGGACTCTCGCGGAGTTCGTTGGCCAGGACGCGTTGCGCGAGCAGCTGTCGGTGTCCTTGGCCGCGGCCAGCGCCCGCGGTGAGGCGCTTGATCACGTGCTTCTGGCCGGGCCTCCAGGCCTGGGCAAGACGTCGTTGGCGCAGATTCTCGCTGCCGAACTCGACGTGCCGTTGGTGATGACCGCAGGCCCGGCGTTGGAGCGCAAGGGCGACATTGCGTCCTTCCTCACCGCCTTGGAGCCGCGCAGCATCTTCTTCGTCGACGAGATCCACCGACTGCCCCGCGCGCTGGAGGAGACGTTCTACCCGGCCATGGAGGATCAGCGGTTGCCGATCACGGTCGGCCAGGGCGCCGGCGCACGCGTGATGACCCTGGACCTGCCGCCGTTCACCCTGGTGGGCGCCACGACCCGCTCCGGCCTTCTGACGACCCCTCTGCGCGACCGCTTCGGCATCCAACACCGCCTGGAGACGTACGAACCCGGCGATCTCGCCGCGATCGTCCGCCGCTCGGCCGCCATCCTGGACTGCTCGATCACCGAGGAGGGCGCCTGTGTGATCGCGGGCCGCAGCCGCGGAACTCCGCGTGTGGCCAACCGCTTGCTCAAGCGCGTCCGCGACTTCGCCCAAGTCCGTGGCAACGGTGTCGTCGACGCGCGCATGGCGGACGAGGCGCTGGCGATGCTCGAGGTCGACGAGCGCGGTCTGGACCGCCTGGACCGAGCGATCCTCCGCGTCATATGCGAACGCTTTGCCGGTGGCCCGGTGGGGCTTTCGACGCTGGCGGTCAGTGTGGGGGAGGAGCAGGACACGATCGAAGACGTCTACGAGCCCTTCCTGCTCCAGCAGGGCTTCCTCGCCCGCACGCCCCGCGGGCGCATCGCCACCGTTCACGCCTACACGCACCTGGGTCTCGACGCCCCGGAGGATTCCGGGCTGTTTTAGACGCTGCCGGTGCCTCGCCGTCGCCTGAGGGCGACGGGCCGACATGCCCGCTCGCGACATGGTGCTCCCAGAGGCCTGACGCGGCGCCGCGCGCCCTCCCGTACCCTTCCACGACCTCATGGCCGTCCACTTCATCTGTCCCAGCTGCGGCAAGCGTTCCACGCAGGCCGACCGCAACGCCGGATTCCGCCGCGAGGCTCGCGGATGCACGGAGTGTGGCTTCGGTTTTCTGTTCGAACTGCTCGACGACTACTACCCCGCGCCGGACGCCGCGTTCTTCGTGTGCGACCAGGAAGGGCGGCTGATCGGGCTAGGTCGCGGCTCGCGCGAACTCACCGGGCTGACGGAGGAGCGCGTGATGGGGCGCCCCGTCAGCGAGGTCCTCGGACTGCGCTTTGAGGAGGAGCAGGATCCGGTGGGGACCGTCCTGGAGTGGGGCGTCCGCGCCCTGGGAAAGACCGTGCAGGTCAACGCAGAAGGGGATCTGCCCGCCGATGCGGTCGCCGACCTCTTTCCCGCCTACGATGACGACGGCGGCCTGCTACTCGTCCTCACCCCCGCGAAGTAGGCTGAGGAGCGCATGAACAACCATCGCCGCAACCTGTTCGTCCTCGCGCTCGTTTTCGGGTTGCTCCTGGCCTCGCTGGCGGTCATCTTCACGCAGCCGACGAAGCTCGGGTTAGACCTCAAGGGCGGCACGTCACTCGTCTACCAGGCCAAGCCGACCAAGCAGTCCAAGGTCACCGGCGACTCGATCAACCGCGCTATCGAGATCATGCGGGCCCGCGTCGACACCCTCGGCGTGTCCGAGCCGGAGATCCTGCGCTCGGGTGCCGACCAGATCGTCGTCAACCTGCCGGCCGTTCAGAACGCTGCTGAAGCTGAGAAGCAGGTCGGGACCGTCGCCCAGCTGCACTTCTACGACTGGGAGACGAACGTCCTCGGTCCGAACTGCAAGCCGGACGCAAGCAACTCCGCGGTCACGGGTGGCCCGAACGCCGGCAGCGCCGCCGCTCTTACGCACTACAACGCCGTCAAGCTCGCTGCCTCCTGCCCGCCGAAGGTCAGCGCCAACGCTACGACCTCGGGGTCGTACTACCTCGTCAACTCGGGGACCAAGCCGGTCACCGTGACGCTCGCCTCCGGCAAGCCCAAGGTCTACTTGCCCCGCAGCGTCATCGCCGGTCCCGAGGACACCGAGGCCGGCCTTTACACCGGCTTCAAGGCCGACACGCAGCCCGCTGGAACCAGCGTCGTCAAGGTGCCCGAGGGAACGATCGTGGTCGCCGGTCAAGCCAGCGGCAAGAACGGCAACGGCCCGCCTCTCGGCTACTTCGTGCTCAACGACGATCCGGCGCTCAAGGGCACCGACATCACCGACCCCAAGCAAGGCTTCAGCAACGGCGCCACCGGTTCCGGCGAGCCCAACGTCACCTTCAGCTTCACCGACAAGGGCCAGAGCATCTGGCAGAAGACCACCCGTGCGATCGCTCAGCGCGGGCAGGAGCAGCAGCTCCCGGGCACCCAGGCCTCGGATGCGTTCCAGCACTTCGCGATCGTGCTGGACAACCAGCTGATCTCGGTCCCGCACATCGACTTCACGGAGAACCCGGACGGGATCGACGGGAGCAACGGTTCGGAGATCTCCGGCGGCTTCACGATCGAGTCTGCACAGCGGTTGGCCAACCTGCTGCAGACGGGCGCCCTGCCGATCAAGCTCGAGCTGATCTCCAACTCCCAGGTGTCCGCCACCCTGGGCAAGCAGGCGCTGCACCAGGGCATCATCGCGGGCATCATCGGCTTCGCCCTCGTGGCGATCTTCCTGCTGATCTTCTACCGCGTGCTCGGCGTCATCGCCGTCGGTGCGCTCTTGATCTACACCGTTTACCTGTTCGCGCTGCTGAAGCTGATTCCGATCACGCTGACGCTGCCCGGTATCGCCGGTCTCGTGCTGACGATCGGTGTGGCGGCGGACGCGAACATCGTGATCTTCGAGCGCGTCAAGGAAGAGATCCGTAACGGCCGATCGGTCCGGGCCGGCATCGCGACGGGCTACAAAAAGGGCATCGCGGCGATCATCGACGCGAACGTCGTCACGATCATGGTCGCGTTCATCCTCTTCATCCTGGCCACGGCCGGGGTTAAGGGCTTCGCCTTCACGCTCGGCGTCGGCACGCTGACCTCCCTGTTCACGGCCGTCGTGGCCACGCAGGCGGTGCTCGGCACCTTGGGCGACTCGCGGATCATCTCCAGCCCTTCGGCACTCGGCGTGACCAAGACGGACAAGCAGCGCTGGCGCTTTGACTTCATGGGGTACTCGAAGTACTTCTTCGCGTTCTCCGGCGTGATCTTGGCCATCGGTGCGCTTTCGATCGGCGCGAACGGCCTGAACTTCGGCATCGACTTCAAGTCCGGGACGCAGGTCAAGGTCGCGCTCGCGCAGCCCGCGACGGTGCAGCAGGTTCGCGACGTGGTCGGCACGGTGGCCGGGATCAACGGGGCGGATGCCAAGATCCAGTCCGAGCAGAGCAAGGATCTGGGCGCGAACGCATTCTCCATTCAGACGCCCACGCTGACCCCCACGCAGAGCACCGCCGTCACCAAGAGCCTCACGGCAAAGTTCGGCGTCAAACAGTCCAACACCACGACCATCGGCCCGACGTTCGGTCAGACGGTCGCCCGTGGCGCGATCATCGCCATCATCGCCTCGCTGCTGGTGATCAGCGCTTACATCGCACTGCGCTTCGAGTGGAAGTACGCCGTGCCGGTGCTGATCGCGCTCATGCACGACCTGCTCATCACCGCCGGCGTCTACTCGCTCACCGGGTTTGAGGTGACGACGTCAACGGTGGCCGCGCTGCTGACCATCCTGGGCTTCTCGCTGTACGACACGATCATCGTGTTCGACCGTGTGCGAGAGAACGTGCCGCGCATGCCGCGCGCCGGGTTTGCGCAGATCGTGAACCGGTCGATGTCGGAGGTCTTCACGCGCTCGCTGGCGACCTCGGCGTGCACCAGCATTCCCATCCTCGCGCTGCTCATCTTCGGCGGCCAGACGCTGCGCGACTTTGCGTTCGCACTGCTTGTCGGCGTGATCTCCGGCGCCTACTCGTCGATCTTCATCGCCTCACCGGTGCTCACGCGCTGGAAGGAGCGCGAGCCCATGTACGTGCGCCGAACGGCCCGCATCGCCGAAGCCCATGGCGGCGTCGTCCCGGCCTTCGCCGAGGCGCGTGAAGGGGAGGCCCCGGTTGACGTACCGCTGCCCGAGCGCAAGGCCCGCACACGGCTCACCTCACCAGACGATCCTGATCGTGGCGTGTCCAAGGCGGAGTTCGACGCGATGGTCGCCGACCTGCACGGTGATGCGCCCGCGGTGGCGACCGACGACCCCGAGCCGCCCAAGCCCAAGCCTGATTCGTCGGCCGACGCACTCCCCGAGGACGTCGTCATGAAGGATCAACCCAAGAAACCCAAGACCCCGCGCAACCGCAAGCACGGACGGAGCCGCTGACATGGCCATGCTCGCCTGGATCATGATGGGCCTTGCCGTTTGGCATTTCACGGTCTTCCTGCCGGACCACGAGTGGGGCGGCATCGTCGGCGCATTCCTCGGCGCGCTCTTCGGCGCCGTCATCTTCGGGTTCGCCATCAACGGGTTCACCGTGCCCGGCGAAAGCACCACGCACCTGCTGACCGCGTTGGAGGCGATCCCTGGCGCGCTGCTGGGCATCGGTCTCATGTATTTCATCGGCGTGCGCCAGGAGCGCAACGCCGAAGCACCGCCCGCTTAGCGCCGTGGCGTAGCGCCGAACTCCGCAGATTGCGGGCCGGGCGGCCGGTTCCGTCACGCGGGACGCCTACGCTCGGTGCCATATGGATGCGCTCCTCGACATTCCCGCCGTGCCCTGGGCCGTCGTCGACACGCTGTCTACGGAACTGCAGGTGAGTACCGCCTTTGCGCAGGTCCTGGCGCGGCGCGGGCTCACCGACGCTGCGACCGCCCGGGCGTTTCTGGAGCCCTCCGCGTTGCACGATCCGATGCTCATGGGCGACATGCCGCTCGCCTGCGAGCGCATCCTGCACCATGTAAGCGTCGGCAGCCAGATCACGGTGCATGGCGACTACGACTGCGACGGCGTAACGTCGACGGTCATCTTGGTGGGCGCCTTGCGGGGCCTGGGCGCCAATGTCGATTGGTTCTTGCCCAGCCGGACGGAGGACGGGTACGGATTGGCGCTGGACACGGTTGCGCGGCTCGCCGAGCGCGGAACGCAACTGCTGATCACGGTCGACTGCGGAATCACCGCCGTGGATGAGGTTGCCGCGGCCGGTGCCGCCGGCATGGAGGTGATCGTCACCGACCATCACCAGCCGCGTGCGGACGGTCGTCTTCCTGACGCCCCGCTCGTGCATCCAGGGCGCGGCGGCTACCCGTTCGAGTGGCTGTGCGCCGCGGCGGTGGCGCACAAACTGCACCGCGCGCTGCTGTCGGCCTCCGGTGGCGACCCCGCCAACGCCGACTCCGACCTTGATCTCGTCGCCTTGGCCACCGTTGCGGATTGCGTCCCGCTGCGCGGCGAGAACCGGCGACTGGTGCGCGACGGGCTGCACGCGATCTCAGGCACCCGTCGGCCAGGGCTCCGTGCCCTGATGCGGGTGGCGCAGCTGGACCCGAGCGCAGTCGACGCCCGGGCCTTGGGCTTTCGGCTAGGGCCGCGGATCAACGCCGCCGGGCGTGTACACCGCGCTGACGCGGGCGTGGAACTGATGCTCACCGACGATCCGGTGCGCGCCGACGAGATCGCCCAGGAACTGGACCGAGCGAACGGCGAGCGCAAGCACGTCGAGACACGCATCCTGTTCGAGGCCGAGGCCCAGGCCCGCCAGTTCGAGGGGGCGCCGGCGTTCGTCCTGGCCGGCGAGGGTTGGCATCCGGGCGTTATCGGGATCGTGGCCGCTCGCATCGCCGAGCGCCACCATCGGCCCACGCTCATGATCGCGCTGGACGGCGAGACGGGCACCGGGTCAGGACGCTCCATCGAGAGCTTTGACCTGCTGGCGGCACTTGACGCTTCAGCCGAGCATCTGCTCCGCCACGGTGGCCACCGCGCAGCGGCCGGCTGCACCGTGGCCGCGGATCAGGTCGACGCTCTGCGCGCTGCGTTCACCGCGCACGCTGCCGCCACGCTGACGGAGGAGGACCTGCTCCCCCGCGAGCATGTCGACGCCGTCGTCGCCGGGGATGAGCTCGGGATGGCGCTGTGTGAGGAACTTCTCACCCTTGAGCCGCTGGGCATGGGGAATCCCGAGCCGTCGTTGTTGGTTCCCGCTGCGCGGCTGACCGACGTGCGGACGATGGGGGAGGGCAAACACGTGCGCTTCACCGTCCGGTCGGGCTCCGTGCGCGCCAGCGCCGTGGCGTTCGGGCGCGGCTCGCTGCCGCCGGAGGCCGCAGACGGGATCGACGCCGCCTTCACGCTCGAGCGCAACGAGTGGAACGGCGCCGTCGAAGCTCGGCTCCGGTTGCGCGCGACGACGCTCACGGCGCCGGCCGCAATAACCTCGTTCCGCGGCGACGGAGAAGACGGCTCGGATGCCGCCGCGGACCTGGCGCTGCTGCTGGCCGCGGCCACCGGAGCCGGGGAGGAGCCGGCACCGGCCAGCTCCGCAGCGCCGGCCCGCCACATCCATGACCGCCGCGGTCGCGGGGCGGCCGGAACGATCGGCGCACTGGTGGGCACCGGCGAGTCCGTGCTCGTCGTCTGTGCTGACGGGGAGGCGCGGCGCAGTCACCTGGCAGGTCGCACGGGCGGGTTTTCGCTTGCCGAATACGAGGATCTCCTCGAGGCGCCGGAGCGAGCCGCCGGGTACGTACACCTGGTCGCCCTTGATCCTCCGGCCACGGCTCAGCAGGACGCCGCCCTGCGTGCCGGCCGAGCAGACGGATTCACGCATCTGGCCTGGGGCCAGCCTGAGCTACGCTTCGCGCTAGATGTTCACACCGCCCGCCACGACCTGCGGCCCCCACTGGCCGGCCTGTTTCGCGCCCTCCGCGATCGTGGGCCGGCGGGCGGCGACGACCTGCGGCGGCTCGCCTTCGAAGACGGCCGCGACCTGCGGCTCACCGCGCGTCTGCTCCGCGTCATGCACGAGCTTGATCTGCTCCACATCGATGGGGACGACCACGACGTTGCGCGGGTCGGTCTGCGCCCCCCGGCAGGTCAGGTCGACCTCGATGCGTCGCCGACGTTCCGCGCCTCTGCGACCGCTCGTGTGGAGGCCGACCGATGGCTGACCTCAGTCGCGACGCAGGCGGCGTGAGCGCAGCGCCTCCGGCTGACGACGGCTCGCCGATCGTCTTGGACGACCGCCGTATTCGCTCGGAGCCGGGGTCGACCACCCGCGTCTCACGTGGCCCGGTCGATGCTCTGCACGATCAGCATCTGCCGTTGGACGACACCCGCTTCACCGACGCGGAGCGGCGCATGCTCGGCGACATCTTCGCCATCGTCGAGGAGCACGCGGCGGACGCTGCGATGGAGATCGACCGCGCGGCGGTGATCGACGCATTTCTCTTCGCCTGCGAGCACCACGCCGACCAGCGGCGCAAGTCGGGCGAGGCCTTCATCATCCACCCCGTCGGCGTGGCGAAGATCTGCGCCGGCATGCGACTGGATACCGAGACGCTGGTCGCCGCCCTGCTGCACGACACGGTCGAGGACACGACAGCCTCGCTCGATGAGGTCCGTGAGCAGTTCGGGGATGAGGTCGCCGCGCTGGTCGACGGCGTCACGAAGCTGACGGGCATCACGTTCCAGTCACGCGACGAGGCCCAGGCCGAGAACTACCGCAAGATGATGATCGCGATGGCCACGGATATCCGGGTCATCCTGATCAAGCTCGCCGACCGTCTGCACAACATGCGCACCATCGCTGCCATGCCCAAGCAGAAGCAAATTGAGAAGGCCAAGGAGACGCTGGAGATCTACGCGCCGATCGCGCACCGGCTGGGCATCCACGCGATCAAGTGGGAGCTGGAGGATCTGGCTTTCGCTGCGCTGCACCCGCGCAAGTACCAGGAGATCAAGGGCCTGGTCAACCAGCAGCGCGAGGAGCGCGAGACGTACGTCGTCAAGGCGGGCGAGTACCTGCGCCGTGAACTGGAGGCGCTGGGCATCGAGGCCGAGATCTCCGGACGCGCCAAACACTTCTACTCCATCTATTCCAAGATGACGAAGAAGAGCCGCGAGTTCAACGAGATCTATGACCTCACCGCGATGCGGGTGGTCGTCCCGTCGGTGAAGGATTGCTACGGCGCGGTGGGCGTCATCCACTCGCTGTGGAAGCCACTGCCGGGGCGTTTCAAGGACTTCATCGCGATGCCGAAGTTCAACATGTACCAGTCGCTGCATACGACGGTGATCGGGCCTGAGGGCCTGCCGCTGGAGATCCAGATTCGCACGCTGGAGATGCACGACATGGCCGAACTGGGCGTCGCAGCGCACTGGATCTACAAGGAAGGGCGGCGCCCGGGCGCCAAGGGCACGCGACAGGCGGTCGAAGGAGAGGCGAAGCTCAAATGGCTGCGCTCCATGCTCGACTGGCAGCAGGAACTCGCGGACCCGAAGGAGTTCGTCGACAACCTGAAGGTCGATCTCTTCGACGAGGAGGTTTTTGTCTTCACGCCCAAGGGCGAAGTGAAGTCGCTCGCCGTCGGCGCCACCCCGCTGGACTTTGCCTATGAGGTCCACACCGATGTAGGTCATCGCACCGTCGGGGCGAAGGTCAACGGCAAGATAGTGCCGCTGCATTACGAGTTGAAGAGCGGCGACATCGTCGAGATCATCACCACCAACCGGGACCGCGGTCCCTCTCGCGACTGGGTGACGATCGTGCGCACCACGCGCGCCCGCAACAAGATCAAGCAGTGGTTCAAGGCCGAGTCTCGCGAGGACACCGAGCACACCGGGCGACAGCTGCTGCAGGAACATCTGGGCAAGGCAGGGCTGCCGGCCCAGAAGGTGACGGGCTCGCCGCTGCTGGCCGATGTGATCCGCGAGATGGGTTTCCGCAAGGCCGACGACTTCTACATCGCGCTCGGCGGAGCAAAGATCTCGCCGAAGGTTGTCGTCAACAAGGTCCTGCAGCGCCTCAAGCAGGGCGAGGCGGCGGAGACCGACGCCACGGCAGCGCAGGACCTCATCACCCCGGGCTCACGCCGGCGCGCGCCGACGGGTTCCTCGGCGACCTACGGGATCAGCGTCGACGGCGTCGACGACGTGATGTTGCGGATGGCCAAATGCTGCCTGCCGGTGCCTGGCGATCCAATCGTCGGGTACGTGTCGCTGGGGCGTGGCATCACGATCCACCGCGACGACTGCCCCAATACGGCGGCGCTGCGCAAGGATCCCGAGCGGTTCGTGCGGGTGGCCTGGGAAGGCGACCATGAGACGTCGTTCAAGGTCGAGATCCAGATCGACGCCTACGATCGCCACCGGCTTCTGGAGGAGCTGTCGCGGACGTTCGCCGAAGCCGGGATCAACATCGTCGAGGCACGCTGCCTCGTGCAGCGCCCCATGGTGCGCAACAACTTCGTGGTCGAAGTGGCCGACACCCAGGCACTGAAGGCGACGATCGGTCGCCTGCGCAACATCGACGGGGTGTTCGACGCGTTCCGCGTGACCCCGGGCGCCGGCTGAGTCCGCGGCTGGCGGCTCAGGCCACGACGCTGAGCGCCGACGGGGTGATGCCGTACCGCGCCTCGGCGACGTCGCCGAGGAAGTCGCCGTCGACGTGCAGCGGGAAGGGCCGCTCATCGCGGGAGGTGACCGTCAGACCGTCCGGGGTCAAGAACGGTGCGACCGCACGGTGATCGCTGACGTTCAGCGGTGTCGTAAAGGCGCGAACGGCCAATCCGGGAAGAACGGTGACCCCCGACCTGAGCAACACCGCGCCGCCGAGCTGCCCGTTGTCCAGCTGCACGCCGGGCGCCAGCGGAAGGGGCTTGCCGTGGAAGTAGGTGTACGGATCCCCGTTCTGCACGATCACCGTGGTGCCGTCCAGCACGTCCCCGTTGTCCAGTGTGGCCCGCAACTGCGGGGGGCTGACCACGTACTTGCGCCCGTACTGCGTGACCGCCGACCACGCGAAATACGTCTGACGAAAGCGCGCCTTCAGCCGGGGGTTCGCGTCGGCCTTGGCCACGACCGCGGCATCGAGCCCGACTCCTGACGAGAAGAGGAAGTGGCGCCCGTTGACGTGGCCTACATCTATACGCCGGGTCGGCCAACGATCGGACAGCGCCAGCAGGTGCTCGGTGGCGTCGACAATGTCCGTCGGGGTGCCGAGCATCCGGACGAACACGTTGTTGGAGCCGCCGGGCAGACAGGCGAGCGGGGTCTGCGATCCGACCAGGCCGTTCGCTGCTTCGTTGACCGTGCCGTCGCCGCCGAACGCAACCACCAGGTCGTAGCCGTCGTGGGCGGCGGCGCGGCAGAGTTCGGTGGCGTGCCCCTGAGCGTGCGTATCGACCGCGTCGACGTCGTAAGTGCCGGTAAGCGCGGAAACGACCAGTTGACGCAGGTTTGCCGACACGGTCGTCGCGTACGGATTGACGATCACCAGCAGCCGTTTACGCTGCGTCGGTGTGCGCAGGTCGTGGGTGTCGCGCAGCCGCTCGAAGGGTTCGATGGAACTCACTCGACGGCCGAGTCTAGCTGCGTTACAGCCAGCGACGACGGCGGAAGATCAACAGCATCGCCACAAGCACCACGACCATCAGACCGATGACGATCCAGAACCCCTCGGTGGTCTGCTCTCCGGGGACGTGGCTGTTCATCCCCCAGATGCTGGCGATCAGGGTGAGCGGCAGGAAGATCACGCTCGCTGCCGTGAGCACGCGGAAGATGTCGTTCTGGCGGTGCTGGATCACCGACTCGTTGGAATCCTCGATGCCCTCCACGACCTCTTTGAAGTTCTCGAGCATGTCCCAGATGCGTTCGCCGGCATCGTTGATGTCGTCGAAGTAGATCTCAAGGTCCTCGGGGATGTAGCGCTTGGTGCGTTCAAGATCGGCGAGGGCAGCCCGCTGCGGTCGCACGATCTTGCGGAAGGTGATGATCTCCTGTTTGGCGTCGGAGATGTCGCGCACCAGCTTCTCGGACTCACCCTCGAAGATCGCGTCCTCGAAGCGCTCCAGCTTATTTCCGATCTTGCGCAGCATCGGGAACGAGGCGTCCACCAGGCCGTCGACGATGCGGTACAGCAGGTAGCCAGGGCCCTTGCTGAAGATCTCCTCCCGCAGGTCTTCGCGGCTGCGTACGCGTTCGAACAGGTACTCGAGGGGCGGCAACTCCGAGTTGGGAAGCGTGATCAGAAAGTCCGGGCCCACGAAGATGTCCAGCTCGGCGGCGTTGAGCCTCCCCACCGTCTTGTCGAAGACCGGGAAGTGCAGAACGACGAACAGGTAGTCGTCGTACGTGTCGACCTTGGGCCGCTGGTTGCGCGAGAAAAGGTCCTCGTAATCGAGGGCGTGGAAGTCGAAGTGCTCTTCCAGATAGGCGCGATCGCTCTGCCGCGGGCGCTCGATGTGCAGCCACCGAAGCCCGTCGGCTTCGAGGATCTCGACGTGGGGACCCTCTGACTCAGGCGGCCGCGCGACGGTGACGTCGCGGGAGCGAGCAGGACGAGGCAGCCGGGGGCGGGGAAGGCTCGGCACGGGGACTTCGCGGCTCGTCGGGGGTCGGCATCAAGGGCTCCTACCCAGCATTGTACCTGTCCTGGCGCCCGATTCGAATCTTCGGGTGAGCCGTTGCGCTTGCCACCCGCGACAGCGTTGCTATGCTTCTACGCGTAGAGCTGGACACATCCAGAGGGGTGGAGGGACTGGCCCGTTGAAACCCCGGCAACCCCCCACAGCGAAAGCTGAGGGGAAGGTGCCAATTCCTGCGAGATGTGGCAAAGAGCTTCGTAGAGATGCCTTCGCCACGAACCACCGGTGAAGGGGTTTTTCAAATGGCTGCAACCAATCTGGTCTGTCGTGAGTGCTCAACCGAGTACCCACTGGACGCGAGCTACGTCTGCGAACGGTGCTTCGGCCCGCTCGAAGTCGCCTACGATCATTCGGCGCTGGGGGACCCTGAAGAGGTTCGCCGCCGGATCCAAGGTGGTCCGCAGAACATCTGGCGGTACACCGACTTCCTGCCGCTGACCACGCCGCTGCCCGCGGCCGGTCGGCGCTCCTCACAGGTCGGCCTGCCGGCCGGCTGCACCCCGTTGATCCGAGCCGATCGCCTGGCCGAGCGCCTCGGGCTGCGTGAGGTGTGGGTCAAGAACGACGCCCACAACCCGACGCACTCCTTCAAGGACCGCGTCGTGTCGGTAGCCGTCGCCCGGGCTCGGGAGCTCGGTTTCGAGACGCTGGCCTGCGCCTCGACCGGCAACCTGGCCAACTCGGTCGCCGCCCACGCGGCGGCCTACGGCATGCCTTCCTACGTCTTCATCCCCTCCGATCTGGAGGAGCAGAAGGTCCTGGCCACCGGCGTCTACGGAACGACCCTGGTGAAGGTCAAGGGCAACTACGACGACGTCAACCGGCTGTGCACGGAGCTGTCCGGAGAGCGCGACTGGGCGTTCGTGAACGTCAACATGCGTCCGTACTACGCCGAAGGGTCCAAGACCCTCGCGTACGAGATCGCCGAGCAGCTCGGTTTCCAGACTCCCGATCGCTGCGTCGTCCCGATCGCCTCGGGCTCGCTGTTCACCAAGATCGCCAAGGGCTTTGACGAGTGGCGCGGCCTGGGCATCATCAGCGGCGACTCGCCCACCATGAACGGTGCGCAGGCCGTCGGGTGCTCGCCGGTCGCACAGGCCTACGCCGCCGGCGCCGACGTGTGCCGCCCGGTCAAGCCGGACACGATCGCCAAGTCGCTGGCCATCGGCAACCCCGCCGACGGCCCGTACGCGCTCGATCTGGCCCGCAGCAGCGGCGGCAGCATCGACGCCGTCACCGACGATGAGATCCGCACTGGCATCCGCCTCCTGGCCGAGACGACCGGCATCTTCACCGAGACCGCCGGCGGCACGACGACGGCGACGCTGGCCAAGCTGGCCGAGCGCGGCGACATCGATCCCGATGAGCGTGTGGTGCTGGTGATCACGGGCGACGGTCTCAAGACTCTCGACGCCGTTCGCGACACGTTCATCTCCTACGAGATCCCGGCCTCCTACGACGCGTTTGTGGATCAGGTCGAGAACGTCGCGGCGGTGAACGCGTGACTGCGCGCCATTTCTCGGCCGTCGTGTGCGTTCTCCGCGAGCGTGGTCTCTCGCGATGACTGCGACAGTCAAGCTGCCGACCCAGTTGCGTGCCGCCGCCGGGGGCGTGAGCACGGTGGAAGTGGAGGGCACGACCGTCGACGAGGTACTCGACGCGCTGTTCGCCGTCCACGGCGAGCTGCGCGATCGCCTCAGCGATACCGATAGCGGCCAGCTGCGCAAGTTCGTCAACGTCTTCGTGGACGGCGACGACATCCGCTTCGGCGACGGACTGGCCACGGCCGTGCGCGACGGTGCCGAAGTGACGATCCTTCCGGCGGTTGCGGGCGGGTAGCGGTTTGGGCTCCGGCGACGCGCTGGACGCCTACCGTGGCAAGCGTGACTTCGGTGCGACGACGGAACCGCGGGGTGAGGCACGCCCGGGCGGCTCTGGCCCGCCGCGGTTCGTCATCCAGGAGCACCACGCGACACGGTTGCACTGGGACCTGCGCCTGGAGCACGACGGAGTGCTGGTCTCCTGGGCGCTGCCGCGCGGACTCCCGTGGAGCCCGGGGGACAACCGCGTGGCGGCGCACACCGAGGACCACCCGCTCGACTACCTGACGTTCGCCGGGGAGATTCCGGCTGGTGAGTACGGCGCGGGCACGATGACCGTGTGGGACACCGGGACGTTCGAGGTGCTCCTGTGGACGGAGAAGAAGGTTGAGGTGCGCCTGGACGGCGAACGGATTCAGGGTGCTTACGCGCTGTTCCCCATCAACGTGGAGGACCGTACGTGGATGATCCATCGCGTCGACCGGCCACAGGATCCAGTGCGCCGTGAGTTGCCGCCGTCCATCCCGCCGATGTTGGCCACCGCGGGGTCGCTCCCTGAGGGCAGCGACTGGCAGTACGAAGTGAAGTGGGACGGCGTCCGTGCGCTCGCCTACTCAGCGCCGGGTCGGCTGCGGCTCGCGGGCCGCAGCGGCGCCGACATCACGCCCCAATACCCGGAGCTGGGCCGCGGGGCCCGGGCGCTGTCCATGCACGACGCCATTCTGGACGGTGAGATAGTCGCCCTCAACTCCTCAGGCCGCCCCAGCTTTGCGGAGCTGCAGTCCCGCATACACCTGACTCGTGAGGCTGCCGTGCGCCGGCAGGCCGCCGAGAACCCGGTTACGTACATGATCTTTGACCTGCTCTGGCTCGACGGTCACGACCTGACGGCCCTGGGTGTGGACGAGCGGCGGGCAGCCCTGGAGGCACTCAACCTGGACGGCGACCGCTGGCGCGTCCCGCCGATCCTGCCCGGCACCGCCAAAGAGGTGCTGCGCATCACGGCCGAGCACGGATTGGAGGGCGTCGTGGCCAAGCGCCGGGATGCGCCGTACGAGCCCGGCCGTCGTTCACGCGCGTGGGTCAAGGCGCGCCATCGAGAGACGCTGGAGGTGGTGGTCGGTGGCTGGATCGCCGGGGAAGGTCGTCGGGTTGACCATCCCGGCTCCCTCCTCATCGGCGTGCCGGACGCCGTCGGGACCGGTTGGCAATACATCGGGCGGGTGGGGACCGCGCTCCCCAGCACCCAAACCGCTGCGCTCGCAAAACGGCTGAGCCTGCTTGCTTCCGACGACGACCCGTTCACGAGTGGCCCGGCCCGCCCGCGCGAAGCGCACTTCTGCCGACCTCGGGTGCGATGCGAAGTCGCCTACGCGGAGCGCACGGCCGCCGGCGCGCTGCGCCATCCGGTTCTCCTACGGGTGCTCGAGCACGAGGATGCGGGGCTGATCATCGGACCCGTCCGGCGGTCTGGCCGACGGACCTCGGCGACCGTCACCGTCGACGAGCACACCCTGGACTTCTCCAATCCCGACAAGATTCTCTATCCGGCGGCGGGAACCACCAAGCGCGAGGTGCTGGCGTACCTCGTCGCCGCGGCGCCCGTCCTCGTGCGGCATCTCGCCGGGCGACCGCTGACGGTGCGTCGATGGCCCGACGGGGTCGACGACGACGGGTTCTTCGCCAAAGCCGTACCCCCAGGCACCCCCGACTGGGTGGCGCGCGCACCGGGCGGCCCGAGCACCGGGGGTGAACTGGCGATGCTGGTCGAAGGCGCAGCGACGCTGGCTTGGCTGGCCAATTTGGCCGCCCTGGAGCTTCACGTGCCCCTGGCGCTCGCCGCGGAACCCGGCCGCGCGGACGCCGTGGTCTTCGATCTGGATCCCGGGGAGCCCGCAGGCCTGACGGAGTGCGGCACGGTCGCCGTCCTGATCGAAGGCATGCTGGCCGGCCTCGGGCTGCGCAGCGTGGTCAAGACGTCGGGCTCCAAGGGCTTGCAGGTCTACGTGCCGCTCGGTGGCGACGGCGCGAGCTTCGATGAGACCAAAGCGTTCAGTCGAGCCGTGGCACAGACCTTGTCCGCAGCAGAGCCTGACCTCGTGGTGGCGCAGCAGGCCAAGGCCAAACGCGCGGGCCGCGTCCTGGTCGATTGGATGCAGAACGACGCCGCCAAGACCACCGTCGCCGTCTACTCGCTGCGAGCGCGAGAGCGGCCAACGATTTCCACACCCGTGGAGTGGGAGGAGGTTGCTGCCCTCGTGGCCGGCGGCAACCCGGCTGCGCTCGTCTTCGGGCCGGAGCAGGTGCTCCGGCGGATCACGGAACGGGGCGACCTGTTCGCCCCGTTGCTAAGCCTGGTGCAGACGCTCCCGAAGGGGTGAGGCGGGCGACGAAGAGGCCGACGATTGGGGCGGACAACGCGATGAGCCCGATGCGCATCCACGAGCTGGTGGCATCGGTCCCGGCGCCGAGCGCGTGGATCACACCCATCGCCCACACCACGATCGTGAAACGGTGGGCGAGCCGCCACGCCCTCGGGCCGACGCGCTTACGTGCGTAGAACGAGAGGCCGAGGAGGATGGCGCCCCAGCCGGCGATGATTCCGAGCCCGGACCAGACCGGGCGGTAACTCAGGTCGAATGGCACGGCGATGCCCAGCAGCCCAGGGCGCATCCACTTGTCACCCAGGAGAGTGAGACCATGCACCGCGATCGCCACCATGCAAGCCAGCGCGGTCTGCTCGTGGATCGTGCGCAGGGTCTTGGCCATGCCCGGGCGCTTGGAGATGCGGCCCGCCATCATGAGGCCGGCCATCACCGCGAAGCTGGCCAGGACGATGGCCACGATTCCGGCCGCCCGGCTGGCGAGCCACCATGTGTACTGGTTGGGATCGGGCGGGGTCATGTCAGCCTCCGGAGCTCGAAGTGGCAGGGGCCGGCGCGGGGGCCGCGGGCGCAGAGTACGTCTGCTGCACCGGCGCAGAGTACGTCTGCTGCACCGGCGCCGAGTAGCTCTGTGCCACTGCACCGCCGGAAGACACCGGTGCCCCCACTGCTGTGACGGTTGCTTCTATCGGGGCCGGCTTGATGGTGGTGACAATCACCTTGCGCTGGATGCGGCGGATCAGGACCCGGCGGGGCTGCGGCGGAGCGGTGGCGACGGGGGATCCCGCTCCAAGTGCGGGATCCTGACCGTTTCGCATCTGCCAGCCGAGGAACGTCATGGCCACGATGAACAGGACGAGCGCGACGGCCGTGGTCGTCACCGCGTGCGGCGGTCGCGGCGCTCTGCGGGAATTGCGGACCGTCCCCGAGGGGGCGCTGAGTGGTGCCGGTCCGGGCGGAACGCGGCGGCGATCAGTCATCGCCGCCGCCCTTGTGCTCGCCGTCGTCGCCGCCGGAGGACTTCGTGGAGCCACCGTCGTCGCTCGAGCTCCCCGATGAGCCGCTGGTGTGCGTGCTGACGTTCTGCTTGGACGAGGACTGCTTCGGCGGGTAGGTCGGGCTGCTTGACGACGAGGGCGACGAGGAGTTGTAGGACGGAGCTGAGGCGGGCGCGGGAGCAGGTGGTGCCGAAACGGCAGCGGCCGCCGCGGGGGGCACGGTCACGGCGGCGGGCTTCCTGGCCTTGGGCTTCTCGTGGCGGACCCGGTGGATCACTTTGGTGATGACGACGGTGCGCACTTCAACCGGGGTAGGGGCAGGTGCCTTGACGGCCGCCGTCTTGGTGGCGGTCGGGCCGTTAGCGGCGAGAGCGACGGCACCGAGCCCGCCGAGTGCGAGGACGGTGGCGACGGCGCCAATTTTCGTCTTGATGTTCATGGAGGACTCCTAGTCGGTAGACGGCAGAGGCCCGATGGTGGCGAGCAACGTCCGAAGCGCTCCGCAAGGGTGGGTAAACACAGTGGAAAACTTGTCCGGATGCTCACCTGACAGGCCTACCATCGACGTATGACCGCGTCCACGAGACCGCCCCGCATCCTGCTCGTCGAGGATGAACGCTCAATCGCCGAACCGTTCGCCCAAGGCCTGCGTCGTGAGGGCTTTGATCCCGCAATCGCGGCGACGGCGGCAGCGGCTCGCGAGATGGCGGCCGAGTGGAACCCGGACCTGGTCCTGCTCGACCTCTCTTTGCCCGACGGAGACGGCCGGGACGTCTGCCGCGATCTGCGCCGCATCTCCGACATGCCGATCGTGATGGTCACCGCCCGTGGGAGCGAGACCGATCGCATCGTGGGTCTCGAACTCGGAGCGGACGACTATGTCGTCAAGCCATTCAGCGTCCCGGAGGTGGCAGCCCGCATCCGCGCGGTGTTGCGGCGCGCGGGCCCCTCCCGTGACCGCCAGCCGGCCAGCGTGCAGGTGGGTGGGCTTGAGGTGGACCCGGCTTCCCGTCGGGTGACCCTGGACGGCGCGCCGCTCGTGTTGCGGCGCAAGGAGTTCGATCTTCTATGGCGCCTTGTCCGTGAGGCTGGGATCGTGGTGACCCGAGAGGACCTGATGGCCGACGTATGGGACACGAACTGGTTCGGCTCCACCAAGACGCTGGACGTCCATATCGGCTGGTTGCGCACCAAGCTGGGTGATAACCCCGCCGCTCCGCGCTGGATCCGGACGATCCGTGGCGTGGGCTTCCGGTTCGCCGATCCGGCCCGGGAGGAGACGACCCGATCCGCCTGAGAACCCTCCTTCTCCTGGCGCTGGCCTATGTGCTCATCCTCGCTGTCGTCGCGCTGGAGGTCCCGCTCGCCCTCAGCCTCCGCGATCGTGTGGATGCCGAGGTGCGCTCGGAAGCGACGGCGCAGACGGGCCTGGTCGCGGCGACCGCCGCCGACCTTCTTACGCCGTTGCGCCCGCGCACACTCCAGCGGCTCGTGGCCTCGACCGCAGGCTCCGTGCGCGGCCGGGCGATCGTGGTGGATACCGCGGGGTCCGTTGTGGCCGACAGCTCCGTGCCACCCCGTCTCGGGCAGAACTACGGTTCGAGGCCGGAGGTGGCCGCTGCGCTGCGCGGCGAGCGCACCCAGCGCACGCGACGCAGCTCGGTGCTCGACGCGGAGTTGCTCGCGACGGCGCAGCCGATCATGTTCGGTGGTCAGGTAGTCGGGGCGGTGCGCATAACGCAGAGCGTCGCCGATGTCCGGGCTGCCGTCCAGCGCACCACCATCGAACTCGTCGCGATCGGCGGTGTCGTCCTCTTCCTGGGACTGCTCGTGGGCGCGCTCGTGGCGGGATGGATCGCCCGGCCGCTGCGCCGACTGGAGTCGGCGTCCCGCCGAGTTGCCGACGGTGATCTCGCCGCGCGCGCACCCGTGGAGGGCAGCGCGGAGCAACGAGCGCTGGCCACATCCTTCAACGACATGACGTCGCGAGTAGGCCGACTTCTGGACGCCCAGCGCGACTTCGTGGCCGACGCTTCCCACCAGTTGCGAACTCCGCTGACGGGATTGCGGTTGCGTATCGGTGAGGCTCGCGCAGCGGAATCGCGTGCTGCGGCAGACCTTGAGCTGGATGCGGCTGAGCGGGAGATTCATCGGCTGTCTTCGATCGTTGACGAGCTCCTGGTGCTGAGCCGTGCAGGTGAGCGAGACGCGCCCGCAGAGGTGTGCCGGCTGGATGTGGCCGCCCGCCGCGCTGTGGCCCGCTGGGCTCCCGCAGCCTCAGAGCACAACGTGGCGGTGGACGTATCGCTTGGATTTGAGCGCTCGGAGGTGGAGGTGCTGTGCGCGCCCGGGGATCTTGACCGAGCTATCGACGTGCTGGTGGAGAACGCTCTGTTCTACGCGGACGCCGGGGGCGAGCTCACGATCGCCGTGTTTCCTGACCGTCTGGAGGTGTGGGATCGAGGCCCGGGCATCGACGCTGACGAGTCGGAATCTGTCTTCGAGAGGTTCCGGCGCGGCGAGGCCGGGCGAACCGGACCCGCTGGGACGGGGTTGGGACTGCCGATCGCGCGCGAACTGGCCCGAGAATGGGGCGGCGAGGCAACCCTTCGGCCGCGTGTCGGGGGCGGGACCGTCGCCCGGCTCCACTTCCCGGTCTCTGCCGGAGTTCCGTCATGAGCGGCGGCTCACGAAGGACGGCTGCAGTTATCGCGCTGGCACTGGCGGGGATCGTGCTCGCTGCTGGGCTGGCGGTCCTCACGAGCAACCTCACGGGACAGCACATCGGTCTGTCGTCGGCCCCGCTCGCCGCCGGCCAGCGTCTCGTGGCACCGCTCGACGCCCGTGTGATGACCACGGCCAGGCCGAAGGCCAAGCGACGCATCGTGGTGCATATTCACACCGTCACCGTCACGGTGGCCGCACCGGCGGCCGTGGCCCCGGCCGTGCCGGCGCCGACACCAGCGCCCGCCGCCACGCCGACGTATAAGACGACCCTCGGTCCCAAGCCCAAGTCGCCCACCAAGACGACGAGCCGGAGCGACGACGGGAAGACGAGATCTGGGGACGATTGAGTCGTTCGGGCCGCTCAGCGGTGCACGCGAACGGCGACGGTCTTCGTCCCCGTGTTCCCGGAGGCGTCCAGGGCGGCCGCCGTCAGCGTCAGGGCGATGCCCTTCTTCGTGGAGGCTTTAAGCAGTGCACGGCGTGCGGAGGCGGTGAGCCGCAGGCTGATCGTGGCCGACGCGCCGCCGCGGAGGTTGAACGTGCCTTTGGCCGCCGTCGTCGGCTTCTTCGCGGCCGTCTTGAGCGTCAGCGTTCCGAAGAGGCAGCCTGGCTTCTCGCTCGCGGGGCATGTCACTCTCACACTGACCGAGCGGCGATGGCTCGCCTTTGGCTGGGTGGTAAGCGTGAGGATCGGGCCGGTCGTGTCGGGCGCGATCACCACGGGCGGCGTGCCGTCTGGCGGCGTGCCGACCGGCGGCAGATCCGTTCCGGGCGCGCCCACGGGGAGCGCGGCGCGGGTCACGTTCTCGCAGTCGGCAGCGACGTTGTCGTAGGGGTCGGCGGTGACGGTGTCGGTGCCGTCCCCGCAGGTGATGGCGTCGGTGGCACCATCGACAGCCTGGATCGTGTCGTCGCCCGCGCCGCCGTTGATCGCGTCGGCGCCGCCGTTGCCGGTCAGGAGGTCGTTGCCCGGCCCGCCATCGAGTGTGTTGGCGCCTTCGTCGCCGGCCAGAAGGTCACCGGCACTGCCGCCCACCAAATGCTCGACGTCGGAGAGAACGTTGTCGCCTTCGCCCGCTTCACCGTCGTTGGCGACATTGTCCAAAGTGACGGCGACCGGATTGGTCCGCGACGCGTAGGTCGCCGTGTCGAGGCCGTCGCCACCGGAGAGAAAGTCGGCGCCCTTCCCGCCGTCCAGCGTGTCGTCGCCGCTACCGGTCGTGCCAACCGCGCTGCCGCCGTAGAGGACGTCGCCACCGGTGCCGCCGTTGAGGGTGTCGTTGCCGCCTCTGCCCTCGATCGTGATGTTGGTGCTGACCGTGCTGATGGAGTCGCCCGCGCTGCCGCCCTTGACCAGCTCGACGTTGCGCACGTCGTCCTGCTCGCCCGCCTCGCCGTCGTTCTTGGCGGGACCGGAAGTGTCCACGGTGATGGTCAGCGGCCCGGTTCGCTGAGAGTAGTCAACGGAGTCGATACCGAAGCCGCCATCGAGCAGGTCGCGGCCGCCTCCCGAGGTGGCGCCGTTGATACCTGCGCCCAGGACGCCGCCGTCCAGCGTGTCGTTGCCGGCCTCACCGAACATCTTGTCGTCACCGCCGCTGCCGCCGGGGCCGCTCTCGTCGGCGAGTGTGTCGTTGCCGGTGCCGGCGTGCAGCGTGTCATTCCCGGCGTTCCCGATCAGGGCGTCATCACCTGAACCGGCCATCAGGTCGTCGGGGCCCGCGCCACCGACGAGCACGAGCGGGATCACCGCGCTAGCCATGTTCACCACGTCGGTGCCACCGCCGGCCGAAACGAACACGTCAGGGATCTGGCCGAGGCATTCTACGAGCAGGATGCCCGCGTGACAGGGGGGTGAGTAGGACATGTGGAGGGTGTTGATCCCCGGTCCCGTGTCCTTGAAGTACACCTGATTGTTCGGGCCCGGATCGAGACCCATGGCGTAGATGTCGTTGTCGCCGTAGCTGTCACCGATGAAGATTGACCCGGTGCCGCTCTGGATGACGTCGAGGCCGGCCTGGGCAGGCCCGGCCACGACCAGGGTCGCAAATGTCGCGAGCAGGACGGTCCGGGCGAGCACGGCGCGGGAGGGCATAGTTCGAAGGTAGCGGCACACGGACGCGATTCGGGCCGCACGGGCATCTGTGACACCGATTCGAGACCTCCGCCGGATAGGCTGGCCGCGCTAATGCGCAAATGGATCCCTCTCGCCATGCTCGCCTCGGCCCAGTTCGTGATGGTGCTCGACACCAGCGTCATGAACGTGGCGATCACCCAGATCGTCGAGGACCTCAATACGACGGTGCAGGGCGTGCAGACGGCGATCACGCTCTACACGCTCGTGATGGCGGCGTTCATGCTTCTCGGGGCCAAGTTCGGGGACATTCTGGGCCGCAACCGCGCGTTCGTGATCGGCCTCGGGATTTACGGTCTCGGCTCGCTGACGACGGCGCTGAGCCCGAACCTCAGCGTTCTCCTGGTCGGCTGGTCGGGGATTGAGGGATTCGGCGCCGTACTGGTGATCCCCGCGATCGCGGCTCTTACCGCGGCCAGCTACAAGGGTCGGGAACGCGCGATGGCCTACGCCCTCTTGGGCGGTGTCTCGGCCATAGCGGTCGCGGCAGGCCCGCTGATCGGCGGTTGGGTGACGACGGAGTTCTCCTGGCGATACGTGTTCGCGGGGGAGACGGTCGTCGTCATTGTCATCCTGCTGCTCCGCAACCAGATCCCGCGCGCCCTGGCGGCCGCGCGGCGCCCGCATCTTGACGGCGTCGGCGTGCTGCTCTCGGCGAGCGGGCTGGGTCTGATCGTGTTCGCAATCCTGCGCAGCAGCGTCTGGGGGTTCGTCAAGCCGCGCAATCCGCCGACGATCAACGGCAATGAGGTCACCCCGCTGGGCTTCTCGCCGACGCCGTTTCTGGTCCTCGCCGGCTTCGGGTTGTTGTGGGGGTTCGTCACCTGGGAGCGGCGGCGCGCGCGCCTCGGGCAAGACCAATTGCTCGACACCACGATGCTTCGGGTGAAGCAGTTGCGTTCGGGTCTCGCGTCGATGCTCGGAATGCAACTCGTGCTCATGGGCACGTTCTTCGTTCTCCCGGTGTACTTGCAAATCGTGCTCGGCCTCGACGCGTTCGAGACGGGCAAGCGCCTGCTGCCGATGTCGCTGTCGATGCTCGCGTTCGCGCTCCTCGGACCCAGGATTGCTTCCCGTCGCTCACCGCGGACGGTGGCTCAGGCCGGGCTCGTCTCGGTCAGCATCGGTGCGTGCGTGATGCTCGGCACGCTGGATGTCGAACTGAACGACACCGGCTTAAAGATCGCCCTGGGGTTCATCGGTGCTGGTGCGGGCCTGCTCGCCTCGCAGCTGGGGAACGTGATCATGTCGTCGGTCCCGCCGGAGAACACGAGTGAAGGCGGCGGCCTTCAGGGCACCGCGCAGAACCTGGGGGCCTCACTTGGTACGGCACTGATCGGTGCGGTGCTGCTCGCCTCGCTCGCCACCGGATTTTCCACGCGGGTGGCGAACAACCCGGACATTCCGGCCGCGACCCGCGATGCGATCGTGGCGACCGCCGGGGGCACCGGTGTCGACATCGTCCCCGTCGACACCGTTGAGAAGGAGGCGCTCGACGCGGGCCTGACGCAGTCCGAGGCTACCGCCGTCGCTTCGGACTACGGCGATGCGCAGCTGGAAGCCCTGCGGCTCGCGCTCGGTGCCGTTGCTTTGGCGGCGCTGCTGTCGCTCGCCTTCACGACGCACCTACCCACGCGTGCGCTGGAAGCCACGGACGGCGGGGCGACGGAGCCGCCGGCGGCTGAGCCGGCCTGAAGCTGACCGGGGGCCGAGGCTTCTGCGCGATGGCCTAAATACGGGCTGTGAGAGCCCTTTTCTCGCCCAGGCAGGTTCCACGCGCCCGG
The DNA here is from genome assembly GCA_038319025.1 of Solirubrobacterales bacterium. Lineage (GTDB taxonomy): Bacteria > Actinomycetota > Thermoleophilia > Solirubrobacterales > Solirubrobacteraceae > JBBQCW01. The sequence goes on from JBBQCW010000001.1 coordinate 324,425, forward strand.
ACCCCTGACCAGAAACCAAGCGCGCCCGGCAAGATTCGAACTTGCGACCTCCCGCTCCGGAGGCGGGCGCTCTATCCACTGAGCTACGGGCGCTGGGCCTGGCGATCATCGCACGGAAGCTGGCGAACTGGTCGTCACGCCACGCGCACCGTGCGACAGACCACACAGCGAAGGCACGCGCCGATATCGTCGCGGGATGAGCAATCTTGGTCCGTCCTCCTCCGCCCTCGACCTGGCCCAGGCGCTGCGGGCTCGCGAGCTGTCGGCCGTCGAACTGCTTGATGCCTGCCTGGCCGCGGTGGACGAACACAATCCGACGTTGAATGCCGTGATCTGGCGCGACGACGAAGCGGCGCGCGACGGTGCCCGAGACGCGGACGCACGTCGGGCCGCCGGAGAAGATGCACCGTTCCTGGGCGTGCCGATTCCGATCAAGGACCTCACGCCAGTGGCCGGTTGGCCGGTGACCTACGGCTCCAACGGTGCCCCCGAAGGGCCGAGCGCCGAGAGCGAACTGATCGTCGACGCACTGGTTCGCGCCGGCTTCGTGCTGTGCGGGCGCACCAACACCCCTGAGTTCGGGCCCATCACGGCGGCGGAGAACACGCGCTACGGCATCACCCGAAATCCATGGGACACGAACCGCTCCGCCGGTGGCTCCTCGGGCGGTGCCTCGTCAGCGGTCGCGGGCGGGATGTTCCCGATCGCCCACGCGAACGACGGCGGCGGCTCCATTCGTATCCCCGCCGCCTACACCGGTCTCGTCGGCTTCAAGGGCAGCCGTGGCCGCGTGCCGCGATTGGCGCAGAGCTGGCTCGGTGCCGTCGTCGAGGGGGCCGTCACGCGGACGGTCGCCGACGCGGCGGCGATGCTGGATCTCGCCTGCGGCCCCGATCCGCTGTGCTGGTACAACGCCCCGGCTCCGGGGCGGCCATTCGTCGAGGAGGTCGGTGCTGATCCAGGTCGGCTGCGTATCGGCCTGATGGCTCAGGCGCCGCTCGGCATACCGACTGACCCTGCGTGCGTCGAAGCCGCACTCGCAACGGCAGCGCTGCTGGCCGACCTCGGGCACGAGATCGTCGAGGTGGAGGTGCCGACCGTGTCCGCGGAGCTGATCCCGCCGTTCATCGTGCTGACCAACGGCGGGCTGGCCGACTACGACGGCGTCGACTGGTCGCAGACCGAGCCGCACATCCGCCACGCGCATGAGGCCGCGACCAGCACCTACAGCGCCTACGACTACGTCGTCGCCGCCCGACAGCTCGAACTCCTCTCGCGCCAAGAGGTAGCGCGTTGGGGCCGTGACTTCGACGTGCTGCTGACGCCGACTTCGGCGATTCTCCCGCCGGTCGCCGGATCGATCCTGGCCGCACAGCACGCGGCGCCCGATCAGCCGGTGCCCGACGTGGTGGGCAGCGTTTCGTTCACCGCATTTGGCAACGTCACCGGGCTGCCGGCCGTTTCGCTGCCTCTGCATTGGACGGCGGAGGACGTGCCCGTCGGAGTTCAGCTGACCGCTGGGCCGTTCGCTGACGCCCAGCTCTTGCAGCTGAGCGCCCAAATCGAACAGGCCCGTCCCTGGGCCGACCGTCGCCCGGCGCTGCTCGGGGCCGTCTAGGAGCCGGTACCGCGGCCCGCGGCCAGCAGGTCGCGAATCTCTCCCAGCAAGACCTCTTCACCGCTGCGGCCGTCCTCGTCAGGCGTCACTCCCCGCCGCGCGTTTACGGCGTCGATGGGCTTGACGACGAAGAAGAAGATGGCCGCCGCAACGGATACGAAAGCGATCAGCGCGTTCAGGAACGACCCGTATTTGAATACCGAATTGTTGATCGTGAACGAAAGGTTCGAGAAATCGGGCTTGCCGATGACGGCGGCGACGATCGGGGTCAGCAGGTCCGCGACCAGGGCGGTGACGAGCATGCCGAACGCCGCGCCGATCACCACCGCGACGGCCAGATCGACGATGTTCCCGCGCAGCAGGAACGTCTTGAACTCCTTGAGCATCTGGCGGGCCTTTCGTGGGGGGATTTCGCACCCGACGATACCTCCGCTCGCCCGGTCGTTACCCTCGCGGCGGTGGATCTGTCGCTCTTCTTCGCCGGGACCGGAGGCTCCGTCCCGACCGCGCGCCGCGGCCTGCCCGCGCTCCTGGCCCGCCGCGGGGGGGAATCGCTGCTGTTCGACTGCGGTGAGGGGACCCAGCGCCAACTGATCCGCAGCGTCGGGCTGGTGGATCTGGATCGCATCTTCCTGACGCACTTCCACGCCGACCACTGGCTCGGGCTCCCGGGGATGCTCAAGTCGTTCGACCTGCGTGATCGCACCGCGCCGTTGAAGGTGTACGGGCCACCTGGGGTGGGTCGGCTGCTCGATCAGGCCCGGTTCATCTACGGAAAGCTGGGCTACTCGTTCACCGTGCAGGAGCTGGAGGCAGGGGACACCGTGGCCGGGGATGGCTACGAGGTACAGGCGTTCAACGTGCGTCACCGGGGCACCGCCTTCGGGTACGCGATCGTCGAGGAGGACCGCCCTGGGCGGTTCGATGCGGAGTTGGCGCAGTCGCGCGGGGTAACGCCGGGCCCGGACTTCGGTCGGCTGCAGCGTGGTGAGACAGTGGCCGGTGTTTCCCCCGACGAGGTGCTCGGGCCGGCGCGGGCCGGGCGCAAAGTGGTGCTTTCGGGGGACACCTCGCCGTGCGAGATGGTGCAGGTCGCCGCCCATGACGCCGATCTGCTCATTCACGAGGCGACCTTCCTGGATGCCGAACGCGCTCGGGCCGCGCAGACCGGGCACACCACGGCGCGACAGGCGGCCGAGCTGGCGGCCGAAGCGGGGGTGAGGATGCTCGCGCTGACCCACGTATCCACTCGCTACATCTACGCCCGCGACGGCTCGCATCCGATCCTGGACGAGGCCCGCGAGGTATTCGATCGCACCATCCTGCCCCGCGACTTCGACGCGATCGACGTGCCCTTTCCCGAACGGGGTGACCCAGAGTGGGTTCGCTCCTCTGACCGTCGCGACGCTGGGCCTGCGGTGACCACATGACCGACGATCCGACCCGTGTGAAGGCTCCTGACGGTCCCGCGGCATCGCCCGGCGAGCCATCGGAGAGCACCGGTCGGCCCAGTTGGCTGCTGGTCGCGATGGTGGGCGCAGGCGGGTTCCTGGCCGGTGTGTTACTGGTGATTGCCCTTGGGGGCCCCAAGCCGCCCCCCGCGCGGACGATCACCAAGATCAGCGCGGCAATCACCACGGGCGGCAACGTGATCGTGAAGGTGCGTGTGCCGGAACTGGTCGGGCTACCACTGCCCGATGCCCGGGACCGGCTGCGTGCGGCTGGGTTCAACGCCGACGTGCAGGGGCTGGGCCTGTTCGGCGGGCTATTCGAGAGCGACTACCAGGTGACGGGCCAACTGCCCGCCGCCGGCACGTTCCTGGAACGTGGTGGGACGGTGCGGTTGCTGGTCTCCGGCGGCTGACGCGCCGCGCGTGCTGCTAGCATCTCGGCACATCCTTTAACCCGGTCCCGAGAGGCCAGGAAGGGCGAACACATGGCAGGTGAGAAGGTCGTCCTCGACGGCGATGACATGCGGCGCACACTTGTCCGCATCGCTCACGAGATAGTCGAGAAGAATGCTGAGCCTGAGCGGCTCGCCCTCGTCGGCATCCATCGTCGCGGTGCCGTCCTTGCCGGTCGCCTCCACGATCTGCTCGTGGACCTGTTGGATGTCGAGGTGCCGCTCGGTGACCTGGACATCGCCTTCTACCGTGACGATCTGTCCGGGCGTCACGATGCCCCCATCGTCCACGCGTCTCACCTGGACTTCCCGCTGGAAGGCTGCACCGTGGTCATCGTCGACGACGTCCTCTTCACCGGCCGCACCGTGCGAGCCGCGATCGAAGCGCTGTTCGCCTACGGGCGCCCCGAGCGGGTCCAGCTCGCCGTACTGGTCGACCGCGGGCATCGCGAACTTCCCTTCCGCGCCGACTATGTGGGCAAGAACCTCCCGACCGCTCGCACGGAGCGCGTCAACGTTCACGTTGACGGGATCGACGGCCACGATGACGTGACGATCTCACCAGGCGACGCTGCCGACACCCGCGAACGAGTGGCGGCCTGATGCGCCATCTGCTGTCCATCGACGATCTGGATCGCGCGGGCATCGAGCGCATCCTCGATCGCGCGAGCACGCTGTCTGATCTCGGCGAGCGCGAGGTCAAGAAGGTGCCCGCGTTGCGCGGCCGTCGTGTGCTCAACCTTTTCTACGAAGCGTCCACGCGGACGCGTTCATCGTTCGAGTTGGCGGCCAAGGCTCTCAGTGCCGACGTGGTCAATTTCGCGGCATCCGGTTCGAGTGTCGAGAAGGGTGAGTCGCTGAAGGACACCATCCTGACCCTCAGCGCCCACCGGCCCGACGCGATCGTGATCCGTACGCCCTGGGCAGGGTCCGCGGCCCTCGTCGCCGGCTGGACGGACGCCGCGATCGTCAACGCCGGTGACGGTAAGCACGAACATCCCACCCAGGCCCTGCTGGATGTGTACACACTGCGCCAGCGCCTTGGTGCGCTGGACGGGGCCAAGATCTGGATCGTGGGGGATGTACTTCACTCCCGCGTGGCCCGGTCGAATATCACCGCCTTCCAGACGATGGGCGCGGAGGTGACGGTCTGCGGCCCGCCGACCCTGATCCCGCGCGGTATCGAAGCGATGGGCTGTGCCGTGCGAACCACGCTCGACGAGTTGCCCGAGGCGGACGTCGTCTATGCCCTGCGCATGCAGCACGAGCGGATGAGCGAGGCGTTCGTGCCGTCGCTCCGCGAGTACGCCGCCTGCTACCAGATCGACAGCCGGCGCCTGGGCGCCCAGCAGGTGCTGATGCACCCCGGCCCGGTGAACCGCGGCGTCGAGTTGAGCGGTGAGGTGGTCGACTCCCCGCAGGCGCTGATCACGGCCCAGGTCGCCGCCGGCGTGATCGTGCGGATGGCCGTCCTCTACGAACTGCTGGCCGGTGCGCGGTCGCCTGAACCGGTCGCCACCGAAACGGTGGCCTCATGAGCGCGCAGCCGTTGGTGCACGCCGCCGGTGCCCCGGCGGATGTCCTGGTGCGCGGCGCGCACGTCCTGGACCCGCGGTCGGATCTCGACGGCCCGCACGACGTTCTGGTGCTGGGCGGCGAGATCGCGCAGATCGGCGCCGTGGGCACCCTGAACTCGCCGGACGGAGTTGAGGTCATCGACGGGACTGGGCGCCACCTGTTCCCGGCCTTTGTGGATCCGCATGTGCATCTGCGCACGCCGGGGCAGGAGCACAAGGAGGATCTGGCCAGCGGCACCGCCAGCGCCGCGGCCGGTGGCTACTGCGCGGTCGTGGCCATGCCCAATACGAAGCCGACCCTGGACTCGGTCGCCGGGCTGCGGTCGCTGCGCGACGCGGCAGCAGGCCAGGCACGCATCCCGGTCGGCTTCATGCCTGCCATCACTCGCGGGCTGGCGGGCACAGAACTGACCGACATGGCTGAGCTGCGCGACCTGGGCGCCCTCGGGTTCACTGACGACGGCAGACCCGTGACGTCCGCCGGGATGCTGCGCCGCGCGCTGCAATACCAACGCCTGTGCGGTGGCGTACTTGCTCTCCACGAGGAGGATCCGTCGCTGTCGGGCGCTGGAGCGATGCACGAAGGTGAGGTGAGTGCCCGTCTGGGCGTGGCCGGCATCCCCAGCGTCAGCGAGAGCACGATGGTGGCACGCGACGCAGCGCTGGCCGGGTACGAGGACGGTTCCGTCCACATGCAGCACCTGAGCTGCATCGAGTCCGTCCGCGCGGTGGCGCAGGCCAAAGACCTGGGCTTTCACGTGACCTGCGAGGCCAGCCCGCACCACCTGTGTCTGACCGACGTCGCGGCGGCCGGCTTGGACACGCGGATGAAGATGAACCCGCCGCTGCGCACCGAAGCTGACCGCCAGGCGCTGATCGCCGGGCTGCGGGACGGCACGATCGACTGCATCGCCACCGACCACGCGCCGCACGCCCGTGACGAGAAGGACGTCCCGTTCGAACAGGCGCCGATGGGCACGACAGGCCTGGAGACGGCGTTCGCCGCCGTCTTCACCGAGCTCGTCCTGCCCGGTGTGCTGGGCCTGGCCCTCGTCGTCGAGCGCCTGACTTCCGGAGGCGGCCTGCTCGGCCTGCCCGTACCCCGGGTCGGCGTCGGTGAACCTGCCGACCTCGTGCTGATCGATCTCGAGGCCGAATGGACGGTGGGCGAAGCCGGCTACGTGAGCCGCTCGGCGAACTGCTGCTTTGACGGCCGCCGCCTGCGCAGTCGCGTGCTGCTCACCATCGCCGCTGGGTCCGTGGTCCACCGCGCGCATGCGCTGAGCGAGGCCACCGTATGACCCACGCTCCGCTGGACCGCGAGCGCACAGCGCTCGTGGTGATCGACGTCCAAGAGGCGTTCCGCCCAGGTGTGGATGGCTTCGCCGACGTGGCCGCCGCCACCGGGATCCTCGTCCAGGGAGCGCGCATCCTCGGGCTCCCGGTCGTGGTGACCGAGCAGTACCCGCGAGGGCTGGGGGAGACGGTGCCCGAGGTCCTGGAGCACCTCGAAGGGGTAGACCGGCTTCCCAAGACCGTCTTCGCCGCCACCGGCGCCGAGGGTTTCGACCTTGACGGCCGCGGCCAGGCTCTCGTGTGCGGGATCGAGGCCCATGTGTGCGTCAGCCAGACCGTGCTCGCGCTGCTTGATCAGGGTGTGGAGGTCCACGTGGCCGCCGACGCTGTCTCGTCACGTACGCCGGAAAACCGTGAGATCGGCCTGCATCGGATGGAGGCCGCCGGAGCGACCGTCACCTCGACCGAGATGGCGTTGTTCGAACTGCTCGGCGCCGCCGGCAGCGATGAGTTCAAAGCGATTCAAGGGTTGATCAAGTGATGAGTGCGTACGTTCTGCTCGAAGATGGCACCCGCTTTGACGGCGATTCCTGCGGCGCCGATGTCCACGCGACCGGGGAGGTCGTCTTCACCACCGGCATGGCCGGTTACCAGGAGTCGATGAGCGACCCATCGTTTGCGCGCCAGTTGCTCACGTTCACCTATCCCCAGATCGGCAACTACGGGGTGAGCGGTGCCGCCATGGAGTCCGACGCCATCTGGGCACGGGCCGCGATCATGCGCGAAGCGGTCGACTACGAGGACGCCCCGGACGCTGAGGGCGGCTGGCTCTCCTGGCTCACCGATTGCGGGATCCCGGCCATCCGCGGCGTCGACACCCGCCGGCTCGTGCAGCACATCCGCGACGCCGGAGCGATGCGCGGCGGCGTGTTCCCGGCTCGCATCAGCATCGACGAGGCGCAGTCGTTGATCGCCGCCGAAGAGTCGATGGTGGGGCTGGATCTGGCTCGTGAGGTGTCGCCCACGGTGATGACGGTGCACGGCTCCGAAAACAGCGGCCCGCGTATCGCGGCGATCGACACGGGGATCAAGGGATCGATCGTGCGCAACCTTGTGCAGCGCGGAGCCGTGGTCGAGCTGCATCCCTGCGCGGCGACGGCCGACGAGCTCACCGCCAACGATCCCGACGCGATCTTCCTGGCCAACGGTCCCGGCGACCCGGCGGCTCTGGACTACATCGTCCAGACCGTCCGCTCTCTGGTGGGAACGCGGCCCGTGTTCGGCATCTGCCTGGGTCACCAGTTGCTCTGCCGGGCCGTGGGTCTGGACACGTTCAAGCTTCCGTTCGGCCATCGCGGCGCCAACCATCCGGTGAAGGATCTGCAGACCGGGCGCATCGAGATCACCAGCCAGAACCATGGGTTCGCGGTGGTCGGGCCGGGCGGCAAGCGGACGTTGGACACCGACGAGCCGGTCCGGTGGGAGACCGACTTCGGCGCCGCCGAGCTCAGCCACATCAACCTCTACGACCGCACGGTCGAGGGGCTCACGCTGCTGGACGTTCCGGGAGGCACGGTGCAGTACCACCCCGAGGCGGGCCCCGGTCCGCACGACTCCCTGTACCTGTTCGACCGGTTCCTCCGGCAGATCGAAGGGGCCAAGGCCTAATGCCGCGCAGAGACGACATCAAGAAGATCCTCATCCTCGGCTCCGGGCCGATCGTCATCGGCCAGGCCGCCGAGTTCGACTACTCGGGCGTCCAGGCGTGCAAGGTCCTGAAGGAGGAGGGGTACGAGGTCGTCCTCGTCAACTCCAATCCGGCGACGATCATGACCGACCCGGAGTTCGCCGACGCGACCTACGTGGAGCCGCTGCTGCCCGGGCCGGTCGCTCAGGTGATCGAGAAGGAGCGACCCGACGCGCTGCTGCCGACCCTCGGCGGTCAGACCGCGCTCAACCTCGCCAAGGCACTGTCCGAGGACGGCACCCTGGAGCGGTACGGGGTGGAGCTGATCGGGGCCAACTACGACGCGATCAACTGCGCCGAGGATCGCGACCTCTTCGCACAG
>JBBQCW010000002.1:0-253197 GCA_038319025.1 Solirubrobacterales bacterium
GTTGAGCAAGCAACGCTCAACACGCTCGACTACATGGCCTGGGGAACGATTTTCCCGCCGACACCACACAGCGTGAAGGTGTCCTACACCTACGGGTACCCGCAGTACGACCCCGACTCCGACCAGACCTCGTTGGACGGTGGCGAGACGTGGACGGCCGGCGACGGCCGGGACCCCGAGGAGATCAACTGGTTGACGACGCTGGAGCAGGCCGCGATCTGCGATGCGGCCGCCGCGTTCTTGGCCCAGGTCGCCGCCCTGAAAGCCGGTGTCGTGGCGTCCGTCAGCTTCGACGGGTACAGCCGGGCGATGAACGCCGCCGCGTACAGCCAGCAAGCCCAAGCTTTGATCGGCCGTCGCGACGAAATCATGGGTCGCCGGCGACGCCTGTTCGCGATGAGCACCATCGGATGAGCGTCGACGCTGACATCATCGCCCAAGTGTTCACCGGTGAGGGGGCGTCCACGCTCACGTGGGAGGTGTCCACCAGGTGCACGTGTTACAGCGTCGACACCAAGGAGCCCAACTGGGAGTGCACAGTCTGCGGTGGCCTTGGCGCCGCGTACGCGCCACCCGTTGAGATTCGGGCCTTGTTTCGGTCGCAGTCGCGGTGGCGATCGCCGCAGATGGTCGGCGAACTGCAGCTGGGAGAGGCAGCGCTCACCACCCCGCTGAACGTGAAACCCAGCTACGTTGACCGTCGCAACCGCGACCGGTTCACCGTCGTGAACGCAACCGGTGACGCAGCGGTCGGCCGCGTGTTCTACCCGACCGGTGAGCCCGTCCCGTTTCTCATCGCCGATGAGCACCTGGCGTGGCGCTGCCAGGTCGCGTCGCTCGAGCAGGACCAGCGAGTGATCCCCCAGCCGTAGGAGGCACTGGTGTCCGCGTACCGGGTGCTCATCGACACCCGGGCACTGCGGGTGCTCATCAGCCGCACCAACTTTCCGATCAGCGACCCCGTCAGCGTCCGAATGCTCGGCGAGGCGATCCGCAGATACGGGGCGCTCGTGCAGGCCCGCGCGGTCCGCAACGTGTCCGGGTACCCCGTCGTCTACAACGGCCAGGCGTTCGTTGTCCGGGTGCGCACCGGGACGCTGAAAGGGTCGATCGAGTTGCAGTGGCCGTTCGGGTCGCTGTTCACCGCTCGCGTGTACGTCAACGGCGGCCACATGACCCCCGCGAACGTGCCCGGGTTCCCCGGCCGCCCGGTCGCGGTCGCCGACTATGCCGGGGCGATCGAGTGGGGCCACGGCGACATCGACCTGAAACGCACGATGGCCGGGAAGACCGTCCCGTTCTTCGGGGCGCGCTCACAGCGCGCCCAAGGCCCCTACGCCGCGACCGGCCTACAACCCCTGGGTGACAACAAGGGGCCCGGCTCCTCGTGGACCAGTGAGGCGTTGAACGCCAAGCTGGCCGGCAAAAACAAGGGGCCAATGATCTTCACGAAGAAGGGCCAGCGCCCCGGCCCCTACGGCTCCGGATCGTCGGCGTACTTCATCTCGTTCCGGAAGGTCGGCAAGACGGGGTGGATCATCCCGGCCGCCAAGCCCCGGCCGTTCATGGCGGCCGCTGCTGACAGCACACGCGACCAAGGCAGGTTGCTGCTCGTGAACGCCGCCACCGAAATGCTGGGATTCAAGTGACCGCCTACCCCTCCCGCGTCTTCAACGGCCCCACGTCGCTCGGCGACGTGTTCCCCACACTGCTGCCCGACGCCGAACGGCTCGTCTACGAGTTTCTCGCCGACGCCGCCGGTGACCCGCGCGGCACCGGCACCGTTGAGGACCGCATCTCGTTTCCCGACAGCCGCGACGTTCAGCTGAAGCTGCCCGCCACGTTCACCGAGCAGCCGCCGTTCGCGATCTTCAAAAGCCGGACGGGGCCGCCGATCCCCGTCGTCCGCGGCTGGCCAGCGTACCCGGGGAAGATCCCGGCGATCGGTGTCGCATCGGGGACCGAGTCTGATGATCAGCAGCACGACTCAGAGTCCGGCGGGTTCGTTGGTGACCTGTACGCCGTGGACGCCTACGGCAAGGTGATCGCGACAGCCGCCTACTACTCCGAAGCGATCTACGCCCCCGTCATCGTGCAGCTGCTGCACGAAAACCGCGACGAACGCGACCGGTTGCACAACGAGCTTCGCCGCGTCCTGTTCCCGCTCCGTCGGCGCCTCCTGGACCGCGACCCGCAGATTCGGCGCGTGAAGGTCGACGCCGAGAAAACGGAGGTCGCCGGCGGGCCGCCGGAAGCCGATCAGCCGTTCCTCGTGTACCTGAGCGTGTTCACCGTCCACGTGTGGATGGAAATGCTCGAAGCGACAGACGTCACCGGCCCCGACCAGTTGGTCGGGTCGATCACCGTCACCGTCAACCCCAGCTAGGAGAACCCTTATGCCCGCCCAGACTGACGAGGAGAAGGCCGCAGCCGCACAGGCCCGCGCCGACAAGAAAGCCGCCGCGGACGCGTTGGAAGCGTCGCGCGTCACCGTCGACCTGCTGCCCTTGTCCGCATCGGAGCGGATCCCGATGGCCGGGCTCCTCGCGTCCGACCCAGAGCTCACGTACGCCCGCCACACCCACGAGGAGTGGCAGGAACTCCTCGACGAGTACCTCGCTTCCCCCCGACCCTGAACTGAGAGGCCACCATGGCTGACACCACCATCCGCCCGCCCGTCGTGCCGCTGCAGCCCGGTGCCTTCTCAGGTATCGACGCGTCCGCACTCGCCGGCCTCAACGTCCTTCGCGGCCGCCCCGTCCTCGCGCTTCTCGGAGCGTCGGCTGGCGGCATCCCGAACGTCCCGATGTATTTCAGTGACCTGCAGGCCCTCAAGTCGGTCCTGAGGTCCGGACCACTGTTTGACTGTGCCCGGTTCGCGATGCAGGCCGGCGCGCTGCCGGTGTGCGTCGTTCGTGCTGGCGTACCCATCCAAGGGGTGCTGGCGCTCGCCGGGGCAACGTCCGCGCCGGTCACGCTGACGTCCCGCGACTACGGGGTCTGGACGACCGGCATCAAGGCAACGGTCGGGGCGAACAACCTCGTCACGATCACCTACCTGGACCCGAACGGCATCACGTTCACCGAAACGTACGCCGTCGGCTCCGCGGCCACCCCGCAGAACATCGTCGACGCGATCAACGGTGTCACCCCGGGCTTCACGGCCAGCCAGTACGTGACCGCGTCGGTCACCGCGGGCACAGCCCCGTTGACGGTCGCCGCGGTCGCGCCGCTCGCGTCCGGCTCAGACGGATCCGCACTGTCAGGGACCGACTGGACGAACGCGTTGAAGGTCATCGAGACCGAGGACGTGCAGATGGTTGCCGTCGCGACCGGCGACGCAACGGTGCACGCCCAGGCGTCCACGCACTGCGATGCCATGTCAACGACGCTTGCGCGACATGAGCGCCGGTTCGTTGGCGGCGCTGTTCTCGCCGAGTCGACGGCGGCCCAGGTCACGCGGATGGCATCGCTGCGGTCCCGGCGCGTGCAGCTCATCTACCCGGGCCTCGTCGACCTGGACGGCAACGGCGCCCAGAAGACGTACGACCCGTTCTACGCGGCCGCCCGCGTCGCCGGGCAGCACTGCGCTCTCCCGGACCCCGCCACGTCACTGACGCACGCACCCGTCGGTGGCATGGACGTCGAACGGAAACTGTCCACGATCCAGGGCGGCGACGTCGACACGCTCCTCGCCGCTGGCGTGTCACCGATCACCCCGAAGCCCGGCGGCGGCCTCTGGCTCGTCGACAGCCTGTCCGGCTACAACACCGACGACATCTTCCGGGACTTCCACAAGATCGGCGCGGCCGACGAAGTGGCCCGCCGCTCCCGCGCCGCCCTCGAGGACGCGTTCACGGGGAAGAAGAGCCTGGAGAACACGAGCGGGGACGTGCAGACGCTCGCCTCCGCAACGCTGCAGAAGCTCAAGGACGAAACGGTCATCCGGGCGTTCCTTCCGGCCCAGGTCGCGGCCGGCGCCACCCCGAAGGACTACCTCGTGACGTTGCCGGTGATGCTCCCGGACACCGTCAAGTTCATCTACATCAGCGTCGCGTTGCAGCCCGCGTCGACGCTGAAGTCACTGCCGGCCATCAACGACAGCGTCCTGGCCTAACCGCCCGGACCGCGACCCCGAGGAGCCACACATGGCCGTTCAGGATCCCAGCATCGACAGCGTCAACGCACGCAACAACACAAAGGTCTACCTGTCGATCAACCATCAGCGAGTCGGCCGCGTCCAGTCGTTTCGACAGGACGTGTCCAACAACGTGCAGGTCCTCACCGAGCTTGGCCGCGACGTCGCCGTCGAGCTGAAGAAGGGCATCACGATCTTCACGTTCTCGATCGCCCGGTTTTACTGCCGGTCGGACGCCATGGACGCCATCAAGGGCGGCCAGGTGTTCAGCCTTGGCATCCGTGACACCGCCGGATCTGACGGTTCGGGGGCCGCGTAAGGGTCGGGGTCTGTGTCTGCCATCACTGCTCCTGAGTTGGGGGTGAACGACAAAAAAGAGGGGGTGCGAGCGCCCCCGGACCGTGTGTCCGGGGAACGTCGCACCCCCTCGGGTGTTGCATCTGTCTACGGGGCGGGCGCCACCCGCGTACTGCCTGGTTAGGGCAAGACTTGTTACCCGGCGGTGCCGTCACCGGTCGTGCCGGAGCCGATCGTCACGACGGTCGCGTTCTGGCCGATCGTGGCCTGCCCGTTCGTGTACCTTTTCACCGCGCTGTAGCGGTACGAGGACGTGGCACATCTTTACGCCGACGCTCTGCTCAGGGAAGCCCTCGGGATACGTCCTCCCGGTGGAGGGATCATGGGCGACCTGGCCGCCGCGCATCACGATGCAGTGACCGACCGGGACGTAGGTTTCGGGGTAACGGACGCGGAGCGATGGGACGCTGGCGATCCAGTACGCACGTTCCGGTCGCCAGATCGTGTCGACGACCTCAAAGCCGAGCGCGCCGACAGCGGTCTGGGTCGACTCGAACCAGACTTCATCGAGCGCGACATCGACGGCCCATGCGCGCAGATCCGACGCCTGCCGACGGAGCTTTATGGCGATGTTCCCAGCGGGCGCAAGCAGACCGGTATCGCTCATGAGAGCACCCGGGGGTCGCGGCCCTCGGCGTGCGCCATGCACGCCTCCCTCGCAGCCATGTACGTGTCGGAGAACACGCCATCCTCACGGTAGGCGCGCCACAGGTCATCACGAAGCGGCTTCGGTAAGCCGTTCCAGTGGCTGCGGCACATCAGCATCCGGCGAGGGTGCTGAGCGTCGCAGCCGTCGACGAGGCACGTCCGCAGGTCGCTCATGCTGCCACCGGCCCAGCCTCGCGGACGAGCGTCCCGTGAAGGGCAGTGAACACGACGGCCCAGCCGCGTGGGCTGTCGATCTCACGTGGCGGGTCGAAGCTCTCCGGCCTGTCGCCAGGGTCAAACAGGCCGTCGCAGAACCAGCCGACGCCCTTCGACGGCATCAGCGAATGGGCCTCAGCAGCCAGGGCCCAGTTGTCGGCCTCGTGGATGGCGAGCGCCTGCTCACCGGTCGGCGGGTGCAGGCCGAGCGCGTCGTAAACGGCGCGCTGCATGTTGATCTCAAGGTCCCGGTACCGGGATCCGAGGAGCGACTTCAGTGGGCGGGGGATGTCGCCGAGGTATGCCTCGCTGTCGTCGTGGTGAAGGCCAAGCAGCTGCGTAGCCGGCGAGCAGCCGGTGTCGGCGAGCCGGATGGCGACGAGGACAGCGTGCTCGGCGACGGAGTAGAAGCGACTGGTGTGGCCGGCGAACCGGCACGTGTACGACAGGGCGTGCGCGATGTCACTGAGGACGATCGCGTCGGGGTCGGGTTTGGTGAGGTCGAGCTTTCCGCCGGACACGAGTTCGATGACGTGCGGGCCGAAGATGTCAGTCATGAGGATGCTCCTGGGCGGTCGAGGGCTTGTCGGGCGAGCCGCTTGATGCGATCGCCGGTGTCGGTGACGGCGGCGAACAGCTTGCCGTCGGGGTCAGTGATGCCGTCCATCTGCTGGCGCTTGATGCCGAGCGTCTCCGCGACCAGCGGGTCGCTGCCCTCGTCGGAGACGAGGTAGTAGGCGACGACGGGATGGTCGGTGTCCATGCCGTCGCGGTTGAACCGGCCGATGCACTGGTCATGCACGCCGGGGGACCAGTCGAGCTCGCCGAACACCGGGACACTGCAAACGTCCTGCAGGCCGTCGACGCCGGCACCGGACCGCAAGCTCATGATCAGGATCTGCGACTCCGAGAAGGGATCGCACTGCGTGTCCGGGGTGCCGCCCTGGTAGGCCTCGTCGAACTTGCGTTCGCGCTCCGTCGCGTGGGCCTCGCAGTAGTCGGCGAGGACCTGGCCGCCAAGGAACCGGTTGATCGCGAGCTGCTTCTGCGTCGGCGACTCGGTGCCGGTGTACAAGACCGGGTTGAACTCGCGGAGCCGATCAACCCAAATGTCGTAGACGGCGCGGTGCCAGCCGAACACGCACACCTTCTCCTCGCTCTCCAGCAACAGGCGGATGAACTCGGCGGCATACGGTGCCTTCGCGATCCCGGTTGCCTGGCGCAGCTTCCAGTCCAGGTCCCCGGAGGCGGTGAACACCTCCTTGCGGTCGTTGCTCGCGAGGATGATCTCGGCGAGCTTGCGGACGTCGTCCTGCACGTCCTCCAGGGCGTCCGGGTCACTGTCAACGGTGTGCACCACCGTCGTGACGGCCGGCAGTTCGCGGCCGACGTCCTTGCGGGTCCGGCGGATCATCAGGCCCTGCTCGCGTAGGAACGTGCCCAGTGCGGCGGGGTCGTCGACCATCACCTTGCCGTTGGACCCGGCGGCCCCCCACTCGCGGGAGAACTCGCCGCGGGAGCCCAACGCGCCCTGCTCGAGGACCTCCATCACGTTGAAGATCTCGCCGCCATGGTTGTAGACCGGGGTGCCGGTCAAGCCCATGCGGTAGTCGGCGCCGTCGGCGATCATGCATGCCGCCCCGTACTTCTGGGACTCCGACCGGCGAAGCTCTTGCATCTCGTCGAAGATCACGCTTTTCACGCGGCCGGCGAGGTGGTCAGCCCAGCCGATCAGCTTGCTGTAGCTGATGATGAGCACGTCGGGGTCATGGCCGCGCATCTCGCGTTTCTTCGCCGGGTCGTACACGCTGCCGGTCGTGATGATGTGGCCGCGTAGCGTCGGGAAGAACCGGTTGAGCATCCCCAGCCACTGGCGCGGCAAATGCGTTGGTGCGACGACGAGGGCGGGGCGTGCGTCGGGGTTGCGGAGCAGCAGCATCCCGGTCAACGATTTGCCGAGGCCGAGCTCGTCGACGACGAGCAGCCGGCTGCTCGCGATGCACACGTCGGCGGCGGCGTACTGGTAGTCGCGGCGTTCGCAGTTGACCGGGTCCAGCCAGTCGTCGCCGCTCAGGCTGCTCGTGCCCGTGAGGATCCTGTCGATCTCGCCGCGCGTCGCATCGGCCCGTTCGACGCTCTCCTGTAGGAACCCCGCGGTGTCCTCGTCAGCGTCGAGGGGGTAGCGGCTGATGATCCATTCGATGTCGCGGGCGACGTCGGGGGTGTGGTGGATCTCGATGACGCCCTTGCGGGTCTGCTGTGCCCTTGGGAACAGGCGCTTCACGCGCATCACGACATGCGGCTCCGCTTGGATCTCCCACACCAACGGCTTGCGGTCGCCGTAGCCTTCTGCTTCGCCGAGGGAGAGGGTGCCGAACGTGCGGGCCAGGGTGGCGGTCACAGGTGGCCCGCCAGTCCGACGACGACGACGGGCTTGCCGCCGACCGCTTCGGGCACGCGGGCGTGGCGGACCCGGTTGGTGACGATGACGACGCCGTCGACCTGGTCGCTGCTGGCGTACCGGCGGACCTGGCGGCCCAGGCTGTCACCGGTCCCCGCGACCTTGACCTCGACCACGACACGGCCGATCAGGACGTCGACGCGTCCCAGGCCGGCTGGGAGGCGGACCTCGCGGGTCACTGTGGTGTGAGGGAAAGCGTCGGTGAGGACGTCGGCGATCGCCGACTGCAGGTCAGCTTCGGACGCGTACGAGAACCGGTAGCCGCGCAACGTCGCGGCTACCGCGTCAACGGTCGGATCGCTCGCCGTCACGGCGACATCTCGGCGATCTCGGCACGCAGCGCCTCGATCGTTTCGAGAGCTGCGGCGTACGCCCGACGCACGTCTGCGACGATGGCACGGTTCAGCGCAACCGCCGACCGTGCCATCGCCAGCTCCGTCTCCGTTTCGAGGCGTTGCTTGATCGGCAGCCGCTCCGTGACGCGCTTCTGCGCGACCGCGAGCTCCTCAGCGACACCTTTCGGGGTGAGGCCGTTGTCGATGAGCCGCTGGTACTGGATCGCCTCCTCGACGGGGGTAAGCGCCTCGCGGTGCACGTTCTCCTCGAGGGCGGCCTCCAGCTCGTCGCCGGCGGCACGAACAAGCGCCGCGATCGTTTCCTTCTTCAGGGCCTTCACGGCGGTCAGGCGCCGCTCACCGGCGACGAGCAAGTACTCGTCCTTGCTGGCGCCGGCCGTCACGACGATCGGCTGCAGAAGGCCGCGACGGTCGATGCTGGCCTGCAGCGCCTTGAACTCGGCGGTGGTCTTGTCGATCTTGCGGGGGTTGACGTCCGTCGTCTGAATGTTCTTAACGGGAATGTCGATCAGGGTGCTCATAGGGTTCTTCCTGTGGTTGGTTGGGGTTGGTGCTACTGGTCGTTTCTGGGTTGGGCCCGCGTCGCCGCGCGGACCTGATCAATGGTCAATGGGTCCTCGAAAACGACGGTCATCACGCGGACGATCGCCGGGACCTTCACGCCCTCCTGGTGTAGGCGGCGAGCGAACTCGACGCGATACTCCGTCGACTTTGCGCGCGGGCCACCGAGCCGAAACGTCCACCGCTTTGACCACGTGACGCGGTTCACGCGCTGAGCCTTCGCGCGCATCCGCTCGTTGTACTCCGGGTCAACCCAGTTGCGGACGGTGTCGTACGTTGGGCGCATGCCGTGCTCGCGATGGATGATCTTCGCGATGCTGTGCGGCGACCAGCCCACGGCATGCAGCTCCCGGGCTTGGGTGATGATGTGCCCCGGGTAGCGCCGCGACGTAGGGCTGCTCGTGGCGCTCATGACACACCGATCGCTGGCACGCACAAGCCGTACGTTTCGGTGGGCTCCCGGCCATGCCACTGGCCGAACAACTGGCCGACCAGCGGCTGATGGCGGTCTACCTGCGCGACGGTCGGCAGCTCGTCGACGCCCTCAACGAGGATCGTGACGCGATGCCCGCTGGTATCCAGGGCGACGATCTTCACGTCGAACACGTCGCCTCGCTCTCCTCGAGCACGGCCCGGCCATAGTTGACCAGCGTGTAGCGGCCATGCAGGTGCAAGGCCACCATGCCCTGGCCTCGCATCGCTGCGAGGTACTTCGCGACGCGCATCTCGGTCAACATCACTTCGCCGGCGATGTCGGCCGCGAACGCGCCCTCGTGGTTGTCCCGGAGCACGGCGAGCACACTGAGCACTGCCGTGTTCCGGGTGAGTGGTACGTCGGTCGAGAGAGCCACTCTCGGTCTCCTTCGGTTGGTTAGGGGAAGTTGTGGGTGCACGGCACGACGACGACCTGGCGGCCGCCGGTGTGCTGTGCGATCAAGCGCGTGAGGCGTCCCTCGACCCAGCCGACGGTTGCCGGTGGGGCAGCGAGCACGACTTCGCCGGTCGTGATCGAGTGAGGGTGCAACGTGGCGATCCAAAGATCGAACGTGGCCTGATCCATCGTCGCGGCCAACTGGTCGCTGATCGGCTTCCACGCCGACAGCAAGTCATCGGCGACGGCAGCAGGGTGCGGGTGGTTCGCCTCCACCCATGCGGCCAGTTCGGCCGAGTACTTGGCCTGATCGCTTTTCCGTCGTCCTTTCGGTGCGACGGGTCGGGGGCTGCTCCCCCCGCTCGCGGGGGGTTGGGGGGGTTGCTGTAGACGTTTCGGGTTAAAGGACGGTTCGGGCGCAAAATCCGACAGGATTGCTGTCGGTTCTTGCGCCCCACCCCGCAAATCTTGCGCCGGTGCAGATTCTGCGGGGGGCGCAAGATCTGCGCCCCCTCCCAGAGTCGACGGGGGCGCAGTATTTGCGCCCATGCGCACCGTGTAGACGGTGGTGCCGTAGCGGCTCACGCCGGCCTCGATGATCGACCCTTCCTTGGCGAGATCCCGGAGTGCGTACTGCACGTTCCGGGGGCTCATGCGGCACTCGTGCGCGATCGTCGCGACGGACGGGTACGCGCCGGTGCCGTCGTCGCTGGCGTGGTCGGCGAGGACGATGAGGACGAGCCGGTTGCCGAGCTTGGCCTCGCTGTTCTTCAGCACCCAGGCCAGGGGATGAACGCTCACGTGACCCCCGGCCCTGGGAGAATGCTGCGTGTGCGTCCCAACTCGAGGGCGTGTGCGTCCCTGTTGCGACCCACACGGCCGGGTCCGCCCGCAAACGGCTGCGTTTTGGTGCGGGCCGGTTCGGACCGCACAGCGGGCTGATTTCGCGTCGGTTCGGGACGGTGCGGTCCCGTGCGGTTTTCTGTGTCTAGTGGAGACGGCGGGAATCGAACCCGCGTCCACGATCGCGTCCTGATGGCGTCTACGAGCGTAGCCGGCACTCTGATCTCATCCCGATGTCGCCTTGCCGGCGGGGTATTTCGGGACCAGCTCCCTGAAAATGTCTCCGGTTCGGCGGGAGCGGGCCTCCCCGGATGAAGCCGACATTTTGATTCCGGAACAACCCCGCGGTCGGCAGGCGGGGGCCGAAACCTCACTCACCTAGAGTTATCTAGGCAGCGAGGGCGTACTCGTGAGAGTCCGCACATATGGTTTTGCCGGGTGTTTAACGAGGCCTCCCGACACCTCGACTCGCAACCACCCGAACGAGCCGACCGCGTCGAAGCCTGTCGTCCCCGGGTGTTTCCTACGCCCTTCAGTGTAAAGCACCCACGAGGCGCTCACGATCAGCGCGCGACGAGTTCCACGCGGTTGCCCCACGGGTCGGCCACGTAGAAGCGCCGCACCCCGGGGATCGCCGCATCCCAGGTCACCGCCTCACCGGCTGAATGCAGCCGTGCGGCAAGGGCATCCAGAGCCGACTCGCCGTCGACCGCGAAGGCCGGGTGGGCCTTGCGCGCCGGTGTAAAGCGCGCCTCCACGCCGACGTGGATCTCCTGCGCGCCGCAGGTGAACCACGCCCCGCCGCGGCCGGCCAGCGCCGTTGGCTTGGGCGTCTCACTCATCCCGAGCAGCTCACCGTAGAACCGGCGCGCCTCGGCCTCGCACCCCGCGGGCGCCGCGACCTGCACGTGATCGAGTCCGGTGACCGTCATCTCTTCAGAGGAGCTCCGTACCGAAAGGGAACGAAGTAGACGCGAATCACGAGCCTGCTTGGGGAGCTCTCCTCCGATGACGCCGTTGCCGGCACCTTCGGTCTCTGAGCGGCGATCCTCTCACCCCGGTGGATTCGCTCTCTGCGGCTCGGATCCGCGTCTGAGATCAACGTCCCAAACCGCCGCGAGCGCGTCAAGGGGATCGCCACATTCACTCCGCAATCACCGGATATTTCTCGTAGATCGACAGGTCCCAGGCGTACGCGGGGTGCGTGATCGAAGGCCCAGGCACCATTCCCAGCTTCTCCGCCACGCGCACGGAAGCCACGTTCTCGGGTCGGATGATCGAGATGACGCGATCCAGGCCCAGAGAGCCAAACGCCCAGGCGATCGCCGCCGCCCCACCCTCGGTGGCCAGCCCCTGTCCCCACCACGCTCGGTCAAATCGCCAGCCCACCTCCACCGCGGGCATCACGGCCGGCAGGAAGAACGGGACGGCCAGGCCCACGAAGCCCACCGGCGAGTCTTCGCCGTGCGGCACTGCGGCCCAGACCCCGAACCCATGGTCCTCCCAGTGCGCGACCACACGACCCAACGAGAACCGCGCTGCGCCCGCCCCCATCGGGCGTCCGTCGGCGACCCACCGCATCACGTCCTGGTCTGCGCACAGCCTCACGAACGCGGCTAGATCCGCTGCCGATCGCGTCCAGGGACGCAGGTGCATCCGCTCCGTGTCTGCTGTCCGCATCGCCGGCAATCTAGTCTTGCCGACATGAGCACCACTGAGCTGGACAACGTTGCCTGGGATCTCGAGCCCCTCGTCGATGGTGAGGGCGACGCCGGCTGCGACCGGTTGCTGGGCGAAGCCCTTTCCCTCGCGCAGGCGTTTGCCGCGCAGCACGCCGGCGGTGTGGCCGACCTCGACGGCCCCGGCCTTGTTGAGGCCGTGCAGCAGATGGCCGATATCTCCGACCTTGTCGGGCGCGCGGGCAGTTATGCCTCGCTGCGCTTCTCGGTCGATACCGCTGACCCGCAGATCGGTGCGCTCATCGCCCGCGTGCAGGAGCGCGGAACGGAGATCGAGACGCTCCTCATCTTTTTCGAGCTGGAATGGGCAGAGCTGGATGACACGCACGCCGACCAGCTGATCGCCGCCGACGGCCTCGAGCAGGCCCGCCACTTCCTGCGCAGCACGCGCCGCTACCGCCCGCACCTGCTCACGGAGCCGGAGGAGAAGATCCTCGCCGAGAAGTCGGTCACCGGCTCAGGCGCCTGGTCGCGACTGTTCAGCGAGCTGACCAGTTCGCTGACGGTCAACCTCCCGGATGCCGATGAGCCGGTCGCGCTCGACGTTGCGTTGAGCCGCCTCTCCTCCCCCGACCGCGACGTGCGCCGGACGGTGGCCGAAGCAGTCACCGAGGCGCTCGAGCCCGGGCTGCGCACACGCGCGTACGTGTTCAACACGCTGCTGGCCGACAAGTCGACCGATGACCGCCTGCGCTCCTACCCCACCTGGTTGTCGGCCCGCAACCTCTCCAACGAGGCCAGCGACGAATCGGTACAGGCGCTGGTTCAGGCCGTCCGTGACAACTACGACATCCCCCAGCGCTGGTACCGACTCAAGGCGCAGGTCCTTGGCATCGACCGGATCGCTGACTACGACCGCATGGCATCGGTCAGCGATGTGGAGGAGGAGGTCAGCTGGGAGGACGCCGTCGACATGGTCCTCGGCGCCTACGGGGACTTCTCGCCCGAGCTGGCGGACTGCGCGCGACAGTTCTTCGACAACCCGTGGATCGACGCGCCCGTGCGCCCGGCCAAGCGTGGTGGCGCGTTCTGCGCCTACACGACCCCGTCCGTGCACCCGTATCTGCTCCTCAACTACACGAGCAAACGACGCGACGTGCTCACGCTCGCCCACGAACTCGGCCACGGCGTCCATGCTGCCCTGGCCATTCCTCGCGGGATCTTCGAGCAGCACACGCCGCTCACCGTCTGCGAGACAGCGTCGGTGTTCGGGGAGACGCTCGTGTTCAACCGCCTGCTCGGCGAGGCCGCCACGCCCGAGAGCCGCTTGTCGCTGCTGGCCTCCAACATCGAGGACTCCATCGCCACGGTGTTCCGTCAGACGGCGATGAACCGCTTTGAGGACCTCGTGCACACCGAGCGCCGCGAGCGCGGCGAGTTGTCCACGGACACGTTCGGCGCGCTTTGGGCCCAGTCCCAGGAGGAGATGGTGGGCGACTCGGTCGAGGTGACCGAGGGATACCGCACCTGGTGGTCCTACGTCCCCCACTTCATCGGCACGCCCGGCTACGTGTACGCGTACGCCTACGGCAAGCTGCTGGCGCTGTCGGTCTACGGCCGGTACCTGGAGGAGGGTGAGGCGTTCGTGCCCCGCTACCTGGAGATGCTGGCGGCCGGCGGCTCGCTGCCGCCGGAGGAGCTGGCGAAGATCGCCGGCCTGGACCTCACTGACCCGCAGTTCTGGCACGACGGCCTGGCGATTGTTCGACGGGAGTTGGACGACGCCGAGGAAGCGGCCCGCGCCGCCGGGCGGGTGACGTCGCCTTAGCCGCGACTACCGCTCGGCCTCGCGCAGCGCGCGCTGCATGTCGCGCTTGCTGTCGCGTTCCTTGATCGCTTCGCGCTTGTCGAACTGATCCTTGCCGCGGCCGAGGGCGACCTCGACCTTGGCGTGCGGGCCTTTGAAGTAGATGCGCGTCGGAACGAGGGTGAACCCGCGCTCGGAGACCGTGGCGTCGAGCCGTTCGATCTCCTTGCGATGGGCGAGCAGCTTGCGGGGACGCTCCGGTTCATGGTTGTCGCGCCCGGCGGCCTGGTAGGGCGGGATGTGCACGTTGTGGAGCCACATCTCCCCGCGGGAGATGGCGACGTAGCCGTCCTTGATCTGCACGTTGCCGACGCGCATCGACTTGACCTCGGTCCCGGTGAGCTGCATGCCGCACTCGAGGCGCTCGAGCAGCTCATAGCGGTAGGAGGCGTAGCGGTTGCTGGCCACGTCGCCGGCGTCGACCTTCTTCTTCTTGCTCTTGGCCATGAGCTATCGGCGGGGACGCTTGGAAGGCGCCTTGCCCTTTCCGCCGCCGCCCTTCTTGCCCTTGCCGACCTTCTTGGGTCCCTTGCCGCGCAGCTCTTCCTTGGCGGCCTGCTTCTTGGCCTTCTTCGCCGCCTCGGCCTTGGCCTTGGTCTTGAAGTTGCGGCCCTTACGCTGCCGGGGCTTGGCCGGGTGAAAGTCGGGGCCGTCGGGGTCCTTCGGCGGACGTTTGGGCCGGCCCTCCGTGATCGTGGGGGCATCCTTCAGGACAGGCGCTGCGGCCTGCTCCTCAGCGTCGGGGGCGAGATCCAGATCGACGCGGCCGCGCGGCACGTCGACCTTCGCCACACGGACCATGATCGGGTCGCCGAGGCGGATCGTCGTGCCCGTCCGCTCGCCACGCAGGATCGTGCTCTGCTCGTTCAGCTCGAACCAGTCGCCGGTGATGCGCCTCACGGGCAGCATGCCGTCAGTACCGCTCTCCCCGAACGCGATGAAGGCGCCCGCGGAGATGAGCCCGGTCACCTCACCCTCCCACGCCGTCTGCCACCCCTGCTCGAACAGCGCCTTCTCCAGCACGAAGCAGCGGACGATGTCGTCGGCGTCGCGCTCGATGACCATCGCCGCGCGCTCGCGGGCGGAACAGTCGACGCCGCTCTCCTCCATCACGCTCGCCCGTGGCGCGTCCTCGCCCGCGCCGATTGCGGCCAGCAGCGCCCGGTGGACGATCAGGTCGGGGTAGCGGCGGATCGGTGAAGTGAAGTGGCAGTAATCCTGGAGGCCCAAGCCGGCGTGACCCAGGGGCTTGGGGTCATAGCGCGCCTGCTTGAGCGACCGCAGGACGAGCGAGGTGAGTGCGGCGCGGCCGTGCCCGGTCTTGCGGACGTGCTCGTCGACGAGCCGCGAGCAGGCCGCGATCACTTCGCCGGCTTCGGCGGCGGACATGTTGGCCCGGACGGGCGGGGTCCGCACGCCCAGCGATGAGAGCTGCTCCACCAAGCGCTCGGCCCCTTCAGCTTCCGGGCGCTCGTGTACGCGGTAGAGCGCCGGCAACTCGCGCTCGCGCAGCAGTTTGGCCACCTGCTGGTTGGCCGCGATCATCAGATGCTCGATCAGGCGGTGGGACTCGGTCTGCACGCTGCGGGCGATGTCGGCCACGTGACCGTGGTTGTCAAAACGGAACTCCGGCTCACTCGTCTCGATGGCCAGCGCCGCGCCCTGCCCCTCGCGGCGCGCCTGCAGCGCGGCCGACACGCTGCGCGCCAGCGTGAGCGGCGTGGCCCACGGCTCCGCCGCCTCATCTGCCCCGGCAAAGATGCGGTCCACGGCGTCGTAGTCCAGCCGCATGTCTGACCGGATGAGTGAGCGGTAGAACGTCGCCTTGACGACGTCGGTCCCGTCGTAGTCAAGTTCGGCGGTGACGGCGAGGCGCTCGACCCCCGGGACGAGGGAGCACGCCTCGTTCGACAGTGCCTCGGGCAGCATCGGCTCGACGGCGCCGGGAACGTAGACGCTGGTGCCGCGCCGGTAGGCCTCGCGGTCGATCGGCGACCCGGGGCGCACGTAGGCGCTGACGTCGGCGATGTGAACCCAGATCCGTACCTTGCTCGGATCCTCGGGGTCGAGCGCTTCGGCGGAGATCGCGTCGTCGAAGTCCTTGGCCGTGGTCGGGTCGATCGTGAAGGTGACGAGGTCGCGTAGGTCGCGCCGCGCTGAACCGGCTGGATCATTCTCGGCCGCCGCGGTGGCGGCCTCGCGGGCCGCCGTCTCCACACCGGGTGGGAACCGGCGCTCAAGCCCGCGGTCGAGCATCAGCGCCTCGACGACATCCCGCGCCACATCAGGACGACCGAGCAGCCGCACGACCCTGGCGCGCCCCTTGGCCGCGGGCTGCACGAGCACGAGGCGCCCGGCCGTAGCGTTCTTGTCGCGCTCGACCGCCATCGCCGGCGCGGCGCGGCCTCGCGGCCCACCGGGCTGCGGGAAGTAGGGCTCCGCGACCATGAACTTGCCGCGCTGAGCCAGCACGGCAACCACCGGGGCACCGCGCGGACGCTCGCTCATACCTTCTTCGCGGCGGTACAGATCGCCGTCTGCAGTCCCGCGGCTGCGTTGGCCTGCGTGTCGTCGACGGGTGTCTTTACGTCGGGGGTCAAGCCGCGGCCCTGCTTGACGCCCTTGCCGCCGATGTTGCGGCCCGACGGCAGGAAGTACTGCCCGGCCGTGATGTCCAGCGCGCCACCGTTGCTGAGGTCGATGACCTCTTGGAAGATGCCCTTGCCGAACGTCCCGTCGCCGACGAGCGTCGCCCGTTTGCGGTCCTGCAGCGCGCCGGAAACGATCTCCGAGGCCGACGCTGAGTTCTTGTCCACCAGCACCACCAGCGGCTGGGTCGGAGCGACGGGGCTGCCGATGGCGTTCAGGGTGTGCGTGGCCACGTTGCGCCCGCGGGTCGTGACGATCGGCCCGTCACGCAGGAACGCGCTGGCCACCAGCTGGGCCTCGGTCACCAGCCCGCCGCCGTTGCCCCGCAGGTCCAGCACGATCGCTTTGGCGCCACGAGCAAGCTGCTTCTGAATCGCGGCGTAGACCTGGGCGTGCGCTCCGCTGGAGAACTGCCCGAGGCCGACGACGGCGACCTTGACGCCCTTGCACTCGCGAAGTTTGGACACCACGACGGGCACATTGACGGTCGACCGCATGAGCCGCTTGGTGATTCTCTTCTTGTGCGCGTCGATCCAGGTGAGCGTCACGAACGTGCCGGGCGGTCCCTTGATCAGCGCGGTCGCCGCGTTCTCGTTGCGGCCCTTCAGCGTCTTGCCGTTCGCGGCGATGATCACGTCACCCGTTATGAGGCCTGCCTTGCGGGCCGGTGAGTCGGCGTAGGTCTGTGACACCCGTAGGCCGGTGGGAACGGCCGTGACCGTCATGCCGACACCGGAGAACTGGCCGTTGGTGACCTGCTTGAACTTCTTGTACTCCTCGGGGGAGAAGTAGTTGGAGAAGCGGTCGTTCAGCGAGCGCACCATGCCCGCTATCGACGAGTTGGCCAGCGCCGTATCAGGGATCTTTCGGTAGTAGGTGCTCTTGATCCGATCGACGGCCTCTTGCACCACCTGCTGCTGGCGGTCGACCCCGATCGCGTTCTGCACTGCGGTGGGCAACCGCTTGGGATGGGCGCCCAGATACATGCCCATACCGACGAGGGCGATGGTCACGAAAACGGCGAGCGCGATGGAGAACAGGCGAGTCACGAGCACTGCAGGCTAGAGGGAGAGCGTGGCGCGCCCGCCGCTCCCACCGCTCAGACGCGCAGGAACTTGCGCAGCGATAGCCCGGAGCCCAGCGTGGAGACCATGACAGCGCACCCCAGGAGCACACCGATCAGCGGGATGAACGACATCGTGTCGGGGGCCGCAATCAGCGCGAAGTCCTTGGTCAAAGGATCAAACAGGGCGATCTTGCCGACCGCGAGCAGCGCGATCGCCGCCATGCCGCCCAGCAAGCCCAGGATCAGACCTTCGATCAGGAAAGGCCAACGGATGAACCAATCGGTCGCGCCGACGAGCTTCATCACCTCGACGTCACGACGCCGGGCGAACAGCGACAGGCGGATCGTGTTGGAGATCAACAGCACGGACGCGGCAATCAGCAGCAGCGCGAGCAGACCGACGGTCAGCTTCACCACACGCGTGGCCGACAGGATCTTCTGGGTGTCGTCCTTGCGGTTACGGACGGTCGCGATGGCCGGGTCCAGCGGGGTACGCCCGCCGGCTGGGCTCTGGGGCAGCAACGCATCACGGATCGCGCCGACGTTGTTGGCGCTGTCGGGGGTGACCCGGAAAAGGTCGGGCAGGGGGTTGGAGCCCAGCAGCTGGTAGGCCTCAGGGTTCTGGCGCTTCTGCTCGGCGAAGGCCTGCTCCTTGGAGACGAACACGACCTTCTTCACGTGCGCGGTCTTGGTGGTGAGCAGCGTGTGTACGCGGGCGATGTCGGCCTTCGTGGCGCCCTGCTTGAGATAGATGTCCTCCAGCAGACGACCGCGGACCTCGTTGGCTGCACCGTTGGTGGCCTGCACGACGGGGATGAACACGCCGAGCACCAGCACGGTCACGAGGACCGAGGCCATGGCGGCAAAGGACGGGATGGCGTTGCGCTTGATGGTGCGCAGCGCCTCCTTCAGAAAGAAGCCCGGCTTCATCGCGGATCCTCGTCGTCGTAGTCATCACGGAATGCGTCGTCAAAAAGGTCGTCGGGCTCGACCGGCGCCCGGCGCTGCGGGGTGGGAGCCGGCTCGCCGCGCATGAGCGCGCCGAACTCGGCGGTCGTCTCATCGCGCGGGGAGTAGCGACCGGCCAGCTCGTCGCGAATCACCATGCCGTCTTGAAGTTCGATCACGCGACGGCGCATGCGGTCCACCATCGCGTTGTCGTGGGTGGCGACCAGCACCGTCGTACCGGCGCGGTTGATGCGGTAGAGGAGCTGCATGATCCCGATGGACGTCTCAGGATCCAGGTTCCCTGTGGGCTCGTCGGCGAGCAGCAACGGTGGATGGTTGACGAAAGCACGAGCGACGCTGACGCGCTGCTGCTCGCCGCCGGAGAGCTGGTCGGGGTAGTTATGCAACTTCGTGGAAAGGCCGGTGAGGCGCAGGACGTCCGGCACCTTGGCGCGGATGTCCTTGCGGCTGTGCCCGGTGACCTGCAGCGCGTACGCGACGTTGTCGTACACGGTGCGGTTGGGGAGCAGCTTGAAGTCTTGGAAGACGACGCCGAGGTTGCGGCGGTAGTACGGAACCTTCTTGCGCGTCACTTCCGCCAGGTCGCGCCCGGCGACGGTGATGCGGCCGCTGCTGGGTTCCAACTCCTTGAGCAGCAGGCGCATGATCGTCGACTTGCCCGACCCGGTCTGGCCGACGAGGAAGAGGAACTCCCCCGGTTGGACGGAGAACGTGGCCTGTTCGAGGCCCACATCGCCCGAGTCATAGATCTTGGAAACGCCGCGCAGCTGGATGACGGCGGACGGGTCGGCAGGGGCGACAATGCCGGGTGTATGCACGCCCGCAGCCTGCGCCGCCTCGGCGGCGCGCTGGGTCGTGGCACGGCGGATGGGCTTCTCGGTGGCAGCCATAGCTGTTTCGAGGTTTGCACACGGACAGCCGAATCCCTGCCGGTTGGGGTCCGTGCAAGGGGTCGTGCAGACAGCCCGCCACCGCGCCTCGCTAGGTTCCACCAATGCCCGAAATCGCTTCCACCACGCTCGCCAACGGCTTGCCCCTGCATCGGATCCACCTGCCCGGCACGCGCGCATTGACTGTTCTCGTCGCGTTTGATGCGGGCGCGAGGTCGGAGAAGCCCGAGGAGAACGGGATGGCGCACTTCCTCGAGCACCTGGTGTTCAAGGGCGGCGAGAAGTACGACGACTATCGCAAGGTCAACGAGACGGCCGAGCGTATGGGCGGCGTGCTCAACGCGTACACCAGCCACGACCTGGTCGCATTCCACATCACGGTACGGGCGGAGTCCGCCCTCGAAGCGATCGATCTGCTGACCGATTTCGTCGGCCGGCCGAAGATTGACGCGGAAGAACTCGACCGCGAACGCGGCGTCGTGATTCAGGAGATCGCTCGCTCGGCCGACCAACCGTCGATGGTGGCCGAGCATCTGATCGACCGAGCCGCGTTCGGTGAGCATCCGCTCGGCCGCCCCGTCCTCGGCCCCGAGGAGCACCTGCGCACCTTCTCCCGCGAAGGCATCGTGGCCTTCCGCGAGCGCCGTTGGGCCGGCGCCCGCGGCGGCGCGTTCCTGGTTGGCAACCTGGAGCATGTTCCCTCCAACGGAGTCGTTGACGAGGCGTTCGATCGTTTCCCGTCGCTCGCCGAACCGCCGGCCTTTGAGCCGGCCCCGGCGTTTGCTCCCCAGACTCTTGTCGACGAACGTGACAGCAACCAGTCCCACCTGCGGATGATCTACCGCCCGGATGTCGACGTCACAGATCCGAAGGCTCGCGCCGCGTTGTCGATCTATTCGACCCTGCTGGGAGGCTCGATGGGTTCGCGCCTCTTCGATGAGATCCGCGAACAGCGAGGCTTGGCCTACTCCGTGTACGGCATGGCCCATTCGATGGCGGACGCCCCCGTCTTGCAACTGGGCGCCGGCTTGGACTCCACCAAATGCCTGGAGGCCTACACGCGCATGCGGGAGATCGTGGGCGAACTGCACGCCGACGGGCCGACATCCGACGAGGTGGACCGTGCCCGGGCCTACGCCGCCGGTCGGGTCATCCTCGCCTTCGAGAACACCAACGCGGTCGCCCGTCACGCGGCGACGCAGGCGATCGTCCGCCGCGAGCCCGTAGATCCGGACGAGGCAATCGCACGGCTCGACGCTGTGACGTTCGACGAGGTCGTGGAAACGGCTCGCTCGATCGACCCGGAAACACTGGCCGTGGCCTGCGTCGGCCCGCACACGGAAAAAGATTTCGCGTAGCACCGTAACGCGAGGGTCGGTAGGGCAGTCACACCGTTGAGCGCACACGAGCGCTACGCTCAACGTGCCGAAACAAGGACCGCAGCCTCATGACGCCTCTGTTCTCCAGCTCGCTGCTACGTTCGCAGACCGATGAGCGTCTGCTGAGTCTTGCCGCGGCCGGCCATGATCGTGCGTTTGAGACGATCGTCGAGCGCTACCGCCGCCCCCTTCTGCGCGCCTGCCGAAGGATGCTCCCCGAGTCACGGGCCGAGGATGCCGTACAGACCACCTTCGTGCGCGCCTGGTCGGCGCTGCAAGCGGGCACCGAGGTCCGCGACCTGAAGCCCTGGCTGTACCGGATCGCCCACAACCAGTCCGTCGATGCGCTGGCCCGCCGTGGCTATGACTACGACGAACTCGAAGAGACGCTGACCGCCGACCCAGGCGCGTTGCCCGAAGTGGACTACGAGCGTCGCGAGGTCATCCGCAACACGCTCACCAGCGTCGCCGGTCTGCCCGAGCGTCAGCGTGCCGCCCTGCTCGGAGTCGCGGTCGAAGGTCGACCGCACGAGGAGGTGGCCCGGGAACTCGGGATGACCGACGGCGCGCTGCGGCAGTTGCTGCATCGCGCGCGCACGCAGGTCCGCGCGGCAGCGACGGCGATCACGCCAGGCCCGCTCGTCGTCTGGGCCGCGTCATCAGGTGGAGGCGGAAGCGGCGACGCGGCAACCAGGATCGCTGAACTGGCGACCGGTGGCGGCGGCGCGGCCGTCACCGCGATGGTCTTCAAGGCCGGTGCCGTCGTCGTGGCCACGGGCGCCCTGGTCACGCAAGCCCCGAAGGTGCTGTCTCATCACACTGTCGCGACCGCGGTGGCGGCGCCACGGGTCGCCGGGGCTACTTCAGCCGGAGAGCCCGCGGCGGCCCCAGGCTTGATTCCCGCGGCCCTGCGCACGTCCGGCCGGCCGTCCCAACCGGGTTCCGGCACAGCGGGTCCCACGCCTTCGATCTCCAGCGGATCGCAACACAGCGGCGTTCCATCGGCCAGTGGGACCAACACGCCCGGCGGATCAGGCAGCGCGCCTGGCGGCGGAGGAACGACGCCGAGCTCCAGCACGCCTGGAACCACGCCGACGAGCGGCGGTGGGTCAGGGTCATCGGGCAGCGGGTCGGGGACCAGTGGCAGCAGCGGGTCGAGCGGCTCCGGCAGCGGCTCCAGTTCAGGGAGCGGCGCTGGGGCGAGTTCTGGCTCAGGGAGTGGCTCAGGAGCATCAGGGAGCGGCTCTGACTCAGGCTCCAGCGCTGGTTCTGACTCGGGTTCCGGATCCAGTTCGGGTGAAACCGAAAGCGGCTCTGGATCCGGCACCGGGTCTGGGTCCGGCTCAGGCGAAACGCAAAGCGGCTCGGGCTCCGGCACCGGGTCCGGCAGCGGCGGTGATTCCGGAAGCGGTAGCGGCTCCGGGTCGAGCGGGCACGACAGCCACGAGACGCCTGATCCTCCCGAAGCTCCGGATCCCCCGGAACCGGTGGACAAGGGCGATCACACCCCCTGACCGCAGCCGCAGGTGACGGGCAGCGTGACGTATCGCTGCGAACCCCGTCCCAGTAGGTGATGACCCACCACAGGAGGCTCACCTCATGAACGGCACCATGCTTCGCTTGGCACTCGCGGCTTCCGCGGCTGCTGCTCTGGCTGCAACACCGTCGACTGCGCTGGCCAAGAGCACCCACCATCGGGTGGCCGACCGCAACCACGACCGGATCCCGGACACCTGGGAGCGCAAGTTCAAGCTTTCGCTGAAGGTCAACCAGGCCCACCGCGATCAGGACCACGACGGCCTGAACAACCGTGCCGAGTTCTTGGCCAACACCAGCCCGGTCAACTCTGACACCGACCAGGACGGGGTTCCGGACGGCCAGGAGCATGCCGGCCGCGTCGTGTCCTTCGACGGCACGACCCTCGTCGTCGCCCTCTTCGGCGGCACGCAGACGAGCGCCACGGTCAACTCCGGCACGGAGATCCAGTGCGAGACGGGTGCCACCGTCACCCCGCCGGTGACCCCTGCCCCGGCTCGCAAGACATCGGCCCGGGACGGCTCCAACGAGAACTCGGGTTCGAACGAGACCGAGGACGACAACAACGACGATTCCAACGAGGACACGCCGCCCGTGCCCGGCACCACGCCGGTCAACGGCGGCTCGCACGGCTCCGGTGAGCACGGTTCAGGTGACCACGGCTCCGGCTCCGGCACCCCCGGCCAGACGACGCCCCCGAACCAGGGCGGCGACGATAATTCGAGCGACGGCAGTGATGACTCCGGCGACGGGGAACACGGCGGAAACTCCACATGCGTCGGCGACGCGCTCTCCCTACTAGTACCGGGCGCTGTCGTCCACGAGGGCTCGATCGAAGTAGCCAACGGCCAAGCCGTCTGGCACGAGATCACGGTCGTCATCTAGACCAGCCACGGGACACTCGGTCGCCGTGGGCTGCTTTTACACTGCAAACCAGTGTATTTGCGGCCCACGGCAGTCCGATGGGGCAGAATCATGAGTCGTGCAGGCCGCCCTCGCCGCTCCGCTCAACGAGCCGGAGCTCATTCGCTACACCCGCCGCATCGGTGATCGCTGGCCTCTGGCCACCGCGCTGCTCGGCGGAGCCCGGGTGGCCGACGCCCGCGGTGCCGGCCCGCAACGCGAGCGTGGCCAGGAGTTTGTGGTCGTCCTGATCTCGGACGGGTTCGACGGCGTTCCGTGGCTCGAGCGCGTCCACCAAGCGGATGCGCTGTGGGATGTCAGTGAGATGGGCGCCGACGCCGACGTTCACTGCTACACCCCAGTCGAGTTCGAACGCAAGCGCGAAGCGCTGCGCAGCGTTCGCGACGCCGCCGAGCACGGTGTCGACCTGCTGGCCCTGTGATGCGCGCCGTCGTCGTCACCGGCGCTACGTCCGGGTTGGGGCGTGCCGCCGCCGGGGCTCTGGCGGCTCAGCCGGATTGGACCGTCGTCGTCACGGCCCGCGACGAAACGCGAGGTTGCGCGACGGCGCGCGCGTTGCAGGCCGCCCCCGGCTCCCACGTCGTCACCCTGCCGCTGGACCTCGCTGACCTCTCGTCGGTACGAGCGTTCCCGCAGGCGCTGGCCGAAGCTGATCTTCCCCCGCTCGCCGCTGTCGTGGCCAACGCGGGCATCCAATACCGGGATCGACTCCACACCACCGACGACGGGTTCGAGGCGACTTTTGTAACCAACCACCTCGGCCACTTCCTGCTGCTGCGTCTTCTGCTCCCCTCCCTGGCGGATGATGGGCGAATCGTGATCGTGGCGAGCGGGACCCACAAGGACCGACGGGTGCGAAACGGCGGCTTCCCGCCCCCGCGCTGGGAGGACCCGCGCGTGCTCGCCACGCCCGGGCCGGGGTCCGGCCAGGTCGCCTACGCCACCTCGAAGCTCGCCAACGTGATGACGACGCTGGAACTGGAGCGCCGGTTGCCGGAACTGCGACCGGGCTCGCGCATCGCCGTCCACGGCTTCGACCCTGGCCTGATGCCCGATACGGCGCTGTCGCGGAACTTCCCGCCCGCTGTGCAGCGCATCTACCTGCGGCTGGCGCCGGCGATCGCGCGGGCCGTGCCCGGCGCGCAGACCTCAGCTGAGGCCGGCCGGCAACTCGCCGGGATGGTGACCGCGCCCGGGTTCGCCGGCCCGCGCGGTCGCTACATGGAGCTGGGCCGCGACGGCGAGCCGTCCGCGCAGGCGCGGGACGCCGCGCTGGCAGCGGAGCTGTGGGAGGCGAGCGAGGCGCTGGTGGATCTGGCGCGGTCCGCGTCTTAGGTCCGCCGCCGATGTCAGCGCTCCCGTTTCTGGTTCCCGCGGAGGTGGCACGCCGTGAGTTCGCTGGCCCAAGTGCCGCGAACCGTGGTCGTCTACGCCCACCCAGCGGTCGTAGATCACCACAGTTCGACGGGTGCCCTCCATCGCCGGCTCCGCCCCGCGGCCAGCGACCGCCGCCCTCCCCTAGCCGATCGCCACCATGCGCTCGATCGGTACCCGCGCCCGCTCGGCGATCTCGGCCGGTACCTTCACCTCGCCCGTCAGGTCGCGGAGGCAGTCGCGCAGCTTCGGCAGCGTGATCATCTTCATGTAGACGCACGACGCGCGTTCGTTGGCGGCGATGAATTCCACGTCCGGAGCCGCGAGGCGCAGCGGGTGCAGCATTCCGACCTCGGTCGCAACAATCGCGGTGCCCGCGCCGCCCGCGGCGCCCTTGGCGTACTGGAGCATCCCGCCGGTCGACAGCATGTGTACGCCCTCGGTGTCGATGTCACCGGCGGCGACGTACTCCATCACCGAAGTCGAGCAGCCGCACTCGGGATGGATCAGGAAGTCGGCGCCAGGGTGGGCGGCGCGCACGGTGTCGATGTCGCTCGGGCGGATGCCGGCGTGCACGTGGCACTCGCCGTCCCACACGTGCATCGGCCGGCCCACGACCTTCTCCACGTACGCGCCCAGAAACATGTCGGGGCCGAACAGGATCTCGGTGTCCTCGCCGTGCGTGGCGTAGATGTGCTCGACGACGGCGGCCGCGTTGGAAGACGTGACGCAGTAGTCCGTCATCGCCTTGATCTCCGCGGTGGTGTTCACGTACATCACCGTCACCGCGCCGGGATGCTCGGCCTGCCAGGCACCGAGTTCCGCCGGCGTGATCGAGTCCGCCAGCGAACAGCCGGCGTCCAAGTCGGGGATCAGCACACGCTTCTCCGGGGAAAGAATTGAAGCCGTCTCCGCCATGAAATGCACGCCGCAGAACACGATCAGCGGTTGCTCGGCGGAGGCCGCTACGCGCGACAGCCCGAGTGAATCCCCGACGTAGTCAGCGATGTCCTGCACCTCGGGCACCTGGTAGTTGTGCGCGAGGATCACGGCGTCGCGCTCGGCTGCGAGAGTCCGGACCTCGTCGTGCAGGTCGGCTATCTCCTCGGCGGTGAGAGCGTCGGGTGCGGGGGCCATCGGAAGGTTCATCAGGGCGTCACCGGGGCTCCAGAAGGAGGGACAGGTCCAGGGCGGGCGCGGAATGGGTCAACGCGCCAACCGAGATGAAGTCTACGCCGGTGGCTGCCGCGGCCTGGACGGTCTCCAGGTCGATGTCGCCGCTGGCCTCCAACTCGGCGCGCCCTGCCACCTGCGTCACGATCGCCGCCATGCGTGCCGGGCTCATGTTGTCCAGCAGCAGCCGACCGGCTCCGGCGGCAATCGCCTCGTCGACCTGCTCCTCGCGCTCGCACTCCACCTCCAGTGGGAGGTCCGGGGCGAGCGACCGAGCGGCCTGGACGGCCGCGGTGACACCGCCGGCCATCGCGATGTGGTTCTCCTTGATCAGGACGGCGTCAAAGAGCCCGATCCGGTGGTTGTGCCCGCCGCCCGCCACGACGGCCGCCTTCTGCAGCAGACGCAGGCCCGGAGCGGTCTTGCGAGTGTCGAGGATGCGGGCGCCGGTGCCCTCCACCGCCTCCACGTAGCGGGCCGTCAACGTAGCGACCCCGCTGAGCTGCTGGAGCAGGTTCAACGCGGTCCGCTCGGCCGAGAGCAGTGCGCGAGCATCACCCGTGATGCGGGCTACCGGCCCGCTTTCGCGCCACTCACCCTCAGGCGCGAGCACGTTGAACTCGCAGTCTGGGTCGAGCGCGACGAAGACTGCGTGAGCGGCGTCATGGCCGTAGATGACGCCCGGCTGCTTCTGGGTGATCGTGGCCACTGCGCGCGTACCCGCCGGCACGGTGGCGGCGCTCGTCACATCGCCCGAACCTACGTCCTCGGCGAGCGCGCGAGCGACCACATCACGGATCTCGGCTTGGAGCGTCACCGCCGCGGAGAATACGCTGCCCACCCATGCGCGCCCTTCTGCTTCATGAAGCCACCGGCCCCGACGGCCTCACCCTCACTGATGTCGACGCCCCGCAGCCCACGGAAGGCATGGTGCTGATCGACGTCCACGCCGCCGGGGTCGGCTTCGTCGACATGCTGATCACCAAGGGCGAGTACCAGATCAAACCGCCGCTCCCGTTCATTCCCGGGCTGGAGGTGGCCGGCACGGTCGTCGCCGGGGGTGGCTTGGAGCCGGGTACCCGTGTGGTCGCCACCACGCCCTTCGGCGGGTTTGCCGAGCAGGCGCTGGCCCCGGAGAACCTGGTCTTCCCGATCCCTGACGAACTGGCCTTCGACGCGGCCGCCGGGATGATCATCAATTACCAGACGGCCCATCTGGGCCTGACGCGTCGCGGACGCCTCGCGGCCGGGGAAACCGTCCTCGTCCACGGCGCCGGCGGCGGCGTGGGGACCGCCTCGATCGAGGTGGCCAAGGCGCTTGGCGCCGGTCGTGTGATCGCGGTGGCCCGAGGCGAGGAGAAGCTCGCCGCCGCGCGGGCCGCCGGTGCCGACGACATGCTGGACGCCGAGAGCGACTGGGTCTCGACGGTGCGCGAGCTGACCGGCGGCCGCGGTGCCGATGTGGTGGTGGATCCCGTGGGCGGCGACCGCTTTGACCAGTCGCTGCGCTGCATGGCCCCGGAAGGACGGCTGCTCGTCGTCGGCTTTGCGGCCGGCCGTATCCCGGAACTGCCCGTCAACCGGCTGCTGTTACGGCACCTGGACGTCGTCGGCGTGAACTACGGCGGCATGCTGCCGATTGACCCCGATTTCGCGGCGAAGGCCGCGGATGAGATGTTCGGCTGGGTGCGCGAGGGCAAGATCCACCCGGTGGTCGGCGCGCGTTACCCCCTGGCCGAGGGCGCGCAGGCGCTGAGCGATTTTGCGGAGCGTCGCGTCACGGGCAAGCCCGTGATCCTCGTGCGGGAGTAAGCCGTGGGCCGGGCGCTCAGTCGGCGCGCAGCACGTGGACGGACGTGAACCCGGGGTCGCTCGCACCGTGCAGCCGCCCGCCGGAGGAGACGATCTCCTGCAGGTAGGCGACCGTCTCAGCGGTGATCTGCTCGCCCGGAAGCAGTGCGGGGATCCCCGGCGGATACCCGGCGATCGACTCGCAGGAAATCCGGCCGACAGCATCGATCGAGTCCACAAGCTCAGCAGCGCCCAGGAACGCATCGCGGGGCGACACGGCCATCGCGTTGCGCAGGAACTCCGGGGGCCGCACGATCGCCGTGCCGTGCTCGGGGCGGCTGATGCGCTTGACCGTCTCATCCAGGTCGCCGGCCAGCCGCACCAGGGCGGCCGGCGTCTCCGCCAAACCGATGATGAAGATGATCGTGGCCTGGGTGGCCAGCTCGGGCTGCACGTCGTAGGACCCGCGAAGGGCGTCGGCAACCTCGTAGCCGGTCCGCCCGGTACCACGCACGTCGATGACGATCCGCAACGGGTCGGCGGCGGACACGCCGGGCCGGCCGACCATGTTCTCCCCCACCACGGCGATGCCCGGCGTTTGCGCCATGCGCTCACGCGTGGCGGCCGCAGCGGCAATCGTCTCGTGCAGCAGCGCCTCGCCGTGCACGGCGAGCTGCCGGCGCGCGCCGTCCAGAGAGGCCATGAGCAGCGATGACGGGGATGTGGACCGCACCAGTCGCACGGCGCGCTCCAGCGCACCGACGTCGATCCGGGAGTCGAGCCCCACGTGCAGCATCGCGCTCTGGGTCAGCGAGCCGGCCATCTTGTGGACGGAGGTGACGACCGCGTCCGCGCCCTGGCGCAGCGCCGACTCCGGCACGTCGGGGTGGAAACCGAAGTGCGGCCCCCATGACTGGTCCACGAGCAGGGCGACGTTGGCCTCGTGGGCGACCCGCGCACAAGCGGCCACGTCGGCCACCATGCCGTAGTAGGTCGGCGAGACGATCGTGGCGACGCGCGCGTCGGGAGCAGCCCGCAGCGCGGCGGCCAGTGACTCGGGGGTGACGCCGTGGGCCATGCCCAGCTCTTCGTCGTACTCCGGCGCGACGAACGACGGGATCCCGCCCGACAGGACGAGGCCGTCGACCACGGAAGCGTGAGAGTTGCGCTGAACGACGATCGTCGCTCCCAGCGGCGCCACCGCGAGCATCAGCGCGTGGTTGCCCTGCGTGGCCCCGTTGGTGAGGAAGAACGTGCGAGCGGCGCCGTAGGCCTCAGCGGCGAGCAACTCGGCGCGCTGATACGGGGTGGGCGCCGGGCCGACGTCGATGCCCCGGATGTCCTGCGGCACGTCCATGGCCAGCGCGTCCTCACCGATGGCATGCCGCAACCCAGGGTCGGCTCCGGGTCCGCCCTTGTGGCCGGGCACGTGGAAGCGGCCGGCTCCACGGAATGCGTAGCCGACGACGGCGTCCAGGTACGGCGCCGTGGGCTGTTCGCCGAACCCCGTCATCGCGAGCGGCCTCGATCGAGGATCGCCGCAGCGACGGGCGAGAAATGGCGCGCAGTCATCGCCCGGCCTCGCGCAGCAGTTCAGCGCGGACGAACCGGTCCAGATCTCCATCCAAAACGCGCTGGGCGTCCCCCATCTCCACGTTGGTGCGGTGGTCCTTGACCATCGTGTAGGGGTGCAGCACGTAGGAGCGGATCTGCGAGCCGAAGTTCACGTCCTGAGCCTCACCGCGCTCCTTGGCGA
Organism: Solirubrobacterales bacterium; assembly: GCA_038319025.1. Taxonomy (GTDB): domain Bacteria; phylum Actinomycetota; class Thermoleophilia; order Solirubrobacterales; family Solirubrobacteraceae; genus JBBQCW01. The sequence continues at coordinate 29,505 of JBBQCW010000002.1, forward strand.
TCTCCTCCTGGCGGCGGCGCTCCTCGGCCTCGGCCAGCTTGGAGCGCAGCATCGCCATCGCCGTGGCCCGGTTGGAGGACTGCGATCGCTCGTTCTGACACTGCACCACGATGCCGCTGGGGCGATGGGTGATGCGCACGGCCGAGTCGGTCTTGTTCACGTGCTGGCCGCCCGCGCCGGACGCGCGGTAGGTGTCGACCTGCAGGTCGTCATCGATGATCTCGATCTCCCCCGAATCGGCCACCACCGGGGCGACTTCAAGGCCGGCGAAGCTAGTCTGCCTGCGGTTGGCGGAGTCGAACGGGGAGAGGCGCACGAGCCGGTGCACGCCCTTCTCGGCGGAGAAGAGCCCGTAGGCGTTCTCACCCTTGGCCTGGAAGGTGGCGGACTTGATGCCGGCCTCCTCCCCCGCTGACACTTCCAGCAGTTCGACGTCGAACCCGCGGCGCTCAGCCCACCGCATCTGCATCCGCAGGACCATCTCCGCCCAGTCCTGAGCGTCCGTACCGCCCGCACCGGCGTTGACGGACACCAGAGCGTCACCGCTGTCATAACGGCCGGAGAACAGGCGCTCCTCCTCCAGGGTGTCCAGGCGTTCCTGCACGGAGGCGAACTGGGCCTCCAGCTCGCCGGCGATCTCCGGGTCCTCCTCGGCCAGCTCGATCAGCCCTTCGAGGTCGTCCACATCGGACTGCAGCGAGCGGTAGATCGTCAGGCGGCGCGTGGCCCGGGCGTGCTCCGCGCTCGTCTTGGCGGCCTTGTCCTGCTCGTCCCAGAAACCGGGTGCGCCCATGTCGGCCTCCAGCGCGGTGATGCGCTCAGCCAGGGCTTCAGGCTGGACATGCTCTTCGAGCAGGCCAAGCTGGACGCGGATGGCGGCAAGGCGCTGCGGGGTCGGCTCGATGCTGGCGGGGGTGGACATCGCCTGCGACGCTAGCAGCCGCCTGCCAGGCGTCGCCCTCTACCATCAAACCGTGCTCAACCCGCTGCTGATCTCGCCTCGGCTCATCTTCCGCGCGCTGGACGATCTGCACGCCATCGCCGAGGCCGCCCGCGACCTCCCCGCCCGCATGGAGGCGATGGACGCGCGGCTCGGTCGGATCGAGCAGCAGGCCGACGAGGCGATCATCGTGGCGCAGGAGATCGGCGTCACCGCGAACACCGCGGTAACGCTCGGCGCCGACGTCGACAAGCGTATGGCGAGCCTGCTCACGCTGGGGCGTCAGATCGACCGCCGCGCCGCCCAGGTGCTCGAACTCGGCGAACGGTTGGACATGCGGGCCACCGAACTGCTGACGGCGCTGCCCACGCTGGAACGCGCCGTCGGCATGGCGACACCGCTGGAGGGCGCCGTGGACCGGCTGGGGCGCCTGGTCGATCGCCTACCTGGCGGCCGTCCGCTTCCGCCCCGCGACGACGTCGAATAAGTCTCAGGCGCCGTGAGGCGCGTGCAGGCCGTGAAAGCCGAAGGGAATGTGGTGGGGGACGGCGGCGCGGGCGCGCTCGGCGAACGAGCGCCCATCGAGAACGAGCAAGAACGAGGTGCCGCGCCTGCTGTCCAGAACCACCGACAGGACGACACCGTCATCCTCGTGCGTGGCCCCGGGCCGCGGAACGAAGACGGGCTCGCCGGGATAGGTGCCGCGCTCGCGCCAGGTCTTGGTGCTGCCCTTGTCCACGTCGACCTTGAGGATCTGATCGATGAAACCCGTGGCCTTGATGTCGCGAACCCCCACGCCGTACGCGTAGCGATGGGAACGCCGGCTGCGCGCGCCGTAGTTGATGCGCGGGAGTTCGAAATCCGGCTCCACGAGCGCGCGCACCGTCGCCTTGCCGGCTGACGGATCCAGCGTGATGCGCCTCAGCTCCACCTTCGGCAGCCGGCGATCGCTGCGGCGCAGGTTCTTGAGGTAGAGGGCGTCGATCACGCCGTTGTCCTCGTATGCGCAGACGTCCATCTCGATCTTGCCGTTGGCCTCGAAGGCGTTCACGTGATGAAAGACGAAACACGGGTCGATCTCGACGGTGGCCGTCACCCCGCCGACGCGCCGGTCGATCACGATCAGCCGGGCCGGCTGGGCACTGTCCCACCGGTAGTTGCCGATGATCGGCTTGCGGTCGGGGCGCAGGAACGCAGCCGGATCCACGATGAAGGGCTGCTCCAGCAACACCACGTGGTGGTCGGTCAGCGCGAAGGAGTGCATGTAACAGGGCTCGGCGCGTGGGATCGTGGCCAGCGTCCGCGCGGGCGCCGTGCCGTGAGCACCCCGCACGAGTACGCGATACCCGGTGGGCGGCGCCAGGTCGACCTCGTAGGAGAACCGCTCGCCGGTGCTGCTGTCCACGTGCGGGTGGGCCGTCCCGAGCGTGCCGGGGCCTGACAGACCGGCGTGGATTCCCATGGTCCGCAGGGATTTGGGATCAAAGCGCACCGGGATCGGCACCTCGGTGTGCGCGACGAACTCCCCGGCGATGCGCTCCAGACTGACGTTCGCATTCGGGACCTTGGCGATGATCGGCAGCGTCGACACGCCGGAGAAGACCGACCGGCACGGGTCGGTCGCGAACTCGGAGAACTCGATGCGGTCATCGCGCTTCCAGGCGTCGTAGGGGCCAGAGCGCAGGAACCGGTTGGCGTACCCGACACGGCCGCGGGCGAACGTGAAGGCGTGCAACATCGCGAGCCCGTCGAACCAGTGGTTGAAGGGCTCCTTGCCGACCTCGAACAGCGATGGCCCGTTGCGCAGCAGCGCACCGGTCAGCCAGGACGGGAGGCGACCTTCGACCGGCACGTCGGGGAGGCGCACCTCCTCGGTGAGGCTGGTGAAGCCGACGGCGTAACCGGGCGCTTTGCGAGCCGCAGTGGCGCCCGCCGACCCGCGCTGCGCGCCGCGAGCGGCGTTCGCGGTCGCGCCACCAAATGCCGATGTGGCCGCCAGCGCGGCCGCGCCGGCAGCACCGCGCGTCAGCGCCTCCCGGCGCGTCGCGCCTTCGTCTAGACGCCGTGACACTTCTTGAACTTCTTGCCCGATCCGCACCAGCACGGATCGTTGCGGCCGACCTGTTCGTGCTCGTCGACACGTCGCTGCTCGACGACGACGGGCTCCATCTCCTCGGCGTAGTCCATTCCGGGCTCGAGCAGGCCGGTGGCGCCGCCCGCAGCGGCAGCCGCCAAGGCGCTCGGCGCGCCGTCGGCCGGGCCGGAGTACTGCACCCGGCTGGGACCTGAGATGCCGGCACCGGGCGCCGCGTAGCGCTGCGCAGGGTCCTCCCCACCTTCGACCTCGACCTCGACGTTGAAGATCATGCGGGCGAAATCCGACCAGATCGAGTTCATGAGGTCGGAGAACAGGACGAACGCCTCGTTCTTGTACGCGATGATCGGCTCGATCTGGGCGAATCCGCGGAGATGGATGCCCTCGCGCAGGTAGTCCATGTCGTACAGATGCTCACGCCAGCGGTTGTCGATGATCTGCAGCAGCAGATACCGCTCCAGGGCCCGCGTCAGCTCCTCGCCGAGCTGCTCCTCCCGGGCGGAGTACAGCTCACCGGACAGGTCCTGCAGACGACCCACGAGCTCCTCGTGGCCCAGTGCCTCGGCCTGCAGCGTCTGCGGATCCACCTCGACCGGGAAGATCTGGGTGATCCCGTCGACGAGGCCGGGGAGATCCCAGTCCTCGACGAACTCACCGGGCGTGTAGTCCTCCACGGTGCGGGCGATGACCAGATCGATGTTCTCGCGCGCCGTGTCGCGCATGTCCTTGCCTTCGAGAATCTCATCCCGGTAGGCGTAGACGATGCGGCGCTGCTCGTTCATCACGTCGTCGTACTCGAGCACGCGCTTGCGGATGAGGAAGTTCTGCTCCTCCACCTTGCGCTGGGCCTTCTCGATCTGCTTGGACAACATCGACGCCTCGATCGGCTCCTCGTGGCCGTCGTCGTCGGTCGTGCCGAGCCGATCGAGAATCTTGTAGATCCGGTCGCCGGCGAACAGGCGCACGAGGTCGTCCTCGGCGGAGAGGAAGAAACGCGACTCGCCCGGGTCACCCTGACGGCCTGAGCGGCCACGGAGCTGGTTGTCGATCCGGCGTGACTCGTGGCGTTCGGTGCCACAGATGAACAGCCCGCCGGCGGCGAGCACCTTTTCGCGGTCGACCGCGACCTGCGGATCAAAGCGCGCCATCAGCTCCGTCTGACGCTCGTCGAAGCCGTCTTCGCCCTCGATCAGCCCGAGCTTATTGAGCTCCATCTCGGTGAGGTGCTCGGCGTTGCCACCGAGCTTGATGTCGACGCCACGGCCGGCCATGTTGGTCGCGATGGTGACGGCGCCGGGGCGGCCGGCCTCGGCGACGATCTCACCCTCGCGCTCGGCGAACTCGGGCTTGGCGTTCAGCACCGTGTGCGGCACGCCGGCTTCGCGCAGTGCGTCGCCCAGCATCTCGGAAACCTCGACGGAGATCGTGCCCACGAGGATCGGCTGGCCCGTCTGATGGCGCTCGACGATCTCGCGGACGACGGCGCTCCACTTGCCGTCCTTGGTCTTGTAGATCTGATCGTTCTTGTCCGCGCGAACCATCGGCTGGTTGGTCGGGATCTGCACGACGCCCAGGTCGTAGATCTTCTTGAACTCGGTGGCCTCGGTCAGCGCCGTACCCGTCATCCCGCCGAGCTTGTCGTACATGCGGAAGTAGTTCTGCAGGGTGATGGTGGCGAGCGTCTGGTTCTCCTCCTGGACGCGCACCCCTTCCTTTGCCTCGACCGCTTGGTGCAGGCCCTCCGACCAGCGACGACCCTCCAGGATGCGGCCGGTGAACTCGTCGATGATGCAGACCTCACCCTCCACGACGGCGTAGTCGACGTCGCGCTTGTAGAGCGACTCGGCCTTCAGCGACTGGATCAGGTGATTGACCAAGTGGCCGTTCTCGGCGCGGTAGAGGTGGTCGATCTTCAAGTAGCGCTCGGTCTTCTGCACGCCGCGCTCGGTGATCGAGACCGTCTTGTGCTTCTCGTCGAACTCGTAGTCGAAGTCGGCAACGAAGTCCTTTTTGGACTTGGGATCCAGGCCTTCGGGCCGCTTGCCGGACTGCAGCGTGCGCGCGAGCTTGGAGAACTGCCCGTAGGAGTCGGCGGCGGCCTCGGGGGCGCCGGAGATGATCAGCGGCGTTCGCGCCTCGTCGATCAGGATGTTGTCGACCTCATCCACGATCGCGAACTGGTGCGAGCGCTGGACCTTCTCCTCAAGGTCCGTGGCCATGTTGTCGCGCAGGTAGTCAAACCCGAACTCCGAGTTCGTGCCGTACGTGATGTCGGAGGTGTAGGCGACCTGCTTCTCCTCGTAGGTCTGCATGTTCTGCAGAATCCCGACGCGGAGGCCGAGGAAGCTGTAGATCGGGCCCATCCACTCGGCGTCGCGACGAGCGAGGTAGTCGTTCACGGTGACCACGTGGACGCCTTCGCCGGCGAGCGCGTTCAGTACGACCGGGAGCGTGCCGGTGAGAGTCTTGCCCTCGCCGGTCTTCATCTCGGCGATGTTGCCGCCGTGCAGCACCATCCCGCCGATCAGCTGTACGTCGAAGTGGCGCATCGCCATCGTGCGGCGGCCGGCCTCACGGACGATCGCGAACGTCTCGGGCAGCAGACCGTCCAGATCCTCGCCTTCGCGAGCGCGCTTGCGAAGATCGTCGAACCGCTCACGAATCTCGTCGTCTGACTCCAGTTCCAGTTCGGGCTCGAACGCGGTGATCTGCGCCACGCGCTGCTCGTAACGACGGAACTCCTTGGCTTCGCCCATGTTGAGCGCGCGATCGAGAATGCCCATGGGCTCAGCCTAGCAATGGGCGGGCGACGGCCCGCCGCCCGCCCGTTGCGTCAGTCAGATGGCTTCGGGTGCGACTGTCACGTCGCGCGAACGCGCCTCGCGGCGCTTGAGCCGCTTGGCCTTGCGGCGCGTGACCTGCCGCTCCAGTTCCGCCTGGCAGCGGTGAATGGCCTGGGGCATCGCGGGGGCTGCCGCACCGGCATGGAGGACGACGCCCTTGAGCGCCAGCGTGGCCTCGGCGTGCTGGTCGTCGTTGATCGCCGGGTTGCGATCCTCACGCAGGGTCAAGGTCAACACGGCGAGCTCAGAAACTTGTCGGTCCACCAGCCGAAATCGCTTCTCGACGTACTCCCGCAGTTCGGGAGTGACCTTCATGTTGAGCCCCTTGACGACGATCTCCATCGAATCCTCCGTGGGTGGCTGCTGGTGGAATGGATGATCCTACGCCCCGCGCGGACGGGCATGCGGGATTTGTACGGGTGGCCCGCCGGATCGCCCCTGATCATCAGAGCGAACGCGTGTAGGTGATGGCGTGAATCCGCTCAGCGCCGGCCGCCCGCAAGGCGTGGGCGGCCGCGTTGAGCGTGGCGCCGGTCGTGTGGACGTCGTCGATGAGGACTGCGTGTGTGGGGACTTGTCCGCGGGTGTGGAGCGTCAGCGCTGTGCCGGCGGCGAGGCGCGCCGCCCGCCCACGTCCGACCTGCCGAGGTGCCGCTGTGCGTCGCAGGCACTGCGCCGTCGGGAGCGCCGTACGTGCACCGACGGCCCGCGCGAGGCAAGCGGCCTGATCAAACCCGCGGCGGCGCCCGCGGATCGGATCCACAGGGACGGGTACCAACGCGGCGCCTTCGCCCAGCACGCCCGCGGGCGCCCCGGCGACGATGTGCGCCGCCATGGTTCGCGCCAGCGGCAGGCGGCCCTGGTGCTTCAGAGCCAGGACCAACGCCCGCGCGGGGCCCTCGTGCGCGAGCGGCGCCCAGGCGCTGTCGAAGGCGGCATAGGCCGCGGGGCAGCGTCGCGCGCACGGGCGCGGCAGCCCGCACCGACCGCACGTGTCATGGAGCCACTGCATCGCGCCACGGCAGGGGGCGCAGAGATCCCGCGCCGTGCGCGAGAGCGGCACGGCGCACGCCACACAGGCGCGCGGGACGACGAGGTCGAGCAGGACATGGAGCGCGGTCGGCACCCTCTCGATCTTCGCGACGGACGCGTGCCGCAACCACCCGCGCTCCGTGCCAATTCCGTGCCGCGGGCGCGCCGATTCGCGGCCCGGCGCCGGGGTGGCACGCAAACTCGTTCGTAGTGAGCGTTTTTGCTGGCCACGCGACGACGGGCCGGGCGTGGTGGCCGATTGGACACCCGCGCCGTCGGTCCTCGATCAGAAGCGGATCCGCGAGCCCAGCGTCACGACTCGCTCGGCGGGCAGGTGAAAGTAATCCGCGGGGTTCGCCGCGTTGCGCGCCATGATCACGAACAGCCGCTTACGCCAGTGCGCCATACCTGCTGTGCGTTCAGGCGCGATGGCGATCTGCGACAGGAAGTAGGTGGCGTGGTAGGGATTGAAGTCCACCCCTAGTCCTGGCGAATCGCGACGAGCGAGCGCCAGCGCGTCGGCGACCCGCGGTTCGTCGAGGTAGCCGAAGCGCAGATTGATGTGGCTGTAGCCGTCGTCGGCATAGCCCAGGTCGTCGAAGGTGACTCGTTCGGCCGCCGGCACGTACGGGGCGTTCGCCGTCTCGACGGTCACGATGACGACCTGCTCCGGCAGCGCGTGAATGCGTTCCACCCCGACGCGTAGCGCCAACGGCGTGCTTTCGCGCGTGGGGTTGAGATAGACCGCGACGCCGGGCAGCCGAGGCGTGGGGATCGTCTTCGCGCGCATCTTCTCGATGAACTCGTCGATCGGGCCCTCGGCCTTGGTCCGGGCTTCCGTCACTTCGGCCCGGCCGCGGTCCCATGTGGTCAGCACCACGAAGATGACGGCGCCGACCAGCAGCGGGAACCAGCCGCCGTGCAGGATCTTGGTGGCGTTGGCGGCGAGGAACAGCAGATCCACAGTCACAAAGCCGAGCACGCCCGCGACGACCATCCACACCGGCTTGCGCCACAGCAGGCGAACGACGACCAGGAACAGGATCGAATCCACGAGCAACGTGCCGGTGACGGCGATGCCGTACGCCGTCGCGAGCTTGGCCGAAGAACCGAATCCGATCACCAACGCGACAACCGCCACGAACAGCGTCCAGTTGACGGCCGGAACGTACACCTGGCCGATCGTCTCGCCGGACGTGTGGCGGACCGCGACCCGGGGCAGGAACCCAAGTTGCATCGCTTGACGTGTCACGGAGAACGCGCCAGAGATCACGGCCTGCGACGCGATCAGGGTGGCGACCGTCGCGAGCAGGACCATCGGCACCTGAGCCCAGTCGGGCAGCAGAAGGTAGAAGGGGTTGGAGATCGCGCTGGGCTGATCGATGATCAGGGAGCCTTGCCCCATGTAGTTGAGGGTCAACGCCGGGAAGACGATGAAGAACCAGGCCCGGCTGATCGGACGGCGCCCGAAGTGGCCCATGTCGGCGTACAAGGCCTCGGCACCGGTCACGGTCAGCACCACCGAGCCGAGCGAGATGAACGCGATGGACGGGTGCGCGGTGAAAAAGTCGATCGCGTACGTGGGTGAGAGCGCCCGCAGGATCTGGGGGTGGTCCACCAGGCGACTCACGCCGGCGGCCGAAATCACTGCAAACCACAGGATCATCACCGGCCCAAACAGGCGCCCGACGACATGGGTGCCGAAGCGCTGGATCACAAAGAGGCCCGTCAGGACGACGAGCGCGATGGGCAGCACGATCGAACTGAGGCTCGGCTCCGCGACCTTGACCCCTTCCACCGCGGACAGCACGGAGATGGCGGGCGTGATCATGCCGTCGCCGTAGAACAAGGCCACGCCGAACAGCCCGATGGCGATCAGCCCCGCTTTCGTCCTGGCTCGCGAGATCGGGATGCGCCGGATCAGCCCGACGAGAGCCATGACCCCTCCCTCGCCGTCGTTGTCGGCCCGCATGATGAACGTCACGAACTTGATCGACACGATCAGCGTGACCGACCAGACGACGAGCGAGATGATCCCGTAGACGTCGCCGGAAGTCGGCTTCACCGCACCACCATCAGCCGCGAACACCGCCTGCAGCGCGTAGAGCGGACTCGTGCCGATATCGCCGAACACGACGCCCAGCGCCCCGAGGGTGAGGGCAGCCATGCCCGTTGCGTGCCGATGCTCCCCGGCCGATGCGTCCGTCATCTCACCTGACAGTACGCGGGCGGGAGCCCAAATGAGCCCGCCGAGGCAATCTTCACGAAATCTTGATGCCGTACCCCGATCTCTTCATGCGGGGCGCACGGGGCCGGATGGAACATGGAGACACCCAAGTCAGAAGTAGGTGTCACCGATGACCTCCAAGCTCGCCGCACCCGCACGCAACCGCCCCCTGACGGTCGACCGCGATCGCGGGACGCTGCGGCCGTGGCGCGTCAGACCCGCTGTCTGCGCGCGTCTGGCCGGCCGCTACGAGCGCATCGTGGATGAGGCCGTGCGGCTCGATCGTGGCATCACCGCACGGATTCCCGTCCAGCGCGTCGCGATCCGGCAGTGCGAGTCCGACCTCCTCGAGATTGCCTCCCGCTTGCGCACGCAACCGGCCCCTGGCGAGGACGGCGTTCGTGCCGCTCGCCGACTGCTCACCGATGGCGCCGGGCCTTTGTACGCCAACGGAGGGCCGGCCGCCCTGCGGTGCCGGGTCGTCGACGTGCTCGGGCAACTCTGAGCCGCGGCCTTCGAGCAGCACCGGTGGCGGTTAGCCGAGCGCCACCTCGACGGCCTCGATCGACGTGTCGAAGCTCAGATGGCCGGCGATGCGGGCGGCCTCGGCCAACGGGAACTCGTAGCTCCAGGCGGCATCCTCGACGCCGTTGACCGTCCAGTACGTGGCCTCACCCTTGTAGGGGCAGACGGTGCGCTTTCCCGAGCCCGGCACCACCGCGCCGGCCTGAACGTCCGCAGACGACAGATACGCCCGGAACGGAAGACCGGTCTCGAACAGCAGGCGGGGCCGCGGTGAAGCGGCCACCTCCTCGCCGCCCACGCGCACGACCACGGGCCGCGATGAGTCGTGCACGTCGACGCGGTGAAACGGATCGCGTGGGTGGCCGGTGACCCGGTCGTCCTCGATGAACCAGGCGTCGACCCGATCGAAATACAGGCAGCCGTACCCGGCCAGCCACGAGGCCTCGGGCAGCGGCGTGGCGTAGGCCCACAGCGCGTCAACCAGCTCGCGGCCACCCGCGTTGATCGTCCAGTAGGACGCATCCCCCTTGAACGGACAGTGGGTGGAAGTGTCGGTCGCCGTCAGAAACTCGGCGGGAAAGTCCTCGAGCGGCGCGTAGATCCGCGGGCCGATGCCCGTCTCGTACAGCAGCTTGGCGCTTGTCGTATCGAGCACGACGTCATCGCCCACATACGCCCGGTGGCGCCGCTCGTCGGCGGCGAAATAGATGCGGTGAGGCGGCGAAGCCGCGGCGATATCGAAGTTGAAGGCGCCGGCCGGAGATCCGGCCAGGGGCCCGGTGCCGATGGAGAGGGACATGCCGCAAGGTCTAGCAGCCCGGCAACTTCGGGCCTCCCAGCCGCCCAGCCGCCCGCCCGCTGACAGAATCGACCTCGTGCTCGGCACCGTCACACCCGATAGCTCGTGGACGCTCGACCCCGGACCGATAGCCATCGTCCTGGTGCTGCTCGGGCTCTACCTGCCGCGGTGGCGTCGGGCGCGCAGCCAGGATGGTGCCCGGGCGGCACCCGTATGGCGCCTGCTCTGCTTCCTGGCGGGCGTACTCGCCATCGTGATCGCGCTGCTCAGCCCCGTCGACCGTCTCGGCGAGCAACTGTTCGTGATGCACATGACCCAGCACCTGTTGCTGCTGGACCTCGCGCCGATCCTGCTGATCCTCGGCCTCACGAAGGTCATCCTGCGGCCGGTCACCCGCCGCCTGCAGCATGTAGAGGAGGCCGCCGGACGGTTGGCCACGCCGGTCTTCGCCGTCGTCCTCTACATCGTCTCCATGTGGCTCTGGCACGTGCCGGCGATGTACGACGCCGCGCTGCGCAACCCGGCGGTTCACGTGCTGGAGCACACGTTCTTCCTCACCGCGGGCTCCCTGTACTGGTGGCACCTGCTGTCCCCGATCCCTTCGAGACACCGCCTCAGCGGGATGGGCGCCGTGGTGTACATGCTGAGCACCAAGCTGCTGGTCGGGTTCCTGGGGATCGCCATCACGTTCGCGCCCGACTCGCTCTACGCCTTCTACTCACACCAGCCTGAGTACTGGGGCCTGTCGCCGCACACCGACCAGCAGGTCGGTGGGGCACTGATGGCCATCGAGCAGTCGATCATCATGGGGATCGTGCTGGCCTGGCTGTTCGTGCGAGCCCTGGCGGAGGCCGATCGGGCCGACGAGCGAGCGGACCGCTACGGCGACGACGTCGCTACGAGCGCAGGTCCGACGCAAAGCCCGCCCGACCGGTGATCGCCCCGATCAGGATCGTCTTCGGGGCGATCTCGGTACCGGGGAAGATGATCGAGTCGCGCAGCGCGGCGCCGTCGCCGATCACCGATCCGTCACCGATGGCCAGCGGCCCGGTCAGGCGGACGCCGGTACCGAAGCGCACGTCCCGGCCGACCCACACCGGCCCGGTGGTGATCTCGACGCCGTCGATCGACGTTCCCTCCCCCACCGTCACGCCGTCGCCACGATCCTCGCCGGCGATCGGCAGCGCCATGGCGCCGTCGAGCAGGTCGAATGTCCCCGTCTTCAGTTCGGCGAGAGAGCCGACGTCGTTCCAGTAGCCCTCGGTCTCGTACATGTGAAACGGAATGTCGTGGGCGAGCAGGTTGGGGAAGACGTCATTGGCCCAGTCGGTCGGGTCGACCCCGGGGAAGTAGTCGAAGATCGCCGGCTCGAACAGGTAGATCCCGCAGTTGCCCAGATCCGACAGCGCCTCCGCGGGCTCCGGCTTTTCCTGGAATCCCGTGACGCGGCCGTCGGCGTCGTGCAGCACCACGCCGTACTCGCGCGTGTCGGTGACCCGCTTCACGGCGAGCGTGGCGACGCCTCCGGAGGCACGGTGGGTGGCCAGGAACTCCGCCAGATCCAGGTCGGTGAGCGCGTCGCCGCTGATGACCAGGAAGGTGGAGTCGCCGAAGAAGTCCGCGCAGTTGCGCACGCCGCCAGCGGTGCCGAGCAGTTCAGGCTCGTAGCGGTAGGTGAGCGTGTCCCCGAAATGCTCACGGATAGTTTCCGGGAAGTAGTGAAGGTTGGCGATGATCTGCTCGACGCCTTGGGCGCGCAGGGAATCGACTATGTGCGCCATCACCGGACGGTCCAGCACGGGCACCATCGGCTTGGGGATCTCGTAGGTGAGCGGCCGCAGACGCGTCCCCAATCCGGCGGCTAGTACCTGTGCGGGGATCATCAGACGGCGGAGGCTATCGCCACGCGTGGAGGTAATCGTCCTGCTCGCCCGACAGCACGTCGATGCTCACGCCCAGCGCGGCCAACTTCAGGCGGGAGACCTCGCGGTCCAGGTCCGCCGGCACCGCCAGCACCGAGGGCGGCAGCTCCCCGTGGCGCGCCACCAGCAGTTCGACAGCCAGCGCCTGCAGCGCGAAAGACATGTCCATCACGTCTGCGGGATGCCCTTCGGCGGCGGCCAGGTTCACCACGCGGCCCTGGGCGATCAGGTTCAGCCGCCGGCCGCCGAGGTCGTACTGGTCGACGAGGGGCAGAACGGCCTGGCCGGGCCCGCCGGCAAGGCGCTCCAGCTCCGGCAGGTCGATCTCGACATCGAAGTGACCGGCGTTGGCCAGCAGGGCGCCGTCCTTCATCAGCTCAAAGTGCGGGGTGCTGAGCACGTTCAGCCCGCCCGTGACGGTGATGAACAGATCTCCGCGCGGTGCCGCGGCCACGGCCGTCATCACGTCGTACCCGGCCATCCGTGCTTCCAGGGCGCGCAGCGGGTCGACCTCGCAGACGATCACCGACGCGCCGAGGCCCTTGGCCCGCATCGCCACGCCGCGGCCCGTCCAGCCGTACCCGAGCACCACGACCGTGCGGCCCGCGAGCAGGACGTTCGTGGCCCGCAGGATGCCGTCGATCGCCGACTGGCCGGTGCCGTAGCGGTCGTTGAACGCCCGCTCGGAGTGCGCTTCGTTGACGGCGATCACGGGGCACGCCAGGCGACCGGCCGCCTCCAGACCGCGCAGGCGCAGCAGACCCGCGTTGGTCTCCTCGACCGCACCGATCATGCGTGCGGCGATCTCGGGGCGCCCCTCGTGGATCACCATCGCCAGGTCGGCGCCGTCGTCCAACGTGATCTGCGGCTCGCCGGCCACGAGCGCGCCGACGTGGGTCGCAAACGTGTCCAGGTCCTCCCCACGCCGTGCGCGGACCTCTACGCCGTCGTGCGCGACCAAGGCGGCGGCCACGTCGTCCTGCGTGGACAACGGGTTGGACGCACAAAGCGCGACCTTGCCGCCGCCGGCCACCAGCGCTCGCACCAGGTTGGCCGTCTCAGCCGTCACGTGCAGACACGCGGCGATCCTGATGCCGTCCAGCGGCCGCTGCACCCCGAACCGCTCTCGCAGCGAGCGCAGCACCGGCATCTGCCCATCCGCCCACGCGATCCGCGCCTCCCCCGCGTCAGCGAGGGAGATGTCCGCGATGTCGTGGGGAGGGAGTTCAGTCATTGGGTCCGGTGCTCATGGGGAAAAGCAAAGGGGCCGCCCCGAAGGACGGCCCCGAGCCTACGGCAACGTGCGGGACGCCTAGTAGCGGTAATGATCCGGCTTGTACGGCCCTTCGACGGGGACGCCGATGTAGTCGGCCTGGTCCGGACGCAGCTCGGTGAGCTGGGCGTCCAGGGCGGCGAGGTGCAGCCGGGCGACCTTCTCGTCGAGGTGCTTGGGCAGCACGTAGACCTGCAGGTCGTACTCGTCGTTCTTCGTCCACAGTTCGATCTGGGCGATCGTCTGGTTGGAGAACGAGTTGGACATCACGAACGACGGGTGGCCGGTCGCGTTGCCCAGGTTCAACAGGCGTCCTTCGGACAGCATGATGATCGAGTGACCGTCGTCGAACTTCCACTCGTCGACCTGCGGCTTGATGTTGATCCGCGTGGCGAGTGCGTCCAGGCCGGCGACGTCGATCTCGTTGTCGAAGTGACCGATGTTCCCGACGATCGCGTTGTGCTTCATCCGGGACATCTGCGTGGCCGAGATGATGTCCTTGTTGCCGGTGGTCGTGATGAACACGTCACCGGAGTCCAGGACGGACTCGAGCGTCGAGACGCTGTAGCCCTCCATGCAGGCCTGCAGCGCGCAGATCGGGTCGATCTCCGTGACCGTGACGCGGGCACCCTGGGCGCGCAGCGAAGCGGCCGAGCCCTTGCCCACGTCGCCATAACCGCAGACGACGGCGTGCTTGCCGGCGAGCATCACGTCGGTCGCGCGGAAGATGCCGTCGACCAGCGAGTGACGGCAGCCGTACAGGTTGTCGAACTTGCTCTTGGTGACCGAGTCGTTGACGTTGATCGCCGGGAACAGCAGTTCGCCGGCCTGCGCCAGCTCGTACAGGCGATGCACGCCCGTGGTGGTCTCCTCGGTGACGCCCTTGATGGCTGCGCCGACTTCGGTGTACCGCTGCGGGTCCTCACCGATCGAGCGCGTGAGGAGCGTCAGGAAGACCTGGAACTCCTCGGACTCACCGGTGGACGGGTCCGGCACGATGCCGGTCTTCTCGAACTCGGTGCCCTTGTGGATGAGCATCGTGGCGTCGCCGCCGTCGTCGAGAATCATGTTGGCGGGCTCACCGGGCCAGTTGACGACCTGCTCCGTGCACCACCAGTACTCCTCCAGCGTCTCGCCCTTCCAAGCGAAGACCGGGACGCCCTGCGGGTTCTCCGGCGTGCCCTTGGGGCCGACGGCGACGGCCGCGGCCGCGTGGTCCTGCGTCGAGAAGATGTTGCATGAGCACCAGCGGACCTCAGCGCCGAGCGCGGTCAGCGTCTCGATCAGCACAGCGGTCTGGATGGTCATGTGCAGCGAGCCGATGATGCGCGCGCCGGCGAGCGGCTGGGCGGCCGCGTACTCGGCGCGGATCGACATCAGGCCGGGCATCTCGTGCTCGGCGATGTCCATCTCCTTGCGGCCGAAGGCGGCAAGCGAAAGGTCGGCGACCTTGTAGTCGTTGGCGGACAGGACTGCGGTGCTAGGGGTCATGCGGTCTCCAGGACGGTGGGGTTCTGCAGGGCTACGGCGCGCAGGAGCCGCTGGTGCTTCTCCTGCTCCCAGCGCAGCCAGTTGGCTGCGGGGACGTCGTCCGGACGGCTGACCTTTTCTTCGAACCACGCCTCCACCGCGTCGTGGAGTTCCACGTCGCGGCGCAGGCGTAGCGCGAATCCGATGTCGGTGAGGCCGATGTCATGCGTGCTCAGCAGCTCGCGCAACGTGCGCAGGCGCTGGAGCTCGGCCGGTCCGTAGAGGCGATACCCGGCGTCCGACCGTGCGGGCTCAAGCAGCCCCGCACGTTCGATGTACCGGAGCATGCGGGGCGACCAACCGGTCGTCTCCGCTGCCTCGTGGATGGTCAGTGCGTCCATTCCCCACAACCTTACCACAGCTGTGTCAAGGTTTGGGGAGGGGCGAGAAGCCCGACGCGCGGACGCTCAGCCCGTGGCCGCCAGGCCGTCCTTGAGCCGTGTCGCCAGTTCGCCCGGGGTGGGATCGACGCCGCGCAGCACGGACAGATAGATCGAGAGCAGGTCGCCTAGCAGCACAAGCGAAAAGACCCGCTCGATGGCCGTCGTCCCGCGGGAGTCGACCACATGGGTCACCGCGGCCTGGGGCGCGACGAGGACGCGGGTCAGAGCGATGCGCTCCTTGACCCGCGGGTGGGTATCGGCGTCGTCCAGGAAGATGGCCGCGAACCGGCCGTAGTCGGCGGCGCCCGTCCACCCCACCAGCTCGTTGTGATCGAACTCGGGCAGTTCGTGGGCGAACGCGGGGATCTTCACGTTCTGGTTGAGCTGCGTCTTCCAGCGGTAAGCGATCGGCGTCGTCAAGCCGGCGCCGACGATCACGGGGATCGTGCCGTGTAGCTCGCGAGCGAGAGACTTCGCCGGCGAGTCGTCGGCTCCGTCAGGACCCCAGGCCACGACGAGCGCCTCCAGGTGATCGGCAGCCACGTCGACCTCCGAGGCCATCCGGGGTGCCGCGCCGCACATTGCGGCCACGTGCAGCGTGGCGACCGTCGTGTAGGCCACGGCGGCGCGAGCGGTGTAGCCACCGGCGATCGGAATCACCGGCACGCCGTCGGCTCGAGCCAGCTCGGCCAGCTCGCCGCCCGCGGTGACGACCACGCGCTTGGCGCCCAGGGCGCCGGCGGCGTCGTAGGCCGCGAGTGTCTCCTCGCTGTCGCCGGAATAGCTCGCGCACAGCACTGTCGTGTCCGGGGTCGTCCAGGCCGGCAGGCCGTACGCCCGCGAGGACAGGATGGGCCGTGATGCCTGGTCGCCGAGCACGGCGCGGGCCAGGGCGCCGCCGACGCCTGCATCCCCCATGCCGGCCACGACGAGGCCGCCCGGGCTGTCCCACTCACGCAAGTCCGCAGACTCGACCTTCCACTGCGCGTCGCGCAGGTGCTCGGGCAACGCCAGGACGTCGGTCAACTGATCGGCGAGATCGACTTCCTCGATGGCGGGCCGGTCGAGCGTGCTCTGAGTCGTCTCGGTCATGGGTCTCTTTCGATCTCGATCTTGATCAGAATCGGATGGCGCCCGCCGGAAGAACCGTCCCGGGGAACACACGCATGCCATGGTCCAGATGGTTGTCGGCGCCAATCTGCACGCCATCGCCGACGATCGTCTCGCCCGTCACGATGCACCTCGCACCGATGACGGCGCCCGGAGCGATCACGCAGTCGCGGATCTGGGCGTGCTCACCGATCTGAGCGCCGGCCAGAACGATTGCGCGTTCGACCGTCGCCCCGGTGCCCACGCTGACATCCGGGCCGATCACGGCCAGGCTGCCCACGAACGCGTCCTCAGCGATATGGGCGCGGGCCTCGACGAGCGCGGGCGCCGCGACCGTGCCGGCCACCGTCGCCGTCTCATCGATGTAGATGTGAGTGTCCCCGAGCTTGTCCAGCACCGCGGTCCGCACGCGCCCCTCGAGAATGTCGAAGGTGCCGCGCAGGTAACGGTCGGGCGTGCCGATGTCCATCCAGTACGCGTGGTCGGCGGCGAAACCGTACAGCCCGGCACCCACCAGGGCAGGCCAGATCTCACGTTCGATGGACACGTTGCGGTCCGCCTCGATCAGGTCGAGCACGGAGCGCTCGAGCACGTAGGCGCCGGCTGAGATGAGGTTCGTGTCGATCTCCTCGGGGCGGGGCTTCTCCAGGAAGCCCTTCACCGATGCGTCCTCGTTCAGCCGGACGAGGCCGTAAGCACTCGGGTCGGCGACGGGAACCAGGGCGAGTGTTCCGGTGGCGCCCGTGCGCTCGTGCTGGGCCATCTGGGCGCCCAGGTCGATGTCGGTGAGCACGTCCCCGTTGAGCATCAGGAACCGCTCGGCCAGGAACTCTTCGGCGTACTTCAGGGCGCCGGCCGTGCCGCGCGGCTCGGGCTCGGTGACGAAGCGCAGCGTGATGCCCAACTGCGAGCCGTCGCCGAGTTCGGCCTCGATCTGGTCGGGCAGGAACCCGCAGGACATGATCACGTCGTCCACTCCGTGGGCGATCAGCCAGTCGAGCATATGGACGATGAACGGGCGGTCCACCAGCGTCACGACGGGCTTAGGGCGCAGGGACGTCAGCGGTCGCAGCCTCGTTCCCTCGCCGCCGACCAGGATCACCGCCTGCATCAGGACCCTGCCTCCACCATGGGGCGACCGATGCCCTCATACGTCAGACCCGCGGCGCGCACGGCGACCGGATCCAGCGCGTTGCGGCCGTCGATCACGATCTTGCCGCGCATCAGCGAGGCCAGCTCGGCCCAGTCCAGCGTGCGGAACTCGTCCCACTCGGTCACGAGCACAACGGCGTCCGCGCCGCTGACCGCCGCCTGCACGTCCGCGGCGAACTCCACGCCCGGGATCAACTTACGCGCCTCTTCCTCGGCGACCGGGTCGAAGGCACGTACGTGGGCGCCGTCAGCCTGCAAGCGAGCGGAAAGCACGAGCGACGAGGCCTCGCGCATGTCGTCCGTGTTGGGCTTGAAGGCCAGCCCGAGCAGGGCGATCTCCTTGCCCACGAGCGGCCCGAGATGCTTCTGCAGCTTGCCGATCACGCGCCGCTTCTGAAGTTCGTTGACCTCGATGACCGCATTCAACAGCTGGAAGTGGTAGCCGGAGTTACCGGCCAGTTGCTTGAGCGCGTTGACGTCCTTGGGGAAGCACGAGCCACCGAAGCCGATGCCGGGCTGCAGGAACTTAGGGCCGATGCGGGCGTCCAGGCCCATGCCCAGCGCCACCTCGACCACGTCGGCGCCCGTCTCCTCGCACACGTTGGCGATCTCGTTGATGAACGAGATCTTGGTGGCCAGGAACGCGTTGGCGGCGAGCTTCACCATCTCAGCCGAATGGATGTCGGTGCGTACGAGCACCCCCGTGCCGGCGCCGCCGTCCTCGGGCCGCAGCAGCGGTCGGTACAGGTCGGCCACCGCGTCCCCCGCCCAGTCGCCGTCGTCACCGATGACGACGCGGTCCGGCCGGGTGAAGTCGGCGATGGCGGAGCCCTCCTTGAGGAACTCCGGGCAGCTCACGTAGCGAAAGCCTTCCTTGCCCTGCTCGGCGAAGACGCGCTTGATCGAGGAGCCGGTACCCACCGGCACCGTCGACTTCATCACGAGGGCGTGGCGGTCGGACGCCGGCATCGAGGCGACCACGGCGTTGACCGCTGAGAGGTCTGCGTCACCGGAGTAGGTGGGCGGCGTGCCGACGGCCACGAACAGCAGGCGCGCATGTTCGAGCGCATCTGCGATGTCGGTGGAGAAGTGCAGACGATCGGCGTGCTCGGCGACCAGCTCGGCCAGCCCGGGCTCGTAGATCGGGATCTCGCCGCTGCGCAGCCGCTCGATCTTGGCTGCGTCGATGTCAATGCAGTAGACGTGGTTGCCCTGGGCGGCGAAACCGGCTGCCGTGACCAGGCCCACGTACCCGGTGCCGATGACCCCGATCGGCTCGCGTTCAGTGATGCTCATGCGGTGGCGAAGGCTAGACGAACGGTGCCGGCGCAGGCCGCTACGTGCCGACCCGGCGCAGGGAGCGGGCGATTCCCAGCATCTGCTGGTTGGTGAGCGTGTGCAGCAGCGTGTTGGCGACCCAGTACTGCCCCCGTGGGGAGCGCCAGGAGACGATGCGCAGGCGACTGCCGTCGTAGAACAGGTTGTAGGTGCGGCCGCCCATGGTGCGCTTCTCGCTCGGGTTGTCGAGGATCGGCGGCGACGGCCAGGTGGTGCCCTGAATGCCGTAGTACTGGCCCAGCTGCCCGGCGTTCACGACGATCCGGTAGGCCTGGTAGCGGTGCTTGTCACGGTCGGCGATCGAGTACGCGCGCCGATCGCTGGACGTGTACCGGGCGCCGACCGCCATCAGGGTCGGGTAGTACACCGGGAAGCGAGTGCGGTTGGCCAGCGCGATGGCTTCGTCCTCGCCTGCGGTCTTGTTCAGCAGCAGACCGGGCGGGATCAGGCTGCTCTGGCGGCGCGCCTTGCGCTTGTCCCGGGCACGCTTGCCCTGGTTGGTCACCTTCGTCTTTCCACGAGCGCCCGGCGAGCTCTTGGCGTTCATGAACCGCTTCACGGCGAGCTGGAGGTTGGCCGGCGTGACCGTCACGTAGGAGGGGCCGGCGTCGCCCGGGAACTGGACCTCCTGGATGGGGTTGCCCGCGGACTCGGCGGTCAGCTTGAGCAGTTGAAGGATGGCCGAGGTGCCGTGGATGTCGGTCTGCGTGTAGCGACCAAAGATCCGCAGGAGTTCGTCACGGTTGTCGAAGATCTTGGCCAGACCGATCTGGTCCTTCGCCTGGCGCAGGAAATCCTGCTGGCGCGCGGCGCGCACCAGGTCGGTGTCGAAGTGGCGGTAGCGCACGTAGTCCAGTGCGTTGTGCCCGCAGAGCTTCTGATACCCGGCCTGGACGTCGATCGTGGCGTACAGCCCACCCCCGCCGGCCGGTGGGTTGTTGCTGTTGAAGTAGTGCCGGTCGACATCGGCGTAGACGCAGCCCAGGCGGGAGACGGCCTTCTTGAAGCCGCCGAAGTTCACGTTCACCACGTGGTTGACGCCGATGCCCAGCAGCTGCTTGACCGTCTGGACCGCGAGCTTAGGCCCGCCGATGTAGTAGGCGTCGTTGATCTTGCTCACGCCATGGCCGGGGATCGCCACCTTGAGATCGCGCGGGATCGACATGACCGTGGTAGCGGCCTTGTTGGGATCCAGGCGCACCAGCAGCATCGTGTCGGAGCGCGAGTGACCTCCGACCAGGGTGTCCGCGTAGCGCTTGTCGGAGCCCAGCACCAAGATGGTCTGCGGGCCGCCCGGACTCACGTCGGAGAGCACATCCTTGACGTTCGGGATCGGCGTGCTGCCTGAGTTGAAGATGTCGACGGCGTGCTTGATCTCCAGCAGCCCGGCGCTCGCGACGGCACCCCCGGTGAGCAGGACGATCAACGTCGCGCCCAACGCCATGCGCCAGAACAGGTGCCGGCCCACGCGGGGCGGCGGCTCCAGCGGCGTTCCCGGGGGATAGGCGCTCATGCCAGGCCGCCCTCGACGGCACGCAACTCGGGGCCTTCGCCGTCACTCAGTCGAGCCGGCAGCGCCGCGATGAAGTCGCCTAGCGCCTCGCGATAGAGGGCCAGAGAGCTGATCGACACCCATTCCTCGGGGCCGTGATGGCCGGCACCGATCGGCCCGAACTCCACGGCCGGGATGCCGGCTTCGATGAACGAGATGGCGTCCGAGGCGCCGTCCCGGCCGACGGAAAGCGCCTCGCCGGAAACGGCGCGGCCTACGCCCTCGCGCAGGGCGAGCACGTACGGGTTCGTCCGTGACACGACGACCGGCGCGCGCTGGAAGACGCGCAGGACCTCGAGATCGCGGATCGCGCGCACCTGGGCGAGGATCTCCCCCGGGTCCTGCCCCGGCAGGTAACGGATGTCGACGTCCATCGAACACGCGTCGGGCACTTTGTTGAACGCGTCGCCACCCGCGATGCGGGCCAGGTTGATCGACGGCCGGTCGAAAAGATCGGAGGACATCCTGGAGAAGGGAAGCGTCTCGATCCGACGGAACGCGTGGTGGGCCTTGAGAATCGCGTTGTCACCGAGCCACGGAGTCGATCCGTGGGCGGCTGTTCCCGAGAGTTGGACGCGCAAGGCGAGGACGCCCTTGGCCTGGACGCCGATGTGCAGATCGGTCGGCTCGCCGGTGATCGCGAAGTCGCCGTCGAGGCCCGCCCGGACAATCGCGTCCGTCGACCGGTTCTCCACATCCTCCGACTCCTCGTCCGGCACGCAGACGAACCGGACCCGCACCTGATCCTGAGCGGCCGCGTCGCGTACCGCGCACATGAGCGCGGCGAGCGCGCCCTTCATGTCGTAAGCACCGCGGCCGATCAGCCGATCGCCTTCGACGCGGGGCGTGAACTGGCCTTCCCGGGCCGGGACCACGTCGATGTGGCCGTGCAGGATCACCGTGGGCACGCCTTCGGGCCCGCCCACGTCGGCGCGAACGACCGGCAATCCCTCGTGATCGATGTCGATCACCGGGATCTCGCGGGACTCCAGCCACCCCTTGACGAAGGCGGCCGCCGCCCGGATCCCCTCAGGGTTGGAGGTGTCGTACCCCATCAGCCGTTCGGCGAGGAGTTGCTCGTCGCCTCCGGAGCGTCGGGAATCGGCCATGCCGACAGGATAGGGTTGGCGCCGATGGCCGGTCGCATCATCATCTTCGGCGCCACGGGTTACACGGGCGATCTCACGGCGCGGGCCCTGGTGGCACGCGGCGCAAAGCCCGTGCTTGCGGCGCGCACCGAATCCCGCGTGGCGGCGCTGGCGGAGGAGCTCGGTGGGCTGGAATATGCCGTCGCCGACGTATCGAGCCCTGCCTCCGTGCGGGAGCTCGTCGGCGAAGGCGACGTGCTGCTTTCCACGGTCGGGCCCTTCGTGAAGTGGGGTGCTCCCGCAGTGGAAGCCGCCATCGCCGAGGGCGCCCACTACCTGGATTCGACGGGCGAAGGCCCGTTCATCCGCGACGTATTCGAGACGTGGGGTCCGCGCGCCGCCACCGCGGGCGTCGGGCTGCTCACGGCCTTCGGCTACGACTGGGTTCCCGGCAACCTTGCCGGCGCTTTGGCGCTGGACGCCGCCGGCCCGCTGGCCACGCAGGTGGACATCGGCTACTACACCGTCCCCGCCGGGGATGGTGAGGGCGGCATCAGCGCCGGGGACATGAGCGGCGGGACCCGCGCTTCCGCGGCCGGCCTGCTCCTGGCCCCCAGCTACGCCTTCCGCGACGGTCGGCTCGTCACTGAGCGCGGCGCGAAGCACGTCCGCTCCTTCGACGTGCGTGGCAGGCCGCAGGCGGGCATCTCCGTGGGCACGAGCGAGGCGTTCGCGCTGGCGCAGTCGTTCCCGCAATTGCGCGACGTGAACGTGTATCTCGGCTGGCTCGGCCCGGCCTCGCGCCCGATGTCGGTGATGACGGTCGGCACCTCGGCGCTGGCGAAGGTGCCGGGCGTGATGGGCGGCGTCGGCGCGCTGATGGACCGGTTGGTGAAGGGCTCCACCGGCGGCCCGGACGCCGAGGCCCGTGCCCACGGCGGGTCGTACATCGTTGCCACGGCCCATGACGCCGCCGGCACACAGCTCGGCGACGAGGTCGTGCTCGAAGGCGTCAACGGCTACGACTTCACAGCGGACGTCCTGGCCTGGGGCGCCATGCATATCGCCGCGGGCGGCCTGCTGGGCACCGGTGCGCTGGGGCCCGTTGGGGCTTTTGGCCTCGACGCCCTCACCGCGGGCGTGGCGTCCGCGGGCATCGCGCGCGTCTGAGGGCGGCATACGGCCGCGCGACTTTCGGCGCGCGAGTACGTTGGACAAGTCGATGAGGAAAGCACACACGTACCTGGCTCTCCTGCTCACGCCCCTCGTCGCTATGGCGCTCAACGCCGGATCGGCGACCGCAACCACCGCCAAGCGGGACCGCTGCAATGCGAAGCGGCAAAGCGATGGGGATCGACGCCTTCCCTACATCACGCTTGCTTCGTCGGCTCGCATTCGCGTGTACAGCACGAACGGCAATACTTTCGGGACGATGTTCTACGCGTGCTGGCGGGCAACCGGGCATTCGCACCGTTTCGCGGAGAATTCGGGTGGCGCTGACGACTTCGATGCCAGTGTGGGTCAGATCCAGGTACGACGGCGCTTTGCCGCGTTTTCCTACTCGGCGTTCAATAACCCCGCCGTGCACTACGACCGCTTCGCGGTTATCGATGTGTCCACGGGCCGACTGGTGCGCGACATCACACTGCAGACGCCCGCCGAGGACGGGGTACCTACCGGCCTCGCCCTCGCGGACTCGGGCGCCATCGCGTACGAGACGGTTGGTGTCCTGCACGCTGCCGACGCCTCCGGCGATCGCCTGCTGGCCACCGCCACGGTCAAGTCCCCGATCACGCGCCTGCATTCTCGCAGCCAACGAATCAGTTGGACACAGGACGGTGTTGACCACGCCGTGCGACTCAGCTGACTTGGAGCGGAGGGGGCTACTGACGGCCGCGGTCGACGCGGCGGTTGCTCTGTGCAGCTCCGACGGCGATGTAGAGCATCGAGACGACGAGCAGGCCACCGAGGATGAGGGCGCCGGTGAGCGAAAGGATCGCCACGCCCTGGCCGAGCGAGCAGATCGAGCGCGAGCAGCCCGCCGGCGGGTCCGCTGAGCCGCTCAACCACGCGACGAGCAGGACAATGATGAGCGTGACCTCGACGACGGCCAGCAGCCACCAGGCGCGTGGCAGCTCGGTGGGGACGCGATCGGGCCGCGTCGACGGGCGCGTGGCCATCGGCGTATGCACCGCGGTCGGCTGGGGCGCGGGCCGGCGGGCAACAGGGCGTTCGGCGGGTGCACCGGCGGGTGCGGGCCGACGGGCGATGGGCCGGGTCGGCGGGTCGAGAACTTCGGGATGCTCGTCTTCGTCGACGAGCACCTCCGGCTCGACGGCGGCCGGCTCCACGACCGGCGGCCCAACCCTGACCGGCTCAGCAGCGGCCGGCTTCACAACCTCTGGCTCCACAACCTCCGGCTCCACCGCCTCCGGCTTCAGGAACAGGGGCTTGCCCGAAGATGGATCCCGGTCAGGCACAGGGGGCTCGTCGGACATGCGCTAAGCGTATCCGGCTGACGGCACGACCTGGCCGCGACGCCGAACAGGCTCAGGCAGGACCGTCGCCGCGGGCGATCTGAAGGAACGCCTCCCAGCGACGCACGCCCTGTGCAGCCACACGTGCCTGCTCGGAGCCGTCCTGCGCCCCGTCAAGGTCACCCTGGGCCGCGGCTAGCTTGGCTTCCAGGTCGGCGACATCCAGCGCCTCGGGCGGGGTCGCCTCCTCCACGAGGATCAGAACGCCCTCGGGGGAGACCTGCACGTAGCCCTCGCCCTGGGCAAAGCGCACGATGTCTTCCTCGCTGCGGTAAAGCCGCAACTCGGTGGGATCGAGCATGCCCAGCAACGGCTGGTGGTGAGCCAGGATGCCGATCGACCCCACGCTGGTGCGCGTGGAGACCATCTCGACCTCACCCTCGAAGACCTGCCCCTCCGGGGTCAGGACCTCGACGGGGAATGGGGTGCGGGCCACGTCAGTCCTTCTTGACGGACTCGAGGACCTGGTCGATCGTGCCCTTCAGGAAGAAGGCCGACTCCGGCACGTCATCGTGCTTGCCGTCGACGATCTCCTGGAAGCCGCGGATCGTCTCCGCGATCGGCACGTACGCGCCGGGCGTGCCCGTGAACTGTTCGGCCACGAAGAACGGCTGGGAGAGGAAACGCTCGACGCGGCGAGCGCGGCCCACCACGAGCTTGTCCTCATCGGACAGTTCGTCGATGCCGAGGATGGCGATGATGTCCTGGAGCTCCTTGTAGCGCTGCAGGATCTCCTTGACGCGCGTGGCGACGTTGTAGTGCTCCTCGCCGACGACGTCCGCCTTGAGGATCGTGGACGTGGAGTCCAGCGGGTCCACCGCGGGGTAGATGCCCTTCTCGGAGATGGCCCGGGAGAGCACCGTGGTGGCGTTCAGGTGGGCGAACACCGACGCCGGGGCAGGGTCGGTGAGGTCGTCGGCAGGCACGTAGATGGCCTGCACCGAGGTGACCGAACCCTGGCGGGTCGACGTGATCCGCTCCTGCAACTGGCCCATCTCCGTCTCCAGCGTGGGCTGGTAGCCCACCTGCGACGGCATGCGGCCCAGCAGTGCGGACACTTCGGAGCCGGCCTGCACGAACCGGAAGATGTTGTCGATGAACAGGAGCACGTCCTGGCCCTGCTCACGGAAGTACTCGGCCATCGTCAGGCCTGACAGCGCGACGCGCATACGCGCCCCGGGAGGCTCGTTCATCTGACCGAAGACGAGCATCGTCTTGTCGATGACGCCGGACTCCTTCATCTCCAGCCAAAGGTCGTTGCCCTCACGGGAGCGTTCGCCCACGCCGCAGAAGGCCGACAGGCCGCCGTGCTCTTGAGCCAGGTTGTTGATGAGCTCCTGGATGAGCACCGTCTTGCCCACGCCGGCGCCGCCGAACAGGCCGACCTTGCCGCCCTTGGCGTACGGGGCGAGGAGGTCGACGACCTTGATGCCCGTCTCGAACATCTCCGCGGTCGGCGTGAGGTCCTCGACGTTCGGGGCATCACGGTGGATCGGCCAGCGCTCGCCGACATCCAGGGGACCGGCCTCGTCGATGGTCTCGCCGAGCAGGTTGAAGATGCGGCCGAGGGTCATCGGACCGACGGGCACGGTGATGGGGCCGCCGGTGTCGATCACTTCGACGCCACGCGCCAGGCCGTCCGTGCTGTCCATGGCGACCGCGCGGATGCGATCGTCGCCCAGGTGCTGCTGCACCTCGCAGACGAGGACGGTCGCGTTGTCGCCGGTGAGCGACTCGTCGTTCTCACCGCTGGCGCTGTGCCGGATCTCGAGCGCGTTGTTGATCGGGGGCAGCTTGTCGGGGAAGACGGCCTCGATGACGACGCCCTGAATCTCCTCGATGCGACCGACGTTCTTGGTGGCGGTGGCGGCTTCCATGTCTGATGTTCCTAGGTTTGCGTGTGAATTCGAAAAGAAGGTGTTTCGGCCTACCGACGTCGCTACGCGACGTCGTCCGGACGATGTCTCATACGAGCGCTTCGGCGCCCGCGACGACTTCCATGATTTCCTGGGTGATCTCGGCCTGACGGGCCCGGTTCATCTCCAACGTCAAATCCTGGATGACCTCGCCGGCGTTCTGCGAGGCGTTGCGCATGGCGGTCATGCGCGCGCCGTGCTCGGACGCGGTGGACTCAAGCAGGGAACGGAAGATCGAGATCTCGATGTAGTCGGGCACGAGGCGCTCGAGGATCTCCTCGGGATCGGGCTCGTACTCCACGAGGGAGTGATGCGCGCCCGGCTCATCGGGCTCGCCGACATCCGCTTCGAGGATCGTCGCCTGCGACAGCGGCAGGAGCGTCTCGCGACGCACCTCCTGAGTGAGTGCGGAGACGTACCCGTTGTAAAAGATCTCCACCCGGTCGACACGCTTGTCGACGTAGGCGGCGCGGAGGGCGTCGGCGATGTCCCGTGCGTTGGCGTAGGCCGGGCGATCAGTGAAGCCGACGTAGGCGCCGACGGGATCGCGGCGACGGAAGATCAGCGACGAGACGCCACGACGCCCGGAGGCGTAGAAGACGACTGTCTTGCCCTCGGCTTCATACTCGGCCGCGGCGCGGATGCCCGCGCGGATGATCTGCGAGTTGAACGCGCCGGCCAGTCCGCGATCGCCCGTGACGAGCAGGATGGCGACCGTCTGCTCGGTCTCGCGGTCAGCGAGGATCGGCATCGAGCTGATCTCGCTGCCGGCTGCTTGCGCGGCCTGCCGCGTCATGCGACGCAACGCGCCGGCGTACGGGCGCAGCGCGGAGATGCGCTGCTCGGCCCGCCGCAGCCGCGCGGCGGCGACCATCTCCATGGCGCGCGTGATCTTCTCGATGTTCTTGACCGAGGCGATCCGGTTCTGAACGTCCTTCTGGCTGCTCACGCGGGGACGGCCTCTTCCTCGGTCTGCTCCTCGGCGGTGGGAGCGGCGGCGGCGCGGGCCTCGGGAGCGTCCGTGTCGGAAATCGGCTGACCGTCCTCGTCCAGATCGTGGCCGAAGTCGCTGCCGAAGGCCGTGACGAGGTCCTTGACCTTGCCCTGGGTCTCCTCGGACCAGTCGCCGCCGGTGATGGTGGCGAGCAGCTCGGGCGCCTCGGCGCGAGCGCGCTGGGACAGGCCGGTGAGGAACTCGTCGACGCGGTCGACCAGGATCTGATCGACGAAGCCGTTGGTGGCCGCGTAGATGGCCACCACCTGCTCGGCGACGGGGATCGGCTGACGCTCGCCCTGGTTCAGCGTCTTGACCAGGCGCGCGCCGCGGGCCAGCGTCTTCTGCGTGTCCGCATCCAGGTCGGAGCCGAACTGCGCGAACGCTTCGAGGTCGCGGTACTGCGACAGCTCCAGCTTCAAGCGGCCGGCGACCTTCTTCATCGGGCTGATCTGCGCGTTGCCGCCCACGCGAGACACCGAGATGCCCACGTTGATGGCCGGGCGCACGCCCGAGAAGAACAGCTTGGGCTCGAGGAAGATCTGCCCGTCGGTGATCGAGATGACGTTCGTCGGGATGTAGGCCGACACGTCGCCGCCCTGGGTCTCGATGATCGGCAGCGCCGTCATCGACCCGCCACCGAGGCTGTCGTTCAGCTTCACCGCGCGCTCCAGCAGACGGGAGTGCAGGTAGAAGACGTCGCCCGGGTAGGCCTCGCGACCCGGCGGGCGGCGCAGCAGCAGCGACATCTGCCGGTAGGCGTAAGCGTGCTTGGTGAGGTCGTCGTAGATGCAGAGCGTGTGACCGCCCTTGTAGAGGAAGTACTCGGCCATCGCGGCGCCGGCGTACGGCGCCATGAACTTGATCGGCGCTGCCTCATCGGCGGCGGCAGCCACGATGATCGTGTTGTCCAACGCGCCGTTCTCGGCCAAGGTCTCGGCAAGCTGCACGACGGCGGCCATGCGCTGGCCGATCGCCACGTAGACCGAGATGATCCCCGAGTTCTTGTTGTTGATGATCGTGTCGATCGCGATCGCCGTCTTGCCCGTCTGACGGTCGCCGATGATCAGCTCGCGCTGGCCACGGCCGATCGGGATCATCGAGTCGATCGCCTTCAGGCCAGTCTGCACCGGCTCGGTGACCGGCTGACGCTGCACGATGCCGGGGGCCTTGAACTCGGCCGGGCGGGTCTCGGTGGTGGCGATGTCGCCCTTGCCGTCCAGCGGCACGCCGAGCGGGGAGACGATGCGGCCCAGCAGCGCGTCGCCGACCGGGATCTCCAGCAGACGGCCGGTGCGCTTGACGGTGTCGCCCTCGACGACCTTCTCCCATTCGCCGAACAGCACGGCGCCGACGTTGTCGGACTCCAGGTTCAACGCGAGGCCGGTGACCCCGTGCGGCAGGTCGAGCATCTCGAACGACTGGCAGTTCTCCAGGCCGTGGATGCGCGCAATGCCGTCGCCGATGGACAGCACGGTGCCGACCTCGGTCAGCTCGGCGCTGCCGGCGTCGAGGCCCTCGATGCGGGCCTTGAGGATGGAGGTGATCTCGTCAGGCTTGATCTGCATGGTGTTCGGTGTGCTCCTTGTGCGGGCGGGCCGCTTAGGCCCGTGCAACCTGCTTGCGCAGGAGTTCGAGACGGTTTCGGATGGAGGCGTCGAGGATGGAGTTGCCCACGCGCAGCACGATGCCGCCCAGGACGTCCGGGTCCACCTCGGTGGTCAATTGGACCTTGCGGTTGGTGCTCTGCTCGATGGCGGCACCGAGCTGATCGACCGTCGACTGCTCGAGCGTGATGGCCGACGTGAGCTGGACGGGGAGCAGCTTGTTCTCCTCGTCCCACAATGCGTCGAAATGACGCCGGGTGCGAAAGATCGCCGGCATCCGGTGGTTCTCCACGAGCAGCTCGAGGAAGTTGAGCACCACCGGATCGGCACCGTCGATGACCTTCGTCAGCCCATCCTTCTTCTCCAGGGTGGAGAAGTAGGGCGAGAAGAAGAAGGTCGCCAGATCGCGGTTCTCGTCCAGAGCGTCGGCGATCTGGCCGAGTTGCTCCTTGACGAGGTCATGCTTGCTCTCCTTCAGAGCAACCTCGAACAGCGAACGGGCGTAGACGGTGGCGATCTGTTCCATTAGTTCTGACTGGCTCCCCCGCCGGACAGCGTGGTGAAGTCCAGCTCACCCAGCGCCTCTTCGACGAGGCGCTTCTGGTCGGCTTCGTTGAGCGTCTTACGGGTGACCTTCTCGGTCGCCATGATCGTCAGGTCCGCGACCTCGTTGCGGATGTCCTGGATGGCACGGCGGGTCTCACCCTCGATGTCCTTGCGCGCCTGAACGAGCAGATCCTCGCGGATGGTCTTGCCGGCCTCGACGGCCTCACGGTTCGTCGTCTCGGCGGCCTTGCGGGCCTTCTCGACGATCTCCTCGGACTGCACGCGCGCCTCCTTCAGGCGCTCGCGGTACTCGGCGAGGATCTTGTCGGCCTCCACACGGGTCAACTCAGCGTGATCGATGGAATCCTCGATCATCTTCTGGCGCTTGTCCAACGCCTCGCTGATCCGCGGGAACGCGTACTTGTTGAGCACCCAGAGGGCCACGCCGAAGGCGAGCAGCGTCCACAGCATCAACCCCACGTCGGGGGAGACGAGGAAGGTCGACGACCCTTCGGTGGCGGCGGTGATGGCGGAGAGCATGTTCGGTCTACGCCAGGAAGAAGGCGATCAGGCCGAAGATGAAGGCATAGAACACGATCGCCTCGGTGAGCGCGAAGCCCAGCCACTGGATCGACGTGATCTCGTCCTTCATCTCAGGCTGCCGGGTCACTGACTCGATGACCTTGCCGAAGATGTAGCCGACGCCGATGCCGGGGCCGATGGTGCCGAGACCGGCGCCGACGCCCAAGGCGATGGCCTTGAGGCCACGAAGCCCGGTGTCTTCGGCGACGGTTGCAGCGATGATGGTGAGGTCCACTACGTGCTCCTTGTTGATCAGTGATCCTCGGACGCCGCGGCGCCGAGGTAGATGGAGGTGAGGGTGGCGAAGATGAACGCCTGAAGCGTTGCGACCAGGCCGATCTCGAACAGGAAGAAGGCCACGGCCATGGTGCCCGTCAACAGGCCCAGGATCACGGATCCCACGACGGCCAGGTTGAGCAGGATGACCAAGCCGCCGCCCATGAACAGGATCAGCAGGTGGCCGGCCAAGATGTTGGCGAACAGACGAACACTGAGCGAGACGAGACGCACGAAGTGCGAAATCACCTCGATGAAGAAGATCGGGATGCGCGCGGGGCCTTCGACGCCGGCCGGGATCCACGTCTTCAGGTAGCCGATGAGCCCATGCTTGCGTACGCCGACGATGTTGTAGCTCAGCCACACAATCAGGGCCAGAGCGAGCGGCACGGACAGGTTCGCGGTCGCCGCGTACAGGGACAGCGACGGCACGTGGAGCCCGAAGATCGCGACCTTGTGCTCGGTGTTGGTCGGCAGCGGCAGGTAGCCGATCATGTTCGAGAACCAGATGAACAGGAAGATCGCGCCGACGAAGGGGAACCACTTGGCGGCCATCTCGCTGGACATGTTGCCCCGCGTGATGTTGTCGCGCATGAGGCCGTAAGCCGCCTCGACGGCCGTCTGGACGCGGTTGGGCTTCTCTGTCATCCGCTTGGCCACGTACAGCATCGTTCCCACGCTCAGCGCGGCCGCGGCGATCACGTAGAAGACGGCCTTGTTGAAGTGGATCGGACCGATCGAGAACCACGTGTCGAGCTTGAACTCGTTCTGCGGCTTGAAGTCCTTGTTGATGTTCAGCGCGAACGACGAGGCCGGGAACACCAGCAGGAGAGCCAGTGGGGCGAGGACGGCGTACAGGGCGCGGCGGGTCCTCACGAGAGCGGTTCCTTGGTGGCGTTCTGGAAGGGACGGGTGATCATGTTGGCGGTGAAGTACACGGTGAACAGAACGATCACGAGCACGGCGGCGGCGAGCCCGGCCCGATTCTCAATCATCCCGGCGGCGAAGATCGTAAGGGCTACGAGCCATCCACGTCCGATGATGCTTCCGGCGAGGATCCCGACGGACGTTTTCACGTCGTCGGACGCCTCGGCTTTGCGCTCGCCGTAGTACTGGATCCCGCGCTGAACGAGCCAGATGCCAGCGCCGGCGGCGTACCCAAGCATCGGCCACCCTGCGATCACGAAGATGGGAAGGGCAATCGCGAGGACCACGAGATCCAGGTAGCGCAGGATGGTCATGGCCTCAGGCTTCGCGTCTCAGAGATCGCGAAATCGCGTACGGACCACGAGGACGCCGAGCGGAAAGCCCGCGAAGAGGCCGACGAACAGACCGAGGACAGGTAGCCCGAAGACCGCGCCGAGCGCGAGACCCACTGCGGCGCAGAGCAGCAGGGTGCCGATCAGCAGGCTTCCGGCAACGGCCGCGCGCAGAGTGGGCCCTCTGGGGCTCTTCGGGGGCGGCATCGTGGGCGTCGGAAGCGGGCATGAGGGATGCCACCAGCGAGGCGCAGTTCGCTCGAAAGCGACCTGGCTGGACAAGCCGGGAAGGACAGGTTCCCGCGGCAGCTCGGCGAGCCTATCTGATCACGTGACCTTGTAACAACATTGTGACAGTGGGCACGACTGAGCTAGCGCTCCGGAACGCCGTACGGATACTTGACTCAGCGGTGCTTGGCCGCCTTGAGCGTGAGGTTCCTGGTTTTAGTCTTGCCGCCGGAACCGCCGATGACGACCAGCGCCACCCGGAGGCGCCCATGGCCCTTCTTGAGCATCCTGCGCCCAGCGGAGGTGAGCTTGATGACGACCTTCTGGGAGGCGCCGGCGGCGATCGCGAACGTGGCCGTACCCACGGAGCGACCATTGGCCAACAGCACCGCGCTGCCGGTGCACTGACCCGACGCGGGGCAGGTGAACGCGAGGCTTACCTTGCCGTCGGACTTTACGAGCGGGACCGAGGCGCCGACACTCGGGAATGAGGGAGGCGTCATCACCGGCGGGGGTGTTACGACGGGCGGGGCACACGACGTCACGGGGGGAGCGGCGACGGTCTGCAGGCCGACGTCGCTTGTGACGTCGGCTGAGGCGCTCGGACAGGCGATCGTCGTCGTGTACCCGCCGGGGCCGGTGGGCTTGATGAAGCCGAGATGTATGAGGGAGAAGCCGCTGTCCAGTACACCCACGCCGCCGGGATGGGCCAGGTTTGCGGGGATTGCCACGTCCACCACGGATCCCATCGGCGATGTCGTCACGGTCGCCACCAGTGCCTGATGGATGTCCACCACGCATTGCTTGGCCGGATCCGGGGACGAGCCGCCGCCTAACAGCCAGAGCAGCAGGTGGCCCGGGAAGGTCGACTTGACGAGAGCCCCGGACATGTAACACCCGAACAACTTGGTGCTGATGTCCTCGGAGGGTCCGATGCCGTCCACGATCTCGGTCGTGCCCACCAGCGAGGCCGCCGGGCAGACGCCCAGCCCCGTCGTGTTGGACGCATCGTTGAGCGCGACTTCGTCGCAGCCTGGAACCGCAGCATCGTCCAGGTGGACTCCCGCCAGCGACAGAACGACGTGATTGACGGTCGCAGGCCGGTTCCCCGAGGTCTCGGCGATCGCGAGCTTGACGTCGAGGCCCGAAGGCGCGGGAGCCGGCGCCGTGCCGGCCGTGCCGGCCGTGCCGTCGAGCGTCAGCCCGAGCGAATAGGCATTGACCTGCGTGGCGGCGGTGGCCACCGCGGGCACGGCAACGAGCAGCAGTGTGACGAGCCCGGGCGCGATCCAGCGGAGGGGATTCATGGTCGCGCCACGCTACAGAGAGGCGCGATCACGTGCCACACGTTCAGGCCCGACGCCCTACGTCCGGTCGAGCTTGATCGCGGCGCTGTTGATGCAGAAGCGCTGGTGGGTCGGGCCGGGGCCGTCGTCGAAGACGTGGCCCAGGTGGCCCTCGCAGCCGGCGCAGAGCACCTCGACGCGGCGCATGCCGTGCGTGGAGTCCTCTCGGTACAGGATGCTGCCGTCCGCTGAAGGCGTGGTGAACGACGGCCACCCGCAGCCGTGGTCAAACTTGGTGTCGGAGACGAACAGTTCCGCGTTGCAGCCCGCGCAGCGGTAGGAGCCGTCGTCGAAGACGTCGACGTACTCACCGCTGAACGGGTACTCGGTGCCGGCTTGGCGCAAGACCCGGTATTGGTCGGCGGTGAGGCGTTCGCGCCACTGCTCGTCGCTGAGGGTGACGGGGGTCGGCACGTCGCTGGTGTCAGGGTGATCGGCCATGACCGTCACGGTAGCGCGCGGGCCCACGCGTTTCGATGAACGGGCGATGACACCGGACGTCGCACCACGACCGGCTCGGCTGCTACCAACCGACCCATGACGAGCGGTCGTCACCCCGTCCTGGCCATCGTGATCGGCGGCATGATCGGCGCTCTCGCCCGCGCCGCGCTCATCGAGGCCCTCCCCCACTCCCCGGGCACGTGGCCGTGGGCCACTTTCACCGCGAACCTCGTCGGCGCATTCCTGCTCGGTGTGGTGGTCACGAGGCACGACCACTACGCCGCCAAGCCCCATTGGCGACCGTTTCTGGGCACCGGCCTGGCGGGGGCGCTGACCACTTTCTCGACGCTGCAGGTCGAACTGCTGGACCTGCTGGACGGCGGCCACGAGGCGCTCGCGGCCGGGTACGCGCTGACCAGCATCGTGCTGGGCCTGGGCGCGGTGACACTCGCCACATGGGCGGTTCACCGCACGCACGAGGAGTCGACGGCGTGACGCTCCTCGCCTGGTGCGGTCTCACCCTGGCCGGCGGAGCGGGATCGCTCTCACGCTACGCTGTGGATCGCTTGGTCGTCATCGCCCGGCACGAACGGTTCCCGTACGGAATCCTTCTCGTGAACCTCTCCGGGGCGTTCGCCCTGGGGTTCTTGACCGGGTTCAGCACCCATCAACCGCTGCTGCGCATCGTCGAAGTCGGGTTCCTGGGTGCGTTCACCACGTTCTCGACGTGGATGCTGGACAGCGAACGACTGGCCGGCGAAGGACGTATTCCGGCGGCTGCGATCAACGTGGGCGTCAGCCTGATTGCCGGATTTGGCGCAGTAGCGCTCGGCCGAGCGGCTGCAGGCGTGTTCTGACATTCGACCCCCTAACCTGGAGTTCTATGCAACGACTGTTCCTCATGGCTCTCGCGGTTCTCCTCCTCAGCGCCCCCGCGGCGGCGCAAGCCCGTACCGCCAACGTGATCGTCGGCATCGGCGACCAGCAGGCCACCACTTTCACCGACACCCACTGGCAAGCCCTGCACGTGCGCTACACGCGGTATTTCGTCCGCTACGACGCGATCAGCACCCCGTATGCGCTCGCCCAGGCCGACGCCTACATGGCCGCGGCCAAGGCCGCCAACGTCCACGTGTTGCTGCACTTCTCGACCAACAACTACGGGCGCAAGAAGGCCAAGCTTCCGTCGGTCGCCGCGTACAAGTCGAAGGTCGGCGCGCTGGTCAAGCGCTACAAGAAGCTCGGCGTCAAGGATTTCGGCGTGTGGAACGAGGCCAACAACCAGACGGAGCCCACGTACCGCTCCCCATCCCGTGCGGCCCAGTTCTACCTGGCCCTGCGCAAGCTGTGTTCGGGCTGCAACATCGTCGCCCTCGACGTGCTCGACCAGCCCGGTGTGGGGACGTACATCTCCAAGTTCTTCGCCGCACTCCCGTCAAGTTCCCGGTCCTCCAAGCTCATCGTCGGCATCCATGACTACGGCGACGTGAACCGCTTCCGGACCAAAGGCACCAAGGCGATCATCACCGCGACTCGCAAGCGTGATCGCCGCGCCCGGTTCTGGCTCACCGAGACCGGCGGCCTGGCGCAGTTCAAGCCCAACTTCCCGTGCAACTTGAGCCGTCAGAAGCGGGCGACGGACCAGATGTTCAAGCTGATCAAGGGGTTCGACAAGGACCTCGAGCGGGCCTACTCGTTCAATTGGCACGGCACGGACTGCACCGGCTTCGACGCCGGTCTCATCAACTCCGACGGCACCACTCGCCCGGCGTACACCGCTTTCAAGACCGGCCTCAAGGGCGTCCGCCGGTAGGAGGGCTAGAAGTGGCCGGCGACGGCCGCGGCGGATACGACGCGGTCGTCCGCCGGGCCGGGCCGCAGGATCAAGACCTCCGCGGGGGCCTCGCGAAGCAGCCAGACGAGGTCTTCTTCGCTCAGGCCGTGGTCCGTGTCGCCGTTGGCGGAAACGATCACCCGGTCGACTTTCTCGCCGTCGAGCAAGCGGCTGAGAGCGTGCCTGTAGGTCCGCCCTCGCTCGATGCGCGTATCGACCGGCACGTCCTGCGCGTGAGCCTGCTGTTCGATGGCCTCCAGCAGAGGCATCGCCTCCGAGGCCTGGCGAGGCACCGCGGCGTCGAGCGGCAGCGTGCGCGGCACGCGGGCCAGGTAGGCGGGCATCAGTGTCGCGTTCTCGGCCTTGCACAGGCGCAACGCAGCCTGCAGCGAGCGACTGGAGATCGAGGTGCCCGTGAACGGCAGGAGTATCCGGCGCACGGTCGGCGCAGTGGCGGTGGCAGACCGCTTCCCGAGCCGGCCGTTGGGTGGCAGCCACCAGCCGGCGGCGAGACCCAGGACGACGGCGGCCACGACGATCAGCAGGACGGTCATGAGGGAGTCTCCTTGCGCAAAGCGCGGTCTGCGACGATGCGAACGTCGACCCCCGGCAGTTTGCGGATCAGTTGCAGCGGCAGCGGCTCGCGCATGCGCGCCAGGCCACGCGGAGGGCGCGACGCGCCCAGCAGGATGTAGGTGGTGCCCCGGCGGCGGGCGGCCTCCGCGATCGCGACGGCTACGTCATCACCGCTCTCCACCAGCAGGTGGGCGCCCAGGACCGAGCAGAGCGTTCGCAGTGCGCCCAGGCGGGCCTCCTCCTCGTCCGTCGGTGGGCGACCAGGCGGCTGAACCCAGACGACGTCAAGTTCGGCGCCGAGTCGCTGGGCCGAGCGCCAGGCGCGACGAACGAGGCGCTGGCAACTGGGCAGGGGTTCTACAGCGGCCATCAGCCGTTCGCCGACGGCCTGCGGGGCACGGTCGCCCTGCTCGTGCTCCTCGCGCCGCGGTAGCGCCGCGGCGGCGTGCCCGACCCGCTGCGCTTCCACCTCCTCGGCCACCTGCCGCAGCGAGAACTCCCGCAGCGCCGCCAGGTTCTCGACCTTGAAGAAGTTGTTCAGCGCCGCGTCGACGCGCTCGGCCGGATAGACCTTGCCGGCCCGCAGGCGTTCGAGCAGCGCCTCGGGGGTCAGGTCGATCAGCACGATCTCGTCGGCCGACCCCACGACCGCGTCGGGGATCGTCTCCCGCACGACGACGCCCGACAGTTCGGTCACCCGGTCGTTCAGCGACTCGAGGTGCTGGACGTTGACGGTGGTGAGCACGTCGATCCCAGCGCGAAGCACGTCGCGCACGTCCTCCCACCGCTTGGCGTGCTCGAGGC
This sequence comes from Solirubrobacterales bacterium, assembly GCA_038319025.1. Lineage (GTDB taxonomy): Bacteria > Actinomycetota > Thermoleophilia > Solirubrobacterales > Solirubrobacteraceae > JBBQCW01. Next base: position 66,260 of record JBBQCW010000002.1, read on the forward strand.
CCGGCGCGTTGGTGTGGGCCAGTTCGTCGATCAGGCAAAGCTCGGGCGCACGGGCCAGGATCGCCGGCAGGTCCATCTCCTGGAGCGCAGTGCCACGGTAGTCGACGATCCGCCGAGGGAGGATCGACAACCCCTCGGCGGCGCGCGCGGTGTCCTCGCGGCGGTGGGTCTCCAGCAGAGCAACGACCACGTCACGGCCCGAGTCCGCCGCCGCGTGCCCCTCCTGCAGCATGCGCACGGTCTTCCCCACTCCGGCGGCCATACCGAGGAAGACCTTCAGGCGACCGGCACGGGCTTCCATGACCGCCGCCTCAAGCCCCGAACACGTTGTGGACCAGGAGGTCGATGACCTTGATCCCGATGAACGGGGCGATCAGCCCGCCGAGCCCGTAGACGAGCAGGTTGCGGCGCAGCAGCGCGGTCGCCCCAACGGCGCGGTACTTCACGCCGCGTAGGGCCAGCGGCACCAGCGCAGGGATGATCAGCGCGTTGAAGATGATGGCCGAGATGATGGCCGACTGGGGCGTGCCGAGGTTCATCACGTTCAGCTCGTTCAGCGGCCCCGTCTCCCCCGCCGCGGCGTAGGTGAAGGCGAAGATCGCCGGCAGGATGGCGAAGTACTTCGCCACGTCGTTGGCGATCGAGAACGTGGTCAGCGCGCCGCGGGTGATCAGGAGTTGCTTGCCCACCTCGACGATCTCGATCAGCTTCGTCGGGTTGGAATCGAGGTCGACCATGTTGCCGGCCTCGCGGGCGGCCTGGGTGCCCGTGTTCATCGCCACGCCCACGTCGGCCTGGGCAAGAGCGGGCGCGTCGTTGGTGCCGTCGCCCGTCATCGCCACGAGGCGACCTTCGGTCTGCTCGGAGCGGATCAGCTCAAGCTTGCGCTCGGGCGTCGCCTCGGCCAGAAAGTCGTCCACGCCGGCCTCGTCGGCGATCTTGGCGGCCGTCAGTTTGTTGTCGCCCGTGACCATGATCGTGCGGATGCCCATCGCGCGGAGCTGGTCAAAGCGCTCGCGCATCCCGTCCTTGACGGTGTCCTTCAGGTAGACGACGCCCAGCACCTGGCTGTCGCGGGCTACCGCCAGCGGGGTGCCGCCTTCGCGCGCCACATGCTCCAGCGCCGTGGTCAGTTCGTCAGGCACCTGGCCGCCTTCGGCCTGCACCCAGGCAATCACGGAGTCTCCGGCACCCTTGCGCCAGCGCACGCCGTCGACATCCACGCCGGACATGCGCGTCTCCGCGGTGAAGGGCACGAACTCGGCGTCGGGCCCCAGTTCGTCGTGACCGTCGAGGCCGTACTGCTTGGCCAGCGTCACGATCGAACGCCCTTCCGGTGTCTCGTCGGCGAGGGATGAGAGGCGGGCGGCCGCGGCCAGTTCGACCTCGCTCACGGCCGGCATGGGTAGGAACTGCGCGGCCTGCCGGTTGCCCAGGGTGATGGTGCCGGTCTTATCCAGCAACAGGACGTCGACATCGCCGGAAGCTTCGACGGCGCGGCCGGAGGTGGCGAGCACGTTGCGGCGCACGAGGCGGTCCATGCCCGCGATGCCGATCGCGCTGAGCAGCGCGCCGATGGTCGTCGGAATCAGCGCCACCAGCAGGGCGATGGAGGTGGCCAGGGAGATCGTGGTGCCCGCGAAGTCCGCGAAAGGACGCAGCGTGGCCACGACCACCAGGAAGATCAGCGTCAGCCCGGCGAGCAGGATGCCGAGGGCGATCTCGTTGGGAGTCTTACGCCGCTCGGCACCTTCGACGAGGGCGATCATGCGATCCAGGAACGACTTGCCCGGCTCCTGCGTTATTTCGACGGTGATCCCGTCCGACAGCACGCGGGTGCCGCCCGTGACGGCACTGCGGTCGCCGCCGGCCTCGCGGATGACGGGGGCCGACTCGCCGGTGATGGCCGACTCGTCGACCGACGCGATGCCCACCACGACGGTGCCGTCGCCCGGGATGATCTCGCCGGGCTTGACCACGACGAGGTCGCCGGGGCGCAGCTCGCCGGCGGCGCGAGTGGTGCCGTCGCTCATCGTGGCGACGGTGTCAGCCTTCATTGCTCGCAGCGAAGCGGCCTGCGCCTTACCGCGACCTTCGGCGATCGCCTCGGCCAAGTTGCCGAATACGACCGTCAGCCACAACCACACGGCGACCGACAGCGTGAACCACTGCGGGTCGTTGGCGTCACTGCCGAGGCTGATGGAGAACACCTGCGCCAGCCATACGAGCGTGGTCAGCACGGCGCCGACCTCCACCACGAACATGACCGGGTTGCGGATCATGGCCCGCGGGTTCAGCTTGCGGACGCTGTCACCGAGGGCGGGGAGCAGCAGTTCGGGCGTGAGGACGGAGGACGTTTCGGGGGCGGAGTTCATCGTGTGGCCTCCTGGTCGAGCGCGATGTTGAGGGTGAGGACGTTCACGGCCGGATCGCCGAAGATGCCCAAGGCGCGGCCGTCGGTGTGCTCGTGAACCAAGGCGTCGACGCGCGCGAGCGACAGATGCCGCACCGCGGCGACCCGATGGGCCTGGATGTCGGCGTCGGCCACCGAGATCTGCGGATCCACTCCGGACGCCGTGGTGAACACTGCGTCGCCGGGGACCTGCGTCTTGGTCAGGGTCAGGTCGAACGGGCGCTCGCGCTTCAGGTAGGCCGCGGCGCTCGCCTCCAGACGGTCGCGCAGGTCCGCGCTGTTGGGCCCGGCGTTGGAGAACGCGGTGGCGTTCGCGGAGTAGTCGGTCTGCGAGGGACGGGACTGGAAGTAGCGGGGCAGGTTCTTGAAGTCCTGCCCGATCAACTCGGAGCCGACCACGTGTCCGTTGTGATGGACGAGGCTGCCGTTCGCCGGGCCGCTGATCACGGCCTGGGAGATGCCGGTCAGGCCGAGCGGGTAGGCCAGCCCGAGCACCAGCGTGCACAGGACGATGGCGATCAGGGAGATGCGGAGTTCGGTGCGCATGCTCTGGCTCCTAGAACAACGTGGTGGAGAGGGATTGCACGACCGGCCCGAGCAGCAGCGCGGGGACGAACGTGAGGAGCGCGACCAGCAGGATCGTCGCGATCAGCAGCGCCGCGAACGTCGGTGTGTCGGTGCGCATCGTTCCCGGGCCTGCCGGGGTGACCCGGCGGCCGGCCAGCGATCCGGCGACGGCCAGCACGGCGATGATGGGCAGGAAGCGCCCGCCGACCATGGCCACGCTGCCGAGGATGTCGGCGAACGTGATCCCGAACGAGCCGGTGTTACCTGGGGCGTTGGGCTGGACGAAGCCGGTGAAGCCGGCGAACGCCGATCCGTTGTTGTTGCCCTGGGACGTGTAGGCGTAGAGCGTCTCCGAGAAGCCCTGCGGCCCCGGCGCGGCGATCGACGGTTTGCCCCACTTCGTGGCGATCGACAACGCCGTGGCGAACAGCACCAGGAGCGGTACGGCGAGCGTGCCGGCCATCGTCAGCTTGATCTCCCGTGCCCGGATCTTCTTTCCCAGGTACTCGGGGGTGCGGCCGACCATCAACCCGGCCAGGAACACCGCCAGCAGGACGAACAGCAGCATCCCGTACAACCCGGAGCCGACCCCGCCGAAGATCACCTCCCCGGTCATCATGTTGGCCATCGGCACGGCGCCGCCGAGCGCGGTGAGCGACTCCATCGCCGCGTTCACCGCGCCGCACGAGGCGACCGTGGTGGCCGCTGCGAAGAGCGTGCTGCTGCCCAGCCCGAAGCGCGTGTCCTTACCTTCCAGGTTGCCGCCGAGGATGCCCGCGGCGTGTTGGGCGGCGGAGCCGTTGGCCTCGGCCGCGTAGAGAACGGCGACGCCGGCGACGAACATGGCCAGCATCGCGGCGTAGATCGTCCAGCCCTGCCGGCGGCTGCCGACCATGCGCCCGAAGGTCGCCGTCAGGCCGGCCGGGATCAGCAGGATGCTGAGCATCTGCACGGCGTTGGTGAGCGCCGTCGGGTTCTCGAACGGCATCGCCGAGTTCACGTTGTAGAAGCCGCCGCCGTTGGTCCCCAGGATCTTGATCGACTCCTGGGAGGCGACCGGCCCGAGCACCAGGCTCTGCTTGCCGCCCGCGAGCGTGGTGAAGGTGTCGCTGGGCGACAGCGACTGCACCACTCCCTGCGTGACGTAGAAGAGCGCGACGAGGATGGACAGCGGCAGCAGCAGGTACAGCAGGCCGCGCACGAGATCCACCCAGAACGAGCCGAGGGTGGCGATGCTGCGGTTGGCGAACCCGCGGATGACCGCGACGCAGACGGCGATGCCGACGGCGGCGCTGAGGAAGTTGTGAACGGCGAGGCCGGCCATCTGCGTGAAGTTCGAGACGGTCGTCTCACCGGCGTAGAACTGCCAGTTCGTGTTGGTCACGAACGAGGAGGCCGTGTTCAGCGACACGTCGGCGGGCACCGCGCCGAAGCCCTGCGGGTTGAACGGGAGCGAGCCCTGCAGCCGCAGGATCGCGTACAGCGAGGCGAACCCGATGGCGCTGAACACGATGACCGAGCGCGCGTACGCCTTCCAGTCCTGCTCCTGTTCGGCGTCGACCCCCAGCACCCGGTAGGTACCGCGCTCGATCGGCCCGACGATCGGGCTGAGGAACACCCGCTCGCCGGTGAATAGGCGCGCCATGTACCCGCCGATCAGCGGGGTGAGCGCCGTAAGCACGACGACGAAGACGACGATTTCAGCCCAGCCGGAGAAGGTCATTTACAGCTTCTCCCCGCGCAGAAGGGCGAACGTGAGGTAGGCGATCAGGGCGAGGGCGACGAGCAGCCCGACCAGGTCGGTGGCAGTCATACCCGGTCCAATCCGGTGATGAGCGCGCCGATGACGGCGAAGAGGCCGACGCCGATGGCGAACATGAGGAGGTCGGAAAGTTCCATGCCGACATCGTCCGACCGCGACCGTCAAGCCCGCATGGGCAAACCGGCCAGGCGCATCAAGATGTCGTGAAGATCGAGGCGGTCAGGCGCTGAAGCGGTACCCGACGCCCGGATCGGTCCGGATCAGGCGTGGCTCAGGTGGGCGATCACTGCCGTCCTCTTCAGGCTCGGGCAGTTCGATCTTGCGGCGCAAGTTGGCGATGTGCGTGCGCAGCGTCTGCGTGTCGTCGGCGTACTCAGGGCCCCACACCTCGGTCAGCAACGCGCGATGGGTCATCAGCCGCCCGCGGTTTCGGGCGAGCGTGGTCAGCAGGTCGTACTCGATCGGCGTGAGGTGAATGTCCTCCGCCCCGCGCCGGACGGCGCGAGCAGCCAGGTCGATCTGCAGGCCACCGGCCTCGATCACCGGCTCGCTGGTCGCGTCGCCGGCGCGTCGTAACGCGGCCTGCAGCCGGGCGACAAGTTCCCGCGGGGAGAACGGTTTGACCACGTAGTCGTCGGCGCCCGCTTCCAGCGCGCGCACCTTCTCGTCCTCCTCCCCCACGGCGCTGAGGACCAGAATCGGCATCGATGACCACGTGCGGATCTCCCGGCACACGTCGATGCCGCTGCCGTCAGGCAGGACGAGGTCGAGGATCGCCGCGTCCGGCGGGTGAACCGAAGCCAAGTCGAGCGCGTCCTGCGCCGTCTGTGCGCTGACGACGTCAAAGCCTGCTTCGCGCAGCACCACGCGCAGGGCCCGGAGGATCTGCAGCTCGTCATCGCAGACCAGGATCCGGCGGCCGCCGCCGCTCACGAGAGCACCGCCGCGTCGACGGGCAGCGGCAGCTCGGCCACGAATGTGGTGCCCTGGCCGGGGAGTGACTCCACACGCAGAACGCCGCCGTTGGCCTCGACGAAGCCGCGGGCGATGGCCAGGCCCAGCCCGGCGCCACCGTGTGACGCGGCAGGCGGGTCGGCATCCATGCGGTAGAAAGGCGTGAAGATGCGCTCCTGCTCGGCCGCGGGGATGCCGGGGCCACGGTCGACGATCCGCACCACCAGGCGCGAGCCAGTGGCACGGGCGCGTACGGAGACCGGCTGGCCCCCGGAGTGCCGGGCGGCGTTCTCGATCAGGTTGGCGAACGCTCGCTCGAGCTGGGCGGCGTCGGCACGGACGAACGGCAGGTCGGCGTCGATCACGTAGGACACGCGGCCGGCGCGATCACCGAGGCCGTCGACCGCTGCCCGCAGCACCTCCTCGAGCGAGCACCAGTCCGGGCGCGGCGGCGCCGAGCCGGCTTCGAGCTTGGAGAGATCGAGCAGCTTGTCGATCAGGTGGGCGAGCCGCTGGCCTTCGAGCACGACGGAGGCCGAAAGCTCCCTTCGGTCCTCATCGTCCAATGAAGGCGACCCGAGCACCTCGCCCGCTGTGACGATCGCCGTCAGCGGTGAGCGCAGATCGTGGGAGACGGCGCGCAGCACCGCGGTCTTGACGACATCGCTGTGGCGGAGCGCGGCGGTCTCCACCACCTCGTCGCGCAACACCTCGCGGTGCAGCGCGGCCACGAGCAGCGGCTCCAGCGCCGGCACGATGCGCTCCCGGGCACGGTCCAGGTCAGCTGCGGGCAGGTCCGCCGGAAGCAGGAGCGTGCCCACTATGACTTCGCCGTCGTGCAGATCGAGTGCCGTGCGCCGAGGCCCGCCGTCGACGATGCCGCGCTCCACGGCCGCGGACGGGCTGTCGAGCGCGCGCGCGATCCGCTGTGCGGTGAGCCCGAGCCCTTCATCCAGGTCGTCGTCGCCCAGCAACAGCCGAGCCATCTCGGCGGCCAGGTCTGCTTCGCGGCGGCGCGCCTGAGCCTCCGCCGCCCGCACGCGAGCCAGATCGGCGACGGCGCCCGAGGCCACCGCGACGACCAGCAGGGTGCCCAGGGCCACGAGGTTCTCGCTCTGGGCGATCGTGAAGCGGCCGGTCGGCGGAATGTGGAACCAGTTGAAGGCGCCGGCGCTGAGTACCGCAGCGATGACCCCGAGCCACAGCCCCCAGTAGGTGGAGGCCACCAGCACGACGAGTAGGTAGAGGACCCCCAGAGACGCCCGCGGCGCGACGTCAGACAAAGGGAATACGAGCGCGGTTGTCGTCGTGACGCCCGCCACGACGACAAGCAACCCGACCGCGTTCGACGGCCGGCGCTCGCGCAGCAACCACGGCTCGCGTCGATCGTCCATGGCGATGAGACTAGACTCCGACCCGTGCCCGCACGCGCAGCTGCCCCACCCGGTTCGTTCGGCATCAAGATGCAGACCGTATTCACTCGGGTCAACACGCTTGTGTACTGCATGAGTGGAGGGCGCATCGGCGGCACATACGCGGGGAGTCCCATTCTCCTCCTCGATCATGTGGGACGCAAATCCGGGCAATCGAGAACGACGCCGCTGTGCTACCTCGAAGACGGCGAGGATCTCGTAATCGTCGGCTCACGATCAGGGTCGGACGCCACCCCGGCGTGGTGGCTGAACCTGCAGGCCGCACCACGTACGCGAGTACAGGTCGGCAAGCAGCAACGCGACGTCGTCGCCTGCCAGGCCAGCCCGGAGGAGAAGGCCCGCCTGTGGCCCAAGCTCGTGGCCATGAGCCCTGACTTCGCCGTGTACCAAGAGCGCACAACCCGGGACATCCCGGTGATTCTGCTCTCGCCCGCCGTCTGACCATGAGGTTCTTGGGGGTTGACCTCGCCTGGGGCGAGGGCTCACCCGACAAGCCGGCAAACCAGAGCGGCGTCGTCGCTCTCGAACCAGGCGGCCGGATCATGGATGCGGGCTGGACCGTCGGGCTCGACGAGACCGTGGCGTGGGTAGACGGGCACGCCGCGGACCAGACTCTGCTCTTCGTTGACGCGCCGCTGCTCGTCGAGAACCCCACCGGTCAGCGCTTGGCCGAACGCCAAGTCGGGCAGCGGTACGGTCGATGGTGGGTGTCGGCCAACTCGACGAACTTGAACTCACGGTGGCTGGCCGGGGTGCGGCTGCGCGAGCGCCTGGAGCAGTCCGGGTGGAACTACGACGACGGGCTCGACGGGCCACCAGTCAGCGGCCGGAAGATGAGTGAGTGCTACCCGTACACCACGATCGTAGGGGCGGCGGAGCTCGGGTACGACGACAAACGGCCTGCCTACAAGCGTGCGCCCAAGGGCATGAAAGCAGCGGAAGCGTGGCCGCTCCGCACCGCCGCGTGTGACGAACTGATCCGACGCGTCGCCGCGCTCTCCGCTTGCGACCCGCCGATAGACCTGCGCTCCCATGACGTGACCGCGGCTCTCGTAAGTACGCCGTCACCGCGGGACGCGGCCGCGTACAAGCAACGCGAGGACCTCTTGGACGCCGCCATCTGCGCGTGGACCGCAGCGCTTTGGCACCGCTTCGGCGCGGAGCGCTGCCAAGTTCTCGGCGTCGACCTGACCACTCCCACCGCACGACCAATCGCGTCGATCATCGCCCCGTGTCGTAAGGAGCAGCGCCCTGGTTGAGGTCTGGCGGCGCGGGGGCGGGCGGGCTGAGCGGCTACCCGCGGACTATCAGGAGCGTCGTGATCAAGTAGGAGCGTCCGGACATGGAGGTTGGCGAGCGTACTGGCACGGCGTGCTGGATTAGGCGCTTTGCGGCTCAGGGCAGAAGCGGCCTCACCTCTGAATCTTTGGTGATTCATGGACCCGGGAGGTCCAAAACCAACCATGGTTCGACGGGCCGAGCGTCCCGCGTCCCTTTCAATCTGTCGAGCTACGCGCGTGCGCTACTGGCCAGGTAGACGGCGGTGGCTATCGAAGCGACCACGAGCGCGATGGTGATCAGCAGTGGCGCCATCGAGTGGTGTGTGCAGTGCTCGACACCGCCAACGCTGTGACACGTGGTTCGGTTGCCGGCGGCAGCGAACAGGAACGGTATGGCGGCGAGGCCGCCGGGAATGACGAGCGTGCCAAGCCATTTTTGCGGCGTCGTCCAGGCTTTGGAGCGCCACAGACAAAACACGCCGACGAACCATCCGATGAGCAGTAGAAATCCGCCCAGTGGAAGGAGAAGAATCGCTGCCCCCTCGAGTGTGCCCAGTCGGCGGGTGGGTTGTTGGGAGTGCTCCTCGTCGGGCATGCCGACGAAGGTGGCGCCGCTGCTCATCAGCCGACTCTAGCCGCCGGCCAGGAGAGCCGACCGGTCCAGCCCTCAGGGCGCGATTCGCACCGGGTGCGAGTAGCGCGTGACGAAGTTACCGCCGGCGTTGAAGCCGTTGGCGCCGCACACAAACCGCTTGCCGCGGTCCAAGTTCTTCACCCGGTACCGGCCCGCGCGGGCGGGCCGCTGCTCCAGGAATTGCCCGGTCGGGCTGACCGACTCCAAGTCCCACACCGTCTGGGTGGGCCGGTCCTGCCAGCGCACCTCGCAGCGCAGGACCGCACCGACGCGCCCGTGCCCTTGCAACACCGGCAGTCCGGCCGCGTACGGAGTCCAAACCGGACGCGGAGTCAGCGCAAACGTGCGTCCGCGAACTGCGTCCCCGTAGACGTCGCCGTGAGCGGACCCGCACTCCTCGCCGCCGCTGACGGTGCCCACCTCGTAGGGGATGCCGTCCTTGACGGCCAGCAGCGGGCCGCCGCTGTCGCCGTGGCAGGTGGACACGAACGTGCCGAGCGCCTGGGGGTCCGCCGGCGCCAGCGGATCCAAGGTGCACAGCGACCAGTCCTGCTGGAAGGTGTCGCCGATCACCCCGCCGCAGCGGGCGTCGGGCGCGATCTTCTCAACCCCGGACCGGAAGATGAGGTCGCGCGGTAGCTGCCCGTCAACGGGCACGCCGCGGCCGATGATGGTCACCGCCTGCCCGGGCGCGGTGAGCCCATCAGCGGCGGTCGCCAACTTGATCGGCGTGACGTCCGTCACCGGCTGATCGAGCTGCAGCACCATCAGATCGGCAGGGCCCAAGCCGTAGCCGCCGCCCGGCCCCTGCTCCCAGTGGACGTAAACCGGGTGCTTGGCGATACGGACGATGTGCCGCAACTCCTCCTGTGGCCCGACGCGCACGGTGCGAGCCAGGTCCGTGACGACGTCGCAGTGAGCGGCGGTGAGCACCCGGTCGGGCGCAATGAGCGCGCCGCCGCAGTGTGTGCCGCCGCCGACCTGGGTGTAGAACGGATAGTCGGCCACGCTGGCGGTGCTACCGGCGACGATCGCGCTTGCCCCGGAGGGGAACGCGGCGGCGGCAAGCACGGCGAGGATCGGGAGGCTCCGGAGCGGACGGCGCATCGAGCGAATCTAGCGCCCGGGCGGTCGACGGAACGCCGATTGGCGCACAGTCGTCCGGATCTCCGGAATGGATCGAGCCGCAACAGTAGGCTCGCGCTGGTGAACGACGACGATGACAGCCAGATCAAGTGGTCGGTGGCGACCGAGTGGGTCTTGGGCCTGCTGTTGGTCGGGCAAGCGACGGAGTGGCTATTCCACGAAGTGGCAACAGTCTGGGCTTGGGTTCTGGTCGCACCGCTCGCGGTGTGTTGCTGGGCGGTGACGCGTCTCGTGATGTGGTGCATTAGGCCCGCGGGGCGTGCGTTGGGAGAACGAATGCACCGGGCAGGCCATTTCTAGACCGCGCGTTGGTCGTGCGTCTAGGCTTGCGCTCATGGATCCGGTCCGCTGGCGTTGGAGCCTCGCATCCCACGCGATGTTGGTCGTCATGGGGCTAATCCTTCTCTTGGATGATGACTCCACCTTTGGCGTCGTCATCGCCAGTACCGCCATCATGGTCGGCGCCGTTCTGTTCACCGCAGTACTCACTCGCCACTACCCGTTCTGGTGGAGGCGGGTTAGGTGCACTGCCCAGCGACGACACCCTCAGGACTCTTGGTGATCTACGCCCGCTGGGTGGGCGTAAACGACCACGGTCCCCGCGACCTGGTACCGGCGAGCCCCAGCGTGCCGCTTCCGCGTGAACCGAGCCTTCTCTTTCTCGCCCAAAGGTGAAGGGGAGCGGCGGCTGCGTCTAGTCTGCTCTGGTGTCGTGCCCGCTAGAAGAGAACGCAGCTCAAGGGCTTAGAGCCCTTCGCAGTCTGCGCCGATCTGCGCGGAGGTTTCCGGCGGTGAGCTCCGGGGTCGCCATCGCAGCATTGCTGACGGGCTGTGGTTCCGGTGCGCCCAAGCCGCTGGACATTCCGAGCCGTAACGAAGCGAAGCCATCCGTGCCGGTGGGGTACCCGGACCCCACCGCCGCAGAGAGGGCGCAGAATCGCCGCGACGCCCGCTACTTGGATGTCGTGCGTGCCCCGGGTCCTAATCGCGTCGTGCGCACGCCGATCGCCTACATGAATCGCTGGCATGGCACAAGCCTCGACTTGGGGTTTTTGCTGAAAGGCAGGCTGCTGTGGCCCGGGGTGAGTGTACGAGCGGCCGGCGTCGGCCCGGCGGTTCCCATCCCAGGCTCGTATGGCATGACATACGGCTTGGGCTCCTGGTGCTACACCAAGCAGATCGACCCCGCCGGTGGGCGTTCGCATCGGCGGCTTCAGAGGCTTCGCTACGGCCAAGAGATTCCCGTCGAGGTCCACTGGTTCGGCCGGTCGGGCCCTGGCGCTCGCCAGACGTTCCACGTGCGGTTGCGTCGAGGCACCGAGCACCTTGACCGCTTGCTTGAGCGTGCGGGGTGCGAGCTTATCGGCGAGGAGGGGCCTATCGCCAAGGCGGGCGAGCACAAGAGGCCGCGCAGGCCGGTGACAGCGGCGACGCCGAAATCCTGCGGGAACCAAGACTCCCTGATCGCGTTCCACATCATCAGTCGATATGTGTCCTGCGCGGAGGCCATCCTCATCGTGCACACCTGGAACGACACGGTGTGGCAAGGCGGAGGCAACGGTACCGTCCTTGGACTTCACTGCCACGACCGGCCGACCGGTGAAGAGTCTCAGCTCATCCGCTGCATTGACAAACACCGGCGCGTGGTGCGCTGGACCAGCCAAAAGATCTAGCAGCTCGCAGCCCAGAGACCGGTAGCCACCAAGCGGGCAGCTTCTGCTCCTCGCGCGAAGTAGAAGCGCCCAACAGCCGGCCCAGACCCACCGTTCTACTTCGGTACCTGCACGACGCCCGAAGCGCCGGGTGCGGCTGTTCCGGGCAGCCTCACGGACGCGAGCACGCGACCACCGATGACGCGCAGCATCACGTAGCTGCCGGGTACATGGACGCGGGTCGTGCGCTTGCGGACAAGGTCGCGCACGTACCCGTCGGGGTAGCCGTTCCACGTGGCGTAGCGACCGACGAACGTCACCGCTCCGCACCCGCCGCCGTCGCAGGCGAACCGCTGCGTGCGCCCGGTGCGCAGATCGCGCGCATAGCCGTGGGTGCCGTCGTTCCAGACCAAGCGTTTTGATGTCAGGAGCGGGAAGGCCGAGAGCACGAGTTGGTGGCGACGGCGACCGCAACGGTCAAGCGCCCACCCAGGGTGTTTGCCACCCAGCTGTCGTACGGCCCACGGCTTGACGTACTGAAAGCCGAAGCCGACGGTGCGACTGATTGGCTTGCAGAGTGGTCGAGCGAGCGTGGCCTGGTCGAGGTCAGCCACCGCACGCGGGCCGACATCGACGTCGCGCAGCATGCGCCCGTCGGCGAGCGACAGGTACAACGTGTCAGTGCTCCCGTGGTACGGGGTGAACTGCACCGTCGCCCATGACGCACGGACCGCTGCGAAGACCGGTACGGAATCTTCGCTCTGCGCCAAACCCTGCGGCAGGCCCGGGGTCGGTGTCCATACGTCCGAGTCCCATCTCCCGAGGTAGAGGGCCGTACCGTCACCAACGGCTGAGCAGTCGACCAGTATCCGGTCAGGTGACGCCACCTCGATGCGGCAATGCTCACTGGGTAACGGGCGGGTGCGGGTGACACCGGTGAACACGTTCACCTGCTGCACGACGAGTTGGTCCAAAGCAGGGGACGACGGCGTCGAATAGACGAGCTCGTTCCCCCGACCGTCCTCGGCGGGCGCGTAGCCGAGCGCGCCCAGAGGCAGTGCTGTGATGGGTGGGCTGGCCCCCGCGAACCAGTCGGGAGCCTCCGCAGCGTCAGCCGAGTGGCTCATCAGGGGAACAAGAAGCACGACGAGCACGAAGAAGCGACGCATACCCCATGAACGTCGCAGAGGCGGCAACGTTGCGCAACACGTGACCGGTCGACGGTTCGGCGAATGTCACCTAGACCGGCTGGAGGCCGACGGAGACCACACTCGTGGTTCCACCACCTACTCCCCCTGCACGACCCGCCCCGCCGCGCCCTCGTCCCGCATCAGGTACGCAGCGATCGCGATCAGCGGCAGGGAGATCACCAGAAGGCAAGTCGCGACGGCGTTCACCTCGGGCAGGTCCTGCGTGCGCCGCAGCGCCCCGAGGATCCACAGCGGCAGCGTTGTTGTGTCGGCGCCGGCCAGGAAGAACGTCACGGCGATCTCGTCGAAGCTCAACGCGAACGCCAGCAGGGCGCCGGCCACCAGCGCGGTGCGGATCGTCGGGAATGTGACGTACCAAAAGGTCTGCCAGCCGGAGGCCCCCAGGTCCTGCGAGGCCCACGTGAGGGAGATCGGTGCGCTGCGCAGGCGGGCGAGCACGTTGTTGAACACGATCACGATGCAGAAAGTGACGTGCCCGACGATCACCGTGTTCGTCGAAAGGTCGGTCTTGGTGAAGAGGAAGAACGACGCCAGTGCCACCCCGGTGATCACGCCCGGCAGGATGATCGGAAGGATCACGACGAAGTTCAGCGCCTGACCGCCGCGGAACGAGAACCGGGCGAAGGCGAAGGCCAGCAGCGTGCCGAGCACCAGCGCGATCGCCGTGGAGATCACGCCGATCTTCAACGACAGCAGCGCCGCGTCTTTCGGGTCGGGGTCGTGCGCCAGGATCGTGAACCACTTCGTCGAGAAGCCCGGGAACGGCCACGAGTTGATGTTCGTCTTGTTGAACGCGTACAGGACGACGATGAACAACGGCAGGTACAGGAACGCATAGACGGCCGCCGCCGTCAGGCCGAAGCCCCATTTGGAAAGCCGCGTGTTGCTCACAATTCGTCCATTGCGCCGGCGCGGCGGGCCAGGGCCAGGAAGCCCATCAGGGTCACGAGGGTCAACGATGCGAGCGCCGCCCCGAACGGGTAGTCGGCCGCCACGCCAAAGCGATCCTTGATCGCCCCGCCCAATACCTGCGAACCGCCCCCGACCAACTGCGGCGCGACAAAGTCACCCATCGACAGGGCGAACACGAAGATCGACCCCGCCAGGATGCCCGGCACGGCCAACGGCAGGATCACCGTGCGCACGGTGCGCCAGGACGAGGCACCCAGATCACGGGCAGCCTCCAGATAGGAGTCGGGGATCTTCTCCAAGGCCGTGAAGATCGGCAGCACCATGAACGGCAACCAGACGCTGGCCCACGTCAACACGATCGCGTTGTCGTTGTAGAGGAAGGCGCTGGACGGGTGCGAGAGAACCCCCGTGTCCACCAGGATCGTGTTCAGCAACCCCTGCCCGCCGAGGATCGTGCGCCAGGCAAAGATCCGCACCAGGATGGAGGACCACAACGGCACGACGACGGCCAGGAACGCGAGCGTGCGCCAGCGCGCCGGCACGATCCGGGCCATGAACCACGCGAGCGGCAAGGCCAGAGCGATGTCGATCACCGTGACGATGCTCGCCATCAGGATCGTGCGGCCGAAGACGCGCAACCACAGCCCGTCCTGGCCGGTGAACAGCTTGGTGTAGTTGTCGAACGTCCACTTGCGCACGAGTTGCGCGGTGAACACGTCCTGCTGCCAGAAGCTCGTCAAGAGCAGCAGGAAGAGGGCCACAAGGTAGAACACCAGCAACCAAACCACGGCCGGCCCGAGCATGAGCCCGAGCCGACCGCGGGGATGGGCGTGCAACGCCCGGGAGATGGCGCGAGAGATCAGCCTCGTACCTCCGCCCACGCATCGGTCCACTGCCGGTAGTTCGTCGGCGCGATCGGGGTCTGCCAGTATTTGATCGCGTCGTAGTACGACGTGTCGGTGATGTGCAGCTCCTTACAACGGGCTGCCCCGACGACCGGACATGTCTTAAGGTTGGCCGGGCTGTAGGCCGTCACGTCCGCCACCTTCGCCTGAATCTTGGGCGAGGTCACGTAGTTGATGTACTTGTACGCGCAGATCGGGTGCTTGGCGTTCTTGCTCAGCATCCACGAGTCCGCCCAACCGGTGACGCCCTCCTTCGGGAGCACCTCTCCGACGTTCATCCCCGCCTTGCGCAGGTCGTTGGTCATGAGCGGCCAACCGGCACCGATCGTCGCGTCCCCTGACTTGAACAGTTGCTCGAAGTCAGACGCCAGCACCCAGTACTTGCGCACCAACGAACGCTGCTCTTTGAGCTTCGCCTTGACCTGATCGAGCGTGGCCTGGGAGATCGCGTACGGGTTGGCTGAGTTGAAGAACTGCAGCGCCGGGTCGGCGATCTGGATCGGGTTGTCGGGCACCGTGATCTTGCCCTTGTTCGCCGGGTCATACAGCGCATTCCATGACGTCGGCGGCGTCGGGAACTTGTCCTTGTTGTAGATCAGGACGTTGGCGCCCCACATGAACGCCTGGCCGTACTTCTTGCTGCCGACCGTGTTGAACGCCGGGTTCTGCAGCTGCGGCGCGATGTCCGGCAGGTTGGTCAGCTTGGACTTGTCCAGCTCGGCCACCGAGCCGGAGCGGATCGCGCGCACCGAAGCATCGCCCGAGAACGAGGCCAGGTCGTACTGCCCGCCGCCGCCCGAGTTGAACTTGGTGAACATCTCGTCGGAGGAACCCGCGGGAACGGCGTTCACCATGCAGCCGCTCTGCGCCTCGAAGTCCTTCACCCAGGACTTGTCGGCGTAGCCCTCCCAGATGACCATGTCGAGCTTGCCCTCGCCCTTGGCGTTGATGTCCGGGCCGGTCGCGGTGGATGCGGAGCTGGACGAACTGCTGGTGCTGCTCGAGCTGCTGCCACACGCGGTGACGAAGACGGCCGCGGCGAGAATGCCGACGATCGCCAACAGCCGATTGAGCCTGTGCCTGTTCATTCTGTGCCCTCCTGGAGGCTGGTGTACGAAATGACGCGCATGGAGGTGCGCGCCCAATCCAGAACGACCGCGCGGCCCTGCAGCGCCGCGGCGTCCTCGAAGGTGGTGTCCTGATTCTGGGCGACGACCATGAGCTGCCCGCCGCCGTCCAGATCCACGACGTAGCGCGTGGCCGGCCCGGCGTACAGGCTTTCGCGCACGGTGCCGCGCGCATCGCAGCCGGCCGTGCCGGGGCTCGGCGCGCCAGCCCCGTCGGGTGCATCGGCCAAACGCAACGTGATTCGCTCGGGCCGGATCGTCACCGTCGCCACGGTGCCGGCCGCGGCACCCGGGCCGGCGACGGCCGTGACGTGATCCTGCACGGTCAGCCGCAGCACCACGGCGTCGCCGTCGACACGCTCGACGGGAAGCTCCAGCACGTTGGACACGCCCACGAACCCCGCCACGAACGTGGACTGCGGTCGGTCATAGATCTCGTGCGGCATGCCGATCTGCACGATGCGACCGTGATCCATGACCGCGATCCGATCGCTCATCGAAAGCGCCTCGTCCTGATCGTGGGTCACGTAGACGAACGTGATCCCCACCTCGGTCTGGATCTGCTTGAGCTCCACCTGAAGCTGCTGACGGAGTTTGAGGTCCAGCGCGCCGAGCGGCTCGTCGAGCAGCAGGACCCGCGGCCGATTCACCAACGCCCGGGCCAGAGCGATGCGCTGACGCTGGCCGCCCGAAAGCTGGCTCGGTCGTCGGGTGCCGTGGTCGCCCAGCCGCACCATCTCGAGCGCGTCGGCCACCCGCTGAGCCCGTTCGCTCTTGGCCACCTTGCGCACCTTGAGGCCGTACCCGACGTTCTCGGCGACGGTCATGTGCGGGAACAGCGCGTAGTCCTGGAAGACGGTGTTGACGTCGCGGTCGGCGGGCGGGCGAGCGGTCACGTCCTCCCCCGCGAGGCGCACGGTCCCTGACGTGGGGCTTTCGAACCCGGCGATCATGCGCAGGCAGGTGGTCTTCCCCGAGCCCGAAGGACCAAGCATCGTGAAGAACTCGCCGCGGCGGATCTGCAGGTCGACGCCGGCGACGGCCTCGACGTCCCCGTAACGCTTGAACACGCCTTCCAGCTCGACGTCGACCTCTCGATCGGACGGCGCAGCCTGCGTCGGCGTGGTTGCCCCCTCGGCCACCATGGCGCAGTTCTACCGAATCAGACCAGCCGAGATGGAGCAACTTGCTCCAAACCGGCACACGCCAGAACGAAATGTGCGCCGATCCGGGCTGTGCGAGGTGCGTTTTCAGAGCCCAGCCGCACGCCGCGCGTACGTGCGCGCCCGGGCCAGCACGATCGCGTAGGCAGGTCGGGCTCGGTTGGTCGGCCCGATCAGGCCGGAGTCCCACGGCGGCGGGCCCGGGCCTGCCCCCTGGTTCCAGTGGTAGATGTAAACCCTCGTGATGCGGCGGCTGATCGGCACCAGTCGGTCGAACAGCCACCGGGTCGCGATCGCCGCGTGCGCCACGGACTCCGGGAACGGCACCCTAGAGCGGGAGGTACGCGAGACCAGGCCCCCGGTCTCCGTCAGCCACACCTGGCCGCGGGTGGCGCGGAGCAGCGCGTGCGTCCCGGTGGTGCGCAGTCGGTTGACGTCTACGTAGTTGTGCAGCCCCCAGTACCGCGGCTCGCGATCGGCGACGCGGCGGAACGAACGTGCCCATTCGGCCATGTGCGGGGTATCCAGCAACTCCGCAGCGAGGATCCGACATTTCTGGCACTCGGCGGAGATCGCGTTCCAGTAGCGGGCGACGATCCCGGGATGCACTCGGGTCAGGTGGCTGTGGTTGGCCTCGTTCCACGTCGCGTAGGTGGTGACCCACGGGTATCGCTCCCGCCAGCGCACGAACATCGCCCGAAACTGCGCGGTGCTCGGCTGCAGGTCGTGGTTGGCGACGATGTTCGACCGGTCGAAAGTGATCAGCGGCTCGACGCCCGCGGTCAAGGCGGCCGACAGCCAGCGGTCCACCGTCCTCGTCTGCAATGGGTCATCGAGCGCGTCCCACCCAACGTCCAGCCGCGCGATGCGCGAAGGGAAAGCCAGGTAACGGGCATCGGTAAAGAAGTCCGGCTTCTGATCGGCGATGCCGACCATCGGCGAGGGTGCCCGGGCCACGGCGGGTGGCGCGCCGAGCGCCGCGACCGCGGCGGCGGCCAGCATGACGGCGAGCCCTCGCGCAGCGATCATCAACGCAGTGTGACGGCCCGCGATGCCGGGGCGCGTCAGTCGGCGCCCACGGACTCAGTCAGGACGGTGTCCTCATGCGTGTACGCCGGCGCGCAGCAGCACAGCAGCACGAGCGGCTCGGTGCCCGTGTTGATGAGCTTGTGCTCAGCCCCGGGGGCGATCACGATGCAGTCGCCGACCACCACGTCGCGCTCCTCCGCGTCGATGCGCATGCGGCCCGTGCCCTGCTGGATGAAGTACAGCTCCTCGGCGATCGGGTGGTAGTGGGCGGTGGTTGCTCCACCGACCGGCACCGTCGCCTCGGCCAGGCTCTGCTGCACGGCCGGAGCCGACTTGGTCGCCGGCCCGCCGACGCCAGCCAGCTCACGGATCCCGGAGCCGTCGACGGTGATGAACGGGGTGAGGTCCTTCAGGTTGGCAACGCGCATCCGCAGATGCTCGCAAACCTTTGCTCAGGCCGCGGCCGGAATGCCCACGCCGATGACCTTGAGCCTACGGTTCAGCGCGCTGAACGCGAACGCGTTGACCTCATCGCTGGAGCGCCCGAAGATCTCGTAGTTGGCGGGATCCTGGACGCCCGTGGGCACCAGAACGCCCGCGGCCACCGGGATCAACTCGAACAGCTTCTCCTGAATGCGCGC
The DNA here is from genome assembly GCA_038319025.1 of Solirubrobacterales bacterium. Taxonomy (GTDB): domain Bacteria; phylum Actinomycetota; class Thermoleophilia; order Solirubrobacterales; family Solirubrobacteraceae; genus JBBQCW01. The sequence continues at coordinate 85,089 of JBBQCW010000002.1, forward strand.
GGCGAGCGCCGGATCCTTGGCCTTCTGCTGCAGGAACCAGGTGCCGTAGGCGACGTGGCGATGCTCGTCCTGGGAGATCTTCTTGAAGCCCTCTAGAAAGCCGGGCAGCAACCCCTGCTCCTCGAGCGTCTCGGTCATGAAGTACTGGCCCGTCAACGCCAGCGTTCCCTCGATGATCATGTGGTAGAGCACCACGAAGTCGATCTTGGCCAGCACGTCACCCGGATCGGCCAGAAGCCGCTCCTGCGCCTCGACGAGATCGTGGTCGAACAGCTGGATGAACGAGTCGTTGAGCTGCTCGCGCGCCGTGACCATGCGGTCCTCGAACGTGCCGTCGATCCCCATCACGTCGCGAAAGAAATTGTTGAAGTGCTGGGCGTGGCGGGCCTCGTCGACCTGCTGGGTGACGAGAAACGCTTCCTCGCTCTGATCCTCGTAGGCGCGCACCAGCCCGGAGAACTGCGTGGTCACCCGCTCCTCCCCGATGAAGAACGAGGACATGTTCCAGGCCCACTGTTGCCGATCGAACTCGGACATCTGCTGCCAATCGCGGATGTCCTGGGAGAAGTCGATGGTGTGCGAGACCCAGGGCTGACGTTCCCAGAGTTCGTACAGCTGCTGGGGCTCCATCAGCGTGATCGACGACAACTTGCTCTCGTCGGTGATGGTTCCGACGTCGCCCTGCTGGGTGAGTTCCAGAAGCGTGGCCATCGCGCGAGTGAACCGCATAGTTGACAGAGTGTCAAGTGGCATTGGTACTGTGCTGGCTATGTCCACGCCCCCACGCAGCCAGGCTGAGCCGGCGACGGCCAAACGGGCCGAGGTACAGGAGGCCGTCCTGCGCGCGACCGAGGCGCTGCTGGACGAAGGCGCCAGCTACGCGGATCTGGGCATCGAACGGATCGCGACGCGCGCCGGCATCTCCCGCACGGCGTTCTACTTCTACTTCGCCGACAAGCGCGAACTGCTGATGCGCCTCGCTGAGGACGTCAACGATCAGTTGTTCCAGCAGGCCGCGGCGTGGTGGCAGGGCGACGTCGACGACATCGAGACCGAGTTGCGCGGCGCGCTGACCAACATCGCCGCCGTGTACCGCGAGCACGCCACGCTGCTGCGCGTGATCGTCGAGGTGTCCACCTACGAGGTGGAGGCCGGCGACTTCTGGCGCCAACTCATCCACCGGTTCGTCGACGCCACGCAGGAGCGCATCGAGGTCGAGCAGCGGGCGGGCCGCGCGCTCGCCGGCCCGGCGGCGCCGCTCGCGTTCGTGCTCGTGTGGGCCACCGAACGCAGCCTGTACCAGTCCTACATCAACGAGGGTTCAGACCCGGACGCCATCGTCGACGCCCTCGTATCGCTTTACCAGCGCGCGATCTACGGCGCCGACTGATCGTCGGCGATCGCGCCGAACTCCCCGGTCTCCAGCGCCACGGCGGCCGCCGCATCGACCTCTGAGTCCGTCATCCCTGGCTTGGCGTGGCGTAGCCGGATGGCGTTGAGCCGGCGGAATTTCAGGATCTCCAGCACGTACACGAGGTAGATGCTGGAGACGATGACGAACAGGATCACCGCCGTCACCGCGACGACCCCCCAGAAGTGCAGGTGCCCGTGGTGGTCGGAGTACGGGATGAAGCGCAGGGCCAGCGCCAGGCCGGCCAGCAGGAGCGTCCACGCGTACAGGTAGAGCACCGTGCGGCGCTGACTGAACCCGATGGCCACGAGGCGATGGTGGAAATGCCAGGTGTCGGCCTCGTAGACGGGCCGGTGGTACTTGAGCCGCTTGAGCACGACGAACGTGGTGTCCAAGAACGGCACCGCCAGCAGCGCCAGCGGGATCAGCAAGGACACGACGACCTGCGTCTTCACCGCCGCCTCCACCGTCACCACGCCCATCAGGAGCCCGAGCAGGTTGGAGCCGGCGTCCCCCATGAAGACTGAAGCGGGGTAGAAGTTGTGCATCAGGAAGCCCAAAGCGGCACCCGCGGTGATCGCCGCCATGACACCCGCGGCGTTGCGGCCCAGGTCGAAGGCGATGATGGCGAACGCGACTGCGACGATGCCGCAGACGCCCGCCGCCAGGCCGTCGATGCCATCGCTGAAGTTCACGACGTTCATCACGGCCACGAGGCCGATGACAGTGAGCACCTGCCCCGAGCCGCCGAACCGCAGGGCACCGATGAACGGCAGCGTGACGTTGCGCACGACCACGCCGCTGCGCACACAGAAGATCGCTGCTACCGCCTGCCCCGCGAGCTTGAGGATGGGATGCAGATCCCACCGGTCGTCGATCGCGCCGACGGCCGTGATCCACACGCAGGCGCCCAGTACGCCCTCCCACAGCGTGGTGCGGGGCATCCAGATCAGCATCGCGACGGCAACCGCGACGAGCATGGCCAAACCACCGAGCAACGGGGTCGACCGCTCGGACAGACCGCGTGCCCGCGGCGTGTCCACCGCCCCCACACGGACCGCCAGGGCCGCCGTCACGGGGGTCAGGAGCGCGGCGATCGCCATCGCCGCGGCGAACGCGAAGACCGCGTCGAGCTCGTTCAGCATCTCCCGAGAGCTTTACACGCGGGTGGGACGCGGCGACGGGCTGTACTAGACGACAGCGCTGGAAAGCTCTTCGTACAGCGGGTAGCGCGCGGTGATCACGTTCACGCGCTCGGCCAGCTCATCGCGCCGTTCGGCGAACTCCGGCGTGAGCGCCGTCCCGATGATGCGCCCGATCTCAGCGAAATCGTCCACCTGCAAGCCGCGGGTGGCCAGCGCGCTGGCGCCGACGCGAAGGCCACTGGTGACCATCGGCGGGCGCGGATCGAACGGCACGGCGTTGCGGTTCACCGTGATGCCGATCTCGTGCAGGCGATCCTCGGACTGCTGGCCGTCGATGTCGGACGTCCGCAGATCCACCAGCACGAGGTGCACGTCGGTGCCCTGCGTCAGCACGTTGACCCCGTGGCCCACCTTCAACAGCTCTTCAGCGACGGCCTGGGCACCGGCGATGGTGCGGCGCTGGCGCTCGCGGAACTGCTCGCTCATGGCGATCTTGAAGGCCACGGCCTTACCGGCGATGACGTGCTCCAGCGGGCCACCCTGCTGCCCAGGGAAGATGCCCGAGTTGATCTTCTTGGCGTGCTCCTCGGTGGAGAGGATCAGGCCGCCGCGCGCACCACCCAGCGTCTTGTGCACGGTGCTGGTGACGACGTCGGCGTACGGGACGGGGTTCGGATGCTCCCCGGCGGCGACGAGGCCGGCGAAGTGCGCCATGTCCACCATCAGCAGGGCGCCGACGGCGTCAGCGATGGCCCGAAAGCGCTCGAAGTCCTGGACGCGCGGATAGGCCGACCAGCCGGCGAGCAGCAGCTGCGGCTTGCGCTCGTGGGCGATCCGCTCGACCTCATCCATGTTCAGCAGGCTCGTCTCACGATCGACCTCGTACGGCGCGATGTCGTACAGCCGGCCGGAAAAGTTGGACTTCATGCCGTGGCTGAGGTGGCCGCCGTGAGCCAGCGAGAGGCCCATGATCGTGTCGCCGGGCTGCAGCAGCGCGTGGTAGACGGCGGCGTTGGCCTGCGCGCCCGAGTGCGGCTGGACGTTGGCGTGTTCGGCGCCGAACAGCTCCTTGGCCCGGTCGATCGCCAGCTGCTCGGTGATGTCGACGAACTCACAGCCGCCGTAGTACCGCTTGCCCGGGTACCCCTCGGCGTACTTGTTGGTCAGCACGCTCCCCTGACATTCCAGGATGGCGTGCGGGACGAAGTTCTCCGACGCGATCATTTCCAGCGTGCGCTGCTGGCGGTCCAGCTCTCCGGCCATCGCCCCGGCGACCTCGGGGTCGAGCTCGGCGAGCGACTGGGTGAAGAAGTCGGGGCTCAGATCGGTCATGCGGTCTCCGGGTGGCTTACGGCGGCGCATCGAGGGTAGCAGCGGCGCGAGCGGCGGCCGCGGCGGCCTGCCGAGCCTCCAAGCGCCCACGCACGCTCGGCCATTCGTCATCCAGGATCGAGTACCAGGCGGTGTGGCGTGTGCCGATCCGCGGCACGATCCGGTGCTTGCGGTGGATGCCCTCAAAGCGAGCGCCGAGCTGCAGGATCGCGGTGCGCGAGCGGTGGTTGCGGGCGTCCGTCTTCAGTTCGACGCGCACGCACCCCAAGTCGTCGAAGGCGTGGGTGAGCATCAGGAGTTTGGCTTCCACGTTGGCGCCGCTGCGCCAGTAGGCGGGGGTTACCCAGGTGTGGCCGATCTCGACCTTCAGATCGGCCGGCTCGGGAGCGAGATAGCGCGAGGATCCGATCGGCTCGCGGGTGCGCGCATCGCAGGTGATGTAGGCACCTTCCGCGCCGCATTCGGACCCTTCGAGCATTGCGTCGAAGTAACCGTCCCACAGAGCGTGGTCCTGCCCGTAATGCTCGCCGATCCAGCGGAAGACGTCCTCGCCCCCAGCCGCGGCGGCTTTGAGCAGCGGTTCGCGGTGGCGCTCGGCGACCGGTTCCAGCACGACGATGGTGCCGCAGAGTTCAGGGGTCAGCGGCGCCCGCCAGCCGGTGGAGCTCATGCGATGTCGCCGACAAAAACGGATGCGCCGGTGATGAAGGTGCTGGGCATCGCCGGAATCTATCCGAGGACCGCGGCAACGGCATCGCGTCCGACGGCTCCCTCGCGGATCACCGTCCAAGCGCTCTCGCTCTCGTAGCGACGCAGGTCGATGACGGTGGAGGAAGTTCCCGGCAGCGGCCCGGCGTCCAGCACCAGGTCGACGGCGTCTCGGATCGACGTGGGGACGGCTTCGACCGTGCGGGCTTCGGCCTCCCCGGAGAGGTTGGCGCTGGTCTGCAGGATCGGCCAGCGCACGGCGGTGAGCGCGATCGACGCATCGGTCAGCGCCGGCACCCGCACGCCCAGCGTGTCCGGTTGCCCGCGGCAGGCCAGGGGGAACCGCTGCGCCGGGTTGGGCAGCAGCAACGTGACGCCGCCCGGCAGCAATCCCTCCATGGCGAGGCGCGTGCGCGGCCCCTGCTCAGGCAGCGCGGCCAACGCGAGGCGCACGTCGAAGAACATGATCGCCGCCGGCTTCACGGGTGCCCGATGCTTGAGCGCGTAGAGGCGGCGCACGGCCTCCTTGTTTCCCGGTTCGCAGGCCAGGCCGTAGACGGTGTCCGCACCGAAGACGGCGACTCCACCGACGGTCATGCACCGGCTGAACGTCCCCGCCTGCTCGGCGGTGATCATCGGTCGGGGGTCCTGGGTCGGCGCGCGGCGCGGGCCGTAATCACGCGGTCGATGCCGGCCAAGTCGGGGATGGTTGCCTCCGGCTCGTAACCCGCCGCGCGCAGGATCGCGCTGACCCCCTCGGCTTGCCCGGCGCCGAACTCGAGCGCCACCATGGCGACCTGTCGCGCCGCGCACTGCTCGACCATGCGCCGGAACACGTCGAGCCCATCTGCGCCGGCAAACAGCGCTCCGGCCGGTTCGTGGCGGGTGATCTCGGCCGCCAGCGCGGCCCGATCGCCGTCGGGGACGTAGGGCGGATTGGAGACCACAAGGTCGATGGGGCCGGCCACGGGTGCGTCGAGCAGATCGCCTGCGGAGAAGCTGAGTTCGAGGCCCAGGCGTTCGGCGTTGGCGCGGGCCACGGCGAGCGCGTCGGCGCTGACGTCCGTGGCAGTCACGCGCAGGTCCGGGCGCTCGTCCTTCAGGGCCAGTGCCACGGCGCCGCTCCCCGTCCCCACATCGACGACATGCGCGCCCGGCGCGGCGAGCGCGATCGCCGCTTCCACGAGGTGTTCCGTTTCCGGGCGCGGGATCAGGACGCGCCCGTCCACCTGGAGGTCGAGATGGCGAAAACCCTTCATCCCCACGATGTACGCGACAGGCTCGCGGCCGGCTGACCGGCGCGTCACGGCGTCGCGGAAACGGCGCGCCGCCGTGCCTTCGACCTCCGCCTCGGGATGGATCGCCAGTGCCGTACGGGAGGTGCCCATCGCCCAGGCGAGCAGCAGTTCGGCGTCGAGCCGCGGCGTCGTCGAGCCGGTGGCGGTGATGGCGACCAGCGCGGAGTCCAGCGCCTCGCGCACGGTGACGCCGGCGAACGCCATCCGCAGCGTCAGGCGCCGGCCGCCTCGAGGCGCCGGCGCTTTTCGTCGGACTGCAGGCCGGCGGTCAACTCGTCCAGCTGACCCTCCAGGACGGCGTCGAGGTTGTGCACCGTCAACTTGATGCGGTGGTCGGTGACGCGGCGCTCGCCGTAGTTGTAGGTGCGGATCTTTTCGGCCCGCTCGCCCGTCCCGACCTGCGAGCGTCGATCGGCCGCCAGCTCGGCCTGCTGCTCAGCCACTTGGCGCTCATAGAGCCGCGCCCGCAGCACGCGCATCGCCTTCTCGCGGTTCTGCAACTGGCTCTTCTCGTCCTGCATCGCGACCTGGACGCCCGTGGGCTTATGGGTGATGCGGACCGCCGAGTCGGTCGTGTTGACCGACTGACCGCCCGGGCCGCCGGAGCGGTACACATCGATCTGCAGGTCCGACGGGTTGATCTGGACTTCCACATCCTCAGCCTCGGGGAGCACGGCGACGGTGGCGGTCGAGGTGTGGATGCGCCCCTGGGACTCGGTCGCCGGGACGCGCTGAACGCGGTGCGTGCCGCCCTCGAACTTGAACACCGAATACGCACCGTCGCCCTTGATGGCAAACGTGTACTTGCCCTCGGCGATGTCCATCGACTCTGTTGCGTAGCCGAGCCGCTCGGCGTATTTGGTCAGCATTCGGTGGACGTCGCCGGCCCACAGCCCTGCCTCATCGCCGCCGGCGCCACCCTGAATCTCGACGATCACGTTCTTGTCGTCGTTGGGGTCGCGCTCGACCATCGCGAGGCGGATCTCCTCCTCAAGCTCCTCGATCCGTTCGCGAGCGGCGGTGAGCATCTCGCGCACCTCCGGGTCCTCGTCCTCGTCGAGCAACTCCTGGGCGCCCGCTGCGTCATCGACGGCCCGACGCCATTCGTTCCCGAGGCGAGCGGCGGGCTCGAGCCGTGCGTACTCGCGGCCGGTGGCCGCGTACTGGTCGCGGTCGTTGATCACGTCGGCGTCCGTCATCTGCTCACCGAGTTCGGCGAAGCGCGCTTCGATCTGGTCGACGAGGGATGCGATCATGGCGCTGTCGAGGGTATCGATGGGGCTGGTGGAGGCGCGTGCCGTGGTCGGCTGGGGGGTCGCGCAGCCTCAGCGCCCCGGATCCAGCGAAGCTTGGTTGGTTACGCCCACCCAGCGGCCGCAAATCACCAAAGTTCGGCCGTCGGCATTCAGATCCGCCTTTGCGTCTGCGCGGATGCCGCAGCCGCGCGCGGGCGCAGAAACCGCTGCGCGTGCGCCACGAATGTCATCTCGACCGGGCCAGGTCCGCCTTAGGTGACTTTCGTCAAGCCGTCGGTCGGCGCCGCCCCCTCCGGCTAGGCTCTGACCCTGATGCGTCGCGTTCTGACCTCTCCCTTCCGCCGCTGGCCGCGGCTTTCCAAGCTTGCCGTCGGAAGCGTCGCGGCGCTGATCGCGGTCGTCGTGCTCGCCAACGCGTACGTCCTCGTCGCCGGGGGCGGCGAGTCGACCTCCAAGGTCGCTGATGTCCCTCACACCACAGTCGCGATCGTCCCAGGCGCGCTGGTCGCCGCCGACGGCAAGATGAGCGGAATGCTCGCCGACCGAGTCCAGGACGCCGCCGCCCTGTGGCATGCCGGCAAGGTCGAGCGAATCCTCGTCTCCGGCGATCACCACACCTGGGCCTACGACGAACCCGACACGATGCGCAAGGCGCTCATCAAGGACGGTGTGCCCGCCCAAGTGATCTTCGAGGACCACGCGGGCTTTGACACCTGGGAGACGATGGTGCGCGCCCGAAGCATCTTCAACATCCGTGACGCGGTCGTCGTCACGCAGGGCTTCCACATGCCTCGCGCGCTTTTCCTGGCCGACGCGGCCGGCATCCAAGCCACCGGACTCATCGCCGACCAGCATTCCTACGGGGCGCAGGGCACGAGGAGCAACCTTCGTGAGGTCGCCTCGCGGGTGAAGGCGCTCGCCGACAGCACCCTCGGGACGCCGGCCGTCGGAGGCGCCAAGATCCCCATCACCGGCAACAACGGCCGCGTCAGTTGGGGCCCGGCCCCGCCGCCCGGAACGCCCCCCGCCGGGTCGCCCGACCGCTAGTTACGCCAGGAGGCTGCGCCGTCGTCGTAGCCCAAGTCGGCCTTGGCCTTCCTCGCCCGGGCGCGACGGCCCTGAATCCGTTCACGGACGGTCGTCACGACCCCGACGAGAACGCCAATCGTGACCCCGGCGATCGCGACGCGTGGAACCAACCCGATGTGCGGCAACAATCGATGGGTGACGCTCTCGGTCACCCAGGTGAACACCGGGACGACGACCAGACTCACCCCCGCGATCACGCGGGCAACGCCAGGGCGACTCGTCCGCACGGCCGTGGGAACCATGCGGCTGGCGCGAGAGGACGCGTCGTTCTCGTCGTAATACCGGCACCCGCAGACCTCCGGGCGGGTCCGGGAGGACGCATAAGACGGGGCGATCCGCCCGTTCGGGCCGGATGGCACCCATCCGCTGTCGACCCACGTCACCACGTCGCGGACGGCCGTGCATTCCCAACCGCCATCTTTGGTGGCCTGCCGTGGATCACTCCGACATCTAGGGCAGACAGACACGCTCTGAACCTAGCCCGTGGCTGCGAAGGGGACAACCACTCCCTAACCCCGCGGGCCGTTCGTATCCAGGAACAGCACCGGTCCTGCCCCGTATGCCCCTGCCGCGTTGCGGCGCAGCAGGTGGCCGAACGCCTTGGCCGTGTAGACGGGATCAAGGTCAAGGTGCCATCGCTCGCGGGCCAGGCGCGCGGCGGCCTGGGCCTCGGGGGTGGGCTGGCCGTAACCCGGGCCGAGGGCGTCGTGGTCCAGGACGACGTCGGAGCAGGCAGGGATCGCGGCGGCCGGGACCATCGCTCCATGGTCACGCAGCAACCGCGCCGTGCGCGTGGCCAGGCGCACGGTGCGACGAGCGCTCAGTGGCAACGCGTCGCTCACCACCACGCCCTCAACACGGACATCAGAAAGGCCGGCCAGTCGAAGGCCCAGCAGTAGCCCGGCGAGCGTGCCGCCGGTGCCGACCGCACAGACGATCGTGCCCGGCTCGGGCAGCACTCCGCTGTGTACCTGCTCGGCGATCTCCAACGCCGCTTCCACGTACCCGAGCACCCCGACCGACGACGATCCTCCGGCGGGCAGGAAGTACATCCGGCCGTGGCGGAGCACCAGCCACGGAACCGCAAGCGCCGTGCCGACCGGGCTACGCGTCCGGTACACCGCCGTAGCGCTGCGCGTCAGCCGTACAAAGTTGGCGGCGACATGCTCGTCCATCGGCTGTTCGACCGCCGCGACGACGCAGCCGAGCCCGTTCTCCCGCGCGTAGCGGGCCGTCGCCAGCCCGTGGTTGGTGCCCAGCGCCCCGAAGGTCAGCACCGTCCCCCGGCCGCGCCGGCGGGCGTCGGCCAGCGTCCACTCCAGCTTGCGGACCTTGTTACCGCCCCATCCCCCATCCCCGTACTCACCTTCGGCCTTCAGCCACACCGGCGCCACGCCGTCCCCGTCCAAAAGCCGCACGGACGTGGGGCCGCGGCCCAACGGCAGGTACGGCAGCGTCGAAGCCAGGCCAGGCGACCAACGATGAAGGTGCGGCGCGCTCATCCCGTCGAACCTACGCCCCCCGAGATGACCGATGGGTCAGGCGACGACTTCGACGCCCAGCAGATCCGCAGCGGACCACGTCCCCGGTGTCTCCACGGCCAGCACCGCGTCCATCGCGGCGATAGCCACGGCCAACTGGGACAAATCCGGCTCTCGGGTGGTCAGTCGCTGCAGCTGCAGGCCCGGCCACATCACCGCCCGGACCCACGGCTTGGCCCGGTTGCGACCGGCGAACTTGATGATCTCGAAGGAGATACCGGCGATCAGCGGTACGCCGATGATGCGGGTCGCCAGCAGCCAGTACCAGGCGGGCAGGCCGATCGGGGCGAACACGAAGATGGACACGATCATCACGATCAGCAGAAAGCTCGTGCCGCACCGCGGGTGCAGCCGCGAGAACCGCTGGGCGTTCTCCGGGGTCAGCGGCAGCTCGGCCTCAAAGCAGGAGATCGTCTTGTGCTCGGCCCCGTGGTATTCGAACACGCGCCGCAGGTCGGGCATGCGCGAGAGACCCCAGATGTAGAGCATGAAGATGCTCGTCCGCACGACGCCCTCGACGAGCCAGAACAGCACCGGCGAGTCCAGCCAGTCCTTGATCAGGCTGGTCAGACCGACGGGCACGATGAAGAAAAGCCCCACGGCGAGGGCCAGGGCCACAACGACGGTCCCCACCCAAGCGCCCGAGGAGATCGGCTGCTCCTCCTCGCCGAGTTGAGCGTTGGCCGAGATGCCCAGGGCCTTGAACCCGATGCCCATCGACTCGCCCAGCGCGACGACGCCGCGCACGATCGGCCAGCGCAACACACGGTGGCGGGCAAGTACGGAAGCGAACGGGAACGATGAAACGGAGATCTCACCGAGGGCGGCCTCGGTGGGCGCCAGCGGCTCACCGTCATGCAACTGCTCAGGGAGCGGCTTGCGGACGGCGACGGCCCACGTGGAGACGCCGCGCATCATTACGCCCTCCAGAACCGCCTGCCCCCCGACGGGAGCGTCTCGCGTGGCGATCAGTTCGCCGTCGGCAAGACGCTCTACGTCGGGCACGGCGCGGAGCGACGACTACGAGCCGACAGTGGCCTTGGCGGGCTCGCCGCTCTTGGCAGCGCGACGACGGAACCGCTCGACTCGACCGCCGGTGTCCATCAACTTCTGCTTGCCCGTGTAGAACGGGTGGCAGTTGGAGCAGACCTCGACGTGGATGTCGGGTGTGGTGGAGCGTGTCGTGAATTCGTTGCCGCACGTGCAGCGGACGTGGGATTCGATGTATTCGGGATGGATGTCAGTCTTCATGAGGTAACCCATTCTAGCGATCGCGGCCAGCGGGCCGGTCACGCCTTCAGCGGGCAGGCGATCGTGGCCATGTTGTTGGCCTCGTCCGCCTCGGCGACGGCAGCGCCGGAGTCGGCGGTGACGACCAGCATCGAGCCGGGAGTGCAGCGGGGGCCGACGACCGCAACAACCTGGCGGCCGCGAGCCGGAAGACCGGCCACGGCAACAGGGCTCAGAGGCACGCCGTTGACCGTCAGCACGACCGATGAGGGAGCAGCGGCAGACCCGCCGATGTTGCGGATCGGCACCAAGTACGAGACCTGGCCGGCCCCGGCGCCCTTGTGATTGACGTTGCGGCCGGGGATCAGGTCGGCGCGAACATCGGGCTCAGCGCAGGCAGGGGTGATGCGCTGCACGTGGCGCAGCACCTTCCCCTTGGCGCCCAGCCAGCGGAAGCTGATGCGAGCGCGGTAAGAAGCAGGCCCGGTGAGGCCCTCCACACGCTTGTTGTAGACGAAGGCAGGGCGATGTGCCGTGGAGCTCAGCCAACCGCTCCAGGTGGGCAGCGCTACGCGCTGCCAGCCGTCGGTGCCCTGGCCGCGAAGCAGTTCGAACCGCATCTGCATGAGCACGCCGTTGGGGACTTGGGCCATCGCACCGACGAAGACCGCCGCCCCGCCCGTGGCGTCGTGCGCGATCGCGCACTTGCGCAACGTGCCGCTGGCGGCACCGGACTTGGCCGAGGCCGCGCCGACCGGCGCGGCCATGAGAGTCGCCCCGAGGAGCGCAAGGATGAGGGTCGTTCGACGCATCTGCCCATTACAACCAGCCAACGGCCCGATTGTTGCGGTCACGATCCGCTCAGGTGATCTGGTAAAGCGGGCCGTCGCCGCCCTCGGGCGTCGTCAGGCGACCACCCTTGGCCGTGATCGCGCCGCACTGGACACAGTTGGTGTAGTTGACGATCACATCGACGTCACCCGTTTCGGGCGCGTCGTCCGGGATCTCGTACACGCCGGCGGGGCACATCCACACCCACGTCTCGGCGACCTCACGCGGAACGTGAGTCTGCACCCGGATGTGGTTCGGCGCGTCGTCGCGCGTCTGGTTGCCGGAGATGTAGACGCTGGACAGCTTGTCGAACGTGTACTTGCCGTCCGGCTTGGGGTAGTTGTCCTTCGTGTCGCCGATGAACATCGGTTGAGCGTCGTTGCGATGCCACGCCTTGCGGCCGCCCAGCTTGCCCTTCGTGGCCATGTCGAGGTTGACCAACGGCGCGCCGACGATGAAGCCCTTCTGGAAAGGCTGACGGGTGTTGCGCACCTCGTACAGCTCCTTGCCGGTGCTGGACTCCTCGATCGCCTCTTCGTAGGACTCGAGCGACGCGGTTCCGCGCGAGACCGACTCGTAGATGGCCTCGGCGGCCAGCTTGCCGGACTGGATCGAGTGATGGACGCCCTTCAGCGAGACGGTGTCGACCATGCCCGCAGCGTCTCCGACCAGCAGCGCGCCCGGCATGCTCAGCTTGGGCATCGACCAGTAGCCGCCGCCCGGCAGCGCCTTGGCGCCCCAGCCGACGCGCTCGCCGCCCTCCAGGATGTCCTTGACGAGCGGGTGCATCTTGAACTGCTGCAGGAGGTCGTGGCAGGAGGTGGTGGCGTCGGCGTACTCCAGGTCGACGACGAAACCGATGGAGACGAGGTCGTCCCCGGTCTTCTCGTCCTTCATCGGGTAGATCCAGGTGCCGCCGATCTGCCCGTACTTGGCGGAGATCTTGAGCGGCCAAGGGCCGATCGTGTGGATGACGCGGTCCAGCGGCTTGGCGACCTTCCAGACCTCCTTGACGCCGAGCTCCCACACCTGCGGCTCGCGGCCCTCACCAAGGTCAAACTCGCGGATCGCGGCGCCGCTGAGGCTGCCCCAGCAGCCTTCTGCGAGCACGACAACCTGGGCCTTGATGTCGGTGCCAGGCTCGAAGTTGCCCAGCTCTTGGCCTTCCTTGCCGCGACCCTTGTCGCCCGAGCGAACGCCGACGACACGGCCTTCATCGACGATCAGCTGCGTGGCGGAGGTCTCGGTGAGGATGTAGGCCCCGGCCTCTTCGGCGATGCGCTGCTGGAAGCGGGCCAGCGCGGCGACCGAGATGACCTCGTTGCCGTGGTTCTTGAAGTTGGGCGGCGTCGGAATGCGCAGCTTCGTCTTCCCGTTGGGAAGCATGTAGACGGATTCCTTGTGGACCTCGCCGTACGCGAAGCCCTCCTCGCGCCACTGCTCCCGGCTCATGTCCGGGAACAGGTCCTGCAAGGCCTCGGGGCGCATGACGGCGCCGGACAGGTTGTGCCCGCCGCACGTCTTGGCCTTCTCGATGACTGCGATGGGCACTTCGCCCAACCGCTCCATCGTCTCCGGATCGTCGGCCAGGAGCTGGAGCAACCGGTTGGCGCACGCCAGACCTGCCGTGCCACCGCCCACGATGGCGATGCCGACCTCGATCAGCTCGTCCTCACCATCGAGGCCGTGCTTGATGAACTCGTCAGGTGACTTCACCGGCGGCGGGTAAGCCGCCGGCGAGACGCGTCCGTTGCCCTTGCTCCCGGCCATATTGATCAGCTCGCCTTCTTGGCCTTCACGGCCTCAGTCAGCTTGGGGAGGATCTTGTTCAGATCGCCCACGATGCCCAGGTCTGAGAACTCGAAGATCGGGGCGTTCGCGTCCTTGTTGATCGCCACGATGTTCTCGGCGTTCTGCATGCCGACCTTGTGCTGGATGGCGCCGGAGATGCCGGCCGCCAGGTAGAGCTTCGGCGCGACGGTCTTACCGGTCTGACCGATCTGACCGGCGTAAGGGAACCAGCCGGCGTCGACCACCGCACGGGTGGCGGCGACGGCGGAGTTGCCGCCGAACGCTGAAGCCAGGCTCTCGCAGAGCTCAAAGCCCTCGGCGTTGCCCAGCCCGCGGCCACCGGCCACCAGGATGTCGGCACCTTCGATGTCAACGTCGGCGCCGCGCTGCTCGCCGCGCATGACCATCGTGGCCCGCGTGGAGAACGGCGAGAACTCAACGGTGACGTCCTCGACCGGTGCACTGGCCGTCCCACCCTGCGCGATGTCGAACGCGTTCAGGCGGCTGATGACGATGCCCACGTCCGAACGGAAGTGAATCTCCGAGATCGCGGAGTCGCCCAGGATCGGGCGCTCGGCGACGAGCTTCCCGTTCTCTGCGTTCACCGCGGTGACCTCCATGGCCACCCCGGCGCCGAGGCGGGCGGCGAGGCCGGCCCCAATCTCAAAGCCGAGCAGGCCGCCGCCGAACAGCGCGTAGCCGATGCCGTTGTCGGTGATGATCTTGGCCATCGCGTCGACGACCGGCTGGGCCAGGCCCTCCGGGCCTTCGACGCGATAGACCTTGCTGGCGCCGTAGGCACCGAGGGAGGCGGCGAGCTCATCGCTCACGCTCTCACCGACGACGACCGCATGGCAGGAGCCACCGATCTGCGCGGCAAGCTTGGCGCCCTCGGAGACGGCACCCTGGGAGTTCTTGTTGATCGCACCGTTGTAGTGCAGCGCGTACACGAGAATGTCATTGGCGGGCATCTAGATCAGCTTCCTCTCGTCGAGCCAGGCGACGATCTTTTCGACCGTCTCGTTGGTGTCCTCGTCTTCGATGATCACGCCGGCTTCCTTCTTGGCCGGCTGCTTGGAGCCCGTCCACTGCGCGGCGGAGTTGTCGCCGCCGACGCGCGCGGCGTCGATCTCGACGTCGCCGGTGGTGACCGTGTCGAGCGGCTTCTTCTTCGCGCCCATGATCGCCTTGAGCGACGGGTAACGCGGCTCGTTGATGGCGTCACCGACGGAGATGACGGCCGGGAGGCCGACCTCGACGGTGTCGTAGCCGTACTCGGCCTGACGCTCGGCGCGGAGCGTCTCGCCGGTGACGTCAAGCTTGATGACCTGGGTCAGCGACGGCATCGCCAGGTGGTCGGCCACAACGGCACCGATCGTGTAGCACTCGCCGTCATCGGACTGCTGACCGAGCAGGACCAGATCGGGGGCCTCACGCTTGAGGGTCTGCGCGAGGGCGTACCCCGTGGCGGCCACGTCGGAGCCGGCCAGAGCCGCATCCGACAGGTGCACCGAGCGGTCGGCGCCCAGGGAGACGGCCTTGTGGAGTGCGCGCACGGCCGACTCCGGACCCATCGTCACGGCGACGATCTCCGAAACCTCGACGGCGCCGCCCTCCTTGATCTGCATCGCCGCCTCGATGGCGTGCGTGTCATACGGGTTGAGATTCTTCTCTCCGCTGCGGTCCATACGACCCGTGCCTGAATCGACACGCTTCTGGACGGCGGCGTCTGGCACCTCTTTCACCAAGACGCAAATCTTCACTTCGGGCCTCCTTGGGGCAAACGGAACGATCTGGATGGTACTCGTCAGATTGACTGACGAGTCAATCGGGCGCACTCACCGCTATGCGGCGGGACGTCCGACGGCGCCGTCTTTCAATCAGGTACGGCGCCGGTGATGAAGTCGATGATGTCTTGCGTGGGGGCGCCCGGCGTGAATACCGCCGCCACTCCCAGGGCCTTCAACTGCGGGATGTCATCGGCGGGGATGGTTCCCCCGACGGTGACGAGAACGTCGCCGGCCTCCTGCTCGCGCAGGAGATCCACGATCCGGGGGACGAGCGTCATGTGCGCGCCCGACAGGATCGACAGACCCACGGCATCCGCATCCTCCTGAATGACCGTCTCGACGATCTGCTCGGGCGTCTGATGCAAGCCCGTGTAGATGACTTCCATCCCAGCGTCCCTGAGCGCGCGCGCGATGATCTTCGCGCCGCGATCATGCCCGTCGAGACCGGGCTTGGCGACAACGACGCGGATCTTCTTCTGCGAGGTCGTGACAGACATGGGAAGGCGCTCCCGAAGGAGCGGCCGCGAAGTGTAGATGGTCGGTTGCCGATTGGCGTGCCTGTGGGCACACAGCCGCAGAACGACGGCGGGGCACCGGCGATATCGCCGACGCCCCGCGTCCATCCAAATGCGGTTGCGGCGAGCTAGGAGACCTTGAGGGTCAGGCCCATCGCGGCGCCGTGAACGGTGCAGATCAGGGTGTAGGTGCCCTTCTTGCTGACGACCTTGTTGTAGGTGCCCTTCACCTTGGCGGAGCCGGAGCGGAACGACGCCGGGCCCTTGGTGACGGTGACGTCATGCGGCGCGCGGCCGGCCCACACGAAGTGCAGGGTCGTGCCGTGCTTGACGGACACGGTCGGACGGCTGCCGGGGCGGACGAAGTAGTTGTCGCCGACCTTGATGCTCTTGACGGACGCGTCGCGGGCCTGCGGGGTACCGGCCGAGGCCGGGCCGGCGATGGCGACGGCGGCGAGGCCGGCGATGCCGATGCTGAGGAGAAGCTTCTTCACGGGGACTCCAGATGTGTGGGGTTTGGAAACAAGCGGCAAGTTGAGTGCTCAGAAAACGGGGTTCTCGGTGTAGTCGCCCCAAACGTCCTGGAGCGCCAGCACAAGTTCACCTTCGGTGGCATGAACACGCGCGGCCTGCAAAAGGTGCGGCATCAGGTTCTCATCGGGCCTGGCCGCCGCAGCCTTCAGAGCGACTATCGCAGCCTCGACGGCCTGCGCGTCGCGGTTGGCGCGCACAGCCTCGACGCGGCCGACCTGTTCGCGCTCCATCTCAGCGTCGATCTTGTGGGTCGGCGTCTGCCCGTCATCACCGTCCTTGAAGGCGTTCACGCCGACCACGACACGGCGGCCCGCGTCGATCTCGCGCTGCAACTCAAACGATGCGTCGGCGATCTCGCGCTGGGGGTAGTTCTCCTTCACGGCGGCGACCATGCCGCCCAGCTGATCGATGCGCTCGAAGTAGCGGTAGGCCGCGGCCTCCATCTCATCGGTCAGCGCTTCGACGTAGTAGCTGCCGCCCAACGGGTCGATCGTGTTCGTCACGCCGGTCTCGTGGGCGATGATCTGCTGGGTGCGCAGCGCGATCCGGACGGCATCCTCGGTCGGCAGCGCCAGCGCCTCGTCGTAGCTGTTGGTGTGCAGCGACTGCGTGCCGCCCAACACGCCCGCCAACGCCTCGATTGCGGTGCGGGTGATGTTGTTCAACGGCTGCTGGGCCGTCAGCGAGACCCCGGCCGTCTGCGTGTGGAAACGCATCAGCCACGACTTCGGATCCTTCGCCCCGTAGGTCTCCTTCATCTCCCGCGCCCAGATGCGGCGGGCCGCACGGTACTTGGCGATCTCCTCGAAAAAGTCGATCTGCGCGTTGAAGAAGAAGCTAAGGCGCGGAGCGAAGTCATCGACGTCCAGGCCGCGGTCGATGGCCTGTTCCACGTAGGTCAGGCCGTCCTTCAACGTGAACGCCAGTTCCTGCTGAGCCGTCGAACCGGCCTCGCGGATGTGGTAGCCGCTGATGCTCACCGGGTGCCAGCGCGGCATCTCCTCACTGCACCACTCGATCATGTCCCCCAACAGGCGCATCGCCTCATCAATCGGGAAACACCACTCCTTCTGAGCGATGTACTCCTTCAGGATGTCGGCCTGAATCGTGCCGGCCAGATCCCGCGGACCGACCGGCGACGGCGCACGCTCAGCCGCCACCACGTAGTAGGCCAGCATGATCGCCGCGGGCGCGTTGATGGTCATCGAGACCGACACGCCGCCCAGATCGATCCCTTGGAACAGGGTCTGCATGTCGTCGACCGAGTCGACGGCCACGCCCTCGCGGCCGACCTCGCCCAGCGAGCGGGGTGAATCAGAGTCATGGCCCATCAGCGACGGCATGTCAAAGGCCGTCGACAGACCCGTCTGACCGTGATCAAGCAGATAACGAAACCGCTCGTTGGTCTGCGCCGCGGTACCGAACCCGGCGAACTGGCGCATCGTCCACAACCGGCCCCGATACATCGACGGATACACACCACGCGTGAACGGATACTGGCCGGGCAAGCCGACCTCCGCATCCATGTCCGCCGGCAGGTCTGCCTCGGTATAGAGCGGACGAATCGGCTCCCCGCTCAGCGTCGTGAACGACACATCACGCTCAGGCGTCGCGCCGTAAGCCGCCGTCCAGCCCTCGAGCGGCGTCTGCTGTGCGGGTTCGGTGGCCATGCGGGAGAAGGGTACCGGCGAGCGAGCGGCAAGTCGCTGCCGCCGACGGGGCTCAGCAGTTGGTGTTGTTCAGCGTGCCGTCGGGCATCGTCGTGTGACAGAAGACCGCCCCGGATGACGACCAAGAGTCGACGATGGCGCCCTGCAGGTTGGCGAACGTGAGGTTCGTGTTGTTGAGGCTGGTACCTGACAGCTTCACGTTGCGCAGATCGGCATGGGTGAGGTTGGAGCCCCAGAAGTCGCTGGCGTACAGGTCGGCGCCGGTGAGGATCGCGTTGCGGTAATCACCTTGCGTGAAGTTGGCCTGGGTCATGTTCGCGCCGGTTAGGTCGGCCGACGTGAAAGTCGCCTTGAACGCGTCCGCGTGCGTGAAGTTGACGCCCTGCATGTTGGCCGCGGTGAAGTCTGCGTAGTTGAGGTGGAGGCTGGAAAGGTTCGCGCCGTGCAGATCCGCGTTGGCGCAGGTGGCATTGTTGGCCGGCGCGCAGGCTCCGGTTCCAGTTCCGGTTCCGGTGCCCGTGCCGGTTCCCGTACCCGTCCCGGTCCCGGTGCCTGTCCCCGTCCCAGTCCCAGTCCCAGCCGTGGTGCAGGTGGGGTTGGCCACGGTGCCGTCCGGCAGGGTCGTACGGCAGAGGGTCGCCCCTGTCCGCGAGGACGAGTCGACCTTGGCGCCCGACAGGTTGGTGTCGGTGAGGTTGGTGTGGTCCAGGCGAGTGTGCGACAGCTTCACACCACGCATGTCCGCGCCGGTCATGTCCGACCCGTAGAAGTCTGCGTTGTACAGATCCGCCCCGCGCATGTCGGCACCCACGAACTTTGCCTTCGTCCGGTTGCCGGTCGTCAGGTTGGTACGGCGCAGGTTGGCGCCGGAGAAGTCCGACGCGTAGGTGTTCGAGCTCCACAGCGAGGCCCCGGAAAGATCCGCCCCGGTGAAGTTGGCCTCGGTGAGATCGAGTTTGGTGAGTTGCTGATCGTGGAGGTCGGCACCGGCGCAGTTGGCCTGCTTGCCTGGCTTGCACGTGCCGGTCGCGGTACCGCCGCCGCCGTCCCCGCCCGTACCGCCCGAACCGCCCGAGCCACCCGAACCGCCCGAGCCACCTGAACCGCCCGAACCGCCGCCGGTATCCGATCCGCAGCCCGTGACCCGGCCGTCCGGCAGAGTCGTGTTGCAGAGGATGGCGCCGTAACGGGTGTAGGAATCGACCTTGGCGAACTGCAGGTTCGCGTCGGTCAGATCAGCGTGATCGAGGCGGGTCTTGGAGAGCTTCACGTGGCGCAGGTCGGCGCCCTTGAGGTTGGCCCCGTAGAAGTCGGCGTTGTACAGGTCGGCGCCGCGCAGATCGGCGTCGGAGAAGTCGGTCTTGGTGCGATTCCCGCTCGTGAGGTTGGCGTGGCGCAGGATCGCGCCCGCGAAGTTCGCCTTCCAGGTGTTGGAAGCCCACAGGCTGGCGTCCTCCATGTCGGCCCCCGAGAAGTCGGCCTCCGTCAGGTCCGCCTGCGTGAGGAAGCGGCCCCTCAAGTCGGCGCCCGAGCAGTCCACCTGCTTGCCCGGCTTACAGCCCGCGGAGAACAACACGGAGAGCCGTGACGCCGGGCGCAGCGGCCCATGTGGCGTCCGACGGGCCTTTAGGCGAGCGACCCGGGACGCCGTCATCTTGACCTTGGCCGCGTGGGCCCGCGGCGTCGCCCGATCCGACACGTGGGCGGCGGCAGGCGCCGCCCCGAGGGTCGCTGCGGCGGCTCCGGCGAGGAGCAGGATGCGGTGAAATGGGGACATGTCGTGGACCCGGTATCCGTACCGGAACCTGAACTGTGCCACGTATCGCGTATTTCGTACAAGCGGCAACCGTCCTCTCACCGTGTTTTTTCGCCGGCGGCGGGACCCTGGGCCCATAGGATCGCTCCGTGACCATTCGCGTGCATCCCGTCCAGACCGGCACCGTGCACGTCCGTCCCGGGCAGATTCGCGGCCATGGCGTGCTGCGTCGCGCGCGCCCGCTGTTCGAGCGTGAGTGGGCGCCGCCGCTCCCCATCTTGGCCTGGGCGATCGAGCATCCCGTCGGTGTGATCCTCGTCGACACCGGGGAGGTGGCCGCGGCCAGCGCGAAAGGTCACTTCCCCGCTTGGCACCCTTACTACCGGCGCTCGGTTCGGTTCGAGGTGGAGCCAGAGCAGGAGATCGTGCCCGCCCTCGCGGCGCTCGGCATCGCCCCGGGCGACATCCGACACGTCGTCATGACCCACATGCACACCGACCACGCCGCCGGCCTGCCGGCGCTCGCGGGCCGCAACGTGCTGGCCTCCGCACCGGAACTGCGGCTGGCCACGGGGCCCGGGCACACCGTCAACGGATACGTCGTCCAAATCCCGACCGGCATGACCCCACAGCCCATCGCCTTCACCGGTGAGGCGGTCGGCCCGTTCACCAAGAGCTTCCCCCTGACGGGCGACGGCGCCGTGACGATCCTCCCCACCCCCGGTCACACGGCCGGGCACGTATCGGTGCTCGTGCGACCCGAGGAGGGGCCGGCGATCCTGCTCGCCGGAGACACCTCCTACAGCCAGGAGACGCTGCTGGAAGGCGGCGTCGACGGCGTCGCGCCAAAGGCATCCCTGGCCCGCGCGACGAACGAGAACATCCGCGCTCTGGCCCGCGACGAGCCGCTCGTCTACCTCCCCAGCCACGATGCCGACGGGCCGCGTCGACTGACCGAGCGCGAACCGCTGCCCACCTCCTGAAGGAGTCGCATGACCGCCCCGCTGATCCCCCTCCCGACCGACGACGAGCTCCCGCCCGAAGTTCGTGAGGTGCTCGCCGCCCTCCCCCCGCTGAACATCTTCCGCGCGCTCGGGACGCTGCCCCCGAGCGTGCGGCCGTTCCTGGAGCTCGGCGGATCGCTGTTGGGGGGCGCCCACCTGACACCGCAGGAGCGAGAGATTGCCATCCTCCGCGTCGCCCACGTAACGGGCGCTCCGTACGAACGCCAGCAGCACGAGCAACTGGGGCGGGCGGTCGGGCTGAGCGAGGAGCAGATCATCGCGACGGCCATGGACAGCCCAGATGACGTGCTCGATCCCGACGGAGCGTTGATCTGCCGGGCCACCGACGAAATCAGCCGCGACGTGCGCCTGTCCGACGACGCGCTGGCCCTGATCGTGGAGCGGTGGGGCCGGCACGGCGCGACCGAGCTGATCCTGACCATCTCCTACTACAACATGGTCAGCCGCTTCCTGGAATCGACGCGCGTGCCGATGGAGACCGAGCAACTGCTCGCGGACACGACTCCGGCCGCGATCGGGCGCACACAGTTGGACCAGTCGTGAGTCGGCGCTTCGGCACGGTGTGCCAGAACGGGTATGTGGTCCGCGACATCGAGGCCGCGATGGTCCACTGGACCGAGGTGCTCGGAGTGGGGCCGTTCCTGTACGTCGAGGAGGCGCCGATCCAGGACTTCCATTACCACGGAGTTCCCTCCGCGGCCAAGGTCGGTATCGCCATCGCGGTAACCGGCCCGATCCAGATCGAGCTGATCGCGCTACGCGATGAGGAGCCGTCGATGTGGAAGGACTTCCTCGACGCCGGCCACGAGGGGATGCAGCACATGTCCTACTGGACGGAGAATTTCGACGCAGACGTCGCCCGGATCGAGGCGGACGGACTGGTGGTAGGGCAGTCCGGCTGGGTGGGCAGCGAAGAAGGTCGATTCGTCTACTTCGAAAGCGAAGGCCGTCACCCCGGCACCGTGATGGAGCTGTCAGAAGTGGTCGGCGTCAAGCGGCAGATCTTCGACGAAATCGAGCGTCAGTCACGCGAGTGGGACGGCAGCGAGCCGATCCGCCGGGTCGGCTGAGAGCGGTTCTCAGCCGGCGTCGGCGCCGAGCAGCGCCCGGGCGATCACGAGGCGCTGAATCTCGCTGGTGCCCTCGTAGATCTCCGTGACCTTGGCGTCGCGGTAGTACCGCTCGACCGGGAACTCCTTGGTGTATCCGTAGCCGCCGAGCACCTGGATCGCCTCGCCCGTCCAGTGCCGGGCGACGCGGCTCGCGAACAGCTTGGCCTGCGCGCCCTCGACGGTGTGCGGCAGCCCCGCCTGCCTCCGGCGCGCCGCGCGATGGGTCAGCGCGCGGGCCGCGGCGATCTCCGTCTGCATGTCGGCGAGCTTGTGGGAGATGGCCTGGAACCCCGCGATCGGTTTGCCGAAAGCGTTTCGTTCCTTCGCGTAGGCGGCCGCCACATCAAGCGCCGCCTGGGCGATCCCCGTGGCCTGGGCCGCGATGCCGATGCGCCCGCCGTCGAGTGTGGAGAGCGCGATGCGCATCCCGCCGCCCGGCGGGCCGAGGCGCTCGGCCGGCGTCTCTTCGAACAACAGGTCGGCCGTCGAGGAGGAGTGCTGGCCCAGCTTCTCCTCCTCCCGGGTGACCGAGAATCCGGCCGCCCCGCGACGGACGATGTACCCCGAGATCACGGGCCGCGTGGCGTCGGGCGGGTCGTCGCGCGCGAACACCAGGAAGGTGTGGGCGTGTGAGCCGTTGGAGATCCACTGCTTGGTCCCCGTGATGTGGCCTTGTGCGTCCGCTCGCGAGCGCATCGCGCCGGCGTCGCTACCCGAACCCGACTCGGTCAGGGCGAAAGCCGCCAGCTCATGGCCCTGGGCCAACGGCGGCACGAGGCGCTCACACTGCTCCGGCGTGCCGTGGGCGATGATCGGCAACGTGCCCGCACCCGTGTGCACGCCGAGCGTGGTCCCCAGGCCCGCGTCGCCCCGCGAGAGCTCTTCCATGACCAGCGTGTAGGCGAGGTAGTCGGCGCCGGCGCCACCGAGGGCTTCCGGCACGCACACCCCCATCAGACCCAGCTCGCCGAGTTGCGTGAAGACCTCCTTGGGGAAGCGGTGCTCACGGTCCCAGCCGACGGCGGCGGGCGCGACGACCTCGTCGGCGAACCGGCGCGCCAGGTCGCGGATCTCGCGCTGCTCGTCGGTGAACTCCTCGTCGCTCACGGCCGCCCCATGCGCCGGCGCGGCCCGGCGGGAGGCGCGGGAACGGCGGCTCGACGGTTCGCCGCACGGCGACCCACGCCGCCGATCAGCGCCATCCCGACGACGGCGACCCCGGCCTTCATCTTGCGCCCGAGCTGCTCGAACCGCATGATCTCCCAGCCTTCCTCCTCCGCGATCGCGGCGAGCTCGGCATCGGGGTTGACGGCGACGGCATGCCCGACGGCGCGGAGCATCGGCAGGTCGGACTCACTGTCTGAGTACCCGTAAGAGGTCGACAGGTCCAGGCCGTCCTCGGCGGCGATCTGGGCCATCCGGATGGCCTTGCCCTCGCGATAGGTGAAGGGCTCGACGGCCTTCCCGGTGTAGATGCCGTCCCGCACTTCGTAGCGTGCCCCGATCGCGCCGTCGAACCCGAGCACGTGCGCGAGCAGGTCGGCCAGATCCTGGGATGCGGCGGTGCAGATGTACACCGGACGCCCGGCATCCTGATGTGCGTAGGCCACATCGAGCATCTGCGGGTACACGCGCGGCAGCACACCCGCCACCACCTGCGGCGCCATCCGCGACAGGCTGCGGCGGCTATACCCGCCCAGTACCTCGGCGACTTGTTCGCGCACCCGGTTGGTGCTCGCATCCGTGGAGCCGTTCAGGCGGAACTTCAAGTTCTCCAGCCCGTACCGCGCCATCTGGCGACGGTTCAGCATCCCCGAACTGCGGGCAGCCCGGGCCCAGTAAAGGCCCGAGGAACCCGCGATCAGCGTGCGGTCAAGGTCGAAGAACGCGGCCGCGCGCAGCGGCCCCGTGGCTTCCTCGACCGCGGCCTCCACGTCAGCCCTGGGGCGGCACGCGCAGGATGACGGCGTCGCCCTGCCCGCCGCCCGAGCAGATGGCCGCCACGCCGAGCCCGCCGCCGCGCCGACGCAGCTCCAGCGCCAGCGTGGCCAGGATCCGGGCGCCCGAGGCGCCAATCGGATGCCCCAGCGCCACGGCGCCGCCGTTTACGTTCACGCGGTCCTCATCGATGCCGAGCATGCGCATCGAATGGAGTGTCACCGAGGCGAACGCCTCGTTGATCTCCCACAGGTCGATGTCCCCCGGCTGCAAGCCCGCCTTGTCCAGCGCCTTCAGCGCGGCGTCGGCGGGCGTGTTGGCCAGATAGGCGAACTCGCCGGCCGTCTGGGCGTGGCCCACGATCTCCGCCAGCGGCGTCTTGCCGTTGGCCGCGGCCCACTCGTCGGAGGCGAGCACGAGCGCGCCACCGGCGTCGTTGACGCCCGGGGAGTTGCCCGCGGTGTGGCTGCCTTCGCGGCTTACGAGGCCGGGCAGCCCGGCCAGCGACTCGAGCGTGGAGCCGCGGCGCGGCGCCTCGTCGATCTCGACCACGGTGTCGCCTTTGCGGCCCTTGATGGTGACGGCGACGATCTCCTCGGCCAAGCGACCTTCGTCGGTCGCGGCCAGCGCGCGCTCGTGAGAGCGCAGCGCCCAGCGGTCCAGGTCCGGCCTGGTGATCTCCAGTTCGCCGGAGATCTCGGTCGCCTCGTCAAACATCTGGCGGCCGGAGAAGGGGTTGGTCAGCCCGTCGTGCACCATCGCGTCCAGTGCGCTGGCGTCACCCATGCGGTAGCCGAAGCGGGCCTTGGGCAGCAGGTACGGGGCGCCCGACATCGACTCCATGCCGCCGCCGACGCCGACCTCCAGATCACCCGCGCGGATCGCCTGATCGAGGATCACCGAGGCGCGCAGCCCGGAGGCGCACACCTTGTTGACGGTCTCCGAGGAGACGTGCTTGGGGATGCCGCCCTTGATCTGCGCCTGGCGCGAGGGGATCTGCCCCTGGCCGGCCTGCAGCACCTGCCCCATGACGACGTGCTGCACGTCCTCCGGGGCCACGCCCGAGCGCTCCAGCGCAGCGGCGATGGCGAGGCCACCGAGGTCGGTCGCGTCGAGCGAGGCGAGAGATCCGCCCATCTTGCCGATGGGGGTGCGCGCGGCGCCGAGGATGACGGTCTTGGGCATGGGTGCTGGGTTCTCCGGGTTCGGGGTGTCGCGACCTGCGGTGAGGGAGGGTAGAGGGCGGCGGACGTCTGCTCCCTTCCGCCCGGCCGCGCATGGCAGGATCCCACCATGAACTTTGACCTGTCCGACCACCACCGCCTGCTGCGCGACACCGTCCGCGACTTCGCCAACCAGGAAGTGGCGCCCGTGGCTGAGGAGCTTGATCAGCACAAGCGCTTCCCCTACGAACTGGTGCAGAAGATGGGTGCGCTGGGCTGGATGGGCATCCCGTTCCCCGAGGAGGTCGGCGGCGCCGGTGGCGACTCGCTGGCCTACGCGATCGCGGTCGAAGAGCTGGCGCGCGTCGATTCGAGCGTCGCCATCACGCTTTGTGCGCACACGTCGCTGGGAACGCAGCCGATCTACCTGTACGGCTCGGACGCTCAGAAGGAGGCGTTGATGCCCGACCTGTGCGCGGGCGTTCGCCTGGGCGCGTTCGGCCTCACCGAGCCCGAGGCAGGATCGGACGCGGGCAACGTGAAGACGCGCGCCGCGCTCGATGACGACGGCTGGGTGATCGACGGCGCCAAGCAGTTCATCACCAACGCCGGGACCGACATCAGCGGCCACGTCGCGATCACGGCCGTGACGGGGCGCACGCCCGACGGCCGGCCGGAGATCTCCAACCTGATCGTCGAGAACGGCACGCCCGGGTACGAGCAGGGCACGCCGTACCGCAAGATGGGCTGGAACGCGTCAGACACGCGGCCGCTCACGTTCACCGATTGCCGTGTGCCGGAGGAGAACCTGCTCGGGCCGCGCGGCGCGGGCTTCAAGCAGTTCCTGCACATCCTGGACATCGGGCGGATCGGCGTAGCGGCGATGGGCGTGGGCCTGGCGCAGGGGGCGCTCGACCAGGCGCTGGCCTATTCGAAGGAGCGCATCGCGTTCGGCCAGTCGATCAGCAAGTTCCAGGCGATCCAGGCCAAGCTGGCCGACATGTCGGTGGAGATCGAGGCGGCCCGCCTGCTCACGCTGAAGGCGGCAGTGGAGAAGGATCTGGGGCGCAACTTCACGCTGACCGCGGCGCAGGCCAAGCTGAAGACCGGGCGCCTCGCCGTGCGCTGCGCCGAGGAGGCAGTGCAGATCCACGGCGGGTACGGCTACATCGAGGAGTACCCGGTGTGCCGCATGTATCGCGACGCCAAGATCCTCACGATCGGTGAGGGCACCGACGAGGTGCAGCAGATGGTGATCGCGCGGGCGCTCGGCGCCTGACGCACCGCCGCAGCCCGCCGCGCCGTCCGCGAGGATGAGCGCTGATGCGCAGCGCCCTCGTTCTCTGGCTGGTCCTGTTCGGCGCCTACGCGTGCACGATGGCGCTGAACGCTGAGCCGGGCGAGCGCTACTCGGCGTCGGAGGCGCGCGTGCTCCTGATCACCCGCTCGATCGTCGACGACGGCGACGTGGATCTGCGCAACCAGTACCACGACCGGCAATGGCGGTCACTGCGCCATCACACGCTGACGCCGATCGCCACGGTGCTCACGTCCGGTCGCCTGCTGGAGCCGATCGGCGTGGGCCTGCCGGCACTAGTGGCCCCGGCCTACGCGCTGGGAGGACCGCGGGCCGTGGAACTCTTCCTGGCTGCGCTGCTGGCCCTGGCGGTGGTGCTGGCCGCCGCGCTGGCCCGACGCCTGGTGCCCGATCCGTGGGCCACCGGGACGGCCGTCGCCCTGGGCCTCTCCCCTCCCATGCTGGCCATGGCTACGACGGTGGCGCCGGAGGGCGCAGTCGCTGCGTTGCTGGCGGGAGCAGCGCTGCTCGCCCTGCGATTGCGCGAGGAAACGCGAATCGCCTGGGCCGCCTGGTGTGCGCTGCTGATCGCGCTGCTGCCGTGGATCGGGCTGCGGTTCGTCCTGCCCGGGGCGGTGATCGCGCTCCTGATGGCGCGCTGGCTGCGGCGGCGCCGTCGCGGATTGGCCGGCTTCGTCGCGCTGGAGCTGATCTTCGTCTCCGTGCTGCTTTACCTCACGATCCACGATCGTCTGTACGGCGGCTCGTCACCGGACGCCGTGCTCCCGCCGGGGATGACGGGCACCGGCGCCCACGGACTCGGGGAGCACCTGCACCGGCTCCCGCGGCTCGTCGGCATCTGGCTGGATCCGGACGTGGGTCTGCTCTGGTGGGCGCCGGGAACGGTCCTAGTGCTCGTCGGCGTCTGGCGACTGTGGCGCACGCGAAGCGATCGGCTCTGGAAGATCGTGCCCGAGCAGATCGACGTGGACGTCACCGCCGGGATGTCCCTGGCGGTCGTTGGGGCCGGGTTGCTGAGCGCGGTGTTCATCGTGCCGGTCCTGCACGGCACGTGGTTCGCCGGGCACGACATGGTGGCCGTGTTCGCCTTTGGCGCGGCCCTCGCCGCCTGGGGCGCTCAAAGGGTCCCGCGCGTGGCCGTGGCGCTGCTGGCGCTCACCGTGTTCGCAGGAGTGTGGTTCGTCGCGGCCGGTCTCTTGGCCCACGGTGTCGGCGTGAATCCGGCGCACGGCCCTCTGCTGCCCTGGGGCGGAGCAACCGGTGCGTTGCCGTCGTGGCCGTCGGGCTGAGCCCGCGCGGCCTCAGCCCTGCTCTTCGAGGATCCGGGTCGCGGCGGTTGCCGGATCCAGGCGTCGGGCGACGACGTCGTCCAGCAGCGCCTCGAAGGAAGCGCCGTCGTCGAGGCTCCGTTCGAGGCTGCGGCGCATTCGGTGCATGCAGATCGACAGGACCTCGCTGCGCAGGTTGCGGCGTCGGCGCTCGGCCAACGCGCCTTCGTCGACGATGAAGGCGCGGTGCTCGTCCAGGCGGGTGACGAGGTCCTCCAGGCCCACGCCGCGATGGGCTTCGGTGCGCACGATCGGCACCTGCCATCCGCCGGAGGGAGCCAGCGAAAGAACGCCGCGAATCTCGCGCACCATCGTCTCGGTGAGTGGATGATCGGCCTTGTTGACGACGATGATGTCCGGGATCTCCATGATCCCCGCCTTCAGCGCCTGGATCGAGTCGCCTGAGCCCGGCATCAGCACGAGCACGATGGTGTCGGCGTGGTCGATGATGTCGACCTCCGCCTGCCCCACCCCGACCGTCTCCAGAAACACGTCATCGCGGCCGGAGGCGTCCATCAGCAGGGCGGCTTGGAGCGCGGCTTCGCTGAGCCCGCCGAGCGCGCCTCGGTTGGCCATCGAGCGGATGAAAACGCCCGGATCCAGGAAATGGTCGGTGAGCCGGATGCGGTCGCCCAGCAGCGCGCCGTGGGTGAACGGCGACGATGGGTCGATCGACAGGACGGCGACCGTCCGGTCGGCTTCGCGGCGCAGTTTCGTCAGCGCCCCGATCAGCGTCGACTTCCCGGCGCCGGGAGCCCCGGTGAACCCGGTGACGAGCGCGTTGCCCGTGTGCGGGAAGACCTCGCGCACCAGCTCCCAGCCCGCTGGATCGTCGTTCTCGACCAGCGTGATGGCGCGCGCCAGGGCGCGGCGATCGCCGTCGAGGAGGCGTTTGGCGAGGTCAGGCTGGGTCACGGGCATGCGGCGGCGCATGATGGCAGGAGCGACGGTCCGCAGGATGCGAGCGGCCGGTCCGGCCCCTAGGCTGATCGCATGCAATCAATTCGTCGCCTCACCATCGTCGCCGTCGCCGTCCCGGCGCTCGCGCTCACCGCTTGCGGATCGAGCAGTGATAAGTCCCTTGACCAGAAGGCGCTGGCCGCCAAGGCCGACGCGATCTGCGTCAGCTACAACAAGCAGGCCAAGGCGATCGCGCAGCCGAAGAACATCAACGACCCTGCCCAGGCCGCCGCCTACTTCCAGGCCGCTCACGACCTGGCCAAGAAGCAGCGCGACGAACTCGGTGGGCTTAAGCCGGCCGACGCCGTGAAGACCAAATGGGCCGCCTACCTCGCGGCGTACGACGAAGGCACCACGTACTTCCAGCAGCTGGCCGACGCCGCCAAGGCGAAGGACCAGGCCGCCGGCCAGAAGCTGCTGACCGGTTTCCAGACGCTGTCGACCAAGATCAACGGCGCCGCCGACGCAGTCGGGGCGACGACCTGCGGCAGCAAGTCCAGCTAGTCACTCAGACGGGACGAGCGTGACGACCAGGTGGCGGGCGTAGGCCGCCCGCTCCCTGGGCGTCATGCGCCCCGGCTCCTCGTCGAGCAGCCGCGCCAGGCCCACGTAGGCGGAGTACATGAGCAGCGCGTGCCGACGCGCCACGGCCGGAGTCATGCCGGTCTCCCGGCACGCGCGGCCGATCACGGCCAGGCGCCGCTCGCTCGAGCGTTGTATCGCCTCGCGTGCAGCCGGCTCGCGGTCCGTAGCTTCGAGCAGCCGGATGAAGAGCGACGGCGGCTTGCTTGCCGCCCGCTCGCACAACGCGCGTAGCCGCTCCCACGGGTCGGTGATCGATTCCAGCGCGTCGAGCACGGCGTCGCTGTGATCGCGCTCCCAACGTGCGACGACGGCTTCCAAGAGCTCCTCGCGGGAGGCGAAGTGCCAGTAGAAGCTGCCCCGCGTGACACCGAGTGCTCGGGCCAACGGCAGCGCGGCCACGGCTTCGGTGCCGCCCGCCTCCAACGCCGTCAGGCCGGCGTCGATCCAGTCCTCGCGATCCAGCGTGCGTTGGGCCATGGAAAAGACCGTACACCCCTGTACGGCAATTGCTGTACCGTACATAGATGTATGGAAACCATCGCGCCCGATCTCCAACTCCTCCCTGGTCGTCCGCGGCACGGGTTCAACGCCTATCTGATGGGCGGCGTCCTCGTCGACGCCCGCACCCGTATGGCCCACCGGCGACTGCACCGCCTGCTGTCGGCCGATCCGCCCACCGCCCATGTGATCACCCACGCCCACGCCGACCATCAGGGAGCCAGCCACGCCCTGTGCGACGACTTCGACATCGAGTTGTGGTGCCCAGAGGGCGATGCGGACGCGATGGAAGCCGGGGATCTGAGCGACCGGGCCCCCAGCAACATGATCACGCGTACGCAACTGCGCTTCTGGGCCGGCCCTGCCCACCCCGTCGCGCGGCGACTGCGCGAGGGCGACGAGGTCGGTGGCTTCACCGTGGTCGACACCCCCGGCCACTCGCCGGGGCACGTGTCGTTCTGGCGCGAGCAGGATCGCGTCCTGGTGGCCGGCGATGCGATCTTTGGCCGCCATCCGGTCACCGGCCGCCCGTCGCTTCATGAGCCGCCCGGCATCTTCACTCTGGATCCGGCGCGGGCGCGCGACAGCATTCGACGCCTCGCGGCCCTCGAGCCCAAGGTGGTCTGCTTCGGCCACGGCGCCCCGTGGCGCGATCAGGCTGCTTTGCAGGCGTTCGCGGCGGCTCTGCCCGGCTAGGATCCCGGCGGTGTCGTCCGTCAGCGATCCTGCCACCGCCACCGAAGCTGAACTCCACGTCCGTCGCCCGCCGGCGCCGCTGCACGGCGGGCCGCTGACCTACCTGCGGTTCGCCCGCCGCCACGGCATGCTGACCCCCGGCTACCTGCGACTGCTCGTCCGCTTCGGCTGGCTGAAGCTGCGCTGGCGGGGCCGCTTGCAGACCGACGGCGTGGTGTTCGTCTGCCCGAAGACGACTTTTGAGATCGGCCCCAACGCCGTCGTCCGCCTGGGCCGTTGGTCCTGGATCGGGCACGGTTGCAAGATCCGGGCGCACGAAGGCGTCGTGGAGATCGGCGCCAAATCCGTGCTCGGCCAGGAGTGCACGATCTCCGCCTTCCAGCATGTGTCGATCGGCCGCGAGTGCATCCTCGCCGACCGCGTGATGCTGATCGACTTTGACCATGGCGTGGTCGAGGTCGACCGGCCGGTTCGCGACCAGGGCATCTACAAGCGCGACGTGCGGGTGGGTCACAACGTCTGGATCGGCTACGGCGCCTGCCTCCTGCGCGGCGTCACGGTGGGCGACAACGCGATCGTCGGCACGAGCACAGTCGTCACGCGCGATGTGGAGAGCAACGCCGTCGTGGCGGGCGCTCCGGCGCGGGTCCTGCGCATGCGCGACGTGCCCCAGACGATGCGCTGGGAGTAACGCAGGCGCACGGAGCGCCGCTTCGGACCGCCAAACTGGCCGAGTCCGCGGCTAGTCTCCGGGCCATGAACAGATTCGCGCGCGGCTGGCAGCTGACCAAAGAGAGTTGGGCGATCGTGCGTAACGATCGCTCGCTGGTCGTCTTTCCCATCATCTCGGCCGTCTCCGGCATCGTCACGGTGGCGATCTTCTTCGCGCTGGGGGCCGGGGCTATCACGGCGACCGACAAGCAGTGGACGGGGATCCCGTTCTTCGTCCTCGGCGTCTATCTCCTGATCGTGGCCGGCGTGTTCTCCTCGGTCGCGCTCGCCGCCTGCGCATCAAAGGCGCTGGATGGTCAGGACACCACCGTCGGCGAGGGCATCGCCGCGGCCCGCGGCCGCCTCGGCCTGATCTTCGCGTGGGCGGCCGTGTCGCTGTTCGTGGGCACCGTGATCGCCATCCTCCAAGCTTTCCTGGAGGACGTCGCCGGCTCGCTCGTCGGCTCCATCGTCGGTGGTCTGGCCAACGTCGGCTGGAGTATCGCGACCTACTTCGTCGTCCCGGTGATCGCCTTAGAGGGCCTGGGCCCGAAAGCCGCGCTGGGCCGTTCGGTGAAGGTGATCAAGGAGCGCTGGGGCGAGGGCGTGGTCGGCTCCGGGTCGATCGGGCTCGTGTTCATGGTCGCGTTCCTCCCCGCGCTGGGCCTGGTCGTGCTGGGCGCCTCTATGTTGGACAAGAACGCGCCGGCCGGAGCGGCCATCATCGCCGTGGGCGTGATCATCGTGGCCGTAGCGACGATGCTTCAGATGACGATCACGACGGTATTCAAGGTCGCGCTGCTGCGCTACGCCACCGACGGCGCGGTGCTCGGCGGGTTTCAGCAGGACCAGCTCGAGAACGCGTTCAAGGTGAAGAAGACTCGCCGGCGCTAGAACATCGCCTCGGGTGTAAGCCCCGGCCGGACACTGACCCAGCTTTTGATCAGCGGACCGAAGAACTCCGCATGGGGCCGACCGAAGAGGGACGTCATCTCAGCGCGACGAAGAAGTTCGATCTGATCCCACTCCCCCGCGATCCCGAGGCGCCAGTACGGACGGCGCAGCGGCGGCGCGAGCCAATGGGCCGACGGCAGCAGCGCGTGCGGTTCGATCGGGAACTCCCAGGCCGGGGTCTGCACGTACCAGCCGCGACCGACCCGCCGGATCTCGGCGGCGAAAGCAAAACGCGACTCAGGGTCGATGTGCTCGACCACGCTGGAGCAGTAGACGACATCGAACGCGTCGTCGGCAAACGGGAGGCCCGTGGTCGCGTCGGCCCGTACGAACGGCCCTGGGTAGTCGGGGCGGTCGACCAGATCCACGCCCGTCACGTCCAGCTCCGGCGCGAAGGCCCGTAGGCCCAACGAGCCACAACCGAGATCGAGAATCCGTGCGTCCGCATCCAGCCCGGCGAGCGCCATGAACCTGCGGTACCGGACGGCCCGCATCGCGTGAGCCTGACGAGAGGCGAGCCGAGTGCGCAACCCGGGCCGGGCGGCGGACGCATAGACATCGGCGTGCATGCAGACTCGAACGGGCGAGCCGCGGAGATGTTGCGCCGATCGCCTCTCAGGAGACTCCCACCCTCGCCACAAGGCTCCCTTATTCGGCGCCCCCAGGATGGTCTGACACCGGGCAAACCTGCCCCGACCCAGACAGGAGCCTCACATGCAACTCTCTCCCCGCAGCCGCAAGATCGCCGCCATCGTCGCCTCGGCGGCCCTCATCCCGACGGCCGTCGTCGGCGCCGCCAGCGCGGCGTCGACCAGCACCACCAGCACCACCACGACGAGCGCAGCAGCGGACCACGGCCCGCGCGGCCACCACGGCCCCGACCTCACCAAGCTCGCCGCCAAGCTCGGCGTGACCCAGGCGCAGCTGAAGACCGCTCTGGATGCGACGCGGCCCACCGACAAGCCCAAGGGCAACCCGGGCGCCGGCCTGGCCTCCGACCTGGCGACAGCGCTGGGCGTAAGCACCCCACAGGTGCAGACCATCCTCGACGCCAACCGACCGGACAAGCCGACCACGCCGCCGGCCGCCGGAAGCCAGCCGGCCAAGCCCGACATGTCCAAGCTCGTCAGCGCGCTGAGCACCGGCCTCAACCTCGACTCGGCCACCGTGCAGACGGCGCTCGACAAGTTGCAGGCCGCTCATAAGGCCGGCGATGCGACCCGCGCGAAGACGATGGCCACCGCGTTGGCCAAGCAGCTGAACCTCGACGCCGCCACGGTTCAGTCCGCGCTGGCGTCGCTGCGCCCCGCCGGTCCCCCCGCCGGCAACTAGGCAGTCCGCGCAGATCCTGACGACGCAGGACCGCTCCGCCCGGGTCAGCCCGGGCGGAGTCGTCGTCGTTCTAGGCCGAGGCGACGCGCGCGGCGCCGAACCGTTCAGCACTACGAGCCCGCGCCTTCGCGGCCTCCATCTCACGGTCCTTCGTGGGCGCGGTGGTCACAAGCTGATCGAGCAACTGCATGGTCACCGCGGCGACGGCGTCCACGGCAGCATCGAACGCTTCCGCATTGGCCTGCGACGGCTTGGTGAATCCGCTGACCTTGCGGACGTACTGCAGAGCAGCGTCATGGACCTCCTTCGTCGTGGCCGACGGCTCGAAGTTGTACAGCGGGCGAATGTTGCGACACATGCGTGCAAGCGTACGACGGCGCGACGGGCCGCGCCAACGCTCTCGTCGGCGCAGCGTTCGTAGACTCGCGACGGTGACCGCGCATCGGCTCATCACCATTCCCATCAGCCACTTCTGCGAGAAGGCGCGCTGGGCACTCGACCGGGCCGGCGTGTCGTACGTCGAAGAACGCCACCTGCAGGCGATCCACGCCGTCTACGCGCGGCGCGCGGGCGGCGGCGTAACGGTGCCGGTGTTTGTATGCGACGACGGCGAGGTGCTCGCCGAATCAACGGCCATCGTCCGCTGGGCGGACGGTCATCACAACCTGCAGGACCGGCTTTATCCCGTCGGGGACGAGGGGATCCGCGCCGCTCGAATCGAGGCCTGGCTGGACGTGAGCCTCGGTCCGCAGGGGCGCCTGTGGATGTACGAGTCGACGCTGCCCGTGATGGACGAGATGGCCCCGTGGCTGCTGGACGGCGTGCCCTCTTGGGAGAGAAAGGCGTTGCGCGCGGGCCGCTGGGCACTGAACCCGTTCATCCGGTGGCGGCTCGGCGTGGACGCCGGGACCGCGGTGGCGGCGCTCGCCGACGTCGACACCGTGTTCGACGACATCGCCCACCTCCTCGCCGACGGCCGACCCTATCTCTGCGGCGAGCGCTTCACCGCCGCCGACCTGACTTTCGCCGCGCTCAGCGCCGCGGTGCTCGCACCCGAGCAGTACGGCTCTCCCCTACCTCCGTTAGACCTCCTGCCGCCCGCGATGGTCACCGACGTACGGCGTCTCCGCGACCATCCCGCGGGTCAATTCGCGGCCCGCATGTACGAGCAGGAACGCCAACCAGGCCCTTAGGCCCTAGAAGACTCCGAAACCAACTCGCGATACACCAGAGATGTCTGCCGCGCCACGTCGGCCCATTCGAAGCTGAGGACGTGCTCGGAGGCTTCGGCCACAAGGCGTTCACGCAGTTCGGTGTCGGTGAGCATCCGCTCGATCATCACGCCTAGGTGATCGGCGTCGCCGCCGTTGAAGCGCAGCCCGACCTTCTCCCCTGCGGGCACCACTTCCCGCAGCCCGCCGGTGTCGGCGACGATGCAGGGGCAGCCGCTGGCCATCGCTTCGAGGGCGACGAGCCCGAATGGCTCGAACAGGCTGGGGACCACGCAGAGATCGGCGATCCGGTAGAGCGAGTGCAGCACGTCATCACCGATCCAGCCCAGGAACGTGCCGTGCTCCATCAGACCGAGTGCGTCGGCCTGCGCGCGCAGTTCGGCCTCGTGCGTGCCGGACCCGGCCACCAGGAAGCGGACGTTGCCCACGCGGGCGATGACGCCCTCAGGGCCGCCCAGCGCTTCGAGTGCGAGCTGGAACCCTTTCTCGTAGACGAGCCGACCGACCAGGATCACCAGCTGCTCATCCACCGCCGCGAAGTTGGCTCGCAGCGTGATGAGGTCGTCGACGGGCTGCAGGTCGAGCGGGTCGATGCCGTTCGGGATCACGTTGATGCGGTCTTCGTCCAGGCCGAAGATGTCCGCCACGTGCCCCTGCATGTAATGCGAGCAGGTGATCACGCGGTCCGCGCGGTTGGTGATCCACTGCTCGACGCCATGGATGTAGCTCTGCGGGTGCTTGTCGACCCAACCTTGATGGCGGCCGAACTCCGTCGCGTGGATGGTGACCACGAGCGGGCAGCGGAACCGGTTGGCGAGGTGGTCCCCGGCGACGCCGACCAGCCAGTCGTGGCCGTGGACCAAGTCGAAGTCGATGCTGTCGCCCAGTTCCACACCGGCGGCGAGCATGTCGGCATTCATGTGCTCGATCCAGGTGACGAACTCGCCCAGCTCGTCGGGGCGCTTGGGCTCGCGGACGCGGTGCACCATCACGCCGTTCATCAGCTCTTCGGCGGGCATCGTTTCGCCCCCGCGCGTAAGAACGTGGATCTCCGCTCCCTGGGCCACGAGCGCCTCGGACAGCTTGCGTACGTGGCGCGCCAGCCCGCCCTCCACCACCGGCGGGTACTCCCAGGAGAGGATGAGGACGGTCGGTGGGGTCACGGCTCGAGCAGCGGTGCGGTTGACGCGTGCGGCGCAAGGTGGCGCACCGAAGCGCTCGCCGAGGGTAGCTGGTCCAGTGCGTCGGTCAGACCCTGCAGGTGACCGGCCAGGCGCTCACGCGGATAGTCGCCCGCCTGCTCACGGTGTGCCATGAACGCCCAATCGCTGGCCTGTACGGCCAGCAGCGCGCGCGCGACGTCCTCGCTGACCGTCGGGCCGGCAGCCACCACGCGTAGTTCGGCGTCGCGCAGGCTGACGGCGATGTCGGCCACATCGGGTGCCGACCAGGTCTGCAGCGTGTGCGGGTCCCCCCACGTGGTGGTCGCGCCGTAGCCAACGGGTACGGCGACAGTGTCGACGGCGGCGAGCGCGTCGTCCAACCCCACGAGGGGCAGCCCGACACGCCGGGCCTCGCGGGCGAACGCCGCGAGAAACACCGGGCCCTCATGCCACCAGTGCCCGAACAGCTCGGTGTCGAAGGCCAGGACGCACAGCCCTCCGTTTGCTATCCGCGCGGCGCACCGGGCCACGTAGTCGGCGGCGTCGGCCTCGGCCTGGGCGTGGGCCCGGGCCAAGTCGTAGACGGCGCCGTCGTTTGCCCAGGGATGGTGATCTCGACTCGTACGGTGGTGATAGTCGCGGTACGCCGCACCGCCCGGGTAGCCGGCGGCACCCCACACGACATCGATCAAGGCGCGATCGATCGGCACCAGAATCGGCCCATCGCCGGAGCGCAGCGGCGTCAGGTGCCGCGCGTCGCCCAACCCGAAGATATCGGTCAGCTCAACGCATACGGCATGCACGCCGGCCTCTTCCAGAAAATGATCCAGCCACGGCGCGTACGCACATTCCGGCAGCCAGAACCCGCCACCCCAATCTCCGAACCGTCTGCGATGGGAGGCAATTCCGGTCTCAACCTGCAGACGCACGCCGGCGTCGGTGGCCAGCAGCGGCAACACGGCGTGTGTGGCGCTGCTCGTCCAGGAGACAAACGGCGCAAGCCGGGCGAGCAGCCCGTCGGCGCCCAGCCCGGCGACGGCGTCGGCCGACGCGGCGTACTCCGCGCAAGCGCGTTCCAGTTCGACGGCGAGATCCTCCCGACCGGCTTCGCGGCAGGCGTCGATGTCGAGCACGTGCGAGGCGCGTCGTAGGTCGTGCAGGAACGCCTCGCAGCGCTCCATCGCCCCGGGCGCCTGCAGTTGGTCAGCGAGCACCGGCGTGACCGACACCGTGAACGGGGCGCCCTCTTTCAGAACGTCCAGCAATGGCAGGTAGCTGGTGGCGATCGCCTCCCACAGCCACTCCTCGCCGAACGGCCAGGTACCGAAGCCTTCGACGTACGGCATGTGTGTGTGAAGGACGAGTGCGACCTGGCCCGCACCAGACGGGCCTGTCGGGGTCACGGGTGGCACACCGCCACCAGATCCAGCGCACCGTCCAGATCGGGGCCGGCCGGCCGCAGCGCGAAGTCACGTACCGACAGCGCCGGCGTGAACCGGTCGTAGAACCACTCGGTGATGCCCAGCCGCGCATGGATCGCATCCCAGCCGGCATGCCTGAGCGCCATCTCGTGCACTCGCAGCCGGCGGGCGTGAAACAGGCCGTACAGCTCGACCCGAGAGAAGTGCTCGTCCAGCAGGGCGCGGAACTCCTCCGGGCGGTACTCGTGCACGTGCCACGGGTTGCCGGAGCGCTCGGCGCCTTCGGGCGCCAGCGTCAGAACGTTGGGGGTCGACACGTACACCGCGGCGTCTTCGCTGGCTGAGACCAGCGAGGAAAAGTGGTCGAGCAGCGCGCCGGGGTTCTCCACGTGTTCGATCGTCTGCAGGAAGACGACGGCGTCGGCCGGCTCGGCGTACGCGTCGATCAGGGCGCGCTCAAAGCGCAGGCCCGCCGCCGTGTAACGCAGCCTCGCATGCTCGTGAGCATCCGGGTTGGCGTCGACGCCGACCACATCGGAGGCGGTGCGGGCCAGCACCTGCGACCCGTAGCCCTCACCACAGGCCATGTCCACCACGCGCAGGCCTCCGACGCGATCACGGATCCACTCATAGACCACGAGATGGCGCTGGTACCAATAGTTCTCCAGCGGCACGTCGGGCAGCGTGCGCTCCCCCGTCAACTCCAGCGGCGGGACGCCGGGCGGCTGGTCGGCCTGAAAAACGCGCGGGGCGTCTGGGTCGGTGCGTTCGGGGGCGTCGGTGTCGGCCATCGGGCCGGCGACGCTACCGCGCCACGCCGACCAGCGGCGGTGCGCTGGAGGCTACGGGCGAAGATCCGAGGCGCACCTCGCCACCGCGCGACGGCGACGTGGTGATGAAGCGCGGCACGGCCCCCTCGGGCTCGCCCACGGCCTCCAGATGCACCGAGCGCGTAACCGCGCGCAGCACGACCTCCATCTCCGTCAGCGCGAACGAGGCCCCGATACAGCGGCGTGTCCCGCCGCCGAACGGGATCCAGGAATACGTGCCGGGCTTGGTGTCCAGCCAGCGCTCGGGCTTGAAGGTCCCTGGGTCGGGATAGATCTCCGGGTTGCGATGTACGAGGTAGATACTCGGCGCCACCTTCTCGCCGACGGGGATATCGAAGCCGCCGACCTCGATCGGCTCCTTGACCACACGCAGCACGTTGTTCAGCACGGGCCGCAAGCGCAGCGCCTCTTTGGCGACCGCCTCCGCGTAAACCGTCTCGTCCGTGTGGGACTCGGCCTCCAGCACGGCCAGGCGGGCAGGGTCACGGGTGAGCCGCTCGAAGGCCCAGGCCAGCGCGGTCGCCGTGGTTTCGTGCCCGGCGACGATCAACGTGACGAGTTCGTCGCGTAGTTCGGCGTCCGTCATCGACGCGCCGTCCTCATCGCGGGCGAGCAGCAGCATCGACAGGATGTCCGTGCGCTCCTCCAGATCCGTCGCGTCGCGTCGCTCCCGGATCAGGCGATACAGCGCGTCATCCACGGGCGTGACGTACGGGGCGAACATCCGCTTGACCACACGGTGCTCAGGGCCCAGGAAGGCGGAGATGAGCAGGATCCGCGGCGCGCCGATCCATTCGAGCAGGCGCAGCAACGGCGCCTCGATGCGGTCGTGTTCCTCCTGCCCGCGGGTGCCGAGGACCACGTCCAGGATCACTTCGAGCGCGATCGCCTGCGCGTGCGGCCGCAGTGAGAACGGGCGCCCCGGAGGCATGCGATGGACCTGTCGTTCAGCGGCGTGCTCCATCGCCTCGCGCTGCGCACGCAGGTGGTCTCCGTGCAGGGTGGGCAGCAGGAGTCGGCGCTGACGCAGGTGGGGATCCTCGTCCAGCAACAGGAGGGAATGACTGCCCAACGGCGGCCCGAGAATGGCGTTGGCCTCACCGGCGTGCAGCACCTTGGGCGATGCGGTGAAGACCTGGCGGATCGCGTCCGGATGGCAGACGATGTTCCACGGCTTGGGCTCGAAGTGCAGGCGGAACACGTCACCGTATTGCGCCTGCAGTTTCTCTGACCACGAGTCCTCCCCCCGCATCAGCATCGCCATCTGCATCGGGCGCGGGAGGCGCGGGCCGGGCGGTGTGCGCAGGGAGGCCATCGCGTCAGGATACGCCCTTGACACCCTGTCAACGTGAGAGACCTCACACGCCCGCTACCCTCCCGCGCCTTATGGCCGCACCCGCGACACCCGAAGCCATCCGCGACGTCAACACCCGATACCACGACGGGGCAGCGGCCGCGTACGACGCCAAGTGGGGCATCAATTACGGTCCCACCGGTCTGAACCAAGTGCTCGGCAAGCTCGAGAAAGCACTCGGCGGGCCACTCCCCCACGCGGCACGCGCGCTGGAAATAGGTGCGGGCACCGGCTATTTCTCCTTGAACCTTCTGCTCGCCGGGAAGATCGACGCGGCGACGTGCACCGACATCTCCCTCGGCATGCTCGACACGCTGCAGACCAATGCCGACCGGCTTGGGCTGATGGTGGAGACGGCGGCCTGTGACGCCGAGGCGCTGCCGTTCGAGGACGGCTCCTTCGACCTGGTCATCGGGCACGCGATCCTGCACCACATCCCGGATCTGTCCGCGGCGTTCGCCGAGTTCCACCGGGTGCTGGCGCCGGGCGGCATCGTGATCTTTGCCGGCGAGCCTTCGCGTACCGGTGACCGCATCGCCGCGGTGCCCAAGCGAACGGCGATCGCCGTGGCTCCCGCATGGCGCGCCGCCATCCGGGCCCAACCCGCCGACGCGGGCCACAGCGATGGAGGCGCCGAGAATCACAAGCTGGAGCAGCACGTGGACGTGCACGCCTTCACCCCCGCTCAACTCAGCGGGTTCGCCCGTGGCGCCGGGCTCACCGACGTGCGCGTGACCGGCGAGGAACTGCTGGCCAACTGGTTCGGCTGGACCAACCGGGCGCTGGAGTCCACCGCCAACCCGGAGACCGTCCCGATGGCCTGGAAGCACTACGCCCACCGTGGGTACCTCGCGTTGCAGGTCGTCGACCGTCGGTTACTGGAAGGCCGCCTTCCGCCGGCGATCTTCTACAACCTCATGGTTGCGGCGCGGCGTCCGTCGTAGCGGCCGAGACCGCCCGGTAGCGGTCCATCGTCACCTGACGCTCCAAGGCGTGATCGACGATGCGGTCCGGGTAGTGGCTACCCAGGACGCAGGCCGCATCGCGCTGCTGGGCCTCGCTCATGCGCCACGGCTCGGCGATGTGATCGGTCGGAACGCCCTCCAGCTCGGGCACCCAGCGCCTGACGTACTCGCCCTGCGGGTCGAACTTCTGCGCCTGCAGGACAGGGTTGAAGATGCGCCGAAAGTACGGGGCCGGATCAACACCGGTGGAGGCCACCCACTGCCAGTTGCCGTTGTTCTGGGAGGGCTCACCATCCAGCAGCAAACGCTCGAACCACGATTCGCCGTCGCGCCAGTTCAGGTGCAGGTCCTTGGTCAGGAACGAGCCGACCACCATCCGCGCGCGGTTGTGCATCCAGCCCGTCGCCGCGAGCTGGCGCATCCCGGCGTCAACCAGCGGGTAGCCGGTGCGGCCCTCCTGCCACGCGGCCAGAAGCTCCGCGTCCTCGTCCCACTCCAGCTCGCGGTAGCGCGGCTGGAACTCCAGGCGCGCGTTCTCGGGGTGCAGCAGCAGAACGTGCGCATAGAAGTCGCGCCAGGCCAGCTGCCGGGTGAAGGCGCCACTGCCGTCACAGACGCGGGCACGGGCGCGGTCCTCCAGCTCAAGGGCCGACAGGCACCCCCAGCGCAGGTAGGGCGAGAGGATCGACGTGCCTCCGGTGAGGTCGTCGTGACGCTCGCCGTACGCAGCGATCGGACCGTCCAACCAGTCCTGCATGGCGATGCGGGCGGGAATCTCACCGGGGGCGACCACCGGGTGGGGCACGATCCCCCGCAGGCCGAGGTCGAGCAAGGCGGGCAGGGTGCCGGGGTCGAGTCCGGCCGGCAGCGGCGGAAGCGCTTCGGGCGCCCCCAGCACCGGGCGCCGCGGCAGCCCGGTCGTTGCTTTCCAGAACGGCGTGAAGACGGTGAACGGCTTGCCGGTCTTGGTCCGCGGCTGGGAGACGTCGACGCAGAAGTTCCCTCCGCGCGGGCAGGCCCGGGCACCTGCGACGCGTAGCGCCTCGGTCACGCGGGCGTCGCGAGCACGGGCGAACGGCGACACATCACTGGTCCAGTAGACGGCCTCGGCCTCAACCTCGCGAGCGAGCGCGGCCAACTCCTGCTCAGGTGATCCTCGCCGAACGACGAGTTGCCCGCCGCGTTTGCGCAATGACGCATCGAGATCCGCCAAGCACCCGAGCAGAAACGCCGACCGAGGACCGGAGGCAAAGCGCCCGGTCAGTAGGCGGTCGTCGAAGACGAACACGCAGACGACGCGTTCGTGGGCGGCGAGCCCGTCCGTCAGAGCGGGATGGTCGTGTACACGCAGATCGCGGCGAAACCAGACGAGGGCGGTGGAGGGCACGTGATGTGTACGCGGCTACGGGTCGGCCCGTTCAATCCGAGTGGGTGAAGTGGTCCGCCCGGGCACTGCCTTCGTAGAATGTCAACGATGCCGTCCGGTACCGAATCCGACTTTCCGCTGTTCCCGCTGGGGCTCGTGGCGCTGCCGCACGAGCTTGTTCCTCTGCACATCTTCGAGGCCCGATACCGGGTGATGCTCGAAGAATGTCTGGAGGAGGAGCGGCCGTTCGGCATCGTGTGGGCCGGCCCGGACGGACTGCACAAGATCGGCTGCGCGGTGGAGATCGCGGACGTCCTGGACCGCCTCGACGATGGCCGCACGAACATCCGGTGTCGCGGCACCGCTCCCTTCCTGCTGCTGGATCACCATGACGAACTCGGCTATCCGTCAGGCACCGTGGACTGGATATCGGACACGGACGAGGAGCCCGACGCGGGTGCGCGGGCTGAGGCGCACGAGGCCTACCGTCAGCTGGTGCGCGAGGCGGCCGGCCGCGAACTGGACGATGACGAGCTGTCCGCCATGTCGGCCTACGCCATGGCGGCGACCGTGGAGTTTGGCCTGGACGCCAAGCAGTCCCTGCTGGATCTGCGCTCGGAGAACGCCCGGCTGCGGCTGAGCACACGCCTCTTCCGCTCGGCGACCAAGCGCCTGGATTTCGTGGAGCGTGCGCAGGTACGTGCCCGGTCCAACGGGACGGTCAGGTTCGGCTGAGGACCGGCGGCACATCGGCGAGTTCCTCGACGGCGAGTGCCGTGGGAGGCACGTTTGCCGCCGCGCGACGCCAGGGCGGACGCCCTTCGGCCCCGATCCACGAGCCGATGAGGATCATCACCAAGCCGGCGATGGTGCTAACCGTGATGGACTCGCTGAGGAGCAGCGCTCCGTAAAACACACTGAATACCGGCGCCACGTAGGCGACGATCGACGCCTTCGCCGCGCCGACCTCGGCGATCAGCGTGTAGAAGAACA
This sequence comes from Solirubrobacterales bacterium, assembly GCA_038319025.1. Classification (GTDB taxonomy): domain Bacteria; phylum Actinomycetota; class Thermoleophilia; order Solirubrobacterales; family Solirubrobacteraceae; genus JBBQCW01. Next base: position 127,930 of record JBBQCW010000002.1, read on the forward strand.
GGAAGGCGAAGCCGGTGCCGCCGATGCCCAGGGCCACCAGCGATCCGACGGCGTTGGCGGACATTGAGGTCGGCAGCGTCGCAAGTGCCCAAGGGAGCGTGATCAGCGCACTGATCGACATCGTCGCGGCCACGATCCCCACGGGTTTGACCCCCTGCAGGCGCGTACGGACGATGATCGCGCCGATCGCGTAGCCGACGGTGGCGAGCAGGACCATCGCGCCGCCGACCACCGCGCGGGTGCTGTCGGACAGGTCTACGCCGAACAGCACCACGATGCCCAGCATGCCGATCAGCATGCCGCCCAGTCCCCAGGTGTTCAGCCGGTCGTCGGTGTCCATGAAGAGCGTGAACAGCACCACGAAGATCGGCGCTGCCGAAACGAGGATGCCGGTGATCGACGACGCGAGCCGTTCCTCACCGAAGGTGAGCAACAGAAACGGGCCGACGATCTGCACCACCGCCAGCGTGAAGATGGTGCCCATGTGGCCGCGCAGCGATGAGAACGCACCCTGCCGGTAGGCGATGGCGGCCAGGACGAGGCCGCCCAGTGCCGTGCGGGCGCAAACCAGGAACGGCGGTGAGACATCGCGCAGCGCCACCTTGATGAACAGGTAGGAGGCGCCCCACAGCGCGGCGGTGGCGGCCATCAGCATCCAGGAGCGGCGCGTCATGGTCGATGCAGCGTGGCAGGCCGCGAGCATGAGCACCAACGAGGGTTACTGGGGTCTGCGATAAGCCTGGGTGATGCGGGGCTGTTCGGGGTCACGGTGGGAAAACGCACGAACGTGCCCATTCGTGAGGTCAGCGGCCCGTGAAATCTGGCCCTCTGCCACAGTGGTTGACATGGTCCTCCTGCGGCACGCCCGGTTCGCGCTGCTGAGCGCCCTGATGGTCACCCTTCTTCTGGGTCCAGCCGCCGCGGGTGCGGCGGGACCAGGGTCGACCGTGCTCGTCGATCTCCCGACCGGCTTCGGCCCGCTGCCACCGGCCGGGATCCAGGACTCAGAGCTCGCCCACGGCCAGCGCCAGCTCAGTGACGACGGGCGCTTCGTGGTGTTCGCATCCGGCTCCGACGGGCTCTTGGCGGCGCCCGGTGATGCTTTCGTTCATGTGTTTCGCCGCGATCTTCTGACCGGTGATGTGGCTGAGATCGACCGTGGTGACGGACAGGCAGGTGCCATCGGTGCGGGGGATGCGACATCGCCCTCCGTGAGCGCTGACGGAGCGGTCGTCGCCTTTCTGACCAAGGCCAGCTTGATCGCCTCGGACACCAACAACAAGGTAGATGTCTATGTCAGGGATGTCGCCGCCGGGACCACCACTCTGGTCAGCCGCGGTGACGGGGTGACGGGCACCTTGGCCGACGACGACGCAGTGCGACCGGCGATCAGCGGCGACGGAGGTCGCGTCGCGTGGGACAGCGAGGCGACGAACCTCGGTGACGGTGGCGTTGCCGGTCAGAGCAACGTCCACGAACGGATCCTCGCCACCGGGCATACGCTGCTCCTGTCGCGCGACCAAGGCGGGCAGCCGGCGACCGGTGACTCGAGGTCGGCCGCGCTGGATCAGACCGGTACGGTCGCGGCGTTCACGCTTGGCCTGCACGTCTACGTCCGCGATCTGGCGGCCGCATCCACAACCCTCGTGGATCGTGGTTCGGGCCCGGTCGGCACGGCGGCGGACCTTCCTTCGGGGGAGCCGTCCATCAGCCGCGATGGTCACGTCGTGGCGTTCACGTCGTCGGCGACGAACCTGCCGGGCAGCGGGGCAGACCACCTCGACCAGGTCTACGTGCGTGACCTGCCCACCTCGCTGACCACCCTCGTCAGCCGCGCTGACGGCCCGACGGGCGCCAGGGCCTCCGCCGCGTCGGACGCTCCGCAGATCAGCGGTGACGGCTCGGCCGTGGCCTTCATAAGCAAGGCACCGTCGCTGGCCTCTTTCGTATTTCCTGACACCGAGCAGACCTGGGTGCGTTATCTAGCCACCGGCGGCACGGTTTTCGCCTCTCGCGCCAATGGCCCTTCCGGCGCTCCCTCCGACGCACCCACCGGCACCCTCATCGACGCGCAGTACACACAGCCCAGCCTGAACGGCGATGCCTCTTGTGTCCTGATGCGTACGCGCGCACCTTCCTTTGCCGCCGCGGCAGGCGTGTCCTCGTCGGTCGCGCGGGCCTACCTGCGCGTCCTCAACCGTGAGTGCCCGTTCGCGGCTCCTGAGACGACGATCGACTCCGGCCCGACGGGCGACGTCGCGCTCGGTGCCGCGGCCAGCTTCACGTTCTCGGCCAACGAGCCGGGATCGACGTTCGCCTGCCGCGTGGACGCCGCGCCTTTTGCCCCGTGCACCACCCCTTTCGCCGCGACCGCATCGTCGGCCGGCACCCACACGTTCGACGTCCGGGCGACCGACCCGGCGGGGTTCACGGACGCGACACCGGCGTCGGCCTCCGTCACGGTCGTCGATCTACCACCGGCTTTCCTGTCCGCAACGATGAGCAACCGCACGTTCAAGGTCGGCGGGCGCTCGACCGCGCTGACGGCGCGTGTGCTGACCGGCACCATGATCCGCTACACCCTGAGCAAGGCCGCCAACGTGACGCTCACCGTCCAGCATCTCACCGTCGGCCGCAGGGACGCGGGACGCTGCCGCACCGCCACACACCGCCTGCGCTACCGCCTCAAGTGCCCTCTCAAGCACACGTCGGGAACGCTGCTGCGCGTGGCGTCACGGGGCGGAAACGCGGTGAACTTCAGCGGGAAGATCGGGCGGCGGACCCTCAAGCCCGGCCGCTACCAGGTGATCCTGGGCGCCCTGGACAACGCGCGTCACGCTGCTGCGCCTCGCACACTCGTCTTCCGGATCGCTCGTTAAACAAGAAGCGGTCGCTGAGCGCGGGTCGCTCGCTCAGCGAACGAGGCCGCACACGCGCTGGGCCATCGCCCGCGTGAAGGCCGCTGCTGCGTATGACGTCGGCGGCTGCCCCTTGGAGTTGTCACTGAAGGTGACGGTGCCCTTCTCCAGTCGCACGGCGTAGCGCAGGATCGACCCAGGGCGCGGCGGCAGCACGAGGTCGCTGGTGGCCGGACCCGGATGGTCGGCGTCCTTGCCGTTCAGTTCGCGAGCGATCTTTCGGGCGAGGATAAGGTCGTCGCTGGTGATGTCCTTCGACGGTCCACCGTTGCAGCGCACGCTCCCGCCGTCGTTGACCAGGAGGGAGAGTTTGGCCCCAGGGATCGCGCCGGTACGCGTGACAACGAAGAGGTCGGCGGACGGTGACCCGCAGCCGCTGACGACGGCAGCCGCGGCCACCACGAGGGCCAGCGCCAGGCCACGGGCGCCTTGACGGCCCGCCGTCATGCCGCCACCGCCGCGCCACCGCGGCGTGGGTCGCCGCCGCCCGACACCGCGCCGGTGGCAGGGTCGCGGACGATCGCCTGAACGCCGCCGAAGAACAGGCTGCGGGAACGGAACGTCTGCACCGTGCGCCCGGCCGCACGAAGAGCGTCGTCGTCGATGCCCGGTTCGGTGTAGACGACGCCGTCTTCGAAATGCGCCCGCGGTGCTTGGATGGCAGCGTCAGCCGAACGGCCGTGGTCGAGCACGCCGACGATCGTCTGCAGGATCGCCGAGCGGATCCGGTTCGAGCCGGCGCTGCCGAGCACGAGTTCGACGTCGCCGCCGCTCAGGACGACGGTCGGGGCCATCATCGACGGAAGGCGGCGGCCGGCGGGGTAGGTGTGGAAGCCACGCGGGTTCAAGTCGTCCTCGCCCATCATGTTGTTCACGTGGACGCCGGTCCCCGGGATCACCACCCCGGATCCCTCGCCGTTGGTACAGGTGACCGAGCAGGCCCGTCCCTCGCTGTCCAGCACCGAGATGTGGGTGGTCGCGCCGAGCCGTGAAGCGAGGAATCGGTCGGCGAAGCCTTGCTCGTCGAGGCCGTCGACGAAGTCGTCCGTGCGGTGGGCCTGGACGCGCTCCATCACGTCCACGATAGCTGCGGTGGTCGGCGGGCTCGCCACCTGGTCGAGCAGGCCGAGCGCGAGCGCGATCAGCACGCCGCCGGCGTTCGGCGGCGGGTTGGTGAGGACATATCGACCACGGTATGACGCGTGCACCGGTACGCGGGACACGGCGGTGTAGCCGGCCAGGTCCTCGGCGGTGATCGTCCCGCCCCGGTCGTCGAGCCAGGCCCGGATCGCCTGCCCCACCTCGCCGGTGTAGAACGGCGCGGCGCCCTCGGCGCCGAGGCGCTCGATGGCATCGCCCAGGTCGGCGCTGGCGAAGCGATCGCCGGAGCTCAGCAGGTTGCCGCCCGGGGCGTAGAGCTGGCGGCACTCCGGCGTAGAGAGCAAGATGCCGTCGAGGATCTCGACCACGTACGCCTGCTCGGCGTTCAAGGGCACACCCGCGCGCGCATGCGCCGCCGCCGGGGCGGCGAGGTCGGCTAGGGCAATCGACCCCCAGCGTGCGTGAGCGGCCTCGATGCCCGCCGGGGTACCCCACGTTCCGCACGAGGCCGGTCCGACGTTGAAGACCTGCTCGGCATCCCCGAAGTCGACGCGCACCGGCAGCATCGGTGCGGGCGGGGGCTTGTCGCCGGCGCCGTGGCCAGGCGCCGCGACGAAGAAGTCCAGGAGTGCGGACTCCTCCCCACCGCCGGCCACGAGCATGTAGCCGCCGGCGCCCGGCCCGGTCAGCAGCGGCTCGGCGACCCACGAGGTGAGCATGGCGGCCAGCGCCGCGTCGACGGCGTTCCCGCCCTCGCGCAGCACCTGCGCCCCCGTCTGAGCGGTCAGGGGATGCCCTGCCGCGACCATGCCTTCGCCACTCATGCGCCGCATGATGGCGGTCGCGCGCGCCCGCCGCGTCGGCGCTGCCGCGTGGGCCCTGCCGCGTCGGCTCTGCGGCCCGCCGACGGTCGAGTCCCACCTCAGTCCCGCTGAGCAGGACTCACGTGGGGATCGATGCGCGAGGACGTCCCCAGTCCGGGCGACCACACCCGTTCGGCAAAAGTGCCATCCGGGAGTAGCACCCGGTGCTACCCGGGGGTAGCAGTTTCGAGAAACCCATAGGCGAACATCCGCTCCCGCGCCGCGAAGCGGGCGCCGCAACGCAAGGCCCCGCGGCCCCCGCGGTCCGGCCGAACCACATCGCCCAACGAGAAATCAGCCGCGCGGGATGAACTCAGGTACGTCGAGCTCGGTCACGCCCATGCCCGTCTGACGCGACGAGGACGGCCGTGAAGAAGCGGCGGCCAAACCGGCCGGCGTGCGCCGCTCGATGCGGGGCTCACCTTCAGGCTCGGTCATCCGGCGACGCTCGGGGCGGCGCGGGGTGTCGGCGTAGCCGGTGGCCACCACGGTGACCCACACCTGGTCGTCGAGCTTGTCGTCGACCATGGCGCCGAAGATGATGTTGGCGTCCGGGTGCGCGGCGGCCGATACGGCCTTGGCGGCCTCGTTGACCTCGTGCAGCGAGAGGTCCGTGCCCGCCGTGATGGACAGCAGGATCTTGCGGGCGCCCTCCATGCTCGTCTCCAGCAGCGGTGACGACACAGCCTGGGCGGCGGCGTCGAGCGCGCGGCTCTCCCCCGTGCCCATACCGATGCCCAGCAGCGCCGGGCCGGCGTCGGACATGATGGTGCGCACGTCGGCGAAGTCGAGGTTGATCAAGCCGGGAAGCGTGACCAGATCAGACACGCCCTGGACGCCCTGGCGCAGCACGTCGTCGGCGACGCGGAAGGCGTCGATCATCGACGTCTGCTTGTCCAGCACGGTCAGCAAGCGGTTGTTGGGCACCACGATCAGCGTGTCGACCTCTTCGGCCAGCGCCTGAACACCGATGTCAGCGGCCTGCGCACGGCGGGTGCCTTCGAAGCCGAACGGCTTCGTGACGACGCCGACGGCAAGCGCTCCTATCTCACGAGCGATGCGCGCCACGATCGGTGCGGCACCGGTGCCGGTGCCACCGCCTGAACCGGCGGTGATGAAGATCATGTCGGAGCCCTTGAGGAGCGCCTTGATCTTGTCGTAATCCTCCATCGCGGCTGCGCGGCCGATCTCCGGGTTGGCCCCGGCACCGAGGCCGCGAGTCATCTCCGGACCGATGTGCAAAGTGATGTCCGCGGTCGACTGCCCGAGGGACTGGGCGTCGGTGTTGATGGCGACGAACTCGACGCCCTCCACCTCGGCCTCGACCATGCGGTTGACGGCGTTGACGCCGGCTCCGCCGACGCCCACGACGCGAATCACGGGCTGGCCGGTTCCGGCGCGCGAGGCGGCGAAGGCGTTCAGCTCAGGCGCCCCGGGACGAGGGGCGCGATCCATGATGTTGTCCGGGATATCGGAGGAGAACGCGTGCCGCAGACGCTCCTGCGGCGTGGGAATGCGCACTTCCTGCTCCTCCGCCGCGGCCGTCTGCGGGGCCAGGCCGGGATGGGCGGGCGCCTTCTCGGCGGCCGGCGCCTTCTCCGCGGGCACGACCGGCTCTCCGCCGTCGGTCTCCGTCTTGCGGAACAGGTCCGCCAGCGGGCCTTCCCTCATGCTCGCGCGCTTACCGGTTGTCATGAGCGAGGACCTCCTTGGCGAGATCACGGTAGGACTGGGCGGCAAGACCGTCGGGCTCGTACTTGAGCACGGACATGCCCTTCACGGGAGCTTCCGCGAACCGGACGGTCTTGCGGATGCGCGATGCGAAGACGCGATCGCCGAAGTTCTCCTCCAGAATTTCGATCGCCTCCTTCGCGTGCGTCGTCCGCGCATCCATCAACGTGGGCAGGATGCCCTCGATCTGAACGTCCGGGTTGAGGTTCTCGCGAATCATGTGCAGCGTGTTCTGGAGCTGGATCAGCCCCCGCATAGAGAGATACTCGCACTGCACGGGGACGATCACCTTGTCTGCGGCTGTCAACGCGTTGATCGTGAGCAGTCCGAGGCTCGGCGGCGTGTCGATGCAGATGAAGTCGTAGTCCTCCATGATCGGCCTGAAGGCCTTCTGAAGGGACCGCTCGCGGCCGATCTGCGTGGACATGGCGATCTCAGCGCCGGCGAGATCGATCGAGGCGCAGGCGACGTCGATCTCCCGACGGCGAATCACCTCACGGATGGAGGTGTGATGCACGAGCACGTCGTACATCGACAGCTCGAGCGTGTCAGGGTCGATGCCCTGCGACATGGTCAGGTTGCCCTGGGGATCCATGTCGACACACAGCACCCGCAGCCCCTTCTCAGCGAAGGCGACAGCGAGGTTGAGGGTCGTCGTCGTTTTGGCGACGCCGCCCTTCTGGTTTGCGAAAACTATGACCTGCGCCTTCTTGATGCTCACGAGCTGCTCCGATGGGGTCGGGTGCGGGGACCCTTGCTCGGCTGGTATTCGCAGTGGCGGTGGGGATTCCTTCCCACATGCACTCGGGAAGTAGCATCAGGTCCGGATGAGCGACGCACCGATTCACTGGGACGACGTCGAAACGCGGGAGATCGCCCGAGGCGACCTACGTGGCCGACGCCAGCGTCTTGGGGCAGCAGCGGGCACCGTGCGGGTGGGCCTGAGCCGCTACCGAATGGGGCCCGGTGAGCGGCCGATGCCGGTCCACGCCCATGCCGACGAGGAGGAGATCCTGTTCGTACTCTCGGGATCCGGGGTCGTCACGGACGGCGAGCGTGCCTGGGCGATCGGCTCCGGCGACACCGTCGTGCACCCCGCCGGGGGCGCACCGCACACATTCGTCGCCGGCCCTGAGGGCATGGAGGCGCTGATGTTCAGCTCGGGGTCCGACACGGCGCTGACCTGGCTGCCTCGCCCGAACGTCATGTGGGCGGGAACCCGCTGGTTGCCGCTCGACGGCCCCAACCCGTTCCAGGCTGAGGCCGAGGCCGGGCCGCTCGTCCTCCCCGCGCCCGAGTCCGACCGACCGCCGAACATCGTCGCCCTGACCGACGCCCCGCTCAATCGCCGCGAGGCGGCCGACGTGCGCTCAGGCCGCAGGTACGTCGCCGCCCTGGCCGGGGCGACGATCAGCGGCATCAACCACATGACCGTGGACCCGGGCGCCCGCCAGTCGGTGCCGCATACACACTCGGTCGATGAGGAACTGTTCGTGATCCTCGGCGGCGACGGCACGCTGGAGCTCAGCGACCAGGCTGCCGCGGTCACCAGCACCGCGCCTGTGCGTCGCGGGCACGTGGTGAGTCGACCTGCGGGTACCGGCATCTCCCATTCGTTCATCGCCGGCCCCGAGGGCATGGAACTGCTGGCCTACGGACCCAACAGCGGCGCCGACATGTGCTTCTACCCGCGCTCGCAGAAGATCATGTTCTGCGGGTTGGGGATCGTGGCGCGGATCGAACGCTTGGACTACTTCGACGGCGAGGGGTAGGTCGTCGTGGGCCTGCTGGACCGGCCGCTCGTGGTGGTCACCGGCAAGGGTGGGGTCGGGAAGTCGACCGTCGCCGCGGCGCTGGGCCTCGTTGCCGCTGGGCGCGGGTTGCGCACGATCATCGCCGAGGTTGCCGCGCGTGACGACATCTCGCGAGTCCTGGATCCGGAGCGTCACCGGGGCGCAGTCTTCGCCGAGCGTGAATTGGCCCCCGGGCTGCACCACATCTCGATCGACCCACAACGGGCGATGCAGGAGTACCTCGTCGACCAGCTTCCTTCTCGGGCGATCGCCGACGTGCTCAACGGATCCAGCACCTTTGGCGTTCTGGTCGCGGCGACGCCCGGCCTACGGGAGCTGCTGACGATCGGGAAGGTGTGGGAGCTGGCGCAGCCTGGCCGCCGAACGCCCGGTGCGAGCCCTTACGACCTCGTGATCCTCGACGCGCCGGCGACCGGCCACGGCGTGGCGATCCTCGAAGCACCGAGCACCTTCGCCCAGGCGGCCCGCGTGGGCCCGATCGCCCGCCAGGGCCGTACCATCGCCACCATGCTTTCCGACCCTGCGCAGACGGCGATCGTCGCCGTGAGCACCGCGGAGGAGACGCCGGTCACCGAGACGTTCGCTCTGCGCGAAGCTCTGCTGGCGCGGCTGGGCTTGGACACGAGCCTGGTGATCGTCAATCGCGTGCTGCCTCATCGCTTTCGCGCCGCCGACGTGGCTGCGCTGACCGCAAGCCCGGCGTCGCCGCCTATCCGCGCCGCCCTGGCTGCGGCCGCCCGTGCTGGCGCGCAGCACCGACAGGTGGCGCGGCTGCGACGCGGCCTGCACGGGATCAGGGTGCGGACGCTACCCGCCATCCCCCCGCCCGCCGGCGGCGGACTGGTCGGCCTGGCCCAGCGGCTGGAGCGCGCGGTATGAGCCTCGGCGAGCGCCTGAAGGGCAAGCGGATCGTGATCTGCGCCGGATCGGGCGGGGTCGGCAAGACGACGACCTCGGCCGCCATCGCGCTGGGCCTCGCCGCGCAGGGCCGCCGCGTCGCCGTCGTCACCATCGACCCGGCGCGACGGCTCGCCGACGCGCTCGGGCTGGACACGCTGGACAACGAACCGCGGCGCGTAGATGCCGACCTGCTCGCGGGCCACGGTCTGCCGATCAGCGGCGAGCTGTGGGCGATGCAGCTCGACGCCAAGCGCACCTTCGACGAGCTGATCGAACGTCTCTCCCCCGACGAGAAGACCCGTGACGACGTGCTCGGCAACCGGATCTATCAGGAGCTGTCGAGCGCGGTGGCGGGCTCGCAGGAGTTCACCGCCATCGCAAAGCTGTACGACCTGGATCGCGAAGGCGGCTACGACGTGATCGTGCTCGACACGCCTCCGTCGCGGAACGCGCTCGACTTTCTGGAGGCGCCCGACCGCCTGACCGGGTTCTTCGAGGGCCGGGCACTTCGGGTTTTCCTCGCCCCCACGGGCATCGCCGCGAGGTTTGTGGGCGCCGGCACGGGGATGGTCTTCGGCGTGCTCAAGCGGGTTACCGGAGTGGATCTGCTTTCGGACCTGTCGGTCTTCTTCCAGTCGCTCGGTGGCTTGATCGACGGGTTTCGCGAACGTGCCGCCGGCGTGAAGGCCATCCTGGGTGACGACGCCACGACGTTTCTGATCATCACCTCACCGGAGCGCGAGCCGGGCGAGGAGGCCGTCTTCTTCCACGGAAAGCTGGCGGAGGCCGGGATGCCCTTCGGCGGCCTGATCATCAACCGGGCGCACATCCGCGCCGTCGAGGAGGAGGACCCGGCGGAGGTCCGCCGCGCCCTGGCCGACGACTTGGGCGCTCCGCTGGCCGGCAAGGTGGCCACCACGCTGCGGGAGTTTCAGTTCCTGGCCACCCGTGACGAGTTGGCGATCGCTGGGCTGGCCGATGCGACGGGCGACGAGGACCCGATCATCGTGCCGCAATTGGACGCGGACGTGCACGACATCGATGGCCTCGTGGCCATCCATCGCCACCTTTTCGCTGCGGGTGCCGAACGCGATGCCCTGCTGGCCGCGGCCGCTTACTGACCGATCAGGCCGTACTCGGCTCGTCCCACGCGGCGGTCTCGTCGATCAGGCTGTCGGCAAGGGTGCGCACGTCGGGATCGAGGTGACCGCAGAGTACGTCGCGCAGGATCGCACGCAGGTGGCCGGAGATGTCCTCGATGACCTCGTCGACTTCAGGATCCACGGGTGCGACGCCGGCGATGATCGCCCGCTCGAGCACGATGCCGCGGGCGATGCGCTCCGCCAGCGCTTGCCGATCCTCGGCCACCGCGCAGAGCGCCGCCACCCGGCCGGTCAGGCGCCCGCTCTCGGGGCCTTCCGGCTCCAGCAGTGCGCGCAGCGCGAGCAGAACGTCAGTCAGAGCCTCGAAAGGGGTCGCGCGGTCGCAAGCCATCTCGTACCGGGCCAGCGCCCAGGCGATCTCCCCCTGCTTCGGGGTGCGTCGAGCGACGAGAGAGATGAAGGCCCGCAGTTCGTCCTCCTGAGCGGGGGCGATCTCGCACCGCTCGCGCGGGCGGCCTGTGCCGAAGCCGAGGATGACGGGCTGCCAGGAACCCAGTTCCGGGCGGCACCAGCCGACAGGCGCCAGGCCGACGCCACTGGCGTCGTACAACCGCAGCGCGCCGAGCAGACGACGTAGCCGCAGCCGCGCCTGGGCGATGCCGGCTTCATGGCCGCTGGACATGTCGGACTCAGCGTCCAGATCCACCACAGCGAGAACGACAGGGAGGTCAGGAGTCCCGGCGGTCGCGAGCGCGCCGATGGGGGCGTCGGGCATCGCCTCGCCCCGGACGAGGGACACGCCGTTGCCGAGGTCAATCTCTTCGGAGTCGATCACGAGGCCGGGCACCGGCACGATCACACGTAGACCCTGGCGCCCTTCGAACAGGCAGGACTCAAGCTCTTGGTAGGCGCGCTCGAAGCGCTCCGGTGTAAGGACGAACTCGCTCGCGTCCTCAAAGATCCGCTGCAGCAGCACGCTCAACGCCCGCTCGGCGTGCAGGCGGGAGTCCAGGCCCGTCAGATCCTCACCACAGGCCAGCAGATACTCATCCACTCCGCCGGCCGCTGACAGCGCATGCACGGCGGGCAGGTGGGACGGCAGCAGCACCAGGGTGGCGTGGCGATCGGCGATGAACGCACCGGTCAGCGGGCGGTAGCAGTACATCGGCACGGCCCGAGACGGCGAGCCGGAACGCGGCGGTGTCGATTCGACGACTTCGAACTCGAGGGTGGCGCCCTGCGCCGTGTCGGCCGCGAGTTGCCAGGCCGCTTCCTCGGCGAAGGTGCTGAGCGCTGTGTGGAGGCGGTGGTTATGCATCGAGGCGGCGTTCGCCGTGCGCGTGGGCGCTCCTCCCGCTGGATGCAGGTGTGCAGGTTGTCGTAGTGCCCATCGGCCGCTACTTTTCGGTCGGTGCCGGGTTCCTGAAACCATGTACACACCTGTGCGCGCCGCCACCGCTGCCCTTGTCGCCGCCATCGGACTCGCGGTCGCTCCGGCCGCCCAAGCCACGCCGTCATGTGCCGTCCCCGCCGCCAAGACGCTTGCGTACAAGACGGTCAAGGGCGCGGACAAGAACCTCACGAGCCTCGACGTGTACGCCCCCAAGTCCTCGTGTCTGCCCAAGCAGAACGTGCCCGTGGTGCTGTGGGTCCACGGCGGCGGCTACTCCATCGGCGACAAGTCCAATCAGACGGCCGACAAGGCCCGGCTGTTCGCGGCCCGCAAGTACGTGTTCGTGAGCGTCAACTACCGGCTGACCACCCCGGCCGCCGGCTCGGCGTCAGCCCGCTTCCCGGACCATTACCGCGACGTGGCCGCGGCCGTTGCCTGGGTGCGCAAGAACATCGCCCGCTACCACGGCGACGGCAAGCGCCTCGCGCTGCTCGGCCATTCCGCCGGCGCCGACATCGTCTCCAACGTGGCCGTCAACCCGCAATGGCTCAAGGAGCGGGGCCTCAAGCTCAGCGCCCTGCGCTGCAGCGGCCCGCTTGACACCGAGGGCTTTGACAAGACCGCCGGCGGCGACGAGAAAGCCCAGTGGCAGAACGCCCTGGGGAACAACGTCAACTACCTGCGTGACACATCGGCCACCCTGCTGGTCAAGCCCAGGATCGGCATTGCGCCGACCATCACCGTGGTGCGCGGCACACCCCAGCGCCAGAAGACCGAGCAGCGCTTCGCCGACACGCTTCGTGCTGCCGGTGTGCACACCACCGTGATCAACGCAGTCGGTCTCTCCCACGCCGACGTCAACAAGCGCATCGGCGCCGCCGGCGACACCGTGATGACGCCGCCGCTGATCAGCTTCCTGAAGGGCTGTTTCCGCAGCTGAGCACCTCCGGGCCGTACCCTTGACGGTGATGGCCACCGCCCAGACCCCTGCCCCCTCGTGGGCCGATCACGCCGCCGACACGCTCGCCGACGCCGGCTTCCGGCGGGGCGGAGCGCGAGCCGCGGTGGTCGAACTACTCGACCGCCAGGCCTGCGCGCTCAGCGCCTACGACGTCGAGCAGGCTCTGCGCGACGGCGAGCGGGCCGTGGCGCGGGCCAGCGTCTACCGCATCCTTGACGAGCTGTTGGAGCTAGGCCTGCTGGCCCGGATCGACGTCGGTCAGGGCATCACGCGCTACGAGCCGATCCGGCCCGGCGGCCACCACCATCACCACATGGTGTGCGATACCTGCGGTCAGATCATCCCGTTCTCCGACGATGAACTGGAGACGGCGATCAACCGGCTCGCGGAGCGGGTGACGTTCGAGGTCTCCGAGCACGAGATCGTGCTCCACGGCCGCTGCCGGGACTGCGCGTCAGCGCAACGCTGAGCAGCGCCAGGAGGCACAGCAGCCCGGCCACCGAGGCGCCCGCAGCGATCCCCGCGTGGTAGCTCAGATAGAGGCCCGCCCAGCCACCGAGCACCGCCACGGCAGCGCTGACGATCAGCATCGGCGCCATCCGCCGCGTGAAGCGTCGGGCCGTGATCGGGGGCGCGACGAGCACCGCCACGACGAGCAGGTTGCCCAGCCCCTGTACGGCGACCAGCAGCGTGCCGGCGAGGGCCACGAGCAACAGGACATCCGCTCGTACCGCCGATAGGCCGAGGGCAGGCGCGCTGAGGCGGTCAAGGCCGACCGCCAGCAGCCGGTGGTGGCCGAGGCCGAGCACGACGCCCAGCGCCAGCACGAGGCCGCCGGCCAGGAGGAGATCGCTGTCGCTGACTCCCAATACGTCGCCGAAGAGCAGGCCGTTGAGCCCCGGCGGCGAGTCCGCGCTGAGGGCGAGCAGGACGCCCAGCCCGAACAGCGTCGTGACCACCACCGCCACCGCCGTCTCGCGATCGATGAGTGACGACGCGCGCCCGATCCGCGCCGCCCAGGCCACCGCGAGCGCCGCGAACAGGATCCCGACCGCGCCCCCCAGCAACAGCGGCAAGCCCAGCAGCGCGGCACCAACCAGCCCGGGCAGCAACGCGTGCGCCAACGACTCTGCGCTGTAGGACAAGCGGTAGAAGACGACCCAGCAGCCCAGCGTTCCGCCGGCGACGCCCAGCAGCGCGATCTCCGCGAACGCACGGCGCAGCAGCGGCTCACGCCACGGGTCGACGATGTCGTTGATGATCGACGAGAGCATCAGTGCTTGTGGTGATGGTGGTGCGGCGGCGCCACGACGGAGCCGTCGGGCAGCGTCATGAGTTCGGCGCCGTACGTCGCCTCCAGCACGGGCAACGTGAGCGTGGTGGACGGCGGGCCGAAGGCGATCTGCCGGCGGTTCAGACAGAGGACGAGGTCCCAGGCGCGAGCTTGATCGACGTCGTGCGTGGCGATCAGCAGCGTGCGTCCTTCCGCGGCGAGCGCACGCAGCAGCGCCTCGAGTTGCTCCGCGCTGGCGGTATCCAGGCCGGAGAACGGCTCGTCGAGTAGGAGTACAGGCGCGTCCTGAACGAGCGCACGGGCCACCAGCACGCGCTGGCGCTGCCCGCCGCTGAGGTCGCCGAACGTCGTCTCGATGCGGTCCTCGAGCCCTACCCGCCGGAGCGCTTCGCGGGCCTGCTCGCGCTCAGCCCGCCCCGGGCGCCGCCACCACGGCAGCCGCGACAGCGCACCCATCAGCGCCACATCCAGCGCGCTCACCGGGTAATCGAGCCGGGAACGCTCGGTCTGTGGCACCACCGCACAGCGCGGCGACTCGACCGTGCCGCTCACCGGTTCGAGTTCCCCGATCAACGCTCGAAAGAGCGTGGTCTTTCCGCCACCGTTAGGCCCGAGTACACCGACACAGACGCCCGCCGGCGCGGCGAAGTCCACGCCGCTCAGCGCGACCGGCGCCGTCCCGTAGGCCAGCGAGAGCCCGCTGCAGCGAAGGATGGCCTCAGTTTCCATCACAGCCCCGGGATCGTGCATCCGAGTTTGCCCTGGGTGAAGCCGCGCACCATCGAGTCCGCGTTGGCCTGTTCCATGGTCAGATACGTGGCCCCTGCCGAGCCCTTCGGCCCGAGCGTGTCGCCGTACAGAGTGTGGTCGGCGGTGGCACCGGTCTGTGTGGCAATCGCCTTGGCGAGCTTGGAGTTGACCGAGCTCTCGGGGAACACGGCCCGCACACCTTCGGCCTTGATGGTCTTGGCGAGCGCCACCAGCGCTTTGGCCGACGGCTGAGCCTGGGTGGTCTGAGACGGGATCACCGCGCCGATCACGTCGATCCCGTAGCGCTGGGCGAAGTAGTTGAAGGCGTCGTGGTCGGTCACGAGCTTGCGCTGTGCGGCGGGCACCTTCGCAAAGCAGGCCTTGATGCCTGTATCGAGGGTTTTCAGCTTGGCGACGTACTCGGCCGCGTTGCTGACGAAAGTCTCCGAGTGGGCTGGGTCCGCACGCCCGAGCGCCGCGGCCACCTGCCCCGCCGCCTCCTCGACGTTGGTGGGGTCGTGCCACCAGTGCGGGTCATACGTCGAGGCCTCTGGACCGCTTGTCTCTCCCGGGACCTTTCCCGGGACGGTGGCCCCCAGGTCCACGACCCTCGGGTCCCCGCCCGACTGGGACACGACGTCGCCCATCCACTTGTCCAGGTTGTCGCCACTGGTGAACACGATCTTTGCTCCGGCGGTGTTCTTGACGTCATCGGGGCGAGGTTCGTAGTCGTGTGGGTCGGTGTTGGGCTGCAGGATCTGCGTCACGTTCACGCCGGTGTGACCGAGGTTGCGCACCAAGTCGGCCAGTTGGGTGGTGGTGGCCACCACGGGGATGGCGTCGCCTGAGCCGGACGACGACGAGCCCGAGCCCCCGCAGCCGGCCAGACCCACCAGAGCGAGGGCGACGACCGCCAGCGCTACCGGGCGCACGGCGCGGTGCTGGAGGATCGAACGCCCGAAGATGACGACGGCGAAAACGCTTCCGGAGAGCACCGCGATCGTCGCCCCGGGGGGCGCGTTGGTGCGTACCGCGAGCCACATGCCGGCCAGGCCTTCGGCGGCCACCAGCGCGACGGTGGCCACCTGCCAGGTCCGCAAGCGCGTCACCAGCAGGCGCGTGGTCGCGGCGGGCACGACGAGCATTGCGGTCGCCAGCAGCGCGCCCACGGCGGCGAGCGCCGCTACCGCGACCAGCGCCACGAGCAGCAGCAGAGCGGCATCGGTGCGGCCGGCGTTGCCGTCGGCCTCAGCCAAGCTACGCTCGAAGCCGGTGGCCAACCACCGCGGGCCGAGGATGAGCGTGGCCATCAGCACGGCCACGCTGCTGACGGCGGCGAACGCGATGTCGCGCCCGTCGATGGTGAGCAGGCTGCCGAACAGGAGGGTGTCGACGTTGGCACCGGAGTGGAACACGTCGCTGGCGAGCACGATGCCGATGGCCAGCGCAGCCACCAGTACCAACGCCGTGAGGGCGTCCTCGCGGTCGCGCTCACGGCGGGCCAGCCACGCCACCAACGTCGCGACCAGCGCCGCAGCGCCGAATGCGCCGAGCACGGCGGAGAAGCCCAGACCGTCGGCGAGTACCAGCCCCGGGAACGCTGCCGTGCCCACGGCATGGGCGTAGAACGACAGGCCTCGCAGCACGATCCACGTACCGATGAGTCCGGCGCCAACGGCAAGGACGCTGACTTCGATCAGGCCGCGCTGGACAAAGGGAAGGGCGAGGTCGTCAAACATAGGACTGATTCTTATTCTATTTTTGTGCCCACTGCAAGCCGCTGTCCCGCGGGAAGACCTGGTTCCCGAACGTCGCGCCCGCTCGGCGGGTGTGCAAACCTGCCCAGGATGCCTGCGCTCGCCTCATCCCACCGCAGCCTCGTGGTCCTGTTCGCGTGCAGCGCGCTCGCCGTCGCCGGCTGCGGCTCCGGGTCCAGCGCCAAGCCCGCAACACCCTCGCCCACGACCCTCGTGGCCGGTGCAGGCACGCAAGCCGCCGCCAGCGCGGCGGTGAACAGCGGCGACTCCGAGGAGTCCAAGAGCTTCCCAGCGCCCGCGGGCGCGACGGGCGGGCCTTCCGCCCCTGCCCCTTCCGCGGTCAAGGCCGGAAAGCTGCGCAAGCCCAGCGCCAGCGGAAGCAGCTCCAGCTCCGTCTCCCCCGGCGCCCCATCTGACGCCGAGGTACGGGCCGAACTGGCCCAGATGACCAGCGTCGTGCGCACGCAGCGCCGCGCGGTGGCGGCCAGCGGGCATGGCGTCACCCTCGACTCCCAGGGCCTTGCCTCGGCCCTCACCGGGACGCCGGCCATCGTGGCGCGCGTCATCGCCGGTGCCAACGCGATCGCCCATTACCCATACGTTTACGGCGGCGGTCATGCGTCGCTCGTCGACAGCGCTTACGACTGTTCGTCGTCGCTCAGCTACGCCTTGGCGGCGGGTGGCCTGCTCAACACTTCGCTCGTGTCCGGGGAGCTGGCCAAGTGGGGGGATCCGGGGCCTGGCCGCTGGATCACCATCTACGCCAACGACGGCCACACGTTCATGTACGTAGGCGGCCTGCGTTACGACACCAGTGGCCGTGACGGCCCGCTCGGCTCCCGTTGGCAGACGGCACCGCGGTCGCTGGCCGGCTTCACCGTCCGCCATCCGCCGGGTCTCTGAGCTTCACCGAGGTGCCAGGGCCCACGCTCAGTGCGCGTGGCCATGACCGTCCGGGAGCGCGTCGCCGGGGAGGCGAACGGCCAGCATCGCGGCCAAGCCCGTAGTCAGGGGGACGGCGGCGATCAAGCCGATGCAGCCGACGATCGTGGCCAGGATGGGCTCGGCGATCGACTGGGCGTTGACGGCGTCTGCGGCGGCCAGGCCGGTGGAACGCAGCACGAGGAGAAGAGGAAGCGCGGCGCCCACGTAAGCCAGTACCAGCGTGTGGATCGTGGCCGACAGATGATCACGGCCGACGGCGAACGCGCCCCGATAGAGGCCACGGGCGCCGAGGCCTGGGTTGGCGCGGCGCAACGCCATGATCGCCGAGGCCTGCGTCACCGCGGTGTCCGTCAGCGCGCCGAGCGCGCCGATCACCATGCCGGCCAGCACGACGCCGCGCAGTGACAGCTTTGCGTTCTGCTGGGTGAGTGCCAGCGAGACGTCCGTCGAATGGCCATCAAGATGACCCAGCCCGATCGCCAGGCCCGCAAGCAGGCAGATCAATAGCAGCGACGTCGTTATCCCCAACGCGGCCGCCAAGGTCTGCGCCCCGATGCCGTTCGTGAGCACCAGCGTGACGAACATCACCGCCAGCGCACCGACCAGCGCCACCAGCAAGGGCGGGCCGCCGGTCAGGAGCGCCGGCACCAAGAACTGGGTGACGAGGAGCAGAGAGAGCCCCACGCCGATCGCCGCGAGCATGCCGCGCCACCAGAGCAACAGGACCGCCAGGGCCAGCAGAGCGAGGCCGAGCGTCAACATCGATCCCTGCCGGTCGATGTCCAGGAACTGGTAGGGCTCCGAGCCGGGTAGGGGCTTTACGCCGGGCCGCAGGATCACTCGACTCACCCGGACGGTGTCACCCACCGAGACGCTCGTCACTCCCTGTACCGGCCCCAGCGTGATCCTGACCCGCCGCCCGTCCACCGACACCTGGATCTGACGACAGCGCGCCGCGACCGGCCCGCCGCATCGTACGTCGTACACACCCGTGACCGTCGCCGTCTGGGTCGGCCCGCCGAACGACTGGGACGGGCCGTGGTGGTGCACCGGGCCGGGCCACAGTGCGACGAGCCCAACCAACGTGAAGGCGGCGATCGCGGCCACAGTCCAGATCAGGACCCGCCCGGCCGGGGTGGCGGCGAGATGCCGGAGCTCGGAGTCGGGCAGTGTCGGCCGCCGGCGCTCTCGCCGGGAAGCCCTGCGCGCTGCGCGCGCCCGCTCACGGCGATCGGCTTCACCGTAGAAGTCGTCCGGATCGTCCACGGAACTCATGCGCGGCGGGCTGAGGTCGTGTACCGAGCTGACCCATGTCGGGAATAGGAGGCTGGGGGCACGATGCGCCGCAAAATACCCGGCGCGCCGGTCGCTCAGATCCGGCCGGTGCGCCACCGGCTCGGGCACGTCGAGTCGGGTGCCATACTTGCCCTCATGTGCATCCAATGCATGGCTGGAGCGATGAGCGCAGGTGCGGCGTCGAGCGGCCTGCGGGCCTGGCTGCAGCTGCATCGTCCCGGCTGGATGACCGACCGCCATATGACTTGGGCCACCCGAGCAATCCTCGGCGCGGGCCTGCTGGCCTCGACCGTCGCCTTCGGCGGCGCGGGCTAACCGGCGCTCAGCGCGCGCCGGCGCCACCGGTGGGACCGATGGAGCCGGTGGTCGGCTTGGACCCACCGGACGTGCCCGACCCGCCGGTGCTCGATCCACTTGAGGTAGCCCTGACCGTGACCGGCGTGGTGGCCGCCGCGCCGGAGTGCAGGGATACTCGGTAGGTACCGGCGGCAAGGAGGCGAACCGACGCAGCGAAGGCCCCACCGCGGCGGATGCGGACCGTCCGGCGAGTGGTGACGCTCCACACGCGCTTCACGCGCCGTTCGACCACGATGGCGGCCGTGGCTGCACCACGAACGGAGCCGGTGACGCTGATCAGCGTCCCCGCGGCTATCCGCGCCGGCAACGCGCCCAGCAGCACTTTGGGGGTGAGGCCGATCGCCGTCTGCGCCGAGGTGATGGTGCTGCCGGCGACCGTAGCCTGTGCGCGCAGGCGGCCGGCTGCGCGCCACGTGATCTGCGTGCCCCAAGTGCCGTCAGACTGCGTGCGGACCGAGGCCACTCGAGTCCACGAGCCCGATGCGCCGAGCTTTTGCACGACCACCGGCGCATTGCCGGCCGCTGTCCCGTCGGCGCTCGTCACCGTGCCCGAAAGCGGTAGCACGTCCCCGTAGGTCGCGATGCGCGGCACCGTGGCCAGTGACACGTGTGCGGCACCGACCACGACCGTCCCGGCATACGCGGCGACGCGCGCGCGGATCGTCGGGAGCTGGTGGTGGTAGAGGTGATCGCCCGGGCAATCGGTCGCGTCCCCGTCGCGGTGGCCCGAGACACGGTTCAGCGTCACGTGCTCACCGTAGGGGTGCGCATTGAGTTCGCCGCCGCCGGAGACCACGACGAGCGTCCCGGTGACCGGCGTTCCGTGTAGCGGCAGCTTCCAGGCCAGGAGCCGCGAGACGGCGTCCAGCGCCGCCTCCGGAAGCGCGCTGTCCGTGAAACTGCCGATGCACGAGACGCCCGTGGAGATTGAGTTGTAACCCTGCGCCTGAGCGCCGATCACCGCCTGGTCGATGCCGCCGGCGCGCCCTTCAAAAATCGTGCCGAACTGATCGACGAGAAAGTTGTAGCCGATGTCGTTCCAGCCCTTGGTGTCCCGGTGGTAGTGGGCGATGCCGAGCACGATGCCGGGAGACTCCGCGGCTAAATACGTGTTGGCCGTCTCGGTGTGATGCACGAAGCCGAGGTCGATCCGCCCGAACGCGGGCGCCGAGCGGGGCTTGATCGTGTCACCGCCCCACTGGTGCCGAAGCACGATCGCCGGTTGTCCACCGGCCGCCTTGGCGCGGGGGCGTGCGGCGGCCGCGGCCACGCTGCCGAGCCGCGGCGGTACGCGCACGAAGCGCACCTGGACGGGGCCGGCATCGCGGGCGATGCGCAGCTGGAACGCGCGCGCCCGGCCGGTCCAGACGGGATCGGTGACGCCGACAGCGCGCGTGCCATGGTCGGGCGCGTGGTCCGCGGCATCGGCCAACGTCGCCCAGCCGCTCCAGCGCCCGTTCGCCGCCCGAGCCCGCACCTGCAGACCGGCGTGAACGACGCCCGGCCCGCGGACACCGAGGAGATCAAACTCGGCGGGGGCGTGAAGGACATCCGTCGTTCCCGCTCGCATGACGTCGGCCGGGAGCGACTGCGTGAACGACTGCGCACGGCCGGGAGCCGCCAGCGCCCCGGTCAGGCCAGGCCGCACCAGGGCACCGAGCCCGGCGGTGGCACCGAGCGCGAGCGCGTGGCGACGGGTGATCTGCGTGGGGCGCACCATCATCAATGTAGGGAACACATCATTCGGGGCCAACGATGCACCACCTCCTGCGTGATTGGCGCGTGCACCATGTCCCTCACGGCGCGTCCTTCTGTTACTTCATTTGGTAAAGTCTTAGGAGTTATGGCTTCAAACGACGCATGTCCCGTCTGCCGCACCGCCGACATCGTGTGCGGAAAGTGGACGTTGCTGCTCATTCGCGACCTCGCCGACGGCAACACGCGCTTCTGCGAGTTCGAGCGCTCGCTGGCCGGGATCAGCCCCCGCACCCTCTCGCTGCGCTTGCGCGCGCTGGAGGAGGAGGGCATCGTGCGCCGTCAGACGTTCGGCGAAGTACCGCCCCGCGTGGAGTACGCGCTGACCGAGAAGGGCCGCGCGCTGGTTCCGATCATCGAGGACATGCGCGTCTACGGCAGCACTTGGCTGGGCGCAGACCCCGACGGTTGCGCCAAGCCCGGCTCGTCGATCACCACGATCGACCCGCCCGCACTGCAGCCTGCCTGATCACCCTCCGAGCAGGCCGCCCAGCGCATTTGATGCCCCGCCGCTGCCTGACGCCTGCGCCTGCACCTGACCCTCGGACGGCTGCACCAGCACCCAGCCCTGGCCGCCGAAGGCCATCTGAATCGACTCACCGGAGCTCTTGCCGATCAGGTTCTTGAGCTTGACGTCGGTCTTGATCGACGTCGTCACACCGGACGACCAGGTGATGGCCGCATTGGGGTCGGCGAACGTTGGCGCCGAGGCGACGTTCAGCAGGACGGGCGGACCGTCGGAGAGGATCGCCACCCAGCCGGTGCCGTGGAGCTTGGTGTTGTAAAGGCCGCCGCCCATCATCGAACTGGCGCCCTGCACGCGCACGATGTCCCAGTCGATGCCGGCGTCGAAGGCCAGCACGTTCGGCCCGTTGACGGTGATCTCGTCGGCCTCGAGGTAGATCAGGTGGATGTCCTGGGCGCTGTCGGCCAGAAACACCTCGCCGGTCCCGTCGATTTTCATCAGCGACTGCCCTTCGCCGGTCATCGCCTTCTTCATCATGCGACCCATCCCGCCCGAGCCGGCGTGCTCAAAGGCGACCTGCCCTTGGTAGGCGACCATCGACCCGAGCTTGGCCTGCACCGTCACCTGCTGCAGCGAGACCTTCAGCAGCTTTGAGTTCTGGAGCGCGAACGCATCCGTGGAAGTCGTCTCGTTGAACTGGGCGAGGGTGGTCTGCACTGGGTGCTCCTTCGTCGGTGACCGGGACAAGGAGCCAACACCAACGAGCGCCGAGGGTCAAGCGGCGAGTGCTCACCCGCGCCGCCGGGCCGACCAGTCCGCCGAGAGAGCCGGCGGCCGGCCGGTGTTCAAGAGCGACCGGAGGCCGCGCCGCCGCTTGCGTTCGGGCCCGAGCGTTCAGGGGGTGAGGCGGAAAAGTGGCCGTCAGCCCAACAAATCCGCCTCACCCACCGGGCAGCCCCAGACCTGAGGCGGAAAAGTCGCCGTCAGCCCAACAAATCCGCCTCACCCCCGCGCCGCGCCAGGCCGGACGCCGCGCCGGGCCCGCCGGACGCCGGGCCCGCCGGACGCCAAGCGCCCCGGAACGACGAAGGCCCGCCGGTGGCGGGCCTTCGATCCGACTTGCTGATAGCGGGCGCTAGGAAACGTCGCGCAGCTTCTGCGCCTCAGCGAGGCTCTGCAGCTTCTTCAACGACTGGTTCTCGATCTGGCGGATGCGCTCGCGGGTGACGTTGAACGTCTTGCCCACGTCGTCCAGCGTGCGGGGGTGTTCCCCGCCGAGGCCGTAACGCAACTCCAGCACGCGACGCTCGCGGTAGGACAGGTTCTCCAGCGCTTCGCGCAGGGCTTCCTTGGTGAGGATCTCGGCGGCACGCTCGTACGGCGACTCGGCGCGCTCATCAGCGATGAACTGGCCGAACTCGGACTCCTCTTCGTCACCGACCGGCTTTTCCAGCGAGACCGGGGCCTGCGCTGAGCGCTTGATCGACTCGACCTCTTCGGGATCGATGCCGGTGACGGCGGCGATCTCGTCGGCCGTGGGCTCGCGGCCCAGTTCCGTGACGAGCTTGCGCTCGGCGCGGCCGATCTTGTTGAGCTTCTCGACGACGTGCACCGGGATGCGGATAGTGCGGGCCTTGTCGGCGAGCGCGCGAGCGATCGCCTGACGGATCCACCACGTGGCGTACGTGGAGAACTTGAAGCCCTTGCGGTAGTCGAACTTCTCGGCCGCGCGGACCAGCCCGAGCGTGCCTTCCTGGATCAAGTCGAGGAAGGGCAGGCCCTGGTTGCGGTAGTTCTTGGCGATCGAGACGACGAGACGCAGGTTGGACTCGACCATCTTCTGCTTGGCGTCGAGGTCGCCGCGCTCGATGCGCTTGGCGAGATCGACCTCCTCCTGAGCGGTGAGCAGCCGAACCTTGCCGATGTCCTTGAGGAACAACTGCAGGGAGTCGGTCGTCATGTCCGCGCGCAGATCCAGGCCCGTACGAGCCTTGCGACGGGTGCGCTTATCGGGCGCGCGCTCCACCTGGGAGGCGACGGCCTGCTGCGGGTCGATCTCTTCGACCAGTTCGATCTCGGACTTTTCGAAGTGCTGATGCAGCTCTTCGACGTCCGACTCGTCCAGGTCGAGTTCGGCCACGGCCTTCGTGATCTCGGCAAACGTGAGCACGCCGACCTGCTGGCCCCGGGTGATGAGGCCCTTGACTTCTTCGAGTTCTTGGAGTTCAACCACTGACATGGGGGTCCTGTCTTCGTATGTCGGACGGGGCGAGCGCCCGACGGGATTCATCAATGAAACGGAACGTTCGGCCGGGGATCACGGCGAGGTTCTCAACCGGAGATATCGATCCGAACGTACGTTCCTCAGTATAGGCACTTTACTTTATGAAGTCAAGCAATCGGTCTTACAGCTCTACACTTCCAAGCAGTACTACGACCGGAGCGGGCGAATGTTTCACCGATCTCGCGGGAATATCCGCGAACAGGCGTGTAGGCGTCCGAGCGGGTCGTACGCGATGATGTGCGCGTGACGCCCGACAAGACCCCTGACGTCATCGGCAACCTGCCCCGGACGCGCCCTTCGAGAACGACGCCGCGCCGCGAGGCTGCCCGCGCGAAGGCCCGGGCCGGTTCGGCGTCCGCAGTGTCCACCACGACGGAGAAGCCCGCGGCGGCGAAGCGACCGTCGACAGCGGCGCGTGCACCCAAGGCCCCGAAGTCCGCGCCAGCACCCAAGACGTCCCGCGCCGCGACCGAGCGCAAGGTCAAAGCCGTCACCAAGACGGCGGCTGCCACGCGCGCCGCCGAACTGGGCAAAGCCAAGCGGGCAGCTGCTGCCGCCTCCAAGGCCAAAGCGAAGGCCCCCGCTCCCGCGCGTGTCGGCGCCGCGACCAAGCGCCCGAAGGCGCCGATCCCGCCCGCCGGCTACGCCGTCCCCGGTGATGAGCGCGGTGGCGACGCCGCCGATGTGCTCGCCGAGGCCGTTCGCGCCGCCGGCTCACTCGCGCAGGCCGGCGCCGGCTTGCTGCGCGGCCTGCTGCGCGTCTGACCTGAGCCGGCGCACCGCGCAGCCGGCACGTCGCCGGCCTCGCTACACTCTTCAGCGTCAGCCGAGTCCTTGCACGTCCGCGTGCATGGAGCGGGGGAACCACTTGTGGACTGTTGTCTGGTCCACGGGGGCGAATCGGCCTCATCGGAGGCTGTAGCGCGCAAGCGCGAGCCCGTCAGCTCACCTCGTAGGCAGACACGACAAAGCATTGTGATTCGCCCCCGCGACATCTCCACGTCTGCGGTCGCCCTGGTTGTGGCGGCCCTCTTTGCGCTGCCCGCAACCGCTGGCGCGCAGTCGAGCGCGACCACCGGCGGGCTGCAGGCCGATCCGAATCAGCCCTACCTGACGGCAGGCGCCGGGGTCATCGTTCGTCGCCGCGCCACCATCACCGGCCGCCTGGCGGGTGTGAAGGCAGGGCGCCTGATCGATGTCCAAGCTCGCCGCGGGAGCGGCGCATGGGTCTCGGCGGGTAGCGCCAACGCCGCTGCGGACGGCAGCTTCTCGGTCACGTGGCGCGCCCGGCATCTCGGCCGTTACAGCCTGCGCGCCCTTCCCCACGATGCCGCCACGTCGGCCTCCGCCGACGTTCAGCCGAGCACCACGACGCTGGCGCACCTCGCGGCGCGAGCCACCTGGTTCGGTCCGAGCGACAACGGGTCCACCACCGCCTGCGGGGTCAAGCTGACCACCACGGTGCTGGGTGTCGCCCATCGCACCCTGCCTTGCGGCACGCAGGTCAGCATCCTCTTCAAGGGTCGCGAGATCACCGTCCCGGTCATCGACCGTGGTCCCTACCGGTCCGGTGTGGACTGGGATATGACGCAAGGCACCGCCGCCGCACTCAACTTCACCGACACCGGCTTGGGCACCATCGGCGCCGTCGCGTTGCGCGACGAACCGCTGGCCGCGCTCGCCGGTAAGCACTGAGCTGCGGTCCGCCGGCCTGCTCAGGCCAGGCGAACGCCCGCGGCCCGAGCGGCGAAGACGCCCTCGTCCGCGTGCTCGGCCAACCCATCGGCGTCGGCCCCGTCGTCCGGGCAGACGGCAAGACCGATCGACACGGTGAGCGGCGCGCCGTGCAGCGAGGCTCCCGCCGCGACGGCATCAGCGATCCGGTGGGCCAACTCACGTGCCTCGGGCCGCTCCAAGCCTGCGGCGACGATCCAGTAACGCCCGATCCGCTCACGCACCAAAGCGTCCTCACCGCGCAGCTCGGCGCGCACAGCACGCTCGACACGGTCGACGGCATCGGCCAGCTCCTGGCCGACCTCTGCCGCGACGAGGCGCTCGACCTCGTCCAGGTCGGCGAGCAGCACCGTGAATGGCGTGGCATCGCGGGTGTGCCGAGCCAGGGCAAAGTCCACCGGCCGCAACCACGGGTCCCGTTCGACGCGGTGGACGTCGTGGACCAGGAACGGCGCTTCGCCGGGTTCAGGGCCAGGGCGGGCAACCGGCGGGTCCAGCGCGACGCCTTGCTCCAGAGTGGCCGCGGCGACCGCCGCACCTACGAGGGCGAGCCGTTCAGCCAGGTCGCCGACCAATCGAGGATCGGGATCCGCAGGCAGCGCGGAACGCAGCACCCCCCAGGTGACGGTGCGCAGCGCATCGACGGCGGCGGCGGCGTCAGCCGCATCCCGAGCACCCGCCAAGGCGCCGGCGCGACCGGCCAGGGCGAAGCGATCGCCGCCGGGCCGCAGGCGATCCAGGGCGACGTCATCGCGTAACGCTTCGACCAGCGCATCGCAGAGCGCGGGCGCGTCGCGGGCGAGGTCGGCGGCCGGGAGCGCTGCCGCCGCGGCCAGGGGCGCGCGGGCGATCAGCGCCAGCAGCCACGCCTTCGCGAGGGCTGTGCCATCCGCCATCGGGGCGTCCGCAACCGGGCGGGCACCCCGCGGGTAAGACCACATGTCCATGGGCACGGTGTACCAGTCTCGCGGGACAAGTGCGAGAGAATCGCCGCTATGCACGAACTTCCGATCCCCGTCCAGGAGGCTCGCCTGCGGATCCTGGCCGCCGCAGGCCCGCTCGGCGCTGTCGATGTGGCCGTGGCCGACGCCCTCGATCGCGTGCTGGCGGAGACGGTCGCGGCGGCCCATGACGTGCCGCGTTTCGCCGTCAGCGCGATGGATGGATTTGCTCTGCGCGCCGGCCCGGCGGGGCGCGTGCTGCGCATCGCGGGTGAGTCTCGCGCCGGCGCCCCGGCGGACGGCACCCTCGCCGAGGGCGAGGCGTTCCGGATCTCCACCGGCGCGGCCGTGCCGCACGGCGCCGACGCTGTCGTGATGGTCGAGCGCACCGACGAGCGGCCGGACGGGACGGTGCTGATCGAAGCGGAAGCGGCCACCGGGCAGAACGTGCGCGGCCCCGGCGAGGACCTGCGGGCCGGCGCCGACCTTCTGTTTGCGGGAGACCGCCTCAGCCCTGCTCACCTCGGCGTGGCCATCAACGCAGGGCGGGCCACCGTCCGCTGCATCGCCCGCCCGCGCGTGGCGGTCCTGGCCACAGGTGACGAACTGACCGACCCCGGTGCCCCGCTGGGGCCCGGTGCCATCCATGACTCCAATGGCCCCACCCTCGCGGCGCTGGCGCGCCGGGCCGGTGCGGACGTAGTCCACGTAGGGCGGGTTCGCGATACCGCCGAAGAGACGCGCTCCGCCGTCGCCGAAGCGCTTCAGATGGCCGATGTCCTGCTGCTGTCGGGCGGCGTCTCGGTCGGGCCGCACGATCACGTGAAGGGCGCTCTGGAAGCGTGCGGAGTCCACGAGGAGTTCTGGCGCGTGGCCCTGCGACCTGGGCAGCCGACCTGGTTCGGCACGCGAGGGGCACAACTCATATTCGGCCTGCCGGGCAACCCCGTTTCGGCCGCCGTCACGTTCCTGCTCTTCGCCCGCCCGGCGCTCGCCGTACTCGGCGGCGCTACTCCAAGCCCCGATGGCGCGGGACTCACCGCACGACTCGGAGAGGCGATTCCCCGCCTGCCCACGCGCACCCAGGCCGTCCGCGTTCACCTCGAAGGCGGTGTCGCCCACCTCACCGGCCGCCAGGAGTCACACGTCTTCTCATCGATGCTGACCGCCGACGCGCTGGCGATCATCGATCCGGGTGAAGGTGAGGCCCAAGCCGGCGCCGAGGTGGCGATCGAACTGATTTGAGCGGGATGCCCGATCAGGCGGCTTCGAGGTAGGAGATCACCCGGTTGGCCAGCGCGGTCAGCGCCGGCGCCGGGCTCTCCAGGGCCAGCGGTCGCTCGGCCAGCGCCGCTTCGCATACCGCGCCGTACTCGGGGTCAGCCCGGGTGACCAGCCGTGCGGCCACGGTCGCAGCGCGACGCGTGGCGTAGGGGTCCATCGTCCAGATCGCTTCGAACCGGCGCTCCATGTCGTCGGCCCCTCCGGCCTCCGTCACCCCAGGCTGCTCCCACGCCAGCAGACACGCCGCGTACCCGGGCGCGTCGACGATCACGGCCCACTCATTGCCTAACGCGTCCGCGGGGGCGATCGGGATCTCCACCGGACCACCCTCCGGGTGCCGCACCGCGGGGAAGTCGGCGAACACCGCGGAAGTGTCCGCGCGGGCCGACATCTCGCGGTACCGCGGCTCTACGGCGCGGTAGAAAGCCTCGTGCTGGAAGGCACCGAACAGGATCGGCTCGACGGCCTGAGCGATCATCTCGTGCTCGATGGCGCGACTGAGTGCCACCAGCGTCGATTTGCGCAGCACCTGGGGCCGCGCGGCCGGATCGGCGCTCGCCACCGCCGCGTAGATCGAGGGTCGGTCCGTCGGCCCTCCCGTCTCGTTCGCCCGCTCGATCGCGGCCGGCACCGAAAGCCCACGCCTCCGGTAGGCCACGACGCGGCGCAGTGCCTCCACGTCGTCCTGGGTATAGCGACGGTAGCCGCCGTCCGTGCGGCCGGGTACAGGGAACCCGTACCGCTGCTCCCACATACGGATCGTGCCGGCAGCCAGGCCCGTAGCCTCCGCCACCGCCTTGATGGCAAGTGCATGTCCGGGAATGGGTGTGGGTATACGCGTATTCATACGAGGCAATCTCCGTCTCCAAGCGGCGATCGGGGAGAGTACGACGGAGAAGACTCTCCGGGTCATCGTCGCGGCGCGTCCGGTCGTATCCCTTCACACATGGTCACTCACGAACACAGCACGATCCTGCTCACCGGTGCCACCGGATACGTCGGTGGCCAACTGCTCCCTGCCCTCCTGGACGCCGGGCACACCGTGCGCTGCCTGGCGCGGCGCCCTGAGCGCGCCAACCTCGACGCCCGCGCCCAGGTGGTGGCGGGCGACGTGCTGACCGGCGCCGGTCTGGACGCCGCGCTGGACGGGGTCGACGCCACGTACTACCTCGTCCACTCGATGGGCCGAGGCAACAAAGGCGACTTCGCCGCGCAGGACCGCCAGGGGGCCGAGACGTTCGGCGCTGCCGCTGCGCGGGCAGGAGTGAGCCGGACGATCTACCTCGGGGGCCTCGACGACGCGAGCGTCGACAACGGCGAGAGCGAGCATCTGCGCAGCAGGCACGAGGTCGGCCGCATCCTGAGCGAGCAGACCGATGGCGTCGTCTACGCCCAAGCCGCCATGATCATCGGGGCCGAGAGCGCCTCGTTCGTGATCCTGAGGCATCTGGTGAAGCGGCTTCCGGTGATGCTGACCCCTCGTTGGGTCGATACGCGGTCCCAACCGATCTCGATCCTGGACGTCGTCGGGGCACTTACGACCCTGGGATCGATGAGCGCCCCGCCATCAGAGGTGCAACTCGGCGGCGCGGAGGTCCTGACGTATCGGGCGATGATGGGGCGCTTTGCCGCTGTCATGGGCCGCCGGGCACCGGCGGTGCTCCGGGTGCCGGTGCTGACCCCTCGCCTCTCCTCCTACTGGGTATCGCTGTTCACCCCGGTCGAGGCCGGTCTCGTGCGCCCGTTGATCGACGGGCTGAGCACCGAGATGGTCGTCCGGATCCCGCCGCCGGCCGGCATCAACGACACCCCTCTGGGCTTTGACGAAGCCGTGCGCCGGGCGCTCGCACCGTCGGAGAACTACCCTCCCCGACCGTGATCGCTATCGCCACCTGGACGCAGGCGTTGATCGTCGTCGCCCTCGTCGGGTTCGCGGTCCTCGCTGTTTTCGCCGGTATCCGACGCCTGCTCAACGGCCGCACACAGCACGTCGCCCATGCGGTTATCCGGGACCCGGACGAAAGCACGGTGGTCGACGCCGACGGCGCTGTGCGATCCATCCAGGGCGCTGACATCACCATGCCCGCGGAGGAGCTGGAACAGATCTGGACTCCCACCCACCTTGAGCGCCTCGCCCGCACCTACTGGCGATTCCTCACCCGGGCCACGCTCGGTCTCATCCGCATCGCTTACACCGAGGACGAGCGGTTCGTCGTGTTCATCCACCGGCCGTTCGTGCTGCTCAGCTTTCAGGCTCCGGAGTACGAGATGGACGCCGAGCGCGGCATCGTGCGCTGGCGCATAGAAAAGGGTCTGCTGGTGTCCCGGGCGGGCCGAGGAGGCAATGGGTATCTGGAGATCGACGTACGCCGCATACCGTGCGACGAACCCGGTATGGCCGCCGTCCACGTGGAGAACGAGGTCGCCAACTTCTACCCGGCCATCTCGGGGATCAGCCGCTGGGTCTACGCCAACACCCAGTCACGCATTCACGTGATCATCACCCACCGGTTCCTGCGCTCGCTGGCGCGGCTGGATTTTGCCGAGTCCAAGGTGGGCCGATTCGCCAGCAGCGAAGCCGAGCTGCCGGATCCGCGCCGGGAGCGCAGCGAGGACGAGGCGCCCGTCGGCACCCGAAGCTAGCCGACGCGCCGCGGACCGCTCGCGACCGCCCCCGTCATGTGGCCGCGACCTCCACCCGCGTTTCGGCCGTGGCGCCCGCACGAAGCGCGCCCGCCATCGCGTGGTAGCCGCCGTCGACATGCAGGATCTCCCCCGTGATCGCCCGGGCCAGGTCCGACAGGAGGAAGCACACGGCGTCCGCCACCGGCGCCGGGTCGGTGGGATCCCAGGCGATCGGCGACTGTTGCTCCCAGGCTTCGAGCAGCCGATCGAACGCGGGGATCCCGTTGGCCGCCCGCGTGCTGAGCGGGCCGGCAGCGATCAGGTTGGCCCGGATACGTCGCGGGCCAAGATCGCGGGCGACGTAGCGATTGACCGACTCCAGCGCTGCCTTGCAGACGCCCATCCAGTTGTAGACCGGCCAGGCGCCGGCGGCGTCAAAGTCCAGGCCGACGAGCGCGCCGCCCTCCGCGGGGGCGAGCTCCTGGAGCACGCGGCCAAGAGAAGCGTATGAGAAGGCGCTGGTCTGAAACGCCATGTTCACCCCCTCTGGGCGGGCGTGCAGAAAGTCGCCGGCGAGGGCGTCACGCGGGGCGAAGGCCACCGCGTGCAACGCTCCATCGACACCGCCCCATTCGGTGCGTAGGTGGTCGGTCAGGCGGTCCAGATCCTCCGGCTGAGTGAGGTCGACAGCGAGCACCTCGGCAGGCCGAGGGAGCTGCGCCGCCGCCGCCGCGGTGAGCGCTTGGTCGCGCGGAAAGGCAGTCAGAATCAGCTGCGCTCCCGCCAGCTGGGCCTTCTCGGCGGCCGCAAAGGCGATGCTGTCGAGGTTGACGATGCCGGTGATGATCAGGCGCTTGTCGGTAAGCATGGGGCTCCGGGGTCAGTCAGGGACGTAAGTGGTTCGCACAGCGGCGTCTTTGCCGCGGGCAAGGTCGGCCAGCGCTGCCTGCGCGGCGATTACCGCCTCCCGCAGCTCAGCGTCGGCCAGAGCGAGGATCCGCGCGGCGAGCAAGCCCGCGTTGCGGGCGCCGCCGATCGACACGGTCGCCACGGGGATGCCCGCAGGCATCTGCACGATCGACAACAACGAGTCCAGCCCGTCGAGGTGGCGCAGCGCGACGGGCACGCCGATCACGGGCAGCGCCGTGACGGACGCCAGCATCCCGGGCAGGTGAGCGGCTCCGCCGGCGCCGGCGATCAGTACGCCGACGCCACGGTCCGCCGCCCCGGCACCGTAGGCCAGCATGTCTTGCGGCGTGCGATGCGCGGACACCACGCGGATCTCGTGCGCGACGCCCAGTTCGATCAGCACGTCGGCAGCGCCCTGCATGATCGGCAGGTCCGAGTCGCTCCCCATGACGATTCCAACGCGGGGCACGGTCATGCCACCCGTCCTTCGAGCTTGGCGACGGCACGGTGCGCGTCGGCGCGGACAGCGAGGAGATCCTCCCCGCAGACCGTGACATGGCCGAGCTTGCGACCTGGGGCGGGCGTCTTGCCGTAAAGGTGAACGTGTGCGCCTTGAACGGAAAGGGCATCCGGCAGGTTGGCGGCCGGGTCCTCAGCGCCGGCGCCCCCCACGACGTTGACGGTGACGACGGCCGGGGCGCGAAGGGCACTGAGCCCGAGCGGCCACCCGAGCACCGCTCGCAGGTGCTGCTCAAACTGCGAGGTGCAAGCGCCCTCGATTGTCCAATGGCCGGAGTTGTGTGGGCGCAGCGCCAGCTCGTTGACGAACAGTTCGCCGCCCACGACGAACAGCTCCACCGCGATGACACCGACGGCGCCGACCGCCTCGGCGATGGCCGCTGCGAGCTCACCGGCCTCCGAGGCCAGCGTGGGATCGATCGGCGCGGGGGCGAGAATCTCGCGGCACATCGCGTCGCGCTGAACGGTCTGCACCACGGGGTAGATGGCCGTGGCGCCGCGCGCGGAACGGGCCACCATCACCGCCAACTCGGCATCGATCGCCAGCCGCGGCTCCACCAGAAGCCCGTCCCGCGCCTCGGCCAGCAGCGCTTCCAGCGTCGTCGAGTCCGGCACCGTCCAGACGCCGCGGCCGTCGTAGCCGCCGCGCGGAGCCTTGGCCACCAGCGGCCAGCCATGGACCTGAGCGAAGCCGTCCGCCTCCGCCGGCGTCCGCGCATGGACGAACGGCGGAACGGGAAAGCCGGAGCCGCCCAGCGTGCGGCGGGCGTGCAGCTTGTCCTGGGCCATGCGCTTGGCCCCAGCTCCGGGCGCCACCGTGATCCCCTCAGCCTCCAGGGTGGCCAGATGCTCCGCGGGCACGTGTTCGTGGTCGAAAGTCAGCACGTCGCACTCGGCCGCGAACGCCCGCAACGCATGAAGATCGGCGGGGTCGCCCTGCACCAGACGGGCGCCCGCCCGCACGGCGGGATCCTGAGCAGACGTGGCCAGCACGTACAGCTCGACCCCGAGCCCGATCGCCGCTTGGTGGGTCATGCGCGCCAACTGGCCCGCGCCGACCATCCCCACGCGGGTCGCACGGACGGCCGCAGCGGGGTCGGATGTGACGACGATGGCGCTCACACGAAGTACTCAGGGCGGCTGACGTAGGTCTCCGAGAGAAACATCACGCCCGGGACCTCATCCAGCAGCGGCCGCAGCCCCGCCAGGAGGGCGTCCGCCTGCTCGTCCGGGACCACCGAGATCAGCAGCTCCAGGGCGGCCTGGTCGTTGAAGAGCAGACGACCTTGGTGGTAGCCGTCGTGCCCCAGCCCGGATACCCCGGAGAGGCTTGTGAATCCCGTCGCACCCGCGGCCTTGAACACTTGCCGTACGGCCTGGGCGTCAGCTCCGCTGACCACAACTTCGAACTTCGTCATCCTCGTAAGTCCGTCGCGGCTCATCGCTCGCGCTCCTCTCCGGTCGTCCACGGCTCCCAGCCGTGGGGGGTGTGGCGCTGCCAGACATCCTCGAACCCTTCACGCGCGGCCAGGGACACCCAGCCGTTGTTGAAGAAGTGCTGCAGGATCGTGTTGCGATCGACGATCGCGGCGATCCGCTCCAGGGGGGCTTGCACGATGGCCAGCAGGCGCATCGGCTCGTGCACAAGGCGGTCCCCGTCGGCCACCGACTGCCAGGGCAGGCCCATCTGCAGGTCGCCGTCGTGCCCGGCCATCACGCCGATTCCGCCCACGACGTTGTGGACGGTCTTGGTACCGGCGCCGAAAACGGCCGGGTCGACCGTGGAAAAGTAGTACTGGGCGTTGATCCACTGAGCCACGACCAGCGGGGCCGTGAGGATCGTCTCCAGAGCGCCGGCGTCGACATCGACGGCCGCCTCGTAGGAATGCAGGAACGCGCGCCGCTGCAGATCGAGGCCCTGCGTCATGGCCCGGGGGCCCACGATGAACGCCGCGTTGCCGGCCAGCCCCCATTCGGGAAAGACCTGGGCCCAGTCCGTGGAGCGGGCGCGCACTCGCCGCGCGATGACGCGCGACGGGCGCCCCGAACGGCTCCCCGGAAGAATCAGACCGCGCTCGACGCTGAGCCCTTCGCCGGCGCGCTCCAAGTCGGCGGCCAAGCTCTCGAGCTCCTCGCGATGGGTCTCCGGGATCAGGTGGCGGTCGAAGATCGCCACCTGATCGGTCGCCGTGTCGTGCTCGGCACCGATGAACCAGGTGTCCTGGGGGATGTGGATACCGCGCGTCGCGAGGTGATCGCGCACTGCGGGCTCGTTGAGGATGACGCAGGCGACGCGGGCGTTCGGGGCACCCCGGTTGCCGCCGCAGGCACCGCAGTCCAGCGAGGACGCGTAGGGGTTGTTTTCGGTGGTGCTCCCGTGGCCGCAAAGGACGACGAGCCGCGCGAACCCTTCGGTAAGCCCCATCATCGTGAGGGCGACCTCACCGAACAACCCGCGCTCTTCGAGCGTGAATCCCTCCTGCACGGTCAAGTCCGTCGGGGCGGGCGGAGCCGCGCTGCGCTTCAGGCGTCCGCGCAGGAGGCCGTACGGACCGGCCAGGAGCGTTTTGCTCGCGGCCAGAGGCGCGGCCGCCCAGCCGGATGCCTCCGCCAGGGCAAAGGGACCGAGCACATCGTCCTTGGCGTGGTGAAACCCGTCCTCCGCGCCGGCCAGGGCATTGCGTCCGGCCAGATTGCGGTCCACCATCGCCTGGGCGCCCGGGGCGGCCAATTCGCTGATGTCGTTCGTGGGCGCCAGCAGCACCGGACACAGTGCGCTGGAGGCGCCACCGGCCACGTCGCTGAAGCGAATGGCGACGGCGAAGAACCCCGCGAACCCGAGCGTCTCGTACGGGCCCAGAGACTCCAGATGTCGGCGCAGACCCTCCGAGCGCACGTCGATGCAGCACACCAACTGTGCCTCAGGCCGAGCCGCGGCCAGGGCGTCGGCGGGACGGGCCATGCTCTCCAGCAGTGCGTCGCGATGATGGCCTTCGTAAGCGGCCAGCCACAGCAGGCGCCGCTCATCGACGGTTACCCCTGCCAGCGCCTCTTCGATCGGGGCCAGTTCGACCGCGCCTATGGTCCCGACACCGAGCGCCCGGGCGAGCGTCACGGCGCGCTCGCCCGGGGTGGGCGCCGCGGGGCAGGGCGTCGCGGCCGGCCTGGAGTCGGGGTCGTACCCGGCCTCGGCCAGGAGGACCGCTTCGTAGGTCAGTCGCAGGGCGAGGTAGTCGACCAGATCGATGCCGGTTGAATGCTCCCCACGCCAGCGCACGTGCGCAGCCCAGCCGGGCAGCGACACCAGATGCGCCTCAAACTGGGCGCGGTGCTCGTCGGGGCCTACGCCGAGCGATGAGAGCGCCTGGAGCGCTGCGTCCTCCGGGCGCTCGGGGATCTCCCGCAGCCGTTCGCGCACGCCGCTGGGCAGTGACCGATCGCGTCGGGCCAGCTGACGCCAGGCCGGGTGAAAACCGAGTTCTCGGCCGGGCATCGGCCATGCGGACTGCCCGGCATCCAGAAACGCCGAACACCATTTGATGGTCTGTGCATCGACCGCAGCCGCCACGGCGGTGTTGGCGCGCTCGCTTCGGGTCAGCGACGTTCGCAAGGGCGCTGGCCCCGGCTCACCGTTGTGCAGTTCCGCGACGAGCAGGTCCTCCAAACTCATGCTCGCGCCGCCCACCGATACCGGCGCCCCATCGATCAAATCCGGCCGCAGGCGGCGAAGGGTCAGGCGTAGGTCGGAATCCGTGATCCGACCTGCCGCGTGCGCCTCCCGGAACGCCACCTCGTCAAGCGTGCCGCGTGCGCCCAGCGCGCTCTCGGCGACGGCGATCGCCTCACTGAACGGGCGATCAACGAGCCCACCGAGGGGGTTGACGGCGATGAACGTCTCCAGCGGCCAGGACGGTACGAGGATGCGCGACGCCAGCGTGACCTCAGCCGACAGGCGCGCGCGCTGGACCGGGCCGACCTCGAGTGTCGCAGTCATGACCGCACCCCTGTGGTCGCAGCGGCTGGATTCGGGCGCACGACGGGCTGCGTACCGCGTGCGCCCGTGCCGCGGACCCGAGCAGGCGTGACGGCCTGGCCGGCGCCGAGCGCCAGCACGTACAGCGTTCGATGCCATTCGCCCAGCCGCGCCAGCGGCGGGGAGAGGCGGATGAGGGTGATGGCGCCCAACAGCGCGACCACGACGATCAGCCAGAGCGAGGACACCGTGGCGGTGCCGGCCCCGCGCAGCGCGGGCTCCATGTACCGAGTGAAGGCTTCGAGCGCGGTGACGTACGCGCCGAGAACCACGAGGAGCACCCCCATTGCTACGAGCACTCCACGTGCCGTGGCGTGGCGGTTGAGCCAACCCCACGTTGCCCAGGCGGATGTCGCCCAGGCGAACAGCAGCGGGGCGGCGCTCGCGTGGGCGCTCTGAACCGGCACGATGGAGATCAGCAGGAGGCCGGCGATCAGGGCGGCCGGAGCCACTGCGCAGACGGCGATCACCCAGGCGCGCGCCGCCGGGGTGAGCCGGGGTGCCGGCGGTGCATGTTCGTGGCGGACCAGCCGCGTGACCGCGGAACCGGACCCGAGGAAGAGCGTGGCCTTGTACATACCGTGGGCTACGAGATGAAAGATCGCGGCGGCGAAGGCCCCCAGCCCGCAGGTCATGATCATGAAGCCCATCTGCCCCATCGTGGAATGAGTCAGAGCGCCCTTGACGTCGGGTTTGGTGAGCATCAGCGTGGTGCCGTACACCGTGGTTGCCGCGCCCGCGGTGAACGCGATGCCCGTTGCCGCCGTCGAGGCGCCGAACAGCGGGCTCATGCGAACCAGCAGGATGCCTCCCGCGTTCACGATGCCCGCGTGCAGCAACGCGGATACCGGGGTCGGAGCGGCGAGCGTCACCGGTAGCCAACCCTGGAAGGGCAACTGGGCGCAACGCGCGAGCGCGGCGATGACCAGCAGGCAAGCGACCACGGCGAGAGCCTCGGAGTGCCCGGACAGAGTCGTGCCGTCCCCGAGTCGGCGCATGTCCAGGCCACCCCAGGTGATGGTTGCGATGGCGACCGCGGCCCAGAGGGCGGCATCACCGATCGTGAAAGCGCGGATGGTGCGGCGGACCCCCTCCCGTGCGGCCGGCATCTGGGTGTACAGGCCGAGGGCCAGGATCAGCGCCACGCCCGAGAGGGTCCATCCGATGGCCAGACCGATGAGGGTGGCCGAGCACGCGACCGTTGCGGTCGCCGAGGTCAACAGCCCGGTGGCGGCAAAGAACCGTGGCGCTCGATCGTCACCATGCAGGTAGCGCCCCGCGAAAACCTGCACGACGGCGCTCACGCCGAGCACGAGAAGCAGCAGCAGAGCGCCGATGCGGTTGGCGTAGAAGCCCGCGATCGCGCGCCCGTCTTGGGCCAGGACGGCGGAGACCGGACCATCGAACGCCGTCGCCGCCGTTACTGCCACCGCGCAGGCAAAGGCGAGCCCGGTGAGTACGGCGCCGCCCTGGGCCAGACCCGCAACGCCACGGGTACGAGCGAGGAGGCGGCCGCCCGCAACGCCGAGCAGCGGAAGCAGGATGGCCATGACCAGCACGGCGCTCATGGGGTCCGCCCTTTGCCGCCGGAACAGGCTGGAGGGGCGTCTTCTCGAAGCAGCAACATACGTCCCAGAATATACGACTTCAAATACGTATGTCAAGAAGCGTGTTTTGCAAACCGTGAATCAAGGAGCAGAGATGCCGTATCCTCGATCCATGTCGGATTGGACGTTCCTCACCAACCACGCCCACGTCTTGGTGTGCGTCTCCCGCGACCCCGGAATGCGCCTGCGCGATGTCGCTGACGATGTCGGCATCACCGAGCGCGCAGCCCAGCGCATCGTGGCCGACCTCGTCGATGCGGGATATCTCGAGCGCCGGCGCGAGGGACGACGCAACCGCTACGAGCTCAACTCCGACCTGCCGTTGCGCCACCCGCTGGACCATGACCACGCCATCGGCGAGATCCTCGCCGTCCTGCGGCCGCTCGCGGCCACACCCTAGGCGGCCATGGCGCTCAGGCTCAGTACTGCGCGGCGGAGTACGCGTTGAGTTTGGTGCGGTCGTGCGTGGCGTGGATACGCCGCACGGTCCCTGTGCGCGAGCGCATCACGAGAGACTCGGTGGTGGCCTTGCGGCCACGGTAGCGAACACCTTGCAGCACGTCGCCATCGGTCACGCCGGTGGCGGAGAAGAAGCAGTCATCACCGGTCACCAGGTCGTCCTGGGTGAGCTGCTTCTCAAGGTCGTATCCGGCGGCCAGCGCGGCCGTCCGCTCACCCTCGTCGCGCGGCCACATGCGGCCCACGAGGGCGCCGCCGATGCACTTGATCGCCGCCGCGGAGATGACGCCCTCGGGCGTCCCGCCGATGCCCCACAACAGGTCGACGGGCGAGTTGTCACTGACGGCCAGCAGAGCGGCGCTCACGTCACCGTCGGTGATGAAGCGCAGACGCGCACCGGCTTCACGCACCATCCGCACGCCTTCGGCGTGGCGCTCACGGTCGAGCATCACCACCATCACGTCGCGGATGTCGCAGCCCTTGCGCTCGGCGATCAGCCCGAGGGTGTCGGGCAGAGGCCGATCGAGATCCAGCAGGTCGGCGATCAACTCGTTGCCGGCCAGCTTCTCCATGTAGACACACGGCCCGGGATCGAACATCGTGCCGCGGCCGGAGAGAGCGATCACCGACAGGGCGCTGGGCATGCCCTTGGCCGTCAAGGTGGTGCCTTCGAGAGGATCGACGGCGATGTCGACCTGGGGCTCAGAACCGTCGCCGACATGCTCGCCGTTGGCGAGCATCGGCGCCTCGTCCTTCTCGCCTTCGCCGATCACGACGATGCCGTCCATGCGCACCGTGTTCAGCACGATGTGCATCGCGTCCACGGCGGCCTGGTCGGCGGCGAGCTTGTCTCCGTGCCCAACGAGCCGGGCGGAGGCGAGCGCCGCCGCCTCCGTGGTGCGCACGAGTTCGAGCGCGAGGTTGCGATCAGGGACGGACGACGACATGAACAGCTCCAGGGGTTAGATGACGCCGGGCGGCTTGCGTGCGACGGACGTCTCCTGCTGGCGTGAGATCGCGCCGATGAACATCAGCAACACGCCAAGGAGGGCCACGAACCAGCCCCACTTCAGAGCGATCAGGCTGGGCGGCAGACCTGGTCGATCGACGATCCCGGAATACAGAACCAGGGCACCGGCGATGAGCGCGATGACCATCGTCACCTCCCCGCGGGGCCACGACAGGGAGTAATCACGGGCAACGATCCAGGCCAGCACGAACGGGGCGATCGCGGCGAGAAGCAGCACCCAGCGGATGACGGGGTGCACGTCCCACGCCGAGTACGTGGCGATGCCGTGCATCCCGTTGATGCTGCCGAGGGCGCCGGTGACGCCGTACCACGGCAGAAACACGCCGATGGCGAGCAGCGCGCCGCCGATCATCGCGAGGTACTCCCCGCGGTTGAGCTTGTCGGCGTCGACGTCGTCCACGTGCGCAGCCTATACCGGCGAGGCAGGGCGACGTGAGGGGATCGATGCGGCGAGCGCCAACAGGTCGCTGTCGATCCAAGGCCCCTGCCCGGTCAGACGCAGATGCAGGGTTCCGTCGCGCCACGTGAGTTCGGTCACCGGACGCAGCGATGCCTGGGCGTGAGCGAGCGGCGCGCGGCGAAGGCGTCCGAGGGCCGTCCCGATGGGAACCTCGCCCCCGTCGACGGCATCGTCGAGTGCGTGGGCGGCGGGCGCCTCGTGCCCGACGTACAGGGCCAGGCGCCCCGGGGAGCCGGCCCGCGAATCGTCCAGGTTCCACTCCACTTCAGCGCCGCGCGGCCCGGCCTCGTGGACCTCGACCCAGCGTGCCAGCCGGAGCGGCAGCGTCGGCAGGGGGAAAGGGACGCCGAGACGTTCGTCCGCTGCCGCTATCCCGTCCAGTGCCTCACCCATCGCCCCAGGATACGTCCGGCGCGGCGGATCCCGGATAGGTTCTGCGCCATGACTGACCTTCGTTGGGGCCTCACCGTTCCGTTCACCGGCCTTAGCCTGGCCGACCACATCCCGCTGTACCAGCAGGCCGAGGCCGAAGGCTTTGACGACCTGTGGACCGGCGAGACATCCGGCCCCGACGGCTTCACTCCGTTGACGCTGGCCGCCGCGGTGACCGAGCGTGTGCGACTCGGGACGGGCGTGGTCAACCCGTACACGCGTGGGCCGGGCGTGCTGGCCCAGACGGCAGCCGCATTGCAAGATGCGAGCCGGGGACGGTTCGTCCTGGGCGTGGGCGCCTCCTCCAACGTAATCGTGGAGCGGTGGAACGGCGTGCCGTTCGAGAAGCCCCTTTCACGCGTACGAGACCTCGTAGACGGGCTTCGTCCTCTGCTCACGCCGTCCGACCCTCCCGGCCGGGGCATGGGCGGGTTCAAGCTGGAGCGCCAGCCGGATACCGCGATCCCGATCGTGATCGCGGCGTTGCGGGACCGCATGCTGCAGATGGCGGCGGCACACGGCGACGGCGCGTTCACCAACTTCCTGCCGATCGGCGGCCTCCCCCATGTGGTCGAACAAGTGCGCGCCGGTGAGGCTGCGGCGGGCAAGACCCCTGAGTCCGTCGAGGTCGTGTGCCGGTTCTTCTGCATCCCGCAGTCAGCAGAGGAAGGCCTGCCTCTGGCTCGCTTCATGTTCGCGGCCTACGGCACCGTGCCCGTCTACGCCGAGTTCTTCCGCTCGCTGGGCTGGGCCGAGCAGCTCGATCCGATGGTGAACGCGTGGCAGGCGGGCGACCGCCAGCGAGCGCTGGAACTGGCGCCCGACGATCTGATCCAGGAGATCTTCATCTTCGGGTCCCCCGAGGAACAGCACGAGCGCCTGGAGCAGTACGCCGCGGGCGGTATCTCCACGTTCGTGCTGACCCCCATCACAACGCCCGAGGATCTGCCGCGGATGATCAGCGCCCTGGCCCGCAGCTGACGCTGTCAGGTCCGCTGAGCCGTTCTGACGCTCACCGACCACGTTCACACCCCGGTCATCCGAGCGCCACCGGCGGTCTGAAAGGATGCAGCGCGTGGGAGCCAGGTACATCGGCGTGGACGTGGGCGGGACCAAGGTGGCCGTCGCCGTGCTCGCTGACGGCCGCGTGACCGAACACGACCGCCGGCCGACGGAGCTGTCCAGCCCGGACGCCCTCGTCGACCAGCTCACGAGCATGATCGCGGCCGCCGGCGAGGCCGACGCCGTGGGCATCGGCATCCCGTCGATCGTGGACTTCGCCACCGGCACGGCCCGCAGCAGCGTGAACATCCCGCTGAAGGGCGTGCCGCTTCGCCATCTACTCAGCGAGCGCCTCAAGACCCCGGTGTTCGTGGACAACGACGCGACGGTGGCCGCCGTAGCCGAGGCGTTCGGCGACGACAACCAGGCCGATGTTCGCCACCTCGTGATGTTCACGGTGGGCACGGGCGTCGGCGGCGGCATCGTCATCGACGGTCGCGTGTACCGCGGCGCCACGGGCGCCGCGGGCGAGGTCGGGCATCAGTTGATCGCCGCCGACCTGCGCGCCGGAGCCCCCGAGCCCGGATCGTTCCCTCAGCCCGGGTCGCTTGAGGAACTGGCCTCCGGGCGCGCCTTGGACGCCCTCGGCCGAGCGCAAGGCATCCCCGATCGCACGGCGGTGCAGGCCGCGCTGGACGGCGACGACCGCGCGCGCCTGGCCATCCGCATCCTCGGCGAGCGGCTGGGCATAGGCATCGCCAACGCGATCAACGTCTTCGACCCGGATGTTGTGGCCATCGGCGGCGGCGTGAGCGCCGCGGGTGACCTCCTGCTCGACCCGGCGGCATCGACGGCGCGCCGGTTCGTGATCCCCGGATCCGGCACGCGCACCGAGATTCGCCTCAGCCGCTACGGCCCCGCCGCCGGGGTACGCGGCGCCGCATTGCTCGCCCGCCAGGAGCACGAGGACCTGCGCCGATGAGCCCCGGCTCGACGTGGACCCTCCGGGGCGCGACACTTCAACACACTGACGTTCCGTCGACCGAGAAGGAGCACGCCTCATGAGCAGCACCGCGAACGTGAACGAGCGACTGGCGGCCCTGACCGCGGCCGGCACCAGCCCGTGGCTGGATCAGATGCGCCGCAGCCTGGCGACGGACGGAACCCTGGCCCAGATGGTGGCGGAGGACTCGCTGCGCGGCCTCACCTCCAACCCGTCGATCTTCGAGAAGGCGATGCTGCACTCCGACGACTACGACGAGGCGATCGCCGCCCTGCGCGGTCAGGGCCTCACTGCGGATGCAGCGTATGAGCGGATGGCCATCGAGGACCTGCAGTTGGCCTTGGACATCTTCCGCCCCGTCTGGGATGCGACCGACCACAAGGATGGCTACTGCTCGTTGGAGGTCGCCCCCGGCCTCGCCCACGACACCGAGGCCACCATGGATCAAGCTCGCTCCCTGTGGGCCCGCGTGGACCGACCCAACCTGATGGTCAAGATCCCCGGCACGCCTGAGGGCCTCCCCGCGATCGAGCAGATGATCTACGAGGGGCGCAACATCAACGTGACGCTCCTCTTCTCGGTGAGTGCGTACGAGCACGTCACCGAAGCGTTCATCCGCGGGATGGAGCGCCGCCACGCCGAAGGGCTGTCACTCGACGTTCATTCGGTCGCCAGCTTCTTCGTCTCCCGGGTGGACACCGAAGTGGACAAGCGCCTCACGGCGCTCGGCCGCGAAGACCTGCACGGCACCGCCGCGCTGGCCAACGCCCGTGCCGCCTACCAACTGTTCGAGCGCGTATTCGGCAGCGAGCGCTTTGCCGCCCTGGCCGCCGCGGGCGCCCCGGTGCAGCGCCCGTTGTGGGCCTCGACCGGCGTCAAGAACCCGGACTACTCCCCCACGCTGTACGTCGACCAACTGGTCGCGCCCGACACCGTGAACACGATGCCGATGGACACTCTCCGAGCGACCGGCGAGTCGGCGCAGATCACCGGTGCCACCGGCGCGCTGGACCCGTCTGCGGCTCTCGACGCCCTGCGCGAAGCGGGCATCGACATGGATGACGTGACCGATGTTTTGCTCGCTCAGGGCGTGACCGCGTTCGTGGACGCGTTCGATGCGCTGATCGCCGGGGTCGGCCAGGCGCTGGCCGGGGAGACCGCGTGACCGCGCGTCATTTCTCGTCCGGGGCGACGGTAAACCTCGACCGTGGTCGCTCGCGATGAGCGCAGCGGACGCCGAGCCTCCCTCCAATCCGCTGGACAAGGCTCTGGAGCGCCTGCCGGTCCACCCGACTACGCTCGTCATCTTCGGCGCGTCGGGCGATCTGGCCAAGCGCAAGCTCCTGCCGGCGCTGTACAACCTCGCCCATGAGGGTGCGCTGCCGGTTCGGTTCAACCTCGTCGGGATGTCCCGTGGTGAACTGCGCGACGACGTGTTTCGGGAGGAGTGTGCGGAAGCGATCCGGCGCTTCAGCCGCCGTGCGGTCGACGACGCCGTACTCGCCGCACTTCTCGTCGACGCCCGGTACGTGCAGGGCAACTTCGATGACGAGCAGGCCTACGCGACGCTCGGCTCGATCCTCGACGACTACGACGCCACGGCCGGCCAGCCGATGGCGCGGGCGTTCTACCTGTCGACGGCGCCCGGCTTCTTCCCGGTGATCGTCGGCGAACTCGGGCGCGCCGGACTGGCCACCCACGAGGGCGCCAAGGTGCGCTGCGTGATCGAGAAGCCGTTCGGCACCTCACTGGCCGAGGCCAAGGACCTCAACCGCGACGTGCTCGCGGTGTTCGGCGAGGAGCAGGTCTTTCGCATCGACCACTACCTGGGCAAGGAGACCGTCCAGAACCTGCTGGCGTTCCGGTTCGCCAACGGGATGTTCGAACCGCTGTGGAACCGCAACTTCATCGACAACGTGCAGATCACGGCGTCGGAGGACATCGGCATCGGCACCCGAGCCGGGTATTACGACGGCGCGGGCGCCCTGCGCGACCTCGTGCAGAACCACATGCTCCAACTCCTCACGTTGCTCTGCATGGAGCCGCCGGTGTCCTTCACGGCCGACGACGTTCGCGACGAGAAGGTCAAGGTGCTGCACGCGATCGCGGCCCCCACTTCGGACGAGGTGCCGGAGATGTCGGTGCGTGCGCAGTACGGCACCGGCGTGTCCGCGGGCGAAGATGCGCTCGGATACATGGACGAGGACGGCGTCCCGGCCGACTCGAACACCGAGACCTACGCCGCCATGCGGCTGAGCGTTCGCAACTGGCGCTGGAGCGGGGTCCCGTTCTACCTGCGCACCGGCAAGCGCCTCGCCCGCAAGGTCACCGAGATCGCCATCACCTTCAAGCCCGTCCCGCACATGGCGTTCGATGAGGACGGCGGCTCGGCGGGCGTGCTGCCCAACGTGCTGGTGATGACACTGCAGCCCAACGAGGGCGTCTCCTTGTCGCTCGGCGCGAAGATCCCGGGTACCCGCATGCGGATCCGGCCGGTGATGATGGAGTTCCTCTACGGCACCGCGTTCCTGTCCCAGTCACCGGAGGCCTACGAGCGGCTGATCCTCGATGCAATGCGCGGAGACGCCACGCTCTTCACCCGCAACGACGAGGTCGAGGAGCAGTGGCGCGTATGCGACCCCATCGTCTCGACCTGGGCGCAGACGCC
Source organism: Solirubrobacterales bacterium (assembly GCA_038319025.1). Taxonomy (GTDB): domain Bacteria; phylum Actinomycetota; class Thermoleophilia; order Solirubrobacterales; family Solirubrobacteraceae; genus JBBQCW01. Next base: position 172,324 of record JBBQCW010000002.1, read on the forward strand.
CGGCCCTCTGCCCACGTATGAGTCCGGGTCCCAAGGCCCCGCGGAGGCCGATGCCATCCTCGTCGACGAGGACCGCTGGCGGGCGATCTGATGGCCGGTGGCGCGCGGCGATGAGCGACAAGCACGACAGCGTCTGGTCGGCGCGGGACACCACGCCGGAGGCGATCGAGCGCGCGTTGCGTGAGCTGCTCGTGGAGCGTCATGCCGAAGAGCCGGGAGCCGCGCCCGCACGGGTCCTGAACCTCGTCGCCGTGGTCGACCGCGAGTGGAGCGGTGAGATCGCCAACCGCCTGCGTCGCGTCGGGCGCTTCCACCCCTCACGCACCGTCATCTGCCAGGTGGAGCCGGGCCGCACGCAGCTCGACGCTACGGTCAGCGTGGCCACCGACGAGGTCACCGGCGGCCTCTCGCTGATCCACGAACTCGTGATCGTCAACGTCGGGCCGCAGCACCTGCCGCACATCGAGTCGATCGTCGATCCGCTCGTGGTCACCGATCTGCCGACGGTGGCCTGGTCGCCGCACGGCTACCCGGAGGCGCTCGACGCGCTGCTGCACAACTCGCAGATCGTGCTGCTCGACTCGATCGACGAGCCGGAGGCGGCCGACGCGTTGCGCCGCGCGGCCCACTTTGTGGATCGTGCCGTCGTGGTCGACCTCGCCTGGTTGCGCTCGACGCCTTGGCGTGAACGCCTGGCCGCCTACTTCGACCCACCCGTGCTGCGCAACGAACTGCGCCGGCTGAGCGAGGTCACCATTCGCCACGACGCCGGGTCCCCCGTGGCCGGCCTGCTGCTCCTGGGTTGGCTGGCCGACCGCCTCGGCTGGGAGCCGTCGACGCTGCTGCAGGCACCATCAGGCGCGATGAGCGGCACCGTGCGCGCCCGGCGCGAAGACGTCCACTTGACGCTGGAGCCGATCGACCTGGGCGTTCCGGGGCTATCAGGCCTCACCCTCAGAACGGCTGACGGCGTGTGCGTGTCGATGGACCGTGGCGCCGGCGGGCTGCACGCCGTGCGCAGCGAGCGCGATGGCACCGAGGACCGCTGGACGATCATGGGCGCCTCCCGCGGCGAGGGCGGCATCCTGGGTGAAGGCATCCGTCAGGCGCTGCTGCGCGACCCGCTCTACCAGCCGGCGCTGAGCGCCGCGATCGGATTGGCATGAAGAAGATCACGGGGGATGTCCCGCTCGGTGGCAGCCCATACCCACCGATCGCCGACTACGCGTTTCTGTCGGACTGCGAGGTCAGCGCGCTCGTCGCCCCATCCGGCGCGGTGGAGTGGATGTGCCTGCCGCGCCTCGACGGGCCGTCGGTGTTCGGCGCGATGCTGGACCGCGACGCCGGCCACTTCCGCCTGAACCCGTCGGATGCCTCCGTGCCGGCCGGCCGGCGCTATCTGCCGGGCACGATGGTCATGGAGACCACGTGGGGCACGCGGACGGGCTGGGTGATCGTGCGTGACGTTCTGCTGATCGGCCCCTGGCACCACGCCACCGACCGCTCTCACACGCACAAGCGACCCCCGACCGACTGGGACGCCGACCACGTGCTGCTACGAACCATCCGCTGCGTGAACGGGTCGGTGGAGATGGTCGTCGACTGTAAGCCGGTGCTCGAGTACGGCACCGAGAAAGTGGCGTGGGAGTACACCGGCGAGGGCTACGGCGAGGTGACGGGCGCCGGCGACACCTCGCCGATCAAGCTGACGATGACCACGGATCTGCGGCTGGGGATCGAGGGTGACCGCGTGCGCGGGCGCACCACGATGCGCGACGGGCAGACCGCGTTCGTCGCTCTGGCGTGGAGCGAGCACCCTGGCCCGACCACGTTCGACGAGGCCCACAGTCGCCTCTCGGACACCGCCGACTACTGGCACGAGTGGCTCAGCCGCGGTGAGTTCCCTGACCACCCGTGGCGCGGGCACCTGCAGCGCAGCGCGCTCACGCTCAAGGGCCTCAGCTACGCGCCTACCGGCGCCATGGTCGCTGCCTCCACCACGTCGCTGCCGGAGACCCCGCACGGCGAGCGCAACTGGGATTACCGGTACTCGTGGATCCGGGACTCAACGTTCATGCTCTGGGGCCTGTTCACTCTCGGTTTCGACTGGGAGGCCAACGACTTCTTCTCGTTCATCATGGATGTTGCCGCCGACGACGATCTGCAGGTGATGTACGGGATCGGCGGGGAGCGGTCGCTGGTGGAGTCCACGCTGGACCATCTCGACGGTTACGAGCGTGCTCGCCCGGTGCGCATCGGCAACGGCGCGTTCGACCAGAAGCAGCACGACGTGTGGGGCGTCTTCCTGGACTCGGTCTACCTGCACACCAAGTCCCGTGACTACCTGCCCGACGAGATGTGGCCGATCCTCTCGCGGCAGGTCGAGAACGCGATCACCCACTGGCACGAACCGGACCGCGGCATCTGGGAGGTGCGCGGCGACCCGAAGCACTTCACGTCGTCGAAAATGTTCTGCTGGGTCGCCTGTGACCGCGGGGCGCGCCTGGCGCGTCTGCGTGAGGACGAGAAGACGGCGGCGCGCTGGCAGGCGGCGGCCAACGAGATCCATGCCGACGTGCTCGCCAACGGGGTGGACAAGCGCGGCGTGTTCACCCAGCACTACGACACGGACGCTCTGGACGCGTCGCTGCTGCTGATGCCGCTCGTGCGCTTTCTCCCCGCCGACGACAAGCGGGTGCGCGACACCGTCCTGGCCATCGCTGACGAGCTGTCGGTGGACGGCCTGGTCAATCGGTACATGGTCGAGGAGACCGACGACGGCCTGAGTGGCGAGGAGGGCACGTTCACGATCTGCTCCTTCTGGTTGGTCAGCGCGCTGGAAGAGATCGGGGAGCCGGACGCCGCCCGCGCGCTCTGCGAGCGGATGCTCGGGTACGCGTCGCCGCTGCAGCTCTACGCGGAGGAGATCGACGCGCAGTCCGGCCGGCACCTGGGCAACTTCCCCCAAGCGTTCACGCACCTTGCCCTCATCAACGCTGTCATGCATGTGATCCGGGCCGACGAGCAACTCGTCGCGGGGCGACAGACGCTCGATACGCGGCGGGATGAGTCGTGAACGCCCGTGTGCTGCGGATGGTGGATGGCGAAGCGGCGGGAGTCCAAGCAGCATCGCTGACCGCCGCGGCCATCGATGACGCGCTGGCGGCGCGGGGCACTGCCCACGTCGCTTTGGCCGGAGGGACGACCCCGCGCCGGGCGTACGCATTGCTCGGCCCGCTGGTGGCCGACTGGAGTTCGGTGCACCTGTGGTTCGGTGACGAGCGGTGCGTAGGCCCTGATCATCCTGACGCCAACGTACGCATGGTGCGCGAGTCGCTCGTGGCCCCCGGGGCGACCGTGCACCGAATGGAGGGCGAGTTGGGCGCTGAGGAGGCGGCCGCACGCTACTCCGAGGAGTTCGGTGACACCGTGCTGGATCTCTGCATGCTCGGCTTGGGCGAGGATGCCCACACCGCGTCGCTATTCCCGGACAACGTCGCGCTCGACGCCGTCGGCGTTGCCGTAGGCGTGCACGACGCGCCCAAGCCGCCACCGGACCGTGTGTCGCTGACGCTGGGCACTCTGAACGCTTCGCGGGCGATCCTGCTGCTCACGGAAGGTGCCGGAAAGATCGACGCGCTGATCGCCGCGCAGGGCGTGCCGTCGCGAGCCGCACCGTCCTCGCTCCTCGCGCGTGACCGGCTGACGATCGTCGCCGACGCGGCGTCTCTGGGTCCCGCGTGAGCCGCGAGATCTGGCTGCTGCGCCATGCGGAGACAGAGTGGTCGCGCGATGGCCGTCACACCGGGCGATCGGATATCCCGCTGACCGACCTGGGACGAGCGGCCGCCGCCGCGCTGGCGCCCGTGGTCTCCAAGCGCGAATGGGCCGCCGTGTTCTCCTCCCCGCTGTCGCGCGCACTGCAGACGGCGTCGTTGGCGGGCCTGGGCGCCGCGGTGGTGCAGGAGCCTGACCTCTGGGAGTGGGATTACGGCGACTACGAGGGCCTGACCACCGTCCAGATCCAGGCGGAGCGCCCCGACTGGTCCCTGTTTCGGGACGGCTGCCCCGGCGGTGAAGCCGCGCGAGACGTGGGCGCCCGCGTGGACCGTGTGATCGCCCGCGCCCTCGCCGTACCCGGTGACGGCGATATCGCGCTGGTCGCCCACGGCCATGTGCTGCGCGTTCTCGGGGCGCGGTGGGCCGAGGAGCCCGCGGGGTTCGGCGAGCGCCTCGCGTTGTCCACGGCATCGATCTGCGTGCTCGGCTTTGAGCACGACACGCAGGTCTTCTGGCGCTGGAACGAGACGGCCGCCGAGGCGTGAAGGCAGCCCGCCTGCGCAATCGCGCGATCACAGCACGCCGCGACGGGCCGGGTTTGCCACCATGCCCCAGGTGAGCACACGCGAGAACGAGCGCCAGAATGCCGAAGGCGCCCCGCCCCCGCGCGCCGGGGCGATGGACACCACCCCGGATCGGGCCCCGACGCCGTTCGTGGATCGCACCGCGGCGCAGTCCCCGTTCCCCCCGATCGCGAACTACGCGTTCCTGTCGGATTGCCATACCGGCGCGCTCGTGGCGCCCGACGGAACGGTCGAATGGCTGTGCCCGCCGCGTTTTGATTCCCCCTCCGTCTTCGCCGCCCTGCTGGATCGTTCGGCCGGCGGCTTCCGGCTCGGCCCTGCCTCCACCGGCGTTCCGGCCGGTCGCCGCTATGAGCCGGGCACCAACGTGCTGGAGACCACCTGGATGACCCCGACGGGTTGGGCCGTCGTGCGCGATGCGCTCGTGATCGGCCGCTGGCGTAAGCGCACCCAGGGCACGGCCACCGCCCACACCCGCCCGCCGGCCGACTACGACTCCTACCACGTGCTGGTGCGCACGATCGAGTGCGTCCACGGTGAGATCCAGGCCGAACTTCTGTGCGAGCCGATGTTCGACTACGGGCGCAACGCCGCCGCCTGGGCACCGGCCGAGGACGAGCCGTCGGCCCTGGACGCGACCGACGGCGAGAGCCGGTTGCGACTGTGGTCGGACATGCGCATGGGCATCGAGGGCAACGGCGTCCGCGCCCGCCACCGGCTGCGCCAGGGCGACACCCGCTACTGCGCGCTTTCATGGTCACGCCTGCTCGACGGCCCTCGGGATGTCGACGAGGCCCGCGATGCGCTGCGCACCACGTCGGAGTACTGGCGCCAATGGCTGGCCGGCGGCGACTTCCCCGACCACCGCTGGCGCGAGCAACTGCAGCGCAGCGCACTCGTGCTTAAGGGCCTCACCTACATGCCCACCGGGGCGATGGTGGCCGCGCCGACAACATCCCTGCCCGAGACGCCGGGCGGAGTGCGCAACTGGGATTACCGCTACACGTGGATGCGCGACGCGACGTTCACCCTCGCGGGGTTGAACGCTCTCGGCCTGAACTGGGAGGCCGACGACTTCATCCAGTTCGTGGCTGACCTGGACCGCAACGAGGACGGCTCACTTCAGATCATGTACGGGGTCGGCGGCGAGCGCGACCTCCCCGAGCGGACCCTTGACCACCTCACCGGATACGAGGGCGCCACCCCGGTCCGCGTCGGCAACGCGGCCTTTGACCAGCGTCAGAACGACGTGTTCGGCGCTGTGCTCGACTCGATCTACCTCCACACACGCGAGTACGGCCACACCTCGCAGCGCCTGTGGCCGATCATCGAGGACCAGGCGAACGCCGCGATGGGCGCCTGGCAGGAGCCCGATCACGGCATCTGGGAGGCGCGCGGCGAGCCGCGGCACTACGTGTCCAGCAAGCTCATGTGCTGGGTCGCCCTGGACCGTGGCGCCCGCCTGGCCTCGCGACGCGGCAAGGATGCGCTCGCTGACCGGTGGCGCGAGGTGGCGAACGTCATCCACGCCGAGATCTGCGAGCGCGGCGTCGACGAGCGCGGCGTTTTCGTCCAGCACTACGACACCGACTCGCTGGACGCCTCATGCCTGCTGATCCCCCTGGTCCGCTTTCTGCCGGGCGACGACCCACGGGTCAAGGCGACCGTGATCGCCATCGCCGATGAACTGAGCGCCAACGGCCTCGTGCTGCGCTACCGCACCGAGGAGACCGACGACGGCCTGATCGGCGAAGAGGGCTCGTTCCTCATCTGCTCCTTCTGGCTGGTCAGCGCGCTGCTGGAGATCGGCGAACGCCGCCGCGGACGCGCGTTGTGCGAGCGGCTGCTGTCCCTGGCCTCCCCGTTGGATCTGTACGCCGAGGAACTCGACGCCGACACCGGACGCCACCTGGGCAACTTCCCCCAGGCGTTCACGCACCTGGCACTCATCAACGCAGTGATGCACGTGATCAGGGACGAAGCGCACGTGCCGTTGACGTAGGGGTTGGGGGGCGTTGGGGGTTGGGGCTGTGAGCGCCCCTACGCCGCGGTCCACCCGCGCCCCACCGAACCTTGGTTAGTCACGCCCGCTGGGTGGGCGCGGATCACCAAGGTTCGCCCGAAGTCGAGCGATTACCCACTCCGGCTCACCCTTGATCTGGCGCTCGGTGAATCGCAGGACGCGGTACCCGATGGCCATGAGGTCGGCTGTCCGCCGGCGATCCTGTTCGAAGGCCACCGGGTCCCCATGAAACCCCCAGCTGTCAAGTTCAACCACGAGTTTCGATGCCGGCCAGAGTAGATCCACCTCGTATTCGAGCTCAGGAAACCACACGTTGACGGCAGGCCTGGGCAAGCCACCTCGCCGGATCAGCGGAAGCATCCAACGCTCCAGCTTGGAGCGCGTGCGATGGGTCTCCGGGTGACGTTCGTCCAGCCAGGAGCTCAGCGCCACGGAGCCTGTGTGGCCCCGCCCCCGCACCGCTGCACGCAGCAACGAGACGCTGGTCATCCGCAGACGCAGAGTGCGCTCCACGAGATCCTCAAGCCGATCCGACGGCAGTACCGAAGCCAAGTCGGCCACAGTCCGGGCGGGCGTTGTCACCGGGATGCGGTGGCGAGTGGTGCACTCGTAAGCGGCCAGCGGCATTCGGTGGACGCGCACCCCCACGGCCGACCGCCCGCGCTGACCGGTCACGATCACGTCGACAGGATGTCTCAACCCGACCGCCATCCTCAGAAGCACTGCCGCTGACCAGAACCCCAGCGTCGTGCCCGGCCCACCCCTCAGCACAGCGGCCAGCATGTGCCCCTCATCCCGCAACTCCCGGTGCCCGACCGCGTACACCCCGTCGTGGAGCCGATCCAATGTCCCGCGGTCAACGCGGCGCGAGATCGTCGATGCGGCTAGGCCAGCCGATAGGAGCTGAGCCCGAGTGATCACACCCCACTGATACCTGGCCACCGTCGCGATCGACAAGTCGACCTCAACCTTGGTTGCCCGCCCCCGCAGAGCGGGGGCGTTTGACCAAGGTCCATCCATCCCCCCACATTCGCGCCCCCCGCGTGCCGCAACCAGCCTCGCGCCGCATCAAGTCCGCGACGCAGAAGTGACGCCAGCGTCACAAATTTCGCCCACAACAAATAGATTCCCCGCCATGAACATCGAGAACGCCGGAGCAATCGTCGTCGGAGGGGCTTCGGGCCTCGGGGAGGCGACGGTGCGGCGCCTGCACGAAATGGGCGCCCACGTGACCATCGCCGACGTCAACGCCGAGAAGGGCGAGGCGCTCGCCGCTGAGCTCGGCGGCCTGCCGTTCGCCCAGTGCGACGTCCGTGAGGAGGCTCAGGTCGAGGCCGCCGTCGCCACCGCCGCCGAGGCCGATGGTGGCCTGCGGATCGCCATCTGCTGCGCCGGCACCGGCTGGGCGCAGCGCGTCGCCAACGCCAAGGGGCCGCACCCGCTGATGCCGTTCGAGGTCATCATCGGGATCAACCTGATCGGCACATTCAACGTCCTTCGCTACAGCGCCGCCAGCATGATCGCCAACGAGCCCGAGGGCGCCGACCAGGCCCGCGGCGCGATCGTCAACACCGCTTCGGTCGCCGCGTTCGACGGCCAGATCGGGCAGATTGCCTACTCGGCATCCAAGGGCGGCGTGGTCGGCATGACGCTTCCCGCCGCCCGCGACTTGGCCCGCGTCGGCATCCGGGTGAATACGATCGCCCCCGGCCTGTTCGACACACCGCTGCTGGCCGCACTGCCCGAGGAGGCGCGCCTGGCTCTGGGTAAGAACGTGCCCTACCCGCCGCGCCTCGGCGCTCCCGCCGAGTACGCCCACCTGGCGACCGCACTGATCGAGAACGACATGATGAACGGGGAGACGATCCGGCTGGACGGCGCGATCCGCATGCCGCCGCAGTGATCGACCGCCCGCGCGGGATACGCTCAGCGCGATGGCCGACGACCTGAGTCCCGCCGACCGCTCCTCGCTCTCCGCCGAGCAGGGGAACGTCAACATGTCCGTCGGCGGGGTCCTCGTGTTCGACGAGGGCCCCAACCTGACGCGCGAGGCCGTGGCCGCGCGCATCGGCAGTCGCCTGCACCTCGTGCCGCGGTACCGCCAGCGGCTGCGCTCGCCGGCGCCGGGCGTCACCAACCCGGTCTGGGCCGACGACGCCGGGTTCGATTTGGATTGGCACCTGCATTCCGCCCAGCTCGACGCGCCCGGCACGCGAGACCAGCTCGGCGCCCTGATCGGGCGCGACTTCTCCCGCCGCCTGGACCGTGATCGCCCATTGTGGGAGTTCGCGCGGATCGGCGGCCTCGAGCGCGACCAGGTCGCGCTGGTGGCCAAGATGCACCACGCGCTCGTCGACGGCGTCGCTGCCGTGGATATGGGGCTCCTGCTGTTAGATCCGACGGCGGAGCCGATGGAAATGCTCGATCCCGACGGCCCTTGGACGCCGCGGGCCTACGACCGCACCCGCCATCTGGCTCGCATCGTGCGGGAGCCGTCCGTCCGCGCCCAGCGGCTGCTGCTCGACTCCATGGACCGGGCGATAGCGGCGACCGACCCTCGCAAAGGCTTCGCCGATCTGAAGCGCACAACGGACCTGCTGGGCGAGCTGGCCCGCCAGCGGCCGCAGGCACCGATGACACCGCTCAACGAGCCGCTCGGCCCCAACCGCCGATACGCGACGGTCCGCGCCGACCTTCAGACCATCAAGGCGGCCGGCCAAGCCGCGGGCGGCACGATCAACGACACGATCCTCGCGGTGGTGGCCGGCATGTTGCGGGGCTGGTTCGCCGCCGCCGGTGTGACCGTGGCGGCCTCGCCCGTGGCGTTGGTGCCGGTCAGCGTGCGCAAAGAGGGCGAGGAAGGCGGCAACCGCATCTCGACCGTGCTGGTGGATCTGCCCGTCGACGCGCCGACCGCCCAGGCGCGGATCTGGGAGATCCACAAAGCGATGGACAAGCTGAAGGAGTCGGCGGCGATCCGCGCCGGCGGCCTGCTGGTCGCGGCCAGTGGCTTTGCCCCGCCGATCATCTCCAGCACGCTGGCCCGCGCGATGGGCGGCGTGCGCGCGTTCAACCTTGTCGTCTCCAACATCCCTGGGCCGCAGGTGCCGCTCTACTTCAACGGCAGCCGACTCCTGGAGACCTACCCGATCGTCCCGTTGAACCCGGGCAGTCAGCGCCTGAACGTGGGCGTGCTCAGCTACGACGGCGGCGTGCACTTCGGCCTGATGGCCGACCGCGATCTGGAGCCGGGCGTGCAGGTCGCCGCCGATTGTCTGCAAGCTTCGCTCGACGAGCTGAAGGCCGGCTGAGCCCGCAACGACCACCGCCCGGACCAAAGGCCCGGGCGGTGAACAAAACCAACGACAGACCGGCAGACGACTAGTTGACCCGCTGCACCAGCATGGCCATACCCATGCCGCCGGCGACGCACATCGACTCGATGCCGTACTCACCGTCGAGCGTGTCGAGGTCATTCAGCAGCGTCGTCATGATGCGCGCGCCGGTCATCCCGAAGGGATGCCCCAGCGCGATCGCGCCGCCGAACGGGTTGAGCTTCTCCGCGGGGATGTTGAGCTCATCCATGCAGGGGACGATCTGCGCGGCGAACGCCTCGTTGATCTCGACCACGTCGATGTCGTCCATCGTCATGCCGACCTGCTTGAGCAGCGCTTGGATCGCCGGGATCGGCCCGACGCCCATGTACTCCGGATCGATCGCCGCGACCGTCGAGGCAATGATCTTCGCGCGGGGCTTCTTGCCCAGCGAAGCAGCCTTCTCCTCGGACATGACGAGCACCGCGGCAGCGCCGTCGTTCAGCGGACAGGCGTTGCCGGCCGTGACTGTGCCGCCCTCCTTGAACACCGGGTTGAGCGACGCCAGCTTCTCCAGCGTCGTTCCGGCGCGCGGCCCGTCGTCCTGCGTGACGACCGTGCCGTCCGGCGTGGTGACGCCGACGATCTCCGCGTCGAAGTGCCCGTTGTCCCGCGCCTCCACGGCGCGCTTCTGGGAGATCTCGGCCCACTCGTCCTGGGACTCGCGCGAGACGCCGTAGCGCTCGGCCACGTTCTCCGCCGTCAACCCCATCGGGATGTAGACGTTGGTGATCGAACCTTCCGAGCCGTCAAGCGCGGAGTTGAACTCGAACGGCCCACCCTCCGTGCTGCGCGAGATGGCCTCGACGCCGCCGGCGATGTAGGTGTCACCCTCCCCCGCCTTGATGGCGTGGAACGCGTTCCGGATGGTCTGCAACGACGACGCGCAGAACCGGTTCACGGTCACGCCGGGCACAGACTCCGGCAGACCGGCCAGCAGCGCAGCGTTGCGAGCTACGTTGAACCCGGCCTCGCCGGTGCCCGCCGCGTTGCCGTACATGACGTCGACTACGTCGGCGAAGTTGACGTCCGGGTTGCGGTCCTGCAGCGCGATCAGCGGGACAGCCGCCAGATCATCAGCCCGTACGTCCTTGAGGGACCCTTTGACCGCGCGCCCGATGGGCGTGCGGACAGCGTCCACGATCATTGCTTCTGACATGAGGAGATGCTCCTTGTGCACTCGGTTTCCCCGGCGGTCTCACTCCACGGGGCGGGTTCCTCGGCGGTTGCACTCCGCGAGGTAAACCGAACGCTATCGAATCCGACTGCCGTCAGGTCACTTTGCCGAGCCGGACAACCCGGCCTTGGCCTTGTACCGCAGCGGCGCCGTGACGGCGATGCTGGTCTTGCCGCCCGCGGTGAGCGTGAAGCTGACGGAGTAGGAGCCGGACTTCAGCTTTTTGGGGAGCGTCAGCTTTGCTGCGCTGGTGCCGGCCGCAACGGTGAACCGCACCGTCGCCACCGTCGCGACCCGCGTGCAGTTTGAGCGCTTCCCGTGCTTGAGGGTGCCGCAGGTGGCGCGCTTGCTCTTGCGGTAGCCCTTGACCTTTTGCGTCACTTTGGCGGTGATCGTTCCCGCCAGGTTCGCGGTGAAGGCGATCTTGGCGGCCGCCTTGGCCGTGGCCTTCGAGCCGAGCGTCACCTTCAGTGTGGGGAGCGTCACGGGCGGGGGATTGCCACCGCCGTCAGGGCCGCCACCGCCGCCGCCCGGTGTCCCGCCGCCACCGCCGCCACCGCCGCCGGCCGGCGGAGCCGTGACGTCGACGGTCTTGGTCACTGTGGCCGGGCAGCCCGTGGCCGGGGTCAGGGTCAGGGAGACGGTGTAGGCGCCCGCCACCGAGTACGCGTGCACGGGCGCCGCATCGGACGACGTCGTGCCGTCACCGAAGCTCCACGACTGTGTCGCAATGACGTCGGGGGAGGTGAACCCAAAGGCACCGGAGGCTCCCGCCACCAGGCTCGCCGGGCCGGTGATCGCGCCCGAGGCATCCGTGGAAGCGCCCTGGTACTCGTAGGCGCCGAGGTCACGGCGGGCAGGGTTGGCTCCGCACAGGCCGCGAACGATCCGCGGCGCGCCGGCCAGGTCGGTCTGGGACTCAACAAAGTCGCTCGGGGGAGTGCCGAAGGGGACACCAAAGCCTTGAGGATCTGCGGCGTCGATGGCCGGGGAGTTGGCCAGAAGGTGCCCGTAGAAGCCCTCGACCATCGTGGCGGCCGGTGTGTTGACGTCATTGTGGCCGGCGCTGTCGGCGGAGCAGTGCGAGCGATCTTCGATCCATTCGAGGCCGTCAGGAACCGCCGTGTAGTCGCAGAAGATCTTCTGAGCGGAGTTGATGTCGGACCTGCTCGGAGCGGTCGAGAGGATCGAGTTGCGCACGTGGATCTCAAGCTGGAGCATCCCGGTGTTGAAATCCGTCTGCACCGATGGAGCCGACCCACCCAGGGTCTGGATGATCGTGACGTGGTCGAGGTTGGCGATCGCGCTCGAATTGCCGCTGCCCACCCGCGTCGCCTCAACGCCGGTGCCGCCGTCCGTGATGGTGACGTCCTGCAACTGCGCCTTCGCGTCTTGGTTTGCCAAACTCGGCGCCACGAAGACGCCCACGACGTGGCTGTCTCCATCGGCCCGGAGCGCCGTTCGCGTGAGGGTGACGTTCTGGTAGTCATCGTCGATCAGCGGCCGATGCGCTGGGTCCACACCGATGCGGTTGATCTGCGAATCGGTGGCCACGAACGTTCCGCGCGTGAACACGTTCACGGAACCTTCCGTCACGATGAGCGACCCGCTGAAATGTGCGACCCCGGTGTCGTTCACGTTCACCGCAGTGGCGGTGCCGGAGGTCGTCGCCTTGCGCTCGACCACCACGTTGTCAAAGTCCACCTCGCCTTGGTGCACGTCGACGGCATGCTGACCGCCGGTCGGATTGGAGTTGGTGATCACCAGGTTTTTCACGATCAACGTGGCGAAGATGCCGGTGCGCCAGTCGAGCGAGGTGGATGCCGAACCGACGATCCGAGTCGGGCTCCCTGCGCCCTGCAGAATCAGTCCACCCGCATCCGCCACCTGGTTGAAGACCGGGGCGACGTGATCGCCCGCGTCCAAGTGGATGGTGTCCAGGCCGAGGGTGGCCCGCTCGGCGGCCACCGCGCCGATGAGGTTGCAGTCGTCGGAGACCTGGGTACACGGTGACGCCGCGCTCACGGCCCCGTTGTGCTCGGCGTACATCACCTCGGCCGATGCCACCGAAGGCGCCGTTGCAACGGCGCCGAGGACGACGGCAACAGCAAACAAGGAACGAAGACGTGCGGACAAGGTGGGACTCCCGATGGTCGATTCGGAAACCGGGAGAGTACCGACCCTGCGGCGACGCTGAGCCACTGCCGTACCGGGCAACAAAACCCGTGCAAAGTCGTTGAATCGGCGCACCCGCCCGGGCCCGTCGCTACATTCGCTGGATGCTCCGCCGAGTCGGTCTCGTTGTCCTCTGCCTGTGCTTGGTCGCCCCCACCGCGGCGTCGGCCAAGACCGTGCGCGGTTGCAAGATCCGCCCGCGCACCCAATGCGCGGGCCGGCACCTGGACGGTGCCAAGCTCAACCATTCAAGTTTGTTTGGGGCCAACTTCCGCACAGCGCATCTGAACAACGTGCAGCTCGCCTACTCGAACCTCAAGCGAGCAAACCTCAACAAGGCCGAGCTGTGGCAGGCCGACCTGACCCACACCGACTTGCAAGAGTCCGACCTCGCCTACGCGAACGTGACCTACATCGCCGCCACCTACTCAGGGTTCCGGTTCGCCCGCCTGTACAAGGCCGATTTCTACAAGGCCGACCTCTATAAGGCCGACCTGCGCGACACCGACTCCCGCTACGCGAACTTCAACGGGGCGAACCTCAACGGCGCGGACTTCAACGGGGCGAACCTGCAGAAGGCCACCCTGTGCGGGGCGAACATCACCAACGCGGACTTCACGAACGCGAACTTGACGGGCACCCGCTGCCCGCCGCCGTCGTCCTGACAGCGCGACTAAGCGCTGCCTGCGTCGGGTAGAACGATGGAGAGGCGACGACCGCCACCGGTCGGCCGCTCCGTTTTCGGTTCCGGTGTGTTCGATGTATGGACGCCCCTCCGAACTCGCCTGGACTGTCGCTGCGCGCATGAACAGATCACCCTCCCAATCTCCTTCCTGTGACGACCTCGTTGGTCGCCGGGTAGCCGTCCTGCTCGCCTCCGAAGGTGCCGAGCAGATGCACTTCACCCAGATCTGGATGGCCGTCGTAGAGGCCGGCGGGACTCCGGTGCTGGTCGCACCGTCCCCCGGCACCGCACAGACCCTCGGTGAGCGCACGGAAGGGAACTCTTTCGACGTGGACGTGACGCTCACCGAAGCCGATGCGGATACGTTCGACGGCCTCGTCCTGATCGGCGGACTGGCGAGCTCCGACACCCTGCGCACCTCAGAGCGAGCGCGCGAACTCGTCCGCGACCTCGTCCGCGCCGGCCGGCCCGTGGGCTCAGTCGGTCATGCGGCTTGGCTGCTGGCCGATGCCGGCGTCACCGGCGGCCGACAGGTCACTTCGTGGCCTTCGCTGGCGCCAGATCTGATCGGTGCCGGCGCGCGCTGGCGCGATCAAGCGGTCGTCGTCGACGGCCCCGTGGTGACCGCGCGCCACTCCGGTGACCTCCCTGAGTTCTGCAACGCATTCGTGTCGGCGATCGCCGCCCGGCGCCTCACCCCCGCCGGCCAGCGGGACTCCCGCAGCAGCTAGGCCAACCGCTTGCCGAGCAGCGCGGCGTGCGCGCTGACCGCCGCGGCGAACTCCCCGAACTGGGAGGCGTACAGCGATTGCGGCCCGTCGCACAGCGCCGCCTCCGGATCCTCGTGGACCTCGACGATGATGCCGTCCGCGCCAACGGCAGCAGCCGCCCGGGCCAGCGGCTCGACGAGCCGCCTGTCCCCCGGCGCGTGGCTCGGATCCACGATCACCGGGAGATGTGTGTGCAGCTTCAGCCAGGGGATCGCACCGAGATCAAGCGTGAAGCGCGTGGCCGTCTCGAACGTGCGGATGCCGCGCTCGCACAGCATCACCGCCTCGTTGCCCTCCTTGAGGATGTAGTCGGCGGCCATCAGCAGTTCGTCGAGCGATGAGCTCAGACCACGCTTGAGAAGCACCGGCTTGCCCAACTTGCCCGCCACTTCCAGCAGCGCGTAGTTCTGCATGTTGCGAGCACCGATCTGCACCACGTCGGCGTGATCGTGGACGGCCTGCGCGTTGGCCACGTCGAGCAGCTCGGTGACGATCGGAAGGCCCGTCTCCTCGCGCGCCTCGACGAGGATCTCGAGCGCCTCATCCCCCAGACCCTTGAAGGCGAACGGCGAGGTGCGCGGCTTGAACGCACCGCCGCGGAGCATCGAGGCACCGGCGTCGCGCACGGCACGGGCCACTCCCAGCGTCTGGTCGCGGGACTCGACGGTGCAAGGCCCGGCGATCAGGCAGAACGTCTCGCCGCCGCCGACGGTCCGTCCGCCGATGGTGAACGCTGACGGTTTGTCGTGGCTGAGTTCAAGTGACGCGAGCTTGTACGGGCGGGAGATCGGGACGACGCGATCCACGCCGCTCATACCTTCGAGCGCCAGCTCGCGCACGCCCTCGGGATCGCCGATCGCACCGATCGCCGTGGTCAGCTCCCCGGGCATTACGGCTACGTGCACGCCGGTCTTTGCGAGCCGCGCGCGCACGGCCTCGATGTCGGCGGGCGAGGCGGTGGGAGTCATCACGATCATCATTTGCGCAGACGGTACGACAGACGGGCACCGCAACGTTTGCCCGCGGGCCGGGTTCCAGTAGCCGGACGAACCGAACCGGCCCCCCGAAAGGAGCCCCACCCGTCATGAAGAGCACGCGCATCATCACCACCCTCGCCGCCGTCGCGGCGATCGGCACCGCTGCCGCCCCCGCGGTCGCAGCCTCATCGAGCGCCAACCACGGCGTCACCGCCAAGCAGGCGCACCGTTACGCCAAGAACCACCCGGGCGTCGCCAACTTCGCCAAGAACCACCGTGGGATCGTCAAGTTCCTCGCCAAGCACCCGGCCGCTCGCAAGTTTGTGGCCAGCCATCGCAAGGCGATCCGCTACGCGGTCACGCACAGCAGCGACACGCATGTCGTCCGCGGCCCCAAGGGCGGGATCGTGCACTTCGACACCAAGATCACCAAGCCCGACGGCTCCCTCGTGAGCATCGCGGGCGACCGCGGCACGATCACCGGCGTCGACGGCTCCAAGGTCACGCTGAGCGAGACCATCGCTGACGGCACCATGCAGAGCGTGACCGTTGACGCGGGCTCCACCGTAAAGGTGCGCCTGGACGGCAAGAAGGCGTCACTGACCGACCTGGCCGCCGGCCAGAAGGTCATCGTCATCCAGCTGCCCCAGCAGACGCTGGTCCTGGCTCACACGCCCAAGGCCTAGCTTCACCAGCAGCACGCAGCGCCCCGGGGGCGGTCGGCCGAGAGGCCGGCCGCCCTTTGTGCTTGGCGGGGGGCCAGTGGGGCAAGTGGGTGCAATATGCACCCACTTGCTTTAGCATGGCCCACATGTCAAAGGTCATCCAGATCCGAGATGTCCCCGACGATGTACGCGATGCCCTGGCTGCCGCCGCGGCTGCGGAAGGTCTATCGATGACCAGGTACGTTCGCCGCGAGCTCGCCCTCGTGGCCTCGCGCGCCCAGCGGGCGCGCGAGAACGCGGCTGTAGTGCAAAAGACGCAATCCCGGGTGGGGCAGGCCGTCGATCGCGAGACGATCCTGTCAACGCTGCACGAGGGCCGCCGCACTTGATCGTGATCGACGCCGGCGTCGCCGTCGAGCTGGTCGCCGGCGATCTGGACCCCGCCGTATTGGGTGAAGCGGACCTGTCGGCGCCGCACCTGATCGACAGCGAGGTGACCCACGTCCTTCGGGGCCTGGTGCTCGGCGGCCGCCTCACTGAGGAGCAAGGCGTGACCGCACTGGCCGGCTTCGGTCAACTCGCCATCACCCGGTTTGCCGCCGACTGGCTACGACCGCGCATGTGGGAGCTGCGCCACAACCTCACCGCGTACGACGCGACGTACGTCGCCTTGGCCGAGCTGTCGGGCGCTACGGCGCTCCTCACCACCGATACTCGGCTGGGGGGCGCTCCAGGGCTTCGCTGCGCGGTGCGGGTGCTTTAGAGCGGCGCGCCGCACCGTCTCCAACGAGGTAATCCGTACCCTACTCAGGGGTCGAGCTACGAACGCCGAGCTGGCCCGCAGCCGCGAGCTGATCGCGGTCGTAGGAGAAAAGCACCAGCTCGTCCCCAAGTTGCAGGCTGAGCACCGTTGCCAGGTGCACCGCGTCAAGAGCCCGTTGCGCCGGCCGGAACGCCTCGCCAGCCCGGCGCCGGATCGGGCCGCTCAGCGTCAAGAGATCTATCCCGGCAAGCAGCTCTTCCGCTCTGCGTAGGACGGACGCGCCGCCGACCCGCCGGGCCGTACACAACAGCTCGACGCTCAGCAGTTCGCTACTGACCCATGACGGGAAAGCAGACAAGCGTCTAGCGAGCGCGTCCTGCTCCGGCTCGGCCACCATCAGCTTCACCGCCGCGGACGCATCAAGGTAGGCGACGGATTCGGTCACCGCTCGCCGCGCACCCACTCGAGGGCGCGCGTGCCCTTGTCGGTAAGAGGCTCCACGTCCGTCAGCCACGCGTAGTCGTGATCGCGTGAGCGCGCCGTGATGCCCGGCCGCGAAAGCAACGCCTGCCGGGTGGCCCCTGGCCCACCAGCCCCAACTACCTCGGCACCGGCCAGGGCGAGCCGACGCAGCAGCGCGGCCTCCGACCGGAGCTCGCCCGGAAGCGCTTTACGTGACCGCTCGAGGGCAGCCGCCAATTCGGGGTCGCACGTGACATTAATGCGGCGGTGGGACGTGGGCATCCATGAAGTGTAACACCCAACGTGTTACACAAGTGATGCGAGACCGTGGCATCTTCGCCCCGGCCGGGGCGGTGCTTACAACCCCAGCCCCTGTACGCCCATCTCGTCAAAGCCGATGTGGTGAGCCAGCTCGTGGCGAACCGTGATGGTGACCTGCTGGCGAAGCAGCTCGGGGTCGTGCCCGAAGTCGCGGCGGAGCGTGTCGCGGTAGATGACGATGCGATCGGGGACGGTGTCGCGCGTGGCGCCGTCGCCTTGGTACAGACCGTAGGCGCCGCGGCGCCGTCCGCCGTCGGAGATCACGACCGCCACGTTGTGGTTCTCCACCGCGTGGCGCAGCAGGTCAGGCAGCTCGTCAAGCGCCTCGCGAACCAGCTCCTCAAAGTCGTCGTTGTTCAGAGGGTCGAGCTCCATGAACTCGTTCTCCTCCGGTTCGACCGCCAGCCCGTCGTGAGCCAGGCGCTCGCTGCGCAGCACCAGGCGCTCGAACTCGGCCTCATCCTCCGGCGCCGTGTACGTCGACATCACCCCGCCGATCCAGCCCATGATCACGCCGAGCACGAAGATCACCATGACGGAGATCGCCGCCCCCTCCAACAGGCGCAGGGGCAGGCTTTCGCTCAGGCCGCCCTGCAGCACCGTGATCGCCACGAGGCCCAAACTCATCGCCACAGCGGCGCCGAGCAGGGTGCGCTTGAGCGAGGGAGTCATGATGCCGGCGGTCAGGACCCGCTCATCGCGCGGGCGATCACGACCCGCTGGATCTCGTTGGTGCCTTCATAGATCTGGGTGATCTTGGCGTCGCGCATCATTCGCTCCACCGGATACTCGTTCACGTAGCCGTAGCCGCCGAGTACCTGGATCGCCTCGACCGTCACCTTCATCGCGTTGTCGGAGGCGAACAGCTTGGCCATCGACGTCCACTTGCCCAGGCCGGGCGCGTTGCGATCGGCCATCGCGCACGCCTTGTAGGTGAGTTCGCGGGCAGCGGCGGTGCCCGTCTCCATGTCGGCCAACTTGAACTGGATGCCCTGCATCCGGTTGATCGGCGCGCCGAACGCGATGCGCTCCTTGGCGTACTCGTTGGCGAAGTCGGTGGCGCCCTGCGCGATTCCAACGGCCTGCGCAGCGGCGCCCAGGCGGGTGCGCTCGAGCGTGCCCAGCGCAACGCTCAACCCCTTGCCTTCGGTGCCGAGCATGTTCTCGGCGGGGATCCGCACGTCGGTGAACGTCGGTGCGCCGGTCGGCGAGCCCTTGATGCCGATCTTGTGTTCCAGCTTGCCGGGGTCGAAGCCGTCGCGGTCGGCCTCGACGATGAACGCGGTGATGCGCTTGGACTCGCGATCGGTCTTGGCGAAGACGATGTAGAAGTCGGCCACGCCCGCGTTGGTGATCCAGTTCTTCTGCCCGTTGATGATCCACTCGTCGCCGTCCTTCTGGGCGAACGTGCGCATCGAAGCTGGGTCCGACCCGGCCTCCGGCTCGCTCAGGGCGAAAGCCGGGGACCACTCGCCGGTCGCACAGCGCGGCAGGAACCGCTCCTTCTGCTCGTCGGTGCCGAAGAGCTGGATCGGCAGCGTGCCGAGCTCCTGCACCATCAGGATCAAAGCTGAGGACGCGCACACCTTGGCGATCTCCTCGACGGCCATCTGGAGCATCAGCGTGCCGGTGCCGGTCCCGCCGTAGGCCTCGGAGAACGGCAGGCCGAGAATGTCCTGCTCGCCGAGCAGCTTGCGTACGTCCCACGGGTACTCGCCGGCGCGGTCGATGTCACCCGCGCGGGGCGCGATCTTCTCCTGCGCCAACTGGCGGATCATGTCCCGGAAGTCCAGGTACTCCTGCGGGATGTCGTACACGTCGGTCAGGGTCGCGCTCATTGGATGATCGTAGCGACGGGCAGAGGGCGGGTAGGTTTCGGCACCCGTGCCCGACATCGTCCAGATCGCCGCTGCCGACCCCCGGGAAGCCGCGGCCCTGCTCGCGCGCTCCGGGTTCGGCCCGGAGGTAGACCGGCTGCTGAGGTTCCCGGTCGACTCCGACGCCGGGACTGTGCTGGCGGTCGCGCGCGGCGGCGTCCTCGTGGCGGTGGCCGGCGCCGTATCCTTCGGCGCCAGCGGCTGGATCGGCGCTCTGGCCGTGGCGCCCGAACACCGCGGGATCGGGCTGGGCCGCGAGGCGTGCCTGGCGGCGACTTCATGGCTGCGAGAACGCGGCGCCGTGACCGTGCTCCTGCATGCGACGCCGATGGGGCGGCCCATGTACGCCCACATGGGCTTCACGCCCGAGCGGGCGGCGACGGCGTGGCGGGGGACGGCACCGGTGCGGCCTGCCGCCCCGGTCCGGGCGATGCGTGCCGATGACCGCGACAAGGCAGCCCGGTTGGATTGTGCCGCCACCGGGGAGGACCGCCGCGCCCTGCTGGACGGGCTCGACCTGACCCGCGGCTGGTGCGTGGAAAACGATGCCGGCGGGCTGCGCGCGGCCGCCATCCCGTCCCCCTACGGCCGGGGAGTGAGCATCGCCACCGACGGCGAGGACCCGGACGCCGGCCTCGCGCTGGTGGCCTGGACGTGCTCAGGACCCGCCTCCGGGGTGGTGCTGGTGCCCGATGCGAACGTCGCCGCCGTCGAAGCGTTGCGCCGCTGGCGCTTCACCAAGGCAAATGCGCCCCTGCGCATGCGCTTGGGCCCGCCCGTCGCCCAGCAGGCGACGCATCAGTTC
This sequence comes from Solirubrobacterales bacterium, assembly GCA_038319025.1. Classification (GTDB taxonomy): domain Bacteria; phylum Actinomycetota; class Thermoleophilia; order Solirubrobacterales; family Solirubrobacteraceae; genus JBBQCW01. The sequence goes on from JBBQCW010000002.1 coordinate 192,762, forward strand.
GGACTCTTCAATTTCTTCTGGGGGTAGCGCGGCGGTCCGGGGGGCCGGCCGAGAGATGACCGTGGTTAGTTTCCCCCGCCCTGCGGGGGTAGATGACCGCGGTTCCGGGGCACGCAAGGACGCTGACCGCCCCGCGAGCGCTCATTTTGAATCGGCGCTCAGACCACGCCGGGGTCCGCGCCGCCCGGCGTCGCGCCGCTGGGGGGCGCCGGCGCGGGCTTCACCTGAGGCCCGCGCTTATGCCCCACCGGAGGCGGTGCGTCCGGCAGGCGATACCACTCGGCGATCTTGCCGTGGACCACGCGGATCGCGCCGCGCGCCAGGTGGCCCGTCCCGCTGCCGCACTGCCCGCCGGGGCGCTCGACGAGCTTGTAGGTGATGACCGTGAAGTCGCGCGGCGCGGCCAGCGCGCCTGCGTCTTTGGCTCCGCACGTGAGGATCCGCTGGAACTGGGTGCGCTGAGCGAGGGTCTTGGCGATGAACACGGGCGAGCTGTTCTGGACCAGCGCCCCCGGGGCGAAGTAGCGCGCCGCGGCCTTCTCATCGCCGAGTTGAAGCGCGGCGAGCCACGCGTCGATCACCTGCTTGTTGGCGACCTTGGCGGGCCCGTTGCCGCGCCGCGGGACTCCCGGCGGGATCGCTTCCGGTGACCCGGCGGGCGGCTCGGCCGATGCCGAAGGCACCGCGGGCGTCCCATCCTGCGCCTTGGTGGTCGCCGTGGTCGAGGTCGACGAGCCCCCTCCCGACGATGAGCCACCGCAGCCGCCCAGCACCGCAGGCACAGCGAAAACCGCAACGATGAGCAGCAGCGGCTGGAATCGGGTTCCCATCCTCCGAATCATCCCAGAGCGGTGTGGCGCGCTCGCACGCATGCCCCCAGCGCGACGGCGGCGGGTCACCCCGGCCGTATGCTCCCGCCCATGTCGTGGTCAGAGGAACTGGACGAGCTGGCTCAGCGCAAGGCGCTGGCCGCACTGATGGGCGGCGAGGAACGCGTCGCCCGCCAGCACGCGCAGGGCAAGCTGACCGCGCGCGAACGTCTGGCCCGTCTGCTCGACGAGGGTAGCTTCAAGGAGACGGGCTCCATCGCCGGCGTCGGGTCGTACGGCCCGGACGGCGAACTCGAGGACCTGCTGCCGGCGAACATGATCGTCGGCCAAGGCCTCCTCGACGGACGCCGCACCGTCGTGCAGGCCGACGACTTCACGGTGCGCGGCGGGGCGGCCGACGCCGCGATCTGGCAGAAGATGGTGTGGGCCGAGCAGGCCGCCAACGAGCTGCGACTACCCCTCGTGCGGCTGGTAGACGGCACGGGCGGAGGCGGCAGCGTGAAGACGCTGGAGTCGATGGGCTTCTCCTACGTCCCCCCGCTCCCCAGCTTTGACTTCGTGATCGACAACCTCTCGCGCGTTCCGGTCGCAGCTGCCGCGCTCGGTCCTTGCGCGGGTTTGGGCGCCGCCCGCGTCGTGATGAGCCACTTCAGCGTGATCGTGCAGGGCAGCGCGCAACTGTTCGTCGCCGGCCCGCCGGTGGTGGCCGCCGCGATGGGCGAGTCCCCCGACAAGGAAGAACTGGGTGGTGCGAAGGCGCAAGCCAAAGTCGGCGCCGTGGACAACATCGCGGCCGACGAGGACGATGCGCTCGAGCAGATCCGCCGCTTCCTCTCCTACCTGCCCGCCAACGCGTGGGAGGCCCCGCCGATCATCGCGGCTAGGGACCCGGCCGACCGCCGCGAGGAGGCGCTGCTGAGCATCATCCCGCGCGAGCAGCGCAAGACCTACGACATGCGCGAACTCGTTCGCCTTGTGGTTGACGCCGGTTCGTTCTTCGAAATCTCCCGCCGGTACGGCGGCTCGGTGATCACCGGATTCGCCCGGCTGCGCGGCCGCCCTGTCGGCGTGCTCGCCTCAGACCCGAAGTACTACGGCGGCGGCCTCACCGGCGACGCCGCCGAGAAGGCCACGCGCTTCATCGACACCTGCGATGCGTTCAGCGTGCCGGTGATGAACCTCGTCGACCAGCCCGGCTTTGTGATCGGCACCGCCTCCGAGCGGGCGAACACGATGCGCCGCGGCGCGCGGATGCTCTCCGCCGTGCGCCAGGCGCGCACGCCCTGGGTGTCGATCCTCGTGCGCAAGGTCTACGGCATCGCCGGGGCGGGCCACGGTGATGGCGCCCGGCTGAACCTGCGGTACGCATGGCCGTCAGGCAACTGGGGCTCGCTGCCGATCGCGGGTGGGCTGGAGGCCGCTTACCGCCGTGAGCTGGAGGCCGCCGAGGACCCCGTCGCGCTGCGGGCGCAGATCGAAGGCCGCCTCACCCGCGTCGTCTCCCCTTTCCGCACCGCTGAGCGGTTCAGCGTGGAGGAGATCATCGACCCGCGCGACACCAGGCCGATCCTGTGCGACTGGGCCGAGCGCGCCCACGAGCTGGTCGCGCTTGATGCCCACCTCGGGCCGGTTTCACGCGGCACCCGACCCTGACGCCATGACCGTCGCCCACGCCGACCGAACCCGGCTCGACCGCGCTACCGCGCAGCTGGATCCACCGTTCGCCGTCGTCGACCTCGACGCCTTCGACGCCAACGCCGCGGACCTTCTGCGGCGGGCCGGCGGCGTACCGATCCGCCTGGCCTCCAAGTCGCTGCGCTGCCGTGCGCTGCAAGATCGCGCGCTCGCCGCCGGATTCCGTGGGCAGCTCTGTTTCACCCTCCCCGAAGCCTTGTGGCTGGCCGAGCGCGGGGCCCGCGATCTTGTCGTCGCCTATCCGACGGTGGACCGCACCGCGCTCCACAAGCTTTCTCACGGCCCGCATGCGGCGGACATCGCGGTGATGGTGGACGACCGCGCTCACCTTGACCTGATCGAGACGGCCGTCGGAGCCGACGGGGAGCCGATCCGCGTCGCGATCGACGTGGACGCCGGCTGGTGGCCGCTGGGCGGACGCGTGAAGATCGGCGTCAAGCGCTCTCCGGTGCACACGGCCGAGCAGGCGGCGGCGCTGGCCCGCGAGATCGTGCGGCGCCGCGAGTGCCACCTCGCCGGGCTGATGAGCTACGAAGCCCACATCGCGGGGGTCGGCGACGACGGGCCTGCGCGGGTCCGTGCCGCGCTCGTCCGCGCCATGCAGACCATGTCAGCGAAGGAACTCGTCGCCCGGCGCGCGGCCATCGTCGCCGCCGTGCGCGCCATCGCCCCACTTGAGTTCGTCAACGGTGGCGGGACCGGCTCCATCGAACGGACGGCAGCGGAGCCCGCCATCACCGAGGTCACCGCTGGATCGGGCCTCTACGGCCCCACGTTGTTTGACTCCTACCGGTCCTTCAAGCCCCGGCCGGCTGCGCTTTTCGCTCTACCGGTGGTGCGCCGCCCCAACGCCCGCGTGGCCACCCTGCTGGGCGGCGGGTATCCCGCGTCGGGCGCGGCGGGCGCGGACCGGCTGGTGCGCCCCTACCTGCCGACCGGCCTGGCGTTCGACACCACGGAGGGCGCCGGCGAGGTGCAGACGCCGCTGCACGGCGCAGCGGCCGCCGACCTACAGATCGGCGACCGCGTTTGGCTGCGACACGCGAAGGCGGGGGAACTGAGCGAACGGTTCGCGGCCTTCCACCTGATCGCCGGCGAGGAGATCGTCGACGTGGTGCCGACCTACCGGGGCGAAGGGGCCACGTTCCTCTAAGGCGCGACGGCGCAAGCAGTCTGGGACAACCCGGCGATTGCCTCCTACACGTCACCGGGGGTAGCTTTCACACCATGACCGACACGCGCTTCTGGCACCCGTTCGCGGATATGAACGCAGTCCGCTCCACGGAGCTCGTCATGGCTCGCGGCGAGGGGGTGTACGTGTGGGATGAGGCCGGCACCCGTTACCTGGATGCCACGTCAAGCCTGTGGTGCGTGAACGTCGGTCATGGGCGACCGGAGATCGCCGAGGCCGCGGCTGCGCAGATGCGCACGCTCGCCTCCTACTCGGGGTTCGGCGCCTTCGCCAACCGGCCCGCGCTGGAGCTGTGCGAGCGCCTGGCCGATCTGGCTCCCGTCGACGACGCGCGGATCTTCCTGGGCTCAGGGGGCGGCGATGCGATCGATACCGCCGCCAAGATCGCCCGGCGCCACTTCGCGGTTGTCGGTCAGCCCGACCGCGTTCATCTGATCGGCCGTACGCAGGGCTACCACGGCACCCACGGCCTGGGCACCTCGATCGGCGGCATCGTCGCCAACCACCAGGGCATGGGTCCGCTGGATCCGCACACGACTCACGTCGCCCACGACTCCCTGGCCGACATGGAAGCGGAGGTCGACCGCTTGGGCGCCGACCACGTGGCCGCGATCTTCCTCGAACCCGTGATCGGCGCGGGCGGCGTCCACCAGCCGGTCCCCGGTTATCTACAGGGCGTTGCGGCGCTGTGCGAACGCACCGGGATCTTCCTCGTGGCGGACTGTGTGATCGCCGGGTTCGGGCGGCTCGGCGAGTGGTTCGGGCCGGCCCGCTTCGGCATCCGGCCGGACATGATCACCTTCGCCAAGGGGGTGACCAGCGGGTATCTGCCACTCGGCGGGGTGGTCGCCGGAACGCGCGTGACCGGGCCGTTCTGGGATGAGCCGGGCACCGTGTTCCGCCACGGCCCCACCTACGCCGGCCACCCGACCTGCTGTGCGGCGGCGATGGCCAACATGGACATCATCGAGCGCGACGGACTGCTGGCGCGGGGGCTGGAGCTGGAAACGGAGATCGCCTCAGCGCTCGGCACGCTCGTCTCCCACCCTCTCGCGGGCGACATTCGTGCGGGTATCGGAGCGTTGGGAGCCGTGGCCTTCGACCCCGATGCGCTGGCCGCACATCCTGACCTGCCGGTGCGCGTCTTCGCCCACGCACGCGACCACGGTGTGCTCGTGCGCCCCCTCGGGGACGCCGTGGCGATCTCCCCGCCGCTGATCATCAGCCGCGAGGAGGTGGACGGAGCGGCCGCGACGATCGGGGACGCGTTCGACGCCGTCGCGGCGGACCTCGGGGTTACGGCTGGGGTGTAGCGCCGAAGACCCTGTCCGTGTACTCGTTCGCGAACCGCCCCTCCGGGTCCAGGCGCGCTCGCACCGTCTGAAAGCGCTCCCAATCCGGGTAGCGCGGCGCCAGGGTTGTGGCGTCCTGGAAGTGCAGTTTGCCCCAGTGGGGTCGCCCATCGTGCCCGTCGGCCAGCGCCTCGACAGCCCGGAAATACGGCTCGTGCTCCATACCGCGGTACATGTGGACGGCCACGTAACAGGTGGCCCGCCCGCCGGCCGGGCTCAGAAACGCGTCATCGGGGGCGACGAACCGCACCTCGATGGGGAAGTTCACGGCAAAGCCACGGTGATCGATCTCGGCGCGAATGGCACGCAGGAACGATGCGCACGCCGCCCGCGGGATCGCGTACTCCATCTCCACGAACGGCACCGTCCGTGGCGTGGCGAAGATGCGGTCGCTGCGATCCACCCGAACGCTGGTCCCGGCCGACCGCGTGGCGAGGCGATTCAGGCTCGGGATCGCGGACGGGACGGCCCGCCCCAGCGCACTCATAGCGTGAAAGGCGTGGTTGGTGAGCAGCATGTCCTGCGCCCAGGCGTGCGCGGAGCTGCGCGGCCGCGCTGGCTCGTCGACCGGCTCGTTGGTACGCGTCAGCGCCATATCGGCGTGCGGGAAGACAAAGAACTCGAAGTGCTGATGACCGTCGACGTGCTCGTCGATCGCGTCGAGCACGTCGTCGAGCGGCATCGGCGCGTCGACCCCGCGCAGCGTGAACGCCGGCACGCAACGCAGTGTCAGCTCAGTGATCACTCCGCACGCCCCGATCGCCACCCGGGCCGCCCGCCAGGCCTCCGGGTCGGTCTGGGCGTCGAGTTCCAACACGGTGCCGTCTGCGACGACGACCTGCACCGCCTCCACGGCGGCCGACAGGTTGCGCAGCGTCGCGCCCGTCCCGTGCGTGCCCGTGGAGATGGCGCCGGCCACGCTCTGCACGTCGATGTCACCCAGGTTCTCCAGCGCCAGCCCGTGGTGGGAGAGCGCGCCGCTCAAGGCGTGCAGCGTCATGCCCGCCTGCACGCGTACTTGCCCGGTCGCGCTGTCCACGCCCAGCAGCCCGGCCATGTGGTCGAGACTCAGCAGCACGCCATCGGTCAGCACTGCACCGGTGAAGGAATGGCCCGCGCCGGCCACGCGCACCCGCCGGCCTGCCTCCTTGGCCCGGTGGACGGCCGCCACCACGTCCTCGATGCGTGCGGGGTGCTCGACCACGGACGGTGTGCACTGCTGGTTGCCCGCCCAGTTGGACCACATGCGGAGAAGATAGCCTGAGCGTCATGAGTAACCCCTTGGACGACCCGGAGATCGAGATCGCGCCGGAGCGCGCGCAGGCTCTCGTGACGGCGGGCGAAGCGGTGATCGTCGACGTCCGCGAGCCGTACGAGTGGGATGCGGGACGCATCGAGGGCGCGACGCACATCGAACTCGAGCACCTCAGCTCCCGGGCCGACGAGCTGCCGAAGGACACCGCGATCGTGTTCCAATGCCGCGCCGGCATCCGTTCGCTGATGGCCGCCCAGGCCTTCCGCCGAGCGGGCTACGACGCATGGTCGATGGCCGGCGGCCTGGCCGCGTGGGCCGGCGATGGCCTGCCACTGACTCCGGATGACGGCGTCGTCGCGGACCACTGACCGATGATCAACCGGGTCCTGGTCGCGATCACCGCGGTCATCCTCGCCGTGATCCTCGCGATTGTCGTGGGCGATCGTGTCGAGCAGAGCACGAAAACGGTGGCAGCGTCGCCCCAGCCGGCGGTCACACCGCCGGTGGACGGCAACTGGACCGAGCGCGGCATGAACATGACCGAGTACCAGCCGGGTGTGTTCAGCTCACCCGAGGCCGGTAACCAGCTGGACGCAATCCGGTCAACGGGGTCGACGACGGTCGGGGTCGTGATCACCTGGTACCAGCCTGACCACAACGCGAACGCCGTCGCCCCTGACTCGGCCAAGAGCGCCACCGACGACGATGTGCGCGCGCTGGCCCAAGCCGCTCACGACCGCGGGATGACGGTGGTTCTCAAGCCACAGATCGACGTGCTGGACGGCACCTTCCGTGGCGCCATCACGCCGTCGGACCCGGCCGCCTGGATGCGCTCGTACACCGACTTCGTTAACCACATCGCCGACGTGTCCAACCAGGTCGGCGCGACCACGCTGGTGATCGGCACGGAGCTTTCGAGCGTGTCGGGTCGCACCGACGATTGGCGGTCGCTGATCGGGCAGGTGCGCGGGCGCTTCCACGGCAAGCTCACCTACGGAGCCAACTGGGTGGACGAGGCGGAGAAGATCAAGTTCTGGGATGCGCTCGACACCATCGGGATCGACGCTTACATGCCGCTGGTGAAGAACGACCCCAACCCACCGATCGCCGACCTGGTTCACGGATGGGCCCCGTACCGCGCTCGGCTTGACGCGCTACGTCAGAAGCTCAACAAGGCCGTGCTGTTCACCGAATTGGGCTACCCCAGCCGACTGGGCGCCGCCGAGCAGCCGTCGCAAGAAGGCAGCGGTGCCATCTCTCAGGAGGCTCAGCGCCGAGCGTACGTGGCAGCATTCCGCGCCTGGAAGGGCGTCACCTGGTTCCAAGGGGTCTGGTGGTGGGATTGGCCGGCCGCCGGGCCTGACCCAACCACGGATGCGGGCAGCTATACGCCGGCGGGCAAGGCGGCCCAGGCCGTGTTGACGCAGTGGCTCGGAGGTCCAGGTCCGACGTCCGGATCCACGCCGACCACCCCTGCGCCCGTCCCCGCCGGCTGATCGGGGTCGCGCCCCGACACCGCGACTCACCCCGAACGCACGAGAGCCCGCCTGGTGGAGCGGGCCCTCGACCGCGAACGAGATCAGAACTGGACGAACCGACCCCGGCGACGCGGCCTTCAAGGTATCAATCGTCGTTCCGCAACTCTCCGGTCCGCGCCGGGTTCTGACAGATGGAGCCTCCGCCCCCGGTCCACATCACGCTCTGCGGCCCGCCGGCCGCGCCCGCACCCCGCTCCATTCGGACCGGCGGTGCGGGGCGAGCGTGCTTCTCCTCTCGATGCGCGTCCTGCTCCGCTCGGCGCGACATACCTACTCCACACCAGCCTCATCGGGTCTTCACCCGGGCGTCGTGGATATTCGTCCCATGCCCGCAAACTGCATCTCCGTCGCCAGGGCCGAAAGGTCGGCAGGGGGGCAACGGGGATCGGTTCCCGGCGGGCGTATGACGATCCAGGACTTGCCCGGACGGCTTCCCCAGCCCTGAATCGTTGCGGATCGTGTGGTGGCCACGGACGGCCACACGCGGTCCCCTTTTGGTGGCACACTCGCCCTCCGCCCCCGCGCCGGGTAGAACACGCGGTGATGAACCGCAACCTCATCACCCGCATGGGGCTGGCCAGCGGCCTCGTCGCCGCCGCCCTTGCCACCGTCTTTCTCGTGATGATCGTCGCCGTCAGCGACCAGCGCGACGCCACCAGTGACCTGCGCCGAGCACAGGTCGTCGTCTCCGCGGCCAGCATCCTGGAGACGCGCATCAGCGAAGCCGCCACCAGCGCAGCTATCACGCAGGGGCAACTGGCCCTACGAGCCGCCGTCTCCGGCGAGCCGGATCAGGTGGTGCGCGGCCACCGGCTCGACCAGGCGCTCGCACTAGGTCGCCAGCAGAAGGCGGTTGAACTGCTCAACGAGATCGTGGTGATCGAGGCGGCGCGCTCGCAGAAGACGCGCCAGAAGGCCGAGGACTCCGCCCAGCGCGCCATCCTGCTGGGGATCATCGGCCTGATCGGTTCGACGCTGCTGATCGGCGGGTTGACCGTCTACCTGGCCAACTCGATCGTCGTCCCGTTGCGGCGCACGACTCGGGCCGCCCGCCGCATCGCGGCCGGGGACCTCACGGTCCGCGTGAAGGAAGAGGGCGACGCCGAGCCACGCGAGTTGGCGCGAGCGTTCAACCGTATGGCGGCCAGCCTGCAGGAGTCCGAACGACAAAAGGACGAGTTCTTCGCGCTTGTCTCCCACGAGCTGCGCACGCCGCTCACCTCGATCATCGGCTACCTCGAGCTCGTGCTCGACGACGAAGAGCTGACCGATGACGCCCGCCGCTTCCTGGAGATCGTCGAGCGCAACGCCCGCCGGCTTCTTCGTCTTGTCGGCGACATGCTGTTCATCGCTCAGGTGGAGGCCGGCCGTATGACGCTCGAGCGCGGGCCGGTCGACCTGCTCGTGGTCGCCCGGGAGGCGGTGGCCGCCGCCCAACCTTCAGCGCAGCGGCGCGGCGTCGCCCTGACCTTGGAAGGTGAGGCCACGGGCGAGGCCGAGGGCGACCGCGACCGGCTCGGGCAGATGCTCGACAACCTGATCTCCAACGCGCTGAAGTTCACGCCCGAGGGTAAGGCGATCCGGGTCATCGCCAGCGACACCGGCACCGCAGCGCAGGTCATCGTGGCTGACGAGGGCGCCGGCATCCCAGCCGAAGATGTCGCCCGACTGTTCGAGCGCTTCTACCGCTCTTCGTCTGCTACCCGACGCGCCGTCCCCGGCGTGGGCCTTGGCCTGTCAATCGTCAAGACCATCGTTGATGGCCACGGCGGCGAGGTGCTGCTGGCCAGCGACGAGGGCGAGGGCACCACCGTCACCGTGCGACTCCCCCACCCTGTCGCGGTGCCCGCGCCGACCGACCCGTCCGACATCCAGGAGAGCAACCCGTGAGCGATGATCGACCCCTCGTCCTCGCCGCCGACGACGACCCCGACATCCTCACGTTGATCACCGTCGCGGTGGAGCGCGCCGGCTGCGAGGTGATGATCGCCCGGGATGGGCAGGAGGCCCTCGCCCGGGCCCGCGAGCGCCCGCCCGCCATGGCCGTCGTCGATCTCAGCATGCCGCGGATGAACGGACTGGAGCTGACGGAGGCGCTACGCGCCGACGAGGCGACCGCCGCGATCCCCATCCTGATCCTGTCCGCCGCCGTGCAGGCCCGCGACATCAAGGCGGCCGAGGAGGCCGGCGCCAACGAGCACATGCGCAAGCCGTTCAGCCCGCGCGAGCTGCGGGCCAAAGTCACGGAGCTGCTGGCAGGTCCCGCGTAGGGCGGACGCACGAGCGCCTGCGATCATCCTCGCCATGACCGACAACATGTGGGACGCCGTAGCCGACGCCTGGGAGCGCAACACGGAGTTCGCTGACGGCCAGCTCGCCGGCGCCACGGAGGCGCTCCTCGATGCCGCGCAGATCGGTCCGGGGGATGCGGTCCTCGATATGGCGGCGGGCCCAGGTGGCGCGGGCCTCGTGGCGGCAACACGAGTTGGAGAAACTGGCCGTGTCGTCCTGAGCGACTCCTCACAGGAGATGGTCGCCGCGGCGGCGCGACGGGCGGCAGGACTCTCGAACGTGAATGCGATGGAGAGCGACGTGCTGGCCATCGACGCGCCCGAGGGGAGCTTCGACGCAGTGATCTGCCGGCACGGCCTCATGTTCCTCGAATTGCCCGCCGACGGGGTGGCCGAAGCGGTGCGCGTGCTGCGCCCGGGCGGCCGCTACGGCGCGATGGTGTGGGCCGCCCGCGCCGACAACCCGTGGCTGACGCTGATCTTCGACGCCGTGGGTGCACAGTTCGGCACTTCGTTCCCTCCGCCCGGCATCCGCGGGCCGTTCGCCCTTGATGATCCGGAGCTGCTGGCGGCGGCGCTGCGGACCGGCGGGCTCGATGACGTCGTGGTCACGCGTATCGAAACGCCGATGCGAATGCCCTCGCTGGAGGCTTGGTGGGAGCGCGTGCCCCAGATGGCCGGCTCGCTGGCGGCGGGATTGGCATCGATGGAACCCGACGTCCGCAAGGAGATCCGGGAACGGGCCCTGGCGGCCGGCGCGGCGGCCGCGCGAACGGACGACGCGGGCATCACCCTGGGCGGCGCGGTGCTCGTGGGGTCAGGCCGCCGATCCGCCTACGCGCCCGGCGAATAGCGGTAGCCGAACCCGCGCACGGTGGTGATCGGCATCTTGGAGTCGCCCAAGGCCGGAGTCAGCTTGCGGCGCAGGTACCCGACGTAGAGCTTCACCTGATCGGGCGCGACGCCGGCCATGTCGCCCCACACGAGTTCGAGCAGTTGCTGGCGGCTGAGGACCTGATCCGGGTGACGGATGAAGGTGACGAGCAACCGGAATTCCAACGGCGTCAGCTGGATCAACTCGCCGTTGACCTCGACGCGAGCATCAGCCACATCGATGCTGATCAGGCCGTCGTCGTAGGTCTCTCGCTCGACGGGCTTGGAGTTGGTCGAGCGGCGTAACAGCGCGTCGACCCGAGCCAGGAACTCCTGGCGGCCGAAGGGCTTGGTCACGTAGTCGTCGGCACCGGCTCGCAGCCCGCGGACCTTCTCCATCTCCCCGTCGCGCGCGGTCAGCATGAGCACCGGGACCTCGCTGAGGTCGCGCAGGCGCTGCAGCGTCTCCCAGCCGTCCATCTCCGGCATCGACACGTCGAGGATGACCAGGTCAGGCCGGACGTCGAAAAAGATGCGCAGCGCCTCTCGCCCGTCGGCCGCCTCGCGGACGGCAACACCGGCCCGCTCGAGCAGCGTGCGGACCAGTCCGCGCACGTCGGCGTCGTCGTCGACGACGAGGATGCGGTGATCGCTCATACGCAGTTCATACCCGATTCAGCCGACAACTCCCCCTGCGAGCAGAAACCTGCAGTTCACACCCATGCCCACCCTGCTGATCGCCGAGCCCGTCCCCGAGACGCGCGAACTGCTGATCCACCTGGCCCAGCGCCAGGGCTGGGTTGCGTCGGCCTTCGCGGCGATTGATGTTGGTCCGGTGGATGCGCTGCTCTTTGAGCCGCTCAGCCGTCTGGGCCAGGAGGCCCGCGAGCATGTGCTGCATCGGCATCCCAGTGCCTCCCTGGTGGCGGTCACCGTCGCGCCCGCCGAGGCCGGCAGCGAGCATGGCGCCCACCACATGATCGCCCAGCCCTTCGCCCCGGACGAGTTGGCCCGCGTGCTGCGCGCGCTGCTGGCGCCTGCGTCCCGCACCGCCGCTGCCTGATCCCGCTACGACGTGCGTGAACTGGCGTTCACCCCTTGAACGTGGATCCCCGCACGTCGCGTCAACCGCGCCGCGGCCTGCGAGGATGCGCGGATGCCCGCCGCCTGGCCGCCGACCACCGCCACGCCGATCGCCGCATTCGCGCTGCGCGACGGCGACCAGAGCGCCGAGCAGATCGCCGGCTGGCTGGTCGATTGGATCGGCGGCGCGCAACGGTCGCTCGACATCGCGCTCTATGACGTGCGCTTGCCCGGCGAAGTCGGCGACCGCGTCGCCGGTGCACTGAAGGCCGCGGCAGCCCGTGGCGTCGCTGTGCGCATCGCCTACAACCACGACGAGAACGACGTAGGCCAGCTGCCGTCCACGCCTCCTCCGCGGACGCAGCCCCCGATCTTGGAGGCCATCGGCGTCCCGTTGCGCGCGATTCCCGGCGAGCCTGATCTGATGCACCACAAGTACCTCGTGCGCGACGGCGAATCCGTGTGGACGGGCTCCACGAACTGGACTTTGGATTCGTGGACGCGGGAGGAGAATGTGCTTGTTGCCGTGAACTCCGCCGCTGTCGCCGCGGACTTCGCGCACGACTTCACCGACCTCTGGGACGGCGGGAAGGTCGAGAAGTCCGGCCGGTTTGACACGGTCGCCACCGCGGTCGGCGACGCGACGGTGCGCGCCTGGTTCTGCCCCGGCCGCGGCGAGGAGTTGAGCGACCGGATCGCGGCAGCGATCACCGCCGCCACCCGGCGGGTGCGCATCGCCTCCCCCGTGCTGACCGCCGCGGCGGTACTCCACGCGCTCGACGGCGTGCTGGCCGCCGGCACGCTGGATGTCACGGGCGTGTGCGACGCCACCCAGATCCACCAGGTCTTCAACCAGTGGCATGAGAACCCGAACGTGTCGTGGAAGGTGCCCGTGCTGGCCGGCGTCCTCACGCGGGCGCAGTTCCACGGCAAGCAGTCAACGCCCTACGCTCCCGGCGCCGTCCACGACTACATGCACGCGAAGGTCACGGTGGTGGACGACACCGTGTTCCTCGGTTCCTTCAACCTTTCGCGTTCGGGTGAGCAGAACGCCGAGAACGTGCTGGAGATCGCGGACCCGGTGCTGGCGGACGCGATGGCCGCCTTCATCGACGAGACGCGGGGGCGTTACCCGGTGGTGGAGCCGCCGGCGTTCGCCGCCGCTTCCGCGCAGGCCGGCCCCTCCGGCCATCCCTGACGCAGCTCGCCCGCGCGAACGATCCGCACGACCTCAACCGGGTCGTCGGTTATGTGGAAGAGATCGAGATCGTGCGCGCCGATAATGCCCGCGGCCAGCGGCCCGTCGGCCAGCCACTCGCGCAGGCCACCCCAGAACGCGGTGCCCACGAGCACGACCGGGAAGTGGCGGACGGTGTCGGTCTGGATCAGCACCAGCGCCTCGAACAACTCGTCGAACGTGCCAAACCCACCGGGCAGCACCACGAACGCCGTGGCGTACCGCACGAACATCACCTTGCGGGTGAAGAAGTGGTCGAACATCAGCACCCGGTCCTGAAACGGGTTGGGCTGCTGCTCGGCGGGCAGCACGATGTTCAGGCCGATCGAAAGCGCGCCGGCATCGCGGGCCCCGCGGTTGGCGGCCTCCATCAGCCCGGGCCCACCGCCGGTGATGATGGCGTAGCCGGCCTGCCCCACCTGCCGGGCGGTCTCCCGGCCCAGGGCGTACATGGGGTCCTCGGGGGCCACGCGGGCGGAGCCGAAGAACGAAACTGCGCACGCCACGTCGGCCAGCGCGGCGAACCCGCTGGTGAGCTCCGCGTCGATGTCCCTGACGCGCTGCGCATCGGTCTTCTCGGTGAGAACCGAAGAGAGCTGCGCGTTGAGAAGCTCGTCGTCCGGGCTCTCAGGCGCGCGGGGGAACGAAGGAAGGTCGGCCATATCCGCGGAGGCTATCGTCGGGCGTGTCCGGCGAGCTGGGCGTCCGCTGCGGCCCGGGCGTCAGCGCTGACCAGGCGTCCGATGTGCTCGCGGTGCTCGGCCACGAGCCCGTACGTCGCGCGGACCGGCCCCGGCAGCGCCTGAGCAACGTGCTCGATGGCTCGCCATCCCGGCCCCTTCAGCGCGCCGGCGACCACCACCGCCGCATCACCGCCTGAGAACACCTGCCCATCCGCCGTCACAGCGTGAGCGGTGCGCAGGCGCAGATCGGGCGGCACATCCGCGAGCAGCCGCTCACCCTGCGGGGACTGGATCGCCACGGGCGTCAACACGCCGCGCGCGTCACGGCGCAGCAGCCACGCGACCGACCAACGGCAGAAGCCACAGTCGGCGTCGTAAAGGACCGAGAGGCTCAGCTCCTGATCACCGTCATCAAGAACGGGAAGAGGTTCTCGTAGAAGTCATTGGGGGACGGCCGGGCGCCGCCGTGCCCCGGGCTCCAGGGCCGGGTTGTCCCAGCCGCTGTCGGTCGCATTGACGGTGGTGCCCGGGGCGACGATCTCGTCGATCCGGTCCAGCAACGCGTCGTCGAGGTTCACATCTGCCGCGCCGAGCTGGGATTCGAGCTGCTCCATCGTCCGCGGCCCGATGATCGCCGCGGTCACGCCCGGGTGGCGGATCACGAAGGCCAGCGCCATGTGGATGAGCGACAGGCCGGCCTCGTCGGCCAGCTGCCCAAGCGCGTCGGCGGCGTCGAGCTTGGCCTGGTTACCCGGGATAGACAGGTCGTAACGGGCGGGCAGCATGGCTGCGCGCCGCGACTTCAGGTCCTCGGCGCCCTTGCGCCAGCGCCCCGACAGCCAGCCGCCGGCCAGCGGGCTCCACGGTATGACGCCCATCCCGTGCTCCAGGCACGTAGGCAGCACGTCAGCCTCCACGCCGCGGGCGAGCAGCGAGTACGGCGGCTGCTCGCACACGAAGCGCTGGTGGCCGCGGTCGCGGGCCACCCACTGGGCCTCCACGATCTGCGCGGCCGGGTAGGTCGAGGAGCCGATGTAGCGGACTTTGCCCTGCGTGACGAGGTCAGATAACGCGCCGAGGGTCTCATCGTGGTCGGTCCACGGATCCCAGCGGTGTACTTGGTAGAGGTCGATCCAGTCGGTCTGCAGGCGTTTGAGTGACGACTCAACCTCCTGCACTATCCAGCGGCGCGAGTTGCCGGCCTGGTTGGGGTCATCCCCCATCGTCCCGTGGAACTTCGTGGCGAGCACAACGTTCTCACGACGGCCACCGGCCAGGGCCTTGCCCACGATCGTCTCCGACTCGCCGCTCGAGTAGACGTCGGCCGTGTCGATGAAGGAGATCCCGCCGTCAAGCGCTGCGTGGATGATGCGAACGCTCTCGTCGTGATCGGGTTCACCCCACGCGCCGAACATCATGGCCCCCAGACATAGCGGGCTGACGTGAACGCCGGTGCGTCCGAGGGTGCGAGGGTTCATCGACCGCAGGCTACTCCCGGGCCACGTCCGGCATCCACGCTGCCGGCGGCGGGATCAACCACCGGCCAGCGTCGCGCCCCAGGCACGGGCGCGTTCAAGCTCACCGTCGGCGAGCGGTCCCTCGTTGTCGTCGACGAGAAAGCTCTGGCGGTCGGCCACCTCGTACCCGCGGTGGCGTAGCCGCCGTGCGATGCCTTTGGCGGCCGAACCGGTGAGCGCTGCCGCCTTGTCGGCCCGCGAGTCGAATGCGGCCGCCCGTGCGCCTCCACCTTCAAGGGTGCGCAGCCACGAGCGCAGACCGGTGTCGTCGTCGGCGTGCGGATCGACCGGGTGCCCTTCCTCCTGGGCCCCTTCGACGGCCAGATGGCGGGTTTTGTGGCTGGCCAGTCCATGCATGTGCGTAGGCCCGCCCACGATCAGCAGGTCCGCGGCCGACGTGGCGGCAGCGGCCCCCGACACGGGCGTGACGGTGACGCCGGCGCCCGCTGACTGCACGCCCTCGGCAATGGCGTCCGCGATCGCATGCGTGTTGCCAAAGACCGACTCGTACACAACCAGGACATCCATCGCTCGTCACACCTCCACGTGGGTTGGTGTTGACCGTAGCCCGATAGCGGTCGTCCGTAATCCGCGGAAACGACCGAGCCGGTGGGGAATTGTCCGCAGTCACGCCCGGACCTCGGGCGTGACTGCGGACGACCTCAGAACCCCTTGGGGTGACGAACGACGAACCCGCTATTGGAGCGAGTCTCCTTCTGCCAGCGACTCGGGTTGGCACCGGAGGTGTCAAACCGAAGGCCGGCGACATACATGTACGTGTGACCGGCGTTGGCGTAGATCGAGATCCACTGGCCCTTGCCCGCCTTGCCCCACGACTCCAGGTCGCCGGAGGTCAGCTGAGTGTCTAGCAGGCCGCCGCCGTGCAGCGCGTACGAAAGCGAGCCCGAACAGTCGTAGCCGCTGGACTTGAAGCTGCCGTGGCCGCCGCCGTACACGTACGGCTTGGTGGCGATCTCGTTGCCCGCGGCGATGATCTGCTGAATCTCGATCGGCGCGTCGGAGGGCGCGATGGCCAGGCCGTCCTTGCCGAGCTTGGCGTGGCCGACCGGCGCGTCGGGTGCTGCCGGGGCATCGCCCTCGGCCGCGCCGCCGCTGGCGGTCGCGGTGCTCAGGCTCTGAATGTCCCCGCGCTGCAGGACGCCGTCGACGGTGAGCTGATGATCCCCCTCAAAACGACGCAGCGCGGACGCCGTCTTTGCCGTGAAGGTGGTGGTGATGGCGACTCGATAGCCGGCCTTGGTGAGCTTGTCACCGAGAACGCGGACATCGTGGCCGCTCATCCCCTGGGCCAGCGGGAGGCGGTCGCCCAGGTGCTGGGAAGCGGAGGAGATGTGCTTGCCCTTGGCCGCCGCGGTCTTGAGCGCCGCGATCGTCTGGGTGCCGGCGGTTCCGCTGGCGGGGAGCACGTTGGCCCACTGTTGGAACGTCTGGACGGCACGCGTGGTGCCCGCTCCGAACGCGCCGTCGGCGCTGACCTTCAGGCCGACCGTGGTGAGCAGGCTCTGCAGCGCCTTGACGTCGGCACCGTTGTCTCCGGCGCGCATGGTGCGATCGCCGAGGTTGTAGGCATGGGCGTCCTGAACATGGACGACGGCAGCGGTGGCGGTGCCTGCGGCGCTAAGCAGCAAACAGGCCGCAATCGCGGTGAGGGTACGGCGAACAGGCATGAGCACGGCGGACGATCCCTTCTCTTTCGTGCGCCTACGGGGTTAGCTGTCGGGCTCGCGCGGAAAGAGTCGCGCTACACCGCATATCGCGGCGATTCGCCCCCGGCCCGGATCTCTCCGAACCACTGGGTCCCCCGTTCCCCGCCCTTCGAATGGGCAGGAACTCGGCGTCGTTGATCAATTAGACACTTGCAAGGTAGCGAAGTTACGGCCTCGGGCACCCCACATCAAGGGTTATGTGGCCAGTTTCGCCGCCAGAGTCAGTGATCCTGCGGGCTGCGACCCTTGTGTGCGACGGGTCACAGAGCGGTGCGCAGCGCCGCATCGGCCACCGCGAGCGCAACTTCGGCCCGTATCCGCAGCGAGGCCTCGTCGACGTATTCGTGTGGCGCGTGGGCGCCTGCGCCGCGCGGCCCGAGGCCGTCGACCGTCCAGGGGATCGACGCCGCGAAGTGGCTGGCGTCCGATGCGCCACCCCGTTCGCCGGCGGCGATCGGGGCCCCCCAGGCCGCGCTCGCCGCGGCAAGCAGATCGATCGTGCTGGCACGCGCATCCATTCCGGGCCAGCGGCGGACCATGCGGGCATCGATGGCGACCTCGTCGATCTCCCCCGGGATCGCCGCGAGCACCGGCTCGAACGCGTCGAGGGAGTCCGCGCGCAGGTCGGCGATCAGTTCGCCGGAACCGGGGACGACGTTGAGCGCCTCGCCGGAACGCAGGATCGTGGGCACGGCGGTCAGGCGCTGCGGCCCGTGCGGATCGTGAGCGTCGGCGACGAGCTGCGCGACCTGGGCCAGAGCCAGCAGCGCGTTGCGGCCGTCGTCCGGGGCGGCGCCCGAATGTGCCGAGCGGCCGGTGGCCGTCACGTTCAGCGAGCCGGCCGCCTTACGCCGCACGACCACGCCCTGGCCTCCATCCGGCCCTGGCTCGCCCGCCTCGAAACACAAGCAGGCGTCAAAGCCGGCGAACCGCTCGGTGTGGGCGAACGTATCCGTGCGCCATTCCTCGTCACACACGAGCAGAAGTGAGACCTCGGCAAACTCCTCGGCGCGGTCCTCGGCCAGGGCCTGCAGCACGCCGAGCGCCAGCACGTCACCCCCCTTCATGTCCACCGTGCCCGAGCCGACGAGTCGGTCCCCTTCATGAACCATCGGCCGATGGTCGGCATGGGCGATGACGGTGTCGACGTGGCCGACGAGCAGCAAGCGCCGGGTTCCCGCACCGGTGATGCTCAGCAGCAGATCCGGGGCGTGCTCAGGGGAGGAGCACGGGAGTCGGTGCACTACGGCCTGCGGCGGCGCGAGCGCCACGACCACGGCGATGGCCTCCTCGGCGCCCGGAACATCGCCCGACGGGGAGGAGACGCCCACCAGCGCGGCCAGGTCGCGCGCGGCGTGCTGGGCGATGCGGGCGCCGTGGGCGGCGATCCATTGGTCCATGTCCGTACCCTTTCAGTCATGACTGCTCGCCATTTCTCGCCCATCGCTATTAGCGACTCAAATCACGGCCGCTCGCGATGAGTGATCACGCGCTGCTCGGGAAGCCCGCTCCCGACTTCGAGCTTCAGGGCACCGATGGGCCGTTCCGCCTTTCCGACCACCGCGGCGAGCGAGTCGTGCTGCTGTTCTACCCGGGCGACGAGACGCTCGTGTGCACGAAGCAATTCTGCTCCTATGCTGCGCGGCCGGACGACATGGCGGCGCTCAACGCGACCGTCGTCGGCATCTCCGCCCAAGACGTGGACAGCCACGAGAAGTTCACCGCCAATCACGACCTCAACGTGCCGCTGCTGGCCGATACCGAGAAGAAGGTGGCGAAGTCGTTCAAGGTCGTCGCCCCCGTCATTGGCGTGCGACGCGCGATGTTCATCATCGACGAGGAGGGCATCGTGCGGTACGCCCATACGCACGCGCTCGGCGTCACTTTCCTGAGCGTCGACGACATCGCCAAGGAACTGGCCAAGCTGGGGCCTGCCCCGGAGCCGGCGGCCGCCTAGGGCGGGACGTGCGCGGGCGCTTCCGATTCCACGGGAGACGGGCACGCGCCGGGGTCGCCCGCCCGGATCGGGCGAGCCGTGGTCGATTACCCCCGCTGAGCGGGGGTAACTGACCAACCCTCGGCGCCACGCGAACCTTGTTCGGTTCTGGACCTCCTGGGTCCAAAAGTCACCGGGGCCCCCCTCGTGAGCACCGACTTCCCCCTCCGCGCGACAGGCAGCAGCGAACCTCCAGGCGGCGACAGCGGACGTCATCCGATCTGCGACCGGAGGGCGGTTATCAATCGGATGACGTCAACGGACGACGTCCTCTCGCCGACTGCTGAGCAAGCGGCCGCTCAGCCCAGCACGCGCTGCAGACGGCGATCCAGCGCGTCGGCTACGGCGTCGTGCATCGGGCCGCCCTCGAAGCGCTCAACGAGCGCCTGCAGGAAGCCTTCGATGACGAGGCGGTGCGCAGCGGTGTCATCCAGCCCGCGGGAGCGCAGGTAGAAGATCTGGTCAGGGTCCACCTGGGCGATCGCGGCGGCGTGCGTGCAGCGCACGTCGTTGGCCAGGATCTCCAAACCGGGGATCGCGTCGGCGTGAGCCTTCTTACCGATCAGCAGGTTGCGGCATTCCTGGAAGCCGTCGGTCTGCTGGGCGCCCTCGTCGACCTTGATCATCCCGCGCCACACGGCGCTCGAACGGCCGGTGACGATGCCGCGGAAGGCGAGATCGGACACGCAGTTGGGCGCAGCGTGCGTCTGCAACGTGTCGAAATCCAGGTGCTGGCGACCCTCAGTCGCGTAGGCACCGGTGACCTTTGCGTGAGCGCCGGGGCCGACCATCTCGGTCTCCAGGAAGACCTTGCCGTTGCCCGAGCCGAAGCCGAGCGTGATCCAGTCCAGTGACGCGTCGCGGTCCACGGTGGCGCGCTGGGCGCCCAGGACCCACGTCTTCTCACTGAGATCCTGCGCGCCGACGTAGCGCAGGCGCGCAGCCGGGCCGACGACGAGCTCAACCACGCCGTTGACGAGGCCCTCGCCGTCAGGGTCGGCGGAGAGCGTCTGGTCCCAGACCTCGGCCTCCGCGCCCTCCTCCAGCACGACGAGCGTGCGGTGGTGCAGGGCGCTGCCGGACTCGTGCACCGCGCCGAGCAGAATCGGCGCGTCGACCGTCACGTTGCGCGGTACGTAGACGAATGAGCCGTCCGTCCAGTGCGCATCGTTGCGAGCGGTGAACGGGGAGTCGTGGGCAACGGCGCCCAGGTACTTCTCCACCAGGTCAGGGTGCCGCTCGGCCGCGACCGCCAAGGGCAGCACGACCGGGCCCTCGGAGACGGCCTCGGCGTCGTCGACACCGACCCCACCTTCGAAGGTGAAGAGCGGCTCGGCCACCGTCGCGATGTCGCCGCTGGGCGCCACCGGGAAAGCGTCGAGGTCGAGCGTATCGATGGGCGTGAACTCCCACCCCGTCGTCCCGCGGAAAGCGGGCAGCGGCAGATCGGCCACCGCGGCCGCAAAACGGCTGCGGCGCTGGGAGAGGAACTCGGGCTCGGCGATGTCGGTCGCGCTCATCCGATGCTGCCTTCCATCTGCAACTCGATCAGGCGGTTCATCTCGACGGCGTACTCCATCGGCAGTTCCTTGACGATCGGCTCGATGAAGCCGTTGACGATCAGCTTGCTGGCCTCTTCCTCGTCGATGCCGTGCGACATCAGATAGAAGAGCTGCTCCTCGCCGACCTTGGAGACGGTGGCCTCATGGCCGACGTCCACGTCGTCCTCACCGATGCGGATCGTGGGGTACGTGTCCGAGCGGCTCTTGTCGTCGAGCAGCAGCGCGTCGCACACCACCTTGGAGCGGGAGCCATGGGCACCCTTGGCCACCTCAAGCAGACCGCGGTAGGAGCTGCGCCCGCCGTCCTTGGAGATCGACTTGGCGAAGATGTTCGACGTGGTGTTCGGCGCCGCGTGGATGATCTTCGCGCCCGCGTCCTGATGCTGGCCGGCACCCGCGAAGGCGATCGACAGCACCTCGCCGTGCGCGCGCTCACCCATCAGATAGACGGACGGGTACTTCATCGTCAGCTTGCTGCCGAGGTTGCAGTCGACCCACTCGACGGTCGCGTCGCGCTCGGCGATCGCCCGCTTGGTGACGAGGTTGAACACGTTCGTCGACCAGTTCTGGACGGTCGTATAGCGGATCCGGGCGCCGGGCTTGGCGATAAGTTCCACCACGGCGGAGTGGAGGGAGTTCGACGAGTATGTGGGCGCGGTGCAGCCCTCGACGTAGTGCACGTAGCTGCCCTCGTCGGCGATGATCAACGTGCGCTCGAACTGGCCCATGTTCTCCGTGTTGATGCGGAAATACGCCTGCAGCGGCATCTCGACCTGGACGCCCGGCGGCACGTAGACGAACGACCCGCCTGACCACACGGCGCTGTTCAGCGCGGCGAGCTTGTTGTCGTTGGCCGGGATGATGGTGGCGAAGTACTCGCGGACCATGTCCTCGTGCTCGCGCAGCGCGGTGTCCATGTCCATGAAGATCACGCCCTGCAGCTCCAGGTCCTCGCGGACTTGGTGGTACACGACCTCGGACTCGTACTGGGCGCCGACACCAGAGAGGAACTTCTGCTCGGCCTCCGGGATACCCAGGCGCTCGAACGTCTTCTTCACGTCGACGGGGACGTCGTCCCAGTCACGCTGGGTGCCCTCAGAGGCGCGCACGAAGTAGTGGATGTCGTCGTAGTCGACCTCGGCCAGCATCGGGCTGCCCCAGGTGGGCTGAGGGCGGGCGAAGAAGTATTCGAGCGACTTCAGGCGAAACTCGCGCATCCATTGCGGCTCGCTCTTGAGCTCGGAGATCTTCTCGACGATCTCCTTGTTGATCCCCTTCGGCGCCTTGTACGCGTAGTCGCCCTCGGGGTCGTGGAACCCGTACTTCTCCGTGTAATTGGAGTTGATGCCCTGAAGGGACTCCTGCTCGGCCAGTGTTTCCGGAGTGCTCATGGTGATCTACTCGACTTCCAGCTTGATGGTGTCGTCTTCGACAAGTACGGGGAAGGTCTCGACAGGGACGTACGCGGGGAGGGTGATCGGCTTGCCGGTGCGCAGATCGAACAGCGAGCCGTGACGCGGGCATTCGACGGTGCAGGCGGCAGCGTCGACCTCACCCTCGGCGAGCGGACCGTCGTCATGCGAACAGCGATCCTCGATCGCGAACAGCTCACCGTTGACGTTGAACACGCCGATCTCGATGCCGTCGTGTTCGACGATGCGGCGAGCGCCCGGGGGCAGCTCGGAGAGGGGGCAGATGTCGAGAATCGGGGTCATGGTGAGGTGGCGCAGCCGGAACTCCGACTGCCGCACTCAGGATTGTACCGGGCGCCGTCGGCGGAGGGTGAGGCGAGATCGAACATGTGCGGTCGAAGGGCCGCTACAGTCGGGATGCAGCGTCCAGCCACCGAGGGAGTTCCCCGTGCGTAACCGCCTGCCCAGCCCAGCGATGATCGTCGCGCTTGCCGCTCTCCTGTTCGCGGTCACCGGCAGTGCGATCGCCGCCAAGCACTACCTGATCACCTCGAAGCGACAGATCGCCCCGAAGGTGCTGAAGTCGCTCAAGGGCAAACGGGGCAAGACCGGCGTGGCGGGGCCGGCCGGCGCCGTCGGAGCCGCAGGCGCGACAGGCGCAGCGGGAGCGGCGGGCGCAGCGGGGCCGCTGCTGGACACGCTGCCCAGCGGGCGGACGATGCGGGGTGTATACACGACGTACGTCATCGGCGACACCGGACAAGCACAGGCGCTCGCGGCCACCGCAGTGACGTTCCCGATCGCGCTCGCCGCCGCCCCCACGGCCCATTTCCTGAACAAGGGCGATCCGGCGACCACGCAGTGTCCGGGCAGCGCCGCAGCGCCCTCGGCCCTGGCCGGCCACCTGTGTGTCTACGAAGGCGGCCAGGTGGCCAACGGCGCCTCCGTGATCAGCGACCCGGCCACCCAGGGCGCCCCGGGAAGCGGTCGTTACGGCTTCAAGGTCTCCACTGGGGCAGGGTTCGGCGGGTCTCCGTACGGCTTCGGCTCCTGGGGCACCTGGGCGGTCACCGCTCCGTAGAGCGGGACGACATCAGGCCCGCTTCACGACCCGCGCCGGACTCCCGACTGCGGTGGCGCCCGCGGGCACATCAGCCAGCACAACGCTGCCGGCACCGATGATCGCGTTCTCGCCGATGGTCACCCCGGGGCCAACGATGACGCCGCCGCCCAGCCACGCCCCGTCGCCGATGGTGATCGGGGACGCGGACTCCCAGCCCTCACGCCGGCGGGCCGCGTCCGTGGGATGCGTGGCCGCGAGGAGCTGGACGGCCGGGCCGATCTGCACATCGTCGCCGACGGTGATCGGCGCGCAGTCAAGCGCGATGAGGCCGGTGTTGATGAACGTGCGGGCGCCGACACGCAGTTGGGTGCCGTAGTCCACGTGTAGCGGCGGGACGATCTCCGCCCCCTCACCGAGGGCGCCCAGCAGCGGCTCTAGTAGCGCCCGACGAGCGGCCGTACCTCGCCCGCCGGCAGCGTTGAAGCGGACCAGCAGCGACTGGGCGCGGTCGCGATCAACCACGAGCTCCGGGTCGTCGGCGCGGTACTCGGCGCCGCCGAGCATCCGTTCACGTGCGCCGGACACCCGATCAGCCGGCCGCGCCGGCTTCGGCCTCGGAGGCCGGCTCCCAGGCCACCGCGGCGCCGAGGCCCGCCGACTTCAGAACCTTCAACGACAACAGCGCGCACTTCATCCGCGTGGCGGAGATATCGATCCCCAGCAATTCCAGGATGAAGTCGCGGTCAAGCTTGAGCAGGTCCTCAACGTTCATACCGATGACCTCGTCGGAGGACATCGACGCCGACGCCTGGCTGATCGCGCAGCCGTGGCCGGAGAAGCGCAGGTCCTCGATCGTGCCGTCTTCGGCGAGCTTGAGCTGGACCTTGAGCTCGTCCCCGCACAGCGGGTTGGTGTCCTCGAACTCCAGGTCCGGGTTCTCAAGCTCGCCCCAGTGATGAGGGCGCTTGTAATGGGCGAGGATCTCCTCGCGGTACAGGTCGTCCATCAGTGGTCCTTCTCGTCGGCGAAGATCCTGCGGACCTCGTGCAGCCCGGTGATGAGCGCGTCAACGTCCTCGCGCGTGTTGTGGACGGCGAACGATGCGCGCGTGGTCGCGCCGACGCCCAGCACCTTCATGAGCGGTTGTGCACAGTGGTGGCCGGCGCGCACGCACACGCCGGTGCGGGCGAGGATCTCAGCGACGTCGTGCGGATGCGCGCAGTCCATCGCCCAGGAGACGAGCGCGCCGCGACGGTCGGCATCGGACGGGCCGTACACGGTGAGGCCCGGGACTTCGGCGAGACGCTCAAGGGCGTAGACGACGAGGTCGTGCTCGTGTTCGCGCACGGCGTCCATGCCGAGGTCCTGCAGAAAAGCGACGGCGGCGCCCATACCGGCGGCCTCCGCGATCGGGGAGGTGCCGGCCTCGAACTTCCACGGCAGATCGTTGTAGCGAGACGTCTCGAAGTCGACCGAGGCGATCATGTCCCCACCGCTCAGGAACGGCGGCATCGCCTCCAGCAGCGCGCGGCGGCCGTGGAGGATCCCGAGGCCCGTCGGGCCGTAAGCCTTGTGCGCCGTCCACACGTAGAAGTCGGCGTCGATGTCGGGCAGATGGACGGGGATCTGCGGGACGGCCTGCGAGCCGTCGACGAGCACGACGGCGCCCGCAGCGTGGGCGCGGCGAGTGATCTCGGCGATCGGCGTGATCGTCCCCAGCACGTTGGACACATGGGTGCAGGCGACGAGCTTCACGGTGCCGGTCGCCAGTTCACGATCCAGCACGTCGAGGTCGAGCATCCCGTCACCGTCGACCGGCACGTACGCGAGCTTGGCGCCCGTGGCCTGGGCCAGGATCTGCCACGGCACGATGTTGGAGTGATGCTCCAGGTGGGTCAGCACGATGCGGTCGCCCGCGCCGACGTGCTCCCGGCCCCACGAGTACGCGACGAGGTTGATCGCCTCGGTCGCGTTCTTGGTGAAGATCGTCTCCTCGTCGGTGGAGCCGAGCCAGGAGGCAATGCGCGCGCGGGCGCCCTCGAACGCCTCCGTCGCCTCGACCGCGAGTGGGTAGACCCCGCGGTGGATGTTCGCGTTGTGGTGCGCGTAGTGGCCGGCGATCGCGTCGATCACAGTGCGCGGCTTCTGCGACGTGGCCCCGGAATCGAGGTACACGAGCCCGTCCCGTTCCAGGACGGGGAACTGGGCGGCGACGTCCAGGTGGGAGACGGTCGCGCCCATACGGTCAGGCGCCGGCCGTAGCCGCGAGCTCGTCGGTGATCCAGCCGTAGCCTTCGGCTTCGAGCTGGTCGACCAGCTCAGGGCCGCCCTCCTTGACGATGCGCCCGTCGAACAGGATCGACACCTTCTCAGGCTGCACCAGGTGCAGGATCCGCTGGTAGTGGGTGATGATCAGCACGCCCATGTCGGACTGCTTGGCGACGGTGTTGACACCCTCGGCCACGATGTTCAGCGCGTCGATGTCCAGGCCCGAGTCCGTCTCGTCGAGGATCGCCATCGTGGGGTGCTGGAGCGCGAGCTGCAGGATCTCCAGCCGCTTCTTCTCGCCGCCGGAGAACCCGTCGTTGAGGTAACGCGAGGAGAACTCCTTCGGCACGTTGGTCAGCTTCATCGCGTCTTGGACCGTGGTGCGGAACTCCTTCAGCGAAATCTCCTCCTCGCCGCGGGCCACACGATGGGCGTTCATGACCATCCGCAGATACTTGGTGATGGTCACGCCGGGGATCGCGACGGGGTACTGGAACGCCATGAAGAGGCCCAGGCGGGCGCGCTCATCGGGATCCAGCTCGGTGATGTCAGCGTCGCCGAAGCGGATCGAACCCTGGGTGACCTCGAGCTGCGGGTTGCCCATGATCGCGTTGGCCAGCGTCGACTTGCCCGAGCCGTTGGGGCCCATCAGCGCGTGGATCTCGCCCTGGCGGACGGTCAGCGTGAGCCCGTTGAGGATCTGCTTGTCCCCGGCGGAAACGTGGAGGTTGTCGATTACGAGGTCGGGCATAAGTTCGGGTCTCTCGGTTCTGGGGCTGGTTCGGGAAGTCGGTTTGGGTTACGGCGCCGTGGCGACGGCGGGTTCACGCGCGGGCGCGATATCGATCAGCGCAGGCGCAGCCGGCACGCCGAACGAGACAAGCTCGGCCAACGTGGTGCGCTGAAGCGCGCCGTGCACGGCGCCCTGGACGCGGGTCCACAGCAGCTTCGTGCCGCAGCCTTCGCCCTTGTCGGTCAGGTGCGAGCACATGACCCGCCCTTCGGCGTCGTCAAAGAAGCAGTCCATCGGGGCGATCGTGCCTTCCAGCGCGAGGATCGCCTCATCCATCGTGATCTCCGAGGCTGGCCGAGCGAGGCGATAACCGCCGTGCGCGCCGCGCGTGGCTTCCACCAGCCCTTGCTTCTTGAGCAGGGCGACGATGCGTTCCAAGTAGGCGAGCGGCAGGTCCTCGGCCTCGGCGATCGACTTCAGCGCCACCGGCCCGGTGCCCTCCTGCCGACCTAGTTCGATCAGCAGCCGCACCCCGTACTCGGCCTTTGTGGTGAAGATCATGGAGATATCCTACCCGATCGGTTGGATAACCTCGGTGGCGTGCGGCTGAGTCGAACTGTGCCGGGCCCGGCACCTCGCGCGGATTTGTTGCTGTCAGGCC
Organism: Solirubrobacterales bacterium; assembly: GCA_038319025.1. Classification (GTDB taxonomy): domain Bacteria; phylum Actinomycetota; class Thermoleophilia; order Solirubrobacterales; family Solirubrobacteraceae; genus JBBQCW01. The sequence continues at coordinate 219,730 of JBBQCW010000002.1, forward strand.
AACATTTCCGCCTTACCTCGAGTTGACGCGGCTGACCGCCGACCTGACGGGGGACGCGCAGTCGCCCTCATTCGGCGCGCCGACGCCTGATGGGAGCGATATGCTCCGGCCCATGATTGCCATGAGTTACGCGTGGAGCGTGAGCATCGCGCTGATCGTTGTCTTCTTCGTCGTCTTCCCGCTGCTCGCCAACGGCCTGATCGGCATCGCTGCCGGGGTCGCCGCCGGGGAGAAGCGCCAAAACGAGGAATACGAAGAAGCCGTCACCGCCCGCAAGTAGGGGCCGACCGACTCAAACCGCTCGCGTCGCCTCTTCCAACAGGAAGACGAAAGACGCGAACGACTCGCCCGTCGCCTGCTCGAGGCCGATCTCGCACGTGCGGTTGCTGCACACGGCCGCATCAAACGGGCCGGCCGCAGCCAACTCGGCCGCCTCGTCCGCGGTCGCAGACACGGGCAACTCGGGATGGAGCATTCCCCTGTCGCCTGCGAATCCGCAGCACGTCGCGCTGACGGGAACGTAGGCCTCGTCGGCCACGGCGCGGGCCACGCCCTCGAGTTTGCCCGCCAGGCCCAGGTGACGGCTGGAACACGGCGGATGCACAGCCACGCGACCGACGCGATGGGTCACGGTCAGCTCCGGCAGCAGCTCGTCATGCGCCCAGGCGATCGCGTCCAGGACGACCGGGCGGCGGTCCTCATCGATCTGCGGCAGCACGTCCTCGACGAGCCCGAGCGTGCAGGAGCTGGCGTCGATCACGACCGGCAGCGCGCCGCCATCCGTCCAGCGCACGAGTGCCTTCGCCAAGGCCGCCGTCACGTGATCGCGCCCGTCGGCGAAGCCCTTCGACGCCCAAGGTGCCCCGCAGCAGTGCCCCCCGGCATCCGGCGGAATCCACAGTGGGCGGCCGGCGCGTGCTGACACGGCCACCAAAGCCTCCGCCAGGCCGAGGCCCTCGGGCGCACCCTGGGCGGCGCCGAAGATGCGGTTGATGCACGCGGGCAGGTAGACCGCCGCGGCATCGGCGCGCTCGGTGAGCGGCAGCCGTGCCGGGGCCGGCTCGGGCATGTTCGACGGCCACGACGGAACGAGCTCGGCGCCCGCCAACGCGCGGCCGCCACGAGCGGAGACGCGCGCCACCGCGGCGCCTGCCGTGCTGCCGCCGGCCACGAGGCCGCCGCGAGCCGCGCGCTCGATCACGCCCCACTGCCGGGCAGCGCCCAGCGCGACCCGCTCGGCCACCGCGCCGTTCTCGCGCTCGCGCATTTCCTTGACGAACTTGCCGGTGTCGATGCCCACCGGGCATACGAGCTTGCAGGTGCCGTCCGCCGCGCAAGTTTGCAGCGCGTCGTACTCGTAGTCGGCCAGGATCGCCGCCGTCACAGGCGAGCCTTCGGGCTGGCGGGCCATCTCGCGCCGCAGCACGATGCGCTGGCGCGGCGTGGTGGTCAGGTCGCGGCTCGGGCAGACCGGCTCGCAGAACCCGCACTCCACGCAGCCGGTGATCTCCTCCTCCACCGGTGGCGTCGTCTTCAGATCGCGCAGGTGCGCGCCCGGATCGCGGTTGAGCACGACCCCGGGGCCTAGGACGCAGTCAGGATCGGCCAGCGCCTTGATCCGCCACATCATCTCGGTGGCCTTCGCGCCCCACTCGCGCTCGACGAAGGGCGCCATGTTCAGGCCGGTGCCGTGCTCGGCCTTCAGCGAGCCGTCGTAGCCATCCCGGACGAGGTCGACCAGCTCCCCCATGAACGTCTCGTAACGCTCGCGATCAGCCGGAACGTTGAACGACGGGGTGAGCATGAAGTGCAGGTTGCCCGCCGACGCATGGCCCGCCACGCCGGTCAGGAAGCCGTGCTTGCCGAGTATCTCCTGTAGGTCGCGGGCGAAGGCCGCGAGCCGATCCGGGGCGACGCACACGTCCTCGGTGATCAACGACGTGCCCGGCGGGCGCAGCTTGCCGATCAGGCCGAACATTCCCTCGCGCACCGTCCAGGCCAGCTCCACCTCGTGCTCGTCGCGGGTGAAAGCCGGCGGGCGCAGCAACGTGTGCTCGCCCAGGATCTCCGCCCCAGCCAGCACCAGCGCGTCGAGCGCGGCGTCATCCTCGGCGCCGAACTCGATCAGCAGCGCGGCCGAATCCAACGGCAGCTCACGCCAGTACAACGGCGTGCCGGCGATCGAATGGCTGGCCACCATCAACGCGGGCGCGACCATCAGTTCGACCGCCCGCGCGCCGGCCTCGACCAGCGCGGTGACCGGCGCCGTAGCCGCGTCGATACTCGCGAAATGGACCCAGGAGACGGTGGTGCGCTTGGGCGTGGGGATCGTGTCGAAGACGGCCTCGGCGATGAACCCCAGCGTGCCTTCGGAGCCGACCAGCAACCGCCGGAAGATCTCCATCGGCTCGTCGGCATCGAGCAGGGCGCAGAGGCGGTAGCCCGTCGTGTTCTTGATCGAAAACTTGCGCCGGATCCGTTCGCACAACTCGGTGTCGGCGCGCAGTTCGTCGCGCAGGGCGATAAGTCCGGCGGCCAGCTCCGGCTCGGCGGCGTCAAACGCGGCGGCCGCTCCCGGCGCGGCCGTGTCGACCACGGTTCCCGAGGCGAGCACGAACTTCAGCGCCGACACGGTCGAGTAGCTGTCGGCGACCACCCCGCAGCGCATCCCACCGGAGTTGTTGGCGACCACGCCGCCGATGGTGGCGATGTCAACGCTGGCCGGATCAGGTCCGAGGCGCCGGCCGTGACGGGTCAGCAGACGGTTGACCGTGCCCAGCGCGGTGCCCGGGCGCACGCGCGCGCGCCGGCCCTCATCCTCGATCTTCACCCCACGCCAGTGGCGGCGCACATCCACCAGGATCCCGTCGCCCTGGGCCTGACCGTTGAGGCTGGTGCCGGCCGAGCGGAACGTGATGGGGATCCCGGTTCGGCGCGCGTAGGCGAGGAGCGCGGCGACCTGCTCGGCGTCACGCGGGACGGCCACGACCTGGGGAAGCTTGCGATACGGGCTCGCGTCCGAGGCGTAGCGGATCAGGTCGATCGGGCGCGTCAGGACGGCCTCCTCCCCCAGCAGCCCGATCAGGTCGCTGCGCAGCGGCTCCGGCGTGCCGGCGGCCAGCGAATCGGGCGCGCGATCATCGGACACGCCATCCCCGTCGCCGACAGGCAGGATGCGCTCCGTGCGCGGGCGAAACAGAGGCAGCGAAGCCACGACGCGCCTCTAACCGAGCGACATGCCAGGCGCCACGCGCACCTGCACAAGCTCAGGACGGTCGGACGCGATCGCCGCACGCAGGATCTCGCGCAGGCCGTCGGGATCGGTGGCGATCTGCGCGTCGATCCCATATCCGGAGGCCACGGCGGCCACGTCGAGCGCTGGCAGGTTCAGCCCGGGCGATTCGGGCAGGCCTTCCAGCGACGAGAACCACTTGAGGATCGCGTACTCCTCGTTGCGCAGCACCAGGAACGTCACGGGCACGTTGTAGGCCACCGCGCTCCAGAAGACCTGGATCGCGTACTGCGCGGACCCTTCGCCGACGACGCACACGACGGGCCGATCCGGCTCGGCCATCTGCACCCCGACCGCCGCGGAGAGGCCGAAGCCCAGCCCGCCACCGGCGCCGAAGTAGTAGCTGCCCGGGCGCGACAGCCGCAACCGGTTGCGCACCGCCATCGTGGCCGACGGCGCCTCGAGCACGACGATGCCGTCTTCCGGGAAAACGTCGGCGAGCGCGGCGATGGCGGTCGACGCCGTCATCGGGTCCCCGCCTTCGGGCGGTTCGGGTGCAGCTCGGATGGCCGGCACCGCGCGCTGCGTCGGCGTGCTCAGCTCCAGCATCAGCTCGACCGTGAGCTTGGGGTCGGCGACGATCGCATCGCCCATCGGCGCGCGCACCGCCTCGTCCGGGTCACTGGTGATGGCCACCAGGCGGGTGCCCTCGGGCAGCAGCGGGCCGGGAATGTTGGGGTAGTAGCTGAACACTGACGCGCCCACAACGAGCACGAAGTCGTGGCCCTCCAGCACCTGGCCGACCGGGCCGATCGCGGGCGGCAGCAGCCCCTGGAACAGCGGATGGTTCTCGGGGAAGCCAAGCCGACCGCCACCTGGCGCGGGGCTGGCCCAGACGGGCAGGTGGAGCTTCTCGGCCAGCGCGATCACGGCATCCCTCGCGCCGCTGGCGTCGATGTCGGGCCCCGCGATCAGCACCGGAGCAGTCGCGCCGGCCAGCGCCGTGACAAGTTCGCGCACGACAGCCGGGTCCGCTCCCGCCCGTCCCCCGACCGTGCGGCCGATGTTGTGGCGCACGTCGCTCTCGTCGACTTCGACGCCCCAGTCATCCATCGGGATCGAGAGGAACGTCGGCCCGACCGGTGCGAGCGCCGCAAGGTGGGTGGCGCGCGCGAGTGCCAGCGGCACGTCCTGGGCGCGCGGCGGCTCGTAGCTCCACTTCACGAACGGTTCAGGCACGCGGGTCGCGTCACGGTTGGTGAGGTTGGCCTGCAGCGTCATCAGGCCTCGGACCTGCTGCCCGGCGGTGATCACGAGCGGTGACTTGTTGGCCTGCGCGTTGAAGATCGCCCCGACCGCGTTGCCGACGCCCGGCGCGGTGTGGAGGTTGACGAGCGCGGGGCGCCCGGTGGCCTGGGCGTAGCCGTCGGCCATGCCGACCACCGACGCCTCCTGCAGCGCGAGGACGTAGGTGAAGTCCTCCGGCAGATCGGCGAGCATCGGCAACTCCGTGGAGCCGGGGTTCCCAAAGATCGTGGTCATCCCCTGCGAGCGCAGGAAGTCAAAGCAGGCCTCGCGAACGGTGGTCATGAGCCGGACCCTATCGGCGGGTCACGGCGCGCGCACGCGCTCGTCGGCCGTCGGAGCGCCGGCCGCCGCGACCACCGGATTGCGGGTCCCAGATCCAGTGCCACAGAATGCCCGCCCAGCGGGCACGATGTGGCACTCGATCTGGTCGGGCGCCCTCGGGTCGAGAAACGGCCGGGGGCCGCGCCGGCCGGCCGCTCAGAGCTTCAGCGCCTTTTTGATGACCGCCGGCGCCAAGGTCCCGCGGGCGAGCGTGACGGTCAGTACGGGCTTGGCCTTTTTGAGCGCCTTTTTGGCTTTCGCCACCTTGATCTTCAGCGCGACCGTCCGGCCGGCCGGGACCGTCACCGTTGCGCGGCCGAGCGGCTTGACCTTCTTGCCGCGTTTGCCCTTGGCCTTGGGGGCGAGCGACAGCGTCACCGTGCACGCCGGACCCGTACCGGGGCACTGGACGCTGTAGCCGAGGGCCAACGAATGCTTCTTCAGCTTGGCCTTGCCGGTGCGGACCAGCACCGGGGACGCGGGGGTCAGCGTAGGCCCAGGCGCGGGGCCGGGCCCGGGGTCCGGAGTCGGGTCAGGCCCGGGGCCAGGATCCGCCGGCGGCTGCTGCTGCTGAATCGGCGGGATGACCCGCGTCACCGTGCGCTGGGCGGTCGCGGTGGCTCCGAAAACGTTCGTGACGACCGCCGCCACCGCATTGTCACCCAATACCAAGGGGAGATCTGTGGTCCACGACCCGTCGCCCGCCACGGTCACCGCGCTCCCGTTGACCATCAGGCCGGACAGCCCGGAGGCGTCGGAAGCCGACCCGGAAACGGTCACGTGATCCGCCGTCACCGTCGCGCCCGCGAGCGGCACCGCGATCGACACGGCCGGGCTTATCGCACTCTGCGCGGCGGCCTGCGCGGCGTCGATCGCGGCCTGATTGTCCTCGCTGGCGAAGACGAACGACAGCTTGCGAGTGCCGGTCGCCGGCACCGAGAGGTTGTACGTCGCGGTCAGCTGACGCGTCCCGGTGAAGCGCAGTTCCGTCGGCACCGTGCTGAAGGTCAGCGAGCCCAACCCCTTCACCGGGTCCGGGTCCGGGTTGCCCGCTTTACGCACGGCGAGGCTGAACGGCGCGGCGGCCGGAAGCGCTCCGGTGACTACGTCCCCGTTCATGTGAGGGGTATAGGCGACGCCGGGCAGACGCCACTCCCGGCCCGAGCCGCTGATGACGTGATCGAGCACGAGGCGCACCGTGTGAGCCGAGCCGTTGGTGGACGCGAGCGACCAATCGCGCCGGATCACATCACCAGTGGGCGATGCCGTTGTGCTCACGTCGATACTCACGTGCGGATCGGTGAGGACGCCCGTATTCATCGAACAGGAAAACCCTCCGAGCGGGTAGTAGGAATCGTCGCTCGGGCACACCGCGAGGGTGTTGTGTTCGGTCACCACCAGCGCGCCGTCCGCCGCGATCGTCCGGGTGGTCGAAACGGACGGCCGGTGAGCGTAGTTCTGGTAGGGGATCCCGTTGCCGCCGGCGTTGACCCAGGTCGGGCCGGTGTAGGCATCCTTGCCGTCCACCTGCAGCCCGAACACGTTGCCGGTGCCGTTCACCTGCGGGTGCTGCGGGTCGAACGGGCGGATGCCGTTGGTCCCGCCGAACACCTGGGCATCGTCGGCCGGGTCGCTGGTCAGCAGGAAGGAGTCCAAGCCGCCGCTCCCCATCGAGCTGAGGAATGAGGCCGCCGTTAGTCCTCCGAGCACGCCGGATGCCTCGTACTGCTCCTGCGCGCCGCCGGGCAGCGTCTGCGCGTGAAGGACGAGCGGCCGCAACCGCGGCCCGTCGTACCCCAGCGTGCGCGGGTCGGTGGTCTGCGGAGGCGTCGGAACGCCGACGGGCAGCGCGAGCAAGCGGCACGCGTCGATGCCGTAGCCGATCTGGACGGCAGGGGCCGCCCAGACCCCGCCGGCGACGGCGATAGACGTGCCCCCGGCGAGGAAGGTGTAGTACCAGAGGCCGCCCTGGCGGTGCGCGCATACGACGTTCACCATCGCCTCGGTGGTCGCGGTGCCAGCCACCGATACGGAGGCGAACTCAGCGCCGGTGACCGCCGTGCCGTCCGTCGGCGACGTGATCGCCGTGGCGCCCAGGGCAGCCGGAGCGGCGCCAAAACAAACGGCGGCCGTGATGAGCGTGGCGAGGATGATCCGCATGGAACGCCACGGTGCCATCCACCCGGCGATCCCACAGTGTCAGGACCGTCCCGGATCCGTCCGGCGCGTTCCCCTCACCCCGCGCGGTTCAGATCCACGTGCAGGCCCGTCGGCGTGCACGGCGCATCCACGGACCCGGTCTCCAGCGCCCGCTGGTGCTCCATCACGGCAAGCGAATAGCGCATCGACTTGGGCGTGATCGAGCCCGTCTCCCCGGAGAACGGGGAGTCGAGCACCATCACCGCCAGGATCGCGGCGATGATCAGCGAGGCTACGGAGCCCATGATCGCGGCTTGCACGAGCGCCGGCTCATCGGGGTCGGCCCAGAAGCAGATGAACAGGAGGGGCGCGATGCACGACATGAGGAACAGCACCCACATGATGGCCGGCACCGTGTGCCCGGCCTCGCTGAGCCGCTCGCGACGCGCCTCCTCCCGGCTGTCGCGGATGGCCAGCATCGCCGTGAACCCATCCGACTGCTTGCTGCCCACCGCCGGCAGGCTTTCGGTGAGTCGCTCGACGCGATAGGCCCAACCTTCGACGATCGGGCTCTCGTGAGCGTCACGCATGGCCGGCCACCCCTGGTGGATGACGGCGCGCGCGTAACAGATCACGGCGCCCTGAAAGTCGGTGCGGACGGTGGGAAACAGCTCCGCTGTCTGGAAGCTGTCGGCGACGGCCGTGGCCTCCTTGGCGGCGTTCGCCTTCGCGCTCGAATAACTGTCGAAGGCCAACAGCACGACGAAGCCGAGCAGGATCGCGAATGCCGTCCCCAACACGCCGAATACGCCGGCCGCGCGATCACTGTCGGTGAAGCGGCCCCCCGCCGGGGCGTGCCGGCGCAGGAACAGCATGAGCGCGATCGCCAGGCCGGCGAACACGACGATGATCACCAGCGCGAGGAACAACGTCACGGCGCCAGCATAGTTTCGCCGGGGGCCAGCACGGTGACTTCGCACTCCGGCGCCAGCTCAGCGGCCACGCGCGTGAACGCGTGCGGGGGTTCGTGCAGCGTGCGTACGTAGCGGGCCGCCAAGCCGTCGGGGAAGTAGGTGCCCCAGTGGATGGGCACGGCGCGGCGCGCGCTGCACAGCGCAGCGGCCCGCGCCGCCCCGTGAGGGTTCATGTGCCCTTCACCCAGCGTCGGCCCCCACCCCCAGACAGGCAGGAGGGCAAGGTCGATCGGCGCCAGTGCGGCCATCCCCTCGTAAACGTCGGTGTCGCCCGCGAACCACCAGCGCCGGGCCGGCGCCTGCGCTTCACAGACGTAACCCACGGCGGCGGCGCGTGGCCCTCGCGGATGGCGGCGATCGTCGTGCTCGGCATGCACGGCGTGGATGGTGACCGAGCCGATCAACGTCGTCTCCCCCGGGCGCAGTTCGCGGACCTCCCGGAAGCCCAAGCCGGCCACCACGTCGCCCGCCCCATGCGGGACGAGCATCACCGCCCCGTGATCGACCGACTGAAGCGACCTCACGTGCAGGTGATCGTGATGCAGGTGGGAGATCAGGACGGCGTCGAGCCGGTCGAGATGGGCGGGAGCAGGTGTGGCTGTCTGGCGGCGCAGGTGCAGCATGCGCGACGTCAACAACGGGTCGGTCAACAACCTGACGCCGTCGAGCACCATCAGGGTGGTGGCGTGGCCGACGAACGTGATCTCGTCGGGCACCGAGCTCACGCCGGTGCCCGCTCCCAGGACCCGTCGCGCTGCACGTAATGCCCCTGCTCCCCCGGGCCGAACGCCATGCCGTCCCACACGCGATCGGTGACGGTGAGGCCCGCGGAGTTCCCTTCGATCGTCGTCCAGCCGTTCGGCTCGCCGCGCCGACGATCCGACGTGGCGGTCGCCGCCATGATGACCAACATGCCGCGCTCAGCCAGTGGATGATGGGCGCGCACATCGCCCTGGTGGGCGGTGTGCCGATGGCCCGAGAGCAGCAGATCCACCCCGGCCGCCGACGCCGCCGCGAGCGCCTTCTCGGCACCCACCACGACGCTCTCGTGGGGCTTCGCGGGCGTGGGGATGAACGGGTGGTGGGTGACGAGCACCTTCAGCAGATCGTCCGGCAGGTCGGCGAGATGCGTGGCGATCGCCTCCAGATCCTTGCGCTCGATGTCCCCGTTCTTCCACACCTCCGGGCGGGACGTGTCCAGCCCGAGCAGTGCCGCGCCCGGCACAACGGCGAACGGTGCGTCCTCATCCGTGATCCAGCGACGGAATCGGCTGCGCGGTGCCAGGGCGCGGCGGACCAGGTTGTGGAGAGGGATGTCGTGGTTTCCGGGGACGACGATCTGCGGGGTCGGCAGACGGTCCAGGAACGCGCGCGCCGCCTCGAACTCACGCGTGCGCGCGCGCTGCGTGAGGTCCCCGCTGACGACGGTCACGTCGGGAGCGAACGCGTTGACGTCGGCGACGAGCCCTTCCACAACCGCCGAGTCCTCGGTGCCGAAGTGCACGTCAGACAGGTGGGCGATCCGTGCCGTCACGCGTCCGGCGCGGCGCCCATGGCGGAGGTGGGTTCGACGGCCAGCGGATCGTGCCAGTCGGTGCCGCGGGGCAGCAGGCGATCGGCCTCGGCCGGCCCCCAGGTGCCGGCCGCGTACTCGTGAATCGGGGTCCTGTCGTCCAGGATCGGATCAACGATCTTCCACGCCGCCTCGACCGAGTCCTGACGGGCGAAATGGTCACGCTCACCCTTCATCGCATCGTGTAGAAGGCGCGTGTACGGCGCCATGTCGCGGGCGACCGAGTGGACGAACCGCAGCTCGCGATTCTCTCCCAGCATGCCGTCACCGGGGCGCTTGGTGCGCACGCCGATGGCAGCGGCGACATCAGGGCCGATCCGGAAGCGCACGTGGTTGGCGCCGTCCGGGCCCCAGGTGTCGAACACCTGCTGCGGCGGGCGCTTGAGCCGCACAAACACCTCGGTGGCGGTGACCGGCAGGCACTTGCCGGCCCGGATGACCCACGGCACGCCCTCCCAGCGCCAGCTGTCGATACGGCAGCGCACCGCCGCGAACGTCTCGACCGTCGAACGCTTGGCCACGCCATCCTCGTCGCGGTATCCGGCGTACTGCCCGCGCACACAATCGGTCGCCTTGAGCGGACGCATCGACTTGAGCACGCGGGCGCGCGAGTCACGGGCCGCCTCGGGGTCGTGCTCGCCGGGTGCGTCCATCGCCAGCAGACCGATCACCTGCAGCATGTGGTTCTGGATCACGTCACGAATGGCACCGGCTTCCTCGTAGAACCCGCCGCGGCCCTTGACGCCGAACGACTCGGCCATCGTGATCTGCACCGAAGCGATGTGATCCCGATTCCACAACGGCTCAAAGAACGAGTTGGCAAACCGGACGTACTCGATGTTTTGCGTCGCTTCCTTACCCAGGTAGTGATCGATGCGATAGATCGACCGCTCCGAGAACACCTGGTGCAGCGTGCGGTTGAGCTCCTCGGCCGACTGCAGGTCGTGGCCGAACGGCTTCTCCACCACGATGCGGGCGCCGTCGGCGGATCCGGAGTCGCGCAGGTGGCCGGCAACGGTGGCGAACAGGCTGGGCGGGATGGCCAGGTAGTGCATCGGCCGCCGGGCGTCCCCGAGCTTGGCGCGAAGTTCCAGGAACGTCCCGGCATTGGAGTAGTCGCCGTCGACGTAGGACAGCAGCTTCATCAACTTGGCGAATGCGGCCTTGTCCACGCCGCCGTGTTCCTCACAGCTCTTGCGCGCGCGCTCGCGCAGGTCGTCGATCGTCCAACCGGCCTTCGCCACGCCAACGATGGGAACGTCGAGCAGATCGTCGCGGACCATCGCCTGCAGCGCCGGGAAGATCTGCTTGTAGGCGAGGTCGCCGGTGGCGCCGAAGAAAGCGAGGGCGTCAGCGTGGGGAGCACGTTTCATGCGCGCAGCCTACCGGCCGACGGCCTGCGGTTATGACCCAGCGTCGGGAAGGCGACCGGGGACCGGGTTAGCCTTTGCCCCATGCAAAATGAGAGCGTCTCGGCCCGCTTCTGGTGGCTCTTCCTCGTCGCCGGCATCCTGTCCATCTCGGCCGGGGTCATCTCGATCGTCTACCCCCACATCACGCTCGGGGTGATTGCGATCGTCCTCGGTCTGTACTTGGTGATCTCAGGGCTGATCGAGCTGGTCGCGGGCATCGCCGAGGATGACGCCGACGGCACGTTGCGCATCCTCGCGGTGCTGCTCGGCATCGTGTCGCTGATCGCCGGCGTGATCGTGCTGCGCAACCCCGGCGAGTCGCTGCAGACGATCTCGCTGGTCGTCGGCATCTTCCTCATCATCGGCGGTGTGATCGAGGTCTTCCGTGCCTTCGGCCGACCTGACCAGCGCGGCATCGCAATCTTCTCCGGTTTGATCGAACTCGCAGCCGGCATCATCATCGCCGCCCAGCCGAAGATCGGCCTGACGACGCTGGCGGTCATCATCGGCATCGTGCTGATCCTGCGCGGCATCGCGGCCTGCTGGCTCGCCTTCCAGGTGAAGAAGTTCCAGGACCCGGTACCGGCTTGAGGTTCAGCCCAGCTCGGCCGCAGCGCTGACGAACTTTCGCCAGCGCTGATGGCTGGCGGCGCGCAACGCATCGGCTGTCTGCGGGTGCACGAGCTCACCGGCGGGCAGCCGTTCGGCTGCTTGGGCGAGGGATGGGAAAAGGCCGGCGCCGACCCCGGCCAGCATCGCCGCTCCGAGGACGGTTGCGTCGGGCTCTGACCGCTGCACCGGGACGCCGAGAACGTCGGCCTGCATCTGCGGCAGGAGCGCTGCCGCGGTGAGGCCACCGTCGATGCGCAACACGCCGACCGGTGCGCGCTGGCCGACGAGCGCGACGATGTCCGCAACCCGCCAGGTGATCGCTTCGATCGCCGCCCGAGCTATGTGCGCCGGCGTACTACCGGCTGTCAGCCCGGCGATCACTCCGCGGGCGTCGGCCTCCCACCAAGGCGCCCCGAGGCCCGCCAGCGCAGGCAGCACGCGAACTCCCCCGCTATCGAACACCGTCGCGGCCAGGGCGCTGAGGGCCGGTGGGTCAGGGGCAAGGCCGAGCGTGCCCGACAGCCATTCCAGTAGGGCACCAGCCGTGAAGACGCCGCCGTCCAGGGCGTATTCGGTGCGGCCGGCGATAGTCCAGGCCACGGTGGGCAGCAGCCCGCCGCCGGCCGCCGGCGGCTCGGTGCCGACGTGGGCGAGGACGAAGACGCCGGTGCCGTAGGTGGCCTTCACGCGGCCGGGCACCACGCACCCGGCACCGGCCAGCGCGGCTTGCTGATCGCAGACGCGAGCGGTCAGGGAAATCGGCGCCGGCCAGCTCGGCGCTCGCAGCTCTCCGAGAGCGCCGGCGGTCTCGTGGACCGTGGGCAGGACGTCGGTGGGCACGCCGAACGCGGCGGTCAGCGAGGCGTCCCAACCGATTCCGTCGCCGGCCTGCAACTGGGTTCGCGATGCCGTCGACGGGTCGGTGGCGAAGCCGGCCCCGAGCCGGTCGGACAGGAAGGCGTCGACGGTGCCCATCCGCAAGGTGCCCTTTGCCCTCGCCGCATCCACGCTCGCGTCGTTCTCGAGCAACCAAGCGAGCTTGCCGGCGGAGAAGTAGGGATCCAGCGGCAGGCCGGAGCGTTCCTCGATGTCGCCGGCCAGACCGGCTGACCTCAGCCGATCGAGCACCGTCTGCGCACGCTTGTCCTGCCACACATGGATCGGCGTGAGCGGGGCGCCCGTCTCGGCGTCCCAGGCCAGCACCGACTCGCCCTGATGATCCAGCCCACACGCGACCACGTCGCCGTGGTCCCCGGCCACCAACTCAGCCACCACGTCGACGACAGCGCCGAGCACGGCCAGCGGATCCTGCTCGACCAGCCCCGGTGCCGGGTGGGTCGTGGTGATGCGACGCGTGGTCGTCGCCACCGCCCGCAGATCCAGGTCGAACAGGGTGGCCTTGACCGCGCTGGTGCCGTCGTCGATCCCCAAGAGCAGTCGGCGGCTCATCGGTCGGGCGTGCCCCAATGGTCTGCGGACCGCTGCCACCAGGGCTGCGTTGCCTCGGACTGCGTCGGCGTCGGGAGCGGTTGTTCGTCCCTCAAAGTCAGCCCCAACTCACTCAGCAGCCCCACCACATGCTCGGCGATGCCCAGCGATGCCGACAGCCCGGTCGACCGGATCGCGCCCACGTGAATCAGGCCTGGGCAGGTGGAGGAGGCGGCGAACACATAGTTGTCCCCGTCGCCGGCGGGCCGCAACCCGGCGTAGGCAAATATCGGCCGCGCGTCCCGCAGGGCCGGGATGCGCGCCGCCACCTTCTCCATGATCTCCACCGCCGCCTGCGGTCGCACGGACCAATCGTTTTTGTCCTCCTGGTCGTGTGCCGTCGGCCCTGCCACCACGTGGCCATCGAGGGTCGGGAACACGAGAACGCCTTTGGTGTGAGCGTCCGGCACCGGGAGGTCGATCACCGGCGGCGCTCCGACGAGAGACGGCGGCGTGTCGAAAACGAGGAACTCACCTTTGCGCGGGACGATGCGAAAGAGGTCCGTATCACCGCTGGCGGTGGCCAGTTCATCGGCGTAGAGCCCGGCCGCGTTCACGGCGTGAGTGCAGTCGGCCAGACGCTCGTCGCGCTCGCCCAGCACCACGAGCCCGTCATGCCGGACGGTCGGAGTCACCGCGCTGGCGCGTGCCCCCGTGATGATCGACGCGCCGAGCGAGCGGGCCGCATCGGCCAGCGCGAGCACGTACGCGACCGGGTCGCACACCCACTCACCGGGGATCTGCAGGGCACCGTCCTCATCGCGCGCCGTCGGGACTCCGTTGACGGCCGCGTTGGCCTGGAGACGGTCGACCGCGGCCGCCTGGGCCGGATCGCGCGGGTGCATTCGCGCCCCGCAGCGCAACACGTCCAGGCCCAGCATGTCGAGCACCGGGGGACGCAGGCGCGCGGAAGCGAGGATCAACTCTGTCTCCAGCTCACCCGGCGTCGAGTCAAAGCCGGTATGGAGGATCCCCGAGTTCGTGCCGCTGGCCGCCAGGCCCAATTCCGGCTCGGCCTCCAGGAGGGTCACCGAGACGCCGCGGCGCACGAGCGCCAGGGTGGTGGCGACGCCGACGACGCCGCCGCCGATCACGCACACGTCAACGCGGGGCATGGGCGCGATACTAGTCGCGATGACTTCCACCGCCGACGTGCTCTCCCTCACCGGCATCTATCACGCCGACGGCTCGCTGATCGGCGAGCTGCGTTATTGGGTCGGCGCCCGCCTGGGGCGCACTCACTGCTCACTCTGCGACATCACGCACGGGTCGGTACGCGAGAAGCCGGAGTGGCGAGCGAAATGCGAGTCGCTCCCCGTTCCGTTTCGCGCCGTCCATCTGGACGAGCGCACACCCGAAGAGCGCAACGCATCAGAAGGCCACACCCCGTGCGTGCTGGCGCACACCGCCGGCGGAGTCGAACTGCTGCTCGGACCAGACGCGCTGGAAACGTGCGCCGGCGATCCGGGAGCGCTGGCCGACGCGATCGACGCCGCCCTCGCCGCCCGAAACGACGACGTGGCTGCGGCGCACTGACACAATCGCCGGCATGGATGCCGACTCGCTTCGCCTTGCCGTCCTGGACGGCATGTCCACCACCCGAGCCGATCTCGAACGCCTCGTGCGCCTGCCGTCGATCGCCTTCGACGGGTTCGATCGCGCGCCCGTCCACGGGGCAGCGGAACTGACGGCGCAGATACTGCGCGAGGCAGGCCTCCGTGACGTGCGCCTCCTCGACATCCCCGACAGCGCACCGGCCGTGTTCGGCGAGTTGCCCGCGCCGGACGGTGCGCCGACCGTGCTGCTGTATGCCCACTACGACGTACAGCCCGCGGGCGACGAAGCGAAATGGACGTCACCGCCGTGGGAGCCGACCGAGCGCAACGGGCGGCTTTACGGCCGGGGGACGGCCGACGACAAGTCGGGCATCGTCACCCACGCGGCCGCGCTGCGCGCGTGGGGCGGGAAGCCGCCCGTCGGCGTGAAGGTGCTGATCGAAGGCGAGGAGGAGACGGGCAGCGGAGCGATCGACGCCTATGTCGCCGCTCACCCGGACCTGTTCGCCGCCGACGTGATCGCCGTCGCGGACTCGGGCAACTGGAAGCTCGGTGAGCCGACGTTGAACACGAGTCTGCGCGGAATGGCGATGTGCACCGTCGAAGTGCGCACGATCGCCTCGCCCGTTCACAGCGGCCTGTTCGGCGGCGCCGTGCCTGACGCGCTGATGGAGCTGATCGGCCTGCTCTCAACGCTCACGGACGCCGACGGCCATCCGGCGATAGCGGGCCTCACGAGCGAGGAGTGGGACGGTCTGCAGGTGGACGAGACGACGGTGCGCGAGGGGGCCTACGTACTGGACGGCGTCGACCTGATCGGGCGAGGATCCTTGGCCTCGAGGATGTGGTCGCGCCCATCCGTGACGGTGATCGGCCTCGATGCCCCGTCCACCCACGGTGCACGCAACGCGCTGGTGCCCAACGCGCGAGCCATCATCGGGCTGCGGCTGCACCCGGCCGACGACCCGGCCGACGGGGCGCGGCTTCTGGGTGAGCATCTGCGTGCGCACGCGCGGTCCGGGATCCTCGTAGACGTCGAGTCCGGCGCCGGGGGCTTCGGGCACCAGACGTCCGTCGATGGGCCAGGCTGCGCGGCAGCGATGCGGGCGATGGCCACCGCCTACGGCAAGGAGGCCGTGACGATGGGCAGCGGCGGATCCATCCCCCTTGTCCACGCACTCGCCGCGGCGCTACCGGGGGTCGAGATCGTTCTGTGGGGCCCGGTCGACGACGCAGCCAACATGCATGCGGCCGACGAGTCGCTGCACCTGGAGGAGTTCGAGCGCGCTTGCGTCACCGAGGCGCTGTTCCTGGGGGAACTGGCGAAGCGCTGAGGCTTCCTTCAAGCGCCGACCAGCACTCAGCCCCATCAGACCGACGGCACCTGCTGCGTGATGCAGTGCACGTTGCCCCCGCCGAGCAGGATCTCGCGGCCGGGGACCCCGACGACCTCACGGTCAGGGAGGAGTCCGGCGATGACGGCCAGCGCTTTGTCGTCGGTCCGCTCATCGAGAAGCGGTACGACCACGCGCGAGGTGCCGATGTAGAAGTTTGCGTAGGACCCCGACAGGTGCTCGCCGGCCACGCGCGGCTGCGTACCGGCGATCGCGTCGATCCCGCGCGCCTCTTCCTCGGTCATGCGCGCCGGGTCCGGCGACGGCAGCAGATGAACCTCCAACTCACGACCGCGGGCGTCCCGGGCGCCGCGCAGCACCTCAAGGGCGGCGGCGGAGATCATGTGCTCGGGGTCGTTCTCATCATCAGTCCAGGTGAGGACGACGACGCCGGGCGCCACGTAGTGCACGAGGTTGTCCACGTGGCCGTCAGTCTCGTCACCCAGCACGCCGGCGCCCAGCCAGATCACCTGCTCGATCCCCAGGTACGCCCGCAGCGCGTCCTCGATCTGCGCGCGACTCATCGACGGGTTGCGGTTGGGGTTGAGCAGGCACTCCTCGGTGGTGATCAGCGTGCCCTCGCCGTCCACGTGGATCGACCCACCCTCCAGCACGAACGGCGCGCGGTACCGGTCGGCGCCCTCGAGTTCACAAATCTTGCGGGCGATCAGATCGTCCTGATCCCACGGGAAGTACAGGCCCCCATCGAGCCCGCCCCAAGCGTTGAACGTCCAGTCCACGCCGCGGCGCCGGCCCGCGCCGTCGACGACAAAGGTCGGCCCGATGTCACGACACCACGCGTCGTTGCTGGATGCTTCCACCACGCGCACCGACGGCGGCAGTGCGCTGCGCGCGTGCTCGTACTGACGCGCGGAGGCGAGCATCGTCACCGGGTCGCTCACCGTTATCGCCTCTGCCACCGCCACCCAAGCCTCCTGCGCGGGGCGGGCACCGAGGCGCCAGTTGTCGGGGCGCTCGGGCCAGACCATGTAGCACCCATCGTGCGGAGCGAACTCGCCGGGCATGTGAAAGCCATCAGCGGCGGGCGTGGAATCCAGAAGCGCGGGCATCATGGACCGGACGCTATCGCGCCATTGCTCCGGCGCTCACTTTCGGACAGGATGGGCCGACATGACCTTGCGCACTCGCCATCTGCCCCTGATCGCCGCCGCCGGCGTCCTCGTCGCCATCGCCCTGCCGGGCGTGAGCCAGGGTGACGCACCGCTGCCATCCACGGCGACTTTTGTGGCCAAGGACCTTGAATGGAACGTTGAAGGAGGGAGCCTCACCAGCACCACTGTGGCGGTGGGCGCCGTGGTCTCGTTCTCCTACCCGACGGGGATCACGCATCACAACGCGCACTTCAATAGTGGACCCCAGCCGACGTGCACGCAGACGGCGCCCGGCAACAGTGCCTCGGGATCGGTGCTTCCGCCGACGCCGCAGTCCCCCGGTTGGGCCGGCACGTGCACGTTCGCCACGGCGGGGACTTACACGTTCCTCTGCGATCAGCACCATTCGATGCACGGCACGATCGTGGTCTCCGACGGCACCGCGACCACGACCACCACGGCTACGACGACCACCACGACCTCCACCACCACGCCCACCGATCCCACGACCACGACCAGCACGACGCCGACGAGCACCACCCCGACTCCGCCGCCACCGCCGACGATCACCATCCCGGCAAAGCAACGCGGCACCGCTGTGCACGGCACGCTCACAGGCGTCATTGCCGGTTCACGTCTAGCCGTCTCGCTGACGGCATCCAAGGCCACGATCAAGGCCCGTAGCGCCGCCGCTCTCGCGGTCGGGCGCCTCGCCACCTCCTCGCTCACCGCGGGCACTCAGGCGTTCAGCGTGTCCCTCACCGCCAAGGCCAAAGCCGCGCTCAAGCGACACCGCTCCCTGCGCGTCACCGCCCACGTCGTGCTGACGCCGCTGACCGGCGGCGCCACGACGAAGACCGCGACCGTCACCCTGCGCAAGCGCTGAACGGCGCCGGCGTTACGTCGCGGCGGTGGTCTGCGGGCCGTCGGCCCCGTGCGCGATGCCGCCGTCGCTGGTCATGTCCTCCAGTTCGCGCCCCTTGGTCTCGGTCACGAACTTCTTGACGAAGAAAAACGAGATCAGGGCGAACCCCGCGTACAGGCCGTAGGCCAAGCCCAGCCCTACGTTCTTGAGCGGCGGGAATGTGGTGGACACGACGAAGTTGGCCACCCACTGCACCGCGACGGAAACCGACAGCGCCGTCGCGCGGATGTTGTTGGGGAACATCTCGCCCAGCAGCACCCACACGACCGGGCCCCACGACATCCCGAAGAACACGACGAAGAGGTTGGCGGCCACCAGCGCGACGGGGCCGGCGATGGAGCCGAGTACCGGGTCACCGGACGAGTTGGTGCCGGCCGTGGCGAACATCAGCGCCATCGTGCCCAGCGAGGCCGTCATGCCGACCGAGCCGATCAGCAGCAGCGGCTTGCGCCCGATCCGATCCACCGTGGCGATGGCGATAAAGGTCACCACGACGTTGGTCACCGAGGTGATCACGGTGATCAGCAACGAGTCCGATTCCGAGAATCCGACGGCCTGCCACAGCACGCTGGAGTAGTAGAAGATCACGTTGATCCCGACGAACTGCTGGAGCGCCGACAGGCCCACGGCGATCCACACGATCGGCAGGATCTTCCCGCTCTCACCCTTCAGGTCCGACAGGTTCGGCTTGCTGGAACTGATCGTGGCGCGGATCGTGGCGATCTTGCCTTCGGCGTCCTGCTCGCCCATGCCGTGCAGCACGTGTGCGGCTTCGGCGTCCAGCCCTTTCATCACCAGGAATCGTGGCGACCGGGGGATCACGACAGCCCCGATGCCGTAGATGACCGCGGGGATCGCCTCGGAGAAGAACATCCAGCGCCACGCCTCCAGGCCCCAGGCGAAGTCGGCGCTGGCCGAGCCCGCGATCTCCGCGATCGCGTAGTCGACGAGCAGCGCTACGAAGATGCCGATCACGATCGCCAGCTGCTGCATCGAGCCAAGTCGCCCGCGGATGTCGGCGGGCGCGATCTCCGCGATGTAGGCGGGGGTGACGACGCTGGCGATGCCGACCCCGACGCCGCCCATGATCCGCCAGAAGATGAGGATCTCGAGGCCGCTGGACAGGCCGGAGCCGATCGAGCTGATCAGGAACAGCAGCGCGGCAACCTGCATCATCCGCACGCGGCTGAAGCGGTCCGCCAGCGGTCCGGCGTACCAAGCACCGACGGCCGACCCGAGCAGCGCGGAGGACACCGCGAACCCGAGCGCACCGGCGCTGGCGTTGAACTGATCCTGGATGGCACCGACCGCGCCATTGATGACGGCGGTGTCGTACCCGAACAGGAAGCCGCCCATGGCTGCGACGCAGGTGATCAAGAAGATCCTGCGTCGGCCGGCTGCTTCGCTCGCAATCTCCTCGGCGCCGCTCACCTGACAAACCTACATCGGTCGCACGACACCGGGGAAATTCCGCCGTCACGGGCGGGATCAGGTCCTGCGCCGTGCCACACTGCGCCCATCACCGCTTCGAAACCCCGCCCCTCCTTGGTAGGCCGTGTCCGCGGCTGGCTGCGTCGCCTCCCGATCCGGATCAAGCTCGCGCTGGCGTTCGCCGGCGTGATGGCGGTGGCGCTCACGGGCCTGTCGGTGTATCTGTACTCCGACTTCAAGAGTGGGTTGGACGACAACATCAACGGTGCGCTTCGCGCCCAGGCCGACACCCTGTCGGGCGTCGTACAGGACAACGGCGTCACGGCGGTGCGCACGGCGCCGCTGCGATTCACCAGCAAGGTGACGGGGTTCGCTCAGCTGATCGGCGCCAACGGCGAAGTGGTGGCGGCGACGCCTCAGGCTGAAGGCGCACGCCTGCTGACGGATGCCGAATTGAGCCAGGCCCGCACCAGCGACGTGATGACGCGACGCCGGGGCCTACCGCACATCGGCAAGTCCAACCGCATCTTTGCGCGAGCTATTCCCGGGACCGAATACGTGGTCGCCGTCGGGCGACCGTTGAAGGACCGCCAGCGGGTGATCAACCTCTTCCTGGCCGGCCTGTTCGTCGGCATCCCGATCTGTTTGCTCCTCGCGTCGTTCGCCGGGTACGGGGTCGCGGCGCTCGCCTTGCGACCCGTGGACCGAATGCGCGAACGGGCGGAGGTGCTTTCGACCGCCGAGCCGGGCGCCCGCCTGCCGGTGCCTCAGACCCGCGATGAGATCTCCGCCCTGGGCGAGTCGCTGAACGCGATGATCGACCGATTGGAACGCGCGTTCACCGAGGAACGGGCCGTCAACACCTCGGCCCGCAGCGAACTCGGTCCGCCGCTGGCGTTGCTCAAGACCCAGTTGGACGATGCTCTACGCAACGACGCGCCACCAGAGGAACTGGAGGCGGCGCTGCGCACGGCGGCAGAGGAGACAGACCGCCTTTCGCGACTCGCCGACGACCTGCTGACGGTCACCCGCGCCGACCAGGGCCGGATGCCCGTCCATCTGCATCCGGTCGACGTCTCCGATCTCATCGCGCACGCGGCCGAGCGCGTGCGCGGGCGCATGAGCGACGCGGGCCGCGAGTTGGAGGTCGTGCGTCAGGACGGTCGCATCGCCCAAGCGGACGCGGCCTGGGTCTCTCAGGCGTTGGACAACATGCTCGACAACGCCATTCTCTACGGCGACGGGCGCGTGCGCGCCTTTACCCAGGTGCGCGAGGACGACCTCGCCGTGCACGTGACGGATGAAGGCGAGGGGTTCCCGCCCGAGTTCCTGCCGCGGGCGTTCCAGCGCTTCAGCCGCGCGAACCCCGAGCAGGGGCGCGGCGGAGCCGGCTTCGGGCTGGCCATCGTCGACGCGGTCGCTCACGCGCACGGCGGCAAGCGGGGCGCGGAGAACTCGATGCTCGGCGGCGCCGACGTGTGGTTCACCCTGCCGCTGGCCTCGCAGCCCGTGAGCGCGGTCGGCCCCGTCGGCGCCGCGGGCGATGCGCCCGGCGGCGGCCGCGGCGACCCGCGCGCCTGATCAGGGCGGGCCTGCCTGGACCAGCGTCCGCAGGCGGGCGACGGCCGTGGTGAGAACGGCCGCATCGGCGTCGGGGCGAGACAGCGCGTGCTCGATGCCCCTGGCGATCTCGGTGCCTTCGGGCAGGCCGAACGTACCGAGGGAGCCCGCGAGCTTGTGGGCCTCGGTGGTCGCCTCGCTGCGTTGCGCATCGTCCAGCGCACGGGCCGCGAGCGCCGCGACGGCACCCTCGACCACGCCGACCCGACCGAGCAGCCGCGTCTGCGAGCGCGCCCAAATCGCCGCGATGGCGGCGCGGTCCTCCTCGTCCTCGGTCATGGGTTGGAGCCTACGCGGGCGCCGCCGGCGCCGGTTGCCGCGGGCGCCGCCGGCGACCGAGCCCCACCTGAGTCCCGCTGAGCGGGATCGAGGTGGGGATCGACGACCCGTGACCGCCCCGGCCGGGTCCAGTGCCACGGAATGCCCGGTCAGCGGGCCGATGGTGGCACTCGGCCTGAGAACCGGCCCAGGCGCCCCGGGCCGCCCGCCGCGCCCGGGGCGCGGCCGTCTACCATCGAGCCATGTCCCTCCCGTCCCTTCGCCGCGCCGCGTGCGTTTGCGCCCTCGCCGCGCTCGTGCTCACCACCGGCGCCTCGAGCGCGGTCGCTGGGCCTGCGCCCGCGCCGTTCCCCAGGGGTTTCCTGTGGGGCGTGGCCACCAGCGCC
The DNA here is from genome assembly GCA_038319025.1 of Solirubrobacterales bacterium. Taxonomy (GTDB): domain Bacteria; phylum Actinomycetota; class Thermoleophilia; order Solirubrobacterales; family Solirubrobacteraceae; genus JBBQCW01. The sequence goes on from JBBQCW010000002.1 coordinate 241,492, forward strand.
TTCCAGACCGAGGCAGGTCAGGGCAAGAACGTCGACCGGCGCGCCGACTGGTTCACCTGGACGCACGACGCCGCCAACATCGCCGACAGGCACGTGACGGACGACAAGGTGGAGAACGGCCCCGGCGACTACGCCCGTTACAAGCAGGACGTAGATCTCGCCCACACCGGCATCGGCGCCAACGCCTACCGCTTCTCGGTCGAATGGAGCCGCATATTCCCGCGCTCCACAGCGAGCGTGAAGACCAAGGGAACAACGGTGACGCTCGCCGACCTGAAGCGTTTGGACCACCTCGCCGACCAGTCCGCTGTCCGCCACTACGCGGCCGTCCTGCAGCGCATCCACCAGAACGGGATGACCCCGTTCCTGACGCTCAACCACTTCACCCTTCCCACCTGGCTGCACGATCCGATCGCCACGCGGGACGCCCTCGCCGGCATCGGCACCGACGCGGCGCTGCCGAAGCTGGCCAAGGGCGGCTGGCTGAACACGAGCACGGTGGCCGAGTTCCGCAAGTACGCCGCTTATCTGGCCTGGAAGTACGGCAAGCAGGTGCGCCTCTGGTCTCCGCTGAACGAGCCGATGGTCGTGGCCGTCAACGGGTACGTGAACGTTGCGGGGGCTTTCGCCGGCTGGTTCCCGCCCGGTGCCGACAGCTACGCCGCCGCGATTCGCGTGGTGCTCAACCTCGTCGCCGCCAACCGCGCGGCGTACGACCAGATCCACCGCTGGGACCGCTCCGCGAGCGTCGGCCTGGTGCAGAACATGATCGGCTTCACCCCCGCCGACCCGGCGAAGCCCGTTGATGTCGCCGCCACCGATCACGCCGACTACCTGTTCAACCGCCTCTTCTTGGACGCCGCCGTCAAGGGCATCAGTGACACCAACGCCAACGAGATCGTGGACCCGGGCGAACGCAACGCCAAGAACGCGAACAAGGCCGACTTCATCGGCGTCAACTACTACTTCCGCGGGCGCGTAACCGGGCTGGGCACAGCGATCTCGACCAGCATCCCGATCCTGGACTTCCTGCCCGCCACGGGCTACCGCACCGCGCTGGCGCCGACGGCGGCTCTCTGCCCCACGACGTGCAGCGACTTCGGGTCAGAGATCTACCCGGCAGGATTCGCCCAGGCGCTGCGGGAGGCCGGGGCGTACGGCAAGCCGATGTACATCACCGAGAACGGGATGGCGGACGCCACCGACGCGCAACGCCCGCAGTTCCTGATGGACCACCTGCGGGTGGTCCAGACGGCGATCACCCAGGAGCATCTGCCGATCCGAGGTTACTTTCAGTGGTCGCCCACTGACAACTTCGAATGGTCCAGCGGATACCTGCCGAAGTTCGGCCTCTCCTCGTTCGACCCCGTGACCCTCAAGCGCACGCTGCGCCCGGCGAGCGTGAAGGTGTTCAAGGATTCCGCGAAGGCCGACGCGCTCACGTCAGCGTTGCAGGCGCAGTACCCAGCCACTCCCTAGCACGGCACCCGCGGCGCCCGCGTCCTAGAGCCAGCGTGCCGGGATGGGCAGGTGGTTGCGCACGCGCACGAAGGCTCGCTCGGCGGTGGTCAGGGCGTTGAGGTTGTCGAACCCGCGGAGGGCGGCCGGCGCCAGGGCTATCTCCGTAAGGCCGGCGGTCATGTACTCCTCCCGGGTCTTGGACCGGTAGGCCGCGGCCCCCACGCGCCCCAGGTACCGCAGCGCCAACTCGTCATCCATGACGCCCGGGGCCAGCGCCGTCAGCGTCACCTCGCCATCGGCGATCACCGCGCGGTAGGGAGATGCCTCATCCTGAATGGTGATGCATACGCGCGGGTCGCGGGTCAGCGCGCGCGCCTTCGGGCTGCCGGTGACCGTGGTCATCACGAAGCGCGCCCCGTCGACCGAGTACCAGATGGGTGCCTGCCCCGGCCGGCCGTCGGCGCGGCGATAGCCGAGCACGGCGATCCGCGGCGCGGCCAGGAAGCGGTCGACGGTGCCGGGCGCGAACGCCGGTTGCCCGCCCAGGGCTTGGAAGGGGAGCTGGGACATGCGGGTGGCCGTCATGGCCACAGCCTCTCCTACCCCCGCATCGATTGCCACATCCTGCCCGCTGAGCGGGCACGTCATGGCACTCGACCTGGGAGGTGCGCTCGGCCGCGGGGTGCCCGGCAAGAGGCAGGGCGCACGCGCGCGCCCGCTACCGTTGACCGCCGCATGGATCTCGCTCCCCACCGTCCCAACGTCGAACTGCGCGACGGTCCGGGTGGCGATCAGATCGTGGTCCTGAGCTTTCCGTACGACCCGCACATCGTGAACGTGGTGCGCGGCATCCCCAGCCGCCAGTTCGATTGGGATCGCAAGGAATGGTGGGCCCCGGTGGATGACTGGGCCGGCGTCCATGTGGCCGACGTGCTCGACCGCTTTCCTGAGCTGAGCGCCTCCGACCATGTGACCGAGTGGCTGGCCTCGATCCAACGGCGCTGGGTGGGACACGTGAGCACCACTCGGCACGACGGGCGCGGCCACCTCGTTCTGCGCACCCGTGCGGGCCGGATCCCCCCGGTGCTGGCTGACGAAGCCGTCGCGCGCGAGGACGGAGCGCTGCTCGTGCCCATCACCGCCGCCGCGGCCGCCGAGCTCCGAGCGCAGCGCTCGGCCCGCCTGGACAGCGCCGCGGATCGCTGCCTCGCGATGGTGGAAATGGGGATCGACCCCCCGCCCGCCCAGCTCGCCCTCGAACAGGCCGGCGGCCACGACGACCTGCGCCTGGACGTTCTCTGGGATCCGGAGATCGGCCGGGCTTTCGAGCAGCTACCGGGCGCCGCAGGCGGCCGCCGACTTCCCGTCGATCCGTGGCTCGTCCCGCGCCTCGACGCGTTCATGGCGCTGCACGAGGTCACCTGCACGCCGCCCGCCCGTGCCGTCCTGGAAGGGCTGCGCGAGGAGCACGACCGCGCGGCGGAGACGGTGCGCCGCTCGCAAGCCACCGGCGCCGAGCCGATCGACGCCGTCGCCGCCGTGCTCGGCGGCGAACTTGAGCCGTTCCAGTGGGCCGGCGTGCGGTACGTCCTGGAGGCGCGCCGAGCGTTCCTGGCCGACGAGCAGGGCTTGGGCAAGACGGTCGAAGCGCTGGCCGCGTTGGAGGCCGACGACGCCTACCCGGCGATAGTCGTCTGCCCCGCCGCGCTGAAGCTCAACTGGGAGCGCGAGGCGACCAAGTGGCTCCCGCACCGCACGGTCGCGGTGATCTCCGGTCGGGTGGCCGTGCCTCCCGCGGGCGACATCACGATCGTCAACTACGAGATCGTCGCCGCCCACCACGCCCAACTCGCTCGCCGCAAGCCGCGCGCGCTGATCGTCGACGAATCGCACTACGTGAAGAACCCGCAGGCCAAGCGCACCCAAGCGGTGAGGCGGCTGGCGCGCAGCGTCACCGAGGACGGGATGCGCCTGGCCCTGACCGGGACACCCGTGCTGAACCACGCCGACGAGCTGATCGCCCAGTTACGGGTGATCGGGCGCTTGGAGGACTTTGGCTCGGGTGCCCGCTTCTCGCGCCAGTTCCGCGGCGAGCTGAGCGAGGAGCGCCTGCATTGGCACCTGCGCCGGCGCTGCTTCGTGCGCCGCCACAAGGCCGACGTGCTGCCCCAGCTTCCGGCCAAGCGGCAGGTCGTCGTGCCGATCGCGCTGACCAACACGCGCGAGTACCGCGTGGCCGAGAAGGACGTGATCGACTGGCTGCGCGAGCAGCCGCTCGATCTCGCCGAACTGGATGCACGCATCGCCGCCACGCTGCGCGCGGAGCGTCTCGCTCAGCTCGGGGTGCTCCAGCGCTTGGCCGCCCGCGGCAAGTTGCATGGCGCGCTGACCTGGATCCATGACTTCCTGGCCTCCGGCGAGGCGCTCGTGGTGTTCGCCCGTCACCGGGAGGTGCAGGAAGCCGTGGCCGAGCGCTTCCCCGACGCGCTGCACCTGCTGGGCCGCGACTCGCCGGCGGCGCGCGAAGCTTCCATCGCCGCGTTTCAACAGCCCGACGGCCCGCAGCTGATCGTCTGCGCCACCCGCGTGGCCGCTCAGGGCATCACCCTCACGCGGGCCTCCAACGTCGCCTTTCTGGAACTCGAGTGGACTCCGGCGATGCACGACCAGGCCGAGGACCGCTGTCACCGCATCGGCCAGCGCGACGCCGTGACGGCCTGGTACCTGCTGGCGGCCGACACGATCGACGAGACGATGGCGGCGCTGATCGCCCGCAAGCGCGAGATCGTCGCCGCCGTCACCGAGGGCCGTGCCCCGGAAGACGTCGGCCTGGTGGAAGGCGTCGTGCGCGCGTTGCGCGATGGAACGCCGTTCTCCCATCTGCGCCCGGTCGCGTAGGGTCCGGCGGGTGCCGCAAGCCCCCCCGAACCGGCCCCGCATCCTGCTCGTCGAGGACGACGACGTACTGGCCGACGTCCTCGTGACGCTGCTCGGCCGCATCGCCCAGGTCATGTGGGCCGCCAGCGCCGAGGCGGCGATCGATCGGCTGGCCGACCACGATTGGGACCTCTTCGTGGTCGACATCGGCCTGCCCGGGATGGACGGCCTGAGCTTCGTCGAACAAGCGCGCACACGGGCGCCGGAAGCGGCTGCTCTGATGCTGTCCAGCCACTCGGAGTTCGAGTACGCCGTGGGCGCGATTCGCGCCGGCGCCGACGACTACCTGGTCAAGCCCGTCGACCCCGCCGAACTGCTGGCCAAGGTCGAGCAACTGATCGCGCTGGCCGCCGAGCGCAAGGCCGCCAACCGCGAGGTGGTGCTGGCCGTCGGCGCGCACCCCGACGACGTGGAGATCGGGGTCGGCGGCATTCTGCTGCGCCATGCGGCGATGGGCGACGACGTCAACGTGCTGACCATGACCGGGGGCGAGCAGGGCGGCGAGCCCGGGGCTCGGGCGATCGAGGCGCAGGCGGCCGCCGACCTGATGGGCGCGCGTCTGTTCCTGACGGACCTGCAGGACACCAGCGTCCACGTGAGCGACGGCGGCGTCACGATCGGCACGATCAAGCGCGTGATCGACGAGATCCGTCCCACCACCATCTACACCCACACTTTGCTTGACGTCCACCAGGACCACCGCAACGTGCACCACGCGACGCTCGTGGCCGCCCGCGGCATCCCGCGGGTCTTTTGTTACCAGGCGCCGTCCACCACGGTGGAGTTCCAGCCCACCCGCTTCGTGGCCATGGACGACTTCATGCAGCGCAAGCTCGACGTGATCGAGGTGTACACCTCGCAGGTGACGACCCGCGGCTACCTCGACGCCGATCTGCTGCGTTCGACGGCCCGTTATTGGAGCCGCTTCACGACCGCCCGCTACGTCGAACCGCTGGCCGTGATCCGCGACAGCGACGCCGATCCAACCGTTACCGCCTCGACCTCGGAGCCTCCCGATGCCTGACTTGACCCGTCTGCCCCGTGTTCTCATCACCGGAACCGGAGGTCCGTCCGGCGTCTCGATCATGAAGTCGCTGAACGCTCTCGACGGCGATCGCGCCGTGGAGGTGCTTGCCGCCGACCTCGATCCCTACGCCGCCGGTCTCTACCTCGTTCCGGAGGAGCACCGCTTCTTGCTGCCGCGCGGCGACGATCCCGCCTTTGCCGACCGACTGCTCGCGATTGCCGTGGCCGCCGGCGCCGACGTCGTCGTGCCCACGGTGGACAGCGAACTGCTTCCGGTCGCCGAGCGCCGCAACGCCTTCGTTGCCGCCGGCATCACCCCGGTCGTGGCCGGTGCAGACACGCTGCGCACCTGCCTGGACAAGTGGGCGCTGCACGAGCGCTGCGAGGGCCACGTACGCGTGCCGGCCAGCGTGGTGGTCGACGACGCGTTCGACGCCGCCACCATCGACTTGCCCGTGATCGTGAAGCCGCGTACCGGCAGCGGCTCCCGCGGGATCCGCCTGATCAAGGACATAGGTGAGCTCGAGCGCCTTGAGCGCGACGGCACGCTCCTCGTACAGGAGTTGCTGCCCGGGCCGGAGTTCTCCATCGACGTGATCGCCCGCGCCGACGGGCGTGTCCTGTGCGCCGTCCCCCGCGAGCGGCTCAAGGTCGACTCGGGAATCGCGGTCACCGGCCGCACGATCCACGACGAGAAGCTCGAGCGGTTCGGCCGTGAGGTCGCCGAGCTGATCGGCCTGACCACCGTCGCCAACGTGCAGGCCAAGGGCGCGGTCGATGGTGAGCCCGCCCTGCTGGAGGTCAACGCGCGCTTCCCCGGAACGATGCCGCTGACTATCGCCGCCGGCGTCGACATGCCGGCGCTGGCCGTCGGCGAGGCCCTCGGCCATCCGCTCGGCGACGAGCAGATCCCTTTCCAGGACATCGCGATGGTTCGCTACCTGGAAGAGAAGTTCCTCCCGTTCGCTGAGATCGAGCGGATGCAGGCCACCGAAGGATCGGACGCATGAGCCTCCCCGCGATCGATCCGCCCACGATGGACATGCACGTCCACTCCACGTTCTCCGACGGCAAGAACACGATCGAAGAGAACATCGAGGAGGCGACGGCGCTCGGCCTCACCCACCTCACATGCGTCGACCACGTGCGCGTGGACACCGACTACCTCCCGGACTACGTAGCCGCCGTGCAGCGGCTGCGCGAGACGACCGACCTCACGCTCCTGTGCGCCGTCGAAGCCAAGCTGCTGAACACCGCCGGCGACCTGGACCTGCCGCCGCTGCCCGAAGGCGTGGACCTGATCTACGCCGCCGATCATCAGGTGCCATGGGCCGACGGGCCGCGCCACCCAAGGGACGTCAAGGAGCAACTCGAGGCCGGCACACTCACGAGCGCTGAGGTGTTCGAGGCGCTGCTGGCCTCGACCACAAACGCCGTCCTCCGTCACGAGCACATCGTCCTCGCTCATCTCTTCAGCATCCTGCCGAAGATCGGGCTGCGTGAAGAGGACGTGCCGATGCCCCTCATCGAAACCCTCGCCGACGTCTGCGCCGCGCACGGCGCCCAGATCGAGGTGAGCGAGCGTTGGAGCTGCCCGTCCGCTCGCACTGTGCGTCCGTTCATCGACCGCGGTGTGCCGCTGCTCCTCAGCACGGACAGCCACCTGCGTACGAAGATCGCCCGGTATGACCACTGCATCGAGGTGGTGCGCGAACTGGCGGCGCCCGCCGGCGCCTAACGGAGGCCGCCGGGCGTGATCGCCGAGGACATTCTCGCCTGGACGCTCGTGGCGCTGGTGTTGTGCGGCACGCTGCCCCAGGTCGCCGGGTGCTACCAGTTCGCACTCGCGGGCCGGCACCGGTTCCGCGCCCGGCGAACGCCCAAGGAGACTGCGTTCCCGCGCATCGCGCTGATCGTGCCCGCGTGGAACGAAGCGCTCGTGGTCGAACGCACGATCGAGCAACTGATGGCGCTTGAGTACCCAGCCGATCGCCTGCGCGTGTACGTGGTGGACGACGCCAGCACCGACGAGACGCCCGAGCGCGTGCTGGCCAAAGCGCAGATCTACCCCGGTCGCGTGTTCCACCTACGGCGTGAGAAGGGCGGCGAAGGCAAAGCCCACACCATCAACCACGGGCTGCGGATCATCCGCGCCGAGGATTGGTATGAGGCCGTGATGATCATCGACGCCGACGTGATCCTCACCCCGCCGTCGCTGCGCAGGTTGGCTCGCCATCTGGCCGATCCGGAGGTCGGGGCGGTCACCGCGTACATCAAGGAGGGCAGCCGCCCGGGCAATTACATGAACCGGTTCGTCGCCTTCGAGTACATCACCGCTCAGGCCGCCGCGCGGCGGGCGCAAAACGTGCTCGACGTCCAAGCCTGCCTGGCCGGCGGATCGCAGCTCATCCGACGCGAGAGCCTGGAGGCGATCGGCGGCGAGATCGACACCACCACGCTGGCCGAGGACACCGTCACCACGTTCAAGATCCAGCTCTCAGGAAAGCACGTCGTCTTCGAGCCCCACGCGATCGTGTGGGCCGAGGAGCCGCGGGCGATAGACGGTCTGTGGAAGCAGCGGGTGCGCTGGAGCCGCGGCAACGTGCAGGTCACGCGGCGCTACCGGCGCCTGTTCTTTCACCGTGGCCGCGGCGGCCCGCTGGGCAGCGTGAGCTTCGCCTTCATCTGGTTCTCGATCTTCCTCATGCCGATGCTGATGATCGTCTCGACGCTGTCTCTGCTCGGCCTCTACGTGCTCAACCCGGAGCTGTCTTACGAGGTGTTCCGCTCGCTGTGGTTCGTGACGTTGGTGACCTACCTGTTCATCACGCTGTCGAGCTTTTCGGTGGACCCCGACACAGCCCGGCGCTGCTGGCGGGAGGGCGTGCTGTTCCCCGGCCTCGTCAGCCTGACGATCATCGCCTATGCCGCCTACCCGCCGCTCTTTTCCCAGACGCTCGTGCCCGTTGCGCATGACACCGGGGTGGCCGACGGGCCGCTGGGCACCGCCGCCCTGCTGGCGGTGTACGTGTGGCCGACGGCGTGCATGGTCGCCGCGTGGCTGATCAAGCGGCTGGAGACGACCGGCCACCTCGGCTGGATCGTGCCGCCGCTGCTTTATCTGACCGGGTACGGGCCGCTTCTGTGCTCAATCACCATGGCCGGCTACATCAAGGAAGCGCGCGGCGCCGACATGGTGTGGGAGAAGACCGAGAAGACGGGCAACATCGGCACCGGGGTCCTGCGATGAGCGACGAGCCGAGCACCGAACTGTCACCGATCAGCCCCGAGCAGGCGGAGATCGAGCGCCGCGACGACGAGCGCTTTGAGACGCACATCTTTGCCCGGGCGATCGCGATCGTGCTGTTCATCGCCGTCGTCGTGGCTGCGCGCGCCCTGCTGGTCTGAGATCCAGGAGGCTCTCGCGGCTCAGTTTGAGGCCAGTAGGTTCCGGCCAAGATGAACGCCGCACCAGGTACCGCTCAGCATGTTGTCGCGCTGGCGCGACGTGCGTGCGGGAGGCTCAACTGAGTTAGCGCCGACCCGCCTGCCTCACCCGCACTCCTATCGTCCTAGACGTCACGCCGGCGCAGCTCGCATTCTCCTCCACGACCGCGCGGTAGACGAGAGTTCGCCTGATCTTGATCTTGGCCGAGTAGTGGCCCCTTGCATCGGTTCGGGTGGTCACGAATCTCGCCAGCTTCCCGTTGTCCTGGGTCGTTCGGCGGCGCTGAATCTGGACGGCGCGACCCTGCTCGCAGGACCGGTCCGTCGGAGTGCGGAGCTGTCCGGCGAGCCTGACCGCGCGGCTCTTGAGGACGACGCGCTTGCCTGCGCCGAGCGTCAGGGTTCCGCCGGCCTTGCTGACGGGAGCTCCGTTGCCGGGCGTGACGGGAGCTCCGTTGCCGGGCGTGGCGGTCACGGCGCCGAACGCCGCGCCAACGTCGTGAGGCTGGTCCATCGTCACCGTGCAGGTGAGCGAGCTGCCCGAGCAGGCTCCATGCCAGCCGTCGAACACCGAGCCGGGTGCGTGTTGAGCCGTGAGGGTCACCGAACCGCCGCGGGCAAAGGCGGCACTGCACGTCCCGCCGCAGTCGATGCCGGCCGGCTCCGACGTGACTCTGCCGGAGCCGTAGCCGGACCTTGACACGGAGAGGGTCCTCGGCGTATCGAGCTCGAACGCGCCGATGTCGCAGGCTCCGAACTGGGGTCGCGTGACCCCGCGCTGGTCGACTGGCCGCGAGCAGCATCCCACCCCAGATGTGGAGCTGGCGATACGCGAAGGGCCGAGGCAGACGGCGGCGGGGACCGCGTTGTAGGCGGGGCTGGCGCCGGTGATCCCCATCGTGGGGGTGCCGCCGCCATTCGCACTCATCGGGCCGAGCCGCGGGTTCGACGTGAGCGGCGCGCCGGAGACAGCCGCACTACCCGAAACGCCGCTCGAATGGACGATGTCATGGCTGTGAAGGATGACGTGGGACGCCGCGGTGTTGGCATGGCCGCCGGCGACGGTGGCCGGCGAGTTCGAAACGACGTCGTGCACTCCGGCGTCATAAACGATCGTGTGGTGGACGTCGGTCACGGCGCTGTAGGTGTGACCGGCGGGGGCGCCGGTGTCGCTGCCCATGTAGCCGAGGTTGTAGATGCCGGAACCGTCGTCGGACGCGTGATTGGTGGCGATCGTGTCGAAGTTGAAATGAATTGTGCCGTTGAGGTTGAAGACGGCGCCGCCAAGACCCTTTCCCTTCTCGACTGCGATCCCGTCGGCCGGGGCGGGCGAGCCGCCGGCGGCGCTGTTCCCGGCCAGCGTCGAGTTTGTGATCGTGACCCTGCCCTGCTGATTGAAGATCACGCCACCCATCCCGGCCCCGGCGCCGCTGTAGCCGTCGAGGTTGCTTCTGGGTTCGCCGCCACCGAAGCCGCTGTTTCCCTTCTTACCCACGGAAAAGCCGCCGCCGCCGCCGAAGCCGCCCGAGCCCCCGTGGAGGCCGTTGAAGGCGCTGCCTCCGCCGCCCCCGAAGCCGCCGCCGCCGCCGCCAACCTCTGTGTCGCATCGGCAAGGGAGGAAATTGCTTCTGCGTGTCTGGCCCGCGCCGCCGCCCGCGCCCACGCCTCCGCCCCCTCCGGCTTCCGTCGTGCGATAAGGCGTTTCTCCCAGGCCACCGAAGCCGCCCGAGCCGAAGTCGCCGCCGGGCAGATTGCCGTCGAGCGCTTGGTATCCGCCGCCCCCGCCGCCGTTGCCGGCATGGCCGCCGCGGTACTGCGTGGCGCTTTGGCTGAGGTACATCGCGGCGCCTCCATTGCCGGCAAGGCCGGTCCCCGGGCCTCCCCCGGCGCCGCGCGGCTCACCGTTTTCGGTCGGCCGGAAGCCGCCGCCGCCGCCGCTGTACCTGGAGCCCCCCTCGTATCCGCCTTTGCTGTTGCCGGAGAAGGTGCCGCACACCTGGACGATCGCGGAGCAGGACTTCCCGTCGCCGCCCATCCCGCCGCCGAAGGTCCCGACCGAGTCAGCGCCGATGCCACCGCCGCCGCCGCCGCTCCCGTCCGGATTCGTTTCGAAGACATGGGTTGCGCCGCCGACCGCCCGGTTGCCCGTCGCGGCGATCCCGAAGAGGTCCAACAGCCCCTGGTTGTAGATCGCGCCGCCCAGACCGGCGCCGCCACCGCCCCGGCCGGAGCTCCCGCCCTGGGCCAAGCCGTTACGCAAGGTCAGATCCCGCAGGCTGAGGATGCCGGGGCCCGGCGTTGCGTAGTTCCACGTGTTCGGACTGGTGGGATCGGCGCCGACGAAGATGAGGCGAAAAGGCTGCGTCGCGTCGGCCGCGCGCTCGATCGTCGCCCCGTTGCCGGCGATGGTGATCCGCGAGGCAATCGCCGGCAGCGCCGCCGGCCCGTACCAGTAGCCATAGTTGGTCGAGGTGTAGGGAACGTATCCGCGAAACGGGGTCGTGTAGCTGTAGGTGCAACCGGCGGCGAGATCAATTGTGCTTGGGTCGGGATCCGCGTTAGCCACCACAATCGCGCTGACCAGGGCCGCGGGACTGCATGCGATCGGCACCGCAGCCGCGGACGGGGCGGCCGCCGCGAGTGCGACCGCCAGCGTGCCCGCGAGCGCAAATGCGCGAATGCCGCTGTGTGTCAAACGGCCGGCGGGAACGGGGCGGCGGCGGACGCGGTGAGTCATTGCTGCCTCCTGCGAGCCTGGCGTTGGAAGCCAAGCGACTGGCGAGCCAGATTTCGGCCAGCCAGCCGGCGGCAACCCTGGTCGCGCCGAGTATTGCA
>JBBQCW010000003.1:0-242947 GCA_038319025.1 Solirubrobacterales bacterium
GTGTACCCCCCCAATGCTTTTCCTGTTTTGCCCCACCCACCCCCCTACCCTCCCGCCCCCCCGGGGCCTAACCTGCCGCCGGTGGCCGCGGCGGCCAACGACGAGTGGGTGCAGACGTTCAAGCACCCGTTGCACGGCGACCTGACGTTCAGAGGGAGCCTGCCGGTCGTGACGCAGATGCTGGCTCACCGGATCGCGATGGACGAGCTGCTCGCCGGTGCCGTCGACCCTTCCACGTCAACGGTCATGATCGCCGCCGCGATCGCCGGTATGCACACCCTGTTCACGCTCCCCGTCGTCAGCGAGGAAACGAAGCAGGGCGTCGATGGTGCCCCGGACCTGATCACCAAGGTCCGTTATGACCCGGGCCAAGAGCTCAACCTCGAATGGCTCGTGTCGGTGTGGCTGGCGTTTGAGACATGGCGCAACGGGTTCGTGGAGGGGCTCGATGACCTGGGGGAATCCTCAGGGGAGACTCCTGGGCTCGGCTCCGACGCAGAGTCCATCAGTCCTACGGTCTCCCCTTCAACGACCCCCGCCTAGCAGCGTGGACCGACGCTGACTACCTGCGCGAGGTAGCCCTCATGCAGCTTGACGCCGAGATCCCCGCCGAATGGGACGACGAAGACCCTGACAGCGTGGTCGCAGCAACCGACGAAGAGTTCGACGCTGAGATCGCGATGGCCGCGCAAGGCCGCTGGGAAGAACTCGGCCTTGACCCGGCCCCCGGCACCTTCGAGCCGGTCACCGTCAGCGAGTTCCTCAACGCCGACTAGCGGGCGTCTGCCAGCCGGTAGTAGAACCGGTGGTTGTTCGGGTTCGCGTCGACGGGCAGCACCGCCGTCCCGTTGAACTCCGCTCCCGTCAGGAAGCACCGGTAGCGCGTGCGGCTGTCCTTCGCGCACGATGCCGTGATGTCGCTGACCCTGAACGTTTGGTTGGCGTCCCTGGCGATCTTGGATGCCATGTCCTTGGTGTCTAGGTCCCCTGCAGATCCGCAACCCGCGAGTAGCGCGGCGAGCAGTCCTATCACCAGCACCAGTGCGCGTGACATGTGCGCACCCTAGACCGAGAGGAGCACGGCATGCAAGGCCCCGGCGAAACACCAGCAGTCGTGCTTGGTCTTGAGCTCAACGGCGCAAAGTTCAAGGAGGCCAACGCCTGGCTCGACAAGCACGCCCAGCAGTGGGAGAAAATCGAGCAGTCGACGATGCGTATCGGCTCACACGTCGACGGGATCGTTCGCCGCGTCGCCGGCCTCGCGGGCGTCGTCGGCATCGGCGTCATGGTCAACGACTTCCTGCGCCTCGAGGACGCTGCCGTTCGTGCATCCCTCGCCGTGAACGACATCACGGGCGGCACAGGCGGCTACCGCCCCTACCGTGACGCAGCGCGCACCGCGGCGATCGCCACGTACAGCGACAGCAAGCAGCTCGTCGAAGCAGTGAGTGGCATCCAGAGCCGCGTGGGCGGAAACTACCTGACGGATCCCGGTCGTTTTGGCGGGGTCGCCCGGACACTCGGCGCGTACGGCAACGCCTACTCGATCGACCCTCGTGCGCTGGGCTCGCAGATCGCCGGCGTCGAGCTGTTCCAGCATCAGAACGCCGGGTCGACCGCTGGGCTTCTCTCCCAGATCTCAGGGCAGGCGCTGGGCGCCGGAATGATCGGCCAGACCGGCCAGTTCACCAGCGTCGTCTCCGGTGCCGTACAGAGCCTTGTGGGCTCGTCGCCGATGAACGCGGGCCCTGGCGTCAACCTGACCGCCGGAGCGCTGTACGGCGGCGCTGTGGCGGGCAACAGCGTCTTCCGTGACCCTGCCCTGTTTGGACAGGGCCTCATGGGCGTCCAGGGTGCCGTTCAGGGCGCTTACGCCAACCCGCGGCTGCAGGCCGTAATGCAGATGGCCGGAATCAACTACTGGGAGCAGCGCGGCGGCTTCGCTGGACCCAACGGCAAGGCGTTGGCCGGCAAGATCCTGTCTTGGTCCCAACGCGAATACGGTCAGGGCACCGTCGCCCAGGACCTGTTCCTGCGCTCCAACTTCGGAGGGAACGTCGGCGCTGACTTCCTGCAGGCCCTAGCGTCCGGCCGCGAGACCTACGATCAGCTGCTGCACCCGAGCACCGCCGCAGCGAACGCCCAGACGAAGAGGCGGCTGCAGCAGTACGGGTCTAGCCCCGCCGCCCAGGCACAGCAGAGGAAAGAGCAAGCGGGACACGCGTTGGACGGTCCGTTCGGCTCGGTCCTGGGCGGGGTCCTCGGATTGCCATGGCAGGTGCAGGCCGCCATCGGCTTCGGCGTGATCGGCGCTGGCGGCAAAGCCACCCAAATGGCGGGACGGTACGCCTTCAACAAGCTGATCGGCAGTCGATTGGGTGCCGCTGACGCTCTCGCCGGCGACTTGGCCGCAGGCGGCAGCGGTGGTGCTGCGGACGTCGCGGCGGCCGCCGAGCGTGTCGCTGCAGCCTCCGCAGCCGAAGCAGCAGGCGGCGCTGGCGGGGGAAGTTTCCTGGGCGGCCTGGCGGGCGCAGCCGGTGGAGTTGCGTTCGGAACTGCGGGCGCGTATGCGGGGATGATGCTGTTCCCCGACGAGGCCGGGATCGCAAACGAGATGCAGCACCTGAAGGGGGCGCAGGCCCGCAACGCCCAAATCGGGATTCAGCACACCCTCGCCCAGGTGAAGAACAAGTTCGGCAAGGACTGGGCGCAGAACCCAGAGGCGCTGCGGTGGGCGCGTGGACGACTCGGCCGAGACTTCAACAGTGGCCAGGGCCACTTCATGATCCAGGACCCCAAGCTGCTGACCGAAGCCCGCGGCATGTTCACCGCAACCGCCGCGGCTGGCGGGAACGTCGGTGGCCACGGCGGCAGCAGCCACGAGGTCGCGAAGTTCCGGCGGGCCGTCGACAAGTTCACCGCGGCGATCGACAAGCTCGTCCACGACGGCCCGGGCGCGCACACCGCGTCGTACATGGGCGGCGGTGTTGGTGGGATAGCTGGCTCCAACCAGCAGGGCGCGTCGATGATCCTCGCCCGCATGATCAGCGGCGGCGGCTCCGGCGGCGGATCCGGTGGCGGTGGCGGCGGCGGCGGCACCCAGAACGTGGACTTCGTCCCAGGCGGCGGTGGCGGCTCCGGTGGCGGCGGAGGCTCCGGTGGAAGTGGCGGCTCGAGCGGCGGGTCGGCATCTCCGGCGTCGGGCGGCGGCGGAAGCATGGGCCGCGGCAAAGGCCATCTTCTCGGCACGTTCGGGTCGACCGCGTACGGGCCGCCATGGGTGTTCTCCAACGGGGACCCCGGCACCGGCGTGACGTCTGACGGCACCGATCTGAGGAGGAACCCGCACATTTACGGTGTGGCGTGCCTGCCGGGCGACTCCAGGATCAAGCTCGGCGACAGCATTTACGTGTGGCCGAACCCGTTCGGTTGGCGTGGCCTGTTCAAGGTGTTCGATCACATCGGACACGGGTCTGAGCTTGACTTTTACGACTGGCGCGGCTCTGCGTCTCAGAACCGGTGGGGACGCCACCAGGTGAAGGTGTACGCCGAAGCAACATCGTCGACCCGCAAGGGCGGGAAAGGCAGCGGCGGCGGTTCAGGGAACCCACACGCGACGCTGTCCAGCCTGAAGAAGGGCGGCCCGTCATCCGGGGACCTTGCGTGGCTGTCCGGTGGCGGCGCCGGCGGCGGCGGAGGTGGCGGCGCGGATGGTGGCGGGGACACGCACGTCACGGTGAACGTCGATGGCCGCCACGTAGATGCCGCACGCCAACTCACACGGGGGAGGGTCTGATGACGCACGTCGCGCAGCTACAAACTGATGATCGCGCCCCGGTGACGCTCGCGCCGATGGTGTTCAGCGAGGAGAACGGCACCGTTGGTGCTGGGTCCACAAAGATCGGGTGGACCCGCCGCAATCGGAACAACGACATTCTCGCTGGGTTCGCGTATCGCATCAACCCGCAGGGCATCACCCGCGGCTTTGTCGCCCGCAACCAGGTGTTCGCCACGCAGGGCGGCTTCTACGTCGACCAGTTCGGGCCCGGTCCGGCAGACATCAGCGTCCGGCAGCTCGTGGCGTCCGGCAAGGACGACGGCGGCGGCTACTTCTACACCGCCCGCGAAGACATTCAGCGGTTCCTGAAGGACATCTGGGAGCCCGCGACCGCGGTCGGGTCAACGGACCGCGTGTACTTCCACGACAACCACTTCGAGCGTGGCCACGACGAGCGCGTGTTCTTCCCGCAGTCCGCCCTCACCCTCCTACGGTCGGTTGACCAGCACGGCGTGTGGCTCGTGGAGATCCGCATGACGGGCCTGGAGCGCTACCCGCTGTCAGACGTGTCCGCGTCGCCCGCCCAAGCCCCGGTCACGAAGATCATCAAGCATCGCGTCACGCACGGTGAAACGCTCGACAAGATCGTTGCGAAGGTCGCCGGCAGGTACGCGACGGCGGCGCAGCGCAAAGCGATGCTCGCCCGGATCCTCACGCTCAACCCGGAGCTCAGGCACACCCGGCAGATGAAGATCGACGGGCACACCCGCACGTTGAAACCTCACCGCGTGTACACCGGTGAGGTCATCCGGATCCCGGCACGATGAGCCAGGAGCGCATCGGCCCGTTCACCGGTGTTTACAACCCCGGCTACGAGCTGGCGTTCTGGAAGGACGGACGACCGGACCGGCCCGTCAAAGGCGTGGACTTGCGGTCGGTGACGTCGTGGCAGACGTCGAAGTCGATCACCGATCTGTCTGGCACGTTCTCGATCAGCTTGAAGGACGCGGCGGCCCGCGACCTGATCGGCCCGATGGATGTTGGCCGGATCAGCATGGCCGGCCACGGCACCCCTATGAGCACCGTTCTGCGGACCGTCGTTGACGAAGCGCGATCGTCGACGTCCGCTGACGTTTACTCCGGGTCGCAGGACACAATGATCACCGGCCGATGCTTGGGCAAGTACCTGCAGGTCAGCAGCTTGTTCCTGCCGGTGTGGGACGCGACGGGCCTGCTGCCGACCGCCCTGATTTTCGGGATGGGCGACGTGTCCGACAAGGTCGACGGGAACCTCATTCAGCGGTCGACGCCCCGGTCGATCATGAGCTACATCGTCGATCGGTTCGTGTACGGGCGGCGCGGCATGGCCGGGTTCCCCGGGATCCCGAACAGCCGCTACTGGCTCAAGCCGCTGCCGAGGTTTGAGGACATCGGCTTTCACGTCCCTTACATCCAGTTCAACGAGGACAGCGTCGCCGACGCGCTCAAGCAGCTCGAGGTCCTTGGGTTCACCGAAACGTGGATGGACGAGACCGGCCACCTCGTGTACCGCCAGCCGCAGTGGGATCAGCCCGCCGAGTACGTGCTGCACACCGACGACCTGACCAACGAGAACCTGGGGGAGTCTGACGTCGGGTGCGCTACCTACGTTGAGGTGATCCCGGCCGGTGACCCTGGTGTTGATTCCGCGACTGCGCAGGCGTTGCGGGCCGGTCGCGCTCCCGTGCCGTCGTCCTACCTGGGCTCCGGCGGCACCGGCGGGACCGGTGGTGGTGGCGGCGGTGGGCACGGCGTGACGATGTTCGGCGACAGCATCACCGACATGTCGCGCAGCGAGATCAAGAAGGCGATCCCCGGGATCTCCATCTACGCGCAGACCAGCAAGCACCTGTCGTTGAACGGCGGCTCGTCCACCGGTGGCGATAGCGGCCTCACCCTCCTGCAGGCCCACAAGAAAACGCTGGCGGGCACCGTCATCGTCGCCCTGGGCTCCAACGACGAAGGCACACCCGTCACCCAGTTCTCGTCGTGGATCTCGTCGGCGATGCACATCATCGGCCGCGATCGCAACGTCGTGTGGGTCACGACGACGAACAACCCGAACGCGAACACCGCGATCCGCGCGGCCGCGCGCCGCTACAACAACGTCCGCGTCGCCGACTGGAAAAGCGTCGCGCAGCTTGGCCCCGACCACCTACACCCGACCGTCGCCGGGACGAAGGTGTTCGCGCGCACCATTGCCGCCCTGGTCTCGACCTCGCACGCATCAACGGCAGGCGCCTCGCCGGCCGGGTCGTCGGGGCTGACCGTCGACTCGGGCTACATCATCGACACCGACTCCAACGGCCGCGTGACCGCGAAGGGCGAACGGAACTACTGGCGTCAGAAGCAGCGCCATCTCGGCGTGCGGCCCCAGCAGATCGTCTCCCCGCTGATCTTCGACCAGGCCCAAGCTCAAGCCCAGGCCGAGGGCCTGCTGCGGTTCTTCTCCCGCACCCAGAAAGCGGGAACGGTCACGATCCCCGGCTACCCCGTGAAGCTTGGCAAGAACCTGCGGCTCGTTGGCCAGATCCGCGGCCGCAGCATCGACCGGACCTACTACATCGAGGGTGTCTCACACGAGTACGTCGAGGGCGACCACCTCTCCACGACGCTAACGCTCACCCACGGCCGTGACAAAGGTGACCCTGCGTGGGGGCGGATCGCGCTACCGAAGTTCGATCCGTCAACGCTCGCCAACGACCCGTCCGGCGGAGTCCTTGACCCGACCGCCAGCAGCGGCGGAGGCGGTGGGACGACGCAAACCGGTGACGTGAAACCCGACCCGGGCAACGGGACGTTCGTCGAGCAGACGACACGGCCGGACGGCCGCCGGGTGCTACCGAACGCCGGGCTCGTCGAGTACTTGAAGCGCATCGCCGGCGGCCTGGGCCACACCCTGTACACCAACACGTACAGTCACCACCCCCAGCTCGTCGCTGGAACCACCACCCAGTCCGATCACTGGGACGGCAACGCGTGCGACCTGCAGACGGGGCACAGCGCGCTTGACACGCCTCTAGGCGACGCGATCTGCGACGCGGCGCTCCGGGTCTGCGGGGTGCCCGCCGCCACCGCACGGCGTCTCTCCAAGACCGCCTGCAACTTCGAGTTCCCCGGCAACACCTGGCACTACAACGGGCGCAGCTACCACGTCCAGGTCGGCTGGCGCGTCAGTGGCCACCACAACCACGTCCACGTCGGCGTGAGGCCACTGTGACCCTCCTCGAGCCGACGGTAGGCATGCCGCAGAACGCGCGGGGCGCAGCCGCCCCAGTGACGCGTGCGCAGGTAACGGTGGTGAACGCCGACGGCACCGTCGACGTCAGCCTCGCTAACAGCCGCGCCGGCCGCGTCGCGGTCCCCGCACCGACATGGTGGATCCCCGCTGTCGGCGACCAGGTGCTCCTCACCAACATCGACGGCGATCAGCAACGCCCCGTCATCGTCGCACCGATCTCAACGGCCGCTGGCGGCATCCCCGGTCTCGCAGCCGCCCCGACCGGGGTGACCGCGCCGCGAGGCACCGTGTTCGAGGCCGACGCCGACGGAGCACCCACCGGGCTCACCGGGACGATGGGCCTGAGGATCTTGCAGGGCACCAGCACCATCGTCGCCCGAACCACAGCCGGGATCACCGAATACCCGGCCGGGTCAGGTCGCTACGTCAAAAACCCGGTCGCTCCCGCTGCCGCCGGCCGCTACCAGCTGATGTGGGACACCGGGACCGTTTCACCTGCCACCACGAGCTACGAGGACCTGATCGTCACATGAGCGACACCCCAGATCCGTACGGCAGCGACATCGCGTTCACCGCGGACGGCAACCTCGTCGTCCAAGCGAACGGGGCTCTCGGCATGGTCGACGGGCCCGACACGTGCGTCCAGGCCGTTCGCATGCGCTTCCAGACGTCCCGCGGCGAACTGGACCTGCACCCCGACTACGGCAGCGACCTGCAGGGCCACATCGGCGACAAGCTAGATCGTGACCAGCTGCGCTCGCAGGCCACGATCGAACTGCGTCGTCTCGTCGACGGTGATCGCAGGTTCCTTGGCGCGACCGACATCAACGCCTCGCCGGCCGGTGACCCGGGCACCAGGGGCGGTGACACCGGCACGATCATCAGCTGCAAGATGCAGCTCGCCGCCGGCGACGTCCTGAACGTCACCGACCTCACCACACCGGACCTGTCGGTGAGCGTCAGCCCGTCCGACACGCCGATCGACGACGCCGACGTTCTCCCCGACCTGCAGGAAGCCGAGTTCGTCGGCAACGACCCGGGCGAGCTCGTTGAGCTTGCCGACGCCGCCGCGTTCGCCGACACCATCCAACCCGCTATCGGGAGCGACACATGAGCCTGCCGAGCCTGTACCGCACCCCCGAAGAGTTCCTGGCCGACGCGATCGCGCGAGTCCAAGCCGCGGGCTCAAGGATCACCGACTTCACCGAAGGATCCGGTGCCCGCACCCTGTACGAGGGTGAGGCGGCGATGCTGTCCGCCCAATCCCTGCAGATCGACCAGTTCCAAACCGACTCGTTCCTTGCGACCGCATCCGGTGAGGCACTGGACGAGAAGGCCGCGGACTACAAGGTGCTGCGCAACCCGGCCGTCCAGGCGACCGGTGTGCTGCGCATCAGCCGTGCCGCCTCAGGTGTTGCGGTGACGATCCCGGCAGGGTGGGGGCAGCTGCAAACCAAGCCCGTGCCCGGGTCGCCGCCGGCGACGATCATCACCAACACCGACGCCGTGTTCGGGTCCAGTGATCTGTTCGTCGATGTTCCCGCGACCGCCCTGTCCGCTGGGACGGTCGGCAACGTGCAGGCCGGCACGGTGCTGCTGCCCGTCAACCCGGTGGCGGGGTTTCAGACGGACGGCGGGTTCATCGTCCAAACCACGTTCACGGGTGGTGTTGAAGCGGAAACCGACGATGCGCTCAGGTACCGGACGCTCGTGACGGTGCAGGGCCGCGGCAACGCGAACGCCGCCGCGTTCGAGGCCGCAGCGCTGGCCGTCCCGGGTGTGGTTTCCGCGTCGGTGCTGCAGGCCGGTGACGCCCGGACCGGCGGGTCGACCGTCCCGGCCGGCCAGGCGGAGGTGTACTACGAAGGGTCCGCGGGCCTGTTGTCGGCGGTGCAGTCGGCGATCAACAACATTGAGCAGATCAACCAGCAGGTCACCGCGATCACAGCGACGGCGGTCCGCTGCTACGCCGCGCTCACGGTGTACGCGCTCACCGGCACCGACCCCGTCGCGCTCGCCGCCGCGGTGATTGCCGCCGTTGAAGGCGTCGTGAACGCGGCACGCTGCGGAAAGCTCGCGTACTACAGCGACGCGATCAGGGCGATCCATCAGATCGACGACGTTGTGTCGGTCGCGATCCCGTTCCCGGACCTGCGCAAGTTCGCTGATGCTGGCGGCACCGTCGGCGACATCAGCCCGGGCCCGGACCGGTACCTGTCGCTCGTCGACGCTGACATGTCCGTCGCCATCACCCTCCTCTGAGCATGGAGTTCTTCGAGCCGACACTCCCTGACCTGCAGGACCGGTTGCCGAGCTGGTGGTCACAGGACCCCGTCAGCGAGCTCGGGCTCCACCTGGGCGTGTTCGCGGCCCTCACCGACGAGCTCGCCGCGCGAGCAGAGGCCGTGTACCGCAACACCCGCCTGGCGACCGCATCAGATGAGGCGGTCCGTGAGGAGTGGGCGTACGTGTACGGCGTCCAGAACGAGCAGCTGCCTTCGACCGTTGAGCAGCTACGCGCGTTCATCTCGGCCCGGGCCGCTGAGGACGGCTCCCTGCCGTCGCTGATCACAACGCTCCTCACGTTGATCGCCACGCCGATCAACCTGGTCGGCACGGTCCTTCTGTTCGACGCCGGCGGCGCCGGGCTCACGTTCCCCGTGAGCGGCACCGGTATCGGCCCGCTGTTTCAGAACCCGCCGCCGGCCCGCCCAAACCTTTTCTTCCCGATCGACGGGTCGGGCATCGCGTTTCCGCGAGGCGGCGATGACTTCCCCGCCGATGGCACCGGCCTCATCTTCGCGTTCGACGGCACCGGGATCCCGTTCCCGCCCGTAGTGGACCTGACGTTCGGTATTGGATCGCTCGTCGACGTCGACGAGAACATCTCTGGCCGGTTCTTCACCGTCTCGACCCGTTCCTACCTGGCGTTCGATCGTGGTGCTGTGAAACGCACGATCGGCCGCTACAGGCCCGTGCACCTGCTCGCACCGGTGTACGTGGAGACCAACACCCCGTAAGCCCCGGGCCGCCCCCGACCTGGGGTGCTGGCCTATCTCTCGAATCACAAGGAGGCCCGCGACATGTCGCGCGTCAAGACGTTCACCAACGGCGGGTCGATCCTCCCGGGCGACCTCAACGCAATCCAGGACGACTACGAGCCCGCTTTCTCAAGCTACAAGGTAGTCCGCCGCGATCTTTCGGCCAGCCTGACCGGTCTCCCGCCAGCGGGGTCCCTGTTTGGTACCCCGGTGTATCTCGATGCGTCCGACTATGCAGGAGGGTCACGCGCGACCAAGCTGAGGGTCCGCGCCGTCTTGTTTTGCGACGGCGTCGCCCCTGGCGTCGCGATCGACATCGCTTGGGCCACCGTGACGATCACCGACATGGTTCCTAGTTTCGGAACGCTCGTCCCCGGGGCGGTTGCCTCGTTCGGCACCCAGGCCGCCCACTTCAAGGGGTCTCAGGTGTCCACCGACTTCGCTGCCCCCGCGGCCGGCTACTACATGTTTTTCGTGAACATGGCCTCAACAACAGTCGGCCAGGCTGCGTTCAGTCACATCACGGCATTCGCTGAGTTGCAGCTCCGCCAGGTCTAACCCCAGGGTACGCCCGCCCGGGCGCGCCCTTTCCTCCCAACCCCTCAGGAGGGGTCCATATGAAGAAGCCACCGCCCGGCGGGATCGTCGGGCTGCTCATCGCTGCCGTCCTGGGCCTGTCACTTGTCGCTGTGTTCACGCACACCGGCAAAGACGGCTCGAGCACCAGCCTGACCGTCACCGTCGGTGCCCCAGCGTCGATCCACATTCCGGCGAGCCCTGTGGCCGCCGCGAAGTTCGCTGCTGTGGCGTGCGCTGGCGCTGACCAGGGCGGAGGCCGAATGGGCGAATGCAACCCGGCGGCCGTGTCGGTCCCGGGGACCGGTGAGTTCTTCAGGTCACTGCGCGCCGCATCCGCATCTGTCAACGGCATCACGTTCCCTGATCTGTCCAACAACGACCCGGCGTCGGACTCGCAGATCGTTGCGATCGCCCAGCACCACCAGCTGATCATCAACAAGGCCAATCAGGGCACTGGGTTCATCGACCGCACGTTCCTCCCGATGACGTTGTCGGCACGCAGACATGGCATGGCGACGGGCGGCTACGACTTCGTGTCGTGCTACTGCGTCGCCGAAGCCAAGGTGTTCAGCGACAGGTTGGCCGCCGCCGGGATGACGCGCACATCGACCAGGTGGGCCCCCCCAACGCTCGACATTGAGTACGGGTCTGCGACCCGGACGGGAGTGCAGGCGATGGTCAACTACCTGATCGCCAGGTGGGGGCGCGTGAACATTTACACGGGCGGCTGGTACTGGACGCCGCACCTGGGGTGCTGGTGGCCGAAGGGCGCCGTTCCCGCGTGGCTGGCCGGCTACCCGTCCGCCCCCGTGTTCTGCGGGCTCCCGCCATCCCTCTACACCCAGCACCAGTACACGGACGCTGGTTGGAATGGGGCGTTCAACTCGGACATGACGGTGTGGCTGCGGCCGCCGGCGGCGTTCGACAGGTTCATCAACGCCAAACCGGTGCCGACTGCGTCGCAGGTACGTGCTCGCCGCCATGCTCGGTTGGCCCGCCTGTACCGGGAGCGTGCGCAGCTGCGGCATCTGCGTGCCGCTCGTTGCCCGCTGCCGACGATCCATTCGCATAAGTGCACGGTCTGGGATCGCCATGAGGGCTTGGTCGACGCGGCGATCGCCCGTGAGCAGCATGCGGCGGTGGCTCACAAGCCTGTGCCGGCGAGCCTGAAAGCGCAGTGTGCGGCGCTGAACCGGTACCGGCATGCCCGTCGGCGAGCGGTGAGGGCTGGTAGCCGGCTGCCCGCTCAGGAGAGGCGCGTGAACGTCGCTCGTCGCAAGTTGCTCGAGCGTCACTACGTGTCGTGTTCGAGGTCGGGGGCGGTTCGCGTCTGACCTGTCGGTTGCTGGTTCACAACTGAATACGTGCTGCCCCCTGCCTTCGGGTGGGGGGCGGTTTTTCTGCGTCCCGGGTGTTGATGGAGCGGCATGAAGCCGTATGAACGCTTAACAATGTCTTAACTTGACAAAGTGGATGAAACATGATAGACTGTATATAGGAAGTGAAGCAGGTCGTTAGCACCGACCCAGCCTTCCGCCCCGGCCCCAGGAGCGTGTCGCACGAGACGACACCAGCACCCAGGTCGCCAATGGGACCCCCGGCCCCTCAGCCACGGAAGGCACACCACGAGGGAACATCCGGAAGGCCAAAGGCCGCCAACCACAGGGCACAGTCCGGGAGACCCAACCTTCAAGCCACGCAGCCCCAACGGGGGGCCAGCGACGTTCGACTCGTCGGCGTGGCCATGACGCAACCAACCAACCACAAGGGGAGATGCTCCTCCATGTTCGACCTACACCAAGCACACGTCCCGTCCACCACGACCCGCACACCCGCAACAGGCTGCTGCTCCTGCTGCGCCACCGCGTACGACGTCTACAAGGCAGGCCTCACCGACGTCGACGACGTCACCTACCCCCGACTGTGCGGACCGTGCTTCGACGACGTCGAACGCGAAACCGCTCCCGCCGAACGCCGCGACCAGTTCGCCCAGCAGATGCGCGACACCGTCTACACCGACGACCTGCTGACCGGCCCGCAGACCCCCGCCGACTGGCACCGGCACATCGCCTCCGCCGTCTCGTTCACCGAGTCCCAGGACCGCCTGGAGGACGCGCTGCGCTCCGGCATCACCGGCAGCGAGCTGCTCACCGCACAGCACCTCGACCGACCCGTCGCGGTCGGGTAACGTCAACCCACGAAGCACCCGCCCGGCTTGGCCGCTGGGCGGCAGTACCCGCAGACCAACCAACCATGACCGACCACAGGAGGGCCACATGGCCAGCCTCATCGACCGCGTGTCTCGCGACGAGCGTTTGCTCGCAGCGGGACGCCGACACCCCCGCACCCGCGTTGCCGTGTTCATGCTCGCCGACGGCCGGCCGAACACGGTCGGCGCACGGTCACACACCCCGCTCCCATGGGTGTGCGTGTGGTCCGGCACCGTCCGGTCTACCGCGACGACGCACGGCACCCTTGAGCGAGCGTTCGCTCACCTGCAGCCTGAGCATCTCGCTCACCCAGGCCGTAGCGGCCTGATCAAGCAGGGCTGCCGGGTCGGCGACCGGATCACCCTCGACGACCACGAAACATGGCAGGCGATGCACAAAGGGTGGGCATCATGCCCGCTGTTGGCCGCGCCTCACGGCACGGACGCGCTGCCCATCGCCGCCGGCCAGTGACCGGTGACAGCGGAGTCACGCATCGGCGAGGGCGGCGGGTCCCAGCACGACACGGCACCGGCAAACCCCCAACCGTGAAGCCGCCCGCGAAGGCGTCGAGCGTAACGAACTCGGGCCGCAACTACACGTTCCTTGGTGTCCACAACGGCCTGGGCCCGTCCGCTGGCCAAGTGTTCCTTCTCGATGGGCAGGACCGCCCGTCAGTAATGGACGCCGCGTACGAGTGCAAGCACGGACGCCTCCCCACGGACCGCAGCACCCCGTGCGGCTGCTGGCCGCAGGAGGTCACCAAACCCAACTACCCCAGTACCAACCAACCAGACCAGGAGATGGCTTCTCCATGCATACCAACCACCGACGGCGTGGCTCAGGCCACGGCCGCTTCTACGTCAGGCGCTCCGCTCTCCGCGGCGACGGGCGCTCCATCACGACCGGCCCGTTCCGGGGCCGCGACCGTGCCGAAGCCGAAGCGATCGCCTGGATCGACACGGGCCGGTACAGCGTCGAAGTCCTCCCGGACAGCCCCGACGCCCGCCAGGCCGCCCGTGCCTGCCGGAAAGGCCGGGTGACCTCATGACGTTCCAGAACGATGTTGTCCTCGCCACGTTCATCGTCGATGAGCTCGGCGAACTCCCGACCCCGGACGGCATCACCCAGGAACTCGGCGAGCGGATCGCCCGCATGTTCGACGGCAACACCGACGTGTTCGAGTTCCTGGACCGTGATCCGGGCCACTGGCTGCTGAACGGTGGCCGTGACGATGACGGCCGCTATCGCGACAGCCACGGCCGGTTGTGGCACTGGAAGCTCCGCGAGGCACGTGACACGTGCGACCGGTTCTTCCAGCTGCTCGAGCAGCCCCACGAAGAAGAAGCGGCGGTGGCCTGATGCCCTACGTCATCACGACCACCAACACGCTGTACGGAGACGATCCGGCCGCCGAGTTCGAGCACGGCGTTGCACCTGTGCAGACCCGTCGAGCCTTTGCCACGCTGGACGACGCGCGAGACGCCATCGTCGGTGTGCTGGACGACCAGTCGTGGCCGTTCACCGGGGGCACACGCGAGTACGATCCCAACGCTTTTGGGATCGCGTGTGCCCAGGCTGCCGGGGCGGATGACGGTGACACGGTCGGCCCGCTCCCGGACGGGACGACCATCACCGTCTCGGAAGTGCGGTGGACCGACCTGACCGGTGGCCACATCGCCATCGGCGAAGGTGACCCCGACGCAATCGTCGCTGCCTACAACGAGGCACACCGGGTCTACGACGACGGGCAGGCGGGGGTGGCGGGCCTGTGAGCCTGTTCACCGATTGGGTGGAGGACGACAACGACCTCACCCTCAACGATCGCCGCCACGACGAGCAGCTGGCCCGCGAAGACCGCCTGAACGACCACGCGCCCGCATCCCGGCCACCGGCTGACCCGGACAAGGGCTACGGGTGGCAAGCGACGGCACTCACCATCGCGTTCGTCGTGCTGATTGTCTGCGTGCTCGGCCTGGCCGGCCACGCCGACATGACCGACCCGCTGCGATGAGCAGCCGAGATCTCGTCGTACACGCCGAGACCGTCAAGCTCGAAGCGGAGCTCGCCGCGAAAGCGCGTCTGACGCACGTCAAGCCCATGCCCACCATCAACGTGGCGCCGGTGGCTCCGGCACCACCACAGGCCGAGAAGACGGCCGCCTGAAGCACCAACCCGCGGGCCGGCGCCCAACCACAGGCGCCGGCCCGCAGACCAACGCAAAGGATCACGCATGTCCACGACGGAAACCCCCACCAAGCCCACGACCCCAGCCAAGCCGCGGAAGGCTCCGCGGAAGACCTCGACGCTGCAGATCACCGGCCGCAGCCTCGACGCCGCGTTGAAGCGCGCCAAGCCCGTCGCATCCAAGCGCTCCGCGGTCGCCGCGCTTGGCGGCATCATGATCCGCCTAACCGGCGGCAAGGTCACCCTCGAGGCGACCAACATGACGACGTCGGTGCAGGCACGGATGTCAGGCAGCGGGACCCGCGGGTTCACCGCGCTCGTGGCCTGCGACCTGTTGACCAACGCCGTCAAGCTGCTCGGCCCGGGCGCATGGGTCGCACAAACCGACAGCCGGGACGGCACGCTCACCCTTGCCGCAGGGGCGAAGAACCTCGTCTTGCCGCTGCTCCGCAACGAGGACTTCCCGTCCCTCGACTTCACACCGGGGCAGGACCTCATGAGCGCGCCGGGGGACGAGGTGCTCCCTGTCGTGCGTGCGGCTCTCCCGTTCGCGTCCAAGGATCAGACGCGGCCCGCACTCACCAGCATCGTGTTCGACCGCAAGTCCCGCGTCGTGTACGCCAGCGACTCTTACCGGCTCGGGGTGTTCGACTGTCCCGGCATGATCGCCCGACGGACGGGCAAGATCTCCGTGCCGTCCGAAGCGATCGAGTACGCGGCAGCCGGCGCGTCGAAGCGATGGAAGATGACGTTCCGCGGCACCACCGCGGTGACGATCGACGTTGGCGAAGCCGTCTACGTCACCCGCCAGGTCGAGGGGAAGGCGTTCGAGTACCGGCACCTGATCCCCGACGATTTCGACATCGACTACCGCGTCCCCCGCGACGAGCTGGTCGACGCCGCCAGGTTCGCGTGGAGCGTCCTCGGTGACCGGCCGAGCGCGCCGCTTCGCTTCGCACTCCAGCACGACAAAGTGCGTCTGCACGGCAAGGACAAGAGCAGCGGGGCCGGCATGTCGATGGAGGTGCCCGCCGCAGCGATGCTCGTGAAGGGATCCAAGATCACGGCTCTGGACGACGTGGGCCTGAACGCCATGTTCTTCCTGTCCGCGGTCGAGGCGCTCACGCCGTTGCGCGGCGGCAAGCTGCGGGTGCAGACGATCAGCCCGTTGCGCCCGATCCTCGTCAGCGGGCAGGGCGGCCGTGTGATCCTCATGCCGATCCGCCTCAACGCATGATCGCCCCGGCCGATGTGATCAAGCTGCTGCAGGAGGTCTGCGGCTATAGCGATGGCACCGACGGCAACGAGTCGGGCGTCGACTCGTTGATCGCCTACAAGGACGCCCTCGAGGAGTGCTTGCACGAAGCGCTCTTGCAAGCTGGTGCGTGGGCCGTCGTGAGCGCAAAGATCGACGACTCGATGTCGGCGTCTGCTGTGTTCACCGCGGTGCTCAAGGAACGTGCGCTGCTGCTGGAGCACCACGCCAGTCGGCCGCACGAGCCGGGGGGAGAGGACCGGGCGACAGCCCACTGCATCGAGTGTGGGCAGCCGGTCACGTACCGGTTTGGGGCGTGGCACTGCCCCGTCCACCGCGACGAGGGGCACGTCCAGTTCGGGCCGCCCTCACCAACCATAGAAAACCAACCACAAGGAGGCTCATCATGAGCCACGGAATCACAGCCAAGGACAGCATGTTCAGCGTCAGGGAAACCCCTTGGCACCGTCTCGGCATCGTCCTGAAGAAGGCGCCGTCGAGCGTGCAGGACGCCCTCAAGAAGTCCGGCCTGGACTGGCAGGTCATCCAGAAGCCTCTCTACGTCCCCGGCCCCACCAAGAAGGACCGGCCGGAGCTCGTCGACGGGTTCCTCGCGAACGTCCGCAGGGACACCGGTGATGTTCTCGGCGTCGTGACCGACCGGTACACGCCAGTCCAGAACCACGCCGCGTTATCGTTCGTCGACAACCTCCTCGGGACCTCGCTGACGTTCGAGACCGCCGGCTCCTTGAACGCCGGCAAGCGCGTGTGGGTTCTGGCCAGGGTGCCCGGGCACATCACCGTCGGCGGCGACCCGGTCCAGGAGTACCTGCTGTTCGCCAACCGCCACGACGGCAAGGGCAGCGTCCAGGTGCTCCTCACGAAGGTGCGCGTCGTGTGCGCCAACACGTGGGCGTTCGCGCTCGACGGCGCTGACGCCGAGCGCATCTACACGGTGCGGCACGTCGGCGACGTCACGCAGGGCATCCACGACGCCCGCGCCGTGATGGGCATGCACGTGCAATACAGCAAGCAGTTCGTGAAGCTCGGCAACCGGTTGGCGTCGCAGCGAATGACCGACCGCAAGCTCGACCAGGTGCTGAAGGAGCTGTGGCCCGACGAAACATTGGCCGGTGGCGGCTCCCGCTCAAGGGCCAAGTCCAGGGATGCTGTCATCACCCTGTTCAAGGACGGGCCGACGGTCGGCAACGCCCCCGGATCGAAGTGGTGTGCGCTGAACGCGATCACCGAGCACCTCGACTACGGGCGTCGCGTGAAGTCACCTGAGGGCCTGTTCATCCGGGCGTTCGGCGACCACGACGGCATGAAGGCCAAGGCGTCTGAGCTCGTGGCAGCTGCCTGAGCGGGCGGTAAGCGGGGGGCCGTCCTCTCCTGGCTAATGGAGCGGATGGCCCCCCAGTACCAACCTAACCAACGCGAATCCCGGTTCCATGCCCGATTTGGCGAAGGACACAGAGAGGACCCGCAGCCCGAATGTTACCCCCAACACACCGCACTGACCACTGTTTGCCGCCCAAACCTCCACCTCGTGCGAAGCGACAGGTGCGCGAGGTCCCGCCTGGCAAGGTGGGGCCACGTACCAAGATCGGGTCCAGAGAGATCCGCCTCGGCGACATCGTTCTCGTCCTGGACCCACATCACCCGGCCCCGTTTCTCGGCCAGGTAGTCGACGCGTACACCCTGGGCGGTAAGTGGGTGCTGCTGCTCGGCGTCCTACCGCACACGCATGGTCGGCTGCCTCGGCAGTCGACGAAGATCACGAACGTCAAGCAGCATTGGCGGCGTGACGGGCGCGCATGGAAGCCGTAGCCCACCGCAGACGCGTCGTCTAGTTCGTATGTAATCATCAACCAACGTAGTGAGGAGGTTTCCTCATCCCAACCGCGACCAGGGACCCTAACGTGGCAACACCGCTGCACTCAGCCAAGGAAGGCCTCAGCGTCCGAGAAGTGTCCGAGAGGCTCGGCGTCAGCTACCAGACGGTCCACAACTGGATCAAGGCGGGGCAGTTGCCCTGCACCAGGTTCGGGCCGACCGGCCGAAAAGTCCGGATCGCCGAAGAAGACCTAGCGCCACTGATCCGTACCGGATAGAGTGGCGTCGCTCGCCCGGCGAAGGCGAGCAATGACCCCGAAGCAGCATCCCGCAGTACCAACCCAACACCAACCAGTAGGACCACTGAGGAGGCGCCTCGCTTGGCCGCGAGAAACATCCACCGTCCACCGACGGTCACCAACCACAAGAACAGCCCCCGCACCGTTGACGCGGCCGGGGGCACGACCCACGGAGAACACACTCCATGAGCGCCACTACCGTACCCGACAGCCCGCAGGAAGAGCTCATAACCGACGCTGAGATCGTCGGCGAAGATCCCCCCGCGCCGCCCGTCCCAGTTCCGCCGGCCGCTGGCACCGAGCTCGTCCGCACCACCGCGCCAACCCCGGCACTGTTCCGGGAGTACGACGACCCGAACACCACGCTCGAGGTCGCCGCGAAGGTCGCGAACACCCTGAAGGACGTGCTCGCGAAGCAGGGGCTGCTAACTCGGATCGGCGCGAAGGACCACGTCGACATCGAGGGCTGGCAGACGATCGGCACCATCACGCGCGTCGCGATCGACAACGTGCACGTCGGCCCGATGCTCGACCCCGTCACCGGGGCCGCACTGATCACCGAGTACGAGGTCCACGTGAAGGACTACCAGTGGATCAACAAGGAGAAGAAGCACGTCGCCGACCGCACGTACACCGTTCAGGGTTTCGACTGGACGGCGAAGGCGGAGGCCCGTCTCCCCGACGGCACCCTCGTTGGTACTGGCGTCGGCATCTGCCGCCGGACGGAGGACAAGTGGGCCAAGGCCGACGACACCGCCATGCAGGCGATGGCGCAGACCCGGGCCGCGTCCCGTGCCTATCGGGCCGCGCTCGGCTGGGTCGTTCACCTGGCCGGCTACAACGCAACACCGTCCGAGGAAATGATGACGGTCGAGCACACCCTCCCGTATGCACAGGAGGCCGACCCGACGCTCAAGCAGGCCGCATCGCAGGCGCTGCTGGCCTTGTGCGGCGGTGACGCCAAGAAGGCCGAGGAGGCGTGGGGCGCGGTCAAGAAGGGGTGCGGGGGAGCGATGCCTGTCGCGGCCGCCCAGGCGCTTACCGCGGCCGCAGCGCTGCTGCCGCAGGCCGCTGCGGCCCCGGTGGCTCAGGCTGCCCCCGCTGCAGCGCAGGCCCCGGTCGCCGCCGCTGCAGCGGATCCGGAGAAGCTGATCACCCCGGCCACGGTCGCGAAGATCGCCGCGGCCGTCGTCGACGCCCAGCTGGATGATCAGCGCGTTGAGGTTCTCTGCCGGTGCGTCGCGAAGGTCACGAGCATCGACCAGCTGCCTCGTCCGATCGGCCCGGGGTTCCTGAAGGTCCTCGCGGCGATCGCCAAGGAGATGCCCGGCGACAACGAGCAGGTATCCAGGTGCGTGAAGCTCATCTGGGAGCGCAACGACACGGAGCCGCTCGGCGCCGACCTTGATGCTCTCTTGGAGCACATCACGGACATGGCGGTGCCGTTCTGATGCCGTCGACTGCTCTCACCATCACCAGCGTCGAGGACCCCGACATCGTCGTCGAGGTCCTCGACCCGCTCACCGGCGAGCTCGTCAACCTGATCACCGCTGATCTGGACGATCTCGCCGGGTGGCTGGACCACGTCCGCGAGTACAAGCGGATGTGCGACCAGGCGCTCAACGTTGTGCAGGAGCGCATGTACCGGGAGATCGACCCGGGCGGCCAGTGGACGGTCATCAGGCCCAACTGGAAGATCACCGGGACGTCGCCGGCGCCGACCGTCAAGTACGACGGCGAGCGGGTGTACAAGGCCGCCCGGAAGCTCGTGAAGGACGGGCTGCTCACGAAGGACGCGGCCGGGAAGGCCGTCGAGCGCGTCGTGTCGTTCAAGGCGCGCGTCGCCGGGATCCAGGCGCTGTCGAAGATCAGCCCGGTGATTGCGGCGGCGTTCGAGGAGTGCTCCACCGAGGAGCCCAAGCTGTCCCGTGGCCTCAACGTGAAGCCGAACGCGTGACCGGTCGGGTCGTTCAGTTTCCCGGTGGCGCAGAGGCATGGCTGACAAAGGCCAGCCTCTGCGCGCACCTGGGGTACAGCGAGCGGTGGGTCGAGATGCGCGTCCGCGATGGCATGCCGTGCCGCAAGGTCGGCCGGTCGGTTAGGTTCCGGCTCTCCGACGTCGAGGCATGGCTCGACGCACGAGCAGCGAGGAGCACCGCGTGATCGTCAAACGCAGCGGCGGCTACGGCGTCCGGGTCTACAACCCGGCCACTGGCCGCAAGGAATGGGTTGGCACGTACCCCCGGCTGGGGACCGTCCGCGAGGAAGGGACCGCCCGCTGGGCGGAAGCCGACGCCGCTGCCCGCTTCGCCACGCGAGTGCGCCGAATCACCGTCAAGGACTTCTCCCAGGAGTGGCTGCACGACAAGGCGAACGCGCCCCGCAACGCGTGGGCGCCAACGACCCTCGCGACGAACACGTACATGATCGCCCCGTTCGTCGACGAGTACGGCCACATCCCCATCGCCGACCTGGGCCGCGCCGAAGCCGCCTCGTTCTCCCTCCAGCACCCCGTCCACCTGCCCGTCTGCCGGGCAATGGTGAACTGGGCGATCCACAAGGGCGCCCGCACCGCCGTCAACCCGTTCTCCAACCTCGCCCGCGACCTTGGCATCACGCAGTCGCGGGGACGAAAGGACCTCCCCGACGACTGGCTGACCACCGACCAGGTCAACAAGCTCGCCGAGACAGCTCGCGGCACCCACGCGCACGGCGACATGATCGCCGCTGCCATCACCTTCGCCGCCTACGTCGGTCTGCGCCCCGGCGAAATGTTCGCGCTCGAGTGGGATGACCTTGACCTCAAGAACAACGAGGTCAAGATCGGCTGGCAGGTCGCCGCAGCTGGCGGCCGCCGGCGGCCAAAAAACAAGCTTGCCCGCACCGTCATCCTGCCCCCGCAAGCCGCGGACGCCGTGCAGACCCTCACCCGCCGCCTTGACGTGCCGTGGGTGTTCTGGACGGTCCGCGGCAAGCGGTTCGCCCGCCCATCCTTCTACACGTACTGGACCCCTGCCCGGGCCGCGTTCGGCCGACCCGACATGGACTTCTACGAGCTCCGCCACTTCTGCGCGACCCACCTGCTGTCGATGGGCGTCACGCACGAGGACGTCGCGGTGCAGCTCGGTCACACCGACGGCGGCGAGCTCGTTCGCAGCACGTACGGGCATCCGTCGTTGGCTGCGGCGCGCGAGCGCCTCAAGGCCGCGTACCGTCTCGCTCGTCCCGGCTGGGACGCAAAAGGGACGCAAAACGTGGCATCACCCACTGTTTTCCAGGAGGTTCGCGTACCGTGAACACATCGTCTCCATAGGGGATAGCTCGACGAATAGTCACTTGAAGTAGTCAAGCATCGAGCCTCGGGGACGTATTTCCCGGGGCTCGAGCTGTTTTCAGGCCCGTTCAGGGCCCCGAGTCGGCCGCGGGCGCCTTGTGCCGGCCGGGGACGTGGCCCAGGCCTAGCGCGAGGCTCGTCGCCGGTGCTCCGCCAGGCTCGCGGGCGAACGGCTTCCGCGGCGCCAAGTGTTCATGATCTCGCGGCCTACGCCGTTCGCAAACTCTGAGTCGCGAGCACGATCGTTCCTCGTGGCGGCTGAGCCCTGGGTGGCCCACGCGGCCCTGTCTATGGATCACTCGTCGTCGATGTGCCGGTACGAGGCATTGTCCTGATGCGGACGGTCGTCGCGCGCTGATCGGTACCCGGCGATACCGATAACGCCGCCGGTGGGGAAGAGGACGACTAACGGCGCAACAACGTCAAGCATGGACTCATGGGACCCCGCCGTGCCGCCGCGTAGCCTAGGGAGACGCCTGCCACCAGACTATTCAACCTAACGGTTGATCAACTGCTAGGGTTAATACACGCCATGACGACCGCTCAACTCGACCGCACGTTCTCTGCCCTGGCCGACCCTACGCGCCGGGCGATCCTCGCCCGGCTCGCTGAAGGCGACGCGACGGTCAACGAGCTGGCCGAGCCTTTCCCCATCAGCTTGCAGGCCGTCTCCAAGCACCTGAAGGTGCTTGAGCGCGCCGGCCTGATCTCCCGTGGGCGAGACGCGCAGTTGCGTCCCTCGCGACTGGAGGCGGCGCCGCTGGGTGAGGCGGTCGACTGGCTGAGCACCTACCGCGCGTTCTACGACGGCCGGCTCGACCGGCTCGAAAAGCACCTGCAGACCATCCAGCAAAAGGACACGACCCCATGACCGATTCACCCATCACCGAACACCAGTTCACGATCACCCGCGTCCTCGACGCCCCGCAGGCGTTGGTGTGGGCCTGCTGGACCGAGCCCGAGCGGTTCGCCGCGTGGTTCGGGCCCGAGCACTTCCACACTCCGGTCGAGTCGGTCGAGATCGACCTGCGGCCGGGCGGCGCGTTCAAGAGCACGATGGTGGGCCCGGACGGAACGGAGTACCCGGGCAATGGGACGCTCGTGGAGGTCACGCCGACGGAGCGCTTCTCATTCGTGGAGGAGGACATCGATCACCCGATGATGGAACGCCAGCACACCATCCTGTCGTTCAACGACCTAGGGGACGGACGGACTGAGCTCATCATCGACGTGACCATGCTGTGCGTCGACGAGATGATCCCGATGGCAAACGCCGGCTGGGCCGGCACGCTGGACAAGCTCGAGGGTGTGCTGGCGGCAGCCTGATCTGGGAGGCGCCCGCAGCCCGCCGGCCTCAGCTGGCCGGGTGCGCCTTCGCCCACTTGACGATCGTCCCCGAGCCGCTGACGGCCTCGCCGTCGTCGGTCACGAGCACGGGCACGTTGTCCTGGCCGGAGATTTCACGGATCTCATCACGCTTTCCGGTACGGGTCCACGGCAGCAGCCGGTAACCGTCGACGGTCTCGATCTCGATGGTGTGTCCGGCGTCGCGCAGGGCTTTGGCGGCACGCCCACATGGGTGCCCGAGGGCGGCGCCGTGATCCTCTTGTCCACAGGTGTAGAGCTTCATGTGGCGATCCTACGCGCCGTGGCCCCGCACGTCGGCGCTACCGCCGGCGACTCAGGCGCCGCCGTAGGCGACTACGAGATCGGTGGCGATCCCGAGAAGGAAGCCGGTGCCCAGCAGGTAGAGCCCGAACTCCTTGTGGCCCATGCGACGCGTACCGGACCAGATCTCCCCGATCACGTACAGGATGGCCCCGCCGGCGAGGGAGAAGAAGAGGAGTTCCAGCGCGTCGCTGCTGACTTGGTAGCCGACCATCGAGCCGATGAAGGTGGGGCCGCCCGCCACGAGGCCGGCCAAGCCGAGCCACCGCCAGGACGGACGAACGTCGCCGAGGGGCCCGACGATCCCGAAACCCTCGGTGGTGTTGTGCAGCGCGAAGCCGATGATCAGCACCGTGGCCAA
Organism: Solirubrobacterales bacterium; assembly: GCA_038319025.1. Taxonomy (GTDB): domain Bacteria; phylum Actinomycetota; class Thermoleophilia; order Solirubrobacterales; family Solirubrobacteraceae; genus JBBQCW01. The sequence goes on from JBBQCW010000003.1 coordinate 23,826, forward strand.
GGCGACCTCGCCGGCCTGCGCTGAGACGCCGATGGCTAGACCCTCGGCGAAGTTGTGCAGACCGATGGCCGTGGCCACAACCATCCCCCGGCGCAGGGTTCGGCGCTCCAGGTCGCTCAGTGCATGCTTGTGGGCCGCGAGTTCGACCGGAGTCATCACGGCCGTCGACTCGCCGCCGGCCAGCGGGGGCATCTCTGGATCGGGTGTGCCCATGAGTCGCTGGACGGTCGCGATGCCACCCAGACCCACCATGAACCCGACGCTCATCAGCGCGAACAGGCCGACTACCGGCCAGATGGATGTGTCGTGCGCCTTGAAGGCGGTGAGATGGGTCTCGATGATTCCGAGCCCCTGGGCGCCGACGTCCATGAACAGGAAAGCCAGGATTCCGGCGGACAGCATCGACAGGCCAACACGGGCGCGGGTGCTGAGGCCCGAGGCGCGCCCGATCGGCAGGCCCAAGAAGATGGTGGACCCGGCGATGGCACCGAGGAGAGCGGTCTGGGCGAAGGTCATGATCGCGTCGTGCGGTTAGGCATGCCTAAAGATACACGACCTCCCGCGTAGGAGATGGTGAGAACTTTGGGATCGAGGTTTGAAGGCGGTCGGGCCGGGGCTAGGATCGACTCATGCCCACCCTGCAGATCCGCGGCGTCCTGCGCGACCTCACCGGTGGTCGCGCGGAGCATTCGGTTCACGGCGCCACCGTGGTCGACGCCCTGCGTGACTTTGAGGGCGCCAACCCGGCCGCGAGCGGCTGGATCCTCGACGAACGCGGACACATCCGCCGGCACATCAACGTGTTCGTCGACGGCGAGCAGGGTACGGCGACCACACCGGTCGGTGACGATGCCCGAATAGACGTGCTGCCCGCGATCTCAGGAGGACGATGACGTGACCGAACTGCTCGTGGCGACCAAGAAGGGCCTCTTCGTACTTGACGGCGAGCCCGGTGACCCGTTCACGGTCGCCGCGCGCGCCTTCCCCGGCGAGCCGGTCGAGTACGCGCTGCGCGACCCCGCGACGCGGCGGATCATCGCGTCTGTCACATCGCCCTTCTATGGGCCCAAGATCTGGTTCACGGACGACCCCGCGGGCGACTGGACGCAATCCGAGGGCGTCGTCCTGCCCGAGGGCGGTGACGCCGCGCTGGAGCGCATTTGGGTCATCGTCGCCGGGGAGGAGGGACGCCTGTATGCGGGCGGCGACCCAGGCGTGCTGTTCGAAAGCCGTGACGGCGGCGCCACCTGGGAACTCAACCGTGCGCTATGGGAACACCCGACCCGGCCCGCGTGGCAGCCCGGCGGCGGCGGCCTGTGCCTGCACTCGATCGTGCCGTGGCCCGGCGAACCCGAACGGTTGGCGGTGGCCGTCTCTGCCGCGGGCGTATGGCTGACTGACGATGGCGGCGCGAGCTGGCGTCAGGGGAACGAGGGCCTCCTCCCGCGCTATCTGCCTGAGGACCCGAGCGAGGACGTGCAAGTCGGCTTGTGCGTGCATAACCTGCGCCGGGCGCCCAGCAACCCGAAACGCATGTTCATGCAGTTCCACGGCGGGGTCTACCGATCCGACGACGGCGGGGAGTCGTGGACGGAAATCGGCCAGGGGCTACCGTCGGACTTTGGCTTCCCGATGGTGGTGGATCCCGCTGATCCGGACAGCGCCTTCGTGATCCCTCTGACCGCCGACACCGATCGTGTCACCCCCGACGGGCAGGTGCGCGTCTACGAGACGCGTGACGCCGGGGCCACGTGGGCTCCGCGCGGAGACGGGCTGCCGCAAGAACACGCGTATCTCACCGTGCTGCGCCTGGCGTTCGACCGCACGCCGACCGGCACCGGGTTCGAGATGTACTTCGGGGCCACGTCGGGCGACGTGTTCGGCTCGGCCGACAAGGGCGCCACGTGGTTCACCGCGGCGACGCGGCTGGCGCCGGTGTTCTCGGTGACGGCTTCGGGGTAGCCCGCCGCATCACACCTCCAAGGCCTCCGAAGCCACCATCCACGCTTCCTCGAGCTCTTCGCGCTCGGTGCCGAGCGCCTCGAGTTCGGCCTGCAACGTACCCAGCAGGGCATGGTCGCTGGAACCGGCGATCATCTCCTCGTGGATGGCGGTCTCGCGCTTGGTGACGCGGTCAAGTGCGCGCTCCAGCCGCTGGATCTCCTTGCGGGTGGTGCGCAGCACGGCGCCCGGGGTGGCGGCCGCGGGCGTTGACACCGGCGACGCGCCCATCGACGCCCCATCCCGGCGTAGCTCCACGTACTGCTCGATGCCGCCCGGAAGATGCCGGATGCCACCGCCTTCGACGAGCCCGTAGACGTCGTCGCAAACGCGCTCGACGAAATAGCGATCGTGGCTCACCACCACCAGCGTGCCTGGCCAGCTGTCCAGCAGATCCTCGAGCGCCGTGAGGGTGTCGATGTCCAGGTCGTTCGTCGGCTCGTCCAGCAGCAGGACGTTGGGCTCGTCCATGAGCAGGCGCATCAGGCCCAGGCGCCGACGCTCTCCACCGGACAGGTCGCGTACCAGCGTGCGGGCCTTCTCGCCGCGAAACCCGAATCGGTCGCACAGCAACGCAGCGGTGATCTGCTGCCCGTCGCCCAGCGTCGCCGTGCCGCGGACCTCTTCCAGGGCCTCAAGGACGCGCAGATGATCAGGGATCTCCGCCGTCTCCTGGGAAAGGTGGGCGACGCGGATCGTCGTGCCCCGCTCAACACGCCCCTTGGTCGGCGCCATTTCGCCGCTCAGCAGCTTGATCAGCGTCGTCTTACCCGAGCCGTTGACCCCGACCAGGGCGACGCGGTCGGCCGGCCCGAGACGCCACGTCAGATCATGGAGCACCTGCTTGCCGTCGAAGTCGACGGACACATCGACGGCATCCAGCACCTTGCTGCCCAACCGGGCGGTGGCAAAACGGAGCAGCTCGGCGCGGTCGCGCATTTCGGGCTCGTCGGCGATCAGCGCGTTGGCGGCCTCGATCCGGAACTTGGGTTTGGCGGTCCGGGCCGGAGGACCGCGGCGAAGCCACGCCAACTCCTTGCGGATCAACTGTTGGCGACGGCTGTCACGCGCGGCCTCTTGGCGGTCGCGCTCGGCGCGGGCCAGCACATACGCTGCGTACCCGCCTTCGTATTGGTGAACAGCGCCGTCGGCAACCTCCCACGTGGTCGTGCACACGGCGTCCAGGAACCAGCGGTCGTGGGTGACCACGAGCATCGAGCCGCGGCGGGCGGCCAAGTGGCGAGCCAGCCAGTCGACGCCTTCCACGTCGAGGTGGTTGGTGGGCTCGTCCAGCAGCAACAGTTCGGGGCCGTCGAGCAGCAGGTGGGCGAGGGCGATTCGCCGCCGCTCGCCACCGGAGAGCGGAGCGATCGGGGTGTCCAGGCCTTCGGGGAAGCGGGCCAGGTCGACGCCGCCCAGCAGACCATCGAGTACTCCGCGGAAAGTGCTGTCGCCCGCCCACTCGTGATCGGCGCGGTCGCCGATCAGTTCCTGGCGGATCGTGCGCTGCTCGTCCAGGTCGTCGCCCTGACCCAGCAGCGCCAGTCCCACATCGCCGGCGCGCGTGAGCAGGCCCTCATCAGTCTCCTCGAGGCCTGCGATCAACCGCAGCAGGGTGGACTTGCCGTCGCCGTTGCGGCCGACCACGCCGATCCGGTCGCCGGCCGCCACCCCGAGCGTGATGTCGCGCAGCACCGATCGGCTGCCATAGCCCTTGCTGACGTCCTTCAGGTTGACGAGGTTGCGAGGCGAGGCCATCGGGGTGCATCCTGCCCGGATCGCAGGTTGGCGGCGCCCACGCCGGTCTCAGCGAGGCTGTCCGTCTTGCATCCTGGAACAGATGTTCTGTAGTGTGGGACATGCGATGACTCAAGGCTTCGACGGTGACCTCTTCGAACGAGGCGACGGCGCTTACGAGACGGCGCGCCGAGCAGCCGTGTGGAACGGGCGGACGCCCGACCGCTTCCCTGACGTGATCGTGCAGGCGCACACCGAGGAGGACCTCATACGCGCCGTACGCCTGGCCCGCGATCGCGACCTGCGGATCGGTGTGCGTTCGGGCGGCCACAGCTGGGCCGGCAATCACCTCCGTGACGGCGGGCTGCTGCTCGACGTCTCCCGGCTGAACGCCGCTGAGATCGATGCACCGGCGATGAGCGCCTCCGTGCAGCCGGGCTGCGGCGGCAGTGAGCTCGTCGCCGCTCTCGGCGAGCAGGACCTGTTCTTCCCGGCCGGCCACTGCCAGGGCGTGGCCGTGGGCGGCTACCTGCTGCAGGGTGGATACGGCTGGAACGGCCGCGTTCACGGCCCCGCCTGCATGAGCATCGAGGCGATCGACGTCGTCACCGCGAACGGCGAACTGGTCCACGCCGACGCCGATCAGCACCCCGGGTTGCTGTGGGCCGCGCGTGGTTCGGGACCTGGGTTCTTCGGGGTCGTCTCGCGCTTTCACCTCCGCGTGTACCCCAAGCCGAAGGTCGTCGCCAACGGCGTCTTCATCTACCCGATGGACGTGCTGGACGAAGTGTTCCGTTGGGCGCACGAGGTCGGTCCTCAGGTCGCGCGGACGATGGAGCTCATGGTGGTAATCCATCGCGACGACGCCGGCGAGCAGGAGATCGTCGTGACCGGGCCGACACTCGTCGGCAGCGAGGAGGAGGCCCGAGAGGTGCTGGCCGTCCTGCAGACCTGCCCGGTGATCGACCGTGCCAAGCTGGCCCTGCCGCACGTGCCGGTGACGATGGACGACCTCTACGCCGGCGTCACCGCGGCGTACCCAACCGGGCACCGCTACGCCGCGGACAACATGTGGACGCACGCCCCCGTCGAGGACCTCCTGCCCGGACTCCATCGGATCGCCGACTCGATGCCCGACAACCGCTACTCGCACATGCTCTGGATGAATTGGGGGCCAGGAACGACGCCTGCGCCGGAGCGGCCCGACATGGTCTACAGCTGCGAGGACGACACCTACATCGCCCTGTACGGAGTGTGGGAGGACGCCGCGACCGACGGTGCGAACGCCGCCTGGGTGGGGAACCGCATGCGGGAGATGGAGCCCTTTGCGACGGGCATCCAGTTGGCCGATGAGAACCTCGGGCAGCGTCCCGCACGATTCCTCACCGACGAGAACATGGCCCGCCTGGATGGCGTCCGCACCGCCTACGACCCGGAAGGGCGGTTCCACCCGTGGATGGGGCGGTTGTGAGCGACGCCGCGCTGGCGCCGTATCTGGAACGCCCGATGGACGCCCCAGAGCCGGACGTGCTCGCGGCGATCCGTCGCGGGCCGATTTCCCCATCCGACGCTCTCCACATTCGCGATCTCGACCGATTGCTCGACCCGGCGCCGCTCGCGCAGGAGACCGGCTGGTGCTGGCTGCCGGATGGCGTCGGCTACATCGCGGTGCGGACGGCGATGCCCGACGTGACGGGGGATATGGCCGACTGGTGGTTTGACTGGCATCCGCAAGCCGCCGATCGCTACCGCATCTGGCATCCCGTGGCCCATATCGACAATCGCGTGGAACTGCCGGCCACGCGGGGCGCGAAGGGTCACTGGGGCACGACGCACCATCCGGTCGAGGACGTCGGAACGGGCGTCGTCCACGCGCGGATCGACTTCGTGCCGCCGTCGGAAGTCGGGTTCTTGAGCGATGCCCTGGACGACCCGCGTGTGGGCACGATCGTCTGCGGCTACGCCGGCGACGACACCCGCCACGTGCGCCACACGGTGATGGCGCACGTTTTTCTCAACGACGGTGACGGCGTCGTGCTCCGCAGCCGCTTCTGGCTGGGGTCGGCGATGCGGCCCTACCTACCGGCTCCGCTGGGCGCGCTGGGAGCAGCCGCGCTCAACCGCCCCGCCGTGCGCAACCGCCTGATGCCGCGCAAGCTGCCGCAGGGCCTGGCAACACATTGCGCGGAGGAGTACGCCAACCTCGGCGTGCTCCTGCCCGAGTTGTACGAGCGGTTCGGGCCTAGGGCGCGCTGACCCTAATTCTCGTAAGCCTCGACTTCGGGGCCCGAGCGCAGGTCGGCCAGTTCGGGATCGGCGCCGAACTCTTCGCGACCGCGACGTTGACGCAGGAGGTCCCAATACTGGTCGAGCTCGACACGGATCTGCTCCATGCGGGCCTTCTCCTCGTCGGAGAGGCCCGGCTCAAGGCTGTGCCGTTCCCGCAGCGCGTGCTCCTCGGCGACGAGTTGCTCGATGTGGTCGGAGATCGCGGCATCTGAGGTCATGGGTGAGTCCTATACCCGTGGAGCCCGGCGATCAAGCCCGCCGCGTCTACGGTTGCAGTTCTGGGCCGGGGCGCGGAGAGTGTCTTCTCGCCGTCGTGACGGATCGCCGATCCGTTCGTAGTACTCGCATGAGCGAGACCCTGACCATGGACTTCGCACCACCCAGCACGACGACACCCATCGCGTTCGAGGCGTTGTATCGCTCATCGGCCGACGAGGTGTACGCCTACGTCCTGTCGCTGCTGCGTGATCGACCGGCCGCCGAGGACGTGACGGCCCAGGCCTTCGAGCGTGCCTACCGCAGGCAAAAGCGCTACGACGCCCGCAAGGGCACGCCGCGCCAGTGGCTGTTCGGCATTGCACGAAACGCCGCGCTCGACGAGCTGCGCCGTCGCGGTCGCACCGCCTCGCTGTTGGTGGATCCCCAAGATCCTGCGGCCGTCGAGCCGTTCGCTGATGAGGCAGTCGATGCCGACCGCCGGGCGACCGTTCAGGCCGCGCTCGCAGCCATGGACGCTCGCGATCGCGAGCTCATCTCCCTCAAGTTCCACGCCGGGCTGTCCAACGCGGAAATCGCCGGCGTGCTCGGCGTCTCCGCCACCAATGCGGGCACACGCGTGCACCGCGCCGTCGCCAAGCTCCGGAAGGCATGCGCATGACCCGTCACGACACCGACATTGATCTTGATCCCACGATTGCCGCCGAACTCCAAGCGCTCGAGGCGGCGCTGGCCGACGTTCCGGGCGCCGATCCAGAGCTGGTAGCGCTGGTGCGCAAGGTGCGCGACGAGGCTCCCTCGATGCCCCTCGCTCTGCGCGAGCGCCTCGACGCCGACGTGGCGGTGGGCTTCCCGCGTAAGCGGCGTCGCTGGGTGGCGCCGGCGTGGATGGCCGGGCGCCTCCCGTTGGTGGTCGGCGCCGGCGCGGCGGTCCTCGTGGCCGCCGTGGTGAGCGTGAACGTGCTCAATCAGGCCGACCCGGTGAGCCGGCAAGCGCTCGTGACGTCGGCCTCAGAGCCGACACAGTCGACCGACGCGGCAGGATCGCCGGTGGAGCCGTCGGCCAAGTCCGCCGCCCCGTCCGTGGAGTCGTCCAGCGCTGCGGGCGCGGCGACGGCGGCCCCGGCGGCCCCGACGGCTTCCTCGGTGGCTCCAACGACTTCCCTGCCTACACCTGGGCGCAAAGTCGAGCGCGCCGTGGACCTGACGCTGACGGTGGGGGCCGGTGAACTGCAGAAGGCCGCCGACAACGTCGTGCGTGCCACCCAGAGCGTGGGCGGTTACGTATCCGTCTCGCAGGTCGATGCGACGCCCCGCGGCGGCGAGGCGACCTTCACGTTGCGGGTGCCCACGGCAAATCTGGATATGGCGGTCTCCAGACTCTCCAAGCTGGGCCATGTCTCCGCGCTGAGTCAGAGTGCGCAGGACATCACCGCTGCGTTTGACTCGGCCACGACACGGCTCGCGGATGCTCGCAGCGAACGCAGCGCGCTGCTGCGGGCGCTGGGCCGGGCCACCGACGCAGGGCAGATCGCCGTGCTGCGCACGCGGATCGCCGGCAATCGCGCCGACATCACCCGACTGCACAACGACTTGACGGCCGTTCGTCATCGCGCCGACCTGGCCACCATCAACGTGACGGTGCAGTCGCACCGCAGCGCGGTGGCACCCGGTGGCGGCGGGGGCTGGACGCCTGGTGACGCCGCGCACGATGCGCTCCGCGTCCTGGAGGTGGCGGCCGGGGTGGCCTTGGTGAGCGCCGCCGCGCTCGTGCCGCTTGCGCTGCTTGCGCTGCTCGGCGTATTGGGAGCCCGGGTCACCCGGCGGCGCCGGCGTGAGCATGCGCTGGACGTGGCGTGACGCGGCCTAGAACGGCTTTCAACCCACCAGCGAGGTGAACAGGCGATCCAGCGTCACCGCTGGATCGTCGGTCAGCCCGGTGTGAGCCTCGGACGGTTGGATGATCGTGGACGACGGCGCCACCAGCCAGCCGAACCGGTCTGAAGCCGGGAGTGCGGCCAGCGCTCCACCCTCAGGCGCACCGGCGACGATCGCGCAGAGTGCGGCCAGGCGCGAGCGCACGGGCGCAGGGTCCAGGCCGGGCGCCAGGGCAGCAAGTCGTGCCTCGTCGATCTCGGCGCGTAGTTCGAGGAACGACCGCTGGCGGCAGAACAGCACCACCCCGACGTTGAGGCGCTCGCCCCGCTCGACGCTCGGCACCACGCGCAGTACGGCGTAGGCGAACGGAACGCGGACGGCGACCGGGTCAGCGGCCATCTTCCACCTCGGCGACGAACGTTCGCGGCTCGGCGAGCCGGGCGTGGAGGAAGGCGGCGAAGTCCGCGCGCCGGGCGGCCGGATCCTCGCCCAACCAGGCATCGGGAACCAGGGTGACGGAGTCGTCGATGGCCGCCCGAGCACGATCGATGAGGCGCGCGTCGGCGTCGGCGATCGATGAGGCCAGCGGCAGCAGGACGTGGTCGGTGAGCATCGGAACCGGTTCGCTGGCGGACTCCGCCAACGGACGCCCTGCGTGCTGACGGAAGAAGGCGGCGCCGTGGTCGATCAGCCATGTGCGTCCGTGCCAGGTGAGCAGATTGGGGTTGCGCGCGGTGCGATCCACGTTGGTGACGAGGGTGTCGAGCCAGACCACGTCGGCGGCGAAAGCCGGATCCATCGGAGGATCGGCGGGCAGCGTGAAGGGGAGCGCACCGGGTAGGAAGTCCATCCCGAGGTTCGGCCCCGGGCTGGCGGCGAGCAGATCCTGGATCTCCGCGTCGGGCTCGGCATGCCCCAACTCGGGGAGGATGTCGATGACCACGAGTTCGGGCACCGGAAGCCCCACAGCGCGGGCCAACTCGCCGGCGATGACCTCGGCGATCAGCGCTCCCTCCCCCTGCCCGGCGCCCCGGAACTTCGTCACGTACAGGCCGTCGTCGTCGGCTTCGACCAGGCCGGGCAGGGACCCACCCTCGCGCAGGGCGGCGACGTAACGGGTGGCGGTCACGTGACGCAGCGGTACGGGCACCACCGCAGCTTGTCAGGGTTGTCGCGATACTCAAGCCATGAGCGATCTGGAACGTCGGCCCTCTCGCGCCACGCGCGAGCAGCGCGCATTCCGTCTGACCGTCGGGACCGGCGTCAGCGGCACAGTCGCGATCGTCAGTTTCGTGCTGGGCGTCGTCGGCATCATCGGCTACGGGCTGTTTCTCCTGAGCACCGTCGTGGCGGTCATCTGCGGCCTGCTTCTGCGGCGCGCTCTCGGGCGTTAGTCCCGGTTCTCGCCGGTGCGCGTGGGAGACTCGCGCCAAGCGTCGCCACCGAGCTGAAGAGGTAGCCACATGTCCCGAAATGGATCGTCCACCGCCAATAGTGGCGTCACCGCCGGCCGGGCGATCGTCGGATTCCTCGTCGTGCTGCTGATCGTGTTCGCGATCCTCAACAGTCAGACCGTGCGCATGCACTGGATCGTCGGCACGACGGACATGCCGCTCTTCATGGTGATTTTGATCTTTGCGCTGATCGGAATCGTCATCGGGTATTTCGTCGGGCGCCGCCCGCGCGGGCGGGAGTAGCTCGGGGCGGGCCGCAGGGCGGACGCGCGCACCGGTCCGTCATCCTGTGGGGCGTATGAACGCTTCTTCACCGTCCTCGCCCACCCGCATCGCCGTCATCGGCTCCGGCCCGTCCGGATTCTACGCCGCCGGGCATCTGCTCAAAGCGCTCGGGGACGATGTGCTGGTCGACATGTTCGACCGTTTGCCCACACCTCACGGCCTGGTGCGCAGCGGCGTGGCACCAGATCATCCGAAGATCAAGAGCGTCACGCGCGTGTACGACAAGACCGCGGCGCTCCCGGGATTCCGTTTCTTCGGCAACGTCACCTTCGGGGTGGATGTGAGCCGTGAGGAGTTGCGCAGCCGCTACCACGCGATCGTCTACGCGGTCGGAACACCGGCTGGGCGCAAGCTCGGCATCCCGGGTGAGGATCTGCCGGGCAGCTGGGTGGCCACCGATTTCGTCGGGTGGTACAACGGCCACCCGGACCACCGCCATCACGACGTCGATTTCGCCGGTCGACGCGCGGTGGTGATCGGTAACGGCAATGTGGCCATCGACGTGGCCCGCATGTTGATGCTGAGCGCCGGGGAGCTGCACGACACCGATACCGCAGGGCACGCGGTGGCCGAGCTGTCGCGCAGCTCGATTCGAGAGGTTGTGGTGGTCGGCCGTCGTGGGCCCGCCGAGGCAGCGTTCACCAACCCGGAGCTGATCGAGCTGACCCAGATGGATGACGTCGATCTGCTGATCGAGCCGGAGGGCTGCGCCGACGCCACTGAGACCCCCGAGGAGACCGGGCCGCGGCGCAACGTCGAACTGTTGCGCAAGATCGCCGCGACACCGCTGCAGGGGCGGCCGAAGCGCATCGTGTTGCGGTTCCTGGCCTCGCCGGTAGAGGTCCACGGTGAGGAGCACGTCTCCGCCGTGACCCTATGCGACAACGAGTTGGTGACCGGCGAGGACGGGCGCACGCGTGCCGTCGCCGCCGCCGACCGCACCGAGAAGCTGGACGCGAGCGTCGTGCTCGCGGCGATCGGCTACGTGGGCACCCCGCTGCCCGATGTGCCGTTCGACGTTCGTGCGGGCGTGATCCCCAACGAGGGTGGTCGGGTGGCGGGCGACGATGGGGTGCTGGCTGGCGAGTACGCGGTGGGTTGGGTCAAGCGAGGGCCGTCAGGCGTGATCGGGACCAACAAGAAGGACGCGCAGGAGACGGTCGATGCTTTGCTCGAAGATCTGGCGGCGGGCCGGTTGCTGACACCGGAAGCGGTCACGGTCGACATGCTCCACGAGTTCGTTCGCGGGCGTCAGGGTCGTCATGTGTCGTACGCCGGCTGGCAGGCGATCGACGAGCACGAGCGCTCCACCGGCGAGAAGGCCGGCCGGCCGCGCGAGAAGGTCGTGGATCTCGAGGAGATGCTGGCCATCGCCCTGGAGTCAGACGGCGCGTAGACGTCAGTTCGGCAGGAGCGCCGTCAGCCCGGCCGGGTCACGCAGCATGACCCCGACGGCCGTCTCTTCAGCCAACGCCCCGGCCGCACCGGCCCGTTCGAGGAGCGCGGTGCGCTCATCGCCGGAAGGCACCACGATTTCAAACGAACGTAGGCCCGCCACTCCGAGCGGCGGCGCCGTGAGGCCGGTGCCTGCCCAGGTGTTCATGCCCAGGTGATGGTGGTAGCCGCCGGCGGAAAGGAAGCTCGCCTGCCCGGGGATCGTGATGATGCGGTCAAAGCCGACGACCTCACGGTAGAAGTGCTCCACCGCCTCCAGATCGCCGATCGAGAGGTGGACGTGGCCCATCACGGTGCCGGCAGGAACATCAGGCGGCACGACGGTGTCGCCGGCCGCGGCCAGTACGCCCTCCATGTCCATCGCCTCGGTGCCGATCTGGATCTCCTCGCCGACCATCGGCCAGTCGGCCTTCGGGTAGTCCCGGTAGATCTCGATGCCGTTGCCTTCCGGGTCGCGCAGGTAGATCGCCTCGCTGACAAAGTGATCCGAGGCGCCCGACAGACGCCACCCCTGCTCGATGACCCGTCGCACGGCCAGGCCCAGGTCGGCACGCTCAGGGAGCAGCACCGCGAGGTGAAACAGGCCTGCCACGCGGCCCGCTTTCGGTGCGTCGGGGGCGCCGTGCAGTTCGACGAGCGGCTGTGTGGCGTCAGGTGCGCCAAGGTTGATACGGGCGCCGTCGCGAGCGAGGACCTTGAGGCCGACCACCCGCTCATAGAACGTGGCCATCGCCTCCAGGTCACGGACGGTCAGGGCCACAGCACCCATGCGGGTGTCGGCGGGAAGTCCGGAGGGCATCCACGTATGTTCGCAGCACTCCGGGAGACCATCCGTTTAGGTTGATCAGGCGGCTAAGCGCCGGTGTTAGTCTGGCGCGCATGAACGAGTCCACCTCTGGCGACACGCCTGCCGAAGACCCGACCGACGCCGCCATCGAGGCTAAGACAGAGGTACTGCCCAAAGCCGCTTCTGGCGTGCGCGACCCGCATCGCAAGGACGATGACCTGCACGGCGGGCGCAAGTGGACAGTGCGCCTCCTACTCGTTACGGCCACTGTGCTCGGCGTCGTAGCGGTGTTCGCGATATGGGCCAACCGGCAGGTGCTCGACGCCGACAATTGGGCGAACACCAGCTCGCAACTGCTGCAGAACAAGGCCGTCAAGGCGCAGGTGTCAGGGTTTGTCGTCGATCAGATCTACGCGAACGTGGATGTGACCGGGGAAATTCAGAGCGCCCTCCCGAAGCAGCTGAAGCCGCTCGCCGGCCCGGCCGCCGGTGGGTTGCAGAGTCTCGTCGGTGACGGCGTCACCGCCCTCCTCGAGCGCCCGATCGTTCAGGACGCGTGGAAGGAGTCCAACCGGCTGACGATGCGAGCGGCCATCAACGTGATCGAGGAGAAGAAGGGCAAGTACGTCGGAGCGCAATCGGGCGCGATCGTCCTGGACCTTCGCCCACTCATCGTCGGGGCCATCAGCCGACTGGGTCTGTCCAAGGGCCTCATCGGCCAACTGCCGCCGGCGGCCGGCTCGATCAAGGTGATCTCCAGCAGCCAGATCAAGACCGTCCAGAGCATCGGGCAGGCCCTGGAGAGCCTGGCCCTCTTGCTGGCCATCCTGGTACCGCTCCTGTTCGCGATCGCAGTATTCCTGGCTCGCGGCCGGCGGCGGCGCACGCTGTTGGCCGTCGGTATCGACCTGATCGTCATCGGGGTGATCGTGCTGATCGCGCGCATCATCGCGGGACGGCAGGTCGTGGACGCGTTGGCCACCACGGAAGCCGTGCGGCCGGCGGTCCAGGCCACGTGGTCGATCGCCACGCACATGTTGCGCGATGTGGCGCAGGCGACCATCATCCTCTCGATCCCGCTGCTCGCGGCGGCGCTCTTGGCCGGGCCTGCCGACTGGGCGGTCAACACACGGCGCGCGTTGGCGCCATGGCTGCGCGAACAGCGTGGTGTGTGTTACGGGATCCTGGGTTTGGTCCTCGTGTTCATCATCGCTTGGGGTCCGCTCCCGGCGACGCAGCAGATCTTCCCCGTGCTCGTGATGATCGGCTTGTCCGTGCTGGGGCTGGAGGTGCTGCGCAAGCAGACGATGGCGGAGTTCCCCGACTCGCAGACTTTTGATGCGGGTGCCGCGCTTGGGCGAGGCACTGTCAAGGCTCGAGACGCTGCCAAGCGCGGCAGCAGCGCAGTAAGCGGCGCCATCAGCGCACGGCGCGAGAGCTCGCCCGAGAAGGGCGGCGATGCAGATCTGAAGCGCATCGAAGCGCTCGCGAGTATGCGCGACCGCGGCGTGCTCACCGATGAGGAGTTCGCCGCGCAGAAAACGGCGATCCTCGACGGACGGTAGAGCGGCGACGCCTCAGGTCTGTCGGAAGGCCGTCGGGAGGAGCGAGGAAGCAAAGGGATTGGCGAAGAAGCTAAATCCGGCTCGCCAAGGGGGGCCGACGCGACCGACGCCAGATTTGAGTCGCGTGAGGCGAAGCTCCTGGCGTCGGCCGGTCGGTGCCGGTGGTGGTCCGCACAACCACCGGCGGTGTTTCTGTGTCCCAGCCGGGAGTTGCCCTGTTGTCGCGATGTTTAAACGCCGTCATCGAGGAATATTTCTCGGGTTTCGCTTCGGCGTGCGGGTTTGCCGGTGATTCCTGGCGTATCGGCACTGCGCTGCGGCGTTTGAGCCGCCATCCATGCCGGGTGTTCGCGGCCCGTAATGGATGCCCGCACGCTGGCCACGTACGGTCCGGTGAATGTCGGTGAACCTGCCTGCGCTGCGCGTGACGGTCGCGGCGGCGGTGGCCGTTCTGCTCGTCATCGGCGCCCGGTCGATCAACGCGAGTCCGCGGGCCGCGGGTTCGACGCCGCACGGCGCACTCATCCTGGCGCCCGATCACGCCTCCGATCCTTACGACGCCCTCACCGCTGTGCGAACCCGGCGGCCGGTATTTGCCCTTACGTTCGACGACGGACCGGACCCCGTCTACACGCCTCAGGTACTCGCCGTTCTGGCCGCCAATCGCGCCCACGCCACGTTCTTCGATGTCGGGACCAGCATCGCCGCCCACGCGGGGCTGGCCCGCGCCACGGTGGCGGCCGGGCAGGAGGTCGCCAATCACACGTACGACCACCTCCGGCTGCCGCCGTTGGGTGACGCAGCGTTGCAGTGGCAGATCGCTGCGCAGCGCACAGTGGCGCGGCATGCGGGCCTGCCGGCGACCCACCTGTTCCGTCCGCCCTACGGGTACTTCGACGGCCGGGTCAGCGCCGCGGCTGCCCGCCAAGGGCTGCGAGTGATTGGTTGGGACGTACCGCTGGAGCGAGAAATGAGCGGCCACACCATCATCGCCGCGGTGCACCGGTTGGTCTCGCTGGTGTACCGTGGGTCGATCGTGCTGGCGCACGACAGTCGCGGCGATCGCAGCCGGACGATCGCCGTCCTCGCGCGTCTTCTCCCGGCGCTGCGGGCCCGCGGACTGCGTGCGGTCACCGTGTCGGATCTACTCGGCGGGCGTTAGCCGATCGCCAGGAGATCGCCGCTCTCGCTCCCGATCAGCAGGGTGCCGTCCGCCGCGAGCGCCGGATTGGAGTCGACTGTGGCTCCGGTGTTCAGGTCGAACAGCCGGCGGCCGCGGGCGCTGAAGCCGTACACATGACCAGGCCGCGTGCCGAAATACACGTCGTGGCGTCCGTCGACGACCGGCTGGGTCCACACTCCCACCGAGCGGCGCCGCGTCGTGCGGGGCAGTCCGTGGACCTGGAAAACGAGACGGCCGTTGCGCTGGTCTAGGGCATTGACGCGCCCCAGGTGGTCGCCGACGTAGACGAGGCCGTCGCGCGTGGCGGCGGGCGATGAGTACGTAAGTGCGCCGATGGCGTATCGCCACCGCAAGGCGCCACCTGGACTGACGCCGTAGGCGACATCGTCGTTGGCGGTGAACACCACGGTGCCGTTCGCAGTGATGGCGGGCGAGGTCTCTGACAGGGCGCCCGCACGGACGGACCACTGCTCGTGACCATCGCGCACCGCGACGAGCCGATTGTCGACCGTCGTGTAAACCGTCGAGTCCGCGCCGACCGCAGGCCCGGCGTACGAGGTATCCCCGAGCTTCACCGTCCAGAGCCGCCGCGGCGGCCCGGGGCCGGCGGGCGGCGCGAAAGCGCTCAGGTTGCCGGCGGCATCGCCGACTATCACCGAGCCGTCAGGCGCAATGGCGGGTGACCGGGGGTCCCCGGCGAAGGTCAGGTGCCAGAGCTCGCGCCCGGCAGGCGTGATCGCGATCAAGCGGGAACGAGGCCCGGGCCACAAAATCGTCCCGTCGGGGAGGATCGCCGGGCTCGTGGAGAGGTCGCTGCCGTAGCTACCGCCGCCGTCGATCTGCCACCGATCCCGTCCAGTTCTGAGGTCGATCGCGTGGAGGATGCCGGCGTTGCTGGCCGCGTAGACCACGCCTCCCCGACCGACGACCGGGCCGGGCACCACAGGCCCTTCGAGGCGCCGCCGCCAGCGCACCCGACCGTGCTGAGGGCCGACTACGGGGGATGCTCCCGTGTGGGCAGCGTCGCGACCGAATTGCGGCCATGGTCCTGTCGTCGGCTCAAGGGGCGCTGCAGGCGCCAGCCCCCGTTGCGCGGACCCAAGCGCCAGCGTAGGCGCCGCGGCGGGCGGCGCCTGACTGTGCCGCTGCCCCTCGCCGCAACCGGCGAGCAACACGAGCGTCAGGCACGCAATGGCGGGTGTGAACATGGTCGGCAAGCGCCGGCGACTCGACATCATCACGGTCGAGTGTGCCGATCCGCGGGCGCGCTGGGGGGACGATTCGCCGCTGTTCCTCAGGTGTTCATCCTGGGCGCGCGTTGACCACGACCGACCGCGTCGTGAGAATCGCCCAGATGAGCGAGCGCCTCCACCGACCACGGATCGAACGTGCTCTCGGGTTGCCCCGCAGCAATCGGCGAATCGCCACCGCCACCGCGGGCGTCGGCCTGGCGGCGCTCGTCGGGTACGACCTGACCCAGCGCAAGCACGCGATCCTGCGCAACTTCCCGGTGATCGGTCACCTCCGTTACCTCCTCGAGGAGGTGGGGCCTGAGTTACGGCAGTACATCGTCACCTCCAACGACGAAGAACTGCCCTTCAGCCGCAACCAGCGGTCGTGGATCTACCAGTCCTCCAAGCAGGTGATCGACACGATCGGCTACGGCTCCGACAACCAGATGGAGCACACCGCCGGGTACCTCATCATCAAGCAGGCCGAGTTCCCCTATCCGCCCCCGGCGGACGGTCGCCCGGGGACGGCGCCGGATCACACCATCCCCTGCGGCAAGGTGCTCGGAGCGGCTACCGGACGGCGGCTGGCCTTCCGCCCGGCCTCGATCGTGAACGTGTCGGGTATGAGCTACGGCGCGCTATCCGGGCCGGCCGTCGAGGCGCTCAATCGCGGGGTCGCTCTGGCCGGCTGCCTACAGAACACGGGGGAGGGCGGCCTGTCTGATCACCACTGCCACGGCGGAGAGTTGGTCTTCCAGATCGGGACGGGGTACTTCGGCTGTCGCGACGATGACGGACAGTTCTCGCTCTCCGCACTGCAGGAGACGATCGCCCGGGCGCCCGTGCGAGCGCTGGAGGTCAAACTCAGCCAGGGCGCCAAGCCGGGCGTCGGCGGCCATCTTCCTGGGGCCAAGGTCACCCCTGAGGTGGCCCGCATCCGTGGGGTGGCGGTGGGGGAGGACGTCACGTCGCCCCCGATGCACAGTGCCTTCAACGGGGCCGACGAACTGCTGGATTTCGTGACGATGCTCGGCGACGCGACGGGACTCCCGGTCGGCATCAAGTCCGCGGTGGGCCAGGGAGCGTTCTGGGTTGAGCTGGCGGAGCTGATGGCCGCCGGCGATCGTGGGGTGGATCACATCACCATCGACGGCGGGGAAGGCGGCACCGGTGCGGCGCCGCTGGCCTTCGCCGACCACGTGGGAATGCCGTTCAAGCTTGCGTTCACGAGCGTCTACCGCGAGTTCGCCACCCGGGGGGTCGCCGACCAGGTCGTGTGGATCGGGTCGGGCAAACTCGGCTTGCCCGAGTCGGCACTGTTCGCGCTCGCCATGGGTTGCGACATGGTGAGCGTCGGGCGCGAGGCGATGCTGTCGATCGGCTGCATCCAGGCGCAGCGTTGCCACACCGGCAGATGCCCGACCGGGGTGGCCACCCAGAACGCCTGGCTGACCCGCGGCCTGGATCCCGCCACCAAATCGGTACGTGCCGCGAACTACCTCGTGTCGATGCGCAAGCAGATGCTCGCGCTGGCCCGCACGTGCGGGCATCCCCATCCGTCGCTGATCACGCCCGACGAAATTGAGTTCCTCACCGACGAGTTCTCCAGCAAGTCAGCCCGCGAGCATTTCGGCTACGCCGCGGAGTGGGCGGCGCCTGGGGCCGAGCGGCGGGCCGGGCTCGAGAAGCTCATGGGCTGATCGTGGCCGGCACTGACCGCGGCCGCCACCGCCGAACGGCCTCGTAGCCGAGCAGGGCGACGGCCACCGGCACCGTGGCCGGCAGGCTGTCGGTGACGAGGAACAGCAGGTCGAAGAGTCCCGACAAGACGAAGACCGCGCCAGCCACAAGCCATTGCGGCGCACCTTCGACGGCGGCGATCCCGCCCAGCAGACCCGCCACGAACAGATCGCCGTACCCCATCACCGCATCGCCGAAGGACGCCGCCTGCAGTTGCGGCAGACCAGGCGCCGGGACGGCCGCGTTGAGCACGTCGTTGGGCCCCTGCAGCTTCTGCGTGAAGACGAAATAGGCATCCAGGATGGCCATCACCACGATCGCCACCTTCAGCAGTTTCAGCGGGGTTACTCCGGCCAGGATTCGGCCCAGGGTGACGCAGCTCAGAGCAGTCACGGCGACAGCGCAGCCCTCACCCAGCAGCGTGTTCTGATCGGTCCAGGCGATGATCAGCAGCGGCACCGCGACGATCGCAAACACCGGTCGGGCACCGTGCATCGCCCAGCCCAGCGCCGCGGCCGCCAGCGGTGGGCAGGCCACAAGCGCCAACCAAGTGAGGCCGTCGGCGACCGCCGGCAGCAGGGCGATGGCCGCTATCACGAGCACCAGCGACAACGGCGGGATGAGCGCCCAGGCGCGCCCGGCCCGGCGCGCCATCCACGACGGGAGCCCGGCGGCCGGCAGCAGGACGCACGTCGCCTGGACGGCGATGAGTACGAAGTCTGAGGGCCAGAACGAGAGCACCGCGCTGGATGATCACTCCCCACGGGCGATCGTGCGCAGGCGACCGTTCTGGAGAGCCAGCACCGTGTCGAACGCGTCGAGGCCGTCGGTGCCGTGGGTGATCACGAAGACTCCTGCGCCCTGATCGTGGGCGACCGTGGCCAGCGCACGCAACAGCGCCTGCGCCCCATCTGGGTCCAGGTGGGCGGCCGGCTCGTCGAACACGCGAAAGCGGGCGTCGGTGAGTACGCCGCGAGCGGCCGCGATGCGACCGCGCTGGCCACCGGACACCTGGGCGCCGTGCTCGCCCACGAATGTGTCCAACCCGTCGGGGAGCCCCGCGAGCCAGTCCGCCAGCCCAACATGTTCCAAGGCGGCGATAACGTCGGCCTCGGCGGCCCCGGGGCGAGCCAGGAGGACGTTTTGGCGAATCGTGGTCGCGAACAGGTGAGCGCCCTGGCCGGCGAGGCGCACCACTCGCCGCACATCCTCCTGGGCGACGTCGCGCAGGTCGGCGCCGCCCAGCGTGATGCGTCCTTCGTGTGGATCGGCGAATCGGACGAGCAGGTCGGCCAGCGTGCTCTTGCCGATCCCGCTGCGGCCGACCAGCGCGACCGCCTGCCCCGGTGTCAGTCGTAGATCCACCCCGTCGAGGATCCAGGGGCCGTCGGGCTCGTGGCGCCGTCGCACCCCCTCGAGCACGAGGTCGCCCGTCGGTGGGATCGGGAGCGGATCGGCGGGATCGATGACTGACGGCGGGCGGTCGGTGATCTCAGCGATGCGCTCGGCGGCGTGGGCGCTGCGCAGGACGCCGCGCGCAGCATCGCCCAGGGTGATCACGCCCTCGAACGCGGCCAGGCTCAGCAGGATCAGGGCGGCCACCAGGACGGGGGAGAGCCGTCCGCTCTGCACCGCCGGCGCACAGACAAGGGCGACGCACGCCGCGGTCGTGCCGGTCAGTGCGATGCCCAGGCCGGCGGCCAACCCACCGGCTAGAGCGTCGCGGGTCTGAGCATGCGCCAGGTCACGGTCGGCTGCTGCTGCCCGTGCGGCCCAATCGCCGGCGCGCCCGGCCACCGCCAGTTCGCCGGCGCCTCGGACGATCTCGACCAATTGCCCGGTGAGCACCGCCCGGGCTGGTCCCTGGCGGCGGGCAGCGGCGCGGGTGCTGGCGGCAGTCAGCAGCGGGACGAGCATGATGCCGATCAGCAGTCCGCCCGCCAGGACGAGCGCTGCGACCGGGAGCATGATGGCAGCGACCCCGACCGCCATGACGGAGGTGACGGCGGCCACCATCGGCGGCGCGAGGCCGCGGAGATAGAGATCCTGCAGGGCGTCCACATCGCCCACAAAACGGCTGAGCAGGTCGCCGCGGCGCAGTCCCTGGGCGTCGGCCGGCACGAGCGGCACGAGACTGGTGAACACGCGCAGGCGCGTGTCCGCCAGCACCCGAAACGCCAGGTCGTGGGACACCAGTCGCTCGGCGTAGCGCGCGATAGCACGGGTGATCCCGAAGAACCGCACCCCGACGATCGCCGCGCTAAGTACCAGGATCGAGTTGGGACGCTGCGCTGCCCGGCTGATCAGGTACCCGGAGGTGGTCAGCAAGCCGATCGACGCCGCTATCGCCAGGGCGCCGAGGCCCACCGAAGCCCACAGACGCCACCGGCGCGAGCGTGTCGCGGCCAGTGCGCCCCTCAGGGCTGCGTAGGTTCCCGGGGTGCTCATGCTCGGTCATCCGGGACGGCGTTGACGATGCGCCCGCTGTCCATCCGCACGGTGCGGTCCGCCAGCGCGGCCAGGGCCGACCGGTGCACCACGAGCAGCGCCGTGCGGTCGCGGCACAACCGTTCGATCGCCGTCGATACGGCGGCTGCCGTCTCCTCATCCAGATTGGCTGTCGGCTCGTCCAACACCACAAACGGGGCATCGGTGAGAAACGCCCGGGCCAAGGCGATTCGCTGGGTCTCGCCGGCCGACAATCTCCGTCCGCCCTCGCCCACCGCGGTGGCAAACCCTTCCGGCAGCCCCTCGATCGTCGTCAACGCCTCGGCTTCGCCGGCGGCGGCGCGGACTCGTTCGTCCGACGCGCCCGGGTCCGCAAGCCGGATGTTGTCCGCCACGGTGCCGGCGAACAGGGTGGCGCGCTGGGGAACCCAGGCGCAACGTGCGCGCCAGGCATCGGGATCGACGTCGCGCAGATCGACCCCGTCGCAGCTGATCGAACCCGAGGTCGGGTCGGTGAGGCGGACGGCGAGGGCTGCGAGTGTCGACTTGCCCGCTCCGCTCGGCCCGACCAGTGCCACCGTCTCGCCCGGAGCGATCTGCAGGTCGACATCGTCGAGCGCAGGTTCGGTGCGCCCTGGGTAGGCGAAGCCGGCGCCGTGTAAGGCGACGGCGCCTACGCGAGGGTCAGGCGCGGTGAGCGCGATCGTCGCTGTCGGGGCCGCGAGCGCAGGCGGGGTGCGCAACACGGCAAAGATCCGCTCCGAGGCGGCGAGCCCGTCGGCGCTGGCGTGGAACTGCGCACCGAGCTGGCGGACGGGGAGGTACAACTCCGGAGCCAACAGCAGCACCGTGAGTCCGGCCGTGAAGTGCAGGCTGCCGTTGACCAGTTGCACCCCGATGGTCGCCGCCACCAGCGCCGTGCCGATCATCGCGGCCAGCTCGAGGACGAACGCGCTGAGGAAGGCGATCCGTAGCGTTCCCATCGTCTCCCGGCGGTACTCCTCCCCGACCGACGCGATCGTGGTCTCCTGCGCGGCGGCGCGATCGTTGGCGCGCAACGTCGTCAGTCCCTCAACCACATCCAGGAAGTGGGCCGAGAGCCGCGACAGCGATGCCCACCGCGCCCGGGTGTGGGCCGCGGCGCCCTTGCCGATCAGGATCATGAACAGCACGATCACCGGGATCGTCACGGCCATGATCAAGGCGGCCACGGCGTCGAGCGGGAGGACGACGACGATGATCGCCACGGGAACCGCCATCGCCAATACGGCCTGCGGCAGGTAGCGGGCGAAGTAGGCCTCCAGCGCGTCCACGCCCTGCACGGCGGTCGCGGCGAGCTCACCGGCGCGCTCGCCACTCAGGTCGCCCGGCCGTACCCGCAACACGTGCTCGCACAGCCGCGCCCGCAGATCCGCCATGGCTCGCGCGGCGCCGTACCGGCCCGACGTCTCGAAGCTCGCGGCGAGCAGGCCGCGGCCGAGGGCGGCGGCGATCAGGAGCAACACGTCGTCCTGCACGTCGGCCGCACCGGCGCCGCCGAACGCGATGTGATCGACCACACGAGCCAGCAGCGTCGCCTGGACGACGATCAGGACTGCCGTCAGCAGGCCCAGGACGATGCTCGTGATCAGGTGCAGACGGGCCGGGCGGCTGGCCCGGAACAATTCGCGGTCGGCACCCGGCACAGAGGCGAGGATGTCAGACCCCGCCCGGCGAACGGGTTGCGAGGCTGCAGACTCGGGTTGCGGTACCTGCCACCATGGGTGCGTGCCGTTCGACGAGCTCTCCCAGGGGGCACGTGATGTGGCCGGAGCCGCCCGCGAGGCGGCGGGTGCCGCCCGCGATGCCGCCGAGGCAGTCAAGCCCCGCCTGCGTGGTGTCATCCACCAGTGGGCCTTCTTCGTCTCGTTGGCGCTGGGCGCCGCGCTCGTGGTGTTCGCAGGCTCCGGTCGCGCGCGGGTCGCCGTCCTGGTCTACGCCCTCTCATTGTCCGGGCTGCTGGGCACCAGCGCCCTATATCACCGGGTCACATGGACGCCCGCGGCACGCAGGCGCATGCGGCGACTGGACCACTCGATGATCTTCGTCCTGATCGCGGGAACGATGACCCCGATCGCGCTGCTGGCCATGCACGGCACCACTGCGCTGGTGTTGCTCTGCGTCGTATGGGGTGCGGCGCTGCTGGGGATCGTAATGAAGCTGGTGTGGATCGATGCGCCCAAGTGGCTACCGGCGCTCATCTATTGCCTGGTCGGTTGGTCCGGAGTGTTCGCGATCGGGTCCCTGCTGGGCTCTGTCGGCGTCTTGGCCGTGGCGGGTATCGCGCTGGGCGGGATCCTCTATACCGTCGGCGCGGTGATCTATGCGACTCAGCGTCCGGACCCGGTACCCACCGTGTTCGGCTACCACGAGGTGTTCCACGTTCTGGTTGTGGTCGCGGCCGCCGTCCACTTCGCAGTGATCGCCGGCTTCGTCGTCCCGCATGCCTCCTGAGCCGGCGCCCACGTCAGGCGGCCGCGCCGACGTGGACCGGCGCGGTCTGACGACGCTCTCGATCGGACACGGCTCCGCCGACTTCGTCCAAGGCGCGTTGCCGGCGCTGCTGCCAACGCTGGTCGCCGAGCACGGCTGGTCCTACGCGATGGTCTCGGCCCTCGTGCTGGCGATGACGGTGACGTCGTCGATCATTCAACCGCTGTTCGGTGTGATGTCGGACCGCCGGAGCCTCTCCTGGCTGCTGTACGCCGGGCCGATCCTCGCGGGTGCCGGCTTCATGCTGGTGGGAGTGGTCCAAACCTTTCCGGTGGTGTTCGCGTTGGTGCTGATCAGCGGGGTGGGGGTGGCCGGTTTTCACCCGGAAGGATCGCGGTTCGCCAACTACGTGTCCGGGCCGCGCCGGGCGACCGGGATGAGCCTGTTCGCCGTGGGCGGCAACGTAGGGTTCGGCCTCGGGCCGCTGGCGATGACGCTCGCGCTGCTGGCGGTCGGGCCATCGGGCACGCTGATCGTCGGGGCGATTCCCATCCTGCTCGGTATGGGGCTGGCGACGCAGGGGCACTATCTGCGCCGCTTTCGCCCGACGCAGGCCCAACAGAACGCCGACCGGGCCGATCTCCCTGAGGCATGGGGTCCCTTCGCGCGGTTGGCGGGTGTTATCGCGTTGCGGTCGGTGATCTTTTTCGGGCTCGTCACCTTTGTTCCGCTGTACTTCGTCCACGTGCTGGACACGTCGGACACGCGGGGCAGCCTCGCGCTGACGGCGATGACCCTCGTCGGTGCGGTCGGAACCCTCGTCGGCGGCCGTCTGGCTGATCGCATCGGTCGCAAACCGGTGCTGCTCGGTTCGATGGGGCTGCTCACGCCTCTCCTGGTGTGCTTCCTGCTGGCCGGCCCGACGCTGGCCACCATCCTGCTCGGAGCAGCTGGTGGCGTCACGATCGCCACGTTCAGCCTGACCGTCGTGATGGGCCAGGAGTACCTGCCGGGCCGGCTGGGCGTCGCTTCCGGGGTCACGCTGGGGCTGTCGATCGGCGTGGGCGGCGTGGCCGCGACCCTGCTCGGCGTGCTGGCCGACTCGACCAGCCTGACGACGGTGCTGGCCATCATCGCCATGCTGCCGCTGGCGGCGTTGGCGCTGTCGGCGACATTGCCATCGGCCCAAAAGGCCACCGCAGACGCAGCGGCTCGGCAGGGCTTCGACCCGGATGGGCCGCTCCCGCGCGGCGAGCCCGCGGGAGCGATCAGCCGATCGTGATGCTCGGCGTTCCCGAGCCTTCAGTCGCGAGCGGAGATCCCAGCCGCTCGCTGCTGGTCGACCCCGGCCATCGCACAAGCACTACGACGTCATCGCGGGCTCCGGGTTGCCTCTGCCGGTGGCCACTCAGACGCAGTCGCAGGTTTGCCGTTCCGTCTCGACGGATGTGGGCCCGGCCGATCGTCGACCACCGTCGCCCGTCGCGGCGCACGTAGGCCCGCACCGCCGCCGTCCCCGTCGCCGTGAGGTGGAGCAGCACGCTTCGGCCCTTGACGACTGGGTCGCCCCAGGTGAGGGCCGGAGCGAGGGTGCGCATCTCGAAGGTCGCGTCGCCGTCCCCGGTATAGAGGGTCGCGACAACCGTCGCGGCGGGCGAGGGGAGGGCGCTCCCCCGCCATGTCCCCGGCCCGGTCGATTCAAGGGATGCCTGGCCGGCCGACGTCGCCGGGGACGGCGGCCAAGCCCACGTGGCAACGTCAAGTCGAGCATCCGAAGCATCGGTGCGAAAGGTCACCGGTGCTGATGCATCGACGGCGAACTCCGGGTGGATGCTGTCGCGAACCCATCCCGGGCATGGGTCAGGCTGCCCCACCGGGTACTGGCACGGTGTGAACTCGTCCAAGTGCATCGGCGCCTCGACGCCATTCTGCGCTATCCACAAGTCGGGAAGCACCGGCGACGCAGCGCCCGCCGCCGGCGTGACCAGCGCGATCGCCGAAAACGCCAGGGCACACCACCATCGCCGCATCGGTCGAGGGTATCCGAACACGATCCGGCCGTCGCGCTCAGCCGATCGTGATGCCGCCGACGCCGGGGATGGCGTCGAGCGGGCACGTCTGGATCGCCTCATGCCCGGTCCCCGAGGTCGTGCCGCCACGCCAGCGCCAGCGCACCATCAGCACTCCATTACATGCCGCGCGGCGCCATGAGCGACCCGAGAGCCGCACGGCCATCACGGTCGTGCGGTGTGGATTGAGGTCGGCGTGGACTACGGCGGAGCGCCGATGCACGCCCAGCCGGGCGTATGCGGTGACCGTTCCGGACGAGGTGGGGCGCAGCGCGAGGATGACGGTGCGCCCCCGGCGGCGTAGACGGTAGCCAAAATCCAACAGCGGGTCGCGTACGGCGAGGAAGAACGGGTGTGCCCCGTTTGCGTCGGTGACCGTGGCGGTCAGACCGTGGTTGGCCAGTAGCCGGGCAGGTACATCGACGCGCCACGACAGCGGCGCGATCTGCGTCAACGGCACCGCCATCCCGGGCCCGATCGAGAGGCTGAGCGCGCTCGCAGGCAGCGACGTTTCGATATGTACGTTGCCGTACAGGTCGATCGGCGTCGGGCTGATCGCGATCCATGGGATGGGAGGTGCGGTGGGACATGGGTTCGTCGAGCAGTCCGGAAGCACAAACGGTGCCCTGAACGCGAGCCGCTGTGCGTGCTGCACGAGGAACACCTCTGGCAGCGGTGGCGCGTCGTCGGCCTCGGCGGCGCCAGGCCACGAGGAGCCGATCACACCGACGGCCAACACCCAGAGCACCCGTCGCATCGCCCGACCCTACCGTCGCCGCGATGGCCGTCAGCGCGTCTTCACCGCATCGTCACGTCGGCGACGACCCGAACCCCGACGGATAGATTCCCGTCCATGAAGATTCGCGCCGCCGTCCTTGAAGAATTCGGTCAGCCGCTGGTCGTGCAGGAGGTGGATCTCGCCGGGCCAGGGCGAGGTGAGGTGCTGGTGCGCCTCGTCGCGTGCGGCATCTGCCACACCGACATGTACACGGCGTCCGGAGCCGACCCGTCGGGCTACGCGCCGACCGTCCTGGGCCATGAGGGCGCCGGCGTCGTCGAGGCGCTCGGCGAGGGCGTCACGTCGCTCGCCGTCGGTGATCACGTCGTCACGCTGTTCTCGCCCCAGTGCCGCGAGTGCATCCACTGCGTGGACGACCGCACCAACCTGTGCCTGGCGATTCGCGAGCAGCAGAACCTCGGGTTCCTGCCCGACGGGACGACCCGCCTTTCCCGCCACGGCGAGCCGATCCGGCATTTCATGGGGACTTCGACGTTCGCCGAAGCGACCGTGATGCCGGAGATCGCCCTGGCCAAGGTCTCCCCGGACGCACCGCTGGATGGTGCGGCCCTGTTCGCGTGTGGCCTATCGACCGGCATGGGTGCCGCCATGAACACCGCGAAGGTCACCCCGGGGTCCACCTGCGTCGTCTTCGGCGCGGGAATGGTCGGCTTGGGCGCCGTCGCCGGCTGCCGGCTGCAGGGTGCCGAGCGCATCATCTGCGTGGACATGTCCGCCGACCGGCTGGAACTGGCGCGCGGCCAGGGTGCCACTGACGTGATGCTCGGCGGCGAAGGCACCGTCGAGAAGATCCTCGAGATGACCGGCGGCTTCGGCGCCGACTACACCTTCGAAGCGACGGGCATCGTCGCCGTCATGCGGCAGGCCGTCGAGTCCGCGCGGATGGGATGGGGCCTGGCCACGATGTGCGGAGTGGCCGGCAAAGGGGAGACGCTCGACATCGTCCCCCGCTTTCTCATCACCGGCCGCCGCGTCGCCGGTTCTTCATTCGGCGGGCTCAAGGGCCGGGACGGCGTGCCTGCCCTCGTGGACCGGTGGCTGGCGGGGGACATCGACGTGCGGCCCTTCCTCTCTCACGAGGTCACGCTGGACGAGGTGAACCGCGGCTTTGACCTGATGCACGCGCAGGACGGCATCCGCACCGTCATCCGTTTCTGAGCAGCGCGGTCAGCGCGGCTTCATCGTGGCTCGGTACACGAGCCAGACCATCACGCCCTGCAGCGGTAGCCGTGCGTAGAGCGTGCGGCGCCCGCCGGGGACGTGATTCTCGAACCGGTCGGCGTCGATCGCCATCTGCACGTTGGCCGGGAACACCGCGATCAGCGTGAGGATCGATAGGACGCCACCGGCGCGACGCGTAGGCGGAAACATGGACAATGCGGCTCCGGCCATCTCGACCACCCCGGCGGCCTGGTGCAGCTCACGCGGCTTGGGCAGCGACGGGGGCATCATCGGGTCATAAAACTCCGGATTGACGAAATGGTTGATGCCGGCGGCGAACATGAGGGGGCCGGTGAACACACGGGCAATGAGATTCATGCAATGCATTCCATCACGGGGACGGCCGCTGGTCGCGGCAGGCCTGGTCGCGGCGGCCCTGACGGCAAGCCTTGGACCTGGCGGGGCAGGCGCCGCCGGCGTGCCCTGCTCGGATCCCGTGACCGCGGCGGCCGTGCGCGCCGCGCCGGCCTCGCTGCGTTTCGGCATCACCCCCGGGGTGCAGACCGGCCAGCTCGGCATTGGCCCGATCCCGCCCCGGACGGCCGCACCTTTCGTCCGTCAGGTGGCGGCCTTGAGGGCGTTGCGCCCGAGTGGTCGACCATTCGTCCTGCGACTCCATCGCTTCTTCTGGTCGGGCGGGCGGCCGGAGGAGCGCCGGTTCCTGGCGCTCGCCCATCGCTACACCCGGGCCGGGTTCCAGGTGGAGCTGCAGTTGCGCTATCACCCGGCGGCGGCGCAGGAAGGCCATGTGGCTGCCTGGGTGGCCTACGTGCGCGACGTGGTGCGCCGCTTCGGCGCCGACCGCGGGGTCGTTGGGCTACAGGTGACCAACGAGGTCAACCTGACGTTCTCCCCGGACTCCTCGGACGGCGGATTCCGTGGCGCGCGTGAGGCGCTGGTGCGCGGCGTGATCGCCGCCCACGACGAAGCTCATCGTCGTGGTTATCACCAGCTCGGGATCGGCTTCAACTGGGCCTACCGGGGCGCTCCGGATGCCGATGTCGCCTACTGGCATGACCTGCGCGCCCGCGGGGGTAACCGCTTCATACGCGCGGTGGACTGGCTGGGCGTTGACGCCTACCCCGGCACATTCCTGCCCACGGCGAGCACGCAGGCGCAACTGCGGGATGGCCTGCTAACCGCGCTGGCCACTGCTCGCTGCCTGGCGACGACGGCAGGTTTCCCCCGCACCACGCCTCTGCACATCGAGGAGACGGGATGGCCCACTTCGGCCACGCGGACGGAGGCCGAGCAGGCCGACGCCGCTCGCGTGTTGCTCGACACCGCTCACCGTTACGCCGGGACGTACGGCCTGCGCGACATGCGGTGGTTCAACCTGCGCGACGGCGACTCCACGCGGCCGGGTTTCCAGACGCGGTACGGCCTGCTGCGCGATGACTACTCCCGCAAGCCGGCTTTCGGGGTCGTGCGCGACCGGTTCAGTCGGTATTCGATGCGGGCCGAACCATGAGCGCCGAGGGCTACTCCGGAACCCCGCTCGCGCGCAAGCTCGGCATCACCGAGGGCGACGTGATCGCTTTGCTCAGCGCGCCGGCCGGGTTTCTTGAGCTACTGCCTGATCTCCCGCCCGACGTGGTGTTCCGCGCTCACGCCAGGGGCCGGTTCGCGATGGCGATCAGCTTCCAGACCGACCGCGCTGTGTTGGAGCGCCGCATCGAGCCCGTGCTGCGCGGCCTGCCCGCCGCCGGGGCGCTTTGGGTCGCCTGGCCGAAGAAGGCATCGAAGGTGCCGACCGACATCACCGAGGACACCATCCGCGAGGTGGTGCTTCCGCGCGGACTGGTGGATGTGAAGGTCTGCGCGATCGACGCGACCTGGTCGGGGCTGAAGGTAGTCCGGCGCAGGGAACTGCGCTGAGGTACTGACGCCACAAGCAGGGTCCCGCGTTACCGTCGGTGAATGCTCCGGTACCGATCCGTCCTTCTGGGCCTCCTCATCGCGGGCATGGTGCTCACGCCCGCGAGCGGTGCCGCGGCTTCGGTCATCTCCATCCCGGGCCATAGCGGCGCGGCACGCTTTGAGGACCCAGTCGTCCTGACCGGTGCGCAGGCGCCGGCGCTGCTGACGGCCATTCCCTCGCGCGTGGTGGCGTTTGCGTGGACCGGCCGCCGCTGGCGCCAATTCCCCGTGCAGGTGGACGAGCGGGCGGTCGTCGACCTCGGGCAGGTCTACCACGGCACTCGCACCGGCATCCCGGTATCCGTCTACACCGACCCCAACACGTTCACCGGCCCGGACCCTGACCCCCGACTGGATGCCAACGACGAGATCGCCTTCATGGATCGCGACACTGGGCGCCGCGCCGCACACGCCGGTCGGCCTGCCGGAGTGCTCTCCGCACCGGCCACCACCGTGCGGGTGCACGATCCGATCGGCGGTGGCACGCGTTACGCCTACCTTTTCCTCGCCCGCTCCTCCAAGCTGTCACCGGGCGCCGGCCGCGACTACGTGAACTACAAATTTGCTCTCGCCGCGGGTGACTACCGCACGAAGTACCGCTTCAGCACCGGCCCGAACCCCGAGACGTCGACGGTCACCACGCCGTACTGGTCGGCGGCCTTCGGCGACCGCTGGACGTTCGACGACCTGCGCGTGACGGCGGGCAGGGCGACCGGTGCCGACGTCTTGGACCGGCTCACGGCCCAGTTTGCGCCGACGACATGCACCCGCAGCGAGCAGACATTCCGCACCGGCGAGGGCGCGTTCATCGCCAACATCGACGGGCCGGTGCGCGCGATCCGCTCGTACATCGGCGCAAACAGCGGGCCGTTCACCGAGCGTGACCAGATCATGTACGACCGCCGGCAGGACATCCGCACGTTCCTGCGGGTCCATCCGATCCCGGGCGTCATGGACCTGATGGACTGGTCCCGCGCGGCGCTCGGCATGCAGTACCGCAACTCGCTGCAGCACAACCCGGTGACGGTTGACGGCGTCCCGGATGCTGTTGTGCCCGGGGCGGCGGACTGGGAGCAGATCACCGGAAAGCAAGGCACCGTCACCAGCATTCAGCGATATGACGCCATGCCCGCGGGAACGCTGACGACGACTTTCCGCTTGGACCAGTTCGCCCCGCCGCCGAGCACGTTGCTCCTATGCACCGGCGACGGCGACGCCATCGGGGAAAGCGGCGCACGAGTCACGAGCGCAATCCCCAACACCGACCCCGCGATCGGGCCTGCGGCCGACTTCCGAACGGTGCGCACGCTGTACATGGACCCGCCCGGCGGCGGCGTTGCGCAGGGCAACGCCCGCTCGAGCGAAGCGCGTGCCGGGCTGACGACCCGCAGCGCGACGTACCGCCCGGGCTAGGCGCCTGAGCGCGGCGGGGGCCAGTCGTCGGGCATCTCGAGCTCCTCGTCGCCGACGCTGACCACGACGGGCTCGCCACGCCGCGCGCTGATGCTCAGCGCCACGTCAGGAAGGTCGGTGTCAAACAGCGCCATCGCGACGTTGCGCCCACCCAGCGCTTGCGCCAGAGCGATCACGCCGTGGGCCATGTGCTCCAGGCCGCCGATCGTGCCCGTCAGTCGGACCTCGCCGTTGGCGTCGAAGGCGACGCCGACGTTGGGCAGCTGGCGCAGGTCCATCGGTAGCGCGGGAGGCTTGCCGTCCAGCGGGATCGCGTGGGGGAGGGCGACGGTGCGCTCGTCGGCGGTGACCTCGATGGGCGCCAGGCGCGGGCAGTCCACCAGGGCTGGTGCTTCACCCAGGTCACGGTCGACGACGGCGATGGCCCGCGCCGCACCCGTGAGGTGTAGGTACTCGCGCAACAGCAGGATCACTTCGTCGAGCCGCGGCCCGACGGTTGCGACGACGGGAATCGGGAGCGGCTCGGGCGGCGTGATGCCTGGCGGGTCGTCTGGGTTCGGCACGCCGAGAACGCTAGCGAGCGGGCCGTGCCGGTGATCTCGTGGCCCCGCCGTGGGCTACCATCGCCGCCTTCCGTGACTGAGCCCTTCTTCATCGTCGGCAACGACCGCTCCGGCACGACGATGCTGCGGATGATCCTCGACCGCGGGCCTGATGTGGCCATCCCGCCGGAGTCGATGTTCCTCACGGACCTGGGCGACGAGCTGCGTGGCGCCGCACCCGCGCCGCCGAGCGCGGACGGCCTCATGGAGCAAGTCTGGTCGCACCCTAAGGTGGCGCTGTGGGAGCTACCCACGACCCACCCACACATTCCGCCGGACCTCGACCCGCAAGCCACGCGGCGGTTCATCGCTCAGGCGCCGTTCGCCGCGTACGCGCAGCTCAACGGCAAGCCGTTCTGGGCCGACAAGACGCCGCACTACGTCCACCATGTCGACGAGTTACTGACGCTGTGGCCCGACGCCCGCTTCGTCGTGCTCGTGCGCGACGGACGAGATGTGGCGCTGTCGCTCAGGCGCATGCCGTTCGGGCCCAACAACGCGTGGGCGGCGGCCAGCTGGTGGGCGCGCGGCATCCGGGCTGGGCAGGAGGCGGCGCTCCAGCATCCCGATCAGGTGATGACCGTCCGCTACGAGGACCTGGCCGAGCGACCGGCCGTGGAAGTCCCGCGAATCTGCACGTTCCTGGGCCTGCACTACGGCGAAGACATGTTGGCGATCGAGAAGAGCGACCGTGCCAAGATCGTGGCCGATCAGGCGTCCTGGTTCCCGACCTTGTTCGATGGGGTGAACACCACCGCCGTGCGGCGTTGGGAGCGGGAGATGAGCGCCCACGACCGGCGGGTTTTCGAGGCGCTGGCCGGCGATGAGTTGGCCGCGCTCGGCTACCCGGTATGGACGCCGAAGCCGCCCGCGATCTCCGCACGGCGAGCCCGCTGGTACCAACGCCAGAATCAGCTGTTGCGCAACGTCAACTTCATCAAGCTGCGCGTGTTTCAGGAGCGCGGACGCGAACTGCGCTTTGCGCTCATGCGCCGGCTGCACGACCCGGCCAACCGCTCGGCCTGATCAGCGCGGAGCGCGGTACGCCGGGAAGAAGCCGTCCCAGTCGATGAGATTGCTGCTCGTGAGCCGCGAGTACGCGTCGGCGTCGTTCACGGCCTTGCCGATCGTGGCGGGCACGAGGCCACCGGGCGCAAAGCGCTGCTTGAACGCCAGCAGGGAGTCCGCGCGACCGCCAACCCCGCCGCCCAGATGCAGGACGGCGCAGCCCTCCTCCTGCCCCCACCGGGCCAGCTCGAACAGGGCCAACGTGCTGGCCCCGGCCTTGCGACCCTCCTCTGAGTTGCCGCCCAGGTGGTAGTGCAGCCAGTGCCCGTCGCCGAACCCGATCACGCTGGCGCACAGCTCATCAGCGGACCGCACATCCACGCGGACCAGGCCGACGTCGGCGACCAACCCGTTCCAATATTCAGCGTCGAACAGGTAGAAGGGGTCGGCGCCTGCCCGGCGCATCGTCTGCTCGTACAGATCAATGAATCCGTCGAGGTCCGCAGGGTCAGGGTCGACCGTGGCGATGAGGCCCTGCCCCGCGGCGCGGCGCACCGCCCTGCGGTGATGGGCGTGCATCCCGGCGAGCAGGTCGACGCCCGACAGATCCCAGGCGACCGTCCCGGCGAGGTCGTTGGTGTGAAACCCCGTGGCCTGCGCGCTCTGCGCGTTGCGGGCCAGCGGATGGTAAAGCGCGAAAGTGGACACGACCCCGCGGCTGCGGCACCAGTCGTTGTAGCGGGCCGTGAATGCGGCCAGCGGCGGGTCGGAACCCGCGGCTAGCGGGCCGCCGTATCCGTACGGCGTGATCACATCGACAGGGTCCTCCCGCAACACGCAGGGGAAGACCACGGCGCCGCCTTGGTCGGCGTGACACAGATAAGCGGAGGTGCCGTTGACCAGCGCCGCTGACGCGTCGACATACCCCCGCGAGTAGTAGACGTCGGTGACCCCGAGCGCACGTACCAACTCGTCCCACTCCGCGGCCGGGACCTCGAAGGCGCCGGTCACGTTCAGCCCCGCTTGGCTTCCCAGCTGAAGCCGCGGATGGCGAAGAACACGCCGAACGCCGTCCACGCCGCGATCACCGCGAGTTGCCCGGCGTTGTCCGCCAGCGAGGTGCCGTGCACCATCGCTGCCGACAGTCCGTCGATCACATGCACGAGCGGCAGGACCTCCGCGACGTCGCGCAGGAACTTCGGCGCATGGTTCACGTCGTAGAACACGCCGCTGATGAAGATGATCGGCAGGAACACGATGTTCACGTAGGCGGGCGCGGAATCGAAGTTGGGGATCACGTGCGAGTAGGCGATGCCGAGCGAGGCGAAGCACGCGACGCCGGCCACCGTGAACACCAAGAGTTCAAGCCAGTCCTTCGGCCAGCCGATGCCGAAGAAGACCCGACCGGCGACGACGATGATCACGACCTGGATGACCGCGTTGGTGACTGCGTTGCCCACGATCCCGCCCATGTAGGCGCCGGTCGAGAGCGGGGTGCCGCGGATACGTTTGAGTACGCCCTGCTCGCGCAGAAAGGTCAGGTTCATGGCCAGGGCACTGAAGGTGGTGGCCATGATCGATAGCCCCGCGATACCGGGGAGCAGCACGTTCAGATCCGCTTGGTTGCCCGAGAAGATCGCTCCGAAAAGGGTCAGGAACAGGAGCGGCAGGGCGAAGTTGAAGAACGCCGCCGAGGGGTTGCGCCAGAACATGGTCCGCTCCAGGCGGTACTGGCGCCAGGTGGAGCCGAGTGCGTCATGCATCGCTGGGGCCCTCCGCCTGTGCCGCGGCCGGTGCGGCCGGTTCCGCTGTCAACTCCAGATACACGTCCTCCAGGCTGGGCCGCGTGACGGCCAGTTCGCGCACCGACTCGCCGCGGGCGATCGCCTCGCCGGTGAGGCGGTGCAGCAGTGCTGTCGGATCGTCGACCTGCTCCTCACGGAGCACGCCGCCCTCATCTCGCCAGGCCACCCGCACATGGGTGTTGGCGCCCACACCCAGTTCACGCGGGGAGCCCACCGCCTGGATCACGCCGTCCTTGATGATGGCCACACGATCCGCCAGTTCCTGGGCTTCGTCGAGGTAGTGCGTGGTGAGCAGGATCGTCTTGCCGAGATCGCGCAGCGAGCGGATCGTGTCCCACGATGCGCGCCGCGCCGCCGGGTCAAACCCTGTCGTCGGTTCGTCGAGAAAGACCAGTTCCGGATCTCCGATCAGCGCGAGCGCCAGATCCAGCCGCCGGCTCTGTCCACCGGACAGTTCGCGCGCGAAGGCGTCCTGCTTCTCGCCCAGTCCGACAACGGCGATCGTTTCGTCCACATCGCGGGGGTGCGGGTACATCTTGGCCCAGTGTGCGACGGCTTCGCGCACCCGGACGTGGCGGTACATGCCGGTCGACTGCAGGACGATCCCGGACCGCTGGCGCAACCCCAGCGGGCGATCACCTGGGTCAAAGCCCAGCACGCTGACCTCGCCGGACGTCCGTAGCCGGTAGCCCTCGAGGATCTCGACGGTGGTCGTCTTCCCAGCCCCGTTGGGGCCCAGCAGGCCGAACACCTCGCCGCGCTCGACGGTGAAGGAGATGCCGCGCACCGCCTCCACGTCGCCGTAGCGCTTATGCAGGTTGGTGACATCGATGGCCGGCATCGTGCTCAAGGGGTGCAAGCATGGCAGGATCGGCTCGATGGCCACCTTGTGCGCCTGCATTGACATCGGCACGAACACCACGCGACTGCTGGTGGCCGAGCGGACTGAACGTGGTCTGCGCACCGTGGCGGCCGAGCGCGAGTTCGTCGCTCTGGCGGAGGACTCGTCGGCCGGCTCAGAAGCGCTTGTTCAGATCGTGGTGCGGCAGGTGGGTTCGGCGCGGGCGCACGGAGCGGGACGCGTGCGCATCGTGGGGACGGCGGCGCTGCGCGGGTTGCTCGACCGCGAGCGCCTGTGTTCGCGCATCACCGCGGCGGCCGGGGTGCCGGTAGAGGTCCTGACGCCCGCCCAAGAAGCTCGCTTCGCGTTCCTCGGCGCCACCGCGACGCTGGATCCGGCCCGCGCGGGGGAGGTGGCCGTGGTCGATGTGGGCGGTGGGTCCACCGAAGTGGCGGTGGGAACCGTCCGCGACCGGCACCCGCGCTGGTGGGCTTCGTTGGCGACCGGATCCGCTGTCCTCTCGCGCGAGCACGTGCACCACGACCCGCCCACACCCGGCGACTTGACGGCCCTGCGCGAGGCGGCCAATGCGGTGTTCTCCGCTGAGGTCATCCCAAGATGTGAGCGTGCGTTCGCGGTGGGCGGCAGCGCGGCGTCGCTGTCGCGGATCGTCGGACCCGTCGTCACGAACGACGCCGTCGATCGGGCGCTGGCGCTGCTGACCGCAGCGCCGTCGAAGGACGTGGCCGCGGCACATGGCTTGGATGCCCGGCGGGTCCGCGTGCTACCCGCAGGGATACTGCTCCTGGCGGGCGCCGGTGCAGCGCTCTCCTCGCCGCTCGTCGTTGCCGGCGGGGGACTGCGCGAGGGCATTCTTCTCGACGTCGCTGGGGACCCAGGCTGATCACACCGCGCTATAGGCACCTGCGAGACTCACCGCCATGGCGCGCGCCACCGACATCCCTGGCCTGGATGCCCAGATGCCGTTCCGCCGAGCGGCGGCCGCGACGGTCACCGTCCGCAGCGCTGAGGTGTTCGGCGCGGTCGACGGCGTGCTGGACATGGACGAGATCGAGGGCGTTCACGACATGCGCGTCGCCACGCGGCGCCTGCGCGCGGTTCTGGAGATCTACATGCCCTGCTTCCCGGCGAAGCGCTACGCGTCCGTCCTCGCCGACGTGAAGCAGTTGGCCGACGCACTTGGCGCGCGGCGCGATCCCGACGTGCAGTTGGAGGCGCTCGCGAAGTTCGCGCGGGCGACGGGCCCGGCCGAGCAGCCTGGCCTGGAGGAATATCGCCGCCGGCTGGCGATCCGCCAAGGCGCAGGCAACGCCCGCCTCGCCGCCGAATTGACGCGGGTGGTCGACGCCGACCTTGAGGGGCGACTGGCCGCGCTCGCCGCCGCGGCCGTCTCTGATGCCGCGGGGGCATCGTCGTGAAGGCGCGATCGATCAAGCGACTGGACCCCGACGGGTCGTTGGCCGACAACGCCCAGCGCATCGTGAGCGTGCGCTTGGACGAGCTGTGCTCCTACATGCCGACCGTCACCGATCCGGCCAAGGTCACCGAGTTGCACGACATGCGGATCGCCGCCAAGCGGTTGCGCTACGTGCTGGAGGTGACGGCCGACTGCTTTGGTCCCTACGCCGACAAAGCGCTGCGCCGCACCAAGGATCTGCAGGAACTGTTGGGCGACATCCACGACTGCGATGAGCACGCACCGGAGGTCGAGCGCCTGATCGCTGAACTGCGCCTGCAGGACGAGGAGTCCTTGCGCGTCGCGGCTGCCCTCGATGACGACCTGGATGCGACCCTGGTGCCCCGCGCACCGCACGGCCCCGCCTACCCAGGGCTGGTGGCACTGGCCACGTATCTTGCTGCGCGCCGCGAGGTCCTGTTCGCCACCTTCCTGACGCACTGGACCGACCTCGAGCGTGAGGGCTTCCGGCCCCGGCTGGAGTACGCGCTCACCGAGCGCCCTGCAGCGCCGGCGCCGGCGGGCGTGGCCGGAACCCCGCCGGTCATCGCGCCCGCGCTGATGCCTACACCTCGCACGGTGCCACCCGCCGCTGGTCCGGTGGACGCTGAGCCCGTATCGTCCAGTGCTCTGAAGGCCAAGCCCACCTCATGACCACGCCGCCCGACTCCGCCGCCCCGCCGCAGGAGCCGATCAGCGCGGTCCCGCTGCCGGCCCCGGTGCCCGATGGGGCCTCCGATTTGCGCGCGCACGAGCTGTACCTGAACCGGGAACTGTCGTGGCTGGAGTTCAACGACCGCGTCCTGCAGTTGGCGGAGGACACGTCGCAGCCGTTGCTGGAACGCGTGAAGTTCGCGGCGATCTTCACGTCCAACCTCGACGAGTTCGCGATGATCCGCGTCGCCGGTCTACTCGATCAGGTCGAGGCGGGCATCAGCGGCCGCAAAGCCGACGGGATGACAGCGTCAGAAGTGCTGGAGCTGATCCGCCGTCGCGTGATCCTGATGGGCGAGCGGCAATCCGAGGTGGTCGAGGATGAGTTGCGCCCCGGGCTGGCCGAGCACGGCATCCGAATTGCCGCCTGGGCGGACCTGACAGGCGCTCAGCGGGCGGCGCTCGACGACCGGTTCATCCGCCAGATATTCCCGGTTCTCACCCCGTTGGCCGTAGGGCTTGGGCGCCCGTTCCCCTACATCTCAAACCTGTCGCTGAGCCTTGCCGTGCTGGTGCGTGATCCGATGCACGGGGTCACCACTTTCGCCCGCGTGAAGGTCCCGAAGGAGATGCTGCCGCGCTTCGTCCGCGTCGAGGGCGAGGAGGGCCACACGTTCGTGATGCTCGAGGACGTGATCGCCACCCACCTGCAGGAGCTCTTCCCCGGGATGGAAGTCTTGGAGCACGGGGTGTTCCGCGTGACGCGCGATGCCGACTACGAGATCTCCGACGAGGCCGACGATCTCGTCGAGGCCGTCCAAGCCGAGATCCGCCGCCGACGCTTCGGTGAGGTCGTGCGCGTCGAGTTCGCAGCCGGCATGAGCGGTGAATTGCGCGGCGCGCTCAAGGACGCGCTCGGCGTTGACGAGTCACAGGTGTACGACGTCGACGGCCTGCTCGACCTGACCGACCTGTGGCAGATCGTCGGCCTCAGCGGATACGACGACCTGCGCGACCCGCCATGGACGCCCGTCACGCAGCCGCGGATCCAAGGTGATCGCGAAGAGGGGTCCACATCGATCATGGCGGCGATGCGCCAGGCGGACATCCTCGTCCACCATCCGTACGACTCCTTCGCGACTTCCGTCGAGCGCTTCGTGGCGGAGGCTGTCGCCGACCCGGACGTGCTGGCCATCAAGCAGACGGTGTACCGCACGTCCGATGACTCACCGCTCGTCCCTGCGCTGATCCGCGCTTCCGAAAGCGGCAAGCAGGCCGTCTGCATGGTGGAGCTCAAGGCGCGCTTCGACGAGCAGTCGAACATCGGGTGGGCCCGTACGCTGGAGGAAGCGGGCGTTCATGTGGTGTACGGCATCCCGGGCCTCAAGACCCACGCCAAGTGCGTGCTGGTGGTCCGCCGGGAGGGTGACGGCGTGCGGCACTACGTGCACGTCGGCACCGGCAACTATCACCCCAAGACGGCACGGCTGTACACCGATTTCGGACTTTTCACGTGCGACGAGCGGATCGGGGCCGACGCATCGGATCTGTTCAACGTGTTGACGGGATTCGCTCGGCCCAAGCGCTTCCGCAAGGTGCTCGTGGCGCCCCAGCATCTGCGCGACGGGATCCTGGCTGAGGTCGATGCGGCGATCGCCGCCCGTGAGGCCGGCGGTCCCTCTCGCATCGCTCTGAAGATGAACTCGCTGGTGGATCGTGCGTCGATCGAGAAGCTGTACGAGGCCTCCCGTGCCGGCGTGCATGTGGACATCAACGTGCGCGGAATCTGCTGCCTGGTGCCCGGTGTACCGGGCGTCTCGGAGAACATCCGCGTGGTGTCGATCGTGGGCCGTTTTCTGGAGCACTCGCGCATTTACGCGTTTGAGCATTCCAGTGAGCAGCGCGTCTTCATCGGCTCCGCCGATCTGATGCCCCGCAACCTGGACACGCGTGTGGAGCTCGTCACCCCGGTGCTGGACCCTGTGCTCCGCGACGACCTCGTCGACACGCTCGATCGCTGTTTCGCCGACAACACCAACGCTTGGGAACTACGGGCCGATGGTCGCTGGGAGCGTCTGCATGCGGCCGAGGGCACGCAGCCCCGCAGCGTGCAAAGCGAGCTGATGGCGGGCCACGCGGCACGCGCGTCTGAGTCCTCGCAATAGCGCCGGGTTTGCGGTTCGATCGATGACCCCGTCCGTCCTGCCACCCGTCAATCCGCGCGACGCCGTCGCCGGCATGAAGATCAACGCTCCGGCCCGCGGCAACCGCAAGCTGGCCAAGCTGCTTGAAGCCGTCAACGAGGACATGCGCGTGAAGGCGTGGTGGCACATGGCGGATGTCAACGCGACCCGCCGGATGGGGATGTCTGACCACTCGTGGGTGCACATTCAGATCGTCACCAACATTTCGTTGCGGCTCGCGCGCCTCCTGTTCAAGCGAGGCGTGACACCGGCGATGGTCACTGACCACGGGATGACCGAGGCCGATGCTGAGGTGGTGATCTGCGCCGCCGCGCTCTTCCATTGCACCGGGATGTCCATCCACCGCAAGGATCATGAGACGTTCTCGCTCTTCCTCGCCGGCGACCGGTTGCCCGGGCTACTGAAGAACATCTACGAGGAGCCCGAGCGCACGATCATCATGGCTGAGGCGATGCACACCATCATCTCGCATCGCAGTAAGGGCAACCCGCTCACGATCGAGGCGTCGATCATGCGCGTGGCCGATGCGCTCGACATGGCTCAGGGTCGCTCGCGTGTTCCGTTCGAGGCCGGGGAGATGAACATCCACTCCCTGTCGGCCTACGCGATCGACGAGGTGAAGATCCTGCCTGGCGAGGAGCGCGCGGTGCGCATCGAGATCGCGATGAACAACTCCTCGGGGATCTTTCAGGTCGACGAAGGTCTCGGGACCAAACTCCGTGGCACTCCGCTGGAGCCGCACATCGAGGTGGTGGCGCGCATCGAGGCCGAGCATGAGAAGCGCCTCGTGCCCGTGTTCCGCTTGTGAGAGCACGGGCAGCGCTGATAGCGCTCACCGTGTTGACCCTCAGCGGCTGCGGTGGTTCCTCATCGACGACGGCCGGGACCACGACAACCGGTAAGAGCACCGCCAGAGCGCACGCGCACCAAGCCCGATCGACGGCGCCCAAGCCCACCGCCGGCACCTATCGCGGACCCGTCCCGATCCTGATGTACCACGTCATCAACGACCCGCCGACCGGCACTCCGTTCCCGGAGTTGTGGACCCCGTGGAAGACGTTCGCCGCCACGATGTACGCGTTGAAGAAGGCCGGTTTTCACGGTGTCACCCAGGGTGCGATGTGGGCCGCATGGCACGGTGGGCCCGGCCTGCCCCGTCGGCCGATCGTCATCAGTTTCGACGACGGCTACCTCAGCCAGTCCACTCACGCCAGGCCCACGCTCCGCGCGCTCGGCTGGCCCGGCGTCCTGAACATCGAAGGCAAGAACATCGACCCGAAGGTCGGGCTGTCCCGCCATCAGGTGCGCGGCCTGATCGCCAACGGGTGGGAGATCAACGCCCATACGCTCACGCATCCAGATCTGAGGACCGTGAGCGACGCCCAGCTAAAGCTGGAGGTCGCCGGATCGCGAGCCAAGATCCAGCGGATCTTCGGGGTGCCCGTCGACTTCTTCTGCTACCCGGCCGGCAAGTACGACGCACGCGCGGAGGCCGCTGTGAAGGCCGCTGGCTATAGGGCGGCCACGACGGTGGATCCCGGGATCGCGAAGCCGACCGACGACCCGTTCGCCCTCCCGCGTATCCGCGTCAACGGCACCGACACACCGTCATCCGTCGTGGCTCGCGCGCGCGGCGGCGGATCGTTCGCCGCCGCCGCCGGCGGCTGAGTCCGACGTCAGTGGATCGACGTTCACGGGGTGAACGTCAGATCCCGCACGTCGAGGGGACCACGCAAGCCACACCATCGCGACCAGCAGCACGGGCGCGAGCGTGAGGCTGGGCACGACCTCCCCCTCGCCGATTCCGGAGACGACGATAGCGCCGACCATCGTGGAGGCCAGGAACAGCGCAGCGAGACGCCGCACGACCGCACCGCCGAACAGCAAGGCCAGGCCGCCGGACACCTCGACGACGCCGATCATGAGCACTAAGGCCCCCGGCACCGGCAGCCCGTAGCGCCGAAAGGCATCCAGTTCCGCTCCGTGCATGACGAACTTCCCCGCCCCGGCAAGCACGAAGATCACGCCAGCGGCGATCCGGACAGCACGGGCCAGACGCGGATGGTCAGAGGGCATGTCTGCACGGTACGCGGCGGCGCACCGGGTGTCGCTTACGAGGTGCTTACATCGTCCACTCCGAGCACCGCTCGCGCATAGGCCCGAGCCGCACGGCGTCCCTCGCGCAGGGTCACCACGTCGCCGGCTGGATCGGTGGTGAAGGCTAGGCGCAGCATGCCGTCGATCAGCGCAACGAGTACCTGCCACTGGGCGGCGGTTCCCCGCCTACTCCCGGCCTCCTTGCGCAACACGGCGCCAATGCGCGCCGCGATTCCGGCGTCCGTCTCACGCTCCAGGCCTCGGGTGCTCGCATCGAGGGTGCCCGACAGCCAGAGCCGCCGGATGGCTGGTTGCTCGCGCACCATCCAGGCGTAGCCGTCGACAATGTCGTCAACCGTCCGCTCCCAATCCCCGCGGCCGGAGGACAGCGCGTCGTCCAGCACGCCCGGCATGGCGGCCAGAAACCGCACGGCCAGCGCTTGCAGCACGGCGTCCTTGTCGTCGAAGAATTGATACAGGGTGCCGGTGGGCACCCCCGCCGCATCGGCGAGGTCGCGGACGGTGATGTCCTCGGGCTCGTGGTCGTGAAGGAGGCCGGATGCGGCATCCAGCAGCGCCTCGACCCGCCGGGCGCTGCGCGCCTGGGCGGGAGCGTGCTTGAGGAGGTGGGCGTAGGGGAGAGGGTCGCTCACGCGGCCGCGATCGAGGCCCGCCGCGCGACGTGCACGCCGAGCGCTACGAACAGGAGGGCTCCGGCGGGGCCGAGGATAGTGGCCTGGGTAGTCATGTTCCCGCGACGTGCCTCGTCAAAGCCCGCTATCGCGTCGATCGCGTCAACCGCGGCCCCGATGGCCGCCACGGGGGCCAGCGCCGAGGCTGGTGCCGCCAGCATGGATGCCGCGAGGGCCAGTTCGCGCGCCCCGAAAAGGCGCCCGATGAAGCGGTCAGCGTGGTCCGGGTCGATCCCGAAGACTCGCATCGTCAGGTCCGGGGCGACCCAGCTGCCGATGCCGATGGCGGCGCGCGTTACGCCAAGAATTGTGCGTGCAGAGCTCATGTACACGAACATACATCACGTTCATGTTTATGGCAACGAGGTTGTTGCCCCTCCCTGATCCAGCAGCTTCCAGAACACGATCTTGTCGTCACCCGGCCCGTAGAACTCCCGAATGCGGGCCTCCTCGTCATAGCCGCACTGGGCGTAGAACTGGCGGGTGAGAGCGAATTCGCCTTCGCTGGAGGTCTCCACGATGATCACCTTTGCCTGGTCGATGCCGCGCTGCCTGAGCGCCTCCTCGACGTGCGCGATGAGCGCGCCGCCGATCCCGTTCCCCTGATGTGCCGGGAGGACCGCGATGAAGAGCAGGTTCCAGACGCGGTCTGAGAAGGGCTCTGGTGCGTAGTAGGCGGCACCGATGACCATTCGCTCAGCGGTCTCGATCACGACCCACCGGTGCTCCTCCAATTGACCGTCGAGGTAGGCCGACAAGGTGTCGCTGAGCCCACCGACCTCGTCCTCGGCGAACAGTCCACTCGCGACGGCGATCGTCCGTACCACGGCAGCGTCCTGCGCCGTGGCGGCACGGATTCGAGGACTGTGGCGCACTACCAGTGAATCCCCTTCATCACATTCGCCATGGCGATCTGCTCCATCGATGCCTTCTCGTCGGGGTCCTTCTCGCCCTTTGCGGCGGACGAATCGGGGAACACCTTGTAGGCCATGTGGAGGATCTGGTCCATCGCCTTCGGCGCCAGCGCGTAAGCGACCTCGCCGAATGTGCCGATGCCCGTGTTGATCTGCTTGGGCTTGCTGCGCAGGGCCTCGCAGATGAGATCAGCCGCCTCTTCCGGGCTGATCGTCGGGAAGGAGTCGTAGATCTTCGTCGGCGCGATCATGGGGGTGCGCACCAACTGCATGTGGATGGTGGTGAATGTCACGTTGTCGCCCACGACCTCCGATGACACGACCCGCGTGAACGCATCCAGGGCCGCTTTCGACGCCACGTAGGCGCTGAACCGCGGCGGGCTGGTCTGCACGCCGATCGACGACACGTTCACGATGTGGCCGAAGCCGCGCTCCTTCATGTGCGGCAGCAGCCCCATGATCATCCGGATCGTGCCGAAGTAGTTGAGCTGCATCGTGCGCTCGTAGTCGTGGAACCTGTCGTAGCTGAGAGCCACCGAACGGCGGATCGAGCGCCCGGCGTTGTTGACCAGCATGTCGATAGAGGCGTGCTCACTGAGCATCAGCTCGACGACCGCATCGATCGAAGCCAGATCCGACAGATCCGCGGAATAGGCGTAGGCGACGCCGCCTTCGGCCTCGATCTCGCGCTTGACCTCTTCGAGCTTCTCCACGCCACGAGCCACCAACAGGGGGATGCCTCCGGCGGCCGCGATCTTCAGCGCGGCCGCGCGGCCGATACCCGACGACGCGCCCGTGATGATCACGGTGCGGCCGTTGACGGCGTGCCCGAAGGAGCGGTCCTTGTAAAGGTCCGGATCCAGGGTGCGCTCCCAGTAGTCCCACAGCTTGTGCGCGTAGGAGTCCAGCTCCGGCACGGAGATGTCCGTCCCGCTCAGCGCCCGTTCGGTGTCGCGCGTGTCGAATTGGCACTTGAACGCCGCGTTCTCCAGCACCGTGTCCGGGATGCCGTAGTCGGCGAGCACAGCACGGCGGATGTCCTTGGCCTGGGGCAGCTTCATCAGCATCGACAGCGTGCCCTTGGGCAGCATGTCGGTGAGTCGCGTGTCGATCCTCACTGCGAGCTGCGGCGCGTGGCCGGCGCGGGCGAACGTGTTCATCACCTCGCCGACACGCTGGGACTCAGGGTTGGCCAGGTGGAACGTCTGCCCGTCGAGGCCGTCCTCGTGAGCGATGTGGTCCATGGAGGCCGCCACGTAATCCACCGGGACGATGTTCGTGCGACCGAGCTCCGGCCCGACGAGCGGGAACCACTGCGGCAGGACATCGCGCAGCTTCTGGAAGAGCTTGAAGAAGTAGTAC
Source organism: Solirubrobacterales bacterium (assembly GCA_038319025.1). Lineage (GTDB taxonomy): Bacteria > Actinomycetota > Thermoleophilia > Solirubrobacterales > Solirubrobacteraceae > JBBQCW01. The sequence goes on from JBBQCW010000003.1 coordinate 67,646, forward strand.
GGACCGTCGATCTTGTCCATCTCGCCGGTACGGGAGTCGCCCACGACGATCGCCGGCCGGTAGATGCGGAGCGGCACCGTGGAGTGGTCTCGCGCGATGCGCTCGGACTCGAACTTCGTGCGGTGGTAGGGCGAGGGGAGCTTCTGACCCACGTCGAACATGTCCTCGCGGAAGAGCCCCTTGTGGAGCCCCGCGACGGCGATCGAGGAGGTGTGGTGCAGGACACCGGCTTGCAACGCGTTGGCCAGGTCGACGGCGTTGCGCGTGCCGTCCACGTTGAACGCTTCGTTGGTGGCGTCGTCGGCGGTCATGTCATAGATCGCCGCGAGGTGGAAGAAGTGATCGATCTTCCCGGTGTTCTCAGCGATCCACGCGTCATCCACGCCGAGGTTGGGGGAGACGAGATCCCCGACTACGGGATGCACGCGATCCGCAGCACCCCAGCCCTCGATGAGCGCTTCGAGCCGCTCCACCGAGCCTTCCCGCACGAGGACGTGGATGTCGCCCTCGCGAACGAGCAGCCGTTCGACCAGACGGCGGCCGATGAACCCCGTCGCTCCCGTGACGAAATACCTCATGCGTAATGCTCCCGTTCTCCCCTTGAAACCAGAACGGCGATCCTACTCGCGGGCCGCAGCCGTGTGGGCGCGGCCGTTCACCAAGCGCGTTCAGACGCCGGCGCCCGCACCGCCACGGCCGGCGCCGTCGGCAAAGCGCCCGGCCCCGTCGATGGCCGCCGCAAAGACCGCCGGACCGGCCCGGGACTCAAGTTCAAGCCCCTCGGCGAGCGGCAGTCCCTGGGCCGCCAGGCAGGCTCGGCGGTCGGCCAGCATCGTCTCCTGGGGGAACGCCGCCAGTGCCTCGGCGTACTCCAGCGCACGCTCCAGATGGCGGCCTTCTTCGACGACCTCCGTCAGGAGGCCCATGGTCAGAGCCTCGTCCGCATCGATGATGCGGCCCGTCAACGTGAGGTCCAGCGCGCGACCCAGCCCGACGATCCGCGGCAGGCGCTGTGTCCCGCCGTCGATCAGCGGCACACCCCAGCGCCGTTCGGGGAACCCGAGTTGCGCCGACGGCGTGCCGATGCGCAGGTCACACCAGAGCGCCAGCTCGAACCCGCCGGCCAGGCACCAGCCGCCGATCGCCGCGATCGTGGGCTTGGTCGCCTCCATCCGCGTGAAGCCGAACGGCCCCTCGGTGGCCATCAGTCGCGGGGCGAACGTAGCGATCGCCTTCAGGTCAGCCCCGGCGCAGAAGCTGATGCCGCCGGCCCCGGTTACGACGAGAACACGCGCGCCATCGTCGGCTTCGAACGCCTGATAGCCCTCCAGCAGCCGCGCGGCCGTCGGGCCGTCGACGGCGTTGCGCCGCTCCGGCCGGTCGATGGTGAGAACGGCGGCGGCGCCGATGCGCTCGTAGCGGACCTCGTCGATCATCGATCTACGCGACTGCGTTGCCGTTGGCCGTCAGCACCACGTCGATGTTGCCGCGCGTGGCGTTGGAGTACGGACAGACCTCGTGCGCCTTATGGACCAGGCTCACGGCCTGCTCGGCATCCGTGATCGACGGCAGCGTCACGTCGAGGGAGACCGACAAGTCGAACCCGCCCGCACCGTTGGGGGAGAGCATCACCTTGGAGTCGATGCTCGCGTCGTCGGCGTCGATCTTCATCCGCCGGGCAGCGACGGCAAGGGCCCCTTCGAAGCACGCGGCGTAGCCGACAGCGAAGAGCTGCTCGGGGTTGGTGCCTTCGCCCTCGCCGCCCATCTCCGGCGGCAGGCTCAGGTGAACGTCGAGCCGTCCGTCGGTCGTCTTGCCGCGACCGGCCACGCGGCCGCCGGTGACGTTTGCCTCTGCCGTGTACAGGACCTTTGACATCTGAGTCTCCTCGGTTGGTGCGTCACAATTATGCGGCTAGGAAATTGAACTCGGCCGGGTCCAGCGTCTCGGTGGCCGCCAGATACGTGCGCATGTAGGTCGGCCAGTTGGCGACGATGCGGCCGGCATCGTCGCGGTACCAGGAGTCACAACGCGTCCAGGCGGTACCTGCGAACTCGGCCTGGACGGCACGGTCGCTGGCCGCTTCGACCTCAGGCCGCACGTCGATCGCCGCAGCGCCCCGGCCGCGGACCGCGCTCAGCGCCTGGCGCAGGTATGCGGCCTGCGCTTCCAGGTAGACGATGATCGAGCCGCCCGAGGTGTTGGTGTTGGGCCCGTACATCACGAACATCGAGGGGAAACCCGGCACGGAGATGCCCAGGTGCGCGTGGGCGCCGTCGGCCCAGACCTCCCGCAGCGAACGGCCATCGGCGCCGATGACCTCCATCGGGAACATGAAGTCGTTGGTCTTGAACCCTGTGCCGTAGATGATGCAGTCGACCTCGTGGTGGCGGCCGTCGGCGGTGATGAGGCCCGTCGGTGTGATCTGCGTCACGGCGTCGGTTACGAGTTCCACGTTGGGGCGCTGGAGCGCGGGCAGGAAGTGCGAGCTGAAGAGGATCCGCTTGCAGCCGAACGTGTAGTCCGGCCACGCTTTGCGCCTCAGCTCAGGGTCCTGCAGTTGGCTGCGCATGAACAGCGTCGCGCGTAGCCGCCCCAGTCGACCAAGCGTCTTGGGGTGGCGGATCAGAGCGGTGAGCGTCTCGCAGTAGTTGAACATGTATCGCCGCCGGTAGGTCTGCACACCGGGCACGTGGGCGACGATCGCCTTCACGAGCTTGGGGTAGGGCCGGTTCACGCGGGGCATGAACCAGTTGCCGGTGCGCTGGAAGACCGTCAGCTGCTCGACTTCCTTCGCGATCTCAGGGACGAACTGCACGGCGCTGGCACCGGTGCCCAGAACGGCAACACGCTTTCCCGCCAGCGGGTAGTCCGCATCCCACTCAGCGGAGTGGAAGCTGTGCCCGGTGAACGTCTGAAGCCCGGGGATGGAGGGGTAAGCCGGCTGATGGAGTTGGCCCGTGGCCAGCACGATCGCGTCGGCCGCAAACGCACGGCCATCCTCGGTGCTCACCGTCCAGCGCTGCTCCTCGTCGCTCCAGGCGCATGCGCTGACCTTTGCGTCGGTGACGATCCTGCGGTCCACTCCGTAGGTGTGAGCCACACCCTTCAGATACGTGAGGATGTCGGCCTGCATCGGGCACAGCCTGGGCCAGTCGCGCCGCTGAGCGAACGAGTACGAGTACAGGTGGCTGGGCACGTCGCAGGCGGCGCCCGGGTAGGAGTTGTGGAACCACGTGCCACCCAACGTCGAGGCGGCCTCCAGGATCGTCACATCGGTGAACCCATGCGATTGGAGTTCGATCGCGGCACCGATACCGCCGAAGCCCGCACCCACGATGACGATCTTGGGATCAGGCCCGGGCGACACTTGGTCAGCCTAGCGCGAACAACCGCAGCCGAGAACGAGCGACGCCCCGGGCAGGGAGGTCCGGGGCGTCGGCATGCGCTGGGCTACGGCGAGGAGGGTGCTCGCTGGGTAAAGCGTCGCGCGACAGACCGAGCGGCCTGTGACGAAATGGGAAAGGAACCGTGAAGAAGCGGTGACGGCGCGGCAGCTACCAGCCGGCGTGCCACTGCGCCGCGTGCTTCTTGCTGGCGGCCTTACGCCGCTCCTTGCGCTTGTCCAGACGCCATTGGATCAGGCTCATGGTCAGCACGAACAACGGGAAAAAGGCGATCACGATGAAGCCGGCGTTGGTGACGATCTTGTCGTCGACTTGGCCCAGCAGGCCTTGGCCGCCGTCGTGCGCCATGGCGGCGGGTGCGGCCAGCAGGAGGATCCCGAGGGAGGTGGTGAGCGTTAGTCCGAGGCGGCGCATTCGCTTCGCATCGTATAGAACCTTGCGGCATGTCCGTACTCGAACGCGAGCGGCTGGGCGACGGGATCTGCATTCTGCGCTTGAACCGTCCCGAAGTCCGTAACGCGATGAACTCGGTGCTATTGGCCGAACTGGCCGACGCACTCGCTGAGCTGAGCTCCGACGATGCGGTGCGCGTGCTGATCTTCTCCACCACCAACGTGCGGGCACTCTGTGCCGGCGCCGACGTGGGGGAGCAACTCGACGGCGCTCAGGGGCGGGCCCGTATGGAGGCGTTCTCGCGGTTCTACGCTGCGGTCGAGGCGTTCCCGATGCCCACGATCGCCGTATGCGTGGGCAATGTCGTCGGGGCCGGTGCCGAGTTGGCCGCCGGCTGTGACCTTCGCGTCGGTGGTGACAACGTGAAGCTGATGTGGGCCGGTGCGGCGCTGGGCGTCCCGGTGGGCCCGGCCCGCCTGACGCCTCTGATCGGGCTGTCGCGGGCCAAGGAACTGATCCTTACCGGCCGCGTCGTCGGGCTGGAAGAGGCGCTCAGCATCGGTCTGGTGCATCGTGGTGCGCCGGCGGCGGAGGCAGAGGGCGAGGCACTCGCGCTGGCCCGGAACCTTGCGCAGCGCCCGCCCGATGGGCTGCGGGCGATCAAGGATGCGTTCCGCGCGCACGAGGCCCTGCCGGGCCGCGTGGCGTGGGAGAACGTCGCCCTGGAGGAGTTTCAGCGCTCGGGCGCCGGACTCCCCCAGGGTTGACGCGTACGGCTACTTCCCGTTCTTCTTGAGCCAGGGCACGACCGTCTGCAGGAACATGCTCGTCTTCGGAGCCGCCAGCAGCGGGTCAAGGTGGCTGTTCACGGCAGAGGCGTCGACGAACTTCAGCTTGCTGTGGTTTTCCGCCACGAAGGCGTGCACCGCGGTGTTCAGCCTGCCGCCCGACAGCGCCGTCTGGATGGCGTAGATGGGCAGCTTGACCTGCTTGGCGTACTTGGGATGCAGGCCGAGGAACGCCGTGACGTCGTTCGGCTCCAGGCCGGCCAGGCCGCCCAGATCGAACGACAGCCGCTTCGGGAAGTACCACTCGGTGGCGTTCGTCGGCTCCTGACCGAAGCCCTTGGCCACGTTCTCGATCGGCGTCACTTCCCCGTTGACCCAATCACCTGTCGGCCCGAGCGTTCCTGAGCGCGTATGGATGAGGCCCAGCGATGCCGGCGACGTGGTGTCGTCGAACGCAAAGCCGAGCTGGCCGCGGTTGGTGGCGGGAATCGACGGCTTGAAGTACGACGGCAGCAGCGCGAAGTTCTGCGCCAGGGACGGCCCAGTCGGATCCAGTAGGGCCGGGATCGCACCTAGTTCAGCGAACACGCCGGTGGCGTACGACAGATCGTTGCCGGGCAGCGTGATGCCCAGCAGGTTCAGCCACGGGGTGCCACTGGCCTTCAGAGCGGTCAGCTTGGTCTGCTCATCGGCGAGCGTCGGCACGATCGTGGTCGGTGTCGCGCCAGACAAGCCGCCGTCGATCAGCACGAGGCCGGACAGGTCCTTCCAACCCGGATGACCGTTGAAGTCCCAGATCGCGTAGGCCGCAGTGGTGGAGCCGCCCAGCGAGTGGCCGCCGAGGATTACCTTGTGCCCACCCTTCTTGGCCGCGAGAACCACGGTGCGGATGTCGTTGAGCGAGACGTTCAGGCCCCAGTCGTAGGCAAATCCGTACTTGGTCGGATCGAGCGGCTGGAAGTGGTTCGTGATCGACTTGTCGCCGATCCAGCCCAGGTAGTAATCAAGCGCGTCCTTGGCGGATGCCTTGCCGGCGAGTTCCTTCTTGAAGACGGACGTGTCCTCCAGCGCCTGGCTGCGGCGGTCGATCGACCACACGGCCATGTTGGGCACCGTCTTGACGATTTGGCGGGCGATGAGTGTGAAGTCGCCCGCGCCGCCCGACGTGCCGGGGATCAGCACCAGTACGCGTTTGGCCTTCGACGAGCCGAACTTGGTGACAAACACCTTGTTCAAGCTGGACGGCGTGCCCGGGGCGGCAAAACCCTTGAGCGAGATGGTCTTCTCGGCGGCACCGGCGGGCGCGGCGACGAGGAGCGCGGTCAGCGCGGCGAGGACGACTGGGACGGTGAAGCGCTTCATGCGACATCTCCTGGGCGTGGCTGGACGGGACTTACTTCAGACGAACGTTAGCGTTCGAATGGGTCGCGAGGCGCCGGAACGTACCATCAGGGCATGGCCGTGCTCATCGCCTCCGACTTGGGGAAAGACATTGCGGGCGCTCCGCTGCTGCAGAGCGTCAGCTTCAAACTGGAACGTCGGGACAGAATGACGATCGCCGGTCGCAACGGCGCCGGTAAGACGACGCTCCTGCGGATGCTGGCCGGGGAGACGTCGATCGATGGCGGCGAACTGGTCTTCGCGAAGGGCACGAAGGTCGCTTTGCACGATCAGCGTCCGCCCCGCGACAAGGGCGTCTCGTTGCGCGACTATGTGCTGTCAGGCCTCAAGGAACCGCTTGAACTGGAGGCTGAGCTGACGCGACTGGAGACGGCGATGGGTGCGGGCGACGAGCAGGCGCTGGCTCGCTACGCGGGCGTCCAGGCGCGGTTTGAGACGGCCGGCGGCTACGGCTGGCGGGAGGGCGCCGACAGCGTCATCCATGGCCTCGGGTTCGTCGACGCCGACCTGGACCGACCGCTCGACACCTTCTCGGGCGGCCAGCTAACCCGGGCCTCGCTGGCCCGCGCGCTCGCCGGTCGCCCTGACCTCCTCCTGCTCGACGAGCCGACCAACCACTTGGACATTGAGTCGCTGGAATGGCTGGAGCAGACGCTCATCGACCTGGACGCCGCGATCGTGCTCGTCGCCCACGACCGCTGGTTCCTGGAAGCGGTCGGCACGTGTGTACTGGAGATCGAGGCAGGCCGCTCACGCTTCTTCAAGGGCACCTGGCACACCTGGCGGGCCGAGCAGGCGGCGCGTGAGATGGCGCTGGGCAAGGCGATCGACAAGCAGCGCGCCGAGATCGAGCGGATGGAACGGTTCGTCGAGCGGTTCAGGGCCAAGGCCAGCAAGGCCAAACAGGCGCAGTCACGGGTCAAGGCGCTGGACAAGATCGAGCGCATCGAGCGCGACCCGCGCGACAACCGGGAGATGGGCTTTGCCTTCAAGCCGCCCGAGCGCTCCGGGCGTGTGATCTTTGAATTGGAGGACGCGCGGCTGGAGGTACCAGGGCGGGTCCTGCTCGACCACGCCGACCTATGGCTGGAACGCGGCGAGCACGTGTCGCTGGTCGGCCCCAACGGCACGGGCAAGACGACGCTGATCGAGGCGATCACCGGCAACCGGGCCCTGGACGGCGGGCGGCTGCGCAGCGGTCACAACGTGAAGGTCGGCTATCTGTCTCAGCACACCGAGGAGCTGGAGCGAGGGGGTGCCCGCACGGTCATAGAGGCGACGGTGAAGCAGACCAGCCTCCCGCCCGGCCAGGCCCGGGCCCTGCTCGGCAGCTTCCTGTTCACCGGTGAGGAGGCCGAGAAGCCGCTGGCCGGGCTGAGCGGCGGCGAGCGTCGTCGGCTCTCGCTCGCCATCCTCGTCCAGTCGGGCTCGAACGTCCTGATCCTCGACGAGCCGACCAACCATCTGGATCTGGAGTCCCGCGAGGCGCTGGAGGACGCGCTGCTCTCGTTCCCCGGATCGCTGCTGCTCGTCTCTCACGACCGGGCGCTGCTCGACGCCGTAGGCACAAGGACGATCGCCGTGGAGGATTACGGCCTGCGTTCCTATGTCGGGGGATACCCTGAGTACGCGCGGGCCCGGGAGGAGCGCGCGGCCGCCGGCCTGCCGTCGCCCCCGCCGCCCACGCCCACCCCCGGCGGCCCGCCCGGGCTGCGCCATGATCCCGATGCCCGTGGGCCGGACGGACGCGCCGTGCGGCGCTCGGAGGAGAGCCCACGCCCGACCAACGGTGCCGCAGCACCTGCCCCGGCCACGAACGAGAACGGCAGGACGGGTTCGCCCGTCGCGCCTGCGGCTGAGCCCGCAACGGCGAAAGGGCCGTCGAAGAACCGCCTGCGCCGCCAGCGCACGTTGGAAGACGCCGTGGCCAAGGCTGAGCAGGCGCTCGCTGTTCTCGAGGACGAGCTGGCCGCGCCCGAAGCCTGGGCGACGCCGTACGAGACGGCGAAGTCCACCGCGAAACACACCGGCGCCAAGCGAGCCGTCGAACAGTCCTACACGGACCTCGAGGAGTTCGAAGCCGAGGGTGCCACCACGGTCTGACGACGTCCTGCCGCTGCCGTCCGTTCACCACGGCATCACATGATGTTGGCCGGCTGATCACAGAAGTCCCCCCTTTGCAGGGGAATCTTGTCGCAGAGATTCCAATCAACCAGCAAGGGAGCAACGATGACTTCCCCCATCAGCAGGGCCGACCTGCACTGCCACTCGACCGCCTCGCAGATATCCAAGTTGGGCGTCCAGCGCGCGCTCGGACTGCCTGAGTGCGCGACGCCACCGCACGACGTCCTCGAGCTCGCGGAGCGCCGCGGTATGGACTTCGTGACGATCACCGATCACGACACGATCGACGGGGTTCTGACGATCGCCGACGATCCCCGCGTCTTCGTGAGCGAGGAACTGACGGCCTGGTTTCAAGGCGAGCCGCAAGCCGTTCACGTGCTCTGCTGGGGGATCACCCCTGACGATCACTCAGTGCTGCAGGAGCGGGCCGGCAACGTCGACCGTGTCGCCGAATATCTCCACCAGCATGAGATCGCCTGCGCCCTGGCCCACCCTTTCTTCGCGCCGGCCGCACCGCTGACACCTCGCCACCGCAGGCATCTCGCCCGGTTGTTCCCGGTCTGGGAGACGCGCAACGGCGCCCGAGCGCCGGAGCTGAACGCGCCGGCGGCCGTCTACATCGAGACCCACGGGGGCACAGGCGTGGCCGGCTCCGACGATCACGCCGGCGTCGACATCGGCCGGACGTGGACGCAGACGCCGATCGCGGCCGACACGACGGAGTTCCTCGAGCATCTGCGCCACGGTCGCGCCAGCGCGCACGGGGACCAGGGGAGCGCCGCGAAGTGGGCCCATGCCGCGCTGGGGCTGGCCACCCGCGCACTCGGCCGTGGCGATACCGGCGACGAATTGGACCCGCGAGTGGTCCTCAACATCATCGAGCGCGTGGTCAGCGAGGGCGACGTACGAGCCGGAGCGATCGGAGCCGACTTGGGCCCGGAGGATGCCCGCGCGCTCCTACGCGCTTGGATGGCGGCCGTCGAGCTGGATGTCGATGAGGACGGCCTGCTTGCTCTACTGCAGGATCCGACGTTTCATCACTCCGCGCTGTACCGCCGCGCCCGCCGCGCCCACGAGCGCCAACTGGCCCGCGCAACCAGCGGGCTGCTCGCCGCGACGACCGGTGAGGGGGACCTCGGCGCCGCCGCCCATGGCCTGTTCAACGCGTGCGTCTCGGTGATCCCCTACGCACCGGCGGCGGCCTTCCTGGGCCGCGAGAAAGCGAAGCTGGCCGGGGCCGGCAGCGGACCGCGCCGCGTCGCCCTCGTCGCCGACGGCGTCGGCTCGGTGCATGGGGTGACCCGCACGCTCGCGGAGATCCGCGACCGCGGTGTGCCGGGCTTTGAGGTTGAGGTGATCGGGACGGACCCGAACGTCGACCGCCGACTGCCGGCCGTCGCCGACGCACCGATCCCGTACTACCCGGGGATGACGGTCGGGGTGCCCTCGCTTCCCGATGTGGTCGAGACGCTGGCCGACGGTCGCTACGACGCGGTGCATCTGTGCTCTCCCGGCCCGGCCGGCATCGCCGCAGCTCTCGTGGCGCGGGTGATGGGCCTGCCGCTGATCGGCAGCTACCACACCGAACTGGCGGCCTACGCGGGCCTGCGGTCCGGTCGGGGTGAGCTGGAGGGCCTCGCGCGCACCGCGGTCGCGCTGTTCTACGGCGGGTGTGACGTGGTGCTGTCGCCGAGCGACGCCAGCGATCGTGCTCTTGCCGGCATGGGGATCGCTTCCGATCGGGTGGGTCGCTGGGATCGCGGAGTCGATCTGTCGCGGTTCGGACCCGAGCGCCGGGTCGAGCGCCTCTTCCCCGGCGCCATCAACGTGCTCTACGCCGGTCGTCTGACCACGGAGAAGGGCGCCGACCTGTTGGCCGACGCCTTCGTCGCGGCCCGCGCGCGTGACCCTCGGCTGCACCTGGTGCTGGCCGGTGGCGGGCCCGAGGAGGGGGCGCTCCGGCGCCGCCTGGGCGAGCACGCGACCTTCCTCGGCTGGCTGGACGGCGACGAACTGGCGCGGGCCTACGCCAGCGCCGACCTGTTCTGCTTCGCCAGCCGCACCGACACGTTCGGCCAGGTCATTCTCGAGGCGCAGGCCAGCGGCCTGCCGGTGGTCGCCGTGGCCGAGGGGGGGCCGCGAAACCTCGTGCAGACCGGGGTGACCGGTCTGCTGCGGCCGCCCGTCGCGGATGCGCTCGCAGATGCGCTGGTGGGTCTGGCCGCCAGCCCGCAGCGTCGACGCCGCCTGGCCGACAGCGCTCTGACCGCGGTGGGCGGCCGCACGTGGGAGGCCTCGATGCAACGCCTCGCGGAGGGTTACAGCCGTGCGCTGGGTACCGAGCACGTCGTCACCGTCACGGACACGACGACGTCCGCAGAGCAGGTTCGCGCGGCGTGAGTCGACATGGCGCCATCGCGGTGGCGCTGCACGACGTCGAACCGGCGACGTTCGATCGCTGCGCGCTGATCCGCGACTGGCTGACCGATCATGGGGTCGACCGCGTCACCCTGCTCATCATTCCGGCGCCGGATCTACATTCGTTCGCCGACCGCCGTCCCGACATGGTCCGCTGGCTCGAAGAGCTCGTCGCACAGGGGGACGCCGTCGCCCAGCACGGCTTGCAGCACCGGCAGACGCGCAACGCGCCGTGGGCACGTCAGCGGGTGGCTGGGCTTCAGCGAGGTATGTCCGCGGAGTTCCTCGGGCTTGCTCCGCAGGACACGCGCGAGGCCGTCGACATGGGCCGCAGCCTGATGTGTCGAGCAGGCCTTGAGCCGCAGGGCTTTGTCGCGCCCGGCTACGCCTACACGCCCGCGCTGCGGGCTGCGCTGGCGGAGTCCTTCTCCTGGTGGGCCGGCGTCGGGGGCGTCCACCGCTGCTGCTCATCGGAGGATGCGCGCCAGCTGGCCCCGGCACTGTGCTTGGGCACCTCGACCGCGCCGCGCCGCTTCTTCTCACCGTTGCTGGTGCGTGCGGGTGCTTGGTGCTCCGGGTCGCTGATGCGCCTGGACCTTCATCCGTCGGATCTTGAGCGCCCTCGCCACATGGCGGCGCTGGAGGCCGTGCTCCGCCGTGCCCGAGGCCGCGTCGCGCTGACTTACGACGAGCTGGCCACCGCGGCCTGAACGACGACGGGCGCCTCCCCGGAGGGAAGCGCCCGAGCGATCGTCATGCGGGGTGGGGCTAGGGGGTTCCGTCACCGGTCAGCACTTGGCCACCGCTGCTGGAGCCGGGGATCCGGCGCTTGCCCTTAGACGGCGCGCAGCCGCGGGGGCGGCCGAGGTCGAACGGCCCGGCCATCGCCGTCACCGCTGCGCCCTTGGAGTTGATGGTCGCCGTGGTCACGACGACCAGGGGGTCGACGCGCGGCTCCTGGCAGAGGCTGTTCTTGCCGTCGATGAAGAACTCGCCACGAATCTGGCGGAAGAACCCGCCGTAGGTGCCGACGCAGTTCACGCCGTAACCGGGGATATCCCCCTGACAGGCGAACGCGTCCGTGGGGACGATGTTCTGGCCGAGGGGATCAAAAGCGAAGATCTCCGTCTCATAGCCTTCGACCTGGTGCTCAGGCAGCACCGAGTAGCCGGTGATCGGACCGTTGCAGCGGATCATGTACGCGACGCCGGTGCTCGTATCGTCGTTCGGGTCAGGAGCGCCCTTGCTCGTGGTGCCCTTGCAGACGATGTTGTTGTTGTTCGTGTCGGCGGCCGCCTTGGGCGGGTGGGCGGTGACGAACAGGAGCAGAGCCGCGCCGCCGGCGAGCAGCAGGGCGATCAGGACGGCCAAGGGCCCCCTGCGGGGCATGGCATTGAGCACGTGGACCTCCATCGGATGACTTGAAGGATCGCCAGTGGCGATCCGGGAGCTTCAGTCTGCGCCGCGAGAGTGACCAAGAAGTTACGCGCAGGTATACGACGTGTGAACGTGCTGTGTACGAAAGGCAAAAACCGTGTGGATTTCGGTCAGGACTTCCCGTCCCATTTGGTCCAGATCTCCTTGCCGAACCCCTTCACCTTCGGAGCGGCGCTGTAGCCGAGGTAACGCAGGCCGAAGATATCCTGCACCGCTTTGAGCAGGGAGTAGTGGTTCCGCGGCGTGCTCACGACGGTGCCCGGCTTCACCAAAGTGGAGAGGATCAGCGCCCCGACTTTCCCGCCGCCCGCGCCCGGCGTGGCGGTACCGCCCGGGTTGGTGGTGTTGGGATAGGCATTCGGCGTCCCGCAGCACGTGGAGGAATCCGCCGTCGCCCCCGTCGACGGCGCTTGGTCGGTGGTGATGATGATCGCGCCGCTGTCCTTGTAAGCGGGCGAGGCGAGGATCTCGGGGATCGTCTTCTGCAACCAAGCGTCCGCGGCGGCCGGGCCGGCGGGGGCTCCCTCGGCGCACGGTGTGTCGCTGCCGTCATTGCAGACGTTCGGCACGACGTACGAGAAGTTCGGGGTGGTACTGGCCTTCGCCAGATCCTTGCTCAGCGCGTCGACGCCGACCACAGACTTCGTGCAGGTGTCGGCGACGTCGATGATCGTGTGGAAGTACACGAGCGGGTTGCGCCACGTCACGTATGGGTCGCCCGGCGTGGGCACATGCCACGGATCCGTCTCGTCGAACTGGGGATGACGGCATGTCTGGGTGGGAACAGACGGTGTGATCGCCGGCGTTGTGGTGGTAGGCGTCGTCGTGGCTGGCGCGGTGGTCGTCGGAGTGGTCGTCGTCGCTGCTGGCGTGGCGGGTGCCGGCGTGGTTGCGGGCGGCGCCTGGCTTTCGATGTACGCCTTCCACGTGAGGTTCTGAGCCGGCAGCTGGTCGAGCAGCGTGTACGTCTGGGCGGAGTACACGCAGCCCTTACCCGTGGCTTGGGCGGTGGCGTCGTCAGCGATGGTGCCGGGATCCAGGTTCGAAAATACCGGGCAGTTCTGCTGCGTGGCCTCGGTCGGCCCCTGGCCGCTCAGCACGGCTATGCCGTTGGGCAACGACTCGTGGGCGATCGCGTAGTAACCGGACAGCGTTTCCCCCTTGGCGGCCAGTGTCTTGGACAGGTACGGCGCTTTTGACTCCGGTCCGTACAAAGCGTCGTAGCGCTGATCGCCCAGCATCACGATCCAGACGTGCTTGATCGATGGGGCAAGTGCCTTTGTGGTCCCACCGGCCTGCGTGTCCGGTGTCGTCGTGGTCGGCGTGGTGGTGGTGGTGGCGGCGGTTACGGGGACGTCCGCGACGGGGACCGGGGCGGTAGACGTGACCGGTGGCGGGGGTGTCGTCGTCGTAGTGGTGGTGTCGGTGGTCGTGGTGGCCGTGGGCGTGGGCGCCGGTGAGGCGGCGACGACGAACACCTGCCCTCCTGCTGCAGCGTCGCTGGAGGACACCCGCGGGCCGACCACGCCGCCCAGCACGACGCCGAAGGCCAGCAGGACGAAGAGCAACGACATCGCGACCCTGGGGGAGGGCAACGCGAACCAGGGGGCCGCCTCGTCGTCGCCGTCCTCGTCTTCCTGTTCGGCGTCCGCCGCGAACGCGACTACGGCTACCGGCACCGACTCGGCTTCACGCGCCTTGGCTGCTGCCAGCACGGTGCGCCAGTCCACGCGTGGGCGCGTGCGCGGCTCGCCACAGACCAAGCAGTAGCGCTGGTCGGCGGCGAGTCGGGCCGAGCACGAGGCGCATTGGTCGCCGGGGGCGCCTAGGTCTGGTGTATTGAGCGGGGGCTGATCGGGCACAGGTCACCGTGGCCCTGGGCTGGGCCATCCGCGTGAGTCTCCGCTTCCGCCGGCCACGCGGTGTGAAGTTCTCGTGAAAGTTAAAGCCATGTGAAAACTGTGTGAAGAATGCGCGGATCTGGCGGTGACGTGGTCGACACACGATGTTCACATCTCGAAAACCGCCCGTTCACATCGCCGCCCTCCGGTCGCGACACGCTGCAGTCGTGCTCCGTACGTATTCGCGGAACGACATGGCCGGTCTGCTTTCACAGCAGCTTTACCCACCGGCCACGACCGTTTCACAACTACGCCCTCGGGGCTTTGCACACTGCAAGTCACCGTCGTGGCCAACTTGGCCACGACCACCGGTCCACCTGTGAAAGGAGTCTTCACCATGATTCGCATCCGCCAGCTCGGCGTGTGCGCCACGGCAGCCTCGATCCTCACCATGTCGTTCGCCGGTTCCGCGTCAGCGGCGCCCGTGATCACCATGAGCGGCTCGACCTCCGTCGCCCCCCTGGCGGCACTGCTCGCCAAGGCGTACATCAAGAAGTACCCCGGCAAGGTCAAGTTCAAGCTGGCCCAAGGCGGGTCCGATGTCGGCGTCGCCGACGTTGCCGCCGGCCGCGTCTCGATCGGGAACTCCTCGCGTGATCCCAAGCCGACCGATCCGGGCGGGATCTTTTTCAACAAGATCGCCCGTGACGCCATCTGCGTGATCACGAACACCGGCAACACCGTCGGTGACCTGTCGCAGGACACGATCCAAGGGATCTTCTCCGGCTCGATCCGCAACTGGAGCGACGTCCCCGGCTCGCCGATCACCGGCCCGATCGATCTCGTCGTCCGTACGCAGGCCTCCGGTACTCAGGATGCCTTCCAGAAGATCTTCATGGGCACCAAGACGGTGAGCAGCGGTGCTGCGGCCGTGGCCTCCAACGGCCTGGTGCAGCAGAAGGTCAAGAGCGACAAGCAGGCCATCGGGTACGCCTCGCTGGACTTCGTCGGCGGCACGCACGCGGCGTCCTACAAGGGCATCGGCTGCAACCTGCGCACCGCCAAGTCCGGCCAGTACGGCGGGGTGCGTAACTTCTGGATGGTGACTCGCGGCAGGGCCAAGGGTCAGCTCGCGAGCTTCATCTCGTGGGTCCAGAACAACAGCTCCGCACAGAAGATCGTCGGCACTCACTGGGTTCCGCTGAAGTAAGGACGGAACGATGGGCCGGCGACTCAGCAGATTCATAGAGCAAGCACGCCGACCCTGGTCGGATCAGCGCGCCGAGATTGTTCTCGGCGCGCTGTCCGGTCTCGTCCTGCTGACCATCTTCGCGATGGTCGTCTTCATCTTCGCCAAGGCTTGGCCCTCACTGTCCGCCAACGGGCTCGGGATCCTCGGCTCCGGGCATGATGTCGACAAGCAGCTCGGCGACATCTACAACTCACCGGCGGGCGAGAAGAACTTCGTCTACACGCTCAACGCCTGGCCGCTCATCTACGCGACCGCGCTCACCACCGTCCTTTCGGTGGGGATGGGCATTTTCATCTCCCTTTTCGCCGCCGTGTTCATCGTCGAGTTCGCTCCGGAGTCGCTGCGCCGCACGCTCAACCCGGTCATTCGCCTGCTGGCGGCTGTCCCGTCGGTGATCTACGGCCTGATCGGCATCCTCGTGCTTGTCCCGTTCGTGGGCAATCACCTCATCTCGGCGCAACGCAAGGCCTCTGTGGAGTACGTGCTGACCGGCGGACTGAGCGGCGCGTCGCTCCTGGTCGCCGTGGTGATCCTTACGTTGATGATCGTCCCGATCATGGTCGCGCTGAACGTGGACGCCCTGAACAGCGTGCCACGGGCTTGGAAGGAAGGGGCGGTTGCGTTGGGCGTCAACCGCTGGCGCGCGATGTGGAGCGTGTCGGTCCATGCGGCCCGCCCGGCGATCGTTGCCGCTGCCGTGCTCGCCACGTGCCGCGCGCTCGGTGAGTCGATCATGCTCCTGATGGTGTCGGGCTCGGTCGGTTTTGCGCCGAACCCGCTCGACGGCATCACGTTCTGGTTTGAGCCGCTGCGCACGGTCGCCTCGACCATCATCGAAGGCGCCGACAGCCTCGCCACGCCCGCCTACGCGCGCACCATGTACGCGCTTGCCGCGATGCTTCTCGCCTCCTGCTTCATCCTGTCGTTCGCCGGTTGGCTCATCAAGCAACCGCTCAAGAAGTACGGCAGGGGGGTCTGAGCGCCGCCATGTCGACCTTCCGCGTCCCTCCCGCATCGGGCACGATTCCCCCGAGCCACGATCCCTTTTCTCCGCCCGCGACGGAAAAGCGCCGCCGCGTCAACGAGTCCCTCTCGACCTGGCGCTGGTCGGATCGCATCGGCTATGCGGTGGCCTGGGCGATCGGTCTCGGGTTGTGCGCCGTCGCCTTCGCGATCGTCGGCTTCATGCTTTTCAAGGGGCTGAGCGTTCTCAGTCTCGACCTGATCTTCAGTTCTCCCCAGGCGTCCGCTGACCAACGGAACTCGGGCGGGTTCATGGACCCGATCCTCGGCACGATGATCCTCGTCGTCGTCGGGATCGTCATCGCCACACCGATCGCCGTGTGTGCGGCCGTCTGGGTGGTTGAGTACGGCCGTCCGACCTGGCTGGCTCGCTTCGTCGAGTCGGGCATCGAGATCATCGCCGGCACACCCGACGTGATCCTGGCGGTCTTCGGCCTGGCGCTCTTCCAGCAGAAGCTGTTCGCCCCGCTGTCATTCACGGCGCAAGGCGGAGCAGTGTTCGGGCGCTCCTTCATTGCGGCCGGGGCGATGATGTCGCTGATCGCTCTCCCGATGGTGTTCAGTTCGACGCGCGAGGGCCTGCAGGCGATCCCCCGCCATGTGCGAGAGGCGTCGTTCGGTCTCGGCAAGACCAGGATCGCGACCATCCGGCGTGTCCTTCTGCCGTCGGTACGGACCAACATCGGTACCGGCGCGGCTCTCGGCATGGGCCGGATCGCCGGCGATACCGCGATCGTCCTACTGCTGGCCGGCGGCACCCTGTTGCTCGAACCCCAGGGAAATGTCCCGGGAGTTGATGTGCTGACCGGAACCGGGTCCAGCCTCACCACTTACGTCTTCAACAACTCACCGGCGGGGGAGGGGAACGCTCACGACAAGGCTTACGCCGCCGCGTTCGTCCTGCTCCTCATCGTCGTTCTGCTGAACTTCGGGGTCGACAAGATCGCCCGTGGAAGGAAGTCCGCCCAATGGAAGACCTGATTCCGCCGCCCGTCCGCCGCATCGTCGTGGACACTCCCGCCCGGGTGGCCCCGGCGCACGTCAGCAACGGCACCGCACCCGCGCCGCAGCGCAGCGCGCCGGGGCCTGAGCGCATGACGCTTGAGGCGATGAGCGTGTTCTACGGCGACAACGAAGCGGTCAAGCAGGTCTCGCTGCCCATCCGTCAGGGCCAGGTGCTGGCCCTGATCGGCCCGTCCGGTTGTGGCAAGACGACGCTGCTGCGCACGCTGAACCGGCTCACGGAGCTCACGCCGACGGCACGCCGTTCTGGCCGGATCCTGCTGGACGGCGAAGAGATCGACCAGCTTGAGGTGACGACGTTGCGTCGGCGCATCTCGATGGTCTTCCAGCAGCCCAACCCTTTTCCGATGTCGATCTTCGACAACGTCGCCTACGCCCTGCGCGAGCAGGCCTCCAAGCGCCCGCGCAAGCACGAGCTCCACGAGTACGTCGAGGGGGCGCTGACCCGCGCCGGTCTGTGGGACGAAGTCAAGGACGACCTGAACCGTCCTGCTCTGCGTCTCTCCGGCGGCCAGCAGCAGCGGCTGTGCATCGCCCGGGCGCTGGCTGTCCGGCCTGAGGTCCTGTTGATGGATGAGCCGTGCTCAGCCTTGGACCCGCGTTCGACCGCCGTGATCGAGGACCTGATCAGCGAGCTGCGCAGCGACCTGGCGATCGTGATCGTGACCCACAACATGCAGCAGGCTGAGCGGGTGGGCGACCTTGTCGCCTTCATGTATCTCGGCGACCTCGTCGAGTACGGAACCGCGGAGCAGGTCTTCGGCGCACCTCGGGCGCAGCGTACGCGCGACTACGTGAGCGGAGCGTTCGGGTGATTCACAGCCTTCCCATGCTGCGCGGGCTCGGCGCTCTGGTTCTCATCGTCGGTGCGGTGACGGCGCTGTCGGCGTGTGAGTCCACGCAGGACAAGAGCGCACGGCTGGGCAAGATCGCCGAGGCACATCGCAAGGCGGCGGCCAAGGGGCTCGTGATCAGCAAGATCAACCCTGACGTAAAGGTCACGGGCACGTACGTGATGCACGATCAGTACGGCAGCGCGGTGGCGGTGGGGCTGAAGAACACCGGGAAGACTCAGATCGAGGTGCCGATCGCGGTCGCCGTCAGCGGGGCCCGGAAGAAGCTCCTGTACCGCAATAACAGTCCGGGCTTGGACACGGCGCTCGTATCGATGCCGGTGGTACGTGCCGGGGCGACGACCTTCTGGGTCGACGACCAGGTGTCCGCCGACTCGGCGCCCAAGCGGGCAAAAGCCAAGGTTGGCGTTGCCGTCGTCGCTCCCTCTGCACTGCCCGAGATTCGCCTCAGTGGGCTGCGGCTGACGCAGGACTCTGACGGCATCACGGCCGTCGGCACGATCGAGAATCGCTCAAAGATTCCGCAGTTGCGGCTCACGGTGTTCGTCGTTGCCCAGAAGGGCGGCAAGGCCGTGGCCGCCGGCCGCGCCGTCGTGGAGAAGTTGCTCCCGTATCCGACGAAGAAGCCCGTCACCTTCAAGGCGTTCTTCATCGGCAACCCTAAGGGGGCACGGCTCTTTGCCGACGCCCCGCCGACCACGCTCAAATGAAGCCCAGGAGCCCAAAATGAGCCCCGACGTACCGACCATTCACGCTCCACAACTCGGCGAGCCCGGTGAGCACTGCAGCGATTGCGGCTCAACCCTGGCCGCCGATCAGCGCTACTGCCTGGCCTGCGGTGCCCGTCGCGCCGATGCGCGCCTGCCGTTCATGGAGGTCCTGGGCGCGGGTGGTGCCGCCCCCGGCCCGGTATCCCCGATGTACGCGACCGCTCCGTCCGCGGGGCCACCGTTGCCTGCGAGTAGTCACGCGGCCCGCCAGCGGGCCAACCTGACGGCCGTCGGGAGCGTTGCGTGCCTGCTCGCCGCCCTCGGGATCGGCGTTCTGCTGGGCAAGGACAACAGCTCGTCGGCCAAGGCGCAGGCGCCGCAGGTCATCACCGTCGGAGGCGCTGGGGTCCCGGCCGCCGCTGCGGCTGGTGCGGCGGCCGGTACCGCGGGCTCAGCCGCGGCGGCCAAGAAGTCGGCTTCGAAGTCCTCGTCCTCGTCGACCAAGAAGAGCTCATCGACGGCGGGCTCGAGCAAGAGCACCGCCAAGCCCAGCGCGGCGACGCAGCAGCTCAACAACACTTCCGGCTCGGACTACGTGAAGAAGTCCGCCAAGCTGCCCAAGGTCGTCGGCACGGGCGGCAAGCCACCGCCCAAGGACAACAAGAAGGCCGGCGGCGGCACCGGCTCGGTCACGATCGGATGAGCCCCATGATCAGACGTACCAACAACACGACGCCCCAAGGCGCGGCCAACACCGTGGTCGACCCGCGTACCCAGGCCCTTCGCGATCAGCGCGACGCTTTGGCGGAACGTGTGGCCGAGGCCACGTGGGATCTGGGCGGCCTAACCTACGAGATGGCGGTGCGGGACTATTTTCGTCTGGACGTGCTCGTGCGCCGAGCCGCCAAGCTGCAGGAACTCGACGCGGAACTGGGCGAGGTCGAGCGCCTACTGCTTCTTCAGGAGACGGGCACGACCGGCGGCTGCCGTTCGTGCGGAGCCCCGCATAGTCGTGGCGCGGTGTACTGCTGGAAGTGCGGTCAGCCACTCATGCTGCAGGCGCACGTCGTCTCCGGCAGCGCGGAGGTGCTGCCGGCGCCTGCTGGTCCGACCGACCCGAGGGGCCCGGCTATCCCGGCCACCGCGCCGGTCGTCGATCCGACGGTTGCCGATACGAACGTCAGCGCTTCTGCTTGAGGGTGATGCCCTCGAGCACGTGCGCGACCTTCTCGCACGCGTCGACCGACGCTTCGAGCGAGGCGAAGATGTCCTTCCAGCGGATCACGACCATCGGGTCGATACCGTCGGCGAACAGCGAGCCGACGGCGTCCCGACGCAGGCGGTCACCTTCGTTCTCCAACCGGTGAATCTCCACCAGATGCGGGGCAAGCTCACTCCCCATGCGCAGCGCACGCAGTGCGAGCGCGACCTGCTCTCCTGAAGCGACCAGGATCTCGGCCATTCCGTGCGCCTGCTCCATGGTCGCTTCGACGCCGTAGACGATCATCTCGTCGGCCGCCTGCTCGGCAAAGTCGACGATGTCGTCGAGCGACGTGGCCAGCGCGTAGCCGTCGGCCGTGTCGAACGGTTGGTGCCCGCCGGTGTTGGCGTTGAGCCGGTGGATTATGTCGTGGGTGATGCGGTCACCCTCCTGCTCGGCCAGCACGATCTCCCGAGCCAGATCTGCTTGATCTGGCCAGCGGGCGATCAGGTCGCGGAGGAGCATGGTTGCGCGCTGGACGTTACGTCCGGACTCCTCCACGAGCGTGAGGGTCACGGTGTCCTCTTGTCGGGGGCGCCGGGGCATTGGACCAATCTACGATACGGGCCGACGGCCCGAAAGCGTTTACAGGACGTTCACACGAATTTCCCGATCCTTTCACCGGAGGGCGCGCGCGTGCATCGAATATGCGATGGCGATGGAAGCTGCATCAGCCCACGAGGAGTTGCGCGCCGGTGACCTTGAGGTCCGCCCGGACGACGGCATGGTCATCGCCGCGGGCCGCACGCTGAGCGTGTCCGTCCGCGAGTTCCAGCTGCTGGTGGCGCTGATGCGCCGCGTGGGACGGATCGTCACGCGTGAGGATCTGTACGGGATCGTCTGGGGCGGGACGCTGCGAGCCGGCGATCGCTCGATCGACGTGTACGTCCACAAGTTGCGCGTGAAGCTCGAAGAGGCGCTCCCCGACTGGCAATTTATCCACACGCACGTCGGATTCGGCTATCGACTGGCCCCAGAGCGTTCACATTCCTTTCACACGGATGCAACAGCCGTGTCACACACTCCAGCCCAGGGCGGTTCAGCGTCCTGAGGACGCAATCAACGAATCGACAGGAGCACACCTTGAGGTCACGTACCTTGCTCGCCGTGGGAGCGGCCGGCGTCCTTGCTTTGGGCGTCACAGCATGCGGCAGCAGCAGTTCCAGCACGTCCAGCTCATCTTCCAGCGGGGCGTCCGCGACGCTCAACGGCGCGGGCTCCACTTTCGCGGCCCCGCTCTACTCGCAGTTCGGCTCAGATCTCAAGAAGCAGGGCATCACGCTGAACTACCAGCCCGTCGGCTCCGGTGCTGGCGTAGCGCAGCTCGCGCAGGGCACCGTCGACTTCGCCGGCAGTGACCCGGCGCTCGGCCCGGATGACGTGAAGACCCTCACCAAGGGCACGCCGATCCAGGTTCCGACCGCGTTCGGGGCCATCACGGCCTCCTACAACGTGTCCGGCGTCAAGACCGGTCTGAAGCTCGACGGCAACACCCTGGCCGACATCTACCTGGGCGTCGTCAAGAAGTGGAACGACCCGGAGATCGCCAAGCTCAACCCGGGCGTCACGGTTCCGAGTACGGCCATCACGGTGGTCCATCGCTCTGACAGCTCGGGTACGACCAAGGGCTTCACACAGTTCCTGGCCAACTACAGCCCGGCCTGGAAGGACGGTCCCGGCGTGGACAAGGAAGTCAAGTGGCCCACCGGCACAGGCGCCAAGGGCAACGACGGCGTCGCTGCCGCCGTGAAGCAGACGGACGGCGCCATCGGCTACGTCGAAGAGGCCTACGCGCTGCAGAACAACTTCACGTTCGCCAGCGTCAAGAACTCCTCGGGTGCGTTCATCGTGCCGTCGCTGGCGTCGACCACGGCGGCCGGCCAGGGCATCACCGTGCCTAAGGATCTGGGCATCAGCATCATCGATTCGCCTAACCCGGCGGCCTACCCGATCGCGTCGCAGACGTTTGTGATCGCCTACCAGGATCTGTGCAAGGCCGGGCTGAGCAAGGACAAGGCAGCCGGCATGGTCACGTTCCTGAACTACGCGCTGGGCGCCGGCCAGCAGGTCGCCACCCAGCTGCAGTACGCACCGCTGCCCGCAGAGGTCAAGACCCCCGCTCAGGCGGTTGTCGACGGTCTGCTGTGCAACGGTGCGCCGGCGAAGGGCTAGCCGGCACCCATGGAATCAGGCGCACTGACGGCCCCGACGGCCGCTCCCATCCAGGAGCGGTCGTCGCGGGCCCGCGCTGCTGATCCGGCCTTCCGGATCGTGCTGAGCGGTCTGGCGGCGCTGATCCTCGTCCTGATCGCGTTCTTCTTCGTCTTCCTCGCCGACAAGGCGTGGCCGGCGTTTGAACAGTTCGGCGTGTTCGGGTACATCTTCGGCAACGACTGGGACGTCGCCAAGAACATCTACGGTGCGCTTCCGCTGCTCGTCGGCACGATGATCACCGCAACGCTGGCCCTGCTGATCGGCGTTCCGATCGCCGTGGCGTCCGCTCTGTACATCACGGAGATGTGCCCGCGACGGCTCCAGTCGCCGCTCACGATCCTCGTGGAGTTGCTGGCCGCAGTGCCATCGGTCGTCTACGGCCTGTGGGGCGTGTTCGTGCTGATCCCGAACCTCAAACCCGCCATGCAGTGGTTCAGCGACACCTTCTCGTTCCTGCCGTTCGTCGGCGGCGCGGTCGCCGGGCCCAACTACTTCGTGGCCGGTTTGATCCTGGCCATCATGATCCTGCCCATCGTCTCCGCGATCTCGCGGGAGGTCATGACCACGGTGCCGCCGGACCACAAGGAAGCGGCGCTGGCGCTCGGCGCCACCCGCTGGGAGATGATTCGCATGGCCGTGCTCCCGTACTCGCGCCGTGGCATCACCGGTGCCGCGATGCTGGGCTTGGGCCGCGCGATCGGCGAGACGATCGCCGTCACACTGGTGATCGGCAACTCGCCCACGCTGGGCAAGCAGATCTTCGCTCAGGGGTACACGCTCGCGGCGGTGATCGCCAACGAGTTCGGCGAGGCCGCCAACAACAAGCTCCACCTGGCCGCACTCATCGCCGCCGGTCTCGTGCTCTTCGTGCTCACGCTCGTCGTGAACGCCGGCGCCCGGTACGTGGTGGTGCGCGCCGAGAAGAAGGAGACGGGCTCCGGCCCGAACCTCGGACCCACCGAGGTGGCCCTCACGCCCACACCGATCCTCCCGGGGAATGCAGCATGACCACCCTCCTGGCTACGAGCGCCCGCCGCCGGAGGACCGATCGCATCGCCCGCGGGTTCCTGGCCCTGTTCACCTTGGTCGCCCTGGTTCCGCTGGTCCTCATCATCTACTACCTGCTGGTGAAGGGGCTGAACACGTTCAGCGTCGAGTTCTTCACCACTGACCCCACGGGCAACTTCTTGGGTGACCCTGGGGGAATCAAGAGTGCCATCGTCGGAACGGTCTTGATGGTGGCGCTGGCGACGGTGATCGCGGTTCCGATCGGCATCGCCGTGGCGGTGTACCTGGTGGAGTTCGGAAAGGGCTCCCGCTTCGCCGGCGTTGTGCGCTACTTCGTCGATGTCATGACCGGCGTGCCGTCGATCGTCTTCGGCCTCTTCATATACACGTCGCTTGTGGTGGCGGGTGTCGGCGGCTCGTCGTTCGCCGGTTGGAAGGGCGCCTTGGCTCTGGCGCTACTCATGCTTCCGGTAGTGACGCGCTCGTCGGAGGTTGTGCTCCAACTCGTGCCCCAGGGGCTGCGCGAAGCCGCGCTGGCCCTCGGCGCGCCACGGTGGGTCGTCACCGTGAAAGTGGTGCTGCGCACTGCGATTCCCGGCCTCATCACCGGCTCGCTGTTGGCGATCGCCCGGGCCATGGGCGAGACGGCGCCGCTGCTGTTCACCGTGGCTGCCGTCAACGCAACCACGCTCAACCTCAACGAGCGAATGAACTCGTTGCCGCTGCAGATCTACAATGACGTCGGGCAAGCCAACGACGCACTGGTTGCTCGAGCCTGGGGCGCAGCCTTGACCTTGGTCCTGATGATCCTCATTCTCACCCTCGTGGCCCGCTTCGTCGGCCGTAGGAGCAGCTTCTCGTGAACCCGGAAGAGATCGCCCATATGACCGAGCCGACCAGCCAAACCCCGACGCCGCCTGGGCCTCCGCAGCCTTCCGTGCCCCAAGTCGCCACGCACGACGAGGTGCAGGTGACCCACCGAGCCCGCAGCGTCACGCTGCGTGACGTGAGCGCCTTCTACGGCGCCAACGAAGCCGTCAAGAAGGTCAGCTTGGACTTCGCGCCCAACCAGGTAACGGCGATCATCGGCCCGTCCGGGTGCGGTAAGTCGACACTGGTGCGTTGCATCAACCGCATGCATGAGGAGATCCCCGGAGCCCGCACCGAGGGCTCGATCAAGCTCGACGAGCTGGATGTCAACGGGCCGGGCGTCGACGTGGTGGCGGTGCGCCGCGCGATCGGCATGGTCTTCCAGAAGCCCAACCCGTTCCCGACCATGACCATCAAGGACAACGTCGTCGCCGGTCTGCGCCTTACCGGGGGCAAGCGATCCAGCATGGACGAGCACGTCGAGAAGGCGCTGCGGGGCGCCGGCCTGTGGGATGAGGTCAAGGACCGTCTGGACACCCCGGGCATCGGCCTCTCCGGTGGTCAGCAGCAGCGTCTGTGCATCGCCCGCACGTTGGCGGTGGAGCCTGAGGTCGTGCTGATGGACGAGCCGTGCTCGGCGCTGGACCCGATCGCCACGCTGAAGATCGAGGAGCTCATCGATGAGCTGAAGACCCGGGTGACGATCGTCATCGTCACCCACAACATGCAGCAGGCCGCGCGGGTGGCGGACTCCACCGCCTTCATGCTCAGCGGCGAGTTGGTGGAGATGGCTCCGACGCGGAAGATCTTCACCAACCCTGATGACGAACGCACCGAGCAGTACGTGACCGGGAAGTTCGGCTGATGGCCCCGGCCACCGGGCCTCGCCAGCACTACCGAGACGAGCTGCAGCATCTGGAGGATCAGACGCTGGGCGGCATCGACATGGTCGTCGGCCAGCTCGACCGCGTGATCGAGGCGCTGGAGCACCAGGATGTGGAGCTGGCGACGATGGTGATCGTCGACGACGACCGCCTCGATGGGCGTTACCTCGAGGTCAACCAGTCGATCCTTTCGCTGCTCGCGCTGCAGGCACCGGTGGCCACCGACCTGCGCCTCGTCGCCGCCCTGCTCCACGTGATCAAGCACGTTGAACGTATGGGCGACCAGTGCGTGAACATCGCCAAGCTGATCCCGCTGAGCGGCCATGAGCCGCCGGTGCGCGAGGAGGTGCGCGGCCGTCTGCTGCGCATGGCCGCGTGTGCGCGCAGCGAGGTCACGCAGGCCCGCCGGGCGTTCGCCGAGCGCAACACCGAGTTGGCCGAGGACCTGGTGCGCCAGGACCGCGAGATCAACCGGCTGAACCGCGAGGTCTTCCGGATCGCCATTGATGTGGGGGACGACCCCGACACGCGCGAGTGGGCGATGCACATGACAATGGTGGCCCGCGCGATCGAGCGCATCGGCGACAACGCCGTGGACATCGGCGAGCAGACGGTGTTCGTCGCCACCGGTCTGTTCCGCGAGTTCTCCAACTCCGGTACCCCGCCGGGCCAGACGCCGGGCTGAAAGCCGGAGCGACATTTGCTCCAGAGGGTGCACAGGATCGCGGCCCTCGACATCTAGACTGCCTGCCAATGCCTGCCTTCTGCCGCCACGGCCGCTTCGAATCCAGCTGTCCGATCTGTTCGATGAAGGCGAAGAAGACGGCCGCGGCCGCGCCGACGCGCACGCCGCGAACACCACGCGCGCCCGGTGCCACAAAGGCCAAGCCACGCCGCACCCGTTCGGGTGTGAGCGTCACGCAGATGGCCCGCGCGGAGGACGACGGGTACGACCACGACTTGGTCCCCGGCCTGCGTTCCTCAGTGGACGCACTGCGCCTGGCTCAGGAGGTCGCCTTGGCCGACCAGCGTCTGCGCGTGCTGCGCGAGGACCCGCCGGGGCTCTACGCCGAAGTGGCCCGCGCCGATGATCCGCTCGAGGCGGCGTGGCTCGCCTTCCTCATCGCCGTGCTCGCTCCGCTGGAGGGCGACGACCCGTGGGCCGCGATAGCCGCAGCCCGCACCACCTTCGCTTCAGGGGAGATCCCCTCCGTCACCGCTGACACGGTTCGCGGCCCGCGCGCAGCGCCCGACCCGGCGAGCGCCCTGCCCGTCTTCCGCACGTGGCTGGCCCGGCCAGACGCGCTGGCCGCCGAGACGGTGCTACCGGCCAATCGCCGCTTTGATCGGCTGTACGAACGCCTCGGCATCCCCGGCGCCGTGCGCGCCCAGCGCTATGAGTTCCTCGTGCTGTGCGGCGCGCTGGGCGTGAGCGACGTGGAGCCCTCATCGCTCCGCCTGGGGGAGGCCACGGACGAGACGACCCTGGCCGCCAAGCGCGTGTTCGCCATCGGCGACTCAGTGCTGCTCGGGCAGAGGTCCGCGGCCCTGGCCGTTGCGCTCGAGGTTCCGCTGGCCGCGCTGGATCTGGGCCTGGTCAACTGGGCCCGGCCCGAGCGGATCGCCACCGGAGTCCCGCTCGACGGAGATGCCGGCGAGACAGCGGCCACTGCTGCCGCCGCCCTCGGCGTCTGAGCCAACGCCTCACGCTGCAGCAAGGACCGGCGTGTTGGGTGGCGCGTCTGCGCTAGCTTCCTGGCAGTAACTGCGCTGAACCGCGCATTTTACCCGCAAATTGCGGGAATCCCGCCAAGGATGGGGGGAGACAAAAGGGAGGACGCACCTAGGTCCGGTGCCGATCCCCATTTCAGGAGCACGGATGCCCGACCTCGCGACGAAGCGCGACATATCTGCCGGTGCCTCAACGCGCCGTGGCCGCACGCGGCCGGTACCCGGCGCGCGCCGTCGTTGCGATGAGGACGTCCTGATCGCCGCGGTCACTCAGCACGCCGAGAGCGTGCTCCGCCTTGCTCGCCGCGTCTCTATCTGCGACGACGACGCCCAAGACGCCTACCAGCGGGCGCTCGAGATTCTGGTGAAGAACGTCGGGCGCTTGGATCCGGAGACGATCGGCGGCTGGCTTCGTACGGTCGCCAAACACGAGGCGATGGCGATCCGGGCGCAGCGCCAGGAGGCCGTTACCTATGAGGATCCGGATCTCGACGGCCACGAGGCATCACACCTGCCGTCTCCTGAGGATCGCGCCGTGTCGTTCGACCGAGTGGCTCGCTCCGCCGAGGCGCTGCGCGAGTTGAGGCCCGATGAAGCCCGAGCTCTCTGGCTGCGCTCGCAGGGCTACAGCTACGCAGAAATCAGCGAGCTGTCGAACTGGACGCCGACCAAGACCAATCGCATGTTGACCGAGGGCCGGCAACGCTTCCTGGCCTGCTACGCGACCATCGAGGCCGGCGAGACGTGCGCCCGCTGGCGGCCCGCGCTGTCGGCGATCGTTGATGGTGAAGCTGCGCGCGGTGACCGTCTGGCCGCGGCTCGGCATCTGCGGGCGTGCGCAGGGTGCCGAGCAACCTTGCGCGAACTGCGTGATGCAGGGCCGGCGTTGCGGGCGGTACTTCCGATCGGTGGCGTCGCGACGCTCACCGCGAGTCAACACGCAGGTCGAAGCGGGGTGGGCAGCATGATCGACGCGTTTGCCTCCGGGCTGCATGATCGAGCTTCGCTGACTTTGATCAAGGCCCAGGTAGCCGCCGACGCGCTCAGCGTCGGCAAGGCGGCCGCCGTGGCGGCTTCGGCCGTCGCCATCGCAGGCGGCGGTGCTGCCGTCGTGCGCACCGAGCACGCGTCCACGCACCGCCCAGCGTCGACGGCCGTGGCCTCCGCCGCGCAGGGCGCCCACGCCACGCCCACACCGGACCCGGTCGCTGCGGTCGTTACGACGCCGACCAGCGACACCGGGGCGAGCACAACGCCCTCCGCGTCCGCTGAGGCCATCAGGTCCAAGCGGCAATCAGGCCGTCAGGCCCCGGCCGATGAGTTCGGCGCGGGCGCGTCAGCGGGCGCCAGACCGTCGATCGTCCCCCCGTCGTCACCGTCTGGTGCAACACCGGAGTTCGACACGGTCGCCGCTCCTGCCCCGCCGCAGGTAACTACCGCTCCGGCGACGTCATCCAAATCTTCCTCGCCGCGCTCCGGCGCTGAGTTCACCCCCTGAGCCATGTTCCCTCGACCCAACACCCACTCCATGACCTCATCGCCCGTCCGCCGGCTTCGTGCCGCCTTCATCCTCGTGCTAGCCGCCATTCTGGCGGCGGTCGCACTTCCCGCCGCTGCATCTGCAGCCGGTTCGTTCACGCAGGTCCTCTGCGCCAATCCCCGCACCGGTGAGGGGGTTGGGGTGGACGGACGTTTTCCGTCTGGCCTCACGGCGTGGACCAATCGGCCTGGCGTCGGCTCCGACGAGACGGTCGTCGGGTGCGGTCCCGGTGCGATGCGCAGTGACCGTGGGATCCCCTTGTCGGTCAACCTGCCGTTCTCGACACACACTCCCTCGGATGCAACGGGTGGCCTCACGTACACGCCAGGGGCAGACACCGAGCTGACGGGCGCTGAGCTCTGGTGGGCCGGATCACTGGCGCCCGGCTCCGATCACATGGGGTTCTCCATCCACGGCGGGCAGCCCGTGGCGATGTACGGGCCACCGACAGCCGGCCTGTGCGGGTGGCAGGACTGCCTGAGCCTCGGCAACACGGAGATTCCGTTCGCCGCCGCCAACCGCGTCGTATGGTCGGCGCCTCCGGCGAGCGGGTTTCACTTGAGCATCGGTTGCCTTATCCCCGACACCAGCTGGACGTGCCAGAGCCCAGCGCCTCGCACGATCGCCCGCCTGTTCGGCGCGCGGCTCACACTTGCCGACGCTGCCGACCCCGACGTCATCGGGGCGCCCACGGGCTCGCTGCTGACCGATGCTGTACTTCGTGGCGACGCCACCGTCTCGGGTCACTTCACCGACAAGGGAGCGGGTGTCTACCGACTCGTTCTCAGCGTCGACGGCAAGGTTGCTCAGACCGTGTCTGCCGACGACAACGGCCACCGCTGCGAAGACGTGGATCCGGCCGGTGGGGACGCCTACGAGTTCGCCTCCCGCGTGCCGTGCAAGCTGTCGGTGAACGGGGTTTACACGTTCTCCACGACCGCCATCAGCGAAGGAAAGCACCAACTTCGGCTCACCGTTGAGGACGCTGCAGGGAACAGCGCGATCGTCTCCGAGCGCCAGGTGACCGTCGACAACATCCCGCCACCTGTGAGCGTTGAGCCGCCTTCGTTCGCCGGCGTCGCGCGCGTCGATGCCGGCCTGGCCGGCGATCCAGGCACGTGGTCCGGATCGGGCGTCGGATTTGCCTATGCGTGGCAGAGGTGCACGGGCACGGGCGATGCTTGCGTCGATATTCCTGGCGCCACGGCTCGTGTCTACGTGGTGAGCGATGCCGACGCCGGTCATCGCCTGCGGCTCCACATCGTGGCCACCAATGGCGAAGGCAGCACCGATGCGTTCAGTGACACCACAGGGGTCGTGCCGGCGCTTCCGGTCGCGGCTGTGGACGACCCGCTAGCCCAAGGTGGTGCGACGGGTGTGGTGAGCCCACCGACTCCTGCGCCCGCATCGGTGGAGGCATTGCCCACGGCGCGACTGTCGGCGTCGACCACCACGCATCGTGGCTCAGTGACCGTGCGTTACGGGCAAGGGGCGACGCTGAGCGGCGTCCTGACGCGGCCCAGCGGTGCGCCGTTGGCCGGCGTGACGCTCGCCGTGACCCAACGCGAGCGCTACTCAGGTCCGGACTTCACCCCGACCGCCGACGTCACCACCGGCAGCAACGGTCGATTCGTGTACCGCGCCCGCGGGGGTGCGTCCCGGACGATCCGGTTCGTGTACGGCATCGGCGATGCCGCCGAGCAGCACGCGGACGTCCTGATGCGGGTACGGGCCGGCTTGCGGATGAAGATGCGCACTTCGCCGATGCGCAACGGGCAGACGCTGCGCTGGACTGGTCTTACGCTCGGCCGGCATCCGGGCGGACGATTGGTTGAGATCCAGGTTCGGGTCGGCAATCGCTGGCAGATTGCGTGTGCTACTCGCACGTCGCGCAGCGGTGGGTATCGCTGTGCGCACCGATTCCAGCGCACGTTCGTCACGACGCGGTACCGCTTCCGTGCGCGTGTGCGTAGCCAGTCGGGCTTCCCGTACCTGGCGGCCGCGTCGCGCGCCCGTGGCGTGCTGGTGCGGCCCTGACCCGCTTCGGCCAAAGCCGTGCAGAATCGACGGAGGTGCCGCATGCGGTGCCTCCGTCGCCTAGCGTCGGTAACGACGTGCTGCACGGACGGCGGCACACGCTCATGAACACGAACGGATTCGGCATCAGAACGATGGGCATGTGGGCCTTTGCCGGCTTGATCGCTGTCGCATGCCCGATACCAGCGTCGGCGTCGGCGTACGAGGTCGGCGCCCCGACGCCCACGAGCCAGGCGATAGCCGCGCAGGCGGAGTTCCTGATCAACCCGGCGGTGCCGCCGCCGACGCGCACGGCGGTCTGCCTCGTGGACAGCGGCGTGGCGGACAGCGCCCTCAGCGACTTCGCCGACGGTCAGGTCACGCGCTATGCGCCTGAGGATGGCGCCGTCGCCGATTCCAGCGACACCAGCCACGGCACCTCATGGCTCGCATCATGGGGGCCCAAGTCAACGGCCACGGCATGGTCGGCATCTGGCCCGGCGTCGAGATCGTGAGCGTAAGGGCGCTGAAGGGGAGGGAGCAGGCGTTTCGGTATCAGGCATACAAAAGCGGCATCGACGAATGCCTCTATCGCAAGGGTCGGGGCGAACCCATCGTTGTGATCTCGCTGTCGCTCGGAGGTGTGGCTTCGCCGAGCGCGGACGACGAGATCAAGCTGCAAGCAAGCGTCCAACGAGCCGCGTCCGAGGGGGTATCCGTCGTCGCGGCAGCCGGAAATGCGCCAGGCCCAGTGTTGTCACCGGCTCGAGAATCCGGAGTTCTCGGCGTTGGTGCGGGCAATGCCATTGTCGATTACCAACAGGGGGCGCCCGTGGGCGCCCTTTGCTACGGGACCGCCGGACTGGCGCCATTCTCTAGTGCTGGGCGCGACGTAGTCGCGCCGGGCTGCTTCCTGGACCAAACCTCCGTCCTCGACGAGCGGCAGCTCGGATGGGGCGCCTCGCAGGCGACGGCGACAGTGGCCGCGCTGCTCGCCGCGATGCGCGCCTATGCGCCGGTGCTCTCGCGCGACGCTGCCGAGACGGCATTGACAAACTCATCGAACTCAGCGGTGTGGGGTGGGTGGATCAGCGCTCAGCGCCTGTTCGCTAGCGCTGGGATCGATTGGCGCTCGATCGAGCTCCCGGCGCGCACGCAAGCGCCTGAGCCGGCCACGGCCGTTGTCTCGGCGGCTGCGGTCGCGAGGTACCCTCGCCCGGCTGTCATGCAGCGTCGGTGGGTAGGGAACCGCCTAGTCATCAGAGTGCGCCGGTGCACTGAGTGCATGGTCCCGAGCCTGTCGGCCCGGGCGCTGGGACCGGCAAGTCGGGTCTTGGCACGGTCGTCCGTTCATCACGGATCACAGATCACCCTCCGAGTTCCACTCGGAACCCGCTGGGTCGACCTCCGGTATCGCGGTGGAGATGCTCTCGATTCCCTTCCCTTCCTCTGGCACCCGCGTGCGCCGGCAGCTTCGCCGCGAACGGGCCGACTACGAGGGGAGTTCAGGTGAGCTCTAGGAGCGCTTCGGTCGCTGGTGCCGGCGTTACCCGCGCTGCCGCGCTGATTGCTCTGACTGCGTGCGTCTTAGGTCCGGTTTCCGCGAGCCATGCGGGCACCTTTCAGGTTCGTGCGTGCGGATCAGCCGGTGGCACAAACGCGTCGTGGACGTTGAGCGTCGACAGTCCCGGCCACTACGAAGCCTCGCCGATAGCTGGCCTCTACCCGTTATGCGATGCGTCCCGCGGCCTGTGGGCCGAGGATTCGCTCGCGGGGCCCGGCGGCGCACCTGCCGGCTCCGAGGTGCGCTACACGTTCACGGCCGAGCCGGGTACGCGCGTTAGCGCCCTAACGTACAACCGCTACTGGTACAAGCTTGCGGATCCATCTGCGGCGTGGGCCCCAGGGTTCTTGCGAACGGCTGAAAGCACGCCGTCCTCTCCTCTCGAGGGGATGTGCTCTTACGACCCATTTGCTGCCGACGACTGCTCCGTTTCGGGCAGCGCATCGCCGGACTTTGCAGCCACCAAGCGGCTCGACTTCGGGCTCAGGTGTGGGGTCTCGGGCCCCTGCGTTCGCGGTGCCAACAACACACACTTCGCCGTCGCAGAACTCCGCTCAGCCATCGTCACAGTCACCGATGCCGACCCGCCAATGGCTGGCCCTCTCAGCGGCTCCGCGTTTGACGAGCCGTACCCCCAAGGTGCCGTGACGGTCACGGCGCTGGGCGCCGATGCGTCGGGCATCGCGTCGGCACACGTGCTGATTGACGGCGCTCGGGTCGGCGCTGCCGCTGTCGGAACGTGCACCACGATCGTCGGTATTCCCAGCGCGTACACAACACCCAAGCCGTGTACTGATCGCGCCGGCAGTGACCCCATCACTGCCGTTCTGGACCTCTCCCACATCCCCGACGGCGCGCACACTGTCGCGATGCTGTTCGCCGATCCCGCCGGCAACACCACGGCGACGGCGTCCCGCGCGATCACGGTCGACCACACGTCGCCGGCCGCTCCGATGAGCACAAAGATCGAGCCTGCCTCACCAGCCGAGGACACATGGCGGACCACGAGCCCGTCAGCACTGACCGTCACGGCGCCCGCCGGTCAGGTCGCGCCCATCGCGGCCTTGTGGGTCGAGGCGTGCCGGGCCGGCGGCTCTTGTCAGATCCGGCGCTTCACGGGGACCACTATCGACGCGCCGCAACTCGACGCGCTACTTCAACAAGGGGACGGCATCTACACCC
Organism: Solirubrobacterales bacterium; assembly: GCA_038319025.1. GTDB lineage: Bacteria > Actinomycetota > Thermoleophilia > Solirubrobacterales > Solirubrobacteraceae > JBBQCW01. The sequence continues at coordinate 100,587 of JBBQCW010000003.1, forward strand.
TGAGCGTGAGCCTCGAGGACGCCGCCGGCAACGGGAAGGGGTTTGACCCCGACCTCGCCTCGACGCAGACGCTCAGGGTCGACGCGATCGCCCCGGCCCGTCCGGCGGGACTCGTCGCCACAGGGGTCGAATCAGGGCCGGTTGCCCCAGATGATCTCGGCCTGAGCTGGACGGCGGTCTCCGACGGCGGCAGTCCGGCGGACCGGGCTCACGTCCGGGTCTGCCGCGTCGGCGGCTCCTGCACGACGGCGCTGGTGCAGGCCGACGGTGGGCTCGCGCCCGGCTCGCTCGCCGGCCTGCTCGTCGATGGTGACGGCGCTTACACGGTGGCCGTCAGCTTGGTCGACCAAGTCGGGCACAACGCGGTCACCTTTGACCCAGCCACGGCGAGCACGATCACCGTCGACGTGGTACGCCGTCCGCTGGCCATCCCAGGCAGCACGCTCGGACCCGACCTGCCCGGTGCCTGGCTCCCGGTGCAACACCCAAAGCCCATGTTGCGGCTGCGCACGGCTACTTACCACCAAAGCGACGCGACACTGATGATCACCGGCAAGGGGACCGCCGGCGCTTACGTACGCGCCTCGGCCCGCCTGGTGATCCATCCCCGCCACGGGAAGTCGATGACGATCGCTCGGCCCTTAGCCATCACCACCGCTGCCGACGGGCGATTCAAAGCGAGGCTCCGGCTCCGGTCGATCGCCCGCACTCTCCGCGGGGTCCTTCGCGCCACGATCGCCCTCACCTTCGACGGCGTCACCACGACGCGCCTGCCCGTGCTGCTGCTGCGTGGCCAAACGGCACACTAAGCGCCCAAAGTGCCACGTTGACGGCGATAGTGCGACGTTTATCTAAGACTGTCGCCTGCCGATGGCCAATCTTTCGCGCCAAAAAGTGGCCACCGGACACCAAGTGTCCCCGGGCCGCTACACCCGCGCCACTCGGATCGAGCCCAGGTCGTCGGCCAGCCGTCGCAGTTCCACGGCGTCGGATGTGACGACGATGTCACCCCGTCGCGCCGCGCTACCACGGTAGGAACGGTGTCCACGGCGGGCGGATCCCGCACCGACGAGCGAAGAAGGCGCATCAAGAGCACTAGGTCAACGGCCGCCGAACGCGCCCCCGTATTCTCGATCACCGGATGTCCGAGGCACAGAAAAGCGAAGGCCGGCGCACGCGCCTGGCCGAGCAGCGCAAGGCTCTGCCCGACGGGCCGGGGGTCTACCTGTTCCGTGATGCCGCACGCAAGGTCATCTACGTCGGCAAGGCCAAATCGATCCGTAAGCGCGTCGGATCGCACTTCAGCGGGGCGGCCGGCCCCAACGCATCCCGCGGCGCTTACGAGATGGTCGCCGCCATCGATGGTGTCGAGTTCGTACTCGTCGCCAGCGAGGCGGAAGCGCTGCTGGCCGAGCAGAACTTCATCAAGCAGTACCGCCCGCGGTTCAACATCCGCCTGCGCGACGACAAGAGCTACCCGTACATCGCCATCTCCATGGACGAAGACTTCCCGCGCGTGTATTTCACCCGGGAGAAGCACCGTAAGAACCGCCTGTACTTCGGCCCGTACTCCAACGCCAAGCGCGTGCGCGGCACGCTCGACCTGCTCGGCAAGGTCTTCCTGTTTCGCTCCTGCACCGGCCACGAGCCCGGCCGGCGCTCCGGCTCTCCGTGCCTGGACTACTACATCAAGCGCTGCGGGGCCCCGTGCGTGGACTACGTCACCAAGGCCGAATATCGCGAGTCGATCGACGGCGTCGTCGCGTTCCTCTCCGGCCGCTACCGCGAGATCGAGCAGGACCTGGAAGCGAAGATGACGGCCGCGGCCGCCGCGCAGGAGTTTGAACAGGCCGCGCTGGAACGCAACCGCCTGCGCTCCGTCCGCCACCTGCTCGAACGCCAGCGAGTGGCCAACGACAGCGTCGGCACGCTCGACGCGCTCGCCATCGCTCTCGACGGCACCGACGCCAACGCCCAGGTTTTCCAAGTGCGCGACGGCGTGCTGTCAGACCGCCAATCGTTCTACCTCGACAACGAAGCTGAGCGCGACCTGGGGGAGGTGATCGAGGAGTTCGCCCTGCAGTACTACGGCGGCGCGCTGTCGATCCCCGGCCAGGTGATCGTCCAAGCTGACCTTGACGACCCTGGGCCGCTGGCCGAGGCGCTGAGCCTCCGCCGCGGTAGCGCGGTGGAAGTACGCACGGCCCAGCGCGGCGACAAGCGGCGCATCTTGGAGCTGGCCGAACGCAACGCCACGCTCGCCCTGGGCCAGGAGAAGCTGAAGTCCGAGCGCCGGCGCCAGCAGCGCGTGGAAGCGCTCGACGAACTGCGAGACGAACTGAAGCTCGATGCGTTGCCGATCCGTATCGAGTGCTTTGACATCTCCACGCTGATGGGCACGAACACCGTCGCGTCCATGGTCGTGTTCGAGGGTGCCGCGCCGAAGAAGAGCGACTACCGGCGCTTCACGATTCGCTCCCTCGAACCTGGGCAGTCCGACGACTTCGCCGCCATGGAAGAGGTCCTCACACGCCGCATGGCGCAGTGGATCACGCAGCAGGACCTTTCGCCGCACGACCCCAAGTACAACGCGTCGTTCGCGTCGCTCCCGAACGTGATCGTGATCGACGGCGGCAAGGGCCAGTTGGCCGCCGGGCTGCGCGCGCTGGAGCCGTTCCGTGAGCGCGGCGTGGCCGTCATCTCCCTCGCCAAGAGGATCGAGGAGATCTTCGTGCCCGGGCTGCCCCGGCCGATCGTGCTGGCCCACGACACCCCGGCGCTGCAGCTGCTCCAGCGCGTTCGCGACGAAGCGCACCGGTTCGCCATCACCCACCATCGCGCCCGCCGCGACACCGCGATGACCACCTCGCTGATGGATGACCTGCCGGGCGTGGGGCCTGCGCGCAAGCGGGCCCTGCTCAAGCACTTCGGCTCGCCGGATGCGTTCCTGACGGCCAGCCGAGAGGACCTTGAGCAGGTACCCGGGTTGCCGCAGAAGGTGGCGCGCGAGCTCTACGCGTCACTGCACCGCACCGGTATGTGAACAAGGCTTCCCACGATCGGTCGTGGTGCGCGGCACAATGGGCGTATGGCCGACGGTCCCACTACGGAATCCACCGATGCACCTGCCCCGCGCGCGGGGCTCGAGGACCTCGTCGTGATCACCGGCTTCTCGGGAGCCGGCAAGTCCACGGCGATGGCGGTGTTTGAAGACGCCGGCTACTTCTGCGTGGACAACCTGCCGCCCGAGATGATCCGCGGGCTGGTCGAGCTGTTCACACACGGCGGATCGAAGATCGCCCGCGCGGCCGTGGTCTGCGACATGCGCGGCGGCGAACTGTTCGAGGCTCTGAACTCGGTCCTCGACGACCTCGACGAACGAGGGCTCGCCCATCGCGTGCTCTTCCTGACCGCCGATGAGGCCACGCTGCAGACCCGCTACAAGGAGACCCGGCGTCGCCACCCGCTGGCCCTGGAAAGCTCTGTCGCCCACGGGATTGCCGCCGAGCGCGGCGTGCTCGCCCCGTTGCGTGAGCGCGCCGATCAGGTCATCGACACCACCGGCCTCAGCGCCGCCCACCTGCGCCGCAAGATCCAGCGGGACATGTTGGCCGGTCGCCGTCGCGCGAAGCTGACGGTGACGTTCGAGTCTTTCGGCTTCAAATACGGGCCGGCCAGCGATGCCGACTTGCTGTTCGACGTGCGCTTCCTGCCCAACCCTCACTACGAACCGGATCTGCGGCCGTTGACGGGCCGCGACCCCCGGGTGGTGGCCCACGTGGCGCAGGAGGGCAAGCTCGACGCCTTCTACACCCGGGTCGAAGCCCTGCTCGACTTTCTGCTCCCGGAATATGTCGCCGAGGGCAAATCTCACCTGCTCGTGGCCGTCGGTTGTACCGGCGGCCGGCACCGCTCGGTGGCGATCGTGGAGCACCTCGCCGCCCGGTACGGCCGCCGAGATGACCTCTTTGTCGAGGCCGCCCATCGCGACATCAAGCGCGCAGGGTAGTTCTCCACATTCCTGAGACGGGCATCCGTCGATAGGGTTTGCCCTTGGTTGACGCGCCGCCCGGCAGCACGCTGCCCGGCCGTCTGCCGCTTCTTTTCGCCATCAGGAAGGTCTGACCAATGTCCGTACGTGTCGGGATCAACGGGTTCGGCCGCATCGGCCGCAACGTCTTTCGCGCGGCTGCTGCCGCCAACGCCGACATCGAATGGGTCGGAGTAAACGACCTTGCCGACGTGAAGACGCTCGCCAATCTGCTCAAGTACGACTCGGTCCTGGGGCGCTACCCCGGCACGGTCGAAGTGCACGGCGACGCGCTCGTCGTCGACGGTCACCCGCTGCGCGTTTTCGCCGAGCGCAACCCGGCCGACCTGCCCTGGGGCGACGTGGGCGCCGACGTCGTCATCGAGTCCACCGGCTTCTTCAACAGCGCCGGCGCCGCGGGCGCGCACCTCACCGGCGGCGCCAAGAAGGTCGTCATCACCGCGCCGGCCTCCGGAGACGTGCCGACCTTCGTCCTGGGGGTCAACTTCGACTCCTACGACAAGGACACGATGCACATCATCTCCAACGCGTCGTGCACCACCAACTGCCTGGCGCCGTTCACCAAGGTCGTCGATGAGACCGTCGGCATCAAGCACGGCCTGATGACCACCATCCACGCCTACACCGGCGACCAGATGCTGCTGGACGGCCCGCACTCCGATCCGCGCCGCGCCCGTGCCGCCGCCATCAACTTGGTGCCTGCTTCGACCGGTGCGGCCAAGGCCGTCGGCCTTGTGCTTCCCCATCTGGTGGGCAAGCTCAGCGGCTTCGCGGTGCGTGCCCCCGTCCCGACCGGGTCGCTCGTCGACCTCACATTCGAGGCAAACCAGTCCACGTCGGTCGAGGAGATCAACGGAGCCATCAAGGCCGCCGCTGACACCGGGGCGATGACGGGGATCCTGCGCTACACCGAGGATCCGATCGTGTCCAGCGACATCGTCACGGACTCGTTCTCCTCGATCGTGGACGGTCAGCTGACGGCGGTCATCGACGGCACCATGGTGAAGGTCGTCTCCTGGTACGACAACGAGTGGGGCTACTCCAACCGCGTCGTCGACATCGTGCAGAAAGTCCTCTAACCGCATGAGGACGCTGAAGGATCTGGACGTGAAGGGTCAGAGGGTCCTGGTGCGGGTGGACTTCAACGTCCCCCTCACCGGCACTGACCCGGTCACGATCACCGACGACGCGCGCATCCGCGGCGCGCTTCCGACGCTCGAGTACCTGCTGGCGCACGGTGCGTCGCTCGTGCTCGCCGCCCACCTCGGGCGCCCTGAGGGACCTGATCCGGCACTGTCGCTGGCACCCGTAGCCGAGCGACTCTCCGACTTGCTGGGACGGCCGGTCGCCCTGGCTCCGGAGGTAGTGGGTGAACAAGCGGCGGCGATGGCGGCGGCGCTTGCTCCCGGCGACGTAATGATGCTTGAAAACGTGCGTTTCGAGCCGGGGGAGACGAAGAACGATCCCGCGCTGGCCCAGGCCTACGCCGACCTGGCCGACCTCTATGTGAACGACGCGTTCGGAACCGCCCACCGCGCCCACGCCTCCACCGAAGGCGTCGCGCACCTGCTGCCGTCGGCGGCCGGGCTCTTGATGGCCGGCGAAGTTCACACCCTCACCGGCATCCTGAAGGACCCGGCGCGGCCTCTCGTGGCCATCGTCGGCGGCGCAAAGGTGACGGACAAGATCGGCGTCATCGACGCGTTCCTGGACCGCGCTGATGTGATCCTCATCGGCGGGGCCATGTGCTTCCCCTTCTTCAAGGCACAAGGGCACTCGGTGGGCGACTCGCTGTGCGAGGAAGCTGGCGTAGAGCCCGCGCGCCGCGCGCTGGCGGACGCTGAAAAGAAGGACTGCCGTCTGCTGCTCCCGATCGATCTCGTCACCGCGGACTCGTTCAGCCCGGACGCCACGGTGAGGCCGCTGCGCGGCGTCGACGTGCACGACGGATGGATGGGGCTCGACATCGGGCCCATCACCGCCACCGCCTACGTGGAGCGCATCATGTCGGCGGGCACCGTCTTCTGGAACGGGCCGATGGGCGCGTTCGAGATGGAGGCCTTCGCCTCCGGCACCAAGGCCGTCGCCCAGGCGATGGCCGACACGGACGCCGTCACCGTGGTCGGCGGCGGGGATTCCGCGGCCGCCATGGCCAAGTATCGGCTGACCGATCGCGTCAACCACATGTCCACGGGGGGCGGCGCATCGCTTGAACTGATTGAGGGCTCCGTCCTGCCCGGCGTCCACGTGCTGGGCGCGCTGTGATCTTGTTTTCCACTGGGAAGGACCATCGCTCGTGAGCCGTACGCCGTTCATCGCCGGTAACTGGAAGATGCACAAGACGATCGAGGAGGCGGAGATGTTCATCGCCGGCCTCCTGCCGCGCGTGTACGCCGCCGATGGCGTCGACGTGGCCTTGTGCGTGCCGTTCACCGCGCTCGGCGCGATGGTGGATTCCACCCGCGGCTCTCGCGTTCAGGTGTACGCCCAGACCATGCACCAGGCCGCATCCGGCCCGCACACCGGCGAGGTGTCAGCCCCGATGCTGGCCGAGCTGGATGTCCACGGAGTGGTTCTCGGCCATTCCGAGCGGCGCGCCGACAACGGCGAGAGCGACCGCGCGCTGGCGTTGAAGGTTCCCGCGGCGTTGGAGGCCGGGCTCGTGCCCATCCTGTGCGTCGGCGAATCCGAGGCCGAACGTGAGGCCGGCGACACCGAGCGCACGCTGCGTCATCAGGTGCAGGAAGGGCTGGAGAAGGTCGCCACCGAGCGCTTGGGTGAAGTCGTCGTGGCGTACGAGCCGATCTGGGCCATCGGTACCGGCAAGGTCGCGACGCTCGAACAGGCGCAGGACGCCTGCGCGTTCGTTCGTGCGCTCGTAGCCCAACGCTCCGACGCGGCTGGCGCCGCGGTCCGCGTGCTCTACGGCGGTTCGATGAACGCCGACAACGCCGCCGACCTTCTGGCGCTGGAGGATGTAGACGGTGGACTGGTGGGCGGTGCCTCTCTGGATCCGCTGACGTTTGCCGCGATCATCGAGGCTGCCACGCCGTGACCCTTCCCGCGTCCGGGTGCTGCCTCGTGGTCCTCGACGGGTGGGGGCTGGCGCCCGACGGCCCGGGGAACGCCATCTCGCAAGCCCACACGCCAGTGTTCGACGCACTGTGGGAGCAGTACCCGCACACGACGTTGACCGCCTGCGGGCGCGCGGTCGGTCTGCCGGACGGGCAGATGGGCAACTCGGAGGTCGGGCATCTGAACCTGGGCGCCGGTGCCGTGATCCGGCAGGATCTGACGCGGATTGACGATGCGGTGGCCGACGGGTCGCTGGCCGAGAACCCTGTGCTGCGCGACGCGCTGCGCGGCGCCGGGCGCGTCCATCTGATCGGCCTCGTCTCTGACGGCGGAGTGCACTCGGGATGGAAGCACCTTGAGGCGCTGATCACGCTTGGAGCCGACTTGGGCGTCGAGGATCTCGTCGTTCACGCTTTCACCGACGGGCGCGACACGCTGCCCCACGGCGGCGAGGCGTACCTGGCCCAAGTGGAGGACTGGTGCACAAAGGCGGGCAACGCACGCATCGGGTCGGTGATCGGCCGCTACTTCGCGATGGACCGTGACTCACGGTGGGATCGAGTGCAGCAGGCGTACGACCTGCTCGCCCACGGCATCGGCTTTCATCACGTTCCGGTCGCGCCGGCGGCCGCACGGGACGCCTACGAACGGGGGGAGACGGACGAGTTCATCGCCGCCACCACGGTGGGCGACGAGGCGACCATACGCCCCGGCGACACCGTTCTCGCCTTCAACTTCCGGCCCGATCGGATGCGCGAGATAACCCGGGCGCTGGCTGACCCGACGTTCACCGACGTGAACCGCGGGGACGCAGTGCCCGTGACGGCTTACGCCTGCCTGACGGAGTACACCGAAGGTTGGCCGTACCCCGTCGCGTTCCCGCCGGAGCGCCCGAAGACCACGCTGAGCGCCGTGGTCGCGGCCACCGGCGCACATCAGTTGCACGTCGCGGAAACCGAGAAGTATCCGCACGTCACCTACTTCTTCAACGGTGGGGAGGAGGCCGCCTACAAGGGTGAGCGGCGCGAGTTGGTGCCGTCCCCACGGGACGTCCCGACGTACGACTTCAAGCCGGAGATGTCAGCGCGCGGCGCCGCCGACGCCTTCCTCGAGGCGTGGGCTGCCGACGAGCCGCGCTTCGGCGTCATCAACTTCGCCAACGCCGACATGGTCGGCCACACCGGCGTGATCCCCGCGGCCGTGCGGGCCGTCGAGACGGTCGATGCCTGCCTAGGCGACGTGGTCGCTGCGGTGCTGGGCTCGGGCGGCGTACTGATCATCACCGCTGACCACGGCAACGCCGATCACATGCTGGAGCCCGACGGCTCGCCGAACACCGCGCACTCGCTGAACCCGGTGCCGTTGATCGTGACGGCCGACGGCTTGGCGCTGCGCGGCGAGGGCGGCGTGCTGGCTGACGTGGCGCCCACCGTCCTGCAGATCTTGGGGCTCGAACAGCCGTCGGCGATGACCGGCGTCAGCTTGATCCAGGCCTAGCCCGTCGGAGCGAGCCGTTCGCCGACCCACTCGGCGATCTCCGGCAGCACCCGTGGGTCGATGCTGTGGGCCATCTGCGACTCGCGGTAGGTGACGGCGGCGCCCGCGGCGGTCAGGTGGTTCCGGGCGTCGCGGCCGAACCCGACGCCGATCACCGGGTCGTTCGTCCCGTGAGCGATGAAGACGGGCAAACCGGTTCGGCTGTCGAGATCCAGGTCGAGCCCCGGCACGGTGGGAATGAAGCCGCTCATGGCCAGGATGCCGGCGGGGGAGGGGCGCCCGCTCCCGAGGGCCAGGGCGTAGGCCATGACGGCTCCCTGGCTGAACCCGCCGATCACGGTGCGCTCCCACGGCACGCCGATGCGCTCCGGCAGCGCGGCCACGAGAGTGTTGAGAGCGGCGAACGTGGGCGTGAACGTCGAGGGATCCGGGAAGCCGATGCGGTGCACGGCGTACCAGTGCTTCCCGCCCGGCGGCAGGTGGAGCGGACCGGCGATCGTCACTCCGACGGCCGTGCGCTGGGGATCGAGCATGTCGAAGAACGGATATAGGTCGTGCTCGTCGGCACCGCGACCGTGAAGCAGGACGATCGCCCCGGTCGGCTCAGCAACCTCGGCAGGTCGGATCAGGCTCAGGAGCTCAGTCATACCGCGGCTCGCGGGTTGACGATCGGCGTGAGCGCTTGCTCCAGCTCCGCCCGGCGCGCCTCGTAATGCGGCGGCAGCTTCAGCTCCTCACCGAGGTGGTCGGGCGCCTCGTCGACGGCGAAGCCGATGTCGCGGGAGGCCAGCTCGAACAGCACGCCGCTGGGCTCGCGGAAGTAGACGGAGTGGAAGTACTGGCGGTCGATGATGCCGGTGGGGTGGGCGCCGGCCTCGGCGGCGAGGCGGCGGTAGGCGTCGAGCTCGGAGTCGTCGGCGACCGACCACGCGACGTGGTGGATGGTGCCGGCGCTCGGGCGGCCGGGGAGTTCCGGCGGCGCATCGTAGGTCAGTACGGCGTGGCGCTCGGCGCCCTGGGCGATCCAGTCGGCCTCGCCTGCCGTGAAGTCGAGGCGGTCGAGCACGCCCGCGCTGCGCTCCGGTGCCGACGCGTAGGCGCGCACGCCGTGGAAACCCTGGAGCGCATGGTCAGGCGGGACATCGGGCGCGGTCGCGGCGAGCGGAGCGTCATCGGCGCCCACGACGATCAACTCGTTCGTCAGGCCCTCAGGATCGGCGAACCGCAGCAATCCGGGCTCACGCTCGGTCCCCACCTGCTCTGCGCCCAGGCGCGCAGCCCAGAAGTCGAGCGAAGTCTCGGAGCTGACGCGCCACTGGATCGTGTGCACCATGCCGTCGCCGGAGCGGCCCGGGATGGCACCCGGGAACTCGAAGAAGGTGAGGATCGAGCCCGGGGTGCCGTGCTCGTCGCCGTAGTACAGGTGGTAAACGTCCGGGGCGTCGAAGTTGACGGTCTTCTTGACCATGCGCAGCCCGAGTACACGGGCGTAGAAGTCCACGTTGCGCGGGGCGTCGCCGGTGATGGCGGTGATGTGGTGCAGGCCTTCGATCGACATCTTGGACAGTCTCCCCGTTTGGTAGTAGTTGCGTGTGCAACTATATTACCACGACGGTTGCACGCACAACCACTACACTGGGACCCGTAATGCCGCTCACGGAAACGACTCTCATGCCGGCCGCCGCTGCACTCGATACGCGCGAGCTGCAGGCGTGGCGGGGGTTCCTGCGCGCACATGCCGCGCTGACCAAGGCACTCGACGCCGAGCTAGAAGCGCGCCACGGCCTCCCGCTGACGTCCTATGACGTGCTCATCACCGTCGAGTCGGCGGAGGACGATCGTGTGCGCATGTGTGACCTGGCGTCGTCGGTGCTGCTCAGCCGCAGCGGCCTTACGCGCCTGGTCGACCGCCTGGAGCGCGACGGGCTGATCGCCCGCGAATCCTGCACCGCCGACGCGCGCGGGCAGTTCGCGGTGCTCACCGACAACGGTCGCGCCAAGCTGGCCGAAGCGCGCGCCACACATCTGGCCGGCGTGCACAGCCTCTTCCTCTCGCACTTCAACGCCGAGGAACAGGATTTGCTCGCGGCCGCCTGGGCGCGCGTGCTGCCGGGGGCCGAAGCCGCCTCCCGCGCCGGCTGCTGCAGCAGCTGAATCAAGCAGGAGCGTCGTCGACGTCGGTCGCGGTCGGCTTGGCGTGCAATGCGTCGGCCTCCGCCTCGGCCCGGGCGAACGCTGCGTGCTCGCGACGCCTGATCACGACGAAAATAGCCCCTCCGCCGACCACCGCGATGGCCAGGCCGATCAGCCCTGCCTGCTGGATCAGCGCCTCCGCTGCATGCCCCAGGAAGTAGGCCAGCAGCCCGACCGAGAGCGCCCAGCAGATCCCGCCCAGCGCATTCCAGAAGAAGAAGACGCGCCACGACATCCCGTTGATTCCCGCCAACCACGCGGAAGCGATCCGCAGCCCGGCGACCCAACGCCCGAAGAACACCGCCTTTGGTCCGTGCCTCTCGAAGAACGGCTCACCGACCTCGATCAGGCGCCGGCGCTGCTTGGGGAACGGGCCACGGTCAGAATCGAACACCCGGCGCCCATAGTGGCGCCCGAAGGCAAAGCCGATGTTGTCCCCGATGATGGCCGCGAGCGCGGCGATCGCGATCACCACCTCGATCGACAGCCTCCCCTGCGACGCGGCGATGCCCGCGATGATCAAGGCCGTCTCTCCGGGGACCGGGATCCCCATAGTCTCGATCATGATGAAGATGAAGACGACCGGGTACCCGGCGTGCTGGGCTTGGTCGAGGATCGGGCTGAGGAAGCTCGCGAGCATGCCGTGCTTCTAGCATGCCCTTCCGATGACCGCCCTCACCATCACCGCCCGCGACCCCGACTCCCGCGCGCGAGCCGGCCTCCTGCACACCGCACACGGAGACGTACGCACGCCCGCCTTCGTGCCGCTGGCCACCAAAGCGACGGTCAAAGGGCTCGAGCCCGCCGAGGTCGCCGCCCTCGGTTACGACATGGTGCTGGGGAACACGTTCCACCTGTTCCTCAACCCCGGGCACGAGCTGATCGGCGACTTCGGCGGCCTCCACGACTTCATGGGCTGGCAGCAGCCGATCGTCACCGATTCCGGCGGTTTCCAGGTCTTTTCGATGGGCCACGGGACCGTTGCCGACGAGGTCAAAGGCAGGGCACCGTCCGGAAGCGACCGGGCCGGACGCGTCCTGGAGATCAGCGAGGACGGCGTGCGGTTTCGTTCCTACCGTGACGGTGCCGAGCGGTTCATGGCGCCGGAAACGTCGATGGAGATCCAGGCGGCGCTGCACAGCGACCTGGCGCTGGTGTTCGACGAATGCACACCATTCAACGTCACCAAGGACTACACCGCGCGATCCACCGAGCGCACCCACCGCTGGCTGGACCGCTGCCTGCGCTGGCACGAGCAGCACGGGCCACGCGATCAGCTCGTGTACGGGATCGTGCAGGGAGGTGTCCATCACGATCTGCGCACCGAGTCCGCCCAGGTGATCGCAGACAGTGACGCGGCCGGCGTGGCCATCGGCGGCTCGCTCGGGGAGAACAAGGCCCAGATGTACGAGGTCGTGGACTGGACGACAGCTCAACTCGGGGGCGCCGCGGAGCACAAGCCGCGCCACCTGCTGGGCATCGGCGAGGTGGACGATCTGATCCGCGGGGTGGAATTGGGGATCGACACGTTCGACTGCGCGATGCCCACGCGCCTGGGCCGGCACGGCATGGCGCTGGTGCCCGATCCCGATCAGCGCTGGCGGGTCGACCTGACGAAGGCCCGTTGGAAGACCTCCAAGGAGCCGATCATGGAGGGCTGTCCATGCCCGGCTTGCGCGCCCGGTCATTCGCGCGGGTACGTCCGCTACCTGATGGCCTCGCGTGAGCTCCAGGGCGTGCGGATGCTGACGATCCACAACCTCGCGTTCCTGTCCCGGCTGATGGCCGACCTGCGCGGCGCGATCGCTGATGGGACCCTGCCCGAGCGCGCCGCGGCGCTGCGCGCCGGAGCCGCGCCGGGCGTGAGGCTCAGCTGACCTGCTCGCCCGCCCGCTCGTAGGCAGGCTTGATGTGGCTGGCCGGATGGTCGACGGTATCGGCGATCCGCACCGCCTCGGCCACGTGCTCGGGCTTGCCCCCCGCCAGCCCGACGGGGATGAACCCGCGCAGCACGCGGGCGGCCGCCACCCAGCCGGGTGCCTGAACGTGCGTCGCGCGCCGCGCGATGCCCTTCTCGATCGCTTCGCCCGCCTTGGCCAACGGGATCGGCCGGCCCAGGAAGGCCGGCGTGTTTGCTCGTGTGGCCGTGGTCGCGGGGTGCTCGAAGGAATCACGGACCAGGTCGGTGTCGATGAAGCCGAAGTAGGCCACGCCGACCTTGGTGCCGGTGGACGCGATCTCGCCGCGCAGCGCATCCGAGAAAGCCTCCACGCCGGCCTTGCTGGCGGTGTACGCGGCCATCAACGGTGAGTGGGCGATGGCCGCGAGCGACGCGATGTTGAGGATGTACCCGCGGCGGGCGACGACGTGCGGAAGGACCACGCGGTTCGTGCGCCACACGCCGAGCAGGTTGACCTCGATGGTCCGCTCGAACGCACTGATCTCCTGACCCATCACGCTGCCCACCGCGGCCAGGCCGGCGTTGGCGATCGCCACGTCGATACCACCGAAGCGCTCGACCGCGCCGTCGGCGGCAGCCTGCAGCTCCTCCCAGCTCGTCACGTCAGCGGTGAACGCCGCAGCGCGGTCACCCAGTTCGGCGGCGCGCTGGGCCAGCAGGTCGGGCTCCAGGCCGACAAGCGCCACGTTGGCCCCGCGCCGGTGCAGCCGCTGGGAGGCCTCCCAGCCAATACCCCGAGCGGCGCCGGTGATGAAGACGGTGCGGCCGCGGACGTCGTAGGTCTCGTCGTTCTTCTTGGGCATGGCCGGAGCGTACCGCGGCACAACCTCACGCCGTGTGAGACGTTCAGGCGGTATGCGACGCGCGTTCTGCCTTCCCAGTTTACTCCTGCTGGTTTGTGCGCTGGGCGTGCCGGTAGCGTACGCAGCGGATCCGTTCGCCGGTTCGCGTCCGACGATCACTGAGCTGCCGGTGCCGTTCCCGTCGGGCCACATCACCGCGCAGGACGGTCGCGGAACGCTGCTGTTCGGAACAGCGGATGGCGTGCGCAAGCTCAATGTCTTAACTGGGGAGACGCACCTTCGACCGCTCCCTGCTCCATCGTGTCGCACGTTGGTCGCGTCGATCGACACCGTGTTCGCAGACTGCACGCCGTACGACGGCTCGTTGGGCCTGCGGGACGTCTACGTCGGCTCCTGGGCCTCGGATAGCTGGCGGCGCGTCCCGGCCTTCCCACCGTCCCTCCTGAGCGACAAAAACGGCAACTTCTACGACGTTGCGGTGCTGGAGGTCGGGCGACATTGGCTGCGAGCAGAGGCCAGTTGCTACCACTGCGACATCGATGTCGTGTACTTGTCGCTGGATGACGGCCACGCCGTCCACGACACCGAACTCGGTGCCCGCTTCCTGCCCGATCTCGACAAGCCTGGTTTGGGCGCGCGGATGTGTGCCCCGTTCACGAAGCGCGGGCTGCTTCAGTACCAGCGGCCGTGGGCGATCTACAAGACCGGCAGGAACAGCAGGCTCCGGTACGAGCTGAGGCATTGCGGAAGCTCACGGCCGCGCAAGACCTCACGGACGCCACCGCAGCTGGACGGTCGCTGGCTGGAATGGGACTCCGGCTACACCGCGTACGCGCACGATCTGGGTACGGGCCGGACGCAGAGCTTCGCGTGCACCGACGGGTGCGGGGGCCTGACGTGGTCCGGGAACCTGGCCACCTGGTACGCCTACAACGGCGGCTACGTCCGCGACCTCGCCCGTCGGCGCACCATCAACGTCACCGTGCCGGGGCACCACACCGCGCTGAGCCTCCTGGCGGGCCGGGTCCTGGCGACGTCCACGGCGCCGGGGCTCCCGGCCGTGACCGGGGTCGTGCAGCTTCCGCGCTAGCGGGTCCCGCGGTAGGGATCAGCCAGGGTTTTCCGCGTGTCGCGGAGCACAAGCCGCGCTGAACGGTCGATCTGTCCGAACCTTGGCGATCTGCGCCCGCTGGGTGGACGTAAGTAACCAAGGTTCGCGGGACACCGGCCGGCGAACCGCCGCTACGACTTCGCGTGAAGCAGCGCGGACCCCGCAGTCGCCCGCTCCTGCTACTGCGTGTTGTCCTTCACCAGTTGCTGCATCGAATCGAGAGTCTGGTTGACGTCCTTGTAGACGACCTGACGGAGCTTGATGACCTGCTGGGAGCTCGAAGTGGCGACGACGGCGGCCACCGCTCCGGCCGAGAGCAGCAGGAAGACGAGCATCACGCCGATGAATCGGCGCGCTCCGGACCGCTTCTTCAGGCCCGGCGGATCACGGCGGGCCGCCGAGCGCGCAGACGCACCGGAGGGCGCGGGGGCGGGAGCCGGAGCGGGCGGGGGATAGCGCGGTGCTCGCGGCACGCGCCGTTCTACGCGCGCGTCGGCCGCACCCGGAACCACGGACGTCGCACCGGTGCCCGGGGCGCCGATGGTGGTCGCCGCGGTGTCGGGTGCGCCGATCGTGGTGGCGGTCGTCAGAGGGTCCGCGAAGGCCGGCGGCGCATCGATGGCGATCCCGCGGGCACCGTCCTGCAGTGCTTCGCTCATCTCATCAGCGTCGGCGTACCTGGCACGTGGGTCCAGCGCAAGCGCCCGGTCGATCGCCTGGGCCAGCTCCAGCGGGATGTTGGCATCGAGGTCGCTGGCCAGCGCGGGCGCCTCTCGCTGTTGCTTGAGCGCCAGCTCGGTCAGTGAGTTGGCCTCGTAAGGAAGCCGTCCGGTGAGCAGCTGATACGCGACGACGCCGAGCGAATACAAGTCTGCTCGCGGGCCGGCCTCGGTACCGGAAGCCTGCTCGGGGGACAGATACGCCGCGGTGCCGAGAACCGAGCCGACCTGCGTGATCGACGACTCATCGGCCAGCGCTTTGGCGATGCCGAAATCGGCCAGCTTCACCACGCCGCCCTCCTGGGCGCGCAGCAGGTTACCCGGCTTCACATCGCGGTGGATCACGCCGTTGCGGTGCGCGTAGGCGAGGCCCTTGCAAGCCTGCACGAGGATCGACATCGCCTGCGGAAGAGGCAGCGCCCCGTGCTCGCGCAGCAATTCCGCGCCCGAGCGGCCACGCACGTACTCCATGACGATGAACTGGCGGCCCGTGGGCTCGTCGATACCGAAGTCGAAGACCTGGACGATGTTCGGGTGCACGAGGCGCGCAGCGGACAGCGCCTCGCGGCGGAAGCGGGAGACGAACTGCGCGTCGTCAGCGAGGTGCTCGGCGAGCAGCTTCACGGCGACGTTGCGTTCGAGCGTGCGGTCGAAGGCCAGTACCACGGTCGACATGCCACCGATCCCGAGGCGTTCGCCCAGTACGTAACGGTCGTGGATGACGTCAGCGTCGGTCATTGGCCGCTCGGTGCCTGCACTCCGCCCGACGCGCCCGGATCTGTCGTCGTCGTGGTGGGTGTGGTGGGCGTCGTAGGTGTGGTGGGCGTGGTGGGCGTCGTGGGCGTGGTCGGTGTCGTGACCGTGGGCGTGGTGGGCGCCGTCGGCGTGCTGGTGGTGGTGATCGTCGGCGTCCTGGTGGTGATCGTGTCCGCGTTCGCACATGCCGTCGGGGCCTGATCGGTGAGAGCGCGGGCACCATCGCTCAAGCGGCGGCGCAGGCGGGGATCGACGGATGGGGGGAGGGCGGCCACGGCACGTGACAGCTTGCCGACCTCAGTCGCCGTCGTGATGCACTCACCGGCGCTCAGCGCCGACTGGATGGCGGTCAGTGACCGCTCGATGCTCGCTGCCGACGTGGGCGGGATCAGCTTGTCGCGCGTCCCGCCGCAGGCCAGCAGCACGGCGCAACAGACGCCCAGCAGGAGCGCGGTCGGGGCGATGAGGAACTCGCGGCGCAAGCTCACTGGCCGTATTCCAGGCGGTCGGCGAGGGAATCGGGCAGGCGTGCAGCACGGATGGCGAACTGGGCGCCGGCGATGTCATACGCGGTTCGGCGCCACGTGGCCTGGCCCGTCTCCAGGTCCAGCTCGAGCCACGCTGCGCGGTTGTCGCCGTCGCGCGGCTGGCCGACGCTGCCCGGGTTGAGGATCCACTCCCCGATGTTCAACGTGACGGTGTCGCCCGCTTGGCGACGGGTGCCGGTCGCGTCGCCCTCGGGCTCACGGTGGTAGGAGAGCGCGATGTGCGAGTGGCCGACGGCAGCGATCGCGCCGCCCTGCACATCCATCGACAGCGCGGCTGTCAACGGATCCATGACGTACTCCCAGACGGGCTCACGTGGACTGCCGTGGAAGAGGCCGATGCCCTGCCGGCGCCCTGAGGCGCTCAGCGTGCCGAGCCATTCCAGATGATCGGTGGCCATCGCCTTCGCCGTCCAGTCCGCGGCGATCGCCGCACCGCGTGCGAACTCGTCGGTGGGGAGGTGACCGGTCACCGCGAGATCGTGGTTGCCGGCCAGACATACAGCGGCGTTCTCGCGCACCAGCGCGCAGCAGCCGTCCGGCTCCGCCCCGTACCCAACGATGTCGCCCAGGCACCACATCTCGTCGATGGCCAACGCGTCGACCTCCTCGAGAACGCCCTCGAGGGCATGCCGGTTGGCGTGGATGTCGGAAAGGAGGGCGACGCGCATGAGCGGGAAAAGGGCCTTCGTGCGTGGCGGCACGAGGCGTGAAAGGCCGGGGCGATCACCGGCCTCGCCTAGCGGCGAGGCATCATCGGGCGACGTCGCCCGGATCGACGACTGAGTCCATTCTATCGAACGCGAGCCCAAATCCGCTGGTTCTCCGGCCGTTCCGGGCCCCCGGCGACGTGGGTCGCCAATACCATCGGCGTCGTGCGCATCATCGTCCTCGCCGTCGGCCGTCTGCGCCCGCCCTACATCGACGACATCCAGCACTACCAGCGGCTGATCGCCGGCCATTGCCGACTGGAACTGATTGAGGTCCGCGAGAACGAGCGGGTGCACCGCCGTATCCCGGAGCGGGCTTTCGTCAGCTTGCTCGACGACGAAGGCCAGTCCTACGACTCCATGGCCTTCAGTCGGTTCCTCGAAGTGCGACGCCAATCGGCTCAGGACCTGTGTTTTGTGGTCGGCGGCCCGTACGGCCTTGACCTCGAAGGGGTCCAGCACCGCCTGTCGCTGGGGCCGATGACGCTGCCCCACCAGCTGGCCCGCGTCGTCCTGCTCGAGCAGCTGTTCCGAGCCCACAAGATCCTCGCCAACGAGCCTTACCACCACTGATGCAGGAGCGCGGAAACCACGATCTGGGCCCGTTCCTGCGGCGCATGGCGATTCTGTCCCTGGTGATCTTCGCCGTGGTCGGTGGTGGGGCCGTCGCCTTCACGATCACCAGCGACCTGAACATCTGGAACGCGTTCCTGCTCTCGCTCGACACCGTGGCCACGGTCGGGTCGATCAAGACCCCCGGCGACACCGGCTCGCAGATCGTCCTCGTCCTTCTGATCGTGCTGGGCGTCGGTACGCTCTTCTACGCCCTGGTGACGGTCACCGAGTTCTTCGTGGCGGGCCACCTAGGTGACCTCCTGGCCGAACGCCGGGCACAGAAAATGATCGACGCCCTTTCTGACCACTACATCATCTGCGGCTACGGCCGCGTAGGCCGGCAGGTCGCCAGCGACCTGCGCGCCGCCGGGGCCCGATACGTCGTGATCGATCGCGACGAGACGCTGCGCTCCAAGGTGCAGGAGGTGGGTGTGCGCGTGATCGTCGGCTCGCCTTCTGATGATGAGATTCTGCGGGCGGCCGGTGTGGACCGTGCACGCGCGGTGATCGCGTGCGTGGACTCCGACGCCGAAAACATCTTCACCACGCTGACGGCTCGCGAGATGCGACCGGACATCGCGATCGTCGCGCGGGCCTCGGAGGAGGACTCCGAGAAGAAGCTCAAGCGGGCCGGGGCAGACCGCGTGATCTCCCCGTACTCGTCGAGCGGAACCGAGATGGCGCGCCTGGCTCTGCACCCGCAGGTGTCGGGGTCGATGGACGTCGACGGCGAGTATCGCCTGGAGGAGATCGAGGTCACGGCCGGCGCGCCCGGTGCCGGGCAGACCGTGGGCGCGATCCGCGGCGGGGCGTTCATCGTCGCGCTACGCCGCGAGAACGGCGGCTTGGAGGCTCAACCGGCGCCGGATGCTCTGATCAGCGTGGGGGACGTGGTGATGGCGATCGGGACCGCGCGCACACTGGAGCGCCTGGAAGCACTGTTTGCGCCCGGCGGACTCGCATGAGCGCCATCGCCGACCTGCGCGCCGCGATCACTGATGCGGTCACGGCCATCGCCGGCCGGGAGGGGATCACGCCTGCGCTCGATCGCCCGCGCAAAGAGGGGCACGGCGACTACGCGACGAATGCGGCGATGATGCTCGCCGGCATCGTCGGTGAGCCGCCCCGGGATGTCGCCGCGCGCCTGGCCGATGATCTGCAGGCGCGCCTGGGCGACTCCGTCGATCGCATCGAGATCGCCGGCCCCGGCTTTCTCAACCTCTTTCTGTCCGATGCGTGGCACCGCCGCGCGCTGACCTCAGTGCTGTCCGACGGCTCGGATTGGGGCCGCGGTGGCGCTGAGCCATCGGAGCGCATCAACGTCGAGTTCGTCAGCGTGAATCCGACGGGCCCGCTGCACGTCGGCCACGCCCGTAACGCCGCCTACGGCGACGCACTGGCGCGCATCCTCACCTTCCACGGTCATACCGTCGAGCGCGAGTACTACGTGAACGATTACGGCAGCCAGGTGACGAAGTTCGGCCTCTCCCTGCAGGCCCGGGCTCGCGGCGAAGAGCCGCCGGAGGACGGATACGCGGGGTCCTACGTCGCCACGATCGCCGCCGAGGTACCAGCCGCCGCCGACCGTCCGATCGAGGAGGTCGCCTGGGACGGGGTGGCGGTCATGCTCGCCCACAACCGTGCCTCGCTGGCTGCGTTCGGCGTGGAGTTCGACGTGTGGTTCTCCGAACGGTCGCTGCATGAGGGTGACCCGAGCCCGGTGGAACACGCCTTCGCAGAACTGGCCGCGCAGGGCCGCACCTATCAGCACGAGGGCGCGCTCTGGCTGCGCACCACGACCGACGGCGACGACAAGGACCGGGTGCTGGAGCGCTCCACCGGCGAGCACACCTACTTCGCCTCTGACATCGCCTACCACCTGCACAAGCGCGAACGCGGCTTCGAGCGCCTGATCGACGTGTGGGGCGCTGATCATCACGGGTACGTGGAGCGGGTCAAGGCCGGGTTCGCGGCGCTCGGCGGTGACCGGGACCGGCTGGAGCTCGTGATCATGCAGCTCGTCCGTCTGGTCAGTAACGGCGAGGAGGTTCGGATGTCCAAGCGCACCGGCGACTTCGTCACTCTCGACGAGCTCGTCAGCGAAGTGGGTGTCGACGCGGCCCGTTGGTTCCTGCTCAACCGTTCCCACGACACCACCGTCGAGTTCGACATGGATCTCGCCCGCGAGCAGTCCTCGGAGAACCCGGTCTACTACGTGCAGTACGCGCACGCCCGCATCGCATCCATCCTCGGTCGCGCGGGCGCAGACCAGGTCGCGAGTGCACCCGCCGCGCTGGATGCCGAAGGTGAGCTGCACCCTGCCGAGCGCGCGCTGGTGCAGAAGCTGTTGGCCTTCCCGGCGGAGGTCGATGAGGCCGCCCGGCGCCGTGCCCCGCACCGCATCGCCACCTACGCCCTGGAGCTGGCCCAGTCCTTCAGCGCCTTCTACCGCGACTGTCAGGTGCTCGGTCTCGACGACGAGCGGACCGAGCTTGTGCGCCTGTCGCTGTGCCGGGCGGCCGCGGCCACCGTGGCGCAGTCGCTCGACCTGTTGGGGGTCACCGCCCCCGAGGAGATGTGAGCGACCAAGCACGCCTGCCGTGGCCGGACCCTCCGCTCACGGGCGACGGCGTGGTGTTGCGCCCGTGGCGGGCCGATGACCTCGACGACGCGCTGGCCGGCTCGCGCGATCCGCTGGTCCCGCGGTTCACCCGCGTGCCGCCGGACAACAGCCGCGAGAACATCGAGGGCCACTTCGGGGCGCAGGAGCAACGCCGCCACGAAGGCGCTGAACTCGTGTTCGCACTGGCGGACGTGGACAGCGATCGGTTCCTGGGCACGATCTCGCTGCTTCGCCTGAACTGGGAGGAGGGCGTGGGGGAGATCGGCTACTGGACGGCGCCGTGGGGCCGCGGCCGTGGGGCCACGACCACCGCGACACGGCTGCTGGCGGACTGGGCCCTGCGCACACTGCCATTTGCCCGCATCGAACTGATGGCCGACGTCGACAACGTGGCTTCGCAGGCCGTTGCCGAGCGTGCCGGTTTCGTCCGAGAGGGCGTCCTGCGTGAGCGCTGGCCGCTACGCAATGGAAAGCGAGTCGACCAGGTGATCTTCTCCCGGTTGCCTTCCGACCCGTGATCAGAACAGGAAGTTGAGCCCGAGGTCGTTGACGATCTTCTGGGCTTCGATGTTGAGCCGCGTCAGCTCGCCCGAGAGGATCAGGATGCCCATCCCGATCAGAATCGCGCCGCTGATCACCGTGATCACCACGTAGTGATCGCGCAACCAACGGAACGTGTTCGTCGCCCGCTGGAAGGCCACCGCGGTGATAAGGAACGGGACGGCGAGGCCGAGTGAGTAGAAGGCGAGCAGCACGCCGCCGTGCCCGACCGAGGACGAGGTGGAGGCGGCGGTCAGGATCGCCCCTAGGGTCGGCCCCACACACGGGGTCCAGGCGATGGCGAAGGCCAATCCCGCGACCACGGGGCCGCCGGCGCCGGCGCGGCTGATCAGCGCTTCCGGGCGCCATTCCTGGTTGATCCGGGTGATGAACGGCGTGAGGATGAAGAACACGCCGAGCGCGATGATCACGATGCCGGCGATGGTGTTCAGCAGCTCGCGGTGCTGGTTGAGCGTGTGGCCCAGTCCCGAGGCGCCCATGCCGAGCGCCACGAACATCGCGGTGAAAGACAGGCAGAAGATGATCGCCGGCCCGAGGACGTTGAACTTCTTGTCCCCTGCGTGCATCTCGTTGATCGTCACGCCGGACACCGCGGACAGGTAACCCGGCACGAGCGGCAGAACGCAGGGGGAGATGAACGACACGAAGCCGACCGCGAAGGCGGCGATGACGGTGGTGTCGGTGCCGGTGGCGATCATCAGGTCTCGTACCGCGCGAGATCATCGTCGAGTCGCCGCGTATCTGCGTCACTCAACGACGGGCCACCGGCCGCGGCGGCTCCGTCTGCGTCGTCGTCACGCCGTGACCAGCGGAAGGCCAGCACCACGACGAGGCCCAACAAACCGACGCCGACGAGGATCGGGACGAGATATGCAGCCAGGTTGAAGCCCTTGGTATCCGGTAGCGCCAGCGCGCGCGGGCCGTACTCGTCCACCAGGATCGCCTCGATCTGCGCCTTGTCCTTACCGCGGTCGATCAGCCGCTGGATCTCCCGGCGGGTCGCGTCGGCCTGGGGGCTTTCGGCCACGTTGAGCACCACGTTGCACGAGACGCACATCACTTCGTCCTGGATGTCGGCCAGGTTGGCCCGCGGAGCAACGGCGAAAGCGCTCGATCCCGGAACGAGCAGCACGGCCAACAGCAGCCCGACGAGCATGGAGCGTTTCACGCCGACGCCCGCGCCTTGGCGATGGCTTCGGTCAGGAAGCGATCGTTGAGCTGGCCGCGCGACATCCCGACGATCTTCCCCCGCGCGTTGATCACGAACGTCTCGGGCAGCGCGACCGTCCCGTAGGCGCGCGCGAGATCGGTGCCCACATCGCGGACGTTGGGGTAGGTGAGGTGGTGGGTGCGGATGAACCCGCGGGAGTCACTGGCCACGTCGTTGTAGGTGGCGCCGAGTACGGTTCCGTCGCCGCGCTTGGCCAGATCCTGCTGCGCGCGTTGCAGGACAGGGGCCTCGTCCTGACACGGCACGCACCAGGTGGCCCAGAAGTTGAGCACGACGATCTTGCCTCGGAGCGACGCCAGCGTGGTGGCGCCGGTGCCATCGAGGTTCGGCCGCTTCAGGGTCGCGCCAGGCGCGGTCGGCGTTTGCCCGCTCTTGACGGCGTCATCAAGCGTCGTGTCCGTCCCACGTGAGGTGATGCCGTAGACGAGTAGCCCGAGGATGGCGACGACGAGCACGGTGGCGGCGATCGGGATGGCAGGGCGCTTCATGCGCTCCACAGGCTAGTCATGGGGGATCTCGGGCACGCCGCCGGGTCCGCGTGGTGGCGCGCGGCGTCAGGGGGTGACGGGCCGGGCGAGGCGGTCCTCAAGCACGGCAAGCTTGGCGGCGAGTCGCTCGCGCTCGACGGCCACCTCGGGTTCGGCGTACCGGGAATGGTCCGGATGAGCGAGGTTCGCCAGCTCGTACGGGTCCTCATCCCGGTCGTACATCTCGAACTCCTCGGGGAAGCTCCCGTCGGCGTGGAAATAGCGCGCGTACGTGAACCGCGGCTCGCGCACGCACCGGATTCGGCCGGCCGCAGGCACGACCTCGCGGAAGTTGCCGGCGCCGGCGCGCATGTCGTCAAAGGTGAACAGCACCTCGTCCTGGACAGGCCCGTGCTCTGGATCGCGGATCGTCGGAGAAAGGTCGACGCCGCGCAGACCGGGCGGCGGATCAACGTTCAACAGCCCGGCGAACGTGGGCATGAGATCGATCAGCGACGCAGGGTGCTCGCAGGTGCGCCGCTCAGGGAAGAGCAATGGGTTGGAGAAGATCAGCGGGACGCGCAACGACTCCTCGTACACGTTGAACACCTTCTGACGCAGGCCTCCGTGGGCCATCCCCAACTCTCCGTGGTCGGAGAACCGCACGATCACCGTCTCTTCGCCGAGCGCCGTGGGCGTGCCGTCCTCCTCGTAGAAGCAGTCGACGATCGGCGCAAGTTGGCGGTCGATCTTCTCGATCAGGTTGGCGTAGAAGTTCACGTACTCGCGGCGCTGCTCGCGCGACTCAAGCGCCCCGACCATGAAGTCCATCCCGACCTTCATCGCGGCATGGGCTGTCGGCTTGAAATTGTCGGCGAGGTCCTCGTCGACGCTCACCGGCAGCTCGATCAAGCCTTCGAGGTCCGCCGCGTTGTAGTCCTCCTCCCAGTTGCGCGGGAAGGCCAGCACGTCGTGCGGGTTGACGAGCGAGATGACGAGGCAGAACGGCCGCGCGCGCTCCTCGGCGGCCAGGGTGCGCAGGCAGTCGAGCGACTGGGCGAGGTAGTCACCGTCGTGGTCGGCGCGGCCGCCGCCGAAGTGGTCGATCCGGGTGTCGCCACCGGAGTCCGGGCCGACCCAACCTTCAAACCCGTACCGGGCGAGATCCTCCGGCGTCGGCTCTCCGTCGCCGTCGACGCCCTTGCTGAGGTGCCATTTGCCGCGGTAGTGCACGTCGTATCCGCCTGCGCGCAGCATCGAGGCGAGGTTCGGCAGGTTGGGGTCCAGCACCGTCTCGGTGGGGGAGAACTTCCCGTTATCGGTGAGCGTGTCGCTGACCCGATGCTGCGCCGGCATCAGGCCGGTCAGGAACGTGGCTCGGCTGGGACTGCACATGGCGGTGTTGCAGGTGGCCTGTTCGAAGCTGAGCCCGTGGGCCAGCAGCCGTGCGCGGGAAGGCAGATGCTCATCGGCCCAACCCTCGGGCCAGTGCATCGGGGTGCGCTCCTGGTCGGTGATGATCAGGACGAGGTTTGGATGCTCGGGAAGTTCAGGCGTCATCGACGGCTCCTGGGTCGGCATCGCTGGGCAACGGCAGGTGGGCGATGCGGGCGGCTTCGGCGGGCTCCACGCCGAAGCTGCGCAGAACTCCTTCGGCGTGCGCGGCGTCGGCGTCCTCGCCGAGTTCTCCTCGCAGCACGAGGTGGATGATCCCGATGAGGGCGCCGCCGCTGGCGTGCAGCGCGACCTCGGGGTCGGTGACGTGGAAGCGGCCGGCGGCGATGCCGGTGCGCAGGTCGCGGCGGGCATCCTCGCCCACGACGGCCTCGACCACCCGGTGAGGCACCTCCAGGCGCACGATCAGCCAGCCCCAGTCGGGATCGCTGCGAACTGCCCCCAGGAGATGGCGATGGGCGACGCTGACGCGCTCGGCGGGATCCTCCACGTGGCGCTGACGGATCTGCAAGAGCCGAAATTGCTCGCTGAGGGTCTCGGCGAGGGTGGCCGCGAGGATGTCGTCCTTGGTGGCGAAGTGGTTGTAGAACGAGCCGGCGGCGGTATCGGCGCGGTCGGTGATGTCCGCGATCGTCGTGCCTTCGAACCCCTGCGCGGCAAACAGCTGCCGCGCTGCCCCAACGAGGCGGGCGCGGGTGTTCGCCTTCCGTCGTGTGTTGCGGTCGACGGGCTCTGGGCTCTTGCTGACGGGCATCGCGGCTTCGAGCATGACCGACACCATACTGAATATATCCTCACTCTTGAAGTTTTCTTCAGATCTCTCTACGCTGGCGCCATGCGAGGAGACGAAGTCGCTGCCCCCGACGTTGACGTTGATGTCGCCATCGTCGGGTTCGGCCCGGTTGGCCAGGCTCTGGCCGCGCTGCTCGGCGCCGCCGGCCACCGCGCGGCCGTATTCGAGCGCCAAAGCGAGATCTACCGGCTGCCGCGCGCCGTCCATCTGGATCACGAAGCCATGCGACTGCTGCAGAACCTCGGGGTGGCTGGGCAACTCGCCGATGAACTGCTGCCGGTCCGCGAGTACCACTGGTTCGGCGCCGACGGAGAGCCGTTGATGACGCTGGGCTCAGCGGCGCCCGCGGTTTCGGGCTGGGAGCCGGACTACATGTTCTTCCAGCCGGCGCTTGAGGCGGCGCTCGTGGGCAGGGTCGACGAGTTGCCGACGGTCAGCGTCGAGCGCGGTTGGGCGGCGACCGGCCTCACCCAGAACGACGACGGTGTCACGCTCCTTTTGCGCCGCGTGAGCAAGACGGACGCGGGCACGGTCGAGCCGACGGCGCAGGAGCGACTCGTCCGGGCGCGCTGGGTCATCGGTGCCGACGGCGCCAACTCGTACGTGCGTGAGACGCTCGGCATCACCCGCCGTGACCTCGGCTTCCAGGAACGGTGGCTGGTGGTGGACGTTGAGCCGATCGACATGGAAGCGATCGACCTGCCCAGCGCCTGCCAGTGGTGCGATCCACGACGGCCCATCACCCACATTCAGAGCGGTACCCGCCACCGGCGCTGGGAGTTCATGCTGCTCCCGGGGGAGACGGCGGAGGACTTCGCCGACGAGTCCCGCGTTCGCGCGCTGATCGCGCCCTGGTTCGGTCCGGACGATGGTCGACTCACGCGGCACGCCGTGTACGAGTTCCGGTCGATGCTCGCCGACCGGATGCGCGTCGGCCGAGCGCTGATCGTCGGTGACGCCGCGCACCTGACCCCGCCGTTCCTCGGCCAGGGCCTGTGCTCGGGTTTGCGTGACGTGACCAACTTGGCCTGGAAGCTCGATCTCGTCCTGCGCGGCGCGGCGAGCGAGGCACTTCTGGACACGGTGGATGCTGAGCGCCAGCCGCAGAACGAGTGGGTCATCGCTTTCGCCGTCGCGCTCGGCCAGGCGCTGTGCGAACTGGACCCCGACAAGGCCATCGAACGCGACACCATGCTGCGCGCCGCCGACACACCGCCTCCTCTGGCGATGGCGCCGCTCGGCGAGGGGTTCCTGCGCAGCGTCGCCGGTGATGAGGTCGACCCGCTGGCGGGCCACCTCGCGGTGCAGGGGCGTGTGGCCGGCGCCGCGGGTGAGGGTCTGCTGGACGAACTCACCGGCAACGGCTTCACGCTTATCGCCCAAGGAGGCAACCTACGTGCTGCCGTTGACGCCGATCGCCTTGCCGCGTTGGAACGCCTCGGCGTGGCCCTGGTCAGCCTCGACGAGGCGCAACCCGGGGGCGTCCGCGATCTCGACGGCCGCACGGGTGCCTGGCTGGATGAGCATGGCGTTCACGCCGTCCTCGTGCGCCCTGACTTCTACGCGTTCGGAACTGCTGTCGCGCCCACCGCCCTGCCTGCCTTGATCGACGACCTGCTCGACCAACTGTCCGCCACCGTCCCCGCCACACCCTGAACTGGAGCGACCCACCATGTCTGAAACCACCGTGATCCGTCCCGCGTTTCACCACTTCAACCTGAAGACCACCCGTCTGCAGGAGATGATCGATTGGTACTCCACCCTCGTCGGCGCCAAAGTGCTGTTCCAGGACGACGTCGGCGCCTGGCTTTCCAACGATGAGGCCAATCACCGCATCGCGCTGCTCGCGTTCCCCGGCTTCGTCGACGATCCGGAGAAAGACACGCGCACGGGCCTGCACCACAGCGCCTTCGAGTACGCCACCTTCGACGATCTGAACGCGAGCTACGTGCGTTTGCGCGGTGAGGGGATCCTGCCCGCCTTCTGCCTGGATCACGGGATGACACTCTCCTACTACTACCCTGATCCGGACGGGAACCTGGTCGAGATGCAGGTCGATGCCTTCGGCGACTGGGCGGTTTCCAGCGCCTGGATGCGTGACAGCGAGGAGTTCAGGGCCAACCCGATCGGGGTGTTCGTCGATCCCGCGCTCGTCGCCGAAGCCGCGGAGAGCGGTGCGGTGTTCTCCGAGATCCACGAGCGCGCGATGCGCGGTGAGTTCGCCCCGCCGGAAGCGCCCGTCACCCTCCCGTCGGAGGACTGATCATGCGGCTCATCACCTATGACGACGGCTCAGGCTCACAGGCCGGAGTGTTGCTTGGCGAGGAGCTTGTGCCCGTCTCCGCGCTCCAGGCGCCGGCGACCACCGTGCGAGGTCTGCTCGACATGCTCGATGCGACCGGCCTCGCGGACCTCGGCCACCGCGCCGAATCCGCAGCGCAGCGGACCCCGGTGGCCGAGGTGCGGCTGCTGGCCCCCGTGCCCGATCCGGAGAAGATCATCTGCATGGGTCTGAACTACCACGACCATGCGGCGGAGGCCCACCAGGACATCCCCGAACACCCGCGCTGGTTCGCCAAATTCGCCAACTCACTTATCGGTGACGGCGCCGACGTGATCGTCCCCGCAGCCCACGCGGAGTACATCGACTACGAAGCGGAGTTGGCTGTCGTTATCGGCCGCCGCGCCCATCTGGTGAGCGAGGATGACGCGCTGTCCTACGTGGCCGGCGCGATGGCGCTCAACGACGTGACGGCACGGGACCTGCAGCTGCAGAACCCGCTGTGGACGAGTGGCAAGGCGATCGACACGTTCGCGCCGTGCGGCCCGGCACTGGTCACCCTCGATGAGGTCAGCGACCTGCAGAACCTCGCGGTGCGCACGCGTATCAACGGCGAAGTGGTCCAGGAGGGCACGACCGCGCAGATGATCTTCTCCGTGGCCGCGACGATCGCCTGGTTGTCCCGCACGATGACTCTGGTTCCGGGGGACATCATCGCCACCGGCACTCCGGCCGGCGTGGGCGGGTTCAAGGGCCTGTTCCTGCATGACGGTGACGTGGTGGAGGTCGAGGTCGAAGGCCTCGGCGCGGTGAGGAACCCGGTGCGGGCGGAGTGAGTGCGCAGCTGCTCCAGCATGGGCCTGGCTGGTTCACCCGTCGGACCGGCGCCGGATCTGCCAGCATCCACGCGACCAGCGCGCGTAGCTCAGTTGGTAGAGCGTCTGCCTCCCACGCAGAAGGTCGCCAGTTCGAACCTGGTCGCGCGCTTGTCCGGCGGAAATTCGCTCGTGGTAGTCCGGACAGTGCTACGTTCGCCCTTCGGACGACCAGCCTGTGACGCTCCGTTCTGTCGGGGTCTCTTGGCCGTCAACTTCCCCCGTAGAACGGTCCAGTATGTCCCCTCGCCCAGCCGGCGCGATCTCCTTTGTTAACCGCGCTGCCCGCCTCCGACACAGAGCGGCACTGCTCGTCGCGGGCGCCCTCCTGCTGGGACTTCTGAGCGCCCCCGGCGCCTCGGCCTACCACTACGGCCCGTACCGACTGGCAAAGGGTGCCACGCGCCTGACCTATTTCAACCTGGAGAAGTCCTACGCATGGTCCGTGGCCCAGGCTGCGGCGGTCTGGAACATGAGCGGCGCGCGAGTCAAGTTCGTGAAGACCTCGTCGCGCCGTCGGGCGGACGTCGTGATCGGACCTGGGACGGCGAAGAGCCTTCCCCGCCCCGCCGTGTCGCTCATCCACTACAGCAACGCGGGCATCGAGATCCTGCCGACGAAGGTCGTCATAACGGATCAGACGCGGGACAAGTACAACATGGCCGCGATCGTCGCCCACGAGTTCGGGCACGTCCTCGGCTTGGCCCACACCAAGGGCTGCGCGCTTATGAACCCCAGCTTCCTGTGCGAGGGCGCGCCGAGCGGTCGCTGGTACTGCCGCATCCTGTGGTCCGACGACGTGCAGGGCGTGATCAACCGGTACGGCGGCAGCATGCACCTACGCAAGCAGGCGACCTGCCCGCGGGATGATGTGGTCCCGCCAGCCCCCGTGCTGAGCGCCCCCACGCAGGTCACGCTTACCGAGGACCCCGGTCCGAACAGCGTAGTGCTCCGTTGGACGAACATCGGCGCGAAGGGGTTGAGCACTGTCTCCATCGCGTACAAGCTCGGGGCCTGTCCCGTCCACTCAGCCGCGCCGGGTCAGGAGTCAGACGAGGGTGACGCTGGACCGGCGGGTACGCTCCAGTCAAGACAGATCGGGCTCGGCGGAGACCCGGCCGGCCGCTATTGCTTCGTCCTGTTCTCCAAGAACGCGGATGGGGTGGAAGGTGCCGCGTCTGCCCCGGTGTACTACGAAAACCCGGAGCAACCTGTCCGCTGACTTTCGCGGAGTGACCGCCGTGGAAGGCTCGCCCCGACTTTCCGGCTGAATCAAATGTGGCGGATCAGCGTGTGACGCTTGCGCCGTTGCTCCGTAGTGGTCACGATGTTGTCCTGTCCTACGTCCGAGGAGTTCCCGCATGCCCCGTCGTCTCGTCCTACTCCTGACCGTCGCCGCGGCGATGTCCGCCAGCGCCTTCGGCGTCGCTGCAGCATCCGCGGACACAGCCTCGCCCGATCGCGGCATCACCGTGAACGGTGCCGCCCAAGCCAACCTCGCCGGCGACGCCACTGACACCCAGGCCAAGGCGGCGTACAACGCTCTGTTCGGACCGGCGATCGACGATGCCAAGGGCAAGGCGGACATAGTCGCCGCCAAGCTCGGCGTCACCCTCGGTGCGGTGACCGCCGTGGTCGAGCGTTCGGACCAGAGCTACTTTGGCTGCGCGTACGCCGTCGGCGTCGCGAACTCCGGCGTCCCGGTGGGCGCGGTGGCCAAGACGCCCAAGCCGAAGGCCAAGCACAAGAAGAAGCACAAGAAGAGCGCCGCGAAGTCGAGTGCCGCATCGACCACCATCGCCTCCCCACCGGCCCCCGGGACGACAGAGCCGGCCCCAGGCCCCGACCTGCCGCCGTCCACCTGCCCGATCCAGATGCAGGTCAGCGTCACTTACGCGATCGGCTAGCGCTTGCGGTCATCCCCGTCCGCCGACCGGCGGGCGGGGAAGGCGTCACTTCGGGAGGCTTGACCCCGCGAAGACGAAGAACCAGATCGCCATGCACAGCACGGCCAGCGCCACGCTGCCGACCATGATCACGTCGAGCACCGTGCGCGGCGCGCGAGCATCCCGGTCGTCGCGCATGGAACGCATCCATGGCAGGCGCACCCGCGCATCCGTGTCGGCCCCGATGTAGCGCGTGTAGCGCCGATTCAGTGCCGACAGGCCGCGCGCGATGACGATCATCGTCAACGGCACCGCCACCAGCACCAGCAGGTACGGGCCCAGAGATGGTGTCGAGCCGTGCTGCAACTGCGAAGCGACGTAGATCCAGCCGATGGGTGCGCCGAGCCACATGGCGATGCTGCCGAAGGCCATCAGCGCCAGCATGGCGACGGCCCCAGGGCGGCGCCCTGGGGCCAATGAAGAGAGTCCGAACACCCGTCGATCGTAGTCGGCGCGCCCGCAACCCCCGGAATAGCCGGAAATCAACGTCCGTCTGAGATACTCCGCAGCGGTCATGGATCCCTCCCGCAAGCGCAAGATTCGCCTCGTCGTCGCGTTGTCTGCCGCTCTCGTGCTGGCCAGCGCGCTGGTGTACACGAGTTTCAGCGCTTCCAGCGAGGCTCGTTCGCCCAGTCAGCTCGCCACGACAGCACACGCAGGGCAGAGCTATCAGCTGACCGGCAAGGTCGTGACCGGGTCGATTGTCCACCAGGGCGACACCCTCCGCTTCCGGGTCCGTGACCGGACGGGCAAGACGTCCGTGCCCGTCGTCTACACGGGAGCCGTGCCCGATCCGTTCCGCGATGGGCGCGAGGTCATCGTGAACGTGCGCAAGGGAGCAGGTGGCACGTTCGTCGGCGAACGCGACTCGCTCGTGACCAAGTGCCCGTCGAAGTTCACGACGACCACGTCGAACTAGCACCATGGCGATCCTTGGTCGCGCCTGTCTGATTCTCGCCTTCGCGCTGGCGCTGTACGGGATCGGCGCAGCCATCTACGGTGCCCGCGCGCGCAAGCCGGAATGGGTCGCCTCGGCGCGTAACGGGGTGTACGCGCTGTTCGCGCTGCTCAGCATCGCCTTTCTCATCCTTGAACTGGCCTTCCTGCGCGACGACTTCCATTTCCAGACGGTCATCGGCCACTCGTCGATCACCACGCCGCTGGGCTACAAGGGCGCCGCCGCGTGGTCATCCCAGGAAGGGTCGCTGTTGCTGTGGGCCTGGTTGTTATCGGGGTTCAGCAGCCTGGTTCTGTTCCTCAACCGCAGGCGGATGCGAGAGATCACTCCGTACGCCATCGCCGTGCTCTGCGGGTTCGCCACCTTCTTCACGGCGCTGCTCGTGTTTCACAATTCGCCGTTCAAGACGGTGGCCAACGCCCCGGCCGACGGCCTCGGGCTGAACCCGCTGCTGCGCCACCCGGCAATGATGATTCACCCCCCGATGCTGTACTCGGGGTACACGCTGTTCACGATTCCGTTCGCGTTCGCCGTCGGCGCGTTGATCGTCCGCAAGGTGGACGCCGAGTGGATCTCACAGACGCGGCGGTTCTCACTCGCCGCCTGGTTCTTCCTGGGTATCGGGATCCTGCTCGGCGCTCGCTGGTCCTACGCCGAGCTGGGTTGGGGCGGCTACTGGGCCTGGGACCCGGTGGAGAACGCCTCGCTGATGCCTTGGCTCACCGGCACCGCCTTCCTGCACTCGATGATGATTCAGGAGAAGCGGGGGATGCTGAAGGTGTGGAACGCCTCGCTGATCCTGGCCACCGGCACATTGGCGATCGTCGGCACGTTCCTCGTGCGGTCCGGGATCCTCGACTCGATTCACGCTTTCGTGGAGAACGGCAACTACGTGGCGTGGGCGTTCACCGCGCTGATCGCGGTGATGACCGTCAGCTCGGTCTATCTGGTGGTGACCCGGCGCGACACGCTGCGCTCCGAGCACCATCTCGACGGCCTGCTCTCGCGCGAGTCGATGTTCCTGCTCAACAACGTCGTCCTCGTGTCGCTGTGCTTCGTCGTCTTCTGGGGCACGTTCTTCCCACTCATCTCCGAGGCGGTGACCGGCGACAAGTCCGCGGTCGGCCCGCCGTGGTTCTCCAAGTACACGGTGCCTCTGGCGCTCATTCTCATCCTGCTCACGGGCATCGGGCCGGTGATCCCGTGGCGCCGCGCATCCTGGTCCAGCGCCCGGAGAATGTTCACGCTCCCCGCCGTCGTCGCGGGAGTGACGTTGATCGTCCTGCTGCTGCTTGGTATCGGGCGTAAGCCGTGGGCGCTGGGCATGTTCGTGATCGCCGCCTTCGCGCTGGCCGTCGCCGGGCAGGAGTTCGTGCGCGGCACCCGGGCGCGGATGGCGATGTCCGATCAGCATGCCCCAGGTGCCCTCGTCACGATGGTTCGCCGCAACCGTCGGCGCTACGGCGGCTACATCGTGCACATCGGCATGGCGGTGCTGTTTGTCGGCGTCGCGGCCTCCTCCGCTTTCCAGCACACGCAGGATGTGACGCTCTCGCCCGGGCACGCCGTGACGGTCGGTGGCTACCGCTTCGCCTACCTCAACGCGACCTCTTCGGTGACCACGCGAGACGGCGGCGTGGAGCGCATCAACTTCGGGGCGCGCATGCGGGTAACCAAGGACGGCCGGCTCGTCAAGGTTCTCGCGCCGTCGCGGGGGTACTACCCGTCGACGGCGCCGGTGGCCTTCGGTCCGGTGGGGCGTTTCTTCGAGGGTGAGTCAACGAGCGAGGTATCCATGGATGCCGGCATCACCCGTGACGTGTGGGTGACCGTGTCGCCGGACGGGCAGTGGATCAAGCGCGTCTCCGATGCGCTGGATCGTCGTCTCGTCAACGCGCCGCCGCTGCAGCAGTTGCGCTCGGTGGGCGGCCTCGTGGCCTTCTATCAACAGCGCCCTCCGCCGGCGACGTTCCGTGTCTTGGTCTCGCCGCTGGTCATGTGGATCTGGATCGGCGGGTTCATCATCTTCGGTGGAGCGCTGACGGCCATGTGGCCGGCCCGGGACGCCGCACGCCGCCGGGTACGTGCCGGCGCCGCCGCTGAGGTCGCCCGTGACCTCGGTCGTGCGTAGCGCCGCGCGCGCGCACGCCGAATAGCCTCCCCGCCGCCCGTGAACGTTCTCGCTCTCCTGCTCATCCTCCTCGTGCTCGCCGTCGTTGCCGCCCTGGTGAGCGCCCCTCTGCGCGCGAAGGCGGCAGGGCGCCAGCCGCCGGCGGAGCTTCGCGACGCCCAGGAACGGCGCGACCTGGAGATCGAAAAAGCCCAGAAGTACGCGGAGATCCGCGAGCTGGAGATGGATCTGCGCACGGGCAAGCTGAGCGAGGCCGATTACCGCGTGACCGACCGCCAACTCCGTGCGGAGGCCGTCGACATCCTCGATCGCCTCGATCGGCTCGGTGCACCTGCGTCACCCGTGGAGGCCGACAGCGACGCAACGGCGTCCTGACGGCTACTATTGGCAGCGATGTATTCGATCCTCGCCGGCCTCCAGGTCCTCATCTCCGTCGTCCTGATCTTCCTGATCCTCATGCATTCGGGGAAGGACGCAGGGCTCTCGGGCGCCTTTGGCGTCGGCTCCGGCGAGGGATCACTTGGTGGCGGGTCGCTCGTCGAGCGCAACCTGAACCGTTGGACCGTCGCGTTCGCGATCCTGTTCGCCGTGAACACGATCGCCCTGCTCAAGTCCTGACCCACTCAGCGCGGAGGTTGGTTCAGTCGGCGCCGCCGCTGACGCGGAAGCCGTCCGCCCGTAGCGCCGGTGTAACGACGCCGCTCGCGAACCGGCGGCCGTAGAACTCCGCTTCGGTAACCAGTCGTGGGGCGGCAGTGAGTGCTTGGGTCTGCTCGAGGATGCGTAGCACCGAGTCGGTGAATCGCACATCGGCCAGCGGGCGACTGATGCGGCCGTCCTCGATCAGGAACGTGCCGTCGCGCGTCATCCCGGTCAGCAACGTCTGCCCAGGGTGCACGACGTTCACGTACCAAAGCCTGGTCACGTAGATGCCACGTTCGATCGGCGCGCAGAGCTCGGCCTCCGAGATTGCGTCACCGCCGGCGAGCACGAGGTTGGCGGGGGCAGGGCCGTCGGCGCCGCCGGGCGTCCGCGCGTGACCGGTGGAGCGCATCCCGCCGCCGGCCTGGGCGGCGCTGCGCGTGTCATGGCAGACGTTGCGGGCGATACCGGCGTCGATCAGCGGAACGGTCCGCTTGGGGACACCCTCGGCATCGAAAGCACGCGGCAATGTCATGGCCGAAAGTGGTGCGTCGGTGAGGGTGATGGCGGACGCCGCGACCTGCGTGTCCAGTCGTCCGGCCAGCGCGCCGCGCCCCTCAGCGTGCAGTTGACCGTTGAACGCGAGTTCGCCGAGAAACTCGAGGAGTAGGCCGACGGCCTCCGGCGCCAGCACGACCGGGTACTCGCCGGGTGGCAACGTGGCAGGCTCGCCGTCACCCACCAAGGCGATAGCGCGGCCGGCGATCTGCGCCCCGTCCAGACGGGTGCTCGACACGGCCGCGTCGAGGGCCAGGCCGGTGCGTGCGTCGTCGCGGCGGGCCATCACCTTCATGAAGCCGTCAGTGACCGCATCGGCGATACGCAGACCGGAGGTGGACACGATCGCGGTGTGGACGGCGCCCGCGGTCCATACGCCGAACGCTTCGACGCCGGCCTCGGCGGTCGCGCCGAAAGCACCGGCCAAGGCTTCGCCCGCCGGCACCGGGTCAAGGGCGGCCGTCGCCGCATCCCAGCCGTCGTGGGCCGGCGAATCGGCAGCGGACTGGTCGGCGGGAGCCGGGAGCCCGGGGAACCCGCCGGGCCCGGAAGCGGCGAGCGCGCGGGCCGCGGCCATGGCATGCCGAGCGGTGGCGCGCAGGTCTTCATCGCTCATGCGGTTGGTGGTGGCCGAACCCACATGACCATCGCGGACGACGGTGACCTCAATACTCGTGTCATCGATCTCGGTGGCCTGCGTCGGGGCCGAACGAGCGAACCGCGACATCAGAGAGCGCTCGTGCGTGACGGTCACCTGGCCGTCACCGTCGAGGTGGGCGAGGGCGCGTTCAGCCAATTCCAGAGGTGCTTCGCCGGCGGTCACGCCACACCCACTTGCACGTCGCGGAAGCGGGCGGGCGCGGCCCCGTGGGAGACGCGCATCAGCTGCCCCGGCTCACCCTTGCCGCAGTTGGCCAGGCCCCAGAGGTGCCAGTCCGAGGCCGAGCAGACGGCGTCCAGCGAACCCCAGAACTGAGGTGTGACGCCGGCGTAGGACGGGTTGCGCACCATCCGGCCCAGTTCGCCCCCTCGGATCTCGTAGCCGACCTCGGTCCCGAACTGGAAGTGCAGGCGGCGGTCGTCGATCGACCACGAGCGGTTGGTCTCCAGGTAGAGGCCCTCCTCGGTGTCGGCGATCAGGTCGGCGAGCGTGCCGGCGGCGCCAGAGGCGATCGACACGTTGGTCATGCGGACGATCGGTTGGCGGGCGAAGCCGTCCGCCCGCGCGCAGCCGCCGGACTCCTGCAGTCCGACCGCAGCCGCCGATTCGCGGTTGGAGAGCGCGGCGCGCAGGATTCCGTTTTGGATCAGGTCGTACCGACGGGCCGGAACGCCCTCGTCATCCCAACCGAAGGAGCCCAGGCCGCCCGGCAGCGTGGCGTCGGCGGTAACCGTGAGCAGGTCTGACCCGTAGCGAAGATCGCCCGTGAGATCGGCGGGGGTGACCCAGCTCGCGCCCGCGTAGGAGGCTTCGCCGAGCAGCATCCGGTCGAGTTCCAGCGCGTGGCCGATCGACTCGTGGATCTGCAGCGCCATCTGCTCGCCATGGAGCACGATCGTCTGCCGGCCCGCCGGGCAGACGGGGGCGGTGAGCAGAGCGATGGCCTCCTCGGCCACGCGTGGTGCCTGGCCGACGAGGTCGATGGTCATTACGTGCTCCCATCCCCGGCTCGCTACCTCGCCACCGTGCGAGAGCGGGAAGGAACGCGTCTGGATCTCGCCGTTGCCGACCGCGGTCGCCGAGAGGCCGGCCCCACACTCGATCAGTTCCTGGGTAATGGCCGTCCCGGCAGAAGAGGCGAACGCCTTGCGGGTGCGGGCAGCGCTGAACGTGGCCTCGCGGCTGGCCAGACGCGGATCGGTGCCCAGCGCGGCCTCGGCGGCGTGGAGCAGCGCAAGCTTGTCCTCGAAGGGCATGGTGAAGGGATCGATCTCGCATGGGCTGGCCCAGTGGCCTGACACCGCAGGCACGTCAGCGAGCGGCGCGAGACCGGCGGCGGGCTGGGCCCGGGCCAGTGCCAGCGCGCGAGCCAGCGCCTCCTGCGCCCCGGTGCGCGAGACCTCACGGGTGGCGGCAAAACCCCAAGCGCCACCCACCCGCACGCGGACACCGATGCCTTCGGACTCGTCGTGGTCGGCGCGCTCCACCTCACCGTTGCGGACCGTGATGTGTTCCGCGACGGACTGCTCGTGGCGGGCTTCGGCGTAGGTGCAGTCTCCGCTGGCCGTGGCGATGAGTTCGGCGAGGAGGTCGAGGATGCTCACCAGGCCGCCTGGTAGAGGGCGCGCAGTTCCGCGCGGTCGGCGGCGGGCGGGGTCAGGTGCAGTTCGGCCCGCTCGGCGGCGGCGTCAGCGCACGCGTCGAGGGCCTCGGCGTCGATTCCCAGATCCCGCAGGCGCGGCGTCCCCGTGCGGGCGGACAACAGGTCGGCGGTCGCGATGTCCTGGGGGCGGACCAGTTCGGGGAACCGTGCCGCCAGGGCGCGCGCCGTGTGCGGGAGCATCGCCGCGTTGGCGGGACCATGCGCGGCCCCCGCGAAGCGCACCAGAGTCTGGCTGAGCACGTGGTGAAGGCCGTATGCGGTGCTGTCGATCGTGTATCCCGACAGAAGTGCGCCGAGGGCCAGCGCGTCACGGTCGGGCGGCTCGGTGGCGAACCCGGCGGCGATCAGGTCGGCTCCGCGGCGGGCGGCCATCACGGGGACGGGAGAGGCCCTTTGGGTGAGCGGCCCCTCGATCGCGTGGCTCAGGGCGTTGCCGGCGCTGGCGGCCAGCTCGGCCTCGGGCTGGGAGGCGCATAGCGCCGGATCGTTGATCACGATCGCCGGGCGCAGGAAGCGCGGCGGCCCATCGGCGCCCACGGCCTGGCGGTGCACCCACGTCATCTCGGCCGCCGACAGGGTGGTGGGGATGGCGGCGGCGCGCCGGGGCGGCCGCGCGGCCGCCAGAGCTTTGGCGGTGTCGATCACGCGGCCGCCGCCGAGCGCCACTATCAGCTCGCCGTCGACCACATCCAGGAGTTCACCGGCGATCTCGTCCACGCGTCCGGGTCGCACATGGTGCACGGAGGTGGCGCCGGCGACCACCTCTGGCGCCAGCACTTCGGTCCGCGGCGTGGTCAGCAGGGTGTAGGTGTCGCCGAGCAGCGCCGGCGCCTCGGCCAGCGAACCGCGACCGAACCGAATCGTGCGCTCGCCGTCCGGCCAGGTGAAGGAGTCGGTTCCCATGAGCGGGAGGCTATCCGGCGCGCCTGGACGGGCACGCGATGGGCGTGGTGATAGAGCGAGCTGGGGTGCATGCCATCAGCTCCTGACCAGGGCCAGCGCCGCGCGAACACCGCTGCGCATCGGGCGTCGGCTGTGCTCGTCGGCTCGTAGCAGTCGCGCGCGCACTTCGAGCAGCGCGACGATGGCTGCGGTGGCGTGGAAGGGATCGGACACGGGGCGGCCGCCGCGAACGGGCAGGGCGGCTTGGGTCACCCCGTCCACGACGCCGAGCAGCACGAGCCCCGCGGGGATCGGGGCGCTGTCCAAGGCGGCGAGCACGGCGATGTCTTGGGCGTCATCGACAGTGGCGAGGCGGATGGCGATGGTGGGCTGGTTGGTGCGCATGACGGTTGCTCCTCCGGTGTCGGTCGTTCTCCTGAGACACAGAGTGGCGCTCAGCATCTATCAGCGCAAATGACATTCCATGCTATCGGTGATAAGTTCCGCTAATGCTCGATGTGAAGCGTCTGCGCGTACTGCAAGAGGTCGCCGCCTGCGGCTCGTTCTCGGCGGCCGCCGAATCGCTCTCCTACACGCAGTCGGCCGTCTCGCAGCAGATCGCGGCGCTCGAACGTGAGACCGGCACACGCCTGGTGGAGCGCGGGGCACGTGGGGTCGTTCTGACTGATGCTGGGCGGTCGTTGGTGATTCACGCTGACGCTGTCATCTGCCGGCTGGCGGATGCAGAGGCCGAGCTCGAGGCCATCGCGGGCCTGCGTGGCGGTCGGCTGCGTCTGGTCTCGATTCACACGGCGGGGGCGACGATCCTACCCCCGGCGATCGCCCGCTTTCGCGAGCGCCATCCGGAGGTGGAGCTGATCCTCCAACCGGCTGAGCTCGACGATGGCTTGGCCCTGCTGCGGGCCGGGGAGGCGGATATCGCTGTCAGAGCCGAAGCCGACTTCCTGTCAGATCCGGAGGACGGCATCGTCCGAGCACCCTTGCTGGACGATCCGATGTCTCTGATTCTCGCGGCCTGCCATCCGCTGGCCAAGCGTCGCCGGATCCGGCTCGAGGAGCTCGCCGACGAGGCCTGGATTCTCGGCTCGACGAGCACCTGTCCGGACACCTCGCTGCTGCTGCGCGCGTGCCAGAGCGCCGGCTTTGAGCCTCGCATCGCGTTCCACTCCGACGACTACCTGTCGACCCAGGGGTTTGTCGCTGCGGGTGTCGGCGTTGCGTTCATCCCCAACCTGGCGTTGATCGCCGTCCGCGATGACGTCGTCGTCCACTCGCTCGGCAGCAAGCCGCCGATGCGCCGCATCGTGGCGGCGACGTTGGACGGCTCCTACGAGTCACCCGCGAAGGTCGCGATGCTCGCGATCCTTGCTGAGGTGGGCCGGGAGTTCGAGGGCCGCAGCGGGCGGCTCACGCTTGTGTCGTGAACCACCCGTCTACGCCCTGCCCTACTTCTTCTGGGCCTTGGCGTAGGCCTTGGCCTCCGACTGCACCAGGTTCACGAGGTTGCCCAGCGCGATGTTGGCGTCGACGAGGTGCAGGCCCCAGTCGGCCGACGGTGAGAAGTTGAATACCGGCGCCCCGCCCTGCGGGGAGATCATCAGGACGTTGGACGTGCCGTTGTCCACGCACTTTCCGGTGTAGGCCGCGGGCGCGTGGACCCACGTCGTGGCCGGCGTCGGCAACGTGACCTTCAGCAAAGAGATGCCGAGAGCGATCAGCGAGCCGGGCGCGAACGGCGCCGACGGGAACACAGTGTCGAGCGTTCCGGTCCCGCCGCCGAGCGCGGCAGGGTTCGTGCACAGGACTTGGAGCCCCTTCTTGGTGGAACCGCCGAAACCGGTGGTCACCGCGCCGAACTTCGTATCCGCCGGCGGTGTCTGGTTGAACGTCGAAAACGCGACGACGCAACCGAGCTGTTTGGTCGAGCGGCAGGCGGTGATGTTCTTGAAGTCGCCACCGACGCCCTTGCCCTTCTTCACCAGGACGTTGCCGCCGAGGAGGATCGCGGAGACGAGCCGCTTGCGGATCGCGGGCTTGGTGTCCACCTCATCCCTGATCAGCTGGCGAAGCACGAACGAGCCCTGCGAGTGCCCCATCAGTATGAAGCCGCGGCCCTTGTTGTCCTTGCGCAGGTACTCCTTGAACGCGCTGAGCACGTCACCGTAGGCGATCGTGGCGGCCGACGCCGGGATGCCGCCCGGCACGTTGATCGCGGGCACGGTCAGCTGCCGGTACATCGGCGCGTAGACCTTGCAGTGCTGGGAGTAGCGAGCAGCCTGGTACAGAGCGATCGACTTCTGCGTGTCGTCGATGTTGAGGTTGGCGTTCGGACCGGTCTGGTTGCTGACCGTCGGGTACACGTAGAAGCAGTCGATCTTCGGGCTCTTGTCCGCGGTGACCTTCTCGGTGCCGGCCGGCTGCAGGAGGGGCGTGTACTTGGTGGTGCTCAGCCCGGGCGTGCATGGGTCCGGCGAGAGGCCTGGCTTGCAGAGCCAAGTGGTGGCGGCGTTCGCCGAAGCGGCGGCCCCGGCGACCGCGACAGTGGCGGCGCACGTCAGGGCGAGCAGGAATAGACGACGGGGGGTGAGCATCGGCCGACCATACCGGCGCGGACGACCGCGCGCGCCGGCGCCCGCGTGGCGCGTGACAACACACGAAAACCACGTTGGTTGCGGCGCAACTCCATCGTGGACGGTGGGTTCTTGTCGGCAACGGAATACGCCCCACACACGGGGCACATACCAACACCAAGCGGGGGCTTGAGAGAGTCAATCTCATCGAACAACCCGCCGTCAAGGAGAGACGAAATGAACATCAACACCCGCACCACCGCCGCTGTCGCCGCCGTCGCCGTCGCCTTCACGGCCGCTCCGGCCGCCATGGCTGCGCAGCCTGCCGCCGGCCACGACGTCGCCGTCATCAAGCAGTACGCCGCCAACCACCCGGCTGCCGCCAAGGCCGTCAAGCAGTTCGCTGCGGCCAACCACATCAGCATCGGCAAGGCCGAGCGCTACGTCGCGACCCACAAGATCACGAAGAAGACGCTCAAGCAGTACGCCGCCAAGCACCCGGCTGCCGCGAAGGCCGTGAAGCAGTACGCCAAGAACCACCCTGCTGCGGCCAAGGCCGTCAAGCAGGCCATCGTGAAGCACAACAAGACGATCTCCTAGCTCCGATCTGCTGACCGTCTTACCGAGCGCCCCCGCTGCCGCGGGGGCGCTCGTCGTTGTGGGTGCAGGAGCCCCGGGCGCTTATGGACCGCATCTCATAAGCTGAGTGGGCATGGAGGCACACGAGGCGCTGACGCGTCATGAGCACGTTACGCGCGGAGGAGATCACGGCGGCGGCCCGGGCGGGCTGGACCGCCTCTCCCAGCAGGCGGCGGTGGCCGTCGCAGTGATGGCCGCGTTCCTGGCTGTGGCTACGTTCATGGCCAACGAAGCCGTGAAGGAAGTCATCACCGAGGAGACCCAGGCCGCAGACACCAGCGCCCGCCTGGAGGCAAACGACACGAAGACCACCATCGCTGATGCGAATGCGGTCTTGTTGCGCGTTGTCGGCGCCGGTAACCCCAGTCAGATCGTGGCGGTGGCCAAGGCCGAGGCGCTGGAGAAGCGCATCAAGGACGAGCTAGCCCCGGTGGACCGCCGCTTGAAAGCGGCGATCGCCTCCAACGAGTCCGCCCGCGACGACGCCGATCAGCAGCACCTGCTCTTCGAGCTTGCTTCCGTGGCGCTTCAGATGGGGATCGTTTTGGCCGGCATCTCGATCCTTGCCCGCCGACGCTGGCTGCTCGGCGGGGGCGTGCTGGTGGCGACGGTCGGCGTCGGGCTGCTGGCTGCGGGAGCGTTCGCCTGAGCAGGTGTTAGGCGCCGACGCGCAGGGTGCGATCCCAGCGGCGCGTGACGGACTTGCCGCTCGCCGAGGACATCGTCACCGAAAGCCTGACGCGGATCGTCTTCAGGCCTCTGAGGGCGCGCTTGTTTCTCGCCGATACCGATGACCGCAGCGTGGTGGTCGCGGCGGCTTTGATGGTCCCGTTGAAGGAGGAGAAGGTCAGGCCGCGGGTCTTGGCCCGACCGAGCGCGGTGAGCTTGACCGCCGCGCGGCACGGCTTGGTCTCACTCACGGGGCAGCGCAACAGGAGCCTGACGGACGAGCGGCTGACGGTGAGCGGCTTGCCGATGAAGGACAGCGACGGCGAGGTGGCCGGCGACAGAAGCGCGATGGCCGGGCCGATGTCGATTACCGGAGGCGTGGGTGTCGGCGTCGGCGTCGGCGTCGGGTCGGGAACGATCGGCGGCACCGGGGTGGGCACGGCTACCGTAACGTCGAAGTAGACGGGCGTCATGTCGACGTTGCCGGCCGCATCGACGGCACGGACACCGATGCGGTGTGCACCGTTGGGCATCGTCGGGGTGACCCAGCTTGCGTCGCAGGCGAACCACGCTCCATCGTCGATGCTGCATTGGAATGTGCCGCTCTCCGACGATGACACGAGCCCCGACGCGTCGCCGGTCACCGAGACGGCGGGCGGTGCGGTGATAGTGGTCGTGGCCGGGGCGACGAGGTCGACCGCGAAGGTGCGTTGCGCTCGGGAACTTTGGTTACCGAAGGCGTCCACGGCGACGACCCAGAAGGTCCGCACGCCCTGAGCCAAGCCCGTCAGGTGGTTCGCCGAGGTGCACGGGGTCAACGGGTCGGAGTCGATGGCGCACAGGAAGGTGGAGTTCGGCTTACTGGAGATGAACGTCAGCGTCGGATTGTCGGTGTTGATGGCCGCGTCGGCCGTCGGCCCGGAGGTGATGGTCGCCGTTGGCTTCGTCAGGTCGGCGGTGAAGGTGCGGGTGGCCGGCGTGGCGTCCGTGTTGCCCGCCGCGTCGGTCGCCGTCACCGTGAACGTGTGCGGGCCGGCGGCCAGGCCCGTGTAGGTCTTCGGCGAGGTGCACGCGGCGGGTCCCGCGCCGTCGATGCTGCAGGCGAACGTCGATCCGGCCTCACTGGAGAACCCGAACGTCGCCGTGGCGCCGGAGGTCGTGTCGGGGCCGGAGTCGATGGTCGTCTGTGGCGCCACGGTGTCGACCGTCCACGTGCGGGTCGCCGGTGTAGCGTCCACGTTGTTCGACGCGTCGCGGGCGCGGACGCGGAAGGTGTGGCTGCCTTCGGTCAGGGCGGTGAGCACGCTCGGGGAGGTGCACGGCGCATAGACGGCGTCGCTGTCGACGTTGCACTCGAACGTCGCGCCCGCCTCGTCGGAGGAGAACGTCAGGGTGGCGGTCGTTGTGGCGTTCGCCCCGGTCGGGCCGGTCAGGATCGTCGTGTTCGGCGCCACGGTGTCAATCAGGAAGGTCGCTGCCGCCGAGGCGCCCTTGTTGCCGTACGTGTCGGTTGCGCGGACGTGAACGGTGTGCGTGCCGTCGGTCTGGGCCGATGTCGTGAAGGGTGAGGTGCACGCCGCATACGCACCGCTGTCGACGTTGCACTCGTAGGTTGCCGTGGCATCGTCGGAGGTGAACGTCGCCTGCGCCTTGGCGGTGACGTTGTTGACGGTTGGTGCCGGGCTGATCGTGGTGACCGGCCCGATCGCGTCGACCGTGAACTGTCGTCCGGCGGGCGATGCGTCCTTGTTGCCGACGGAATCGACCGCGCGGACATCGATGCGGTGGGTTCCGTCGGAGAGCGGTCCGATGCTCTTGGGCGAAGTGCACGCCGCGTAGGCACCGCTGTCCACCGAGCACTCGAACGTAGCGCCGGCATCGGGGGAGGTGAAGGTGAAGGCGGGGGAGGGCCCTGTCGTGCCGGTCGGCGTCGCCCCCAGCGTGGTGTCGGGTGCGGTGTTGTCGACGGTGACCGACCGCGTGGCGGGCGTCGCGTCGACGTTCCCGGCCTGGTCGGTGGCGCGCACGGACAGGATGTGCAAACCGTCGGCGAGGGTCGGCGTCGTCCACGGCGATGTGCAGGGAGCGAACGCTCCGAGATCGACTGAGCACTCGAAAGTCGAACCGACCTCAGTTCCCGTGAAGGTGAAGGCCGGTTGGGTGCTCGTGATCGTCCCGCTCGGGCCGCCGGTGAAGAACGAGTCGGGCGCGGTCGTGTCGATGATGATCGTGCGCGTAACGGGAGTCAGATCGACGTTGCCGGCGGCGTCGATGCCGCGGGCGGAGATCGTGTGCGAGCCGGATTGGAGCGTCCCTGTCGAGAATGGGGAGGTGCAGGCGGCGAATGATCCGCTGTCGACCTTGCACTGGAACGTCACCGGCGCCTCGTCGGCGGCCAGGCCGAAGGACGGCGTGGAGTTGATCGTCGCGCCGTCGGCCGGGCCTGAGGTGAAGCTCGTCTGGGGAGCGACCGCG
Source organism: Solirubrobacterales bacterium (assembly GCA_038319025.1). Lineage (GTDB taxonomy): Bacteria > Actinomycetota > Thermoleophilia > Solirubrobacterales > Solirubrobacteraceae > JBBQCW01. Next base: position 144,723 of record JBBQCW010000003.1, read on the forward strand.
TCGATCGTCACGGATCTGGTGGCGGGCGTCAGATCGTCGTTCCCACCTGAGTCCGTCGCGTACACGCTGAAGGTGTGCGGCCCGTTGCTGAGCGCGGCCGGGGTGAAGGGCGTGGTGCAGGTCGTGGGCGCCCCACCGTCGATAGTGCAGGTGAACGTCGAGTTCGCCTTCGTGGACGTGAAGGTCCAAGTCGGCGTCGTCGTCGAGATCAGCCCGGACGGCCCGCTGTTGATCGCCGTGTCGGGAACCGACGAGTCGACGGTGAACGATCGCGTATCGGGCGTGGCGTCCACGCGGGCGAGGCTGTCCTTGGCGCGCACGGACAGGGTGTGAGCCCCGTCCGACAGCGCGGCGGTCTTGAACGGCGTGGGGCAGGCGACGTACCCGCCGAGGTCGATCGCGCACTCGAAAGTGATGGGAGCCTTGTTCGCCGTGAAGGTGAACGTCGGTTTCGCGCCGGTGATGCCCGTGGGGCCGCTGGCGATGGTCGTGTCCGGCAGCAGGGTGTCGATCGTGACCGGCCCGAACTGCACGGCTGCGCTCCAGTTGCCGGCCGCGTCGACCGTGCGCAGGTGGAAGTACCAGGTGCCGTCGGCCAATCCGTGGAAGGGCAGGGTCGTTGTGGAGGCGGGGGTGTCCTGTGTGGTGTCCGGGACGGTGCCGTCAGTGTGGTCGAGCAGGTAGGAGAAGCCGGCGACGGTCCCGTTGTCGGTGGCGCCGGCAAGCGCTATGTCAAGGTCGGGGTTGGAGGACGTCCCAACGGTGTGGCTGGGGCTGGTGACGGTGGGGTTGGTGGGCGGGGTCGTGTCGGCGCAGGAGCCTGTGCGCGCCGTGAGAGAGATGTTGTCGACCTGGAATGGTGCGCCGTCAGCGGTGATGACGCTCACGGACCATTTTCCGTTCGGGTTCTGGCCACGGAACGCCCCGAGCGGTTCCAAGGCGTTGTACTTGGCGCTCCCGCTCGAGAGCGCGAACTGGCCGTCGTCCGGGCCGGCGGCTGTGCTCAGCATCCCGGTGATGGAGCGCGTGGCCGAGTCGGTGAAGGTCATGTTGCTGAACAGCCGGGTGGAGAGGTCGGCGGCGTTGGTCGCTCCGGTGTTCAGGGTGATGAACGTGTGCGCCGGGCCGGGGCCTTCCAGGAAGATGAGTGCGTTCGGTGGGAGGTCCGGTGCGTCGAGGCCGAAGTCGACCTGGTCGAGCACCGTGCCCGCACCGGCAACGGTCAGCTGCGCGTCAAGGATCCCGGCGCCGTTGGAGCTGAGTGGGCCGGTGCTGTCTACCGTCTTCTCACGGACCGGGGCCTGGTTCAGCGTCGTGACCTTCAGCGAGAAGCCCTTGATGTAGGTCCGTGAGGACCCAGGGGTCAGGATCGCGCCACGGGAGTCGAACGAGCGCAGGAACCAGTTGCCGTTCGGGTTGCTCCCAACGAGGTGCGACAGCGGTTGGATCGGGGCCACCGGAGATATTGGCCCGTCCGCCGGGAACCCTGATTCAGCAACGGAACCAGGTGGGTTGACGGCGCCTGCGCCGTCGTCGAAGAGCGTGCCGCTGTAGGTGGCCGTCTGATCGCCGGGGCCGCCGACCGTATCCCCGTAGTCACGGGTGAGCCAGACGGTCTCGCCGTTGGGGGCCAGGAGTTGCAGGCGCAGCTTCGCCGCCGCCGGTGAGACGACCCGCGTGGTCACCTTCACGTCGTGCAGATAAGTCCCGGCTCCGAACACCGCGACACCGGTCTGCGTCCACCCGTTGGCGGGGCTGAACGTGCCGAAGTTGACGGGTTGGTCGGCGTTGTTGGTGGCGGTGAAGGACTGTGTCGTCGGTGTGCACATGGCAGGTGCCTTAGGCACGGCGAGCGTTGCGGCGGAGACGAGATCCAGGGACCATCCCGCCAGGTTGTCGCCCCCGGCGGCGCGGGCGTCGCTGACGGTGAGCTTCCAGTTGCCCGCGACCGCCTCCCCTCGGAACGCGCCGAGGGGTTCGACCGGTGCTACACGGACCAGGTTGGTGTCGCCGGACGCGACGGCATCGGTCACCAGGGTGTCGGCCTGATCGTCGAACACGGTTCCCAGGTAGGGCAGCATCGACTGCGTCGGGCCGGCGGCCGGGAGGTTGTCGTCGATCAGCTTGACCACGCGACCGTCCGGGCTGGTCAGCGTGACCTTCAGCGCTCCGCGGGCGAGCGTGGAGAGCTGCGTCGTGACGCGCGGCGTCCAGACCGAGCCGACCGGGACGTTGCCGACGTTGATCGTGCTGGTGATCGGCGTGGCGTCGACGGTGAGGTTCTCGGTCTTGTCGTTGTGGTGGGTGGTCAGCGTCGGCTCTTCAGGGAGCGTCGACACGTCGAGCGACCAACCCTTGAGGATGCCCGTGTCATCGTCCGGGGACTGGTCGGTCACCGCGAGCTTCCAGACGCCGTTCGGATTGCTGCCGACGAACCGCGAGAACGCTTGTTGGGGTGTGAGCGCCGCCTTGGCTGCGCCGTTGGTGAACGTCGTTCGTGACACCGGGACGCCGGCGTTGTCGGCCCATCGCGTCGCCGAGAAGACGTCGTTGTTGCCCGCGCCGAGGCCATCCGTCATCTGAACTGTGACGCCGGCGGGAGAGGTGAGCGTGACCTTCAGATCACCGGGGAACGTGTGGAAAAGCTTGGTGAACGCCTGCACGTCGGACAGGTACGGCCCAGCGCCCGCGACGGTCAGCGAGGAGGTCAGCGTGCCCTGGCCGAAACCTGGCACCGCCTCCGTCGCATTGCTCGTGAAAGTGCTCGTGGTCTGGGTCGCGCCTGGGGGTGCGGCCGGCGCAGCAGCGAACGCGGACGAAGCTGTCGTGAGGCCGATGAGAAGCATCGCTGCAGCGAGAAAGGCACTCAGGCGCACGAGAAACGTCTGTATGTGATTACGCAACCCCATTCCGAACATCGCACGGTAGGGCATTTGCGGGGGTGTGGCAATTGGCGCGTCGGCGTGCACTGTCTTTGTGGCGCCTCAGAACTACGAAACCCCCGTGCAAACGGGGTTTCTCATCCTCGAGGAGCTCACCTAGCCCTTCGGTCGCAACCGCCGTGCCTGAAATGCGACGACGAGCGCCAGCAAAGCGACGACCGTGCCGAAGATCTCGAACGTCGACGTTATGCCCAGCGGGGTGACGGCGAAGGACGCGAGGATGGCGGGCACCGAGAGCGCCGTGTAGGCGACGAGGTAGAAAGCCGCCATCACCTCGGCGCGCTGGTGCGGGGCGATCGCGGCTGAGAGCGCCCGTAGCGCTCCGAGGAAAGCGACGCCGAACCCGCCACCGGTGATCACGGCGCCGGCGAGCAGCAGCGCCGCTGAGCTCGTCGCCGCGGCCAGCACGATGATCCCCATCCCGGCCGAGAGCACCACCGACCCGACGGCCGCGCCGCGCCATGGCTCCGTGCGCCCGAACGCCAATTGTGCTGCCGCTGCGCACGCGGCGAGCAAGACGAAGGCGAGTCCGTTCACCAGGGCGTTGGTGGTGCCGAACAGATGCGCGGAGAACTGCGGCCCGAGCGACAGGAACACGCCGTTCACCGACCACGACGACAAGACGCCGAGCGCCGCCACCACGAACGCCGCGCGCGCCGTGGGCGGCACGCGCGGGCGTTGCGGCGTGAGGCGCGGCCGCGTGCGCTGAGTGACGGGCTCGGGCATGAGCAGCGCGCCGGTGAAGGCGCACGCGAAGAGCACGAAGAGGACGACGTACGGCAGCACGCGTGGCGCCGGCGCGTATTCCACGAGCGCCGCCGACACCAGGACGCCCAGCCCCATGCCGGTGGCGGTCGCGACGCCGTTGTTCAGGCCCACTGAGGCGGGGTCGTCTCGCGGGTGCAGGTCGAGGAGCGTGGCGCTGGCCGCCGCGACCATGAGGCCGGTCGCCAACCCCTGCAGGCCCCGGGCGACGAACAGCCAGGCGGCCGACTCGGCGAGCATGTACACGACCGACGCCACCATGAGGGAACCCAGCGCCAGGAGAAGGACCGGCCGCCGACCGATCTCATCCGATAACCGGCCGGCCAGAAGGAGCGCGGTGAGTACCCCGACGGCGTACGTCGCATACACAAGCGTTATCACTACCGGGGAGAGTCCCCACAGCGCACGGTAGGTGGCGTACAGCGGCGACGGCGCGACCGACGCGAACAGCGCCAGACCCACCACGGCGGTCGCGAGCGCGTAGGCCTGGCGCTGGGAGAGCGCCCCGGCCGGGCGGCTCAGGGCTCCGCCTGGACGGGCGGATGTCTAAGTAGCCGGGTGACGAGGCGTGGGGTCAGTACATCGAGCGCCATAGCCGCCACGGCCATCCGCGGGGCCATCCGGACCGGCCGGGTGATCGCCGCGGTGACCATCCACTGCGCGGCCTCCTCGGTGGTGAGGGCCTCCAACCCGTCGTAGGCGCGGGTCGGCGCCATCATCGGCGTGGCCACGAGCGGGTAGTAGATCGTCGTCGCGTGCACCCCGGCCGGCCCCCATTCGGACTCGATGTCACGGCTCATCGCGCTCAGGGCGGCCTTCGATGCGATGTACGGACCGAACAGCGGTGACGACTTGGGGAGCACCCGCCACGAGCAGACGTTGATGATGTGCCCGTCGCCGCGCTCGATCATCCCGGGGGCCAGGCCCCGGATGAGCCGCATCGGCGTGAAATAGTTGAGCGCCATCGTGCGCTCGAGATCGTGCCAGCGCTCCAGCGACTCGGCCAGCGGCCGGCGGATGGAGCGGCCCGCGTTGTTGATCAGGATGTCGACCGGACCGACGGCTTCGACGAGCGCGTCGACGGCGTCCAGGTCGGCCAGGTTGGCCGGAAACGCACTCGCCGTGCCGCCGCGCGCGGAGATTCGCGCGACGATCTCCTGCAGGAGCTCACCGCGTCGCGCGACGAGGATCACGGTTGCCCCTTCGGCGGCAAGCTTCTCAGCTGCGGCCTCACCGATCCCCGAGGACGCGCCGGTAACGAGGATCCGCTTCCCGCGTAGGTTCGTCGGCGTGATGTCGGGCACGCGCGGCTCCGGTCGCAGCCCCACCCGACGGATTGTTCTTTTCAGCCTCTGACGCATGCTCGGGACCTGACGGTACCGGTGCGCGGTTCGGTTCTATCTGGGCAGGTCCAGAACGACGAACGCCCCGCTCTCGCAGGGCGCTCTTCCCATGCGCCGAAGAGGACTCGAACCTCCACGGGCCATTCAGCCCACAAGGCCCTCAACCTTGCGCGTCTACCAATTCCGCCACCGGCGCGGGGGCGGCGCAGCATAGCGCGGTTGCGTCCGTCCACGGGTCGCGCTACGGTACGAACACATGTTCGATCCATCGCCCACGAATCGCATTGAGGAGCGCCTCATGGACCTCACCAAGCGCCAGCAGGAGATCTTCGAGTTCATCAAGAGCTACTCGGCGCGTCACGGGTACCCGCCGACGGTGCGCGACATCGGCAAGGCTGTCGGCCTCGCCTCGTCCTCGACGGTACACGCTCATCTGTCCAACCTCGAGAAACTGGGCCTCCTGCGGCGCGACCCGTCCAAGCCCCGCGCGATCGAATTGCTCGACCGTGCGCTGGACCCGATCCGCAACCTCGTCAGGCCTGAAGGTCTGCCGGTCATCGGTGCGGTCGCCGCCGGTGCGCCGATCCTCGCCGAAGAGAACATCGAGGAATACATCCAGGTGCCGCAAGCGGCGGGCGGGGAGGACGGCGAGTATGTCCTGCGCGTGCGAGGCGAGTCGATGATCGACGCCGGCATCCTCGAAGGCGACTACGTGGTCGTGCGTCCACAGGAGACGGCCACAGACGGCGAGATCGTGGTGGCGCTCGTGGGTGAGGAAGGCCAGGAGGCGACGGTCAAGCGCTTCTTCCGGGAGTCCGACCACATCCGCCTGCAGCCCGAGAACACCACGATGGAGCCGATCCGCAGCCGCGACGTGAAGGTCGTGGGGCGCGTCGTCGGGCTCTTCAGGAGCGTCTCATGAGCGTCGTGGTGACGGACATCGAACGGCCGGCGATCCTGTTCGCCGACGGCCACTTGGGCGCGGCGCTAATCGCACGCCGTCCGCTGACGCTCGACAACGTGCTGACCAGGGTCTGGGAGGACCTTTCGGCACGAGGTACGGCGGGATGCCCGGTCTGTGGGGAAGCGATGGTCGCCCATCTGGGTGCCGGGGCCTGCATGGGCTGTGGGTCTGTGCTGTCGTGATTGCTACCATGACATCATGCATCAGCTCACGCTCCGCATTCCGGACGATCTCGTAGTGGCGTTGAAGCGAGTCGCGGCTGAGCGCGGAGAGAGCATCAACACGCTGGCGACACACGGGTTGCGAGCGCTGGTGGACCCGAACGCGGCAGGCTCGGAGCTCGCTGAATTCCGAGAGCGGCTTGCTGCAGCTGGCCTCTTGGCGCCTCGGACAGGTCCGCCTGCCGGCCCCATCGACTCGCCTGAACTGCAGGCCGCACGCATCGCCGCCGGTCGTGGTCGGCCGCTATCGGAGTATGTCTCCGAGGATCGTGAGGACCGGTTCTGATGCCGGTCTTCGCGGACGCATCCGCGCTTGTAAAGCGGTACGCCGTGGAACAAGGCTCCGAAGCGCTCCAGAGCATCGACGTACTTGCGGCCTCCGAACTGTCTGTGGTTGAGGTGTGCTCGGCTGTGCGGCGGCGTGAGCGGGCCGGCGACATCCCCGCATCCCAGGCCGACCTGCTGTGCGATCAGGTGCGTGATGAGTTCAACGCGGCCGATGGAGGTGTCCTCGTCACCCTCGCATTGACGCCGTCTCTCTTAGAGAGCGCCCGTGCGCTGCTGCGCGACCATCCGCTACGAGCCGGGGACGCCATCCAGTTGGCCAGTGCGCTCGCGGCGCGTGACGTCGATCACAGGTGCAACAGCGTTGTCTGTTTCGACCGGCGCCTTCGAGACGCATGCGACGCCCATGGGTTCACACTCATCCCCTCGATCATCAGCTGATCGAGCGGCCAAATAGAAGGGCCCCGCCTGAGCGGGGCCCTTCCACAGCAGGTCGATAAGCCGGATTCTGTCGTTGAGCAGTCATCCATCTGTGCGGCCGACCTGGACCTCGGCGAGCAGCCTGCAAACGGTCCTGCTTGGCCTTGCATCAGGTGGGGTTTGCCTGGCCGCCATGTCGCCATGACGCCGGTGCGCTCTTACCGCACCCTTTCACCCTTACCTGTGCGTGGATGAGTGGACGTCCATCCCACCCACGCCATCGGCGGTGTCTTTTCTGTGGCACTTTCCCGCGGGTTTCCCCGGGTCGGGTTCCCGACCACCTCGCTCTGTGATGTCCGGACTTTCCTCGACAGGCTCGAAAGCCCGCCGCGACTGCCTGACCTGCACCCGTGACGGTAGCGCGCCGGGGCGTCGGTCGGTAGCGCTGGGCCACCGATCGCGTGGCGTACCATCGTCCCTATGGCTCAGTGCACCCAACTAGACCAGATCGACGAGAGCTCCCCGGCGTCCGGCTCAGGCTGCGAGGAATGCTTGGCGATGCCCGAAGGGGGCGTGTGGATGCACCTGCGGCGCTGCGCCGTCTGCGGGCGTATCGGCTGTTGCGACGATTCGCCAAACCAGCACGCCACCGCGCATTTTGAGGCCAGCGGCCATCCGATCATCCAGTCCTACGAACCGGGCGAGGACTGGTTGTGGTGCTTCGAGGACGAGCTCGCGTTCCAGATCGTCGCGATGACGCCGGGGCCGTCCCATCCGCCCGGCTGGAGCCCCGGTCCGCCGGCTGAGGCCCGCGGCGGCGCCTGAGCGCCCGGGTTCTCGCTTCCCGACCGGACTCGCCTCGATGTCGCTCGCCCGTTCGGCTGTCGTCTCGTTCGTACGCCGTAGTGACGACGTACGCTTGGAGCGCGTGTTCGGTTCGTCGAGAGGCATGCGGTTCCTGTTCCGGCGTATGGAGCGCGCCTACGTTCCCGCCGAGGCTGCCGGGACCGCTGGTGACATCGTCTTTGCGCTGCCGGGCCCCGCGGACGCCGATCGCGTCTGGGTGGTGCACGTCGACGCATCGGCCGCTCACGCTCACCCCGGTCAGCCCGGCCTCGACGTTGACGCGCTGCTCACCGTGAAGGTCGGCGTTCCCGACCTCGTCCGCATCGCCGTCGGGCAAGAGGACGCGGGCCGCGCGCTGCTTGACGGGCGCCTGGACCTGATCGGCGACAGCGCCGTAGCCGAGCGGCTGGGGCCGATGTTCGGGCGACCGCGCACCTTCTAGGCCGCGGGCGGCGCGGGCGGCGCGGGCGGCGGGGCGGCGCGGACGGCGGAGGTGGCGGAGACGTGAGGCGGATATGTGCTTTTGAGCCGCACAAATCCGCCTCACCTCGAATCTGGTCGCCTTGTCGCCCTCCCCTCGGGGAGGGTGCCCGTCACCAGCCTTCGAACTCGGTGGCCACCTCGTCCGCCAGTTCGGGTGGTGCCGCGGGCAGCACACGCAGGGCGAGGTGCACCGCTGGGCCTATGAGCACGGCGAAGGCGATGGTGCCCACACCGAAGACCCCGCCCAGGGCGATCCCGATCGCCAGCGCCGTCACCTCGATCACGGTGCGGACCAGCGCGATGGGCCTACCGGTGCGCAGGTGCAGCGCGGTCATCAGGCCGTCGCGCGGGCCGCGCCCCAGCGCCGCGTTGATGTAGAGCCCGCTGCCCACACCGACCAGCGCGATGCCCAGCAGTACGAGTGCGATGCGGACGATCAGCGCCGAGGGCGGTGAGAAGACGGCGAGTGTCGCGTCGATCGCCAGGCCGATCACGATCGCGTTCATAACGGTCCCCAGCCCGGGCCGCTCGCGCAGCGGGATCCACAGCAGCAGCACGACGCCGCTGATGATGATCGTGCATAAGCCGATCTCGATCCCGGTCTGCTTGGCCATGCCTCCGGCGAGCACCGTCCATGGCGAGTTGCCCAGGTCAGCCAGAATCAGCAGGGCGTCGCCGCAGCCGAAGATCACGAGGCCGATCATCAGCCGCACCAGCTGCGGTGCGGTGGGGCGCCACGCGGCATCGCGCAGAGCTGAGGGCGGGGCGCTCACCGGCCCATCCTGGCACCAGGCGCGCACGAAGCCTTGCGCCATGACCCACAACGATGCGAACATACGTTCGATGATCGTCTGCGTTCTCCTTCCCCGCTTCGCCCTGATCGTCGCGGCGGGTGGGCGGGCGGACCTGCTGCGCGAACCCGCCGCCCTTGCGCCCGAGGCCGGCCGCGAGCAGCAGGTTGGGGAGGTGTCTCCGGCCGCCGAAGCGTTTGGCATCCACGCAGGGATGCGGATGGGGGAGGCACTTGCGCGCTGCCCTCGGCTGGTGCTCGTGCCGCCTGACCCGCTCGGCGTGGCCGACAGCTGGGAGCGAGGGCTGGCCCGGATCGAGTCGATCGGCGCGCAGGTGGAGGACGGCGGTCCGGGCGTCGCCTGCTTTGCGGCCGACGGCCTGCGGCGATTGCACGGCAGCGGTTTGGACGGCGTGCTGAACGCTGTGCGTGTGGCGCTCGGCCCGCGCGCTGCCGCCCGCCTGGGGGCAGGTACTTCGCGCTTCGGGGCGCTGGCCGCCGCGGCCACGCGGGCCCGTGCGCGCCGGCCCGCGGTCATCACCGACCCGAAGCTGTTGTGGCCCGAACCCGTCGCGCTGCTGCGCCGGCGTGCGGAGACCGAACACCTGCCGACGGCGTTTGAACGCCTTGGGATTGCCACGCTGGGCGACGTCGCCGTGCTGGAACGCGGGGCCCTCGCCGACCGGTTTGGACCGGCCGGGCTGACCGCGCACGATCTCGTCCACGGCCGCGATACGCCCTTGCGCACGCGCGTGCCGGACCCAGCGCTGCAGGAAACGCTCGATCTGCCCGAGGCGGGATCGGGGGTGCAGGCCGAGCGAGGTCTGGGACTACTCATCGACCGATTGCTCGCGCGTAGCGAGCGGCGCGGGCGCACGTTGCGAGTGGTCGTCCTGGCCGCCGCGCTGGTGGAAGGAGGCACCTGGCGTGAGCGAGTGATCTTCCGTGAGCCGCTGGCCGATCCAGCGCGGATGCGTATGGCGCTGGGATTGCGCCTCGCCCTGCTGCCCGCCCCTGCCGAGTCGCTGCGGCTGTCGGTCGAGCGGTTCGGCCCGTCCGCGCCGGCCGGCGAGGCGCTCTTCGACGACGACGCGCAGGCCCGCAAACGGCGCTTGCGTGAGGCCGTCCGTCAGGTCCGCGCCGCCGCAGGTCCCGAGGGCGCGTTGCGCGTCATCGAGGCTGACCCTGACTCTCGCGTGCCCGAGCGGCGCACCATGCTCGCCCCGTTCGAGTTGTGAACCCTCCCGCCCGCAGAGTGGGTGAGCCGCGCCTGGCCACCGTCGCCTGCGGGGCCGGTGGCCGCCCGCTGGCGGTGGATCGCCATGAGGTCGTCGCTGTCCGTGAGTCCTGGCTGATCGAGGACCGCTGGTGGACCGACCGTCCGCTGCGCCGACGCTACTGGGAGGTGATCACCGTCGACGGTCGCGACCTGGTCGTGTTCCGCGACCTGGAGCGCGGCGGGTGGTTTCGGCACCGGTGAACGACGTGGCTGGACGCCTCTTCTAAGGTACGGCGTGATCACGACCCGCGGAGGGATGGGCATGGCGACGCAGGAAGGCGACGGCACGGCGGAACGGCCCTGGCAGCTATTTACTCCACCGGGGAAGAGCAGCTTTGAGATGTACCGCGACGAGGCCGCAGATCCGCCTGCGCTCGTCTGCGTGGTCGGGACCACGCGGCTGAGCTACCAGTTGCGCTGCTTGGAGGATCTGCACGCGATGCTCGAGGAACACGGTGATTGGATGGCGCTCGGTAGCGCTGACGAGCAGAAGCCGGCCGCCGACGGGACGGTGGAGGCGTGGGCGCGGTCGGCTGATAACCCGGTCGGTGGCTGGTACGGGCTCAAGAAGGGACTGCGCGGCCGGTTCGCCAACTACGTCCCGCCTCTCATGGAGGCGCTGGGGCTGGCCGAGGTGGAACACAACGCCCGCAACAATCGAATGCGCGCGATGTGATGTTCGCCTCCCTGGAACCCGTCCTATTCGTCCCCATCGGCCTGCTCGTCATCGTGGATATCTGGGCCTTCGTGGTCTGCGTGATGAAGGGCAAGTACTACTTCGCGGTCTTCGGGATCCTCTTCCATCCCCTCTTCTACATCGGTGCGATCCGCATCGCCAAGCCGGACTCGAGCTGGGCGAAGAGCCGGTACGGCGAGGAGAAGATGCGCATCGCCCGCGAGCGCTTCCCGCAGGCCGCCATCGCGTGAGCGTGGCCGTGGGCTACACCGCGTCCAGGTAAGCCGCGACCAGTCGCTTCGGCGCCCGGGCCAGCCAAGCTTCGACGATCACCTCTTCGAGGTTCTGGGTGCTGATCACGTCCAAGCGCACCAGGATCGCCGGGTAGTTGTCGAAGTGGGGCGTCGTGAAGAAGACGTCCGGGTCGTCGGCCAGCAGGGCCGCCTTGGCGCCGAGATGCTCTACGCGCGCGCCGAGGATCGGGCCGTCGGGCGCGTCTGGGCCCAGTGCCTCGAGGTCGGATCGGCGCAGCGGGCGTTCCCAGACGAACCCTTTGTCCTTCACCCACCAGTGCCGCAGGTCGCGTGAGCGGCGTTCTGTCGTCTCGGGCAGGCTGAGAGCCAACCGCTCCACGTCGTCCCAGGTGGGCATGGGGGAAGCCTACGGCGGCGGCGTGGCATGCTCCGCGGATGGCCTTCGATCAGGCACGCCACGAGCCGCTGGCGGGGGCGCCCTGGAGTGACTCGGTGGCACGCTCGGATTTCGCTGAGCTGATCGCCGACCTGTGCGCTTCATGCCGCGGGGACCGGCTGCTATGGCCCAACCATCCTGCCGATCTGGAAGGTGACCCGGACGAGCCGATGCGCACGCTCTATCTCGGGGCGGGCGGGATTGTCTGGGCGCTCGCGCGGCTGGCCGCCGGCGACCATGGGGACGTGACGATCGACCTGCGGTCGTTGGCGACCGACATGGTCGAAGGCTGGCGGGTGGCTCCCGAGTTCACGGCGCTCTACCCGCCGTTCCAGCCGTCGCTCCTGATGGGCGAGTCGGGCCTTCTGGCTCTCGGCGAGGCTCTCTCGCCGGACGCCGCTGGGCGCGATCGGCTCGCAGACTGCATAGCCGCGAACGCCGCCCACCCGGCGCGCGAGCTGCTTTGGGGCTCGCCCGGGACGATGCTGGTGGCCGTCGACATGGCGCGACGCACGGGCGAGGAGCGCTGGGCCGAACTCTGGCGGGCATCTGCCCACTGGCTGCTGGAGGACTGGCGCGCCGAGATCTGGGAGCAGGATCTGTACGGACGCAGAGCGGCCTACGTCGGCGCCGGGCATGGCTTTGCCGGCAACGTGCACGCCCTGCTTCGTGGCCGCCATCTACTTGAGCTGTCGGCGGCCGAGGACGTTGAGCGACGCGCCGTGGCCGTTCTCGAGCGGCTCGCGGAACGGGACGGGGCCTGGGTTCAGTGGCCGGCGCTGCTCGGTGCCGACGCGGGGCCGCCGCGCGTGCAGTGGTGTCACGGCGCGGCGGGCATCGTGATCGCGCTCGGCGGGCTCCTCGGGCCAGACCCGGCCGTCGACGAACTGCTGGTCGGCGCCGGCGAACTGACTTGGCAAGCCGGGCCGCCCCGCGCGAGCGCCGGCCTCTGCCACGGCACGGCGGGCAACGGGTACGCGTTTCTGCGGCTGTACGCCCGCATCGGCGATGAGCGCTGGCTGGACCGCGCGCGGGCGTTCGCGATGCATGCGCTGCAACAGCGCAGGGCGTTGGCGGTCGCGAGCGGGCATGAGCGATGGACCTTGTTCACCGGAAACGCGGGCCTCGCGCTGTTCGTCGCGGCCTGCATCGACGGCGAGCCGGCCTTCCCGGTCCTGGATGACGTCCTGCCGTGCTGACCGGGCGGCGTCACCTACCGGCACCGCAATCGTCACGAACCGGGCGCACCAACGGCACGAAGCGAGGGTAGTCCCGCAACGCGACCGCGCCCAAGCTGGACACCATGCGATCCGCGCGGGGCCAGGGGAGTGTCGAATACGTCGCCCTCGTGGCGCTGCTCGTCCTCATCCTGGGCGCGGGCGGCACGGCGATTGCGGCCCCGGGTATTGCCAACGGGGTCGTTGCCGGTTTTGAGCGCGGGCTGTGCGTGCTCACCGGTGGTGGATGCACGACCCTCGCGGCCCGGCCCTGCGTGATCGGCTCCCGCGCGCAGGACGAGCGGGTCACCGTCCACGCCGGCATCATCCGGTTGGGCGACCACGCGGGCCTGCTGCGCCAGGATCTCTCGGACGGGTCGGTCATCATCACCGCCGTCGACGATCTGTCGGCCGGGGCACAGTTGGGGATCGGCATCGAAGGTCATGTCGACGTAGCCGGCACCCATGTCGGTACGGGGGAGATGGCGGCCGTCGGCGCGATGGGGCAGATCGGCGTCGGGCGTTCTTGGCACGTACGCGACGGGCGTGCCGCCGACGCACTGATCGGGAAGCTGAAGGGGCCTACCGGGAACCAGATCGCCGACGACATCCTGGGCGCGATCGGCCTCGACGGCGGTGATGATCCACCGCCCGCCGACGAGGAGTCTTTCACCGCCGGCGTCCAGGGCATGGTCGAGGCCCACCTCGACGTCGGCTTGGCTGACGCCAACCTGAAGATGGTCGGCACGCTGTCGGCGGGCGGGCGGTGGAACCGGCGTACGGGTGAGCGCACCGTGCTGCTCCGCGGTGACGGCGAGACGACACTCACGCTGTCGCGGGCCATATTCAAAGGCCGGCTGCGTGCGGTCGACCGAGTTGGTGCGGCTGTGATCTTCGGTCGCGACGGGCGGCCACGGGAACTGGTGGTGAGCGGTTCCGGGGAGATCGACCACACGTTGCCGGCGGCGCTGCACCTCGGTGGAGCGCGACTTACGACCCGCGGCGGGCGCCACGGAGAGGTTGACGCGCGATTGGACCTGACCGTCCCGGCGCACCTGGATGCGCTGCGGGCGGCGCTGGACGCATGGGCCGCGCATCCTCTTCCGGGCACCGGGATGGGCCAGGTGGTCCCGGCGCTCGCTCGGCTGGGCGCCGACCTCGCGGCCGACGGGCGGATCGACGCACGCGTGTACGCGAGCGGGCACGAGAGTGCCGGCGCCGGCGCGGATGCTGCGCTGGGCGGCCGGTTCGGCGGCGACTACGACACGTCAACCGACGAACTGCATCTGCTGGGTGCCTGGTCGCAGCCGCCGGGCGGGGTGTGGGAAGAGCGCGTGGACTGCACCGGACTTCGGAGTCCGGTCTCTCCTGCGGCTTGACAACTTTATTTGTCGGCGGCTAGGCTTCGGACCATGCACGATGTCACCGTCATCGACGACCCGGCCGCCGCCGAGGCGTCGCTGGATCCGATCAGGGCCCGGCTGCTCGCCGAACTGGCGGAGCCCGCGTCGGCCAGCTCGCTCGCTCCGCGCGTCGGGCTCAGCCGTCAGAAAGCCAATTACCACCTACGAGCGCTGGAGCGCCACGGCCTCGTGGAGCTTGTCGAGGAGCGGCGCAAGGGCAACTGCACCGAGCGGGTACTCCAAGCGACGGCCGCGTCCTACGTGATCTCCCCGACCGCGTTGCCGGGGGTGGCCCCGGACCCGTCCCGAGCTCCCGACCAGCGCTCCGCCCGCTGGTTGCTCGCCGTCGCGGGCCGCCTGGTCCGCGAGGTCGGCGAGCTGATCACCGGCGCTGGCGCCGCGGGGCAGCCGCTCGCGACGCTCGGCATAGACAGCGATATCCGGTTCGCCTCCGCCCGTGATCGGGCAGCCTTCGCCGCCGAACTGGCGGGGACCGTGAACCGCCTCGTCGCGAAGTACCACGACGAGTCGGTCGCCGGCGGTCGCCGGCACCGGTTCGTCGTCGCTCTGCATCCCACCATCACGAACCCCGAGGAGCCCCCGTCATGAGCCGTGCCTTCGAGATCGTCCGCGAGATCGACCTTCCCGCCGCCACCGACGATGTGTGGACGGCGATCACCGCCGACACCGCGGCCTGGCAGTTTCCTACTGGGCTGGAGGTTCCGGCCGGCGAGGCGCCGCCCGAGGGTGCCCCGGTCACAACCTGGGACCCGCCGCATCGTCTGGTGATCCGGATGGAATCCCCGGACGGCACCTTCAACGCCCTCGACTACGCGATCGAGGCCCGCGACGGTGGCACGGCGCACCTGCGCTACGTCCACAGCGGGATCCTCGCCGATGGCTGGGAGGACCAGTACGACGCCATCGGCGGTCACACCGACTTCTACCTGCACACGCTCGGGCAGTACCTCGAGCACTTCAACGGCCGCTCGGTCACCTATGTGGGTCAGCCGTCATCAGGCATCGAGGGACCGTCGGCCGCCGGTACGCCCGAGGCGATGGACACGCTGCGAGCCGCCCTCGGGCTCACCGCCGGTGTTGCCGCGGGCGATGCGATGCACGCGACGCTGGGCGACGCAGGCCCCCTTGACGGCGTCGTGGACTACGCGACGCCGGCCTTCCTGGGCGTGCGCACCGACGACGGGCTGTACCGGTTCTTCGGCCGCAACCACTACGGGAGCGTCGTAGGGATGAGCGCGCACCTGTTCGTGGACGGCGTCGACGCCGCGGCCCATGAGGCCGCGCTGAAGAACTGGCTGGACGGGGTGTACGTGTAGTCGCCGGATCGCCTGAGAGCGGTGGGGCGCGACTTGCATCGTATGCGAACATACGTTCGTGTCATCGTACGTCGAGCTCCACTGTCACTCCGCCTACTCCTTCCTCGACGGGGCGTCGCTGCCCGATGAACTCGTGCCGGCCGCCCTCGCGGCCGGGCACACCGCGCTCGCGCTGACCGACCACGACACGGTCAGCGGGTCGATGGAGTTCGCCCAAAGCGCTCGCGGACTCGGGCTGCGCGCGATCCACGGCGCCGAGATCACCGTCCGGGAGGGTGCACAGGAACCCGTCCGGCACCTCACCCTGCTCGTCCGCGACGCCACCGGCTGGCGCAACCTCTGTCGCCTGCTCACGTGCGCCCACGCGCACACGCGCGAGGGGCCGCGGCGCATCGCGACCGCGGCGGGCGTGACCCTCGCCGACATCGAAGCCCACGCCGAGGGCCTGATCTGCCTCAGCGGCTGCGCCAGGAACGGGGTTCGCGACGAGCCCACGCTGCGCCGTCTGGTCCGCGCCTTCGGCCGGGAGTTCACCCGCGTGGAACTGCAGCGCCCGTTCGCCCGGCACGACCGTGCCCGCAATCGGGAACTGGTCGAACTTGCGGCCAGGGTCGGGATTCCCTGCGTGGCCACCGGCAACGTGCACGCCCACAACGCCGCCCGCGCGCGTCTGCAGGACGCGTTCGTGGCCGTCCGCGAGCACGCCACGCTCGACGCATCCGAGCCCGTGCGGCGCGGCAACCACGCCCACGTCCTCGCGAGCCCGCAGGCGATGGCCGCCCGCTTCGCCGACCATCCCGACGCCGTCGCCGAGACCGGG
The DNA here is from genome assembly GCA_038319025.1 of Solirubrobacterales bacterium. Lineage (GTDB taxonomy): Bacteria > Actinomycetota > Thermoleophilia > Solirubrobacterales > Solirubrobacteraceae > JBBQCW01. The sequence goes on from JBBQCW010000003.1 coordinate 161,204, forward strand.
CGGGTCGCCGCGGCCTGCACCTTTGCCCTGGACGAGGATCTCGGCTACCGCTACCCGGGTGCGGAGGACGAAGGCTCCGACCGCATGCTGGCCGAGGTCTGCGGGCCGCAGTTCGACGTCCGCTACCCGAACGGTCACGCGCTGCGCGCTCGCGCCCACACGCGGTTGGAGGAGGAACTGGCGCTGATCGCCCGCCTCGGTCTGTCGGGGTTTTTCCTCCTGCATCGCGACATGCTCGAACTGGCCCGCGAAGTAGCCGTGGAGGTGCGGGGGGCCTCGAGCGCACGGGCACTCCTGCCGCCCGGGCGCGGGCGCGGCTCATCGGTCTCCTCGATCGTCTGTTACCTGACTGGCCTCTCGCACATCGACCCGGTCGCCAACGATCTTTTCCTCGGTCGCTTTCTCAACGACGACATCACCTCGTTACCTGACATCGACCTGGACTTCCCCCGCGACATCCGCTCGGTGCTCATCCCGCGCGTGCATGAGCGATACGGCGCTGACCGTTCGGCCCTGGTCGCCGCGTTCCCCACCTACCGTGCCCGCGGCGCCATCCGTGAACTGGGCAAGGCGCTCGGGCTCCCGCCGGGGGAGATCGAGCGGGTGGCCCGCGGTTCGTCCTCCTGGTCGGCCCGTGACGTGGGTAACGACATAGCCACGGCACTGGGCTCCGGGCGTCAGGCCGAGGGCCGCTGGCGCCACCTGGCCGAACTTGCCGAACAGGCACACGGCCTGCCCCGCCATTTGTCACAGCACCCAGGTGGCATGATCGTCGCAACCCGTCCACTGGTCGATTGCTGCCCGGTCGTCCCGGCGGCGATGGAGGGCCGGCAGATGGTCATGTGGGACAAGGACTCCTGCGCGGACGCCGGCTTTCTGAAGATCGACCTGCTGGGTCTGGGGATGCTGTCCGCCGTCGAGCGGTGCGTCGAGCACATCGCCGCCCGCCGGCACGAGCGCATCGACTTGTCCCGGATCCCCATGGACGATCCGGCCACCTACCGCTGTATCCAGGAGGCCGACACCACCGGTGTCTTTCAGATCGAGAGCCGGGCGCAGATGGGGTCGCTGCGGCGCACGCGGCCGGAAAACCTGGAAGACCTGACGATCCAGGTGGCGATCGTCCGGCCTGGGCCGATCCAGGGAGGCGCGGTCAACCCGTACATCGAGCGTCGGCAGCGGCTACGGCTGGACCCGTCCTTCCCGATCCCCTACCACCACCCCTCGCTGGAGCCGGTCCTGCGCGAGACGCTGGGGACGATCATCTTCCAAGACCAGGTGATTGAGGTGGCGATGGCCTTCGCGGGCTTTTCGCCGGGGGAGGCCGAGGGACTGCGGCGGGCGATGAGCCGCAAACGCTCCGCAGAGGCGATCGAAGCTCACCACAAGGGCTTCGTGGAGGGGGCCACCGCGCGCTGGCCGGACGTGGACGAGGCGCTGGCCGAGCGCGTCTACACGATGATCGTCGGGTTCTCGGGCTTCGGGTTTCCCAAAGCCCACGGCGCTGCCTTCGGGCTGCTCGCCTACCAGTCGACCTGGCTACGCGTGCACTATGGGCCTGAGTTCCTGTGCGCGCTGCTCGACGAGCAGCCGATGGGCTTCTACCCGCCCGACGCGCTGGTGCACGAGTCCCAGCGGCGTGGCATCCCCGTGCTGGCGCCGGACGTCAACGCCAGCGCCGCCGGGTGCACCGTCACCGCTGACGGGGCGGTGCGGCTGGGCTTGGGCTACGTGGCGGGCGTACGTGCGGAAGAGGTCGCTGCTCTGGTGGAGGCCCGGACAAACGGCGGTTCGTTCAGCGATCTCGCCGACCTGGCCGCGCGGGCGGGTGCGGGAGGGCCGTCGCTGGAGCGCCTCGCCTGGGCAGGGGCCTGCGACGCACTCGTGGAACCCACCACTGCGCCGGCGGCTCGACGCCGGGTAGCGCTGTGGCAACTGGGCATCGCAGCCCCCAGCCGTCCGTTGCCGGACGGGTCGGCCCAACTTGCCCTCGGGCTGGAACTCCCCACGCCGCCCACGCTGGACCCGCTGCGGCTGTGGGAGGGGATGGTGGCCGACTACGCCGCCACCGGCCTCACGACCGGCCCGCACGCCCTGGCCCTGCAGCGGGAGGTCCTACAGGCCCGAGGGTTCGTGCACAGCGTGGACCTGACCACCATGCCCCACGGTGCCTCGGTGCGCATCGCCGGCCTGGTCGTCGCCCGCCAGCGCCCGGGGACGGCCAACGGCATCTGCTTCATGTTGCTCGAGGACGAACACGGCACCGTCAACCTCGTCGTTCCGCCGGCCGTGTTCGAACGTCACCGGCTCGTCGTGCGCACCGAGCCGTTGGTGATCGGCGAGGGGCGTCTGGAGCGTTTTGCCTCCGGCGGCGGGGCGATCAACGTGCTCGTACATCGCATCGCCGTGCTCGAAGCTCCGGACCGCCCGCGCGCCGAGGTCAAGGACTTCTCGGCGCTGGACGAGCGTGAATCAGAGCGCACGCAGCACGAGGCAGACGGCACTGGAACAGGCGATTTTCGGGCTGTCGCACCCGCCGTGATGAGCTTCGGCAGCGGGCGCCGGCGATGATCGAAGGCCGCATGGCGCAACGGCACCGTGACCCCGCGCCGCTTCTCGCGATATGTTCCCGACGTGGTCGCGACCGTCGTCTTCGTTCTAGCGTTCGTCCTGCTCGCCCTCAGCGTCTTCTTTGTGGCGATGAGCGGGGGCGGTCGTGGTGCGCGCGATTCACTGCAGACGCAGAAGAAAGGCGGTCGGCGTCTCGTGACGGTGAGCATCTTTGTTCTGATCGCCGCGCTCGGCGTGGGCATTCCCGCCGTGGTTCTGGGCTTCAACGCCAACAAGCAGAGTCGGCAGGCGCCGGGCGGCCTCGTCCTCACGCATCGCCAGCAGCACGGGCGCCAGGTTTTCGCCCGCAACTGTGCCACCTGCCACACCCTCGCTGCCGCCAACGCGGTCGGCAAGGTCGGTCCGAATCTGGACATTCTGCGCCCGCCGTACGCGCTCACGATGAACGCGATCAAGCTTGGTCGTGCCCGTGGGAACGGGGCCATGCCGGCCCTGCTCGTCACCGGGCAGGACGCGAAGGACGTTGCGTCCTTCATCGCTGTCGCCGCCGGTCGCTGACACCTCCCGCGCCCGTCGTTTCTCGCCGCTTCTCGTCGATCGCCTGGGCGGTCGTCTACGCGCCGGATTTCCGTCGTGTTCATACGGTGCTGAACCGGTCTTTAGGAACGTGCGTAGAACTCAGTACAGAAGGGAACAACCGTCAGAGGAGGTCGCCACCGCGCGACTTGAAGAACCAGACGCAAGGCCGTACACTTACTACACGTAAGCAGATGGCATAAAAAAACTCACCGGCAAGGATGCCGTCTCACTGAACTCACGGTCCGAGGACTCCGCCATGAAGACAGCAATGAGCAGGTTCCACATCCATGACGACCTGACCGCTCCGGAGGGCTCCGTGCCCATCCTGCGCGGTGCCCTGTCCACCGGTGGACAGCTGCCGAACTTCCTCGGCGTGCTGGCCGGTTCTCCCGCGGTCCTTCGTGCCTATGCACGTTTCCGATCCGAGTTGCGGCACGGCACGCTGGAGATGCAGACGTTGGAGCGCATCGCCCTGGCGGTTGCCGAGCATCACGGTTCCGAGCCGGGCATCGCCCTGCACAGCCGCACGGCGCGCGTCGCCGGTCTGGGCTTGGACGAGGTTGCCCTCGCCCGCGAGTTCGACAGCAAGAACGTTCGCGAGGCCGCGCTGCTGCGTTACCTGCGCGAGATGATCGCCGGTAGCGGTCGTCCGCCTATGCACCTCCACGAAGAGGCGCGCGAGGAAGGCTGGACCGATGAGCAGATCCTCGAGGCCATCGCCTACGCATCACTGGAGAGCTTCACCGCCATGGTGAACGTCGCCGGCGAGGTGCCGGTCGACGGTTCCAACGAGAACACCCGCCAGCTGCGCGCCGCGTAGCAGCGGCGAGAGCGGACCTGACCGTGCGCCCCCGATGAAACCCGAGCCTGAGCGGCAGCGGGCGGATCTTCCCGCCTGCTGCCCGCTCTACCACGAGGCGGTCGAGCTGATCGGTCGCCGGTGGACGGGGGCGATCGTCGAGGTATTGATGCAAGCTGATACTCCGCTGAGGTTCTCGCAGATCGCCGAGGCCGTTCCGGAGCTGTCGGACCGGTTGCTCTCCGAGCGCGTGAAAGAGCTGGAGATGCGTGGCGTCGTGGTCCGACGAGTCGACGGCGACCGGCCGGTGCGCGTGGACTATGCGCTCACCCCGATGGGCCGCTCCCTGGAGCCAGCCGTGGCTGAGATCAAAGCGTGGGCCCAACAGTGGCTTGTGGCTGAAAGTGCCGCACAAGCGGCCGCAGCCGCCAGCTCGCCGGGGCTGCAAGCTCCCTGACGGCCCGTCCGGTGGACCGTCGGTCGACCCCGGCCCGACCGGTCGTCGAGCGGAGATGATCTAGGGTGATCAGACGTTCTCAGCCCTGCAGCGACGCATCCGAAGGAGCATCACCCTTGGCCGATACGCCCCAGACCGCGCAGGATGTTCAAGCCCTCGTCGAGGATCGCGACATTCGCTTCATCCGGTTCTGGTTCACCGACATTCTAGGGCAGCTCAAGTCGTTCTCCATCGGCCGCGAGGAACTCGCGGACGCCTTCACCAACGGCATGGGTTTCGACGGCGCATCGATCACCGGCTTCAACGCGATCGAAGAGTCCGACATGATCGCGATGCCCGACCCGACGACTTTCGCGGTGCTGCCATGGCGCCCGGAGGAGCAGGGTGTGGGGCGCGTCTTCTGCGACATCCTCACCCCCGAGCGCACCCCTTACGAAGGTGACCCGCGCCACGTCCTGCGACGCGCGCTGGATCGCATGCGCTCGATGGGTTTTGATGAGTTCAACGTCGGTCCTGAGCTCGAGTACTTCCTGTTCAAGGACAAACACGGCACCGAGGTGCTGGACGAGGGCGGTTACTTCGACCTCACGACGCTTGACGCCGGCTCGGATGTGCGGCGTGACACGGTGCTCGCGCTCGAGCAACTGGGCATCCACGTCGAGTACAGCCACCATGAGTCAGGGCCTAGCCAGCACGAGGTCGACATGCGCCACGGCGGCGCCCTGAAGATGGCCGACGACTGCATGACCTACCGAATCACCGTCAAGGAATACGCAATGAAGTACGGCTGGCACGCGACCTTCATGCCCAAGCCGCTGTTCGGCGAGAACGGGTCCGGCATGCACACCCACATGTCCCTCAGCCGCGACGGCGGCAACGCCTTTTTTGACGCGAGCGACACCTATGGGCTTTCCGACGTGGGCAAGGCGTTCATCGCCGGGCAGTTGCGTCATGCCCGGGAGCTGTCCTCGATCTTCGCCCAGTGGGTGAACTCCTACAAGCGGCTCGTCCCCGGGTACGAAGCGCCCGTGTACGTCGCCTGGTCACGGCGCAACCGCTCGGCCCTCGTGCGTGTACCGGCCCATCACCCAGGCAAGGAGCACGCCACTCGCATGGAGCTGCGCTGCCCTGACCCGGCCTGCAACCCCTACCTGACCTTTGCCGCGCTGCTGCACGCCGGGCTCGAAGGCATCGAAAAGGGCTACGAACTGCCCGAGCCGATGGAGAAGAACCTGTACCACCTGGCTCCGGAGGATCGTCGGCGGCTCGGCATCGAGCAGCTCCCGGAGACGTTGGGCGAGGCGATCGAGCTGACAGCGGAGTCCGAGTTGGTGCTGCGCGCTCTCGGCGAGCACATGTTCAACCGGTTCGTCGAGATCAAGCGCCAGGAGTGGGACGATTACCGCGTGCAGGTCACGCAGTGGGAGCTGGATCGGTACCTGCCGCTGCTGTAGGCGTAGCACCGTCTGCCGTTACCGCCGAAACGGGCTAATCGTCTCCGGGCTTGTGCCGGTGATGGAGGGTGTGCGACAGCGTCGACGGCCACCACACCTTCGGCCCGATGTCGAAGACCAGCGCCGGCACCAGTAGCGACCGCACCAGGAACGTGTCGAGCAGGACGCCAAACGCGACGGCGAATCCGAGTTCGGTGAGGAATACGAGCGGCAGGACGCCGAGGACGGCGAAGGTGCCCGCAAGGACGATGCCGGCCGAGGTGATTACGCCGCCGGTGACGGCGAGCCCGCGCAACATGCCCTCGCGCGTGCCGTGACGCAGTGCTTCTTCACGCACGCGCGCCATCAGGAAGATGTTGTAGTCGATCCCGAGTGCCACGAGGAAAACGAACACGAACAGCGGGAATGACGGATCGGACCCGGGGAACCCGAAGACCTCGGTGAACACCACCGAGCTGACCCCGAGCGCGGCCGCAAACGAGAGAACCACGGTCAGGATCAACAGCACCGGGGCCACGATCGCCCGCAGCAGCACCATCAGGATCAGCAGCACGATCAGCAAGACGATCGGGATGATCGTGCGGGTGTCGCTGGCGCTGGCCACGCGCAGATCGCGCTCGACGGCCGTCGGCCCACCGACGAGCACGCCGGCCCCGCCGGCCTGCTTAGCGGCGACGCGGATCTTGGGTACGAGATCGAACGCCTGCGTGGAGTAGGGCGCAGGCTTGAGCACCACGGAGAGCAGAGAGCCGTTCGGTCCGGTCACTGCACCGGGCCGGACCTGCGAGATCCCGGGCAAGGCGGCGATGGCCTTGCCTACGACGGCCGCGCTGACGCCAGGGTGCACATAGACGTCGGTCGGTGCGTTGACACCCGCGGGGAAGTCCTTGGCCAGCAGGTTCTGGCCCTGCACCGACTCAACCGAACCACGGAAGGAGTCACCCTGCGTGAGGTTGGTGTTGAAGGCCAACAGCCCCAGGGACATGACGCACAGGATGGCCACTGAGCCGATCCAGACCCGGCGAGGACGAATCGCGACGCGCTCGCCGACGGTGCGCCAACCACCGTGGGTGGCATCCGAGCCTTCGTCCCCGTAGTGCGGGATGCGCGGCCAGAAGGCGCGGCGACCAAAGATCGAGAGCAGCGCCGGCAGCAGCGTGAGCATGGCCAGCATCGCCACAGCGATGCCCATGGCGCCCACGGGCCCGAGGCCCGCGGTGCCGTTGACCTCGGCTATCGAGAGCGTCAGCAGCGCCAGGATCACGGTTACGCCGGAGGCGAAGATCGCCGGGCCCGCGCTGGCGAGGGCCAGCGCGACGGCCTCGTGCTTGTCCTCGTGGTGGCGCAGTTCCTCGCGGTAACGCGCCACGAGCAGCAGGGCGTAATCGGTGCCCGCGCCGAGCACGAGCACGGAAAGGATGCCGCCTGCCTGCCCGTTGATCGTCACCCCGGCTTCGATCATCAGAGCGCCGATGGAACGAGCCATCGTCTCCGCCATGATGACGGCAAACAGCGGTATCCACAGGAACACCGGGCTTCGGTAGATCAGCGCCAGGAGGATGAAGACGAGGGCCAGCGCGGCGAGCAGCAGGGTGCCGTTGATGCCGGCGAAGACCTTGATCGCATCGGCCGAGAAACCGGCTCCGCCGGTGATCTTCACCTGTAGGCCGCCTCCGGGGTCGGCGACGATTTTGCGAGCTGCAGTGACCGGGTCGGTGATCGTCTCGCCCTTGCCGTTGGTGGCGATGGTGCCGAGCACGATCGCTCCGTGGCCGTTGGGCGAGAGCACCGGCCCGGTGAAGGCTTCGCCGCTCTGCGGGTTTTTCTGGATCTGCGGGTACCGGGCTTGAAGTGCGTTGAGCGCGGTGATGTTGGCGGCGATGGTGGCCTTGTCCTGGGCGGTGAGACCCCCGTCACGGTGGTAAGCCACCACAGCGCCCACGGTCTCGTCGCCGGTGAGCGCCTTCTGCTTCTTCAGCTGCTTGGTGGACTCGGTCGACGAAGGAAGAAACGAGGTCGACTCGTTCTTCTGGCCGTTCTGGAACTTCTGCTGGAGTCCGGCGGCGCCCGTAACCATGACGGCCAGGAGCCAGATCGCGACCACGACCCACTTGGCACGTGGTCCGGCGGGAATGGCTAGCAGTCGTTTCATGAAGAGCCCACGGGTTCAGGACGGAGGACGAGAACGGACGACAAAACGGTCCTCAGCAGGGTACGAAACAGGGCGCCCCAGCGTTCAGTGAGTTCGCTCACGCTCACTGTCCGTCAAGCAGCTCCCGCAGCGCCTGTGGCTGCGCGACCGGCACCTGGCAGGCGAAGTGTTCGCACACGTACGCGGCGGCTCCGGCTGGCAGCGGCACGCGGTCGGCCAGCAGCGGGACGGCGGACGCACCCGCACCCGCACCCGGTCCACCGGCCAGCACGAGATGGGGGCGCAGTCGCTCGCGCACGACTTGGGCGAGCATGTCTACTCCGGCCGTATCACCGACGAGAGCAACTTCTCGCGTGTCGGCGAGGTGGAAGTCCAGCGCCTGCAGCAGATGGCCGAAGGCGCCGGGGTGCTTGGGCGCGATTTCGTGCAGCAGCGTGAGCGTGCTCACCGCTGCCTCCTCGTAGGGGCGCTCACCGGTCAGAGCAGACAACCGGAGCAGGCCGAACGCCGCGGCGGCAGATCCCGAAGGGATCGGCTGGTCCTCGAGGTCCTTGCGGCGAGCCACCAGTTGCTCGTGGTCGTCGGCGGTGGAGAAGAACCCGCCCTGATCGGGGTCGGCGAAACGGTCGAGAAGCACCTCGGCGAGCGAGAGCGCCTCCACGAACCACCGCTCCTCGAACGTCGCTTCGTAGAGGGTGATGAGCGCTTCCAGTAGGAACGCGTGGTCCTCAAGGTAGGCGGGAAGCTTCGCCGTGCCGACACCGAACGTGCGCAGCAGGCGCCCGTCGGGAGTGCGCATCCGCTCCAGGACGAACGCCGCCGCCTCACGGGCAGCAGTCACGTAGTCGGTGCGCCCGAGCGCCGCGCCCGCCTCGGCCAGCACGGAGATCATCAGCGCGTTCCAGGCCGCCAGGCATTTCTCGTCGGTGGCCGGCCATACCCGCTGCGCCCGCTCGGCCAGCAGCGCTACCCGGATTCGGTCGCACGTAGCCGGATCCGGCCGAGGCCCGCGATCCTCCAGCACGTTGCTGGGTGGCAGCTCACCTTCCGCGTCGAAATTGCCCTCGGCGGTTGCTCCGAACCAGGCGATCGCGGCCTCCGCGTCGCTCTCCGGGAGCGCCGCGCTCAGTTCATCGAGCGTCCAGACGTAGAACTTCCCTTCGATGCCCTCGGAGTCGGCGTCCATCGCGCTGAAGAAGCCGCCCTCGGGTGCGCGCATCTCCCGCAGCGCCCAATCCAGGATGTCCTCGCTGACCGCTCGCAGGTCATCGTCACCGGTCAGTTGCCACGCATGAAAGTAGGCCCTCGCCAGCAGCGCGTTGTCGTACAGCATCTTCTCGAAATGCGGCACCGTCCAGGTGGCGTCGACGGCGTATCGGGAGAACCCGCCACCGACCTGATCGTGAATCCCACCTCCGGCCATCGAGCGCAGGGTGTAGATGCTCATCCGAGTCTCACCGCGGCGTAGGAGAAACTCCAACACCGACGAGGGCGGGAATTTAGGCGCGCCTCCGAAGCCACCTTGAACCGGGTCAAACTGCTGCGTGAGAGTGGCGACCGCCGCATCGAGAGCGGCCACATCGAGCGGCTCCTCCGACGGTGTCAACCGGGCCGCTCCGACCAGTCGAGCCGCCATCTCGGGCGCTTTGCCGCGGATCGCTTCCTTGTCGGTATCCCAGGCGTTCGCCACAGCAACCAGAAGCGCCCGCCAGCCCGGTAGGCCGTGGCGCGGCGCTGGCGGGAAGTAGGTTCCCCCGTAGAACGGGATCTGCTCCGGGGTACAGAATACGTTGAGCGGCCAGCCGCCTTGGCCGGTCATCGATTGCACGGCCTCCATGTAGATGGCGTCGAGATCGGGGCGCTCCTCTCGATCCACCTTCACGCACACGAACCGCTCGTTCATGATCTGCGCGGTCTCCTCGTCCTCGAACGATTCGCGCTCCATCACGTGACACCAGTGGCAGGCGGAGTAGCCGATCGAGACCAGCAGCGGCTTGTCCTCTACGCGCGCGCGCTGCAGCGCCACCTCACCCCAGGGCAACCAGTCCACCGGGTTCGCAGCGTGCTGACGCAGGTAGGGGGACGTCTCGTCGGCAAGCATGTTGGTCATGGCCAAGGTGATAGCAGGCGGGCGGCCTGAGACGGTCGGGGCGGACGCCGAGCGCGAGGTAGGCTGAGTCTGTGAGCCACCACCGTGAACCCATCAACGCCGCGGCTGCCCCTGCCGCCATCGGCCCCTACAGCCACGCCGTCAAGGCCGGCGGGCTGCTTTTCTGCTCCGGTCAGATTCCGCTGGACCCAGCGACGGGTGAACTGTTCGGAGACACACCCGCCGCGCAGGCGCAGCGTTGCCTGGAAAACCTGCAGGCGGTGTGCGAGGCGGCCGGTACTACGCTGGCGGACGCGGTGCGCTGCACCGTCTACATGACCGATTTGAGCGCGTTCGCTGAGGTCAACGAGGTGTACGGAGGCTTCTTTCCCACCGACCCGCCTGCGCGCGTTGCGTTCGGCGTCGCCGCTCTTCCCAAGGGCGCGCAGGTCGAGATCGACGCCATCGTCGCGCTGTCGGACTGACGCGCATGGCGAGCGCGGTCACCGCGCAGGACATCGCCCGCGCCCGCGAGGCGGTGTCGGGCGTGGCGCGAGTGACGCCGGTGCTGAACTCCTGGACGCTGGCTGAACTCACCGGCGGCGGCGACGTGGTGCTGAAGGCCGAGAACCTGCAGCGCACCGGCTCCTTCAAGATCCGCGGCGCAGCGAACAAGCTGGCTGTGCTCGGCGATCACGCGGCCCGGGGCGTGATCGCCGGGAGCGCAGGAAACCATGCGTGGGCGGTCGCGTTGGCCGCCCGCCAGCGCGGCGTGCCATGCGAGGTGGTGATGCCGCCGCACGCGCCGCTGGGCAAGATCGAAGGGTGCCGCAACCTGGGCGCTGTCGTGGTGGAGGGCGCCGACGACGTGGACGGATGCGTGGCGATCGCTCGTGAGCGTGCCGAGCAGAGCGGGATGGCTTTCATCCATCCGTTCGACGACGTTGACGTGGTGGCCGGCCAGGGCACCCTGGGCCTGGAACTGCTCGAGCAGGTGCCCGATCTGGCCAAGGTGATCGTGTGCGTCGGCGGTGGAGGGCTGGCCGCGGGGACGGCCATCGCGGTGAAGTCCGCTCGCCCGGAGGTTGAGGTGATCGGCGTGCAGGCGGCGGTCGTGGCCGCGTTCGCTCCTTCACTGGCGGCCGGGCGCCCGGTGAGCGTTCCGGCGGCGGTGACGATCGCTGACGGCATCGCCCTCAAGCGCCCCGGCGACATCACCCTGCCGCTGGTCGCTGAATGGGTGGACGGGATGGTGGCCGTGGCCGACGACGACATCGCCGAAGCGATGGTGTTGCTCATGGAGCGCGCCAAGCTCGTGGTGGAAGGCGGCGGGGCCGTCGGCGTGGCTGCACTGCTGACGGGACTGGTGCAACCCGCCGAGCACGGCACCACGTGCGTAGTCCTCAGCGGCGGCAACGTGGACCCCGGCTTGCTGGCGACGGTGGCGCGTCTGCACGAGAGCCGCGTGGGCCGACGGGTGGTGCTGTTCACGCGGATCGCCGATCGCCCCGGTGGCCTCGCGGAGTTGCTGGCGGCCGTAGGTGAGTCAGGCGCGAACCTGGTGGAGGTGCAGCATGTACGCGATGGCGTTGATCTGCACGTGCGTGAGACGGCCGTGCAACTGGTGCTGGAGACGCGTGGACGGGAGCATGCCGAGCGGGTGCTCGCACTGCTGCGCGATGGGGGTTACGACGTGTCGGTTCTCCACGGCTGATCGCTACTCGCGCGCGGTCGTTGATCGGCCCGGTGCGCTTAGCATCGGTATGCGCGGGGTAAATGCACAGTTGACGATCCTCTTCGGCGCTTCGCTTGCGTCACGGCCGCGGCCGCGGATAGGGTCGCAACAGGTCCGGGTCATGTCCAGGTCGCAGTCTTGTGCGGCTTGAACGAATGAGGAGAGGTCGATGTCTCGCATTTCCCCCGCAGGATCCGTACGTCTGCGCGCGCTTTTTGTCAGTGGGCTGTTCGCCCTGGCACTGCTCGCAATTGCGCCGCTAGCCCACGCCGACGGCCCGGGCTCGGGCACGCCGACCATCGTGAGCGTTGGTGATTCCTACATCTCCGGTGAAGCAGGCCGCTGGGCCGGCAACACCAACGGGAGCTCCTCGAACACGGACGCGCTCGGCTCCACCGCCTACTACGACAATGCTGGTAACACGGCCGAGTCGATCGCCGGTTGTCACCGCTCCAAGGCGGCCGAGGCCATCATCGGCGGCGGCGTGAACAGCAAGAACCTGGCCTGCTCCGGTGCTAAGACCTCCACGGATGCGTCCGGGAGCAATTTCAAGCCGGGCATCGACTTCTACAACGGCAGTGCAGGACAAGGCCAAGCTCTCGCCTTGCAGACGTTCGCCACCAGCAACAACGTGAAGATGGTTTCGTTGTCGATCGGCGGCAACAACTTCAACTTCGCGAGCATCATCCAGTCCTGCCTCACCGATTGGCTGACGTCCCCGTCGTGGTGGAAGGACTACTGCAACGACGACTCGTCGGTGGTGGCCAATTTCACCGCGGCCAACATCACCACGCAGACCAACGCCATCAAGGGCGCCATCCAGAACGTGGCGACGGCGATGACGAACGCCGGCTACACCGCATCGCAGTACGCGATCGAGGTGCAGGACTACGAGTCGCCGCTGCCGACCAGCTCCGGCTTCCGCTACGGCGAGACGGGCTATACCCGCCAGAACACCGGCGGCTGCGGCATCTGGAACAACGACGCCAACTGGGCCAACAACTCGGCTCTGCCGACGATCAACAACGCCGTCAAGAACGCGGCCGCACAGTCCGGGCTGAGCAACGTGAAGGTGCTCGAACTGCAGACGGCGTTCAACGGCCGCAGGCTGTGTGAGAACACCGTCGGGCTGCTGGAGGAGAAGGGCCTGTCAACCTGGCAGAGCGCCGGGGCCGTCGACAACTCCGAGTGGATCGAGCAGATCCGCACGGTCTCGACGATCGGCAGCAGCTACTACATCCAAGAGTCGCTGCACCCCAACTACTGGGGTGAGAAGGCGCTGCGCAACTGCATCCGCCAGGCGTACAACGGTGGGACACCGAAGGGCGGCACGTGCACGCGCTCGGCCAACGGGCTGAACGGGTCGGGCGAGCCGAACATGGTGGTTCAGTAGGCAGTCCGGACTCCGTGGCGCCCGCATCCCGCGGGCGCCACGGGTTGCCGGTCACCGTTCGTGCGTCGGCGTCATCCATCCCCACCTCGATCCCGCTCAGCGGGACTCACGTGGGCCTCGACGCGCGAGGTGCGCTGGTACGGTCGCGGTCATGACGCGTCCGCGGGTGGACTACGACGATCACGGCCGGACTTACAGCCGCCACCGTCGTGCCGAGGAGCGCATCGCGGCACGCATCACAGCCGCGCTCGGGGACGCGCAGACCGTCCTCAACGTCGGCGCCGGAACTGGGTCGTACGAACCCGACGATCGCTGGGTCCTGGCCGTCGAGCCGAGTGCCGCGATGCGCGCTCAGCGCCCGCCGGGTGCTGCGCCCGCAGTCGTGGCGCGCGCTGAGGCGCTTCCGTTCGACGACTCATCATTTGATGCGGCGATGGCCTGCCTGACGATCCACCACTGGGAGCCGCCGGCCGCTGGACTCGCCGAACTACGTCGTGTGACCCGAGGACCGGTCGTCGTCTTCACGCTCGAGCCCGGTCAGATGCAGGACTGGCAACTGGAGTTCCTGCGTGAGGCGCTGGCCATCGAGGGCTCACGGCTCCCGCCTGCCGCCGATGTCGCCGCAATGCTAGGCGGGCGCACGCGCATCGAGTGCATCCCGACGCCGGCTGATTGTGCTGACGGGTTCTTCGAGGCGTTTTGGAACCGCCCGGAAGCGCTGCTTGATCCAGGGGTCCGCGCGTCACAGTCGTTGTGGGCGCTGACCGGCTCGGAGGTGGAGGAGCGCATCGTTGCGCGGCTCGGGGCGGCGCTCGAATCAGGTGACTGGGACACTCGGTTCGGCCACCTGCGACAGCAAGCCAGCCTCAACGGCTCGCTGAGACTCATCGTCTCCGAGCCGGCCGGCCCGCCCGACGCCCTCAGTCCAGCGGCGTCACGTATGCGCCGCTGATCCCGCCGTCGACCAGGAAGTTCGACGCGGTGACGAACGAGGACTCGTCACTGGCCAGGAAGACAACGGCGTTGGCCATCTCATCGGCGTGGGCAAAGCGGCCCATGGGGACGTGGATCAGGCGCCGGGCAGCGCGCTCCGGGTCCTTGGCGAACAGTTCACGCAGCAGCGGCGTGTCGACCGGCCCGGGGGAGAGGGCGTTCACGCGGACTCCCCTGCGGGCGAACTCGACGCCCATCTCGCGGGACATGGCCAGCACCCCGCCCTTGGATGCGGTGTAGGAGATCTGCGAGGTCGCAGCGCCCATGGTGGCGACGAACGACGCCGTGTTGATCACCGAGCCGCCGCCGCTCTCCAGCAAGTGGGGGATGCCGTATTTGCAGCAGAGGAACACGGACTTGAGGTTCACGTCCTGCACGCGCTGCCATGCCTCGAGGCCCGTGACGAGGATCGAGTCATCGTCGTTGGGAGAGATGCCGGCGTTGTTGAACAGCACGTGGATTCCCCCGAACTCTTCACGCACACGCGCGTACATGGTCTCGACCGCGTGTTCCTCGGTGACGTCGCAAGACAGCGCCAGATCACCGGGTGAACCGTCATCCAGGTCGACGCCCACAACCGTCGCTCCCTCGCGTGCAAAGGCCGCGGCGGTGGCGGCGCCGATGCCGCCCTTGGCGCCGGTGATGACGCAGACCTTTCCTTCGAGCCGACCTGACATCAGTCCTCCTGCGTGCGGTAGTAGACGGTTTTGACCTCGGTGTAGGCGTCGGTGGCGTGCGGCCCCAATTCGCGCCCGTAGCCGGACTGCTTGAACCCTCCGAAGGGAGTACTGACCCGGACGGAGCTGTTGGAATTGATCGAGAGGACACCGGTGTCGATGGCCCGCGCGACGCGCAGCGCTCGGCCCCCGTCACGCGTCCAGATCGAGCCCGACAGCCCGTAGACGGTGTCGTTGGCCATGCGGATCGCGTCCGCTTCGTCGGTGAACGGAATCACGCATGCCACGGGGCCGAAGATCTCCTCGGTCGCGGCGCGATCGCTCGCGGCGACGGGTGACAGCACGGTCGGCGGGAACCAGTAGCCGGGGCCGTCCGGGACGGCGCCCTGGATGGCGATGGGGGACCCGTCGGGGACGAACGAGGCGACCGTCTCGCGATGCCCGGCAGAGATGAGCGGGCCCATCGTGGTGCTTTCGTCAAGCGGGTCGCCGACTCGGATACCGGCGACGGCGTCGGTGAACAACGTCAGGAACTCATCCACGGCGCCCTCTTGGACGAGTATCCGAGAGCGGGCGCAGCAGTCCTGTCCGGCATTCCCGAAAACCGCGCCAGGCGCCGCGGCGGCCGCAGCAGCGAGGTCGGCGTCGGCGAAGATCACGTTGGCGGACTTGCCGCCCAACTCCAAGGTGACTCGCTTGATCGTGGCGGCGGCGCCGGCGGCGATTGAGGCGCCCACCTCGGTGGAGCCGGTGAAGGCGACCTTCGCCACGTGGGGATGCTCGACCAAGCGCTGGCCGCACGTTCGGCCGGGACCCACCACGACGTTGACGACGCCCTCAGGGATGCCTGCTTCGAGGACCAGTTCGGCGAAACGCATGGCGGTCAGTGGCGTGAGCTCGGCCGGCTTGAGCACGACGGTGTTACCGGCGGCCAGAGCTGGTGCGAGCTTCCACGAAGCGATCGCCAGCGGGAAGTTCCACGGGGTGATCAGGGCGACCACACCCAGCGGCTCACGGAAGGTCATGCCGACGCCGCCCGCGACTGGAATCGTGTCGCCGAGCAGTCGCTCGGGCGCGCCCGCGTAGTAGCGGAACGTCTCCACGACCATCCCGATCTCTCCCCGCGCATCGCCGATCGGCTTGCCGGCGTTGCGAGCCTCCAGGACCGACAGTTCCTCCAGGTGCGTCTCGATGGTGTCGGCCAAGGCGCGCAGCAGGGCGGAGCGGTCGGCGGGGGCGACCGCGCGCCATGCGGGGAAAGCGGCACGGGCGGCCGCGACGGCCGCGTCGGTCTCTTCGACACCGGCGCGGGGAACCTCCCGGAGCACCTGCTCGGTCGCGGGCTCGATGACGGAGAGCGTGCTCATTCGCCCACGATATCCAAAGGTGTGCTGGTCATGCCTTTATTGCCCGAGGGGCCCGATTCAAAGTCAGCCCTGAAACAACTCCGGCCGGCTCGCGACGAACGCGAACCGGCCGGAGGTCATGCTCGAGAGACGGCCCTCAGCGAGGGTCAGGGGGCCTCGGGGTACGGCGGCGGAGCGCCGATCTCCGCGTCGATCTCCCCGATCGTACGGCGTGGCCCGGTGAACGTCTTGTGGGCGCTCACCTTCCACCAGATGCCGACGACCAGGAACAGCCCGATCGTCACCACGGATGCGTAGTTGAAGGACGACGTCTTGAAGCCGTCGTCCCACGGAACGCCGGCCGGCGTCGTCGGGAGGATGAAGATGATCGTGATGATCCCCACCCAGATCGTGGAGAACAGGTTCATCCACTTGTACTTTGCCCCGTTGTTCCACGGGCCCGGCTTGAACGCATCGCCCATCCGCCAGCGCAGGTAGATCGGGATCACATACGCGATGTACAGGCCGATGACCGCGATGGAGACAACCGCGAAGAACGCCACCGGGAAGCCCGCGCTGTTGCCGGCGAGGGCGGGCGCGGTGATGATCAGGGCCATCCCGGCCATGAGGAGTACGGCGTTGAACGGGATTTTCCGCTCATTGACCTTGCTCCAGATCTTCCAGCCCGGGATCGCCCCGTCACGACTGAACGCGTAACACATGCGCGAAGCGCTCGTGAGACAGCTCATACCGCAGAACAACTGCCCGACGGTGGAGATGATCAGGATGAACTCCACCCACTGTGTGCTCATCGCCTGCTGGAACACAGCGATCGACGTGCCGCCGCCGGCGGTCACCTTGTCGGCACTCGACACCGCGAACGTGATGGCCAGCAGCACGATCCAGCCGATGATGGCCGAGTACAAGATCGACCGCCAGATACCCTTCGGTGCTGCTTCCGCGGCCCCGTGAGTCTCCTCGGAGATGTGCGCGGAGGCGTCGTAGCCGGTGATCGTGTACTGCGTCAGCAGGAAGCCGAGCGGGAGCACGAAGTACCAGTACATGCCCATGCCGAAGCCGGAGTTGTTGATGCGCTTGGTGAAGACGAAGTCCACGGATGCGTGATGGTCAGGCACAAGGACGAGGACCAGGACGATCAACGCCACGCCCGCGATGTGCCAAAAGACGGAGACCGAGTTCAGCACCGCTACGAAGTGGCTGCCGACGATGTTCACGATTGCGTGGCCGATGAGGATGATCACGAAGAGGATGAAGGTCTCACTGAGGATGCTGTTCGCATCCGCGAAGTTCATCCCGAAGATATTCACGCCGTAAAGGCCGAAGATCGTTCCCAGGAACGAGGCCGCCGCGTAATCCACGGAGGCCACGACCGCAATCAAGCCGACGAGATTGAACCAGCCAGTGAACCAGCCCCATGACGGGCCGCCCAGCTCA
This sequence comes from Solirubrobacterales bacterium, assembly GCA_038319025.1. Taxonomy (GTDB): domain Bacteria; phylum Actinomycetota; class Thermoleophilia; order Solirubrobacterales; family Solirubrobacteraceae; genus JBBQCW01. The sequence goes on from JBBQCW010000003.1 coordinate 178,904, forward strand.
CAGGCCCACCAGTAGATGCCGCCCGCAGTGGGGTAGGCCGACACCAGCTCGGCCATGCAGAAGCCGATGATGAGGATGAAGCCCGAAATTACCAGCCAGCCCCACGAGATCGCGACCGGGCCACCGTTGTTCCAGGCTTGGCCGTACGTGGTGAAACAGCCGGCCAGGACCGAAATGATCGTGAACGAGATCGCAAAGTTCTGGAATCCACTCCAGCTTCGCGACAGGTCCTGCTTGTAGCCCATCTCGGCGAGTCGCTGCTCGTCGCTGTCGGGCGTCTTTTGGACGGTGCTCATGTGCTTGTTCCCCTCTTCCTCCGTACCGGGTGACGCCCCTCGCGGCACCTCGCGACCTACGTATTCGACGTTCGTCGACCGATTCCTGACGAAAGGTACGGTCAGCGAACCTTCATGCGGCGCCAATCTACGTCCGGATGGGGACAGAAGTCAATGGACGGTCGGTCCAATGGTCGCGATTTGGGCTGTTCTCGCTGTTCTCGGCGGGCGCGGCAGCCGTGCTCAGTTCTAGACTTCATGCCATGGATGCTGCACGGCTTCCGAGGATCGCGGGCGGGATTGCTTTTGTTATCGGGGCCGGTGCGATGGTGCGCCCGGATCTGCTGGTGCGGGCGTACGGGATGGATCCGGGGGAGATGAACGGTGTCTCCTCGTTCGGGTGGCGGCTCTTCGCCGCCCGAAACCTCGTCCTCGGCGGCGCAGCGATCGCCGGCGCGCCCTGGGCCCGCGACATCACGCTGCTCGTGCAAGCGCCCGACCAGCTCGTCTTCTTCACGCAGCTAAAGCCCGCTCGATCCCGCTTCCGACGGCTCTCGCCGCCATGACCAGCTCAGGAGCAGTCATCGCCCTCTGTTTGGCGGCGAGACAAGCAGACGCCGTCGCGCATTGAAGTCAAAACGCGAACCTAGGGAAGCAGCCCCGCCAAAACGTGTTCGGTACCTCTCAGATGCTCGGCCATCCGGGCTGCCGCTTTCGCCCCGTCCCGCGCCCTGATCGCGGCCACGATCCCGGCGTGTTGGATGTTGGAGGAGTGCAGCACCTGCGGCGGGTGCGCGATATGGGCGATCAGATCGGTCATCTCCCCCTGCGCCTCGGTGATAGCGCGCTCGAGGCGCGCGCTGCCGGTCGTCTGGGCGAGCAGTAGGTGGAAACGCACGTCGGCTTTGCGGTAGGCGGAAAAGTCGCCGACCAGTGGCTCCATCTCGGCGACCAGTCCGGCGAGCACGTTCACGGCGTCCGTATCGGCTCGCTCGGCCGCCAGGAGTACGACGCCGACCTCGATCGCCAGGCGTGCATCGCAGGCCTCTCGCCACCCGGCGACGAGATCGTCGGACGGCGCGACGGCCACCGGCGGTCGCTCGGCGACAAACGTGCCGCCGCCCCGGCCGCGGGTCGCGCGCAGATGGCCGCTCTCACCCAGCGCGCCGAGCGCCTGTCGCAGCGTCGAGCGCGCGATGCCCAAGCGGGCGCACAGCTCACGCTCTGCCGGCAGGCGTGATCCGGGTGGGAGCAGGCCTAGCTTGATCGCCGTGCCGAGCCGCTCGACCGTCTCCTCGAACGCCGTCGGCGAGACCACGGGAGCGAAGACAGCGTCCGGCGCGACCGTGGCCACCTCCTACAACCTTTCGAAGCCCCGGACGCGCTCCCAGTCGGTGACGGCGCCGCCGAAGGCGTCCAGCTCAACCTGGGCGTTGTTGAGGTAGTGGTCGACGACCTCGTCGCCGAAGGCCTCGCGTGCCATTGCGCTGCCGGCGAACAGTTCCCGCGCTTCGCGGAGCGACGTCGGCAACTTGGGCTTGTCAGAGGCATACGCATTTCCAGACACGGGCGCTTCGAGTTCCAAGTCGCTGTCCACACCGTGTAGTCCGGCGGCGATCAGTGCCGCCAGCGCCAGGTACGGGTTCACGTCGGCCCCGGGGGCCCGGCATTCCAGGCGGGTGGCTGGCCCGTGGCCGACTACGCGCAACGCGCAGGTGCGGTTGTCGGCGCCCCACGCGACCGTGGTCGGGGCAAACGACGCCGAGGCGAACCGTTTGTAGGAGTTGACGTTGGGCGCCAGCAGGAGCGTCAGTTCCCGCACGCAGGCAAGCTGACCGGCAAGGAAGCGGTCGAACACTTCAGGCTGCTGCTCAAAGACGGCCGACCCGTCCGCTTCGCGCAACGACAGATGGACGTGGCACGAGTTACCTTCGCGCTCGTCGTACTTGGCCATGAACGTGATCGCGTGGCCCTCCTGCGCGGCGATCTCCTTGGCCCCGTTCTTGTAGATCGTGTGCTCATCGGCCGCCCGCAGTGCATCGGCATACAGGAAGTTGATCTCGTGCTGGCCGAAGTTGCACTCGCCCTTGGAGTTCTCCACCGTCAGGCCCGCGCCGGCCATCGCGTTGCGGATCCGGCGGATCAGCGGCTCGACCCGGGCCGTGCCGAACATCGAGTAGTCGACGTTGTAGCGGTTGGCCGGCGTGAGGCCCTGGTAGCGCTTGTCCCAGGCTGCCTCGTAGGTGTCGGTGAAGAGCATGAACTCCAGCTCGGTGGCCGCGAACGCGTGCCAGCCGCGCTCGGCGAGGCGGTCGATCTGGCGGCGCAGGATCTGCCTGGGCGAGGCGACGACATCGCTGCCGTCGCTCCAGCGCACGTCGGCCAGTACGGCCGCCGTCGCTTCGTGCCACGGCACGCGGTGCAGCGTCTCCATGTCCGGGACCATGCAGAAGTCGCCGTAGCCCTTTTCCCAGGAGGACATGGCGTAGCCCTCGACCGTGTTCATGTCCACATCGACGGCGAGCAGGTAGTTGCAGCCCTCAGCCTCGTGGCCGACGATGTGTTCCAGGAAATGGCTTGCCGTCAGGCGCTTGCCCTGGAGGCGGCCCTGCATGTCGGTGATCGCCAGCAGCACGGTGTCGATACTGCCGGCGGCGACGTCGGCCTTGAGCTCTTCGAGGTTCATGTCCTTGAAGGTATCCCCATCGGCCCTTTGGGCGCAAACGGACGACCCTGATGCGCCGGCTCGTCACTTGACGTGTCCTGCGCCGACCGGTTGTCTTGGCCCACATGGCGATCGACGCGCACGAGCCGACAGGAGATCTCGCGCGCATCATTGCTGCGCTCGAGCCGCGCCTGGGTGCGGCGGAGGGGAAACCCGTTGCGCTCGCGGGCGGCATCACCAATCGCAACTACCGCTTGCGGATGGGTGGCGTCGACTACGTGCTGCGAATCACCGGCAAGGACACCAGCGTCCTGGGCATCGACCGCGAGGCGGAGGTGGCGGCCACACGTGCGGCACACGAGGCCGGTGTCGCGCCGCCGGTCGCCGACTATCTGGCCGAGGAGGAATGCCTGGTCACGCGGTTCATCGAGGGCAGGCCGGTGAGTGCGGACGAGCTGCGTGATCCCACGACGCTCGGCGAGGTCGCCTCGTCGATCCGGATGGTGCACGACGGGCCTGCGTTCCCCAAATCGTTCTCCGTCTTCCGGACGGTTGAGACCTACCGCGACGAGACTCTGGCGCGCGGGGGCACCGTACCCGCCGCCTATGACGAAGCCGCTCTGCTCGCTGCGCGTATCGAGGCAGCTCTGACCGGCCCCGAGCACGCTCCGGTGCCGTGCCACAACGACCTGCTGACCGCCAACTTCATTCACGACGGCATTCGCGTGCGCATCGTCGACTGGGAGTACGCGGGGATGGGCGACCGGTACTTCGACCTCGGCGGACTGTCGGTCAACAACGGATTTGACGAGCGGGACGATGAACGTCTCCTGGCCGCCTACTTCGGCGTCCCGGCGACCGAGGCCCGCTTTGGCGCGGTGCGCCTCGGGCGCATGATGTTCGACCTGCGCGAGGCAATGTGGGGCGTCGTGCAGACGGTCGTCTCGGACCTTGACTTCGACTACGCGACGTACGCCGACACGCACTTTCACCGATTGCTAACCGCTGCTCACGACCCGAGACTGAAGGATTGGCTGCATGGTCAGACCCCGTGACGTTCCCGCCCGTGCCCGTGTCGTCATCATCGGCGGCGGGGTGGGCGGCACCTCGATCGCCTATCACCTGGCTCAGCTGGGCGAGAAGGATGTCGTCCTGCTGGATCGCAACGAGCTGACGAGCGGTTCAACGTTCCACTCGGCCGGCCTTGTAGGGCAGCTACGCGGCTCGGTTTCGCTGACGAAAATGATGATGTATTCCGTCGACCTGTACCGGCGACTGGGCGAGGAGTCCGACTTCGATCCAGGCTGGGTTGAGTGCGGCGGGATCCGTCTGGCCTGCACACCTGAGCGCGAGCAGGAGATCAAACGTCAGGTCGCGTGGGCCAAGACGTTCGGCCTGCCTTTGGAGGAGCTGTCACCGGATGAGGCGCGGGACCTCTTCCCGCTGATGGTCACCGACGGTGTGCGCGCAGCGTCCTATTTGCCCACCGACGGCTATCTGGATCCCTCCCAGCTCACCTACGCACTGGCCGACGGCGCCCGCCGCGGGGGCGTGCAGATCTTCACCCACACCCGCGTGAACTCCATCCATGTGGAGGGCGGCCGTGTACGCGGCGTCTCCACGGAATGGGGCGACATCGAGGCCGAGGTGGTGGTCAACGCCGGTGGTATGTACGCCGCCGAGATCGGCCGCCTCGCCGGGGTGCGTGTGCCGATCGTGCCGTTCGCGCACGAGTACCTCGTCACGCAGCCTTTCGCCGCGATGGAGGAGCTGCGCGCCGATGGGCATCACCTGCCGACGATGCGCGACCCTGACCTGCTCGTCTACTACCGCGAGGAGGGTCGCGGCCTGATCATGGGCGGGTACGAGCGCCACTCCGCCCCGTGGTCGCTGGACGATCAGCTCGTGGACCGCATCCCGCCGACCTTCAACGGGCAGCTGCTTGAAGAGGACTGGGACCGGTTTGAGGAGATCACCGAGAACTCCAAGAAGCGCGTCCCGGTGATGGATGAGATCAAGGTGACCAAGCTCATCAACGGGCCTGAGGCCTTTACCCCCGACAACGAGTTCTGCCTGGGGGAGAGCGAGGTCGGCGGCTTCTTCGTGGCCGCGGGGTTCTGCGCGCATGGGCTGGCCGGCGCGGGCGGCATCGGCAAGGTGATGGCCGAATGGATCGCCGAGGGCGAGCCGTCGCTCGACCTGTGGCACATGGACATCCGCCGGTTCGGCGCGCACTATCGGTCACCGAGCTACACGCTCAAACGTGCACGGGAAAATTACGAGACCTACTACGACATCAAATACCCCGGGCACGAGCGGCAGACCGGGCGGCCGTTGCGCATGTCCAGTGCGTACCCGTGGCATTCCGAGCATGGCGCCGCCTTCGGCGAGAAGTCCGGGTGGGAGAGGGTCAACTGGTACGAGTCGAACACCTCGGCGGGCGATGAGGCGCTGCGCCCCGGCGGCTGGGCGGGCATGCACTGGTCGCCGGCGATCGGCGCTGAGCACCTCGCGGTGCGCGAACGCGCCGGGCTGTTCGACGAGTCCTCCTTCGCCAAGATCGAGATCTCGGGAGCAGGTGCCGCCAAGTTCCTGGAGTCGTTGTGCGACAACGAGGTGGCCGGTGAGGTGGGCCACATCACCTACACCCAGATGTGCAACCGGCGAGGGGGAATCGAATGCGATTTCACGGTGACGCGTCTGGAGGAGGAGCTCTTCTCGATCGTCACCGGCACTGCATTCGGAAACCACGACCTGGCCTGGTTGCGCGCGCACCTGCCGGCCGATGGGTCGGTGCGTCTGAGTGATGTCACAGCGCGGTGGGCCTGCTTCGCGCTGTGGGGGCCGCGGGCGCGCGACATCCTCGCCCCACTAACTCCGGATGCCCTTGATGACGACGCGTTCCCGTATTTGACCGCGCAGAACATCACGGTGGGTGACGTGCCCGTGCGCGCACTACGGGTCACGTTCGTCGGCGAACTCGGCTGGGAGCTGTACTGCCCCACGGAATACGGCGCCGGCCTGTGGCGCGCGCTGTGGGCCGCCGGGGAGCCACACGGGCTCGTAGTCGGTGGCTACAAGGCAATCGACTCACTGCGGTTGGAGAAGGGCTACCGCGTGTGGGCGGGCGACATCACTCCGGACGAGACTCCGTACGAGGCCGGCCTGGGGTTTTGTGTGAAGCTCGACAAGCCCAGTGGGTTCCTGGGCCGCGACGCCCTGGCAGCGGCGAAGGAGGCGGGGCCTCGACACCGCCTGCGCTGCATCACGCTGGACGATCCGCGCGCGGTGGCGCTGGGCAACGAACCGGTGCGGATCGGCGGTGAGATCGTCGGTCGGGTCACGACGGGTGGATACGGGTACACCGTCGGCGCGTCGATCGCGTACGCGTACGTGCCGCCGGATCGTGCCGAGGTGGGCACCGAGGTCGAGATCGACATCTTTGGCACGTGGGTGCCGGGCCGAATCGCGGCGGAGCCCCTGTATGACCCGAAGGGCGAGCGGATTCGCGGGTGAGGCCGGGCACAACGCGGGCGCAGTCGAGCGGATGGTGGCACGCAAACTCGATCACTGTGAGCAGGTTTGCGACCCACCCACCGTGCCGAATGGGAGCGCACGGGCTAGCGGCCCAGGGTGATGCTCCGGCCGGCCGTTGAGGGGACCCAGTTCGCCACGGCGGATGTGGCGGTCAAGGTCACCGGCACCGTTGTGCGCGAGCGGCCCAACGCGCGCGCTGCCCGGCGCGCCAACCGCAGCCGGACGGTCGCGGCGCCGGACGCGCCGACCGGCGTCGCGGCCGTCGCCAGTGTGAGTACCTTCGCCCCCTTGGTCACAGTCAGCCGCAACCGTCGGGCGGTCGCGGCGGGAACGGTCGCGACGACCGTGCAAAGCCCCGCGCTCGGCAGCGCACAGCGGGCGGCCAGTTGGTGCCGGCGCGCAACGGTCCGCAGCTTCTGCTTGGGCGCAGAAAGCTTGGGGACGGCTGGGATGGCCCCGCACGCGGCGGCGGCGGCCAGCGGCTCGGTGACGAAGGCGTAGGAGGCCGGAGGCAGGGTGACTGCACCACCGACGACCGGCACGGGGGTGAGCGCTGGAATCGACCCGTCGGCCCCCGCGACCAGGACCTGCCCGTTGAGCGCGACGTCGGTGCCGGCCAGATCGCCGGTGACCACGTAAGCCGAAGCGCCGGAGGCGCCGGTTCCGCTGATCGTGAGCGTCTGCGGGGCCGTTCGGCTCGTGTTCAGCGCTACGGCGGTCACGCCACCGGTGCTCCCCGGCGTGCACTGGGCGTATGTGCGCAAGGTCGGGGGAGGTGCCGTGACCGCGGGGGTGAGCACCGTCGTCCCCATCAGCTTCTTCCACAGGACGGCAGCCCAATAATCGGGGCGCGGCGTGAGCGTCGCGTTGTCGATCAGCGAATAGGGCTGCGACGGCGGCCCGGCCAGCGTCCACCGGATAGCCACCTGGACTCCGCCGCGAGCCAGCGTGCCCAGGAAACTCAGGTAGTAAAAGCTGGCCGCGAACCGGTCGGAGTACCCGACCACACCGCCGCACGCCACGCTGCTGGCCTCGTCGACCCATAGCGGTTTCCCGGGGTCGTCTTGGTTGCGCAGCGACGTCATCGTGGCGAGCGGGCCACCCGGGCGGTCCAGGAACTCCGCGCTCAGTGGATCGTCGGGCAGCGTGGGGGTCAGTGGCGCCGCGCATGTGCTCGCGAAGGCGGGGTAGCTGTGGTAGCTCACGGCGTCGTAGGCACCACTCAGCAGCCCCATGATGTCCGTGGTGTCGGGGCCTAGCGTGGCCCCGTTCAGCGGCTTCTCGGCGCCCGTGCTGAAAAACGATCCCGGGCCGATCACCTTGGCGGCGGGCAGAATCTGCCGGCTGATTGCGGCGAACGCCTGCTCGTCGGTGGCGTACTGCTGCGCGTCGTACGTGCTCGGCAGCCCCGAGCCGTAGTAGGTGATGTTGGGCTCGTTGCCAAAGCTCGTGGCGACGATCGGAAAGCCATGGTCGGCGGAGTACTGCAGCAGGGCGCGGCCGGCCGTCGGGTCCCAGGTGCCGTCGGCGGCGCGCGGGCCCGGTCCGCCGTTGACGCCCGCCACCACGCCGAGCCCGAGGTCTTGGGCGAATGCGTTGGCGCGGTCCCATTCGTCGCGGGTGATGCCGTAGAGATAGCCGGTCGGGATCGTGGGTGGGTCCGCGCCGCTCAGGTCCACGTAGGTCTGATCGATCTTGGTGCCGCTGAAGCGGATGTACGCCGGAGATAGCGGCCGCGTCAGATTGCGAAGCGCCGGCCGCGTGAAGTCGAACGGCTGGCCGCCGTTGCGCGTCAGCAACTGGGACGCGTCGATGCCGAAGGAGAGAAAGTCAGGGCTGACGGTGGCCGCCTGGGTGCTGGCGGAAGCGTCCAGGACAGGTGTTCCGGAGGGCGCAATGGCCCCGGCCCCGGCAGATGGGCCTGCGCCGGCCAGGGCGGCGAGCACGACGGGAACGAGGACCCCGTACGAGTGAAGGCGGCGGGTGGACACGTCGCGACCGTACCGACCTTGCTTGCGCCCATGCGGAGCCTGCGCCGGCGCGCGTACGCCGCGGAGGCAGATCGCGCCTCGCCGGGAGCGCGTGCGCGGGCTATCGTGGACGACATGAGCGCCACCACCACCACCGCCGAGATCGACCGTCAGCGCATCGCGGAGCTGACCGCCCGCGAGGAAGTCCGCCTGAACGACCGCACCACCGCCAGTCGGGCGATGTACGAACGTGCCGACACTGTGTTGAGCGGCGGCGTCGCCTCCTCGTATCAGCTGCGGGACCCGTGGCCGATCTACCTGGAGCGGGGAGACGGGCCGCTCGTCTGGGATGTCGACGGCAACCAGTACTACGACTTCCACAACGGCTTCGGCTCGATGGTGCAGGGCCACGCTCATCCTGTGATCGGCCGGGCGGTGCAGGAGCGCTACGGCCTGGGTACTCACTTCGCCGCGCCCACCGAAGATTCGATCGCTGTAGCCACGGAGCTTCAGACCCGCTGGGGGCTGCCCAAGTGGCGGTACACCAACTCGGGTTCGGAGGCGACGATGGATGCGATCCGCATCGCCCGCGCCCATACCGGCCGCGACACGATCATGAAGATCTTCGGCTCCTACCACGGCCATCACGACGGCGTGATGGTGTCGATCGGCGTGCCGTACGGCGACATCGGTGACCACGAGAATCTCGCGTCGCTCCCCTACGGTGCGGGCATCCCGCAGGCCGTCGTGGACTTGACCATCGCGGTGCCGTTCAACGACGCCGGGGCGATGGACCGCCGGATCGAACGCCTGATCGCCGAGGATCGTAAGCCGGCCTGCGTGATCATGGAGGCGGCGATGATGAACTTGGGCGTTGTCCTGCCCGAGCCCGGGTACCTGCAGGAGGTGCGGGAGATCTGCACCCGGCACGGCATCGTCCTGATCTTCGACGAGGTAAAAACGGGCATCTGCATCGCCCCCGGCGGTGCGACCGAGAAGTTCGGGGTGAAGCCTGACCTCGTGACCCTCGCCAAGGCGCTCGGCGGCGGCTTCCCTGTCGGTGCCATCGGCGGCTCGGAGGAGGTCATGGCCTGCGTGGCTGACGGCTCCGTCTACCAAGTGGGCACCTACAACGGGAACCCTTTGTGCATGGCCGCGGCGCGCGCCAACCTCGAGGAGGTCATGACCGCGGATGCGTACACCAAGCTCGACCATCTCAACGACCGCATTCTGGCCGGCTGCGACGCGGTCGTCGCCGAGTACAACCTTCCGGGCTACACGGTCGGGATCGGGTCCAAGGGCTGCGTCACGTTCTCGACGTCGAAGGTGATCGACTACGAGACGTTCAAGGCCAGCCAGGACGCCGAGCTTTCCGACCTCGCCTGGCTGTTCAACATGAACCGCGGCATCTACATGACGCCGGGCCGCGAAGAGGAGTGGACGCTCTCGATCACACACGACGATGCGGCGGTGGATCGGTACGTCGAAGTGTTCGCGGAGATGGCGTCCGACCTGATGAGCTAATGGGCGCTCGGCAGCACCAACGTGAAGTTACGCGCCAGCGGCTCGAAGCCGAAGCGCTCATAGAGCCGCTGGGCCGGGTTGCCGACGGTGACCGAGAGGCCGACGTGCGGCTCGCCGGCGGTGCTCAGGGCGGTCAACGTGGCGGCCAGTAGAGCTGAGCCCGTCCCCGGTGGGGCCAGCTCGGGATGGGCGAGGATCCACGCGATCCAGGTACCGTCGCCCGGAAGGCCGTCGTTCTGTCGCGTCACGATCACGCCGCCGACGGTGCGGTCGCGTGCGTCCAGCACGGCCCACGACGCTTCGGGGAGCAGCGGGCCGGTGATCTCGCCCGCGAGGAGTTCGGCGAGTTCGCGTGCCTCGTCGTCGTCGCTGCTGTCGTCTGCCCGGTCATCGTGGCCGAAGGGGAAAGCGGCCAGCGAGGCCGGCAGGAGCTGGGCGGGATCGGCGCTCAGCGGGCTCACGCGCATCCCTGCCGGCACCAACGCCTGCGGCCAGGATCCGGGAAACCGCCGCTCCATATGGGTACTGCGGCGGGCGATGCGCGCCCCAGAGCCGACCAACGCAGCGACAAGCGCCTCGTCGCGGGTGGCCATCTTCCAGCCCGCGAGGGTCACCACGGCCGCAGCGGCCAGGTCCTCCGGGGCCACGTCCGGCTCAGTGTGCAGGAACACCGCAAAAGGCGTGGGTCCCTTATCGATCGCCCGGTAGGTCGCGACGGGTTCGCCGTCCACCCCCGCCAGGGTCCGCTCGCTCACGCCTCGCCCTCGCCCCGCAGCAGCGCTCGCCTCACCTTTCCGCTGGCGGTTTTGGGCAGTTCGTCGACGAACTCGACGACCCGTGGGTACTTGTAGGGCGCCGTCGTCGCTTTGACGTGGTCCTGCAGCTCGCGGGCCAGCGCATCCGACGCACTGACGTTGTCGCGGAGCACGATCACGGCCCGGACGATCGAGCCGCGCTCCTCGTCGGGCGCCGCCACCACGGCGGCCTCGGCCACGGCAGGGTGTGACACCAGCGCCGATTCCACCTCGAACGGACCGATCCGGTAACCGGCGGAGTTGATCACGTCATCCGTCCGGCCCTCGAAAAAGAGAAAGCCATCCTCGTCCTGGGTCACCCTGTCGCCGGTGTGCCACGGGCCACGCGGCGCCGGATCCCCGAGGTAGCCCAGGAAGAACGTCGGGTCGCTGACCGGATCCAGGACCAGCTCGCCGTCGACCACACGCAGGTCGATGCCCGGCAGCGCAAGCCCCATCGACCCAGGAACCGCGTCGCGCCACAGCGGCATGCCCGTGAGCTGCCCGGTCTCCGTCTGGCCGTACCCGTCGCGGATCCACAGCCCGGTCTCGGCATGCCAAGCGCGGAGCACCTCGGGGTTGAGCGCCTCGCCGGCGGCGACCAGGCCGCGCAGGTGTGAGGAGCCGGTCAGCGACCCCCGCTTGGCGATCACTCGGTACTCGGTGGGGGCCATGCAGAGGACGTTCACCCGCTCACGGGCCACGATGCTCATGCGGGTGTGAGGGTCAAAGCGGGCGTCGTGCAGGAGGGCTCCGGCACCGCGGATCCAGGGGGCAATGAACACGTTGCGCGCTGACTTGCTCCAGCCGCTGGCGGCGGTGCACCACACGAGATCGCCGGGCCGCGCGTCCAGCCAGTGCTCCGCCTGCAGGTGCTGGCCGGCGAGGTAGCGCTGGCCGTGCAGCACGGCCTTGGCCTCACCGGCCGTGCCGGAGGTGAAGGTGATCAGGCACGGGTCGTCGGGGTGAAGATCGACGGGCGCAACGGGCTCGACCTCGTAGAGCCGCTCGTCGGGGACGAACAGCACCGGACAGTCGGGCCGGGCCGCCTCGACCTCGGCGGCGTTGCGCACGTCGCACACGATCACCACGGGCCGGGCCACGTTGAACCGCAACCGCAGATCCTTGGCCCGGAGTTGCTCGGTGCAGGGCAGCACGATCGCCCCGATCCGGAAGCACGCCACCATCGTGCACACCCAGTCCGGCCGGTTGCCGATCAGCGTCATCACGACGTCGCCGCGGCGCACACCGCGTGCGCGCAACGTGCCGGCCAGCCGGGCGGAACGGTGGGAGATCTCGCCGAACGTCCATTCCCGTCGCGCGCCGGCAGCATCCAGCTCGACAAGCGCGACCCGAGCGCGCGGAGCGGCGTCGACTAGATCCCGCGCGAAGTTCACGCGCTGGACCCTATCCCTCGGCCAGGGTGATCTCGGGTCACGAGGGCACCAGGCAGCGGGAGTCCGTCAGGCGCCAGGTCGCTCGACGGCACGCGGATTGCGCTGGCGCGCCGCTATCCTCGTATCAACCTTTAAGAGCGACGCTTCCCCGACGTTGGAGATTCACCCATGGCCATCGCGCCCCCCCAGCTGACCGACAAGACCGATGAGCAGAAGGCTATCTGCGACATGGTCCGCCAGTTCGCGGATGAGCAGATCATCCCGAACGCTGAGCACTACGACTCCACCGACACTTATCCGGAGCCGATCATCGAGCAGCTCAAGGAGCTGGGCCTGTTCGGCCTGACGATCCCGGAGGAGTACGGCGGGCTCGGGCTCGATCTCACGACCTACTGCATGGTCGTCGAAGAGTTGTCCCGCGGCTGGATCTCGATCTCCGGTGCGATCAACACCCACTTCATTGGCAGCTACCTGCTCATGAAGTACGGCACCGAGGAGCAGAAGCAGCGCTTCCTGCCCAAGATGGCCACGGGCGAGCTGCGGGCCGCGTTCTCGCTGTCCGAGCCGGAGCTGGGCTCCGACGTGCAGGCCATCAAGACGTCGGCCAAGAAGACCGACGACGGCGACTGGGAGATCAACGGCCAGAAGATGTGGGTCACCAACGGTCTCACGTCGACGATGGTCTTCACGCTCGTCAAGACCGATCCGGATGCGAACCCGCGCCACAAGGGCTTCACCTGCTTCATCTGTGAGAAGGAGCCCAACGTCGGTGAGAACACCGGCAAGTACGCCGGGCTCAACGTTCCGCCCAAGATCAAGAAGATGGGCTACAAGGGCGTCGAGTCCACGGAGCTCGTGTTCGACGGCTACCGCTGCCCGCCGGAGAACGTGCTCGGCGGCGAAGAAGCGGGCGTCAACGCCGGGTTCGCGCAGATGATGGATGCGCTGGAGGTCGGGCGCGCCAACGTGGCCGCCCGCGGCGTGGGCATCGCCCAGCGCGCGCTCGAACTGGCGCTGCGCTACTCGCAGGAGCGCAAGACGTTCGGCAAGCCGATCGCCGAGCACCAGGTGATTCTGTTCAAGCTCGCCGACATGGCGACCCAGGTCGACGCGGCCCGCATGCTCACGATGCGCGCGGCGCGTATGAAGGACGCCGGCGAGCGGTCGGACATGGAGGCCGGTATGGCCAAGCTGTTCGCCTCCGAGGCAGGGCGCTTCTGCGTGGAGGAGTGCCTGCGCATTCACGGCGGGTACGGCTACTCCAAGGAATACGAGATCGAGCGTCTTTACCGTGATGCGCCGCTGCTGCTGATCGGTGAAGGCACGTCCGAGATTCAGCGGATGGTCATCGGCAAGAAACTGCTGCAGCGGCACAAGATCTAGCTCATGAGCGGGGCTGACCGAGTCGAGGTCGACCCCGATCCCGGGGAGGACCTGGAAGCGCCCGCAAGCATGATCGGCGGGCGTGACCGGTACCGGCCGGGCCAGCATCGCAACATCGCGCGGTCGGTCTACGGACTGGTGCTCGCGATGTCCGTGCTGGCGGTGTACAGCAACGACCCGAGCGCCGACGCCCTTGAGGCGGCGGTCACGCTCGTGACTACCTCCGCCGTCTTCTGGGTCGCGCACGTGTATGCGGAGGATCTCGCGACACGCATCGAGCGTGGGCGAAGCGCCACCTGGCCCGAGCGACGCGTCATGTTCGCGCGCGAATGGCCGATTGTCGAAGCCACGGGGCTGCCGCTCGTCCCGCTGATCCTGGCGATCATCGGGGTGCTGCACGACCATCGGGCTATTGACGTCGCGCTGTACGTAGGTCTGGCCGAGATGGCGTTTCTGGGCTTCGTGGCCGCACGGCGCAGCGGCGGGAAGCTGCCCATGAGGATCGCCTCGGCGGCGTTTTCGCTCAGCCTGGGCGTCGTGATCGTTCTCCTGAAGACATTGCTGCACTGAACTCAAGCCCGAGCCTGATCAGGCCCGTCGGTAGGGTTCGAAGCATGTCCGACGACGCCCGCGTACTGATCGCCTCCGCCGTCCACGCCGCGCTTGAGGAGGTGCCCGCGCTGAAGCCGCTCAAGCTGATCGTCGGCATCGACATGCGCGGCCGGGGCGACACGCAGCAGTTCCGCCTGGAGATGCCGTCGGTGACGGTCACCAAGGACCTCGCGACGGACGCCCGCATCCGCGTGGACATCCAGCGCGCGTTCTTCAACCTGATGGTGGAGAACGGCGCCCAGGTGGCCGACTGGAGCGAGGCGTTCATGTACGGCAAGGCGAAGGCGACCGGCAACGCACAGTTCATGAAGTTGATCGCCACCGTGGTTGAGAAGCAGGCCGAGCGCGACCGCACACGCCGCGCGAGTCACTGAGGTCTTCATGCCCATCACCGTCACCCACTTCACCGACCCTGGATGCCCGTGGGCCTACTCGGCCCGCCCGTCACACGCTGCGCTGCGCTGGCGCTTCGGCGATCAACTCGACTGGCATCTGGTGATGATCGGGCTGGCTGAGCGGCCGGAGGCGTACGAGGAACGTGGCTACACCCCAGAAGGCCAGATCGCGGGCTACCGCATGTTCGAGGCGCGTTTCGGCATGCCTTTTGGCTTTGAACCCAAGGTGCGCGTCTCGGGTACCTCGCGCGGATGTCGCGCGGTCCTGATCGCCCGCGACCAGGACCCGGCGCTGGGCGAGGCAGCGCTACGGGCGCTGCAGTTCATGCAGTTCGCGACGACCGGGCGGCTCGACGACGACGCGGCGGTGCGCGACGCGCTGGCGCCCATCGACGGGCTTGACGCCGACGCTCTCATCGCCGCCCTCGACGACGACGACGTCCTTGCGCGTTACGAGGCCGACCGCGCGCATACCCGCTCGGCTGAAGGCACGCCGACGCACGCGCAGGGCAAGACGGCCTCTTACGGCGGCCCCGAGCGGTATACCGCACCGTCACTGATCTTCACCCGTGAGGACGGCACGAGCCTGGAGGCAGGCGGATTCCAGCTCACCGAGGGCTACGACGTCGTGTTGGCCAACCTTGATCCGACGCTGGAACGCCGGACCCCGGCGGCTGATCCGGCGGAGGCGCTGGCCGCGTTCCCGGAAGGTCTTACGACCGCCGAGGTGGCCGAAGTGATGCGCCACGACCTGCGAGAGCACGACATCGCAGGTGCGGGCGCGGCGCTCGACGAGCTGGCGGCTGAAGGCGCCGTTCGGCGCGTGCCGCTCGGCTCCGACGCGCTCTGGACGATCTAGACTCGCCCCTGTGAGCGAAGAACTCCGTCTGATCACCGCGGTGGGCACGCCCCCGCCGTCCTTGGCCCGGGTCCACGAACCGACCCGCACCCCGTTTCGAGTCGGCGCCGTGCAGCACCGCTGGCATGAGGACCCTAGGGAGCACCGTGCGGCGCTCAGCGCGGGCGTGGCGATGGCGGCCGAGGCCGGCGCCCGCCTGGTCTGCCTGCAGGAGCTGACTCTGTCGCCGTACTTCGCCGTCACCCCCGACGGACCAACGCAGGCGGGTGCCGCGCCGGAAGAACTCCAGGGCGGTCCGACCCATGCCTTTGCCGCCGATCTGGCGGCCGAGCACCGCGTACACGTGCACGCCTCGCTGTACGAGCGCGCCGACGCGCCGGACGGGCTGGGCTTCAACACCGCGATCGTCGTGGCGCCAGACGGTTCGCTCGTCGCCCGGACTCGCAAGCTGCACATCCCGATCACGGAGGGCTACTTCGAGGATCGCTACTTCCGTAAAGGGCCGCCGACCGCGGAGGCCGGGGGCGGCTTCCCGGTCATCGATCTGGAACAGGGAAGGTTCGGCTTTCCCACCTGCTGGGACCAGTGGTTCCCGGAACTGGCTCGCGCGTACGCCCTCGGTGGTGCCGAGGTACTGGTGTACCCGACGGCCATCGGAAGTGAGCCTGATCACCCCGACTTCAACACGCAGCCGCTGTGGCAGGGCGTGATGACCGGGCACGCGATCGCGAACGGGCTGTTCGTCGTGGCCGTCAACCGCATCGGGACTGAGGATCCACTCACGTTCTATGGGTCGTCGTTTATCGTGGACCCGTACGGCCGCGTGCTCTGCCAGGCGCCGCGCGACGAGCCTGCGGTGCTGGTGGCCGATCTGGATCTGGATCAGCACCGCGACTGGCTGGACCTGTTCCCCTTCCTGACGACGCGCCGGCCCGACGCGTACGGCTCACTGACATGAGCCTGGTTGCGGCCGTCGCCGCCATGGCGGTGGCGTTCGGCGGGGGGCACTACGCGGGCGCGGCGACTCGTCCCGCCATCCACTCCAACCCGATTCCCTTCCCGGCCGCGCGCAAGCGGGAGATGCGTGCCTACGCGATTCGCCACTACGGGTTGCACACGTTCGTCCTGGACAACCCGAAGGTGATCGTCATCCACTTCACGCAGTCGTCGACCTGGGAGTCGGCGTGGAACACGTTCGCTCCTGACGTGGCCGACACTGAACTGCATGAGAAGCCCGGGGTCTGCGCGCACTTCGTGGTGGACCAGTACGGCGTGATCCATCAGCTCGTGCCGCTGGCGTACATGTGCCGGCACACCGTCGGCCTCAACTGGACGGCGATCGGCATCGAGCATGTCGGCTTCTCTGACGCTCAGATCCTGGGCAACGCCAAGCAGATGCGTGCCTCGCTGGCGCTGACCTGCTGGCTGCGCGCCCGCAAGGGCATCGCGGTGCGCAACGTGATCGGCCACAACGAGTCCCTGTCCAGCCCGTACCACCATGAGAACGTCGTGCGCCTGCGAACGCAGACGCACGACGACTTCAAGAAGTCCAGCATGCAGCGCTACCGGGCCCGGTTGCGGGCCCGGTGTGGCTGACGCTAGTTCCTGGGCTGCTCAGCCGCCGAGGGTGATCCCGGCCGACGGATCGTCCCCGTACTGCGCGCCGCCGCTCTGGGACGGGTCGGCGTAGGGGTCGGTCTGCGTGGCGGATGGGTCGGTCGGGTCTGCGTAGGGGTCGGTCTGCTGTGTCGAGGGATCCACCTGCTGCGTCGACGGGTCGACCTGCTGGGTTGACGGATCCACGGGTTGGGTCGAGGGGTCGACCTGAGTTTGGTCAGCGCCGCCCAGCGGCGAGCCGTTACCGGCCTCCAACTGCGGAACGACCTGCTTGATCGTGTCGATGGGGATGGCGAAGCCGACCCCGGCGTTGGCACCGGACTGCGTGGCGATCTGCGCGTTGATCCCGATCACATCACCGCTGGAATCCAGCAACGGACCGCCGGAGTTGCCGGGGTTGATCGCGGCATCCGTCTGGATCGCGCCGCTGATGGTTTGCCCGCTCGGCGACTGTATGTCGCGGCCGAGCGCCGAGATGATGCCCGAGGTCAACGTGCTCTGCAGGCCATATGGGCTGCCGATCGCGATCGCCGTCTGACCGACGGAGATCTTCGAGGAGTCGCCGAGTGTGAGCGGATGCAGGGTGCCCGTCTGGGCAGGGTCGACCTTGAGTACGGCGAGATCGGTGCCGGCGTCGGCGCCGACTAGCTCGGCCGGCACCAGTGCGCCCTTGTCGCCGATGCGGACCGACAGCGAGGTGGCGCCTTCGACCACGTGCTCGTTGGTGACGATGTGGCCTTCAGTGTCCAGGACGAAGCCGGATCCGGAGGCCGATCCGGCCTGGACGAAGGCGACGCCGTCCTTCACGTTGCGATAGAGGCTGGAGAGATCGCCAGAAGGCGCAGGAGTCTGCGCGACGGGCTGCGCGCTGATGGCGGCGGCCGTGGCTCGCGGAGCGGGGGAGCCGCCCACGCTGTTGACAAGGAGCGCCGCGGCCAGCGCGACGGTGGCGCAGGTGCCGACGGCGGCGGCGGTGGTGGTTCGGAGTGACGGTCGGGTGCTCACGGTGTGGTTCGAGTCCTTTCGAAAGACGTTCGGCCTCATATATGAGCGGACGAGGCTGAACGACCCCTCAAGGGGACATCAAGGGGGGCTGAAGGAGCCCGTGCTCGGTCAATCCGGCTGATCGGCAGGGCACCACCAGGTGGTACGCCCGCCGATCGTGGCGCGCATAAGCCCGGCGCCGCAGGACGGACAGAGTCCACCCCGGCGTCGGTGAGGGATGAACGCCCCTGTGTGGACGCCGCCCTTGCGGATGGCGGCCCGCGTCGCCGTCCGCAATGCGCGGCGCAGCCGATCCAGCTCATCTTCGGTCAAGCCGCCGGCAGGGCGCCGCGGCGAGAGGCCTGCCCGCCAGAGCGTTTCGTCGGCGAGCAGGTTGCCCACGCCCGCGAGCACGGACTGATCGAGCAAGCGAGCCTTCAGTGGTGCGCTGCCGCGCCCGACCCGGCTGCGGAACGCTGCACGCCCGATCAGCGCCGCATCGGGGCCCAAATGGGACAGTTTGGGGTTCAGCACGACGCGCCCGAGGCGGCGCTTGTCGCGCAGGATCAACGAGCCGCCGTCGTCGAAGCGCATCGTGAACCGGTCCCAGCCGCGGCCGGCCGCGGTGGGCTTCGGATCTCCGGCGCTCAGCTCGAGGGCGTCGCGCGCTGCCGGTGTGCCGGCCCGGGGGGCCGCGACAATCACGATGCGCCCGGCCATACCGAGGTGCAGCCCCAGGTCTGGGCCGTCCCCGCCATCGGTCTCGACCCACATCGACTTGCCGATGCGGTGTGCGGACGTGAGCGTGCGGCCGACGAGCGCGTCGGCGATCTCTCCGGGACCGTGAGGTCGGCACTCGTAGCTGTCGGTGTCGTCGACCCACGACACGACCCGACCGAGAGCCTTCGCCTCGATCAGGCTTCGTGCAGCTTCCACCTCAGGTAGTTCCGGCATCGAAGGAGGGTACGTCGCCCGCGGGAGCTGGGAGCATCCACCGCGTGGACGTCGTCGGATACCTGACCGCCTTTGGGCTCTCGACCGCTGCCGGGCTGAACGCGTGGTTCCCGCTCCTGGCCGTGGGACTGCTGGCGAAGTACACAGATCTGCTGGATCTGACCGGCCACTGGGAGGTTCTCAGCACCACGCCGGTGCTGATCGGACTCCTGCTGGTCTCGATTCTCGACTTTGTGGGCGACAAGATTGCCGCCGTCGACAGCGTGCTTCATGCCGTCGGGACGGTCGTCGCGCCGACCACCGGAATCGTGTCGGGCCTCAGCGCCACCGGGACGCTGGACGTCTCACCGGTTGCGATCACGCTGATCGGGCTTGTCGCTGCGGAGACGACCCACGGGACGAGGACGGCGATCCGGCCGTTCGTCACGGTGAGCACCGGTGGCCTGGGCAACCCGGTGGTGTCGTTGGTGGAAGACGTGTTCTCCGCAGGCCTGGCCTTTGCGGCCATCGCGGCACCGGTCGTCGCCCTGCTGTTGATCATGGCCCTGGCGTGGGGCGCCTGGCGATTCCTGCGTCGGATGCGCAGGCGCGGGCGGCGAGGTGGCCCTGAGCCGCCGCCGGCTCCGGCGTAGGGCCGCCGTGCCCGGCAGGACCGGGAGGGTCAGCGCTGCTGACCGGCCCACGCCATGAGGGCGAAGATGGTCACGGCGCCCAAGCCGGTGATCGACATGATGAGGTCGCGAACGAGATCTTCGATGGGTCGATCATGGCGTGCCGAGCTGAAGCTCAGCCCAAGGCGACCCTAAGCCCAGATCAAGATTGTGTCGGGCCGCCGGTACGGCGCCCGAGCTACAGCGTGGCGCCGCCGTCGTACAGCTTGATCACGCGCACGGAGCCGTCGGGCGCCGCGTCCAGGCACAGGCGGCAGAGCACGCACTCGTCCAGGTTCTCCGGGACCAGTTCGAGGGTGCCCGTGGGCGACGTCTTGAAAATGTCGACGGTGCAGACCTCGGTGAGCTTGGCGGCCAGGGCCGCGTCGCCCGCGACGTTGTCGTCCACCTCGACGGCGATGAAGATGGCATCGGCGCGCATCAGGCAGCACTCCTTTCCGCGAGCTTGGCTTTCATGATCTCCGGGATCTGGGAGATCTCCTCGGCGACCGTGATGCCGGCCTCGGCGAGGCGGGCGATCTTCTCGGTCGCCGTGTCCTCCTTGCCTTCGACGATGGTTCCGGCGTGGCCGAAGCTCATGCCGGGCATCTCGTCCATGAACCGACCGGCCATGAAGGCGACGATCGGCAGGCGGGAGTTGTTCTCGGTGACCCATTTGGCCAACTCGGCCTCCATGCGGCCACCGGGCTCGGTGTAGATGACGATGCCTTCGGTCTCCGCGTCCGCCTCGAACAGGGGCATCAATTCGGCGTAGGACTGCCCGATGATGGCGTCGCCGCCGATGGAAACGGCGGTGGAGATGCCCATGCCCGCCGCGCTCAGCGTCGAGGACATCTCGGTCGTCATGCCGCCCGAACGGGAGATCACGCCGATGCTGCCCTTGGAGTAGGACTTGGCGGCGTCGCGGGCCGGGCCGCCGATGCCGCCCATCTTGATCACGTCCGGGACGATGATCCCGAGGCAGTTGGGCCCGATGATGCGGGCGCCGCGCAGGGTGGCCAACTCGACCATCTGCGCCACGTCGCGGCGGGGGATGCGCTCGGTGACGATCACGATCAGCTTGATGCCGTTCTCGATCGCCTCGAAGACGGCGTCCTTGGTGAACGCGGGGGGGACGGTGACGACGGAGCCGTCGATCGGCCCGCCGTGATGGGCTACGGCCTGGGCGACGGTGTCGAACACTGGGACGCCGTGGACCTCGCGGCCCAGCCGCCCGGGGGTGACGCCGCCGACGACCTTTGCACCGGTGCCGTAGTCGAGGCACTCGCGCGTGAGGTTGACCGCTTCGCGGCCGGTGATCCCCTGGACGATGAAGGTGGTGTCTGAGTTGATGAGGATGGACATCAGGCGGGGACCTCCGTGCTCGCAACTCCATCGATCTTCTCGACGGCGCGTCGCGCGGCCTCGTGCATGGACACCGAACGGTCGGCGTACTCGACGCCGTACTTCTCCAGGATTTTGAAGCCCTCGTCCTCCCAGGCGCCTGGGATGCGGAAGATCGTGATCTTCTCGGCGGGGTCGTAACCCAGCTCCAGGCAGGCCTTGATGACACCGCGGGCGACGATGTCGACCCGGGTGTTGGAGACGATCGACATCATCACGGCGATCTTGTCCACGCCCGGCTTCTGCAGCACCAGCTTGGCCAGACCACACGCTTTCTCGACCGACGGGTTGCCGCCGATCTCGCAATAGTTGGCCGGCTTGCCGCCGTGCGCGCGAACCGCATCAAACAGGGTCAACGACCCGCCGCCGGCGCCGATCACGAGGCCGAGGTTGCCGTCGAACTCCGTCACGTTGCCGGCCACGCCGCGATGGCTGGCGGCATCGACCGCCTCGCCGGCGAGCTCGAACGGAGTCGCCTCGCGGGCCTGCCGGGTCTCTTCGTCGCCCACGCCGAGGTCCTTCAGTAGCGCCTTGTGGCGGCCGCGGGCCTCGTTCTCCATGTCCATGTGCGCGTCCAGCGCGATGAAGGAGCCGTCCTCCATCTCGGCCAGCGGGTTGATCTCCGCCAGCGTCATGTCGTTCTCGACGAACAGGCGCGCCAGCTTCGTGAGGATCGGGACGATCTTGTTCAGGCGCGATCCGGTGACCCCGGTGGAGGCCACACACTCCTTCGCCTTGAAGTCACTGAGCGGAAGGATGTTGGAGAAGTGCACGCGGCCTACGTGGTCCGGGTGCTGCTCCGCGACTTCTTCGATGTCGATGCCGCCCATGTCGCTGAAGAGCATCACCGGCTGCTTGCGGATCCCGTCCCACACGACGCCGGCGTAGTACTCCTGCTTGACGATCGCCTTCGGGTCGACGAGCACGCCGCGCGGCAGTTGTCCGCCGATCTCCAGGGCCAGGACGGTCGTCGCGTGGTCGCGCGCTTCGTCCGGGGTGTCGGCGAACAGCACGCCGCCGGCCTTCATGCGGCCTCCGGAGAGGACCTGAGACTTGATGACGACCGGGCCGTTGATGCGCTCAGCGATCGTCTTCGCCTCGTCGGCGTCACGGGTGAAGCCGTAATCGGTGATCGGGATGCCTGCGCGCTTGACGATCTCGCGCGCTTCGTACTCGTAGAACCTCATCAGACACCCTTTGGACGGGGGAGGGAATCGCGGTGGCGAACCCTAAGGGAAGTCGCCCCGCGGAGGCGGCTCGGTAGCGCCGGGCGACAGTAGCGACCGCAGCGTGGCGGCGACGCGGGCCGGGTCGCGCTGCAGCTGCTTCCAGGTGAAACGGACGACCCGCCAGCCGGCGACGGTCAGTTCGGCATCCCGGGCGCGGTCCTCCTCGAATGCGTACCGGGTGAGGTGGGCCTGGCGCCCGTCGGTCTCGACGATGAGCCGGTGCGCGGGCCAGGAGAAGTCGACCTCGTGCCCGCAGATGATCGTGTTGACCACCGGCGGAGGGATGTGGTGGGCCTCGCACAGGTCGAGCAGGTCGATCTCCATATCGCTCCGGGTGTCGGTCAGCCCGAGCGCGCGGCGCAGGCGGGAGGCACCGTGCCGCCCGTGCGCACGGTTGAGGGTCGCCTCGAGCGCGCCGTCCGGCAGCAGCCGGAGAAACTCTGCCTCCCGGGCGGCGCGGGCGATCGTCTTCACCGTGGTCGTCTCGGCCATGTCGAGGAGCGTGCGTGCGGGTGAGGTGATCCGTAGACCGCGGAGGGTTGTGACGTCGTGCGGGTGCAGGAGGCGGGCCCGGTGAATGATGAGGCCGGGGCGCGGGCGCCGGTACTCGCCACGGACGACGACGTGTACGGGTTGGCCGCGGTCCGGGGGCGACAGCATTCGCCAGGCTTGCGCAGACGATTCGAGGCCGATCACCGCCGCGTCGCCGAGGGCCAACAGCGCCGCATGCCAGATGCCGTCACTCGCCAGGGCTGGATGGCCGACGGCGAACACCCCGCGGTGGACTCGGTGCAGGCGCCCGCGCGCCACCCGATTGCCCACGGCGTTCGTGGTCAGGCCGACGTCATGCAACTGCGCGAGCGACACCGCGCCGCCTTGGCGTGCCGCGGTGGCCGCGAGCGCCGCCTCCGACTGACGTGGGCGGCGTTTCACCCGCGGGTGTGGTGTTTCGCCGTCCACAGCGCCGAGGGTGGCACCGCACGGGCGCCCCCGGGGGCGTTTGACACGCCCCCGGCACAACCCGTGACGCCCGGGGCACAACCCGGGGCGCCTGCGTCACAACCCCCGCGTCAGAACCCGTACGCGGCCTTCAACTCCGGGTCGCGCTCGGAGAGCATGCGGGCCAGGCCGACCATTACCTGGCACTGCTTCCAGGTGGCGTCGTCCTGCATCTTGCCGTCGATCATGTGGACGCCCCGACCGTCCGGGATCGCCTCGATGACCTTCTTGGCGAACAGCACCTCTTCCGGATCGGGCGAGAAGACCTTCTTGGCGATGTCGACCTGCACGGGGTGCAGCGACCAAGCGCCCACGCAGCCGAGCAAGAAGGCCGAGCGGAACTGCGCCTCGCAGCCGGCGACGTCCTTGATGTCGCCGAACGGCCCGTAGAACGGCAGCGCGCCGACGGATGTGCAGGCGTCGACCATGCGGGCGATCGAGTAGTGCCACGGGTCCTGCTGGTAGGTGGGGCGGGGAGCGTCCGGGTTCGTCGGGTCCGGGTCAGCGATGGAGGTGTAGCCCGGGTGCCCGCCGCCGACGCGGGTGGTCTTCATGCGGCGGCTGGCGGCCAGGTCGGCCGGGCCGAACGACATGCCCTGGATGCGCGGCGAGGCGCATGCGATCTCTTCCAGGTTGGCGACGCCCTGCGCCGTCTCCAGGATCGCGTGGATCAGGAGCGGCTGCTTCAGGCCGGCGCGCGCTTCCAGCTGGGCCAGCAGGCGGTCGAGGTAGTGGATGTCCCACGGACCTTCGACCTTGGGGACCATGATCACGCTGAGCTTGTCGCCGATCTCCCCGACGAGCTGCTCGAGGTCGTCGAGGACCCAGGGCGATGCCAATTCGTTGATACGGGTCCACAGCGCGGTGCCGGAGACGTCCATGTCCTTGCCGGCTTTGATGAGCCCGGCGCGCGCGGCCTCCTTGCGGTCCACGGGCACGGCGTCCTCCAGGTTGCCCAGGAGGATGTCGACGCTGGCGGCGATCTGGGGGACCTTGGCCACCATCTTCTCGTTGGAGAAGTCCAGGAAGTGGATCATCCGCGACGGGCCGAACGGGATCTCGGTCAGCGGGTCGGGGGCGCCGATGGCGAGTGGCTTAAGGAAGTCGCGGGGGTTCTTCACGGTGGGTCTCCAGGGCTTGAGGGCCGCCGAATCGTATGCCCGGGCGCTCGCGGGCGGCGTGCGGTGGCGCACGCTCGGTGTGGTCGGGAGACCGTCTGAGGGCCGTACCCGGCAAACTTGCCCGTTGTCGTTTCCCCCTGACGCAGGAGTTCCCCCTTCATGCCTGATACCGAATTCACCACCGACCAGCGCGAGCGCGAGGCCACCGGCAGCCATCCTTACGGCCGCTACCTTGAGGAGTTCGAGGTCGGTGCCGTGTACAAGCACTGGCCCGCCAAGACGGTGACCGAGTCAGATGACCACCTGTTCTGCCTGATCACGATGAACCATCACCCGCTGCACCTCAATGACTTGTATGCGTCGCAGTCTCAGCAGAAGCGCAACGTGGTCGTCGGCCCGCTGGTCTACTCGCTCGCGCTCGGCATGAGCGTCTCGGACGTGTCGGGCAAGGCGATCGCCAACCTGGCCACCGACGAGCTGTCGCACCCCGCGCCGGTCTTCCACGGCGACACGCTGTTCGTGGAGTCCGAAGTGCTGGAGAAGCGCGAGTCCAAGACCAAGCTCGACCGGGGCACCGTGAAGGTCCACACCCGAGTCTTCAATCAGGACGGCGTGCTGGTGGCCGAGTTCAAGCGCCTCGTGCTGGTGCCGCGCCACACCAACGGCGAGCCGTCCGCGGCCTGAGCGCCGCTGTTCTGGAGAGTGGGCGAGACGTGCACGGACAGCGTGCATATCTCGCCCGTCGGTCCGGCGTGGGCGCCTACTGGACCTTGACGGTCCGCTGCATCCCGGCCAACGCGTGGCCGGGGAGCGAGCAATACAGCTTGTAGGTCCCGGGCGCGAGGGTGACGGGTACGTTGGCGCCCTTCTTGCTGTCGATCAGTGTCTGGGTGATGGTGTGCCCGCTCGCGTCGTCGATGCTGAAGTCGTGGGGATCGGCGCCCGCGTTGGCCACGACGAAGGTGATGGCGCCGGTGGCGATCGTCACCGCGCTCGCTTTCAGCGTCAGACTGCCCTGATCGTTCTCGGTGATGCCCACGCGGTGGGGGAGCGCCGGCGGGCCGGTGGTCGTACTGCTCGTGGTCATCGTGTTCGTGGTTGTCGTCGTTGTGGGGTCAGGGCCCGGATCCGACGCGGGGTCGGTCGACACTTGGCCAGCGGGGACACTCGTGACGGCGCCGCCCAGCGATATCTGGGGCGCTCGCGCGGCCGAAGGGGCGAAGCTGTGCCTGTGGACGATCCTTGCGGTCACTCGGCTGTGGGCACGATGGCGTGGAGCGGCCACCGCGACGGCTACCAGTGCGCCGGTCAGCGCGACGAGTGTCGCCAGCGCGGCGACGCCTACGGTCCTTCCGTGGGTCATCGGAACAGTGAGGGGCTGCCGGCGCCTGGGCCGCGACTGATCAGCGGATCGAACCCGCCGGCCGGGTAGTCGGGCAACACGACGGCTGGGTCGCCGCCCAGCCAGTCAGTGAGCACCGATTGGTAGACCGAGCGGAAGTCGGTGGCCGGCCTCAGATTGCCGTCCAGCAGCGCGCCGGTGACGCAGCCCGGAAACTCGGTCGCCTGACCGCCGCGCACCTGGCTGCCCGACAGGATCATGAGGCCGCCGGCGCCGTGGTCAGTTCCCTTGCTGTCGGTCTCCTCCATCCGCCGACCGAACTCCGAGAAGCACATGGTCGCCACCTTGTCCTCGACGCCACGGCCCGTGAGGTCGTCCTTGAACGCCTGCAGACAAAGCGACAGTTCGCGCATCTGCGGGTCCTGGTACTGCTTCTGATCGCTGTGGGTGTCAAAGCCACCCCAGTGGATCGTCACGATCCGGGTGCCAAGGTTGGCGCCCAGCAAGATCGACGCCAGCCGCAGTTGCTCGGCCAGGTAGGAGTCGGCCGGGTACGCGGCCGGGCTGGTGGCATGTGGCGCGTTGCGGCCCCGGTTGTACGTGTCGACGGCCACGCCGTAGCTGTTGCGGGTCCGGGCCAGGTAGGCGTTGCCGGCCCCGGTGGAGGCCATGGCGAGTGCCTTGACTTCGTCGTTCAGTTTGATCTGGCTGAGTGAGCCCGGGTTGCCCCCGGGGCTGCCGTAGCCTGGGTCGACGTCGAATCCCAGCGAGCTGAGGTCGGGGATGGCGCACACCGGGTTGGTTTTGGTGCGGATCAGCTTCGACAGCGAATTGTCGATCGACACGGCCTGCAGCGGGTTGAGGGCATCGCCGTAGTGGTCGATGAAGCTGCCCAGCCAGCCTACGGGCTGCTTGTCCAGCGAGCCATAGAACCAGTGGTCGGCGGAATCGAAGTGCGACAGGTTCGGCGGCCGGTAGTCCACGGCCGGCATCAGCGCAAGCGTCGAAAGGGGATCGTCCGGCAGGCCACTTGGCCCCCAGAGCTTGTCGAATCCACGGTTGGCGACGCCGGTCTGATCGGCTGCGGTGCCAGAGACCATGGGGTTGGCGAGCAGCATGTCGGTGCCCGGAAGGGCGTAGGAGCCCACCACCCCACCGGCTCCGGCGGCCGCATCGCCTGGTAAACGGCGGTAGATCGTAGGGCGGTTTTGTTTGTAGTTCTTGTAGTCGTTGCCCACGCCGGCGCCGCTGCTGAAGGTGGCGGACGGCAGCATCAGGTTCAACCCGTCGTTCCCGCCACCGAGGTAGATCACAACGAGGCACTTATCGGCGCCTGGGGATGCCTGCGCGGCCGCCGCACCCCACATCTCCTCGAAGCCGAGGATCTTGGGGGCATAGACGGAAGCGAAGCCCGCCAGGCCTGCCTGCATAAGACGTCGGCGGGTCAGGTTGCCACTGTCGCGGCCTTCGGGGAACCCGGCGACGGCGCTGCGCGGCACCGGCAGGATCTGCGAGGGAACGGCGTCGTCGACGCGCGCCAGTTGCGCCTCTTCACAAACGATGCAGCGTGGGGAGTTCTTGGCCATGATCACATCACCTGTCCGTCGGGGCCGCCCAGAATCAAGGCGATGAGCGTGTACTGGCGTTGGCGTCGGTCGGACGGCTGGGCGGAGACCAGGGTGCCCTTGAGGTACGTCTGGGCATAGCTGAGCAGGGCGGCCTTGCCATCGGCCGACAGCCACGGCGAGCCGCATGCGGCATACGCGCGATTTAACGCGAGGTCAGAGGCCTCCCGCCCGGGATCGGCGAGTGCGGTCGAGTTCGGGTAGGCGTTGTACTTCATGTCCAGGCAACGCAGCACGAAATCGAACCGAGCTCGGGCGGTGCTCGTGTTCATCCACGAGAGGCCGCCCTCCCAGCCCGACACGTTTGGTGGGAAGTACGGCACCTGCTCCATCTGTTCCAGCCCGTCGATCAGGCCCTTGTAAGTGTTGGCCAGGATCGGCGCCCCGAGCGCGCGCAGCACCCCGATGGCGAACACGATCGGTGGCTTGATCATGGTCGGCTCGTCGGGGGAGGCCAGCAGCGCAGGGTCGTTGAGGATTGCCTTGACCAGCGGCTTGATCTTCTTGCCGTTGCCTCTGTACTGCTCGACCAGCGTGGCGAGCGTGCCGGCCGGGATCGGAGTCGGGATGAACTCGGCCCACAGCTTGCGGATCAGGTACGGCGCGTGCTGCGGGCGGTTTAGGACGAGGTCGACCGCCTGCGTGGCGTCGAAGTGCTCGGTCGAGGCGGGCCGTGAGTCGTGATTGACCCCGAAGAGGATCTTCATGCCGCGGTCGGATTTCTGAAGGTCGAAGTTGACGACGCCGTAGTTGGGCTTGGTCTCGTCGTCCTGGACCTGGAAGCCGGTGAAGGCGCGAGCGAGGCTGTGGACATCGTCCTGGCTGTAGCTCGGCGCGCCCGGTGGGTCGCTCGCGGGGTCGCTGACGCCCAGCGCGAACAATTCCATGAACTCGCGGCCGTAGTTCTCGTTGGGCACGAAGTGTCCGCCTGAGTACCACTGGTTGTAGCGGCTGTCCAGGTAGATGTTCATCGCCGCGTCGTCCTTGGTCATCTCCTGGGCGAGATCACGGAACGACGCGTCGGGGTTGGCCCCCACGCCCAAGTCGGCGTACTTGCGCAGGCGCTTGGTGTACTCGACCATGTGGCGCTGATCGATCTCACCGCTCTCCCGGCTCACGGCCCAGTGGCGGTGCCAGAAGAACGCAAGGCGCTCGACGAATGGGTTGGTGGCCAGGCGCATCGCCTCCAGCCACGCGGCGACCAGCTCCTGGTCGGAGACGGTGGGGTCGATGGGTACGAACGAACTGGTGTTGGTGGAGTTGTCGTAGACGGAGACGAGCGCCGGCGTCGTCGTCGCCGCCGTCCCCCCAGGGGTGTCCAGGAACCAATCCACAAGTTCGCTGACCAGCTTGCCCGTCCACTTCGTGCGATCCGCGGGCGTCGGACCGAACCCGGCACGCCAGAACAACCGGTCGACGTCGGCGGCCTTGAGGACGGGCGGGGGTGGCGGAGGGGGCGGCGGATCCGGGGTGGGGTCCGGAGTCGGTACGACCGGGACGGTGACAGGCACATCCCCGGTGGCGCCGGGCGGACCCGCAGGCCCAGAAGGCGTCGCTTGCACGAACCCGCCGGCGGCCGCGAGGTGGATCGTGACCTTTGCCGACCAGTTGCCCTTACGCCCGGTGCGGTCGATGGCCCGCACCCGGTACACGTACGTCGTCCCGGCCTTGGTTGAGCGGTCGGTGACTGTCGTGCTCTTCGGGGTGGCGATGCGGCGGCCGTCGCGCTGGACTTCGTACTTGGCCACCCCGGTGTCATCGCTGGACTTGCGCCAGTGGAGCACGACGGTGGTGCCGGCCGGAGTGGCCTGCAGACGGTGGGGGACCGTAGGACGCAGGTGATCGATCAGCCCGCGGCGGGTAGATCGTTTCTCGGCTTTCAGATTCATCGTCGAACTTCCCCCGGGGCCATCGTGAGTTCCATCATGCTCCTGTCGGCAGCGTGATGGAAGAGCCGGACAGGCCAACGTGGCGCGTCGTCATGGTGCCGTTTGGGTGTCGAGAACTGTGCGAAACCCGTTCTGAGGCCCCCAAAACCCGGCTTCACGGCATCGGAACGGCGAACACGCAATGCTACGAGGCCCCGCGAAAGCCCTCGCCGTTCATTCCACGCGACCCAGGAGTACCCGATCCCGTGAGCACGACCACTGTTCCCACCAGCCATGCCCGACTAGCGGCCTGGGTCGGTGAGATCGCCGCCCTGACCGAGCCTGCCGCCATCCACTGGTGCGATGGATCGGCGGACGAGTACGAGCAGCTATGCCAGACATTGGTCGACTCCGGCACGTTCACCAAGCTGTCGGAGGCCAAGCGGCCGGGTTCCTACCTGGCGCTCTCGGATCCCGGTGACGTAGCCCGCGTGGAGGACCGCACGTTCATCTGCTCGACGAACGAGCACGACGCCGGCCCCACCAACAACTGGGCCGACCCGGCCGAGATGAAGGACAAGCTGCACGGCCTCTTCCAGGGCGTCATGAGTGGTCGCACGATGTACGTCGTGCCTTTCTCGATGGGGCCGCTCGGCTCCGATATCGCCCACATCGGCGTCCAGCTCACCGACTCGCCGTACGTCGCCGCCTCGATGCGGATCATGACCCGCATGGGCCAGGGCGCACTCGACGTGATCGGCACCGACGGTGAGTTCGTCCCGTGCGTGCACACCGTCGGCGCCCCGCTGGCCGAAGGTGAGGCTGACGTCGTCTGGCCGTGCAACCCCGACAAGTACATCTGCCACTTCCCTGAGACGCGGGAGATCTGGTCGCACGGCTCAGGCTACGGTGGCAACGCCCTCCTGGGCAAGAAGTGCTTCGCGCTGCGCATCGCTTCCGTGATGGCCCGGGACGAGGGCTGGATGGCGGAGCACATGCTCATCCTCAAGCTCACCTCGCCCGCCGGCGGCGTCAAGTACGTGGCCGCGGCGTTCCCATCGGCCTGTGGCAAGACCAACTTGGCGATGCTGATCCCGACGCTCGAAGGCTGGAAGGTCGAGACGGTCGGCGACGACATCGCCTGGATGAAGTTCGGCGCCGACGGTCGGCTCTACGCCATCAACCCCGAGGCGGGCTTCTTCGGCGTCGCCCCGGGTACGGGCGTGGACACCAACCCGAACGCGATCGCCTCGATCCGTAAGAACACGGTCTTCACCAACTGCGCGCTGACCGACGCTGGCGACATTTGGTGGGAGGGCATGACACCGGAGACGCCCGCGCACCTGATCGACTGGCACGGCAACGACTGGACGGCGGACAGCGACAAGCCTGCCGCCCACCCGAACGCCCGTTTTGCCGTCCCGGCGGCGCAGGACCCGGCCATCGCGCCTGAATGGGAGGACCCGGCGGGGGTGCCCATCGACGCCTTCCTGTTCGGCGGTCGTCGCGCCACGGTGCTGCCGCTAGTGCGCGAGGCCCGCAACTGGGAGCACGGCACGTTCCTCGGCGCCACGATGAGCTCCGAGCAGACGGCCGCAGCCGAGGGTGCCGTCGGCACGCTGCGTTTTGACCCCATGGCGATGCTTCCGTTCTGCGGCTACAACATGGGCGAGTACTTCGCGCACTGGCTGAAGATGGGGGAGACCGAGGGCGGCGTGCTGCCCAAGATCTTCTACGTGAACTGGTTCCGTAAGGACGCCGACGGCAAGTTCATGTGGCCCGGGTACGGCGAGAACTCCCGAGTGCTCGAGTGGGTATTCCGTCGTTGCGACGACGAAGGTGAGGTGCGCGAGACACCGATCGGCCTGATCCCCGCGCAGGGCGACATCAACATCGAGGGGCTGGATCTTGACGCCGACGTGCTCGAGACGCTTCTCACCGTCGATGAGGGAGCAGTCAGGGCCGAGATGCCGCAGATCGAGGCCCACCTGGCCAAGTTCGGCGACGATCTGCCGGCTGAGCTGCAGTCCCAGTTCGACGCCCTGGCCGTAGGCCTCGGCGCCGCTTCGTAGCACGGGGCGCGCTTGCTAGTGGTGGTCGCGGCCCGTCGCAGCGGGCGGCCGCGACTCCTCGGCGAGCGAGGTGATCGTCAGCAGGCCGCGTGAGGCGTCGGCGAGAACGCCGGTGGCCTCCTCGCCGGAGCGCGCGTACAACTCGACGAGGAGATGCACGGTGATGTGCTCGTCGTCGTCATGGGTGTGGAAGCGCACGTGAGTGAAGAACTCGCGGGTGCCGGGATCGCCGAACGCGGCGTAGGAGAGCGCGTCGCCGGCCTCCGGGCCGCTGCACGTCTCAACCTCCTCGGCGTCGACCTGGACGGTGCACGAGGCGACCCAGGGCGTACCGGCCACCATGCGCTCCCAGCGGTCCTCGATCGGCTCGACGCGGCCGCCGGCGAACCCGAGATGAGGCTGATCGTGCATGCAATCCAGGCACTGGACGACGGCCTCCTGCAACTCGTCCACGACATCGGCACGTTCACCGGTCTCGGGGTCGATGCGGTGGATCCCCTCGTAGTGGACCTGGACTTCAAGGTTGCGTGACCAGCAGCGATAGCAGCGCAGCCAGGCGCGCGCGTCGGGGGATGCCTCCATGATCGGCATTCTATGCTCCGCCCATGAGCGCCACCGTCCTGTACGAGAGCACCGGTCCAGTCGCAACGCTGACGCTCAACCGTCCGGAGCGTTTGAACACGATCGTTCCGGAGTTGATCGTGGAGCTGAACGCAGCCCTTGACCGGGCCGAGGACGATCCTGAGGTACGCGTGATGCGCTTACGCGGGGCCGGGCGCACGTTCTGCGCGGGCTACGACATCGGTTTCGGCGCGGAGGCCATGCGCGACGCCGAGGCCGGTGAGCCGTGGGACCCGATGGCCGACCAGCGGATGATGCGGCGTTTCGTGGACACCTACATGCGGTTGTGGCGGTCCCCCAAGCCGGTCATCGCCCAGGTGCACGGGTTCTGCGTGGGCGGCGGCACCGATTTCGCCCTCTGCTCGGACCTGATCGTCTGCGCGGAGGACTGCCGCATCGGGTACCCGCCGGCGCGCGTTTGGGGCTCGCCGACGAGCGCCATGTGGATGTACCGGATCGGCCTGGAGCGCTCCAAGCGATTGCTGCTCACCGGCGACGCTGTTGATGGGAAGACAGCCGTGGAGTGGGGGCTGGCCAGCGAGTGTCATCCCGCGGACGACTTGGAGGCGGCGGGCGCTGCGCTGGCAGCTCGGGTCGCGCGGCTGCCCTCCAACCAGTTGCAGATGATGAAAATGCTGGTCAATCAGGCCTACGAGCAGATGGGGCTGTCGACCACGCAGCTGGTGGGTACGTTGCTGGACGGTTCCGCCCGGCACACACCTGAGGGCGTCCGGTTCTCGCTGGATGCGCTCGAGGACATGCGCGACGCCGTGCGCTCGCGCGATGAGCCGTTCGGCGACTACGGCCAGGGCCCTGGCCACGTCTGAGTCAGGTCCCATCGGCGTCGTGCTGGCCGGCGGCGCGGGGCGACGACTGGGGGGCAGGAAGGCGACGGCGGACCTCTTGGGCAGGCCGTTGATCGCGTGGCCGCTGGCCGCGATGGGTGCCGCGTTGGACGACGTCGTGGTGGTGGCCAAGGCGGACACGGTCTTGCCGGACGGCCTCACCGTGCCCGTGTGGGTGGAACCCGATGTGCCGCGCCACCCGCTCGCCGGCCTGCGACACGCACTGGCCTGCTCTGGCGGTCGGGACATCCTCGTGTGCGCGGTCGACCTGCCGTGTGTGACGGTGGCCACCATCCGCCGGCTGGCCTGGGCGGACGGGGTGCGGCCCGTGCTGGCGCGGGGCGACGACGGCCGTCCGCAGCCGCTGCTGGCTCGCTACCCGGCGAGCGCAGCAGCCCAGCTCGCGGCAGCGGAGCCGGAGGCGGCGCTGACCGCCGTGGCCCTGTCACTGGACCCGGCGTACCTCACGGTTACGCAGGGCGAACTGCTGAACGTGAACATGCCGGGCGACGTGGCCCGGGCGGCGGCAGCGTTGACCACCCAGATGGGATGAGTACCGTCCGAGCGCGCTCACCTACCCGAACGTGAACGCGTACCCGGTGACGCCCGGGTCCAGGTACAGCGTCAGGCGGTGACGTTCTGCGGTCGGGAGGCTGACCAGGTTGTAAAGACGGTGGTTGCTCACCGTGACCACGCCGTTGTGCGCGTCGCTGCCGGCCTGTGCCGCCGTGATCGGCTTCCCGTCGAGCAGGACCCGGACAGCGCGCGGCGTGCCGTCCGTAGTCCCGAGGACGAGGTAGATGCGCTGGGCCTGCACCTGCGCATCGATCCGCGCGCCTGCCTCGGCGGTCGCGGTCTGTGCGTCGATGTTCCACGTGCCGCCGTAGGCGAATCCGTTGAGCGGCAGCGTCTTGGGCGGCGTGCCGTAATCGTGCGTCCCGGCCTTGGGTCCGACGGCCCAGCCCATCGCACGTTCGGTGCCCAGGTAGGTCTCCGGCGACGTCTGAGCGGACGGCGTCACGGTTCCGTGGGCGCGGGCCCGGGCGGTGGCAGCCGCTCCATGGCCGGCCTCGGCCAACAGCGACCGGATGTCGGCTTCGCTCTTGTCGTAGTCGCCTTCGCCGAAGTGAGAGTTACGGACCTTGCCCTTGGCGTCGATCAGGTACTCCGCCGGCCAGTACTGGTTGCCCCAGGCGTTCCAGGTGGCCAGGTCGTTGTCCTGGGCCACTGGGTATTTGATCCCGTTGGCGTTGATGGCGTCCTGCACGTTGCCGGCGTCCTTCTCGAACGAGAACTCCGGTGAATGCACGCCGACGATCACGAGGCCGTCCTTGCGGTAGGTCGTGTCCCATGCCTTCAGGTACGGGAGCGTGCGCAGACAGTTGATGCAGCTGTACGTCCAGAAGTCCACCAGTACGACCTTCCCGCGCAGCTCGGCGAGAGTGAGGGGCTTGCCGTTCGCGGTGTTGAACCACTTTTGGTTGCCGACAAAATCCGGCGCGTTGCCCAGGACGGGCAGGCTGGACCGCGGCCCTGGGGTGGCAGCGGCGGATGCGGCCTTGGTCGTGCCTGAGGCCGTCTGGTCCGGGGCGAACTTCGGCGCACCCTGCAAGTCACGCAGGCGCTTTTGAACGGGCGCGGAATCCTCGAGCCCCGCCGTCAAGGACAGGTCAGGGGCGTGCCGGGCGATCGCCGTCTCCAAGTCGGTGTCGAAGTTGAGGATCATCGCGAACGCAGTGGCGATCAGGATGCCGCCCATCACCTTCTGCACGGCCGGGCCCCGGCCGGCCGCACGGACCTTGTCCATCAGCTTGCGGCCGCCCAGCGCCAGCCCCATCAGGACGAGCGCCGAACCCGCGGCGTAGGCCAAAGCGATCGCCACCGTCTCGCCGGAAGCCGCGCTCACGGTCACCACGGCAGCCAGGATCGGGCCGGCGCAAGGCGCGTACACGAACCCCAGAGCACCGCCGACGAGCACGCCGGACCAGAAGCCGTCGCCCTTGTCGCGCGGACCGAAGCGCGACAGCGCAGCCAAGGGTTCCTCCAGGCGCTCAGCGAGCTTGGGAACCAGCAGGGCGACGCCGAAGGCAAGCAGAACGGCGATTGCGACGCCGCGCAGCACGTCGTTGCCCAGGCCGACGCCGTCGACAACGGAGGCCAGGCCGACGATCGTCACGGTGAACGTGACGCCCAGCCCCAGCGCGATGCCGATCGGGCGCCGCCGACCGCCGGTCGCACCGGCGGACAGCAGGGCAGGAAGTACCGGAAGCACGCACGGGCTCAGCGCGGTGCCCGCACCGGCGAGGAAGGCAAAGAGGATCAGGAGCAGCATGTGCCCTGATTGTCGGGGTTACGGTGTTGAGGCGCGATTACGGAGCGCGAAACACGGCTTCAGTGCGCTCAACCGCCGATGGCGCTCATCGTGCGCTGGGGCTGGCGGAAACCAGGTTCGTTGACATGATGCTTGAGTTCCTTGCGCCAGATCGCGTCGCGGATCACCTGCTCAAGGTCCTGATCGCTCGCACCGGAGCGAAGCGGCGTGCGCAGATCTGTCTCGTGGAGTGAGAACAGACAGGTCCGCAACTGCCCGTCGGCGGTGATGCGGATCCGGTTGCAGTCCCCACAGAACGGTTCGCTGACCGGGTTGATGAAACCGATCCGCCCCTTACCGTCGGCGAAGCGGTACACGCGGGCCGTGGCGCTCGGCTCCCGCGGTTCGGGCTCCAGCGGGTACACCATGTGAATCGCCGCTCGGATCTCCTCGCCCGTCAGGACGCTTTCGGGGGTCCAAGTGTGGTCCGCGTCGAGGGGCATGAACTCGATGAAGCGGATCTCGTAAGGGTGCTCGCGAGCGAAGGCGGCAAAGGGAAGGACCTCGGCTTCGGTGAACCCGCGCATCGCCACGGCGTTGACCTTGATCGGGTGCGCCTCGGGATGAGAGGCCAGCACCTCCAGCCCGCGTAACACCTGGTCCAGCGCGTCACGGCGGGTCATCTCGAAGAAGCGGTCGCGCTGCAACGAGTCGATCGACACGTTGAAGCGGTGGACCCCAGCCTCGACGAGGGCGGCCGCGTCTCGTTCCAGCAGGTACCCGTTCGTCGTGACCGACAGGTCGTGCAGGTCCGGCAGCGCGGCGAGCATTCCCGCCAGCCGGGGAAACTCGCGCCGCAGCAGCGGTTCCCCGCCGGTCAGGCGCACATCGTGAACGCCCATCCGGGTGAGCAGACCGACGACCCGTTCGAGCTCCTCGAACGTCAGGACAGCATCGCGCTCCAGCCACGGCAGCCCTTCGGCGGGCATGCAGTACTGGCAGCGGAAGTTGCACCGGTCGGTGACCGAGATGCGCACGTCGCCGATCGCGCGACCGTGACCGTCGATCAGAGGTGCCAGAGACATACGAAAGGAGCCTACCGGGGACGTCCTGCGGCAAACCGGCGCGTGGGGTCCGCCTAAGGTGGCACTATGGCGTTCGATGTTGATCGTCTACCTCGGCGCCATCGTGGTGCCACTGTTTGTGTTGATGTGGAACCTGGCCCGCGGTACGCAGGCGCAGGGTAAGTCTGCGCGGCCTGGGCGCCGGCAGCGCCGCAAGGAGTTTCGGGCGTCGCGGGTACCCGGTGCGGTGGGTTCTCCACGCGTCACCGGCCCGGTGCGCATGGCGCCGCCCGAGCCCGTGCTGAAGCCCGTCGTGGCGGTGGCCCCACAGCGCGTGACGCCGGCGACCCCGCCTGCGCCGAGGCCGACGGCCCCAACCAAGCCGTCGCTCGGCGCCCGTCTGCGTGCGGTACCTGGTGCATTCTCCGCCGGATTCCGCGTGGCGTGGTCGGAGCTGTCGGCGCCTCATGCGCACGATGTGACCGGTTCGGCCGTGGCACTCACCGCACCGGTCACCGCCCCCGCTTCGCTGTCGGTGGTGCGAGCTTCGGGGGCCGTCGCCATCCCGGCGCCGCACGTTCCCAGAACACCTTCGGTACCCGGTTGGGTCCCGGCACCCGGCTACGCAGCCGCGCCGACACCAAGCGACATGCCTGTGGTGTTCGCCGAGACGGTGCGCACTTGTCCGGACTGTGCCGAGACGGTGGCCCGGCGGGCGGCCATCTGCCGCCACTGCGGTCACCGGTTCGTGTACGGCGCCGCCGGCTCAGGCTGAGTCGCGCCCGCGGGGGTGCCGTCCGCTGGCGCGCGTACCTTCGTGGTCAGTGCTCGAACTCCTCTACACCGTCCTCGTCGCCGTCCCCGTCGTCCTCCTGGTCGTGTGGCTCGTGAGCACGTTTGTACGGGCCGTTGCCCGTCGGGAGGATCGCGCACGCACGGTTCGGCGCAAGGCGCCGCCGTACGCCCCGCGCCGCGTGGGGCGTCGCCTGCTGACGCCGTTCGGCACTTCACCGTCGCCCGCTTCGCGGCCCGCTCCGACGGCGGCTGCGCGCCCGGTCGCCGCTGTCACGCGAGGCGTCCGACGGCTCCGTCCGCGCCGACGGGTTCGACCCGTGCGTGTTTGGCCGACAGGCTCGATCCGGCGTCCGCGGGTGGAGCGTGCTCGAGTCCGTGTTCCGCACATCGGAGGACCGTCAGCGCTGCGCGCGCGCATCACGGCTCGCGGCACCCTTGTCGGAGAGCATCGACGTGCCCGAGTCGCCGGGCGCCGGCAGGCTTCAGCCCGGCGGTCGATTCAGCGACGGACGCGTCTCGAGCGAATCGTGTCCGATCGCTCGAGCACGCCGGCGACGGCCGCGACCTACGCCGTGACACCGCGGGCGCCCAGGCGCTACATCCGGCCCGAGGCACCCAGCCGTGCGGATGGCATGTCACTCAGCCCGCTCAGGCCCGCTTCGGCCCGCCCCTCGGCGGCGGCGACCGCCCTCGCTGCCGCCACCGTGGCCGCGGTCGCCACCAAGGACTGTCCTGAGTGCGAGCAGGAAGTGCGCGTCGCCGCTCGCGTGTGTAAGCACTGCCGGCACCGGTTCGCGCCGCCTCCCGGCGTCGCGGCGCGTTTGATCGCCTGAGGGCATCAGGGTCGCTTCAGCAGCACCCAGATCACTACGGCCACAAACGCCAGCATCCCGAACGTGAGCGCGGTGCCGAGGTTTATGGCGCCGGCGGCCAGCGCAATCAGCGTCCCGGCCACGAGGGCGCCCAACATGGCTCCGAGTTCGATTGTCATCCGGTGACCTCCTGTTCGAGTGATGCGACCAAGGTGGGCACGTCGTCGGAGCCTGGGCGCGCGTCGAGGCGCCGCAGCGCTGCGCGCCGCCCGCCGAGCGCACGCAGGCCGCTCTCGCCATGTTCGGCCATGAAATCCGCGAGCGCTCCGGCTCGGCGGGCGCGCGTGCGTCGCGCTGCCACGTCGAGTCCAGCGCGGTGCGCGTCAAGAGCAGCCACCAGGTCCTGGAGGCCGGTCGGCGGCGACAGCGCTGAGACGGATACGACCGCCGTCTCCCGTGACCCGACCGAGCGCAGTGCGGCGCTCAGGTCGCGCCGGGCGCGCATGGCGATGTCGCCCAGGTCTGCCTTGGTGACGACGAGCACGTCGGGAATCTCCATGATCCCGCTCTTGAGGAACTGCAGCGCGTCGCCGGAGCCCGGTTGCACCACAACAGCCACGGTGTCTGCGGCATCGGCCACATCCGTCTCTGACTGACCGACCCCGACCGTCTCGATCACCACGATGTCAAACGCGGCGCTCAGCGCCTGAGCGGCGACACGGGTGGCGGGGGCGAGGCCGCCGAGACGCTCCGCCGCTGCCGTCGAGCGGATGAAGATGTGCGAATCTGCCGGGTCGTGGGGGATGCGCGCGCGGTCGCCGAGCAGCGAACCACCTGAGCGTCGCGAGGACGGATCGACGGCCAGGACGGCAACCGATCGCCGCTCCGCTCGCCACACGCCGACCAACGCACCCAGCAAGGTCGACTTGCCGGCTCCGGGCGGCCCGGTGACACCGATTACGTGACCGGGCGCCTCGCCGCCGAGCGCCGCGGGGGAGACGGCGCGCAGCAGCGCCGCCACTTGTGTCCGCGCTTCCGGGCTGCGGGTCTCGACCAGGTTCAGCGTGGCGGGTGCCGCGCTGAGCTCACCGGCACGCAGTCGCTCGCCCAACGCCGCCCCGTCATCGACGGGGTCATAGGCCGCCACCGTCGGCCCTACGCGCTCGCAGCCAGC
Organism: Solirubrobacterales bacterium; assembly: GCA_038319025.1. Taxonomy (GTDB): domain Bacteria; phylum Actinomycetota; class Thermoleophilia; order Solirubrobacterales; family Solirubrobacteraceae; genus JBBQCW01. The sequence continues at coordinate 217,802 of JBBQCW010000003.1, forward strand.
CCGTGGCGCGCGGCGACGAGGGCCACGATGTCGGCCATGATGCTGGTCAGGTTGAAGTCCTTCGGGGTGTACACGGCGGCCACGCCGGCAGCCTGGAGAGCGGCCACATCGGCGTCGGGAATGATCCCGCCGACCACGACGGGGGCGTCCACACCGGCCGCGCGCAGGGCTTGCACGACCGACGGGATCAGCTCCCGGTGTGAGCCCGAAAGGATCGACAGGCCGACCACGTGTACGCCTTCGTCGGATGCCGACTTGGCGATCTGGGCGGGGGTCAGGCGGATGCCTTCGTAGACGACATCCATGCCCACGTCGCGCGCACGGACGGCGATCTGCTCGGCGCCATTGGAATGACCATCGAGCCCCGGCTTGCCCACCAGGATCTTGAGGCGGCGACCGAGGGCGTCGCTGACGCGATCGACCTCGTCGCGCAGTTCCTCGATCTGGATCGAGTCGGCGGCTGCGGCGGTCGCCTCACCCACACCGGTGGGCGCGCGGTACTCGCCGAAGGTCTCCCGTAGCGCTGCCGACCATTCGCCGGTGGTGACGCCCGCCTTCGCGGCGGCGATCGTGGCGGGCATGATGTTTTCCGCGGTTCGCGCCACCCGAGCCAGTTCGGTGAGCGCGGCTTCGACAGCGGCGCCGTCGCGCGCAGCCCGCCAAGTGGCGAGCGCGGCTGTCTGCTGGGCTTCGACGGCCGGGTCGACCACCAGGATGCCGCCCTCGGCGTCGCTGGTCAGCGGTGACTCTTCGGTCTCGGTGAAGCGGTTCAGCCCTACGACGACCTGCTCGCCGGCTTCGATGCGACGCAGTCGCTCGCGATGGGAGTCCACGAGCGCGGCCTTCATGTAGTCCACGCCCGCAACGGCACCACCGTGCTCGGCGACGACCGCCATCTCAGCGCGTGAGCCCTCCAGCATCTCGGCCACCAAGCCGTCCATCACGATCGAACCTTCGAAGATGTCCGGGTACTCCAGGATGTCGGTCTCGAAGGCGAGGATCTGCTGGATGCGCAACGACCACTGCTGATCCCACGGGCGCGGCAGGCCGAGCGCCTCGTTCCAAGCCGGGAGCTGCACGGCGCGAGCGCGAGCGTCACGGCCCAGGGTGACCGCCAGCGCTTCGAGCACGATGCGCTGCACGTTGTTTTCCGGCTGGGACTCCGTGAGGCCGAGCGAGTTGACCTGTACGCCGTACCGGAAGCGCAGAAGCTTGGGATCGGTGACGCCGTAGCGCTCGCGTCCCAACTCCTCCCACAGGACACCCATCGCCCGCAACTTTGCGTGCTCTTCGATGAAGCGCACCCCGGCGTTGACGAAGAAGGAGATGCGACCAAAGACATCGCCCATCTGCTCGGCGGGGACGCGCTCGCGTACAGCGTCAAGGACGGCGATGGCGTTGGCCATCGCGTAGGCGATCTCCTGGATGGGCGTGGCCCCGGCCTCCTGCAGGTGGTAGCTGCAGATGTTGATCGGGTTCCACTTGGGCGCCTCGGTCACCGTGTAGGCGACCATGTCCGCGATCAGTCGCATCGACGGACCCGGCGGGAACGCGTAGGTGCCGCGAGCCAGGAACTCCTTGATGATGTCGTTCTGGGTCGTGCCCGAGAGCTGGGCCGGGTCGACGCCCTGCTCCTCACCGGTGACGATGTACAGCGCAAGCAGCCAGGCCGCCGTCGCGTTGATCGTCATCGACGTGTTCATCTGATCGAGCGGGATGCCGTCTAGCAATGTCGACATGTCGCCCCGGTGAGCCACCGGAACACCGACCTTCCCGACCTCGCCGCGCGCGAGTTCGTCTCCGGCGTCGTAACCCGTCTGCGTGGGCAGATCGAAGGCGATCGACAGCCCCGTCTGGCCCTTGGCCAGGTTGCCGCGGTACAGGGCGTTGGACGCCGCCGCGGTGCTGTGCCCCGCGTAGGTGCGGATCATCCAGGGGCGGTCGCGCTGGGGGAGCCGGGGGTCGGTCATGCCTTGGATTGTAGGGTTCCCGGCCGTGCCTGAAAGCCTCGCCCGACGCGCCGCCACCTCTCTGCACCTGCGCGCGCTCGATGCTCGCGACCGCTTGCAGGGCCTCCACGACCCGCTCGTGCCGCCGCGGCGCCTCAACTTCGTGGGTGCGGGCGACTTCGTGGAGGTAGGCGACGAGTACCTCGGCCACCTGCGCGAGCTGGCGGAGCTGAGACCTGCGGAGCATGTGCTGGAGGCCGGATCGGGCATCGGCCGGATAGCGCGGCCGCTGACGCACTACCTCGACGCCGACGGAACGTACGCCGGCTTTGACCCGGATCCCGACGGTGTGGCCTGGTGTCAGGCGGCTTACGCGAACGACGAGCGGTTCTCGTTCGCCCACGTCGATGTGTTCAACAGTCGGTACCACCCGACGGGCACGCTGGACCCGGACACCGTCAGGTTCCCTCACGCCGACGGCAGTGTGGACGTTGTCGTGATGGCCTCGGTCCTGACGCACCTGATGCCGCTCACGGCCGAGAACTATCTGACTGAGTCCCACCGCGTGCTGGCCCCGGGCGGCCGGCTGCTCGTCAGCGCTTTCCTCCTGCGAGAAGACTCCCGGGCAGCGGTGACGCGTGGTGACGCGGCATTCGCCTTCGGCCCCGAGGCGGAGGGGCACGCGGTAGTGGACCCCGACGTGCCCGAGGAGGCGGTGGCCTACGACGAAGAGTGGCTCCGCGCCCGCTTGGCCTCCGCCGGCTTTGGCGCCGTCGAGGTGGCGCTGGGATCGTGGGCGGCTCGCCCTGCCGGGCGCTCGTTCCAGGACCTCGTCCTGGCTCGCGCATGACGGGCCCTGAGCTCGGCAAGGGGTTGCACGCGATCGACGTACGCCACCTCGGCCGGGAGCAAGTCATCTGCTGCTTCGCCCAGGACGACGTGATCGTTGACCCAGGGCCTGAGTGTGCGTCCGCAGTGCTGCTCGAGGCCCTGGGCGACTGGCGGCCCAGAGCGATCCTGCTCACCCACATCCACCTTGACCACGCAGGCGCCGCCGGCGCGCTGGTGGCTCGCTGGCCGGATGTGGAGGTGTGGGTGCACGAGCGCGGGGCGCGCCACGTTGTCGATCCATCCAAGCTGGTGGCCAGCGCCACTCGGCTCTACGGCGATCAGATGGAGCGGCTGTGGGGCGCCATCGTTCCGGTGCCCGCCGAGCGTCTGCGAGTTCTTAGCGGGGGCGAACGGATCGGGGACTGGAGCGTGGCGTACACGCCTGGGCACGCCTCCCATCACGTCAGCTATCTGCACGAGCCCACAGGCACGGCCTTCACCGGCGACGTGGCGGGCGCGCGCATCGGGGCCGGGCCGACGATTCCACCTACGCCGCCCCCGGACATCGACCTGGACGCGTGGCGCACCTCGATCGACACGATCGAGGCCTGGGCGCCGGAGCGGCTCGCCATCACGCATTTCGGCGCGTTCGAAGACGTCTCGGCGCAACTCACGTCTTTGCGGGACGGGCTGGAGCACTGGGGCGAGTTGGCCCGGCACATCGACGGTGACCGCTTTGCCGCTGCGATCCGTGCCCATCTGGCCGATGCGGATCCGGCGTCCGCCGGGTTCTATGAGCAGGCGACGCCCCCTGAGACGCTTTGGCCGGGCCTCGCGCGGTACTGGGACCGCCATTCGGCGCCGTGATCTGCCACCCTGAAGCCCGATGACGCGTACCGTCGAAAAGCCGCGGACCCAGGGCCCCGGAAGTGGGCTGGGTGGCCAGTGGCGCGTGATCGTCCGCAATGACGATCACAACACGTTCGACCACGTGGCCGTCACGCTCGCCCGAATCGTCCCGGGCTGCTCAGTTCAGCAGGGGTACTCGATCGCTGATCGGGTCCATCGCAGCGGGTTGGCCATCGTGTGGTCAGGCCACCAGGAGCTCGCGGAGCACTACTGGGAACAGTTGCGGGACTCCGGGCTGACCATGGCACCGCTCGAGCAGGGCTGACGGAGGTTCCGGGCCTCAGGTTCCCCGGAGGGCAAAGCACGGCATGGCGCCGCGGCGCCGTAACGCAAGGATCGACGACCCAGTCCAGGGGGAAGTGTGATCAAGGGAAAAAATGACGGATCGCACTGACACCGCGGCGATGGCCGCCCGCGAGCGCAAGCTCCTGCGCGCGTGGCATGAGGACGGCGACACGACCGCTCGCGATCTGCTGGCCGCGGAGATGCTGCCGCTCGCCCGCTCCCTGGCCAACCGCTACGCGAGACGTGGCGAGTCGATGGATGACCTCATCCAGGTGGCCAGTGTGGGCCTGATGAAGGCCATCGACGGGTTCGACCTGACCCGGGATGTGCGGTTCTCCTCCTACGCGACACCCACGATCCTCGGTGAGCTGCGCCGGCACTTCCGCGATCGGACGTGGTCAGTGCGCGTCCCGCGAGGCCTACAGGAGACGCAGCTGAAACTGGCGCGGTCACGGGAGGAACTCACCACAAAGCTCGGGCGGTCGCCAACGGTGCAGGAGCTGTCGGACGCGCTGGAGATCTCCTTCGATGACGTGCTGGAGACGATCGAGTCTCAGGGCGCGCGGTACGCCAAATCGTTCGAAGACCCGGTCGGCGAGGATCAGACGCTGGCCGACACGCTCGGCGGGAGCGATCCGGACATGGCTCGTGCCGAGCTGCGAGCCATGATCGGCAGCGCCATGGGTGCTTTGTCCGAACGCGATCGAGAGGTGGTGCGCCTGCGCTTCACCGAAGACCTGACGCAGTCGGAGATCTCCGATGTGGTCGGGGTCTCCCAGATGCAGGTCTCACGGATCCTGCGTCAATCGCTGCAGCGGATCCGTGAAGAGATGGAGCAGGACTGAGAACGGCCCTCAGGCAGCCGGCTGGGGCGCCACCGGGGGCTCGGAGGGCTCCGGCTCCGGAGCACCAGTCCACTCGGCGGCGACGAGCTCAGGCGGATCCACACGGCCCTCGCAGACCATGTCGTTCCAGACGTAGAGCACCGGTACCTGCCAGTACCCGCCGTGGATGACGCGCCAGTCGATGAACTCCTGGCCGTTCCAGTAGCGCTCCCAGTCCAGCTTGGACTCGAACGTCGCCGTCTGCAGGAACTTGTGGCGGTCATCGCGGCTGCGGTACACCGAGAAGGCCTCGGCGCCGTACCGAATGCTGACGGGCGCAATCTCCGCCAGAGCAGCCTCAAGGCGGTCGCCGCGCAGCCCGTTGGAGTACCAGGGGATGTGAACGACGCCGGCCATCAGGCACCGACCTCTGCGCGGATCGCCCCAGGGCCGTCGATGGTACGACCCTCGCCCTCGGCGGTGGCGCCGACCAGGATCGCGATCTTTCCGGAGTGCTTGTTCTCGTGCATCAGCTGGTGCGCATCGGCGACTTCGTCGAACTGCATCGTACGCCACAGCACGGGGCGGATCTTGGTCTGCTCGATCAACTCGTTGGCCTTCATGCACTGGTAGGCGTTGGCGAAGTGCGAGCCGATGATCGACTTCTGGCGCATCCACAGGTAGCGCACGTCGAAGTCGAGGTTGTAACCGGATGTCGCGCCACAGATGATGACCTTGCCAAACGGCTTGCAGGCGAACACCGAGGTGGGGAACGTGGCCTTGCCGACGTGCTCAAAGACGATGTCGGGAGAGTCGCCGAGGATCTCCTTGACTCGCTTGGCGAACGCGCGGGAGACCTTGAAACGCTCCTTCTCCTCTTCGGCCGTCTCGCCGCCCTTGCGCATCATGCCGGCGAACTCGTTGCGGTTGATGAACCCGGCGGCGCCGAGCTGCTCGACCAGCGCACCCTTCTCGTCGGAGGACACGACACCGACGCTGTCAGCACCGGCGGCCGCGCATAGTTGGGTCGCGAACACGCCGAGGCCGCCGGCGGCGCCCCAGATGAGCACCTTGTGGCCGGCCTGCAGCGCACCGCGGTCCATGAGCATGCGGTAGGCGGTGAAGTACGTCAGGCCGTAGGAGGCCGCTTCGTCCCAGGCCAGGTTCTTGGGTTTGGGCAGCAGCTGTTGGGCCTGCACCTTGGTGAACTGGGCGAACGAGCCCCACGTGGTCTCATAACCCCAGATCCGCTGGGAGGGCGCCGCGAGGGGGTCAAGGCCGTGGACCTCGGGATCCTCGTAGGAGGCCTGGTTGCAGTGCACGACAACTTCGTCGCCCGGCTTCCAGCGCGTGACGCCCTCGCCGACCTTCCACACGATGCCCGAGGCGTCCGAGCCGCCGATGTGGTGGCCGAACTCGGGGTGGTCGCCGTAGCCGAAGATGGAAACGGGCTGGCCGAGCGCGGCCCACACGTTGTTGAAGTTCACGCCGGCCGCCATCACACGGACGACAACCTCGAAGGCGCCGGGCTCCGGCGTCTCAATTTCCTCAAGCTGGAAGGCGTCGACCGGCTCGCCCTCCCGTTCCTTGCGGATGACCCAGGCGGTCATCGTGGGCGGCAGCTCACCGGGTTCGGTGGAGACGGAAGCGATGTCGGACAGATCGATGGCCACGGGACGAAGACCTCTGAAGCTCGGGGGATGGGGCGGCGTGGATGCTACGGGACGATCGTGCTGTGGGTGTCCTCGTAACGTTGCTCCTCGGCCTGCGAGGCGCGACGCAGGCGCGCCGCCGCTCGCCGTCGGCCCAGTAGGCCGGACCGCCAGAAGATCCCCAGCACGATCATGGTGGCGACGATCATCGAGCCGATCCCGAAGATGAGGAAGTCCGTGGCGCTCGTCACGTTGCGCACCATCCAGGCGAAGTTCATCCCGAAGAACCCGACCACGACGCCCAGCGGGAGGAACACGGTCGCGACCATGCTCAGACGCTCGTTGGACTCGCCCAAGCGGTTGTCCATCGCCGATGAGTGGATCTGCAGTGCCTCGCCGATCGTCTGCCGCGCGAGATGCACGCGCTCGATCAGGCCCGCGAGATCGTCCTGCACGTCTCGGAAGTAGTCGTGGCGCGGGTCCTCCTCCAGGCCTGGCAACGCCAGGATCTCCTCGCCGGCTTTGGGGAACAGGTGGCTCTCGGGCCCGAGCACCCGCTGCAGGCTGACGAGCAGACGGCGCAGGTTGAAGAACTGGCGCTGCACGTCGCCGGATCCGACACCGGTTCCGGGCATCCCCAGAATGGACCTCTCGATGCGGGCCTCGAGGTCGTCCACCGAATGCTCGATCGCGGCCAGCACCGGCAGGAACGAGGACACCAGGCCGTGGAGGATCGAATAGACGATTTCCTCTTCGTTGGTGCGCTCGGTGTTCTCGCGTAGCGCCTGGCGGGTCTTGGCCAGATACGGGAATGTGTCGCGCCGCACCGTGATCAGCCAGTGGCCGGAGATGTATACGTGGACCTCGACCGGGAGGACGTGGCGCTCGTCCAGGTGCCCGTCGTCAATCCAGTTGACCCCGAAGAACACGAGCAGGACGTACTCGCGGTCGTCGAACGCCTTGGGGCGCTGATGGAAGTCGATCGTGTCCTTGAGCGTGAGGTCACGGATGTCGAACAGTTCGCCCATCCGGGTCACCTGTTCGACGTGGTTTTCCGGCGTGGTGTGAAGGTCCAGCCAGAACCATTCGTCCTCGGCGCACAGGCGGGCGATACGCGCTTCGTCGAGGTCCTTCAGTACCTGCATGGCTGGGACGGTACCGAGCGCACCTGCCAACGTGGCGCTCAGGCCCCGACGAGCTCCGGGACCGGCTCGGCCGCGGGCGCGTCCTCGGGGGCGTTGGTCTCCTCGGTCGGTGCGTCCGGGTCGGTCTGGCGGGCGGAGCTGACGAGCGTCCAGGCCAGCACGGCGCCGATCAGGGACACGGCGGCACCGATGCGAAGCGCGTTGTTGAGCGAGTAGAGGAAGGCGTCCTGGACGGTGGCGCGCAGCGCGGGCGGTACGCCGGCCCCGCCGACCGCGAGGGTCTCCGACAGCTTGCCGCGGGCGGCCGAGGTCAGTTGCGGGAGGTTCTGATCAAGCTGTCCACGGCCCAAGCCACTGATCAGCGCACCCATCACGGCCACGCCGAACGTGCCGCCGACCATGCGGCTCATCGAGAGGATGCCCGAGGCCACGCCGGCTTTCTGCGGCGGGACGGCATTCATCGCGGCGGTGCTCATCGGGGACATCACGAGGCCCATCCCCAAGCCCATCAGGATGAACGCCCCCAGCAGCGTCCCGTAGCCCGTGCCGAGCGCCAGGTGCCCCTGCCAGAAGAGCGAGATGGCCACGAACACGAGCCCCAGAGTCATCAGTGGCCGCGGGCTGACCTTGTCGGCCAGTCGGCCGGCGATCGGGCCCATGAAGATGATCACAACCGTGGAGGGCAGGAACCGGATGCCGGCTTCCAGCGGTGAGTATCCGCGTACGTCCTGCATGTACAGCGTGAGGAAGAAGAACATCGCCAGCATGGCGAAGCTCACGATGAACGCCACGATGTTGGCGCCCAGGAACGACCGCGAACGGAAGAACGAGAAGTCGACCATCGGGTTCTCGGTGCGGCGCTCGATCACGACGAAGGCGGTCAGCGCGATCACCGCGGTGGCGAGCAGGCCGATGATGCGCACGGAGCCCCAGCCCCACGAGTTGCTTTCCACGAGGCTGAGCACGAGCGAGGTGAGGCCGATCGTCAGCGCCGCCACGCCGGGTACGTCGACGCTGCGCGCAGCGTTCTCGTCGCGCGACTCGGGCGTGGCCCACAGCGTCACGACGACCGCGGCGATGGCCACCGGCACGTTCACGAAGAAGATCGACTGCCAGGACACGTGCTCGACGAGGAAGCCGCCGAGCATCGGCCCGATGGCCAGCGCGACGGCGCTGGCTCCGGCCCACGTGCCGATCGCCTTGCCGCGTTCGTGCGGGGGGAAGGCGTTGGAGATGATCGAGAGTGTCGCGGGCATCATGAACGCGGCCCCGACCCCCTGCATGGCACGGCCCGTGACCAGCCAGCCGGCGGATTGCGAGAAGCCGATGAACGCGCTGGAGGCGCCGAACACCACTACGCCGAACAGGAACATCTTGCGGCGCCCAAAGATGTCGCCCAGGCGTCCGCCGGTCACGAGCAGCACGGCGAAGGTGAGCGTGTACGCGTTCACCGTCCATTCCAGACCGGAGATCGTGGTGTGCAGATCTCGCTGGATCGACGGCAGCGCGACGTTCACGATGGTGTTGTCGAGCATCACCATGAACAGCGCGAAGCACATGGCGCCGAGGGTCCACCAGCGCCGGTTCTCGTCGGTGATGAAGCCGCTCATGCGGCCTGCGCGCGGTGCGCGTGGGGGCTTTGGCGTGTCTGTCGGGATGAGCGTCATTCCGTCGGTCCGTTTCCGGCGTGGGTCGGCAGGTCGTTGAGCGCGGCGGAGAGGCCGCCGCGCTGGTCTGGGGTCAGCGAGGCGGTCCACGCGCGCAGGCCGGCGAGGCGGGCGGCTTCGATGCGGTCGATCACGCTGTGCCCGTCCGCAGTGATGCTCAGGCGCTTGACGCGCCGGTCCTGCTCGTCCTCGCGACGCTCCACCCAGCCGCGCCGCAGCAGCACCTCGACCGTGCGGCTGGCGGCGGCCAGCGACAGACCCAGGCGCTCGGCGAGTTCCTTGACCGAAAGATCGGCGTCGGCGTCGGCCAGAGCATGCAGAGTCTTGATGTGGGTGAGCGAGACGTCGAGCTCCTCGAACACGGCGTACACCTCATGCCCCGAGCCACGCATGATCCCGCCCCACATCTCGAGCAGCTCATGGGCCAGGCGGGCGGGGGAGACGGCGTCGACGGACGGTTGCCGTGTTGCTTGCATGCACGCAAGCATCGCACGCACGCAATGGTTGCGCGAGTGTGGGGTAGGTCACAGAGGGCGCGGCGTCAGGCGCCGGGAACGCCGGCGGCGACTTCACGCACCGCGGTGCGTTCCATCGTCTTGTGCTTCGCGTTCCAGCGGTAAGTGGCCAGGCGGTACTTCAGCGCGCAGCACGGATCGTCGCCCGCACCCCAGATCGGCTGGCGGATCACGAGCGCCGTTCCGCTCACGCGGGCCGTCGCGCGCTGCAGAGTCTGTGAGCGGTAGACGACGCGCAGTTGGTCTGACTTCCCGCCGTCGGTGGTGAAGACGTACAACGCCAGTGCGCCATTGACCGAGCCGGACTCCACGAACACGATTGCGTCGGCCTTGCCATCGCCCGTGACGTCCGCGAAGAGGTTGGTCGGATCGACGAACGCGACGCCCGACGTCAACGTGGACTTGACGGTCTTGGTGACCTTCTTGTCCTTCTGCAGCGCGGCGGTGAAGAAGTCCTGCTGCGCGGTTGAAGCCTGAGCCACACCGACGGCGCTCGTCAGGACGGTGAGGAAGATGGCGACGGTGAGGAGGCGCAGGTGCACGACCTCAGTCTGTCAGTAGTCGCCTGCTCGACGCTACGGTTGAAACAGATCGTTCTGGCTGCTGGGCCGTTGGCCGCGAATCACGAGGCGGCCGGGGAGGACCGAACCGGTCGATGCCCGCAGCTGGTAGTTGCCGGGCCGGACCGTTGCCTTGAGCGTGGCCGTGTCACTCGGGTTGATGGGGCCGGTCGTCTGACGCACACCGGCGCCGGACCCGGTCGTCTCGAACGTGAGCTGCTGGGAGGCGCCGGACTGGTTGGTCACCACCAGCGTGATCGGGCCTGCTCCGAAGCGGTTGGGGGACAGCGACACCGAGCGATCGGAGATGTACGCCGACACCACGATGGGCGCGGGCGGGCGCAACTTGTTGTGGTAACTCGTGTCGCTACCGCAGCCTGAGGCCGACAGCGCGACCAGCGCCGTCCCGACGGCCAGCACCCCTCGCTTCGTCACGCGCATCTCTCCATTCCCGTGCCGCGACGACCGCGGCGCAAATCACCCTAACCGACGGACCGGCACCCACGCGAACCGTTCGACACAGATCGAGCGGCGGGCGGGGGTGGTCAGTCGGCCTAAGCGGGTGGCGTCGGAGCGGCTCGGAGGCCTTCGCGCTCGATTTCGAGCGTGTCGAGTACGCCGCGAAGTTCGTCCCACGCGGCTGCTTCTTCGGTCTCGTACTCACGGCCCTGCAAGTCGCGCAGGCGATCCCCGTAAGCCGTCCATTCCTGTGCGGCCAGGGCATCCAGCTCGGCCAAACGGCGGTCGACTTCTTGATCGCTGGTCAGGGTGGTCATCGGAGCGGCCTCCTTGCGTGGGGGTGGCGTGGCACGACCGTACTACGGCGCGCGGTCGCACTGCGACGGTTGGTCTCGCGCAACGTGGCGTGCATGCCGTCGGCCCGTGGCGCTGTCATCACCGGTGTGCCCAACCTTCTCGACCATCCGCTCATCAGTGCCGAGTTCCTCGTGGTGGACACGGAGACCAACGGGTGCATGGGGGACACGTGCGAGCTCACGGAGATCGGCGCTGTGCTGGTGGGTGGCGGTGAACTGCACGAGCGGTGGGAGTCGCTGGTGGGGACCCGCCGGCCGCTGTCACGCGGGATCCAGCGCTTCACGGGGATCACGCAGGAGATGGTGGATGCTGCGCCGCCTGCGGAGATCCCGCTCGCGGAACTGGTTGGCCAGCTGCAGGGCCGCGTCCTCGTCGCCCACAACGCATCGTTCGACACCCGGGTCCTGCGTCAAGCGCTCGAGCGCGCACGGCTGCCGTGGCCTGACCCGCCTGTTCTGTGCACCGTCGCGCTGGCGCGGCGGCTGCACCCCTTGGCCCGTCAGCGCAAGCTGGGACTGCTGGCGGAGTCGCTGGGGATCGAGGTGGAGACGACGCACCGGGCGCTCGCCGACGCCGAGACGTGCGCGCGCATCTTGTGTGCTTTGCTGCCGCGGCTCAGCGCGCAGTCGGCGACCATCGGGGACGCCGTGGCGCTGCTGCGTCCGGTCCGTGCCCGCCGTCGCCGCGCCGGTGCGACGGACGGCGGGCCGACGCTGCGCGGTCTGCGTAAACGCGCGCCGGACTGCTCCGGTCTGCCCGAGGAGCCGGGCGTCTACCTGATCCGCAACGCGGAAGGCCAGGTGCTCTACATCGGCAAGTCCGTCTCGCTGCGCACCCGCGTGCGCGCCCACTTCGCCGCTTCCTCCGCGGCGACCGCGTGGGCAATGGGAGCCGAGACCGTGGACCACGAATGCACCGAGTCCGAACTCGGCGCGCTTGTGCTCGAGCACCGCCTCATTCGACGCCACCTGCCGCCCGGCAACGTGGCGCGCAAACATCAGGACCCGTTCGTCTATCTGCGCTGCCGCCTCGACATCGCCTATCCGGTGCTCGAGGTGGCACGTGAGCCCGCGGCCGGTCATGCGGTGTCGATCGGGCCGTTGCGTTCCCGTGTGGCGGCGGTGGAATTGATGGAGCAGCTCAACTCCCTGTTCGGCTTGCGGCACTGTGGCCGGCGGCTGGGGCGCCGCCAGCACCCATCCGCCTACGGGCAGATGGGCCGCTGCCTGTCTCCCTGTCTGGGCGACCTCGATCCCAACCTCTACCGCCGCCGCCTGGACGAGGCGCTCGGGTTGTTCACCGGTGTCGACGGCGGGCGCGCGCTGCTCGACCATGTGGACCGGCAGATGCACGAAGCGTCTGCCGCACAGGCGTATGAGCGGGCCGCGTGGCTGCAGCGCCGCCGCAACCGGATGACCGAACTGATCGCGCGTCTCGGCGGCGTGCTCGAGGCCGCGCACTCCCGTCCGCGGCTGATCGTCGCCGGGCATCCGCGCGACGGCGCGAGGGCCGACGCGTTCTGGCTCGTCGGAGGCCGACTGGTGGACTGGGGGCCGTTGCGGACAGGTGAGGTGGTCGCCGACGCCGGCGCTCGGACGGCCGCCGCGCTGCTCGCGGCACCCCCGCGTGAGCGGACGGCGCACCTTTGCGTGGAGGACGTCGTCGAGCAGCGCATCGTCGCAACCTGGCTGGCGACGCACCCGTCGCCCGTGCTGGACCTGCCGCCAGAACCCGCGCCTCGGCGGCTCGCGGCGTTTCTGGCGCGGGCCATGCCGCTGGCGGCGTAGGACCGTGGCACCATCCGCTGTCCCTGAAACGCTCCATCCGTGTCCAAGAACATGGACGACGTCGCCCGGGCTTTCGAGTGGCTTGGCGTCGCAATCATCGTCATCAGCCTGTTCGTGGCTGCCGGTTTCGTGATCCGTGACGCGCTGGCCCGCCAGCCCGCCGGTCACCTGTACGAGACGGGCCGCGGCATCTTCGGCCGCGGGCTGCTGCTCGGCCTCGAAGTGTTTGTGGCGGCCGACCTCATCCGCACCGTAGCCGTTGATGCGACGTTGACCAGCGTGGGCGTGCTCGGTCTGCTCGTGGTCGTGAGGACGATCCTCAGCTTCTCGCTGGACGTGGAGATCGACGGCACGCTGCCCTGGCGGCGCGGCTCACCGCCGGCCTGAGTCGTGCGGTGGCGCCTACGCAAACGGCAGCGCGACGACACGCGCCACCGCAGGGCCGTCACCGACGACTACGTCATCGCCGGGCTCGACCTCGCGGCGGACCAGTGCCAGCGCGATCGGGCCGTGGCGCGGTGAGTCGACGACGCTCGTGAGGCGGCCCACTTCGCGCTCGCCCAGGTGCAGCGTCGTGCCCACCGGCGCCGCAGTCGGGAGCACGACGCCGCGCAAGTGGCGGTTCGGCTTGCCGCGCCAGTGCAGGCGGGCGACCGTCTCCTGCCCGACGTAGCAACCCTTGGTGAAGCTGACGGCGCGCTCGTTCAGGCCGGCCTCCTGGGGAATCACGGCTCCCTCAGCCAGGTCGACGCCGAAACGCGGCCGGCCGGACTCGACGCGCAGAACTTCGGCCGCCGCCTCGTCGACAGGCACAGCGCCGGCCGCGACGAGCGCCGCGGTCACCGAAGGCCCGTCGTCCGCGGGGCACAGCACGTCGACGCCAAGATCAGTCACCACGAACCGCACGCCGACCCCGCCGATCAGTCCGGAGCAGTGAGCGTGTTCACGCTCGGGAAGGTCGTCTGAGCCGGTCACCGCTCGTGCGCGGGGGCCGATGATGCTGAGCTGGGCGGTCTGGAGCGTGCGCTTGTGTAGTTCGGTCTCCCACCCGATCGTCGTGCGGCGCAGGAGGTCGAACAGCGCCTGAAGGGCAACACGCTCGGTGTCGAGCAGGAGCTCGTCGTCGTCCGCGGCGAGGATCCGCAGGTCGCCGAGCATCTTGCCCTTGTGGGTGAGGAACGCCGCGTAGGAGCCTTCGCCCGCCTCCAGGGCCTCCACATCGCAGGTGACTTGCCCATTGAGGAACTCGCGCGACTGGGCGCCGGTAAGTGCGAGCCGTCCGCGCTCAGAACGATCCAGTAGACCGGCGCCGGTGGTGAGCGCGTGGTCCTGGGCGCCCAGGGTGGTTGCTGCGGTGTCTGCGGAGGCCATATCCGACCAAGGGTAAAGAGATCCAATTTTGCCCCTGGCGCGTTCTAGGTTTCGTTATGACTAAACTGATGTTTGTGTCCAGCATCGAAAACACCGTGCTGTCGTCCGCCGTCGAGGACTACGCCAAGGCCATCTACGCGCTGGAACAGCGCACGGGCGCCGCCGTGTCCACCAACGCGCTCGCCGAGCGCCTGGGCCTCTCGGCCGCTTCGGCTTCGGCGATGGTCAAGAAGCTCGACGGCCTGGGCCTCGTGGCCCACGAGCCTTACCACGGGGTGCGACTCACCGAGGAGGGGACGCGTGTGGCGCTGGAGGTCATCCGCCACCACCGTCTGCTTGAGACCTACCTTGCCGTGCACCTCGGGGTCCCGTGGGATCGCGTCCACGACGAAGCCGAGGTGCTCGAGCACGTCCTGTCGGCGGAACTGGCCGAGCGCATGGCGGAGAAGCTGGGCGACCCCACGCACGATCCGCACGGTGACCCGATCCCCACCCGCGACGGTCGCATCGACGAGGGAGCGACGGAGACGCTCGCCGACGTTCTCGAAGGTGCGCGCGGAACGTTTGTGCGCGTATCCGATGCCGACCCCGAGATGCTTCGCTACCTCGGCGAGCGCGGCATCGCACCGGGTGACGCGTTCGAGGTCGTCGAACGCCAGCCCTTCGGCGGGCCGCTGTTTGCGCGCTTCACCAGCCCTGGGCAGTCGGTGGCTTCGGAGCCTCAGGCTCTGGGCGGCGACCTCGCCGCCGCCATGCGCGTGGAGCTGACCTCATGAGTCCTGCCCCGCCGCCCGACGGCATCGACATCGGCCCTGACGGGTCACTGGCGGTCGGTGCTCCCGGCCGCGATACCGCCGACCGGGACCGGGGCCGGTCGCAGACGGGCGATGAGCACAGCGCGCTCACGAGCCTGCTGGCCCGCGGGCGTTTCCGAGGTACCGTAGCCGTCCTCGGCCCTGCGTTTGTCGCCTCGGTCGCCTACGTCGATCCGGGCAACTTCGCGACGAACATCGCCGGCGGCGCCAAGTACGGCTACCTGCTGCTGTGGGTACTGGTGCTGGCGAACCTGATGGGCATGCTGGTGCAGACCCTGTCGGCCAAGCTCGGCATCGCCACCGGCAAGAACCTGCCTGAGCTGTGCCGCGAGCATTTCGCGCGGCCCGTCACCTGGGGCCTGTGGGTGCAGGCCGAGCTGATCGCCATGGCGACCGACCTGGCCGAGTTCGTGGGCGCCGCGATCGCCCTCAACCTGCTCTTCGGCGTGCCGCTGTTTGCCGCCGGCGTGATCACCGCCTTCGTGTCCTTCGGGCTCTTGTCGCTCCAGGGGCGCGGACACCGCCGATTCGAGCTGGTGATCGTCGGCTTTCTGGCGATCATCATGCTGGGCTTTCTTTACAACACGCTGCGCATCGGGTTCGCTCCTGGCGAGGCGGCCAAAGGGCTGATCCCCGGGTTCGACGGGACCGAGTCGATCCTGCTCGCCACCGGGATCCTGGGTGCCACGGTGATGCCGCATGCGATCTATCTGCATTCGTCGCTGACCGCCAATCGCATCCAGCCCAAGGACGACGAGGAACGTGGGCGGATCATGCGGTTCGAGCGCCTCGACGTGATCATCGCCATGGCCCTCGCGGGCGTGGTCAACATCGCCATGCTGCTGGTCGCCGCCTCGCTGTTCCACGGCACCGCGCTGAGTGGGATCGACTCGATCCAGCAGGCCTACCACGGCTTCGAGTCACTCGTGGGGCCAGGAGCGGCGCTTGCGTTCGCCCTCGCTCTGCTCGCTTCGGGTCTGGCGTCCTCCAGCGTCGCCACCTACGCCGGCCAGGTGGTCATGCAGGGGTTCATCGCGCGGACCATCCCGCTCGTGCTGCGGCGGGGACTGACGATGATCCCTGCGCTTCTCGTGCTGGCTATCGGTGTGAACCCGACGCGGGCCTTGGTCCTCAGCCAGGTGGTGCTTTCGTTCGGGATCCCGTTTGCGCTGGTGCCGCTGGTGCTGCTGACGCGCAAGCGCGCCGTGATGGGTGCGCTCGTGAATCGCCGGTCGACGACGGCGCTCGCCTGGGCCGTGGCGGCGGCCATCATCGCGCTCAACGTTTTCCTGATCTACGAGACGGTCGCCGGCTAAGTCTGGATCCCGGGGTAGTACGCTCCCCGCTGCATGGGCGCCCTGGCCGAGACCTTCACCACCGTCGTTGACTCGCTTCCGGACGACTGGACGGACCTTGAGTTCGACCTGCGGATCTTCGATGAGCCGCGCTATATCGAGGCCGCTACGTATCTGGTCACCTGCAACGCGCAGCCCTACTCCGAGCACGACTGGCACTGGCGGGTCATCGTCGCCCACCGGTTCGGCCACGCCGCCGCCGTTCCGGCCGTTCACGGCACGCTGATGTTGCTCGACAACGCCGGGATCGCTGGGGAGATTGCGGTGCGCGAAGTCCGCACCGGGCGCGTCGAGGTGCAGCACACGTGGGGTCGGCCAGAGTCGATGAACCAAGAGTTCCGCCGCTTGCGGGCGCAGTAGTGGCGACGGTCGTCGCCCTCGTTCCTGATCTGCTCTTCGGCTCCCGCGTCCAAGGCCTGCTCGCCGCCGGCGGGCACGATGTGACGCTCGTCGCCACGCCGGTCGCGGCCGCGAGCGCGCTGGACATTGGTGCGGTGGACGTTCTCGTCGTCGACCTCGTGACCGACCTGTCGGACGGTGTGGCGGACGGGGAAAGCCTGCAGCGCGAAGGGCTGGCGCTGCTCGGTTTCTACGCCCACACGGCGCCCGAGGTCCGCGATCGCGCCCTCGCCGCTGGGTTCGCTCAGGTCGTGCCGCGCTCGCGCATGAACCGCGAGGGTGCTCAGCTCGTCGCGGCGCTCGTCGGCACCTGAGCGGTCACGCCTCGGCCACGAAGGACGCGATCTCGCCCGCCAGCCGCTCCGGCTGGTCGAGCGAGATGAGGGTGTAGCTGTCGTCGATCTCCACCAGTCGGCTGTGGGGGAAGAGATCCGCCAGGCGCCGGCCGTGCGCAGGCGGCATCACGCGGTCCTCACTCGCCCATACGACGAGCACGGGGCGGTCAAACCGTGGCAGGCGGGCTGCGGCGTCGAGCAGAGCGTGGCGATCGACGCTGCCCGCGTATTTGGCCAGGTCGCGACGGATCTCCTTGTCAGCGAAAAGGTGCTCAAGCCAGCCGTCGGTGACGGCGTGGGGGATGGGGCGCTTGGCCATCCAGCCGTAGCCGGTCGGCGTGCCGCGCAGCGCGCGGACGCGCAGGGGGAGCGTGGCGAGAAAGATGCCGCCGGGGAGCTTGGCGGCCAGGGCGACGGCCTTGCCCGGGAGCCCAGGCGGGTAGTTCTCAAAGGCCTCGCACGAGCACAGCACCAGCCGGGCCACACGCTCGGGCCGATCCCCGGCCAGCACCTGTGCCATGCCGGAGTCTGACTCAACGAGCGTCACCTCTCGGAGGTCGAGCGCCTCGATGAACTCGCTCAGCAGACGCGCGTGTCCGGCCAGCGTGAGGTCAGCGTCGGGGTGCATCGGGATGCGGTGCGCACCCCAGGGGAGTGTGGGCACGATCACGCGGTGGGTGTCGCGCAGGGCGGCCACCACGCCGTCCCACAACGATGGCCCGATGGCGAGGCCACCGGTCAGCAGGACGGTGGGGCCGACGCCGCCGGTGTCCCTGTACTCGATGGTGCCGGCGGTGAGGTCGACTTCGGGCATGAGTTGGGTCCTTTGCTGACTAGGAGCGGATCGAGCGCTGGTAGGCGCGCACCGCAAGCGGCGCGCACACGACCACGATGCCTACTGCCCAGATCAGCGTGTAGGCGATGGGGTGCGCCGTCGGCCACACGGCATTGGGCGGCGCCGCGCCGCCCGGGTTGTGGAACAGGTGGCGCAACGAGTTGGCCAGCGACGAAGTGGGGTTCCACTCGGCCATCGTCCGCAGGACGGGCGGGAGCGTGGCGGGCGGGACGAAGGTCGAGGCGATGAACGTGACCGGGAAGATCACGGCGAACGCGATCCCCTGGACCCCTTCGGGCGTGGCCACGAGCGAGCCGAGCAGGACACCCACCCAGATCATCGCGAACGAGAAGAGGATCATCAGGCCGTAGGCGGCCAGCGCCTCGAGGAACGACCCGTGGATGCCCCAGCCCACCACAAAGCCGCTGAGCGTCATCAGCAGGAGCGGCAGGAACGAGCGGAACAGGCTCGAGACGGCGTGGCCGGCGAGCAGACTGGAGCGGGGGATGGGGAGCGAGTGGAAGCGGTCGATCGCGCCGTTGTTGCGGTCCGCTGACAGCGACAGGGCCACGCCAAGGCAGCCGAACACGATCGTCTGGGCGAAGATGCCGCCCATCAGGAAGTCCTTGTAGTCGCCGCCACCCGGCACACTGATCGCCCCGCCGAAGACGTAGGCGAACAGCAGCACGAACATGATCGGCTGGATCGTCGCGTCCGACAGCGCCTCAGGTTGGCGGCGGATGTGGATGAATCCGCGGCGAGCGATCACCCATGTGTCATGTACGAACGTGCTGCGCTCGCGCACGGCGGGCACGGTCGCCGCTGGGCGTTCAGCCGAGGTGGTGCTCATCCCGCCTCCTCGGAGGGCTGGCCGGTCAGGGTGAGAAACGCCTCGTCCAGCGTGGGCTGGCGCAGGCCCACGTCCTCGACGGCGATTCCCTGCTCTACGAGCAGTCCGGCCAGGGCGGCGATGTCACGGACTCCGCCGGCGGCCGGGGCGGTGACCGCGCGCTCGGACTGATCCACCGTGGCCGCGACCCCGGCGACCGAGCTCATCAGCTCGGCGGCGCGCGGAAGGTCGGCGAGGTCGTTGACCACGACGTGCAGCTGGTCGCCGCCGACCTGACGCTTCAGCTCCCTGGCGTCGCCCCGGGCGATCACGCGCCCGTGATCGACGACGACGATGTCGTCGGCCAATCGTTCAGCCTCCTCGAGGTACTGCGTGGTCAGCAGCACGGTCGCGCCGCCGGCGACGAGCACGTCAAGCACGCCCCAAAGCTCGTTGCGAGCCCGAGGGTCCAGGCCGGTGGTGGGCTCGTCGAGGTAAAGCACCTTGGGCTCGTTCACGAGCGTCGCGGCAAGGTCGAGCCGGCGCCGCATACCGCCGGAGTACTGCTTGGCCAGTCGGTCGGCTGCGTCGGTGAGGGAGAACTGCTCGAGCAGTTCCTCGGCCCGGGCTTTCGCTCGCTTGCGGCCAAGGTGATGCAGCTCGCCGATCATGACCAGGTTCTCGCGCCCGTTGAGGAGGCCGTCCACGGTGGCGTCCTGCGCAGCTAGACCGAGGCTGCGGCGCACGGCCACCGCGTCGGTGCTCACGTCGTATCCCGCCACGCGGGCCGTGCCGCCGTCAGCCGGAGTCAGCGTCGTGAGGATGCGTACCGCAGTGGTCTTCCCGGCTCCGTTGGGGCCAAGCAGGGCGCACACCGCGCCGGTTGGCACGTCGAGGTCGACGCCGGCCAGGGCGGTCGCCTCGCCGTAGCGTTTGACGAGTCCGTGGGCTTCGATCGCGGGGGCGGTGCTCACGGCCCAGAGGAAAGCAGGTCGGCCCACTCGGCTCGGCGCGGTCAGATTCGCTTAGGACCCCTTCAGCCAGAACGCCTGCGTGACATCAGGTGGCTTGCGCACGATTCCCACGCGCGCCTCCCACTTCGACCACGCCTCCAGGTTGGCCCGGTTGAACAAGCCCCAGGCCGGGACGCCCTGTGCGAACGACTGCGAGACGGCGGCGAGCTGCGCCGTCAGCGGCTTGGCGTCCAGCCCCGGCACCTGACGGGTCATCGCGGAGATCGCCGACGCAGGGTCGGCGGCCGTCTCGGCGTATCCCCGCCGCAACGCGGTGACGACGGCGCTGACGGTGGCTGGGTTCTCGCGCAGCGTCTCGCCTCGCACGGCGATCACCAGTTCGGGGTAGGACGGGGCGCCGTACTGATCCACCCTGAACTCGTGCATGCCAGGTCGGTGGGCGCGCACGGCGAGGCCCTCGACGTTCCAGAAGGCGGTGGCCGCTGAGACACGCTTGCCGATCAGCGCGCTGACGGCGTTGAAGCCGATCGTGACGCGCTTCACCCTCTTCGGATTCCCTCCACCACCACGCACCACAGTGTCGAGAACCGCGTCGTCGCTGGGCAACCCGGTCACCCCGGCGCGCTTGCCTTCCAAGTCCTTGGGCGACCGGATGTCGGGCTGGGCCAGGACGGCAGCCAGCGGCACCTGCACCAGCGGGGCCACACCGACGATGTCGCGACCCTGCTGTCGGGCCAACGCCAGGTCGTGGATGTCGACGATCGCGAAATCCGCGCGATGACCGAGCAGGGTCTTCAGTGAATCCGTGGATGCGCCCGGTGTACGGACGTTGAGGGTGATGCCTTGTGCGCCATCGTAGTCCCGGTCCACGGCGAGATAGATGCCGGCGTGGACGGCGTTCGGCGTGAAATCCAGGACCAGCGTGATCGGCTGGTCGCTGGGGGCGTTGGCCGTCTGACCGCACCCCGAAACCGCGAATGCGGCAGCGCACAGAACCGCCACCACGGGCAGGAGGTAACCGGATCGCCACGAACGCAACACGTGGCGAGCATAGATTCTCGCCCGTCCAAAGCCGGACCCGACCACTTGGAGGAGAAGCAACATGGATAAGCGCGGAACTCACGCGTACGTCGCCGAGTTCATCGGAACTCTGCTGCTGGTGCTGTTCATCACTCTTGTGGTGAGCCTCACCACGAAGGCTGCGCTTGGCTACACCGACTACGCGGTGGTGGGCCTCGTCCATGCCTTCCTGCTGATGATGCTGGTGGCGAGTCTCGGCGCGGCGTCAGGTGGACACTTCAACCCGGCCGTGACCATCACCCTGTTCGTCCTGAAGAAGATTCGTGGTGCCGATGCGGCGATCTACATCGTGCTGCAGGTGCTCGGCGGCATCGCCGGAGCGTTCATCACGAAGGCCGTCCTCGTCGATGAGGGCCGTGACGTCAAGTACGGCTCCGGCGCCGTCTCCCAACTGCTCAGCGGCGCCACCGGCGCCGGTTTTGCGATGGAGGCGATCGGGACGTTCACGCTCATGTGGGCGATCATGGGCGTCGCGGTCAACACCAAGGCCCACAAGAGCTGGGCGCCGTGGGTGATCGGCGCGACCCTGGGGTTCGCCGTCATGTGCATCGGCCCGCTGACGGGCGGCAGCTTCAACCCCGCCCGCGCCCTCGGCCCGGCACTCGCCGGTGACTTCTTCGGCGGCTTCGGTCGCTGGTTCGTCATCTACTGCCTGGGTCCGATCGTCGGAGCGCTGGTCGCGGGGCTCGTCTACGAGTACTGCATCATTCGCCCCGATTCGGACCGGTCTCCCATCGAGACCTACAACGAGACGACGCCCGACACCGCCTGATCGCCAAGCACCTTCGCCGGTCGGGAAGGGCCCACGCGGCGGCGCATCTAGACTCACCGGATGCGCCGCCGCGTCACCTTCTCGCGCAACGTCACGCTCTCGCTGTCACGCACGTGCGTGTCGCACTGCAAGTACTGCGCCTTCGCCACGCACCAGCCACACCTCTACACGCCCGATGAGGTGATCGCCCAGCTCGATGGCGCCAAGCGGCGCAACGTCAAGGAGCTCCTGGTCCTCACGGGTGATGACCCGGCGTACCACCCTGGGGTGCAGGCCCGCCTGACGGAGCTGGGCCACGCGGACTTCGTTGCCTACGTGACGTGGGTGTGCGAGCGTGCGTTGGAGCGAGGGCTGCTGCCACACACCAACCTCGGGGCGCTGTCGCGCGACGAACTGGCCCGTCTGCGTGAGGTCACGGCGTCGCAGGGCCTGATGCTTGAGTCGGTGCGCGAGGATCTCATCGCCCATCAGGGCTCGCCGACGAAGGACCCGACGCTGCGCCTGGCCACGATCAACGCCGCCGGCGAGCTGAAGATCCCTTTCACGAGCGGGATCCTCGTCGGCATCGGCGAGCGCGAGGAGGACCGTATGGCCTCGCTCGAAGCGCTCGCGGGAACCCATGCCCGGCACGGTCACCTGCAGGAGATCATCCTGCAGAACTTCGTCCCCCATCAGAGCTACTACGGCCGCGAGCCGGCCGAGATCGCCGGCGATGCGGCCGCTGAGTACTGGCGCACCGGTGTTGGCCACGGTCCCCAGCGCGACGCTCCCGAGTGGGCGTCGCCGGTGAGCGTGCAGGACATGACGCGGCTCGTCGCCGAGACACGCCGTCTGCTGCCCGAGGTCGGCATTCAGGTGCCCCCCAACCTCGCTGACTGGTGGCCACAGCTGGTCCGCGCGGGCGCCACCGATCTCGGCGGCCTGAGTGCCAACGGCGATCACATCTCGCCCGAACACCCCTTCCCGTCACCCGCCCAGGTCCGCAAGCGCCTGGCCGCCGACGGAGTTGCGCTCTCTGAGCGCCTGTGTGTCTACCCCGAGTACATCTCCGCCGAGTGGATCGCTCCGCCGGTGCTCGATGTCATCACCAGTCGCTACTGGTCCTTCATCCCGCGTGGCGGCAGCGGGCGGCGCGCCGAGCTCCGGGTCGCCGATGATGCGGCTCCGCGGGCGATCGAGCGCGCCCGTGATGGCCACGCGCTGACCGCTGATGAACTGACCGCGATGTTCGCCGAGCAGCGCCCGGAGGTGATCGAGGAGTTGCGCAGCGCGGCCGACGAGCTCCGCCGACGTCTGGTCGGCGACACGGTCACCTTCGTGGTCAACCGCAACATCAACGTGTCCAATGTGTGCATCGTCGGCTGCGCCTTCTGCGGGTTCGGTCAGGCCAAGCGTTCGCCGGACGCCTACGAGCATTCCCGCGAGGATTTCGCCTCGCGGGTGCAGGACGCAGTCGACGCCGGGGCCACCGAGCTGTGCATCCAGTCGGGCATCCATCCCGACTGGACGCTCGAGGATTACCTGGGCTGGCTGCGCTTCGCCAAGGAGATCGCGCCCCAGCTGCACCTGCACGCCTACTCGCCGATGGAGGTCTCGCACATGTGCGAGGTCAGCGGGCTGGCTCCCCGAGAGGTGTTCTCACGGCTGCGCGAGGCCGGCCTGGGCTCGACCCCCGGCACCGCGGCCGAGGTTCTGCACGACGGGGTCCGCGAGCGCATCTCACCCAACAAGCTCCCCGTCGCCCGGTGGGTGGAGGTGATCGAGGCCTCGCACGCCGAGGGGATCAGCTCGACCGCGACCGTCATGTTCGGTCACATCGAGGAGCCCTCGGAGCTGGCCGAGCACATGCGCGTCGTGCGCGAGCTGCAGGAGCGGACTGGTGGCTTCACCGAGTTCGTTCCCCTGTCCTTCATCCCCTTCCACACTCTGCTCGGGCGTACTCACGGGGTGGAGGAGATCTCCCGCGAGGAGAACCTCAAGCACACGGCGGTGTTCCGCCTCGCCCTCGGTGAGACGGTGACCAACCTGCAGGCCAGCTGGGTCAAGATGGGCCTGGACGCCGCCACTGAGGCGTTGCGCTGGGGAGTCAATGACCTCGGCGGCACGCTGATGGAGGAGTCGATCTCGCGGATGGCGGGCAGCTACCACGGGACCCGTCTCGAGCCCGACGAACTGGTCGCCGCCGCCCACCGCGCGGGTCGTCCCGCCGCGGAGCGGACCACGCTGTACGAGACCCGCCGGCGGTACGAGGTGCAAACGGAGGCGGCGTGAGCGGCCCCCGGCCGGCGTCGCTGTTCGCCGGTGTCGAGCCGCTCGAGGTGTTCGTCGAGCTGCTGGCCGAGCTTGACACCGAGACCAGCTCGACGGAGTTCTATGACCGCATCTGCGAGGCGATCTGCCGGCTGACGACGATGCGTCGCGCGGCGATCTTCATGGCCGACGCCGGCCGGCGACGTGTCCGGGCGGTCGGCTCGCACGGCACGTCGTTCGCGCAGCTGGCCACGCTGGAGCCAACCCCGACCCTGATCTCGACCCCCGTCGCCCAGCGGGCGCTGTTGGAGGACGAGGTGATCGTCGTGGCCGCCGATCTGGAGGACGCCGTCCCGCCCGAGTACGCGCAGCTGCTGGGCATCACCACGTTGGTCTGCACGCCGCTGAGCGCCGCCGGTCGCGCCTACGGCGTCATCTGCGCCGATCGCGGCGGCGGCCGCTTCGAGCTGACCGACGGCGAGCGTCACCTGCTCTGGACGCTGGGCAAGACCGCGGCACTGGTGGCCACGGCGCGTAACGCGACCCGCCAGCAGGAGCGCAATAACCGTCTCGGGGAGCGGCTCGAGCTCGCACGCGAGATCCATGAGCGGGTCATGCAGCGACTGTTCGGGGTGTCCCTGGCGCTCAGCGCTGAGCGCTCGTTCGATGACGCCGAGCGCGAACGCTGCCGGGTCGAGATGGGCAGGGCGCTCAGTGACCTGCGCTCGGCGCTGGAGCGGCCGCTGGCCGCCGTGCCCTCCGAGACGGGCTCGACGCTCGCCGCCGAACTCGAGCGCGTGGTTGCTGCACCCGGACCGCCGATCGAGGTGCTGTGGCCGGCGGCGGTCACCGTCCCGGGAGAGGTCGAGCCGCTGGCCCAGTCGGTCCTGGCCGAGGCGCTGCGCAACGTCGCCAAGCACGCCAAGCCGACGCGCGTCCTCGTGACGGTCAGCGGCGATCAGGACACCTTCACCCTGGAGATCCGCAACGATGGCGTCGGTCCTGGGGCTCGCGGGGCGGGGATGGGCCTGCGCCTGGCGGCCTTCGAAGCGCTCCAACACGGCGGGGTGGTCGACTTCGGGGTGCCTGAGAAGGGCTGCTGGCGGGTGCGGCTCGTCGTCCCGCGCACGGACGCGCCGGCGTGACTCCGCGGCCAAGCCCGCCACCCGCCGACCGGCGCGCGGCGGAGCG
>JBBQCW010000004.1:0-230091 GCA_038319025.1 Solirubrobacterales bacterium
TGGCCGGACCCCGTTCTTCGGTCCACCTGCTGTGAGAGCTGGGTGGGTGTAGTAGGCGAACCGTAGGAGTGGCCACGGACAGAAGCTCGCTGTGAGGCGAGCCCGGAGGGCGAGCCGATCGGTGAGCTTCCGTCCGTGCGCGTCGTGTCCGGGGTGCTTCTCATGTGCTGGGTGCCCAGGCGGCCGCGAACACGGCGGGCGCCTTGCGGCCCAGCGCGGAGTGCGGCCTGAGCTGGTTGTAGTCCTCGCGCCAGGCCTCGATCAGGACCTTGGCTTCGGCCAGGCAGGAGAACAGCTCAAGGTTCAACAGCTCGTCGCGTGCGCGGGAGTGGAAGGACTCCACGAACGGGTTTTGCCACGGCGCGCCGGGGTCGATGTAACTGGTGCTCGTGCTCTGGGTCTCACACCAGTCGATCAGGGCGTGCGCGGTCATCTCTGGGCCGTTGTCGCAGCGGATGTGCGCAGGGGCGCCACGCGTCGCTACCAGCCGGCCGAGCACCGCGACGGTCTGATCGGCGCTGATGCTGCGTGCTGTGTGCATGACCAGCGCCTCGCGCGTGAACTCATCAACGACGTTCAGCAGCTTCAGCATGTGCCCGTCAGCGGTCTGATCAAACTGGAAGTCAAACGCCCACACATGATTCGGGCGCTCGGCGCGCAAACGCCCCCCTGGCGCGGTCGAGGCCCCCAGCCGCCGGCGCTTGCGCGTGCGCTGCGGAACCCGCAGACCCTCCTCGCGCCACAGGCGCTGAACTCGCTTACGGTTGATCTGCCAGCCCTGCTCCTGCAGGTGGGTGTGCGCTTGACGGTAGCCCCACCGCGGCCGCGACGCCGAGAACGCGCGCAACTCGCCGCGCAACGCCTCATCGTCTGGCGCGGGCGTCGGCTCGCGCCGCTGCGTGGATCGATGCTGACCGGTGACCTGACAGGCCCAGCGCTCGGAAACGCCGAGGCGGTCGCAAAGCATCGCGACCGCCTGACGCCGACGGGCTGGGCTCACCAGTTTCCCTTCGCGACCTCCCGCAGCGCCTGACACTGCAACGCCTGGTCGGCCACGATCATCTTCAACCGGCCGTTCTCACGCTCAAGCGCCTTCAACCGCTTCGCATCGTCGCCCTTCATCCCGCCGTACTGATTACGCCAGCGGTGATACGTGTTCTCCGAAACGCCGAGCTCCTTGGCGACCTCAGCGATCGTCTTCTGCTCGGCCAACATCCGGTCAGCATCACGCAACTTGCGAATGACCTGCTCCGGCGTATGCCTCGTCCTCTTCATCGTGATCGTCCTTACTCGCCCATTCTCGCGGGCGCATAGAACTCTCACAAGCACCGGACCGAACCACAGGGATCACGCCAGCCCAGCTTACGATACTTGGAAAGGGCTGTAGCAACCATGTTTTCCGCTACGCCGTTCTACGATCCGTCGCTCCCCTGGACGGGGCGCGCCGAGGAGTTCCGCGCTGCCCGGTCTGGGACGGCGCTCGTAACCGAGCTGGGAAGAAACTACGACCGCTACCACGATCAGATGGCGGACCGACTTCGGGAAGTCGGACGGCCGTTGCCAGAGCAGTTCGACAGCCTTGGGCAGTACTTGGACGCGTGGGCTGAGGTGCAGGGGATCGTAGTCAGCGAGCATTTGCTTCGCGTCGCGCGAGCATTGGCTACCGGAACTACGCCCCCCACATTGGCCAGTTCCGCGTTGATCGTTGACCAGGATGAACACCTGATACACGTTGATCTAGCCCCTCCGCAGCTCTCGCCGCCGGCGCAGAACGCAACTCCGAGGCACGGCGCAACTTCCTCACCCCAGGAGGGTTAGCGAAAGAAGATGCGGCTTTTCTCAGGTACCCGTTTTGCTGCGGCATGTACGTTAGGTGTGGTCATCAGCGTGGTGGGTGTGGTGATCGGCGCCCAAGAAGGCGTTGCCGTTGCACACGACAGGCTTCCGCCCGTGGTTTCTGTCGGGGAGTTCAGCACCCCCGCTTTCTCCGACGGGAGCTCACGGTTTGTGGCCGGTCGGGACTCGGCGTCGATCTTCACCGACGGCTCACCGACGCCGCGAACGGCGCGACTCCCCCCGACCTGCAGGGTCCGCGCGGCGGCGGCGGCGACCGCGCTGGTCAGCTGTGACGATCCGCAGTCGTCGGGGCTGCGCCCGCAGCTATTGGACCTGCAGACGGGGGTCATCAGACCGATCCCTGACCCGCGCCTGTTGACCCTTCCCGCTGACACGTATGGGTTTTCGTCGATGGGCAGTCGGTGGCTGCTGGGATCGGACTGTCAAGGATCGATCTGTGGCGACAGTCTACTGGCTGTGGAGTGGCACACCGGGGCAGAGAAGGACGTGAACGCCAACACCGCCCTGTTCGGGCGAATCCCGTCAACCGCGCTCAATACCCCTGGGTTGACCTCCGCGACAACAACGCCCTATCTCACGGCCACTTCCACCGGCGTCCTGGTCTATCGCCGCCACGGGCATCGACAGCGCACCGTCCGCGGTTGCCGTAGGTGTGATCAGGCCGCCGTCTCCGGCTGGCATGTGGCCGCTCTACAGCGCTCTCCACTGCTTTCGGACGTGAGCCGTGGCATACCCACCGCTGTGCTCAGCATCAACATGCGCACTCGGAAGGTCGTGCAGATCCCGATCAGCCGCTTCGGTCCCGGGGCCGGGGTGACGCTTCAGGTGACACGACGGCGTCTGATCCTCAGCCTTTACCTGCCCAACGGCCTGGTGTCGGTGAAGACGGTCGCCTGGCCGAACTAGACGGCCCGCACCACGGATAGAGGCCAGTGGTGCTTGGTGGCGTGAGTTGGCCGCTCGCCGCCCCGAGGTCGAAGCGGTACCGTGCGGCTACGCGCTCCCCACCAGCCGGCTGACCTACGCCGACGTGATGGCGACGGTCGTAGCGTTACTGGCCGTGGGTGGGGTCTCAAGGGCGGCGGTCTCACTGCCCCGCAAGCCCGTCGGGACGAAGCAGCTCAAGCGCCATGCGGTAACGGGCGTCAAGGTGAGAACGGCTCGCTGACCGCGGCCGACCTGCGCAAGGGGACGCTGCTGGCGGGACCCGCCGGGCCGGCAGCAGCGGCGTCGTGGGGCCGGGGAACACCGTCCCCGCTGGAGTCGGGTCCAGCAATGGCACGGTGGCGCGTCGCCCGACGAAGGCGGTGGCGCCGAGCCCGGATTACCTGGGGGACCCGGGGCGCCGGTCGACCCGGCAGCTCCGGCCGGCGGACGATGAGTTGCTTCAACTCAGGCTGGCCGAGTGGGCTGTTGGCAAGGTCACCGATGTCGAACGCGCCCATTGGTGCAAAGTCTTGCGCGCATGCCGGTCGTGTTCCAGAGCCGCATTGCGTCGGATGCGTGTCCGTCCGCCGTTGTTGCTGCCATTCTCGGCGCGTGACCGCCGCAGCAAATTTTGGGAGCCCGGCTGAGCATGAAAGCGACATCGTGCGCGACGTCGTTCGGCTGCCCGAATACGTGTTGGCCGCGCTTGGGGGGTCAGTTCTCGCGGTCGTGATTGACCGCACGGCGAGACATCCTCGGAGTAGCGACGTCCCGTCGCTGCCAGACGGCGGTAGTGACGGCGGCCGTTCAGGGATTTCGATCGATTAGGTGGGGATGGCTGTGGTGAGCCGCGGATACGAGCTTGAGGCAAACGCCATGACTCGTGTTGTGCTGGAGCTCCTGATCGCGACGCGTGATGTGCTCGCGGACGCATCAGGTGCGGAAGCTGAGCGGTGGGTTCGGCGAGTAATGGGCAAGGGCATCACGGCTCGCGTCGACGGTGCGATACCTGAGACGGCCGGACGCTACGGTTCGCTCTCGCGCACGGTGACCTACGGGCACTGATGGGCTCATCGACGGTCCGAAAGAGGCCGATCGGGCAATCGCGTCGGGGCCTGAGAGTTCGGATCGCACCGCGGCGATCCTGCAGGGCTACGCGCTAGCGGCACGTGAGTTTGCGCGTTCGGTGCAGCACGTCTCGGGCGTCGCGCATCCCGAAACCGCTGGCCTGGCCGTCACTTTGGAGGCAAACGTCGAGGGCTTCTCCCGGTCGCACGATTGGTCGCGCGGCCCCGAGTAGCCGGCCGGTGTTGTCACCGGGTTCCGGCTGTCCCGCGATCTGTCCTGTGTCGGGACGGGTCGTGTGCCGGCCCGGCCTCTCGCACCGCGGAATGGCGCGGCTTTCGCGTGCCCGACCACCCGTACCCACCGTCCAACAAGTTGGAGGTGAGTTCGGATGGTCGGGAACGCTTCAGGGACTGGGTCCTGCGAGAGGCCGGGCGGGAGCTTGAGGGAGGACTGAGGTGGAGTGCGGGAGGAGGAAGGGAGACGGAGGGGTGGTGGGGGCGAGCCTTGACGGGGTATGAGCGAGCATGAGGAGCGGGTGTGGGCGAGTCGGGGGAGTCGGGGGAGGGTGGAGGGCAGGCGGGACGGTGAAGTGCTGGCGTGGGTGGCGAGGTTTCGGTTCGTGACGGTCGAGGTGCTGGCGGAACGGTTCGGGGTGAGTGTGCGGCGGGCGAATTCGCGGGTGAGCGCGTTGACGGCGGCGGGAATGCTGGAGTGCCGGCAGGACGTTCGCGGGCAGCGGCGGGCGGTGTTCATCTCGCGTCGAGGTGCAGCCGAGCTGGGGCTCGCGACCCGGCGGCCGCCACGCCCGGAAATTCAGCGCACGCACGAGCTGGCGATCGTTCGTCTGGCCGCGCAGATCGAGGTGGCCGACCCAGACGCGGTGCTGCTGACCGAGCGCGAGTGCCGTCTCATCGAGCGGGAGACGGGACGCGCGTGCAGTGTGGAGGTCATCGACCGACACGGCCAGCGCGGTCATCGGTGGCCGGACCTAGTCATCGACGAGCCGGGCAACCGTGTTGCGATCGAGATTGAGATCGCAGCGAAGACGACTGACCGGCTGCGGCGCATCGTCTCTGCCTATGCTGATGGTGGCGTATTCGACGAGGCCCGGCTCCTGGTGGCCACCGCGCCGTTGGGGCTGAGGATCGAGCGGCTGTGCCGGGCGGCGACGAGGTACTCGGATCTGCTCGCCCTGGAGTCGACGCGACTGGTCGTGGCATCGTGGCCCGGGGCTCCCGCGGATGAGCGGATGCGCATTGACGCTGCGCTCGCTGGCGTTCAAGCCATCGGTTGAGCCGGCTCGGTCGACCGGGTGCTGGTCGGCCCGGGCGTGTGCGCTCGTGCTAGCAACCTTGCTAGCAACACAGCCAGCACCAGAGTCAGCACCCCAGCTCGCAAGCGTCCGCGCGAGCAACGCCGCCAGCAGCCTCGACATCGACGCTTACGGCGGCTGGTTAGGGAGGAGCGGGCCGGACGCACGCGCCGGATCCGCGGCTGGATCGCGCCGTGTTGTTCATGGCAAACGGACCGACCAGTGAGGAAGTCCCGACGGGCGGGTGGGGCCCGTGACGCTCGATCCCGAAGACGTCGAAGCGGTCGCCGCACGCGTCGCCGAGCTCCTTGCCGCGCAGCCGACCACACGTGGCGGGACCAGGTTGGTCTCGGCCGCCGACGCGGCACGAGCGCTCGGTGTCAGCCGGGAGTGGGTCTACGCGCACGTCGACGAGCTCGGAGGTATCCGGCTCGGTCCGGTGGGCCCCGGGCGCCGCCCGCCGGTGCGGTTTGACCTTGATCGCGCCCTGGCCGCCTTCCGCGCGGTCCACGCGCCGGCGCCGCGGGTCGCCCGTAAGCCGTCCGGGCGGGCGTCCAAACCGGAACATGTGACAACTCTCATCGACTACGACGGCGCGGCGTAAGATCGAGCGCCGGATGGGAAAGACGGAACGCACGTGAGTCGGCCGGCCAAGGGGACGCTTGAGGCGCGGACGCTCTCGGACGGTACGGCCGTCTACTCGCTGCGCTTCCTTGTCGACGGCGTCCGCGAGCGGCAGACACTCCACGAGGCGCGCGGATGCTCCTGCGGCTGTGGGGGCGGGTGGACGGAAGGCGCCGCCCGCGTCGAGCTGGAGAACGTGCTGGCCCGGGTGCGTGCCGGCGTGTGGACCCGGCGGGCGCTGCCCAGCCCGGCCCACACTCCGGGACGTACACCGACGTTCCACGAGTACGCCTCGTGGTGGCTGCAGGCGAAGACCGAGCCATCGGCCGGCAGCCGCTGCGCGAGAGCACCCGCGCTGACTACCTCTGGCGCCTGCGCCGGCACCTGCTGCCGTTCTTCGGGCGCTACCGCCTCGACGAGATCGACAAGGCCCTGTGCCTTGAGTTCAAGGCCAGCAAGCTCCGCGAGGCGGACGAGCTGCGCAAGCTCGAAACGCGCGGCGCGACCGTGCGCGACCCGGTCACGAACCGGCGACGCGTCCCGATCGAGATGTCGTCACTCAAGAAACTCATCGGCACGCTCGCCTCGATCCTCGACGAGGCCGTCGAGGACGAGCACCTGGTCGCCAACCCCGCCCGGTCGCGGCGCATGAAGGTCGCTGTTCCCGCCCCGTCCCGGACCTTCCTGGAGATCGACGAGCTGGTCGCGCTGATCGACGCCGCCAGTGGGCAGGACGCGCCCCGCAGCGTCGGGGTCGGCTCGCGAGCGGTCGGCGCCACCCGTTCCAATGTCGCCCGCCTCATGGCCGAGGGGATGACGCCCGCCCAGATCTCCGGTCAGCTCGGCATCGCCCGGTCGACCGTGAGCTACCACGCCCAGGGTCTCGTCGGTGGACGGCACAGCCCGTACATCGGGCGGCGCGTCGTCGTGGCCACGCTCGGCCTCAGCGGCGTTCGCGCCAGCGAGCTGTGCGACCTGCGGATCGGGCATCTGCGCCTGCACGATCCCGACGGCGCCCGTTTCCAGATCCCTGGCGCGAAGACGGCGGCCGGCGTGCGCGTGGTGGAGATGAGCCCGGACCTGCTCGCCGAGTGGCGGCTGCATCTCGACCGGCTACGGCGAGCTGGCCGCTCACTCGAGCCCGACGCCTGGGCGATCCCCAACCGCAATGGCGGGCGGATGTGCCGGCAGCGCGTCGGCGAGATCGTGCGCGAGGCCGCCGCGGGCGCCAGCGCGACCCTCACCAAGGAGGGGCGCCCGCCGCTGCCGCATACGACTCCGCACAGCCTGCGTCGGACCTACATCTCCATCGCCCTCCTCGCCAACAACTTCGACGTCCTCTGGGTGATGAACCAGGTCGGCCACAGCGACTCGAAGATGACGATGGACGTCTACGCGCAGCTCCAGCAACGCGTCAAACGGGACCACGGAAAGGCGTTTGACGCGCTGATCCAGCAGGCCCGCGCGCAGGTCCATGACGCCAAGCGCCCCTCAGCCGTCGCCTAGTACTGCGACCAAACGAGCAGAAACAAGGGGGGTTTAGGCCACGCATTAGGCCACGAGTCCCGATTTGAGGCGCGTTGCCGCTCAAAACGCCTCCGGGCAAAGGGCCAAAAACCTGCCGATTTGCAGGTACTTCTGACGATGGCGAGTCCCGGACTCGAACCGGGGACACCACGATTTTCAGTCGTGTGCTCTACCAACTGAGCTAACTCGCCGAGGACGTGGAGGGTACCGAGCGCCGCCGGGCCTGCGTCGGGCGGTGACGAACGCCGGCGGGGACCTACCCGTGGATCGCCCGGGCCTGCCAGGATCTGGCGCGTTGAGACCCCACGAAGTAGGAGCCGTTGATGCCCCGTCTGTCGCGCCGTACCGTCCTCTCGCTCCTGGCCGCCGTTGGTCTCGGGTTGCTCGTCGCCGCCCCGGCGGCCGAGGCAGCCGCGGCAAAGACCGTCCACCTGCGGGGCACCGCGTACGAGTTCGGCATGGTGCACATCATGCTGGCGGGCGCCACGATCAAGGTCGACGAGTTCCCGGCGCTCCACGCCACGGTGGCTACGGATGGGACGTATGACCTCAAGGTTCCCGACCGCACCAAG
This sequence comes from Solirubrobacterales bacterium, assembly GCA_038319025.1. Lineage (GTDB taxonomy): Bacteria > Actinomycetota > Thermoleophilia > Solirubrobacterales > Solirubrobacteraceae > JBBQCW01. The sequence continues at coordinate 7,888 of JBBQCW010000004.1, forward strand.
GTCACCCCGTACATCATCGCGACGGGTCATCACACGATCTACCTGCAGACGTTCACCACTAACGGCCAAGACCTGGAGCACGTCAACTTCCAGGTGCCCTCGGACGGCATCTACCACGCGCTGGCGTCCTTTGTCGGCGTGCCGCTCGGCGCGGACGACAACCCGTCGCAGTGCGTGATCGTCTCCACGTTCAGCACCAAAAATGTGCGCGGGGTCTCCTATGCGGACTTCATCGCCTACGGCGCGCACGGGATTGCGGGTGCCACGGCATCTGGCAGTCCAGCCCTGCCCAACCCCATCTACTTCAACGAGAACGTCATCCCGGACACGTCCAAGACGGAGTCCTCCAAGGACGGTGGCGTGCTCTTCCTCGACGTGCCAACCGGGGTCTACACCATCACCGCACACCATCCGACCACGCGCTTCGCGAGCTTTGTGGCGACGTGCCAGCCGGGCCGCCTGATCAACGCCAACCCGTCCTGGGGCCTGCACGAACTGGCCACCGACGTGCCCGCCAAGATCGCGGCTACGTGGAAGAAGGCCTCACTGCGGTCGCTGAAAGTCACCGGCCTGCCAGCCGACGCCGTCATCACCACCACCTGCACCGGCAAGAAGTGCCCCTTCACCAACAAAGAGATGACGACCACGGCTACCAGCCTCAATGTGCGCGAGGCGCTCGGGAGCGCCGCCGGCAAGCTGGGTGCGGGCCAGACCCTGCAGGTTCAGGTATCCGCACCCGCGTTCAACACCAAGGTCGTTCGCTGGACGCTCGGAGCCAAGGGCGCGCCCAAGACGACTGACCTGTGCGTGCCGCTGGGCGAGGAGAAGGCACTCAATCGCTGTCCATGAGCGCCTCGTCGGTAACGACGGGGTCGTCGTCCGGGTATAGATCGTCGTCGATCCCCCGCAGGTCGTCCAGACGAGCCATCGTGACGTCGTGGTGCCTGGCTTCCTCGTCGATCCGGTCGACGTGGTGGCAGCTCCGAAACCAGTACGACAGAACCACTGACACGGCGTAGCCACGCTCGACGCGCCGGTACCACTTGGACGGCTCGAAGAAGAACGCGCGGCCGTCCTCACTCAGATGCAGATACTGGCGGGTATCGATGTGCTTGTAGGCGTGTACCCGAGTGCCGTCCGTCAACTGGATTTCGTACATCCACATGAACCAATCGGCCAGATACGGGCCGACGAGGTCACGGAGTGGCTGCCATTCGGGGTAGCGGCCCTGCACGCTGGTGCCGGCCATCTTGCTGGGTTTGGGCATGCCCGCAATCTGACGCGCGACATGTGACCGAACCAGCGTGCGCGCGCGCCGATTGTGTGCGCACTTCGTGCCCAGTGTGCGCTACCACTTCGGGTCAGCGGCCTCCCAGGCCTTCAGGAACGGCAACGGGTCGACGGGATGGCTGCTCTTGCTGCTGCGCCAGCCGTCGACCCACACCTCGAAGTGCAGGTGCGGACCTTCGGCGTCACCGGTCTGGCCGAGGTCGCACAGGCGGCTCCCGGGCCGGACCGCGTCGCCCTCGGCGACCACGGTGGAGTGCCGCACGCAGTGGGCGAAGAAGAAGTCGTGGCCGTCGGCCCCGTGCATGACCACGTACTCGCCGGCCGCGGCCGCCTGGTAGTCCGTGGCGGTGACCGTGCCGGCCATCGGCGCCACGATCGGGGTGCCCTGCGCACCCGGCACGTCCTGGCCCTGGTGGGTGTGGCCGACGCGCCCGGCGCCGAAGCGAGCATCAGGCCCGCCGAAGGTGTGTGCGCCCGCAACGGGGAAACGCGTGGACGAGGACGAAGTGCCCGTCGGGGTCTGGCCCGCGGGCGTCGGCGTGGGCTTGACGATCGGGTCCGGGGTCGTGACCGGGGAGGGCTTGACGACGGCTTTGGCGCGAACCCGCAGCACGGTGCGTCCCGCGGCCTTTGCCGTGCGCTGGAGCGTCTGACCCGCCGGGTCCACAACGCTCAGTCGTACGTCGTAGACGCCGACGCGCTTGGTGATGCTGCTCGGCAGCGCATGGGTGAGGGTGCGGCCAACGCGAACCTGCCCGAGGTCGATGACGACGGTGTGCGCTTTGCGGCTGGTGGCGCGGACCACGACGCGTGCGGCGACCGTCCTCACCCCCGATTGACGAACGCGGAACGAGAGCCGGGGGGATGCGGCGCCCACGCGGACGGACGACGATGAAAGACGAAACACGGACGCGATCGGCCTCGGGCCCCTGCCCACCGACGCACCGTACGTCACGCCCCCCGTCGCTGATGGCGTCGGGGTTCCACCTGAGTCATCCGCCCGCGCGGCCGGTGCCGCAGCGCCCAGGAGCGCCGCAGCGAGCACGACACCGATCAGCCGGTGGCTCCGCATGAAGCAGAGATTCAGGGACGTGACCCCTGACCGGTGCGTCATTGCGCGGTTGCGGCACCTTCCGCTCGCAAACCTGCAGTCAACCCGTGCAAAAGCTGCACAGACCGCATCAATGTTGCGCAAATCGTGTCGGTCATCGCTCGACCATGCGCGTCAACAGCTCCAGCGCCGCAGCCTTGTGGAGCGGCTCGTTCAGGTTGCCGCACTTAGGGGATTGCACGCAGGACGGGCAGCCCTCCTTGCACGGGCACTCGTGGATCAGGCGGTACGCGTCACCCACCAGAGTCTCGAACGACCGGAAGCCCATGCGCGTGATGCCGACCCCGCCGGGATGCCCGTCATAGATGAAGATCGTCGGGCCGCCCGTCTGCTGGTGGCCGTTGGTCGACAAGCCGCCGATGTCCCACCGGTCGCACATCGCCAGCAGCGGCAGGACCGCGATCTGGGCGTGTTCCATCGCGTGTAGGGCACCGAGCAGCACCTCGGGCGGAAGGTCGTCCAGCAGTTCCTTGCTCAGCTCGTACCAGAGGGCCTGGGTCTCGAAGGTGGTCGGCGGCAGATCCAGCGCCTGCAGGTCGATCACCTCGTGCCCGGGCAGGCGGGTGCGCTGGTAGGCGAGCACGTGATCGGTCACCGCGACGCGACCGAAGCTGAGCGTCACGCCGCACGTTTCGCGGCGGTCCAGCAGCTTTTCGATCCACGTGTCCGTCTCGGACTTGGGCTGCGTGTACCAGTCTCCGCTGAACGGTTCGACGAGTGCGCGCCGGCTCTCCAAGTCCAGCTCGCGGACCTCATAGGAGCGACCCTGGTGCAGGTAGATGGCCCCGTCGTGTGTGGTCGTCATCGCTCGCGCGGACTCGACTGTGCCCAGCAGTTCACCGGAGGCGATGTTGACGATCGCGATCGAATCGGGGGAAGCGCTGCGCAAGGAGACCGTCGCGGCCGGGTAATCCTCGGGCGTGCGCAGCACGAACTTCCCGTCACGCTCGATCAGGTCGCCGCGCGCTACGAGCGCCTCGGCATGTGCGCGCAGCCGTGGGCCGAGCGTGGCGCTGTCGTCATCCTGGAGCGGGCCTTCGTGCGCTGCACAGCGCAGGTGGGCGAGGTGGATCTCCTCGTTCTCGAAGTCGAGGATCGCCGACTCCACGGGCCGGTCGAGGAACTCGTCGGGATGCCGGCAAAAGAACTGGTCCAGCGCATCCTCGCCCGCGATGTAGACGGCGAGGCCTCGTCCGCGACGACCTGCCCGGCCCCACATCTGCCGCAGCGACGCGACGGTGCCCGGGAACGTCACGCAGACCGCGGCGTCGAGGCTGCCGATGTCGATACCCAGCTCCAGCGCATCGGTCGTGACCACGGCCAGCAGTTCGCCGTTCGTCAGCTTGGCCTCCAGCTCCCGGCGCTGCTGTGGCGTGTAGCCGGCGCGGTAGGCCGCCACCTTGCCCTCCAGCTCCGGCGCCTCGGCGGCGAGCTTGTCGTCCACCAACTTGGCCACCAGCTCAACGGCGCGGCGGGACTTGATGAAGCAGATCGTGCGAGCGCCGTTGGTGACGAGCTCAAACAGCAGATCCGCGGCCTCACCCAGGGCGGAGCGACGCGCGCCGATCGCCTCGTCGGTCAGCGGCGGGTTCCACATGGCGATCTTGCGCTCGGCGCTAGGTGCCCCGTCCTCGTCGATCAGGGCGACGTCCTCCAGTCCGGTGAGCCGTTCGGCCAGTTCGACGGGGTTGGCGATGGTGGCGCTGGCCAGCATCATGCGCGGCTCGGTGCCGTACGCGTTGGCGATGCGGCGCAGGCGTCGCAGCACGTTGGCCACGTGCGAGCCGAAGACGCCGCGGTACACATGAGACTCGTCCACGACGACTACAGCGAGGTTGGCGAAGACGTCCCCCCAGGCCCGGTGGTTGGGCAGGATCCCCACGTGCAACATGTCGGGGTTGGTGAGGATGAGATTTGCTTTGCGGCGTATCGCCGAGCGATCCTCGCGCCGGGTGTCGCCGTCGTAGATCGCGGGGCGGATGCCGTCGCCCAGACGCATGGCATGCAGCGCGCGGGCCTGGTCCTGGGCCAAAGCTTTTGTCGGGTAGAGGTAGATCGCGCGGGCGCGCGGATCGCGCAGCAGCACGTCGAGCGTGGGAAGGTTGAAGCAGAGCGACTTCCCGGACGCGGTGCCGGTGGTGACGATCAGCGGCCCGGCGGCGGCCGCCTCCCAGGCTTGGGCCTGGTGGGTATAGAGCTCGGTGATGCCGGCGGTCCGCAGACCCTGCGCGAGCGTGGGGTGCAGGTCGGTCGGCAACGGTGCGGTGTGGGCTCGTCGCGCACCCTCAAACGCCTCGCGCACCAGGCGTTCATCGGCCCGGCCGGCATCCAGCAGGGCGCTCCAGGGCTGTACGCGTGGGGTCACCGCCATCGCCTCCCATGCTAGACACAGGCCATGGATTGCCTCTACGTCGACCTCGATGCGACCCTGCTCGGTCCGGGAGGTTCCTTGTTCCTGGATGCCGATAAGTCGTTCACGCTGCTCGGCGCCCGCGTGTTGGAGGCTTGTGCCCGGGCAGGTTGTGAAGTGGTGCTGATGACCGGCCGCCGGGAGGACACCGTCAAGGAGAACGCCCGGCTGTTCGGGCAGACGGCCTACATCTTCGAGGCGGGATCGTGTGTCGTGCTCGATGGCGAGGAGCACTGGCTGACCGGGCCGCTGTTCCCGGGCAAGGAGACGATCCACGACCAGATCACCGCGGCCGGTGCGCCGGCGCTCCTGCTGGACACGTACGCAGGGCGGTTGGAGTACCACGACCCGTGGCACACGCATCGGGAGGTATCTCACCTGTTCCGCGGGCTGGTGGATACGGCGGAGGTCGACGCCCTGTTGGAAGCAAACGGGCACGGCGACCTGCGGTTGCTGGACAACGGTGCCGCGCACCGGCGGTCGGCGGCGCTGGCCGCATTGCCGGATCTACGCGTCTACCACCTGCTTCCGCGTGGAGCCTCCAAGGCCGCGGGTGTGGCGTTCCATCGACAGGCGCGCGGATATGCCCGCAGCGCCACGATCGCCGTCGGCGACTCACGGGAAGATCTGGGCGCCGCGACCGAGGTCGGGACGATGTGGCTGGTGGCCAACGCGCTCGAGCGCGACCCAGGCATTCGCGCCGCCGCCACCGCGCACCTGAACGTGCGCATCGCCGAGGAGTCCTACGGGGCAGGCGTCTACGAGGCGGTAGTCACGACGCTCGCGGAGGGTTAGCCGGCGGCAGCGGTGGCGCATTCGCCGTCGATCCCTACATTGATCCCGCTCAGCGGGACCGAGGTGGGGCTCGACGTGGCAGGTGCGAGCGGCGGCATCAGCGCCCGCTGGCGAGCCGCGGGAGCACGGCCAGGAGCGTGCGTTGTTCGGCAGCGCTGAGCGCGCCGAGCATGGCGTCCTCCATCCCGCGAACGTCCGCTTGGGCCGCAGCGTGGCGGGCCGCGCCCGCGGATGTCAGCTGGACGACGCGCGCACGGCGGTCGGTCGGGTCGGGCACGCGGGTTATGAGGCCTTCGGCTTCCAGGTCGTCGAGCAGCACGATGATGCGGGTCTTGTCGTGGCCGATCGACTGGGCCAGGGCGAGCTGAGTGTCGGCGGGGCCGCGGGCCAGGCGGGAGAGCACGACGTACGCCCACATTGACAGGCCGTGGGCCTGCAGCAGTGGGCGTTCGGCAGCGATCAGCCGGTTGGTGATGCGCGAGAACAGCGCGCCGAGGTCATCTCGCTCCACGTGATGAATCGTACTTCCCGTAGATCATCTATGTCTGTATATGATCTACATATGCCTATGAATCAGAGTTCTCAGACGCGGACAATCAGCATCGACGCGCCGCGCCAGGTCGTCTTTGACTTTGTCGCCGACGCGCACAACCTGCCGCGCTGGGCTCCCGGGTTCGCCCGCGCCGTGCGGCCCGACGGCGAGCACTGGCTGATCGACACCGGCGAGGGGGAAGGGCGCATCATCCTGCGCGCCTCAGCTGAGCAGGGCACGATCGACCTCCTTGCGGCGGCCGCACCCGAGATCGGCGCCTGCATGCGGGTCATGCCCAACGGCAGCGGCAGCGAGTTCAGCTTCACGATCTTCTTCGCGGTCGGCACCACCACAGAAGCCGAGGCCACGCAGATGATGGTGATCGAGGAGGAGCTGCAGACGGTCCGCGATCTCTGCACGCGCTGAGTCGGGCCGATGCGCCGACTTCCCGGGACGAGTGCCACATCGTGCCCGCTGAGCGGGGGTGGCACTCGACCACCCAGGATGGGGGTTAGGAGTCCGTGCCGCGGCGGCGCGAGCCGCCCGGGCCGCCGGGACCGCCCTCGGGCCCGCGGCGCCGGAAGGCACGCCGTAACCGACCAGGCTGACGGTCGGCGGTTGCGGTGCGGGGCCGGCGACGCCAGCGCGCCGGGGGTGGCACCGTCGTGCGGACCAGTGCGACCCACTCGTCCAGCGGAAGCTCCCCGGAGATCAGGCGCGCCAGACCACTGGTGACGGGAGCATCGACGCCGGCACCGTCCAGTGCCGTGGCCAGCAACGGAACGGACTCCAGGGCCTCGACAGCCTGCCCGATCTGCACTGGGATCTCGGAGCTCGCAACGCCCGCGGCGAGCAGTTCACCGGCGCGGCGGTTGCGGCTCTGGGGCGCAAGCGCGGTGGCGACCAGGTCACCCGTACCGGCCAACCCGATCATCGACTCAGGCCGGGCCCCCTGCTGCTCGGCAAAGCGCCAGACCTCGGCAAAGATGTGGCCGGCGGCCGCTCCGGCGGCGTTGAGACCCTGCGCTTCGGTCGCGCCGGCGGCCAGCGCGGCCGCGTTCTTCGCGGCCCCGGCCAGCTCCACGCCGACCGGGTCGTTGGAAACCTCGCAGACCACGCCCGCCTTGGCGAAGACGGCCGCGAGGGTCCGAGCCAGCTGCTCGTCGGCGGACGCGGCCACCAGGCCGGCGCCCTCGGTGACCATCTCCTTGGCGTGGGCGGGACCGCCGAGCACTGCGGTGCGAGTGGCGCCGAACTGCTCGGTGAGGACGACCGTCGGCGCGCGGCCCGTAGGGGGAACCAAACCCTTGGCCAGGGAGATGACCGATGCGCGCGGGCTCAGGCCCGCGACCCGAAGCCCGGTGATCACGTTGTCCAGTCCGCGAGAGGGAACGGCGAGAAATACGAAATCGGCTCGCGCGAGCCCGTCCGCGATGGTGCCGATCCGCAACGCCCCGGGCAGGTCGACACCCGGAAGGTAGGTGATGTTCTCCCGAGACTCATTGAGCTCCCGCGCCTGCGCGGCGGTGCGGGCCTGCAACGTCGTGCGCAGCCCGCCGCGCGTCAGCAGAATGGCGACGGCGGTGCCGAACGAGCCCGCGCCGATGACGACGGCGCGCCGCGTGTTCGGCAGGTGCGGGCGGGGCAAGGGGCGCTCGGCGAGCGGCATGGAGCGCGAACGCGGGGTCATCGAGCACCGAGGGTATCGGCGGGCGTACCGTCGGCGCGGACGCGGGCTGTCAGAGGAAGGGCGCCAGGGCGGCGCCGGCGTCTTCGATCTCCTGCAGCGTTCCGGCTTCCAGCACGGCCTGCAGGTCGAGAATGCGGCGATCGAGCGGATCGAGCGCGTCCACGCCGACCACCGCGTGGCACGGCACTCCGGCCTGCCGCGCGCGCACCGCGATCTCCCCGGCGATCTTGCCTTCGAGCGTCTGCGCGTCGATCCGGCCCTCACCCACCACGACTGCGTGCCCGGCCAGCATGCGTGCGTTGAAGTCCAGGGCCGACAGCACGAACGGAGCGCCTGCCTCCAGCACGGCGCCAAAGGCCGCCCAGAGCCCGCCCGCCAGCCCGCCCGCAGCACCTGTCAGCGGCACACCGCGCGGGTCCCGCAGCCAACTGTCGGCCAGTGAGTGCAGTCGACCCTCGAGCCGGCGCACGGTGTCGGCGTCGGCGCCCTTCTGGGGTGCGAACGTCGCGGCCGCCTCCTCGAACGGAGTGCGCACGTCGCACAGCACCACGAGCGCCGCCTCACCCAGGCCGCCGCGGTCCTCGATCGCCGCGATGGCCCCGGCGCCGCCGTCGGTGGTCGCGCTGCCGCCGGCCGCTACGAGGACGACCTCCGCGCCCGATTCCACGGCCGCCATGATCAGTTCGCCGGTGCCATAAGACGAAGCGGCCCACGCATCCCGGTCCGCGGCTGCGACCCGGCCGAGCCCGCTGGCCTCAGCCACCTCGACGATTGCCGTCCCGCCGCCCTCGATCAGCCCGAAGCCCGCGGCCACCGGCCGGCCGATCGGATCCTGCACGCGGGCGCCGGCCGTCTCCCCGCCCAGCGCGGTGAGCAGGACGGACAGGGTCCCTTCGCCGCCGTCGGCGACGGGGCACAGATCTGGGGGCGGCTCACCGGCACGCTCCAGTCCGCGGCCAATGGCAGCGGCGACCTGCGCGGCGGAGAACGTCCCCTTGAATGAATCGGGCGCAACGAGCAGTGCACGTGAGGGCATGAGTGACACGACCCGGCATCCTTCCACCGATGGCTGCCCGCGAGTACACGATGATCGACGCCGACGGGATCGAGGTGCGCATCTCCAGCCCCGGCAAGGAGTTCTTCCCCGCGTACGAAGGCCGGCCCGCGATCACCAAGCTCGACCTGATCGAGTACTACCTCGCCTGCGGTGATGCCACCGTCAACGGCCTGCGTGAACGGCCCACGGTGCTGAAGCGGTGGAAGGACGGCATCACCGGCGACTTCTTCTTTCAGAAGCGCGTCCCCGAGAACCGGCCCGAGTGGCTGCAGACGGCGACCGTCACTTTCCCCTCCGGTCGTAGCGCCACGGAGCTGGTGCCCATGAACGTCGCCCATCTCGTGTGGGGCGTGAACCTGGGCAACCTGGACTGGAATCCGTGGCCTGTGCGCCGCGCCGATCTCGACCATCCCGACGAACTGCGGATCGACCTGGATCCGATGCCTGGCGTCCCGTGGGACGAGGTTCGCCAAGTGGCGCTGACCGTTCGAGACGTGCTCCAGGAGCACGGGCTGCGCGGCTACCCCAAGACGTCAGGCTCGCGCGGGATCCACGTGTTCGTGCGCATTCTTCCCGACCAGGACTTCACCGGCGTACGCCGCGCCGCGCTTGCGCTCGCCCGCGAGGTGGAGCGCCGGATGCCCGGCCGCGCGACATCCAAGTGGTGGAAGGAGGAGCGGGTCGGCGTGTTCCTCGACTACAACCAGAACGCGCGCGACCGCACCGTCGCCTCCGCGTACTCGGTGCGCGCTGTGCCCGACGCCCGCGTCTCCACTCCGCTCACCTGGGATCAGGTTCCGGACGTGATCCAGGAGGACCTGCGCGTCGACACGGTGCCGGCCCTGCTCGCCGCCAACGGCGACCCGATGGCCGATATCGACGAAGCCCCCGGGTCGCTGGGCAGCCTGCTGGACCTCTCCCGCCGCGACGAGGAAGAGGGGTTGGGGGACGCACCGTGGCCGCCGAACTTTGCCAAGCAGGCGGGGGAACCGCCCCGCGTGCAGCCGAGCCGGGCCAAGAAGAAGTCATGAGGTGCTACAGTGACGCACATCATGGAAACAGGCACCACAGTCGGTATTCGTGAGCTCCGTCAGAACCTGAGCAAGTACGTCGAGCGGGTCAAGGCGGGCGAGGCGCTGATCGTCACCGAGCGCGGCGTGGAGGTGGCGAGGCTCGTGCCGAGCGGCCGTCGGAGGTCGACATTGGCGTTCCTCGTGGAGGAACTGGGGACGACGGTGCCGCAGGGCAGCATGAAGGACCTGCCGCCTCTCATACAGGCGGATCCAGGCGCACCATCGACGGAGGAGATTCTGGACGACATGCGTCAGGAGCGTTTGTGAGCGAGCCGGACGGCGAGGTCGCGTTTCTCGACGCCTCAGCGTTCGTGAAGCTTTTTGTGGCCGAGCCCGAGTCCGTGGTGCTTCGAGAAGAGCTGCTGGGATGGCCGCTGACCGCGTCGAGTGCGCTTCTCAACTGCGAGGGTAGGCGAGCCTGCGAGCGCCGCCAACCGGGAAGCTGGGGCATCGTGCGCAGAGAGTTATCACGCATCGCGATGGTGCCGGTCGACCTGGATGTCCTTCAGTCAGCCGGTCGGCTCACTCCCCTGGGCCTGCGGTCTCTGGACGCCATCTACATCGCCTCCGCCATCGCTGCAGGTCGGGCCGTCGGCACCTTCATCACCTACGACGCCCGCATGTGCGAGGCCGCGCTCGCCCATGGCCTGCCGGTGGCTTCGCCCGGCCTCAACTGACCGCCTCGGCGCCCGTCACCCCAGCACGATCTCCGCGACCGTTCGCACCGTCCCAGCGTCGCCGCCGATCAGCAGCGTGGTGACCACCGACTCGCGCCAGGCGGCCAGGTCGTGGCGGATCTTGTCGGCCGGGCCGATCAGCGTGAGCTGCTCCACCAGCGAGGTCGGCACCGCCGCGGCGGCCTCGTCCTTCTTGCCGTCCAGATAGAGGTCCTGGATCTTCTTCACGTCGTCCTCGTAGCCCATGCGGATCGGCACGTTGGCGTGGAAGTTCGCGTCCCGCGCGCCCATGCCGCCGAAGTACAGGGCGTACATCGGGCGGACCATGTCGGCCGCGGCCTCCACGTCGTCGTGGACGATCACCGGCACGGTCGCGGCAACCTCGAAGTCCGCGATCGTGTGCCGCGCGCCCTCGCGGGCAAACCCTTCGTCCAGCTGCGGCCGGTACAGCTCCTCGTGGTAGGGCGAGAAGAACAGCGGCAACCAGCCGTCGGCGATCTCCGCCGTCAGCGCAATGTTCTTCGGGCCTTCCGACGCGATGAAGATCGGGATGTCCTCGCGCACGGGATGGAGCGTGGGCTTCAGCGTCTTGCCCAACCCGACGACGCGTTCGCCTTCGGTCAGCGGCAGGGGGTAGAAAGGCCCGTCGCTCGTGACGCGTTCACGGGCGAACACGGAGCGGCAGATCGCCACGTACTCACGGCTGCGGGCCAGCGGCTTGGCGAACGGCTCGCCGTACCAGCCCTCCACCACCTGTGGCCCGGAGACGCCGAGGCCCAGGATGAAGCGCCCGCCCGACAGGTGGTCCATCGTGAGCGCGGCCATGGCGGTCGCCGTAGGGCGCCGTGCGGACATCTGCATGATGGCCGTGCCGAGGCGCACCTTCGTCGTCTGCGACCCCCACCAGGCGAGCGGCGTGAGCGCATCTGAGCCGTAGGCCTCGGCCGTCCAGATCGAGTCGAAACCGAGGCGGTCAGCTTCGGCGATCGCTTCCTGCGCTCCGTGCGGGGGTCCTGCTCCCCAGTAGCCGGTGTTCAGGCCGAGCTTCAGATCGTGAGCCATGCACGAAAGCCTAGAGGCGTGCTCACGCGACCCGCGCCCTCACCGCTCCACGCTGACCGCCAGCGAATGCAGGCCGATGCCCAGCCGCCGCAGGTCGCCGCCGTCGCGGGCGTCGGCGGGGGTGATCGCAGGGCGCGCGACGAACAGGATCTCCAGGCGGTTCCAGCCCGCCACGGCGCGGTCGGGAATGATCGCCCGCACATGTTCCAGCGGGCAGGCCGGATCGGAGTACGACCGGCGAGTCACGACGACGTCGTTGACCACGATCTCCAGGTTCATCGGGCGCGCGTACTCCGTCACGTACCCGATCAGACTTGCCCCGAGGACGAGGCCGGTCGGCGCCGGCCTGTCGGGGGCGAACGGCAGGACCACGCGCCCGCGGGCGCCGCGGCCCCACACACCAAAGGACTCCGAGTAGTACCAGCCGCCGGCCAGGTACAAGTTCCCCACCAGGTCGTCCACGAACAGGAGTTCGGTGCCGGGGACGTACACCGGCCGGTCGGCCGTCGGCGCCTTCTCCGGGACGTGCCGCCACCGGCGCAGCAGGCGCCGAAGCGGCCACGGCCGACCGGCGAGCAGAAAGGCCGCCTCAGCCGGAACGGCCCGTGCGCCGCTCACCGACCACTCCCGGGCGAGCAGACGCGCCGTCACGGCAGGGCCGGTGGCGGCACCTGGAGCCAGGTCGGTCGACACCCGATCTTCGTAGGCCTCAACGACGCGGCCGAACCGCCCAGGGGCGACCGGCCCACCGTCGGCGGGATCGATCTGTCGGCGCGCGCGCAACCGCTCCACGAGCGGGCGTGGGGCGCGATGGAGCGCTGCGCGAGGCGCGACCGGTACCGCGACGTCGGCCACCTCGGCGACGTAATCCAGCGCGTCGCCGACCAAGCCCGCGATGCGTCGGTCGGTGGCGATTCGTACGACCCGATCCCAATCCAGGTCGTCACCGGCCGCGCTGAGAAGCAGCGACAGGTCGGCGGCCCAGCGGGCCGTGCCGCCCTCGGCCCACCGGTTTCCGTGGGCGACCGACTGGACCAGGATGTCCGAAGGTGGGGCTGCGAGCACCGCGACGTCTCGGACGATCGCCGGTCGGGCGTCCTCCCACCACACCACGTCGGCATCCGGATGGCGCGCGTTGTGCAGCGCGTGCCAGTGCAGGTCGATCTCGGCGCCGCGCCCGTCGTCAAACGGCGCGGCGTGCCCTAGGCCGCGCAGCCGCGCCAGGTCGCGGGAGGCGAACGGGGCGAACGGGCTACGCAGACCGGCCGACTCCAGCGCCTGGGTGGCTCCCAACAGATCCTCCCCGCGGACGAGCACGTCGAGGTCATCCATCATCCGCCGGCGGGCGGGGATGCCGGGGACCTGGATCAGGGCCGCGCCCTTGATGAGCAGGACGTCGATCGCTTGATCGCGCAGGGCGGCGAGCGCCGGGCCGGTGCGGGTCAGGAGGGTCTGCTGGCGCAGCCAGGCGAACCGGGCGACGTGTTTGACGCGCAGAGCGAGCGGCGCATCGTCGGGGGCAAGCTCTGCGAGCCGACCCTCCAGAAGCGGCAGCAGCCGCAGCGTCGCCATGCCGGGATCACGCAGATCTTCGCCCTCACGCCAGGTGCCGAGTGCGGCGCGGGCCAGGTCGAGCGGACCGAGCGCCGCCCGCAGCAACAGGTCTGTCCGGGCGTCGGGCCGAAGTCGCCCGCCGGCGCTCGGGCGGTCGCTCACGAGGGGTCCGCGGCGGCGGCCGCGGCGGCACCTTGGATCGCGATCCGCGCGCTGCGCAGATAGCGGGCGTGCAGCGAACTCCGGTCCGTCAGCGTGGTGTTGTCGCCGTGGATCCGCCGTTCCACCACCACGTCATCGCGCAGCACCAGTCGGAGCCCGAGCTCACGCATACGTAGTACCCAGTTGAAGGCGTCGTGCAGTTCCGGGTCGGCGTCGAACCCACCGCTGCGGTCGAAGGCGGGGCGGCGCAGCAGCATGCCCGACGCATGCCAGCCGGGCATCGGATTGGGCGCGACGGCGAACCGCCCACGCAGCTCCTCGACGCGGTCGGGGGTGAGGAACTCGCGCATGTGCCCCACCACCCCGTCCAGCTCCGGGTCGGCCTGGAGCGCTTGCTCCTGGCGGGCCAGGCGATCGGGCGGGAACCGGTCGTCGGCGTCCAGGAACGTGATCATCGTGGTGCTCAGCACCTCCGCCCCGATGTTGCGTGCCGCGCCGATACCCAGTGACTCGATACGGATCACCTGGGCGCCGGCGGCGCGGGCGATGTCGCCGCTGTCGTCGGTGGAGCCATCGTCCACCACGACGACCTCGTCCGGAACACGCTCCTGCTCGTGCAGGCTGGCCAGCGCCTCGGGCAGGTAGCGGGCCCCGTTGCGGACCGGGATCACCACGCCGATCGTGTCGATACTCACGGGTCTGCCTCGACTGCCTCAGCGCTGCTACGGCGCACCATCGCGGCGCGCACGGCGCGTAGGCGCCCGGCGTTCACCGCGTCGATATCGCGACACAGGCTCCCTTGGCGCAGCCGCGCGTGCTGGCAGATGTCGGGGATCTCGATGAGCGACACCCCCATGTCACGCAGGCGCAGGACGAAGTCCATGTCCTCAGCATGAACGAAGGATTCGTCGTACCCGCCGCTGTCCACCATGACCTGCCGGCGCATGATCATCGCCCCGGCCTCAGCGCCGTGGAACGGCTGCAGGTACGGGGTACGCTCACCGTCATCACGCGGGATGTAGAACTGCGTTCGGCCGAGTACGACGGACACGTGCGGGTCGGAGTCCAATATCGCCAGGCGCGGGTCCGGGATGCCGGCACACCACACGTCGTCGGCGTCGAGAAAGCCCAGCAGATCGCCGCGCGCCAGGCGGGCGCCGACGTTCCGGGCTGCTGCGGGGCCGCGCTGCTCCTGGGTGATCACGCGGACGGGCGCGCCGAAGGAACGCGCGATCTCCGGGCCGTTGTCGGTTGAGCCGTCGTCGATGACGATCACCTCCAACAGACGGTCCGCGCCGCGCAGCAGGCTGTCGATCGCCTCCGCCACGCAGGACCCGGTGTCGAACAGAGGCATCACGATGCTGAGGTCTGGAGTGCCGCTCACGCGGCCGCTCCCACGGACTGCTCCAGGAGCGCAGCGATCGCTGCGGGCATCGCGTCGGCGACGTCAGGTCCTGTGGGCAGCACGTAACAGGGCAGGTCAGCCGTGAGTCGGCGCAGGAGCGCGAGTGACTCTCCGGCCAGGCCCGGGAACACCCCGACGGTGCCCGCCAGCACGGTGTGCACGAACCGCGCCCGATCGACAGGTTGCGGGGCCCCGGAGTCCGCTCGGCGGACCGGCGCGAGCAGCGCGTGCACGGGGAGGGATGAGCTCAGTCGGTCGCCCACCTCCAGTTCGCTCTTATGCCCCGGCGGACGGTCGGGGTTGGTGATGCGAGTGCGCAGGCCCGGGAGCAGGTCGAGCGTGCCTTCCTCAGCTCTCGCGGTATGCGTCAGCGGCACGGCTTGCCATGGATCGTCGCCCACCAGGAGGCAGAAGTCATCACCTACGTAGCGCAGGCCGGCCTGCAGGCACGCAAGGCTGGCGGTCGACTTCCCGGCCCCTTTGGCGCCCAGGATCAGGACGCCACCGGCATCCGTTCCCACGGCCGCAGCGTGGATCATGTGGACTTCTAGATCGATACCGATCCAGCGGAGCAGGTTGCGCAGTGGGGCGGCCTCCTGATCGGCGGCCAGCGGGGCGGCATCGCGCGCCCAGTAGACGGCCTCACGCTGCTCCCGGTCGTACAGCGCCAGCACGCCCTGGTCGACCGAGTAGCTCCCCACGAAGCGCCCGTCGTGCAGGCCATCCACCTCGAAGCCGAGGCGGTAGGCGTCAGGACCCCACGGCGGGGCCGGCATGGCCACGCCCGTCGTGGCTGAATCAAAGGCGTGGATGCGTGCAACCGCGGGCTCCTCGTTCCTCATCGTCGGGAGCAACATGGCCAGCACCCGGTCACGGAGGGCGTCGCCGGTGACGCGCACTTCGACGGTGTGAGGTCCGAGCGCCAGGCCCGCCACCGCGGTCCCGCACCGCTGTTGGGCGGTGGCGCAGGCCGCCAGCGCGGCCGCAGCGAAGGTGCGGACGTCGGTCTGGGAGGCCACTGAGCTCAGGCGGCGGTCTCAGACCGCGAGACCGGCCAGCCGTCCGCGTCGAGCTCGATGTCGTGGACAGGGTCGAGCAGGAGCAGCTCCTGCATGTCGGTGAAGCGCTGGAAGGTCGGTGCATCGAACGGGCCAGGGATCATCGTGAGGGGGATCACGGGGCCGGCTTCAAGGGTCGGCACCAGGAGACCCTCTTCGCGCAGGCTCCTGAGGAAGGCTGACGTCTGCGCATCGGCGTCGGCCGGTGGCTCCGTATGCGCTTCGATGACGGCGGCGATCACGTCGGCGTCCGTGGCGCCCGGCGCCACCGTCGTCCAGATCGCGCTGGCCGTCGGGTTGAGCCCGTAGTAGTAGCCGTGGCGCAGGTGGATCAGCGTGACCTCACCGTCGAACGTCTCCGCGATGACGTCGGGCGTGTCGGCCCGGTGAAGGGTGGCAGGCGGCGGCGGGCGGTCGGGCATCTGCGGCAGAGTATCGCGTATTCAGGTTTGCCCGATCCGGTTATGCGGGCCGACGTCAGCTGTCGAGTTGCTCGAGTCCACACTCGCGCGGCGGCTTGTCCTCGCGCCAGCGCTGAACCTTCGTCCCGTGCCGAATACGCCCCTCGGAGACGTGGTCGAAGGTGATCTCGACGACGAGTTCGGGCCGTAAGCCAACCCACTGCAGATCCTTTCCGGCGCTCCAGCGCGACGGCTCCGCGCTGCCGCGCTCGCCGGTCTCATACGGCGCCAGGCGCCCGGGCAGGGCCCGCTTCTCCTTGGCGCTGAACCCGGAGGAGTGGCCGACCACGCGCAGTTCGCCGGAGTCGTCGTACAGCCCGAGGATCAGTGCGCCGAGCGTTCCCTCCTCCTTGCCCGGTCGCCAGCCGACGATGACGGCGTCGATCGTGCGCACGCGCTTGATCTTCACCATCCCCTCGCGTTTGCCCGGGCGGTAGGGAGCGTCCAGTTCTTTGGCCATCACGCCCTCGGCGCCATGCAGCCAGCCTTGGGCCTCGGCAACGGTGCGCACGCTGGGCGTCAGCTCGATCGGCGGGCTCACGAGCGCCTCCAGCGCGGCGCGCCGTTCGGAGTACGGCCTTTCCAGCAGGATCTCGTCGCCCTCGGCGAGCAGGTCGAAGGCCACGTAGACGGCCGGTGTCTCGACGCTGAGCCGCTCGATGCGCGACGCGGCTGGGTGGATCCGCTGGCCGAGCTGATCAAACTCCTGGCGGCCGCCAGGACCGTGGATGACGAGCTCGCCGTCCAGCACGTACCGGCCCGGCGGAAAGCGCACCTCCGGGAAGTAGCGCGTCAGCGGCTTGCCGTTGCGCGACTGCAGCTGAACGTCCTCGCCGTCGACGAAGGCGATCGCGCGAAATCCGTCCCACTTGGGCTCGTACGCCCAGCCCTCTCGGTCAGGCAGCGTGGCGCGCGGCCGGGCCAATTGCGGCGCCAGCGGCGGAGTACAGGGCAGAGTCATCGATGAGAACCGTAGACCGTCGCCACTGCAGAAGCACGACCGCGCTGAGCACGAGGGCGCCGCCGAGGATCTGCACCCCACCCAGTTGCTGGCCGAACAGCAGCCAGGCCAACGTGGCGGTGACCACTGGTTCGACGGTCGACACGATCGAGACAGTTCCCGCCCCGATGCGCTCGAGCGCCAGCATGAAGGCGATCACCGGAAGCACGGTGGACACGACGGCGAGCAGGCCGACGTCGAGCCAGCCGGCGGCGGCGAAGTCGAGCCGCAGCGTCCCGGAGGCGGTGCCGGTAAGGAGGAACGTGAAGGCTGCGCCGGTGACGATGATGGCGGCGAGCAGGAACGGGTCGATCCGGCCGAGCAGGTCATCGCTGACGAGGATGTACGTCGCGTAGACGAAGGCGGCGGTCAGCGCGAGCGCGATGCCGACGCCGTCGGGTTGCACGGCGCCGCCCCCCAGGAGCACGAGGCAGATCCCCGTGGTGGCAACGAGTAGCGCGCCGATGCGCTGACGGGATGCAGTCTCGCGCCGCAGCGCGAGCGCGGCGACGATGACCAGGCCCGGGTAGGCGTAGAGGAGCAGCGAAGCGAGGCCTGCGTCGATGCGTGTCAGAGCACCGAAGAACGCCCCGGCTTGGGCCGCGTAGCCGACCGCTCCCAGAGCGAAGGCGCTGACTACGACGCGGCGCTCGGGCCAGACGGGCCGACGTACAGCGACGACGGCCCAGAACACGAGAGCGGCGATCGTGAAGCGGAGCGTCAGCACCGTCGTGATGGTCATCCCTGCCTCGTAGGCGTACGTCGCCCAGACGGCCATCAGGCCGAAACCCACCGCGGAGGCGAGGCCGAGGGGGATGCCGCCTCGGCCGGTTCCGGTGGCTGCCTGCGGGCTAGAGATTCGGGCGCCCGTCATCGACTCGCGAGTCCGTCCCGTGGCGAAGGGCGAGTACGTCAAAGGCGCCGAGGATGGCGAGTGGGGCGAGGATGTCGAGAACGATCATGCCTGCAGGCTAGGCCGATGTGGGCTGTAGCGGTAGCCTTTGTTTCCTCTACGACCCATAGGTAATCCCTGTGACTCTTCAGCAGCTCCGCTATTTCCTCGCCGCGCTTGAGCACGGCTCGTTCTCCGCCGCGGCTGATGCGCTGTTCCTGTCCCAGCCGTCGGTGTCCGAGCAGGTGCGCAAGCTGGAGGATGAGTTGGGCGCCAAGCTGTTCGAACGGGTGGGCCGGGGGCTGGTGCCCACCGAGGCGGCCGCCGCGCTGCGGCCCCACGCGGAGGAGACGCTGGCCGGTGCCGAAGCCGCACGGGAGTCCGTGGCCCAGATCCGCGAGCTGCGCGGCGGGGTGGCCGCTTTCGGTGCGTGGTCCAACGCGCACTACTACGGCAGCGCAGAGATTCTGGCCACGTTCCGCGCCCGGCACCCTGCGGTGCGACTACGGCTGACCGGCCAGAACTCCGCCGAGGTGGCTGAGGACGTGCGTTCCGGTGCGCTGGAACTCGGCATGGTTGCCCTTCCCGTGGATGACAGCGGCCTGGAGGTACGACCGATCTTTCGCGACGAGGTGCTGTACGCGAGCGTGGATCCGGCGCGTTTACGGGGCCGCATAACCATTGATCGCGTCGCCGCCGGCCCGCTGATCCTCTACGACGCGAGCTGGGGCCGAGAGGATCCGATCCGCCGTCAGCTCGGCGAGCTGGCCCAACGTGCCGGCGTGGCGCTGGAGCCCGTGATCGACGTGGAGGCAGAGGTGGAGGCGCTCGATCTCGCCGGGCTCGGCTTGGGCGACACGGTCATGTCGCGGGGCGTGCTGATGAGCCTCGGCGACCGCGTGCCCCGTACGCTCGGCTGGGCGCCTTTCGCCGAGCCGATCCACGACACGTTCGCGTTCGTCTCCCGCCGGGGCAGCCGCCTGTCGCCCGCCGCCCGCGAGTTCGTCTTGGTCGCCGACGCCTGCCTGACGGCGTTTGCGCAGCGCCTGGAGGTCGCGCCCGCTCGTCGACGCGAGCCAACCGCGCTACAAATTGCCGGCCGGCAGATACGTGGGTGATCTGACGTTCATGGGGTGAACGTCAAACCCGTCACGTCTGCCGGGCCAACTCACGGCCGGATACGATGTGGGGCATGTCCAGTGATCACGCCACCGTCGCGGAAGAGGAATACCTCCAGATCCTCTTCTGGCTGCACGAGGCCGAGCTGCCCATGACCGGCGCCAACGTGGCGCGCGCGATGCAGCTCTCGGCGCCGACCGTTCACGAGATGATTCGCCGCCTCGAGGGCGACGGATTCATCACCCGCGCGGGCGACAAGACGATCTCCTTCACGCCCAGCGGGCTGAAGCAGGCTGAGGACATCGTCTATCGCCATCGGCTGATCGAGCGGTTTCTGACTGATGTGCTGGGAATTCCGTGGGATGAGGTCCACGAGGAGGCCGAGCGCCTTGAGCACGCGATGTCCCCGGTCCTGGAGGAGCGCATGTTGGCCGCGATCGGTGACGCCAAGACCTGCCCGCACGGTCACCCGATTCACGCTGGTCAGCGCATCAACGGGGTGCCGCTGGCCGATGTGAGCGAGGGCGCCGAGGTGCGGATCCTGCGCTTCGAGAACGAAGCCGAGGATCTGCTGCACTACCTCAAGGCATCGGGCATCGAACCTGGGATGGAAGGGATGCTCACGCGCTCCGACGGTGACGAGGTGACGATCACCGCTGCCGGTACGGAGCACACGCTCACCCGCAGCGTTGCCGAGACGGTCTCGGTGGTCGCCGATCCTTCACCGCCGCCGCGCACCGCGCTTCCGGACCAGCTTGTGCTGACCAGTCCGGGCGAGCGCTTCGGCCGGTAGCCGCGAGCCACGCTCGGGCTGCGGTCAGGCCGTGGCGTGGACGGCGTCCGCGAGGCGCCGGACGCCCTCGGGGATCTGCTCGGCGGTGACGCCGGAGTAGGCCAGGCGCATCGTGTTCTGCCCACCCTCGAGCAGGAAGTCGGTGCCCTTGACGATCGCCACGCCGCGCTCGGTGGCAGCGGCGAAGATACGGTCGATGTCCGCACTATCGGGCAGCGTGACCCACATGAAGTACCCGCCCTCAGGCGCGTGGTAGACGGCCTCAGGCAGGTACTCGTCCAGGGCGCCCGTGAGTACGGCCACGCGCTCGGCGAGAGCCGCGCTGACGGTCGCGATCGAACGATCGATCGCCCCGGATGCGCAGAACTCGTGCACGATCGACTGGCTGACCATGTTCGGCGAGATGTAGGTGTTCGTCGCGCGCTTGGCGATCCGGCTGATCAGATCGGGGGCGCCGACCACGTAGCCGACGCGGATCCCGGGGCAGACCGTCTTGGAGAACGACGAGGCGTAAACGACGTGGCCGCCGCTGTCCATGGACAGCATCGTGGGCAGCGGCTCTCCGCTGAAGCGGATCGCGATGTACGGGTCGTCCTCGAAGATCGTGAAGCCGTATTCGCCCGCGAGCGCGAGCAGCGCCTGGCGCTTCGGGGTGCTCAGCGTGTAGCCGGCGGGGTTCTGGAAGTTCGGGATGATGTGCGCGAGTGTCGGGCGGAGGCCGTCTTGCAGGAGGGTTCTCAGCGCGTCCGTGTTGATGCCGTCGGTCTGCAGGTCTACCGCGTGCAGAGCGGCACCGCGATCCCGCAAACCCAGCAGCGTGCGGTCGTAGGTGGGCTTCTCGACGATGACCGGAGAGCCTGGGCTGACCAGTTCATCGAACAGGAACGCGTCGGCCTGCATTGAGCCGTTGGTGACAAGCACATGGTCGACACTCACCCCGTGCTGCTCAGCGATCCACGCCCGTAAGGGCACGTAACCGATGGATGTTCCGTAGGCGGTGGTTCCTCCCGGATCGTTCTCAAAGGCACGAACGGCGGCGGCTTTCAGCCCCTCGACATCGACGATGTCGAGGGATGGGGCACCTCGGGCAAAGGAGATCGATGACGGTGACTGCATCATTTACAGCTTACGCGTGTTCCAATGTAGGCAGTCTTCCGACACGCACTCCGACCGTTCCTACGCCGCGCATACGGGAATCGTCCGCGGACCGCCTACGCTGAACCCATCGACATGCGCACCCTTACCTCCTCAAACTGGTCCCTGCTGCTGATTGCGGCAGGCTTGGCGACGGCCGTCACCGGCCTCGGCGCCGGACCGGCCTCGGCGGCGTCGAGCCGCTGCACTGTGCTTCCGGTACGCGCATCGTTGGCCTCTGGCGACCCAACCGCGGTGCGGGACGAGCCCCGCGCCTTCCTCGCGCCGTCGGCCGGCGCGAGCGTGCGCAACGTGAGCGTCTCCGTGCGCCGCGGCTCCACCACGTACGCCACGGGCACCATCAGCGGCCGGCTGGCCAAGGGGACGATCGCCGTCCAGCTGACGCTGTCTCCTTCCACGATGCGCGCGGGCACCTACCGCATCGTGGCCACCGGTCAGCGGTCCGGTTGCGCCAAGCGCACGTCCGTCAGCCGCGCTCTGAAGTTGCGAACACCATCTCTCCCCGTCCGGGCGGCTCCACTGAGCACGCTCGTCGGCGACAACGAAGGCGCGGTTCGCCTGGTTTTGCGAAGCGTCGCGCACAGCAGCATCGCGTCGGTCAATGCCTCGCTTGTCAATCAGGCCGGTGACACCGTTGCGGCCGTCGCCGACGCGGCACCGTTCAACGGCGAGTCGATCGTCGATCTTCCCCTCGCCTCTTCGATCCCGGCCGGGAAGTACACACTGCGCCTGACCGGGCGCACCAGCGGGTCCTCGACCACGCAGATCTCTGAGCAGCCCATCACGTTTGCCTCCGGGGGCGGCTCGGCGCCGGTGACGCCGCCGACCGGCTCCGTGCGGCAGAAGTCGGTCGTGGATTGGTCCGGCGGCGCCTGGAAGGGCCGTGAGGTTGCAGGCTTCGTAGCACCCGGCATCGGCCACGGCGAGATCGTCTGCCGTCCGGACGCGCAGTGGTTGCGCTTCTACCCGGCCGATCAGGGCCGCGAGGTCTCGATGATGAACTGGACCTACCGCGATTGGGGTCAGAACCAGGAGAAGGCGCTGCGCGAGGCACTCCACACCCAGTACACGGGCCCGGACTTCCAGGAGGGGCTCAACAAGTTCTCGCCGACCGAAAAGATCGAGACCGGGCAGTTCGACGGAATCATCGCCGACCGTGGGCCGTTCGCCGCGCTGAGCCCCTCCGGGCTCGCGGAGCCGACTACGCTCAAGCTCACCTGGTCGTGGGACTTCACCCAGACGGGCAAGGAGCGCTGCCATGTGGAGGCCGTCTTCACGACAGCGACCACGCAAGACACCACGCCGCTCGCCCGTTCGGCCCAGGTGGTCTGGCGCGGTGACGCCGGTGCGGCCGGCCACGACAGCGCCAAGGTCGACGTACCTGGGCTCGGGACCCTGAGCCTCGTCTGCCAGGCCACACCGGGCGGCACTCGGACACTGACCGTCGACACCCCCTCGGGCGCGGCGATCACCACGCGTCAAGGCTCCGACGACAGCACGGCATCGCAGTCCATCGGCCCGGTCGTCGCGTCACTGCCCGGCAACGGCATGCTGTCGGTCGCTCTCGACGGCGGGAAGACACTCCTTGTCTCCTCCCGCTGGAAGACGAACGACCCTGACCTCACGCAGAACTTCTGCAAGGTCGCCGCCCAAGTCACTTCCAGCTGAGAGGCGACCCGCGAGCAGGCGGTCGTGAGCCTCAGAGTGCGTAGATCGCCGTGGCGACCATGCCACCGCTCATGGCGAGGACCGAGAACAGGCTGACCGCCTTGAAGGCGCCCTTGTCGGCCATCGTGTCGCTGAAGGCCTGGGGCAGGAAAAGCATGCGGGTTCATGATCGTCCCGAACACAAGGATCACGGCGATGCCGGTGGGGAGACCGGGAACCGCCAGCCCGACGGCGATCAGGATCAGTCCCATCATGATCTGGTCCAGGTGGCACTGCAAGCTGCGCCACGGGCTGCGGACGCCGATGCGCTCCAATAATTCCGACCGCTCCAAACGGACGATCAGTGCCCAACCCAGCAGCGCGGCGACAGCGATCTCGACCAGCCCGATCTTGGCCGGCGTAGGCGTCACGGGGCGACCGACCGCCGGCTATTGACTGCTGGAGGGGTCTCGGTTGGAGACGCCCGGGATGCCGCTGTTGTTGCCCGGGTTGGGCGTTGCCAGCGTCGGAGTGGTGGAGGTGGACGTCGTGGACGTCGTACTCGTCCCGGTCGACGTCGTGCTTGGCGTCGTCGTCCCGGTGGAGGTGGTGAAGGCAGGGGTCGTCGACGTGGTCGACGTGGTGATCGTCGCTTCGCCTCCGTTCTGCTTGGCCTCGGTGGGCTGCTTGGTCCCGTTGATCGTCGCGATGTTCGAAGCGCGCTGGAAGTCCGTGATCGGGATCAGCTGGTTGTCGATGGCCAGCGTTTGCGACCCGTTCACGTAGCCCGTCAGGAAGGCCTTGGTGTCGGCGCGCTTGAGGGCCTGCTTCGACGTGTAGACGAACAGCCGGCGCGACAGCGGGTAGGAGCCGTTTGTGATCGTCAAGGAGGACGGGAACACGCAGTTAGGCCCGGAGTAGATCGTCTGCCCGTCCTTCGTGGTCTTGGGCAGGTTGTCCAACGGGGGGACGATCGTCGTCGGGGGGACGGTGATCTTGGTGGTGGTCGTACGGGAGGCGGTCGTACCAGAGCCGGTCGTACCGGTGGTCGTGGTCGTCGTGGCGGCCGCAGTGCTCGTCGTGGCGGCCGCAGTGCTCGTCGTCACACCCGCTGCCGTTCCGTTTGTCGTACCCAGCGCGTTTAGGCGCACCTGCAAGGCCTGCTGATCGGCGACGGTGAGATCCTGGAACTGAACGGGCTGCCCCGAGCGCGTCTCCGGCACGCCATAGTCGATCTCCATCGGGCGCAGCTGATCCTCGAAGAGGCCGTAATAGGAGAAACGGAACGGCCCGATGAAGCCACGCTGCCCGCTGGCGGCGAGCTGCCGGTTTGCGAATACGGACAGTTCTGCGGAAAGCCTACGATCCCAGGCGCGGGTGGCGCGGATCTCCGCGGCGCGCTTGACTCGCTTGACAAACCGGGCGTTGTCGGCGATCAGCTTCGGCCCGTTGACGATGACCTTCCTGCGCTTGTTCTCCTTGTTGACCGCGGAGATGACCTTCAGGGCGCGCGCGTTGGCTAGCGCGACGGCCTTGTCGATGTAGTCCTGACGGGCTTTCTTCGTGGACGCGGCAAGGAACTTCGCGTGACGGTTGATGTTCTTCAGCGCTTGGCGGCGCACCGCGGCGCTGGTGACCGTCTCACGCTCGGCCTTGTCTGACAGTCGGATGCTGTAATCGGCGCGCACGTCGGCGATGGTCGGATCCGGCACGCCGAGCACGAGTTGGCCGAACAGCCGGAAGCCGTCCGAGCCCTGCTCGCGGCCCGTCGTGCGCAGCGGCAGGTTGAAGAACCCCAGCTGGCTCCAGTTGGTGTACTGCGAGCCGACCTTGAATACATCGCGCGACTGACGCACCGTCATGCAGTCGCCGCCCACGTCCGAGCCGTTCTTGGTGGCCAGCACGATGGCGTCGGAGGCGACCTGAATCGGGGCGGCCAGTACGACGCCCGTGCTCTTGCACTGGGCCAGTTCGGCGTCAGTGGGCTCGCGAATCGTGCTGATGGCGTCGACGCGGCCGGCACACAGGTCCGCAAAGCCCGTCACGTCGCTCGTTGTGCGCGCCGTCACATTGATGTCGCTGCGACCGTTGAAAGCCGCGAGGGCCTCACGGGTCGGCGCGTCTCCAGTGAGAACATCCATGGCGACGACGCCGGAAGGGCGCTGGGGAAGTGGCTTCTTGACGCGCGTAGTGGTGGTGGTGGTGGAAGTCGTCGCGGTCGTCGCCGACGCCGCGGTCGTATGCACAGGCCCGGTGTCATTGGAGCTGACGCCGCAGCCGGTGGCCACAGCCACGGAGGTCAACAAGCCGAGGACGGCAACGGGGAAGGCGTGACGCGTACGCATTAAGGGGTTGCCCCGCCGGTTTGAGAGCTCTTGAGCTTGGTCGATGAGCTGCTGTTGGCAACCTCGGTGGATGCAAGCGCCGGGAATGTGAAGATCGGGCCGAGGGTCATGACCTCGAAGTCGTCCAAGGTCAACCCCTGGACCTCGTTGCCACGCAACAACGGCGTACCGAAGCGGGCGTGGTTGAGGAACTTGGAAAGCGGCCTGCCGCGCGGCGACAAGTAGCGTCCGTCGGCGGCGCGGAGCGGCTGGGTCCAGTCGTAGTTGCGTTTGGCGTACAACGTCGGTGCCTTTGCGCGCTCGACCACGATGGCCCCGTACGTGCGCAAAGCGGTCATGATCGCCCGCTGGGCGATGACGTTGGTCTGCCCGAGTAGCTTCGGCGCCTTCACGCCGGCCTTGAGGCGGATCCGCGCCCCCTCCGGAATGGAGTCGGTGGCGCCGATACCGTCGGTCGCCGAAGCTGGCTGCACGTACTTGCGGGTCGCCGGCCCAGGTATGGCGATCGCCAGCGCGTGATCGATTCGGCCGGCCTTGATCTCCTCAGGGTGGATATAGCCGGCGAAGGACGGCAGGCCCGACCCGATCGTGCTGACCGAGTTGGGCACCTGGAACCCGGGGCCGTCAAGCGCGAAGGTGCGCAAGAACTGGTAGCTCATGACGTTGCCGTCACCACGGCGTGCACGCCACATCGAGTAGGCGATCTTGGTTTGCGGGTCCTCGACGGTGATGTAACCGTCGTAGCGCGGGTCCGGCGTTGCGTCGGCTGGGATGGATAGGGAAACCAGGTTCCTGCCGTCGCCACAGTAGGGCGGCAACTGTCGGCAGACGACTTTGGTCTGCACGCCGTTCTGGGTGGAGAAGATGGGCGACGTCCAACGGATCGTGTTGACGAATAGTCCAGACCGATCCGTGACGGTGGTGGTTTTCGGGGGGGCGTTTGCGACCTCCACAACGCCGACGCGTTGCTCGGCCTTGCGCACCATGGTGGAGGAGTTGGAATCGACCGACTCCCCGGTGATCGTGGTATTCCACGGGCTGCCGCTGGCGAAGGGCCGGACGAATAGGCCGGCCGTGCTTACTGCGCTCGAATCCGTGACTCCGGCGGCGCCAGGCGCGCCGGTCAGGCTGGCGGAACCCGGGCCTTCCTCGACGGCGGCACCGGCGCTGCCCGCACGTTGTTTGTTCTGGGCCGCTGCTGCCTTACTCGACGTGGTGGACGTCGTCGTAGCAGTCTTGGTGCTCGACGTTTTGGTGTCGTGCGGGTTGAAGTCGACTAGCAGCGCGACAGCCACGATGCAGCCCACGATCAGCAGTCCGATCAGAAACGCCCTCATGCGGCATCACCAGGATCGTTGGCGGGATCAGGGTCGTCGACGACGTCGGCCGTTTCGGGCGGGGCGACTGGAGTTGTCGGAAGGTTGGTGCGGCGGCGCAGACGCTCGGGCAGATCCTCGGCCACGGCGCGCACCTGCTGGCCAGCGGCGTCGGGGCGCTTCAGCGGAGGGAGATCGGCCGGCGGGCGCTGAGCCTCGGCGCGAACGGCGCGCTTCGCCTCACCGAGGGCCTCAATGGTCTCCTGCAAGCGACCGTGGATGTCGAACGCTTCGTCCAGACGGCGCTGCAGCGCGTGGGCGCGCTCGGTCAACTCGTCGGTGAGATCGTCGATACGGCGCTGGCGGCCAGTGGCGTAGTCGTCAGCGCGCCGACGGGCGTCGGAGACGTACTGGACGGCCTGCTCTTCAGCAGCGCGGCGGACTTTCTCGGCATCCTCATCGGCCGCGACGCGCGTTTCCGCGGCGCGGCGCGCCGTCTGGGCCTCAACCTCGCTACGCACCTGCAGGGCGGACCGCTCGGCCTGCTCCATGATCTCGTGCACGCGTGCGGAGACCGACGCGGCAACCGCGTCGGCGGGCGTCTGCCCGGTCCCGTCAGAGCCGGCCATGGTCGGCCTTCAGACGTGTGGGGTGCCCGGTCACGGCGTGGTGATCGTGGTTGAAGTCGTGGCGCCAGAACCGGTGGCGGCCGCGGTGGAGGTCGTGGCGACGCCGACCTTCGTTGTGGTCGTGCGTGCGGTGGTCGCGGTGGTCGCGGTGCCCGCGCCGGCTGTTCCCGTGGTGCTCGTAGTGGTGCTGTTGCCCGTGGCCCCGGTCTTGGTGGTCGTCTTTGTGGCGCTGGCGGGGGCGGTCGAGGCGACCTTCACGATGGTGTACCGCTGCGTGGCGAACACCGGCGTGAACCCGGCCGCGCCACCCTTGGCGATGTTGGGGTAGCGCTGCGGGATGAGGTCACCGGAGTTCGGGTTGTTGGTGACAAGCATGTAGTTCACCTTGCCCCAGGGATCGTTGAGGATCTCCTTCCACTTCTTGTCGCCCTTGTCGACGCGAAGGAAGAACCGTTCGGGGTGGCTGGAAAGCAGGATCGGCCCGAACGTCTTGGAGTTGTCGGTGAGTATTGCGTTACGGCCCGAGACGTTCTTCTTCACGTATGCGGCCATCTGGGATTCGGGATCGATCCCGACGGTGTAGCCGCCGATGGAGGATGTGCCCTCTTGGCTCTTGCCGGTGAACAGCGTACGCGTGTAGGACTGCTCGAGCGACTGGAAGGGATACGTCTTCATGCCGTGCCAGGCCAGGAACCAGCCACCGATCAGAATCACGAAGGTAACGATCCACAGCAGCAAGCGCGCGCCGACGAAACTTCGGTACAGCCAGCCGGCGCCGACGAACGCGGCGACCATCATCGGGAAGGAGTCACGGAGGGTGAGCAGGCCCTCGTTGTCGGTGATCAGGGCGTTGGCGCCGATCAACACGATGCCGATGACGATGAGGCTTGACAGCCACAGCGCCATGTCGTTGCGCTGGGTCACAAAGGCGACCACCAAGCCCGGGACGACCAGGAACGCCAGCGGGAAGACCGCCACGTTCAGCTGCACCAGTCGGCGTGCGACGTCATTGAAGCTGAGGTCGCCGACCGGGCCCACTCCGGTGGAGTTGACGGCCTGGGTGGACGTGGCGGAGCCGACCCAGCCGAACGGATCACCCACGATCAGCGCGTTGAAAAGGATCCAGATGGCGAGGACGTACATCACCGGAGCCGCGAAAGCGATGACCGAGCCCTCGACCTCTACGCGACGGGCGTGGCGACGGGCCAACGCGACGCCGATCAGGATGGACAAGATCAGGGCGTACACGATGAAGCCGTAGCGCACCAGAACGAGGACCGAGAACGTGAGGCCGGAGCCGATCAGATAGCGCGGCTCCGCGGTCACGTACCAACTGATGAAGAAGTACAGGCCGATGGCCAGGAACGCGCTGTATACCGCCTCCGCCATGCCGTTGCCGGAGTAGAAGAGCCACAGCGGGTTGAAGGCAAAGCCCACCAGCAGAGGGATGCGGAAAAGGAAGGGCATGTCGCAGCGGGCCAGCGTGCGATCGAGCACGGCGATCGTGAGGGCGGCGAACAGTCCCGAGGTGACGCTCAACGCCGTCAGCCCCACGGCGAGCGGAATGGGGATGGCAGACGGCAGCAGCACCATCGTGTCCAGCGGCGGGTAGAAGAAGCCGATCGCCGCCAGCTTGGGCGGGTCGTTGTGCCAGACGAGAAAGGCGCGGGTCAGTCGATCCAAGGCGTCGAAGATGACGACGTGGGCGTCGACGGTCGTTCTGTAGCCGATGAACCCGTAGACCACCCACAGCACGAGCATGATCCCGACCGTGATGGCCGACCGCGGGATCGCGACGCCGGGCCCGTGGGCCTCGAGATCCAGCTGAGTACCGGCGGAGTGGGGCGGACGGTTTCCCCGGGGCTGAGCGACGGTGGCCACGGCTCAGACACTCTCCTGCCGGGCGACCGTGGTGTCGAGCCGCGTGGCAGCGACCGGCGCGGGGATGGGCGTGGCGACGGTGGCGCCGGGCGTATCCAACCCATGCACCGTCTTCTCCCAGTAGAACGGGTTGGTGAAGAGTTGGATGAAGCCCTTGTAGGCGGCGAGCGACATCAGTCCCCAGTACAGCGGCGACAGCAACGCCCATTTGACGAGTTCGAAGTATCCGCGCTGCACGCAGCCGGCGATGTTCAGGTACATGAAGATGAAGTTGCCGATGAAGAGCTGGAACGCCGCGAGATAGAACAGAAGCGGCGGGAACAGCTCCTGGATCCAGCCGGCCTGGGTGAAGAAGAACAGGGTCGTCAGCCCCCAGAAGATCGGGTTCAGCAGGAAGATCACGGTCCCGCCGACCATCATCTGAAACGAGAAGAAGCTCTTCACGCCGACTTGGCCGACCAGCTGGGCTGGGTGACGCATATGGACCAGCCACGTCTGTAGGTAGCCCTTGATCCACCGCGAACGCTGGTTCACCCAGTTCTGTAGCTGGGAGTTGGCTTCCTCGTACGTCGTGGAGTCGATCATGGCCGTCTTGTAGCCCGCCTTGTGCAGGCGGATCCCCAGGTCGGCGTCTTCGGTGACGTTGTAGGGGTCCCATGCGGCCAGATCGATCAGCCGGTCGGTGATGAAGTGGTTGGAGGTGCCGCCCAGCGGGATCGGCGCGCCCTGGGCATCGAGGCCCGGAAGCATCAGGTCGAACCACATTGAGTACTCGGTGGTGAACCAACGCGTGAGCAGGTTCTGGTCGGAGTTGAAGTAGTTGAGCTTCGCCTGGATACAGGTGACCGAGGGGTCGCACTTCTGGAAGGCGACGACGACCTTCTTGAGCTGGTCGGGATCCGGGCGGTCCTCGGCGTCGAAGATGACCACGTACTGCCCATCGGCCTGTAGCAGTCCGTAGTTGCAGGCCTTTGGCTTCGTTTTGGGCTGCGAGTCAGGAACGATGATCAGCTTGAAGTGCGGCGGCAGGTTCATCGCCTCGATGGCGGGCACCGTCTCGTCGTCGTCTTCCTCGCAGAGCAGTCGGACATCGAGCTTGGTTTTCGGGTAGTCCAGCCCGCCGATGCCGCCGACGAGCCGCGGGATGACCGCCGCCTCGCGGTAGAGCGGCACCAGGATCGTGTACATGGGGAGGTTGCGCTCGTCGAACGCGGCGACCTCCTCCTCGCTGACGTCGATCTCGTACGTGTGGCCGAGCGCGTCGTAGGTGAGCCAGAACTTGTAGAACGACGTGGTCAAGTAGACGAACGAGCAGACGGCCATGACGACGATCGCTGTGGTCTTCAGGTCGATCACCGCGGCGATCAAGATGATCACGAACAGGATGATGAAGCCCGCTTTCTGGGGGCTGGTGATCACACGGTTGGCGCTCTCCTCCGGGAACCGGGAGAGCAGCTCGGATTTGGCCACCTCGACGTACTCGGCCCCGTGCATCCGCTGGAGCAGCAGGTCGATCGAGTTACGGCTGGCCAGGAAGCCGCGGAGCTCGAGATCGGTGTGCTCGCGAAGTGCGTCGACCGTCTCGTCGTCGAGGATGTCGGCGATCGCCACGTACAACGTGGTCTCGTCGACGGCCAGCGGAACCACACGCAGGTGGCGGGCGAGCGGCTCCGGAATGACGTCCATCGCCGCCGGGTCAGGCTCGTACTCGCTCAGGTCGACGAGGGGCAGCTGGAACTGCTCGGCCAGGACGGCGACCAGCTCATCCTCGGAGATGACGCCGTGGCTGACCAGGATGTCCCCCAGGCGGCTGGCGGTGCGATCCTGCTCGGCCAGGCCGTAGGCGATGTCGCCGTCGGTCGCGTAGCCGCGCGCGACGAGTAGGTCGCCCAGGCGCGTCGGATAGCCAGGGTGCGTGACCGGCGCAGGCCCGGCGAACGTCTCGTCCCCGTTGCCGTTGGTCGGCCAGGCGGCGAAGGTGTCGTCGATGGCCCAGAGCAACTCTTCCTCGGGCGCGACGACGAAGGCCACTTCGCGGCCGGTGAGTGAGCGGACCGTTTCCTGGGTAGTGATGTCCGGCGGCAAGGCACAGGCGATCGTCACCACGCCGTCGGCGTAGGCGATGGGCAGCAGCGTGAAGTGGCGGCACACCTGCTCGGAGAGCAAGCGAGCGGCGAGGGGGTTGAGCGGAGCCACCTCTGCGGGGTCCGCGCCGGCCGGGTCGAGGGCGACGAACGGCAGCCCGGCGTCCGCAGCCAATTGGCGCGCAAGCCGGCGACCGGGTTCAGTTGCCGTCGGGGGGTTCACGGTTTAATTCCTCTACCTCAGTAGACCTAGGGAGGGCGGAGCACCTACCCAGGCGCGCTCAGGGTATAGGGCGCGGCGTACGGAAACGCCGCACTCGTCATGGAGTTGGTCGGAAAGAGTGACGCAATCACAGCGGTTTATGCGCCGTAGTTGGCGCCCACGCGGTCGTTGCATGGCTACTGAGCGCCAAACCTGCAGAAAGGCGCGTGCCCGACGCCAGCGCTGCAAGAGCCTGAGAGTCAGCGATGGACGGGCGCGGCCACGGCTGGGGCCACCACGACATCCCGCCCGTCCGCCGGGCGGGATAGGACGGGGGTCGGCGGCGGCTCTGGCGGGGCCGGCTCCACGTCGTGGCCGTTGCCGTTCGAGCGCTTGGAGCGGTCGGAGGCGGCGAACACGAAGTAGAAGACGGCCAAGATGGCCAGTGGCGCCAGCAGGAACGAGAGAAAGAACGCGGCGAAACCGAGCAGGGAGATAACGATCACGCCGATCAGCTGGAACGGCTTGTAGCCGTCGTCGGGGCGGCCGTCGTGAATTTCGACACCCTCGTGATACTCAGACATTCTCGCTCACCTGACCAATGGTGACGACCAGTCCGGTCGCGTCGGATCCGTTGACCGTGAACGGAAGCGATGAGACGGCAGCCAGCTCGGGAACGAGCTCGGTCGGGATCGAAAAATCCACGTCGACGATTGCGCGCTCGCCCTGGAACCCGCGGACATAGACATCGCGGACGCCGGGAACCCGGGCCAGGGCCTGCTCGAACTCGCTGAGCGACGCGATATCGCTGAACGGGCCAGCATCGACGGTGATCGCCCCGATATAGACCTGCGTGGCCGCGGCGGCGTGGGCGGCAGGGATCGCCACCGCCGCGTATGCGGCCGGCGGGGGCTCATAGGCTACTGGAGCAGGCTGGTAGCCAACCGGCGCGGCGTCAGCGGCCGCTTGGGTGGCGGCGGCTCGGGCGACAGCGGCCTCATGGGCGGCGTGCGCTGCGGCATGAGCTGCCTGCGCGTCAGCAGCGGCTTGGGCGGCGGCGACGGCAGCTATCGCTGCGGCGTCCGCCTGAGCCTGCTCGCGGGCGGCCTGGGCACGCTCGAAGTGGGCGGTCAGATCCGGTGGGACCTGGTGGCCTTGGGCGATGGGGACCCGCAACGGCGGGGCTTCCGGAACCGGAGCGGCGACGGCCGAAGGCTGCACCTCGGCGAGGGCACCGCGGTAAGCATCGAGGAGCCGGCCGGCCGATGCCTGCATATCGTCTCCGTAACGCCGCAACCGCTCGAGCTGAGCCTCGATGTCGGCGAGTTTGGTGTCCAGGGACGGCGCAGAGGGCAGCTCGGGCGCAGGCGGAGCAGCCGCGATGGGCGCCGGCGCCGGCGGTGCCGGCGCGGGAACAGCCGCGATCGGAGCGGCGGGAACCACCGCCACAGGGGCAGGCGCGGGCGGCGCGGGGGCAGGTGCGGGAACGTCCGGCCGACCGACGCGTGCGAGCTCCTGCTCGAGTTCGCGGAGCTTGCGCTCGAGCTCGCTCAGCGTGGTGGAGACGTCGCCTGAATTCCCGGATTGGGCCATGGTGGTGTGTTCAACGCGCGCGCAGAGGTCCCTGCGAGCATGGAACAGTCTTGAACTACGCTACCACCGCGGGCAGCGTGCTTGACCAGGCGCACGGGATCACGCCCGCGAACCCGTGCAACCGCTCAGCCTGGACCCAGCCTCAGCTGCCCAAGATCTCGATGGCGATGTCGGCGACGGCCGTCGGCGTGCGGCCGACCCGGACACCGACCGCTTCCAGCGCTTCGGCCTTGGCGATTGCCGTGCCCTGGGAGCCCGACACGATCGCGCCGGCGTGACCCATGGTCTTGCCGGGGGGCGCCGAGAACCCCGCGATGTAGCCAACTACCGGCTTGGTCACGTGCTCGGCGATGTATTCCGCCGCCTCTTCCTCGGCCGAACCGCCGATCTCACCGCTCATCACGATCAGCTCGGTCTCGGGATCGGCCTCGAACAGGGCGATGATGTCGATGAAGCTGGAGCCGGGAACGGGGTCGCCGCCGATCCCGACGATCGACGAGTTACCGAACCCGCGCTGGGCCAGTTCGTTGCCCACCTGGTAGGTCAACGTGCCTGAACGGGAGACGACGCCCACGTTGCCGGCCTTGAAGAACGAGGCCGGGATGATGCCGACGTTAGCCTTGCCGGGCGACAGGATGCCCGGGCAATTGGGCCCGACGACGGTTGTCTGCGGGAAATCGCGCTTGACCGTGTTGTAGAGCTTGAGTTCGTCGTGGGCGGGGATACCTTCGGTGATGATCACCACGAGCTCGACACCGGCGGCCGCGGCCTCCAACGCCGAGGCGGCCGCGAACGGCGGCGGCACGAAGATCATCGCCGTGTTGGCGCCTGACTCGGCCACGGTGTCGGCCCAGTTGGCGAAGACCGGGATGCCTTCGACGTTCTCCCCGGCCTTTTTCGGGTTCACGCCACCGACGACGTCGGTCCCGTAAGCGCGGTTGTTGAGCGTGTGGAACGAGCCCTCACGGCCCGTGATGCCGGCTACGGCCAGCTTGGTGTCGTTGCCGACGAGGATTGACATCTAGCTCTGCTCCTTGGCGAGCGCGACGACCTGTGCGGCCGCCCCGTCCATCGTCGTCGCGGCGTACACGTTGGGCAGCGCCGCCTCCTCCAGGATCTTGCGACCGGCCACGTCGTTGGTGCCGTCCAGGCGGACCACGAACGGTACGGTCGGCTTCAGGTCGGCGAACGCAGCCACCAGACCCTGGGCCACCTCGTCGCAACGGGTGATGCCGCCAAAAATGTTGAACAGGACGGCCTTGACGGCCGGGTTCTCCAGAATCAGCTCGACCGCCTGCTTGACCTTGGCGGCATCGGACCCGCCGCCGGCATCCAGGAAGTTTGCCGGGCTGCCGCCGTGCAGGGCGACGACGTCGAGTGTCGACATCACGAGCCCGGCCCCGTTGCCCAGAATGCCGATGTCCCCATCGAGCTTGACGTAGATCACGCCCTCCTCGTGGGCGCGCAGTTCGATCGGGTCGGCGTTGGCCGAGTCGCCCAGCTCCGCGTTCTCAGGGTGGCGGAACAGCGCGTTGTCGTCGAGAGTCACTTTCGCGTCGAGCGCCTTGACCTGGCGGTCCGGCGTCACGATCAGCGGGTTGATCTCGGTGAGGCTGGCGTCCTCCTCGATCCATACGGTGTAGAGCGCGAGCAGTGCGTCAGCGACGCCCTCGATTACGTCCGCGTCGGCGCCGCCCTCGGTGGCGATGGCGATCGCCTGCTCCTTGGTCAGCCCCACGAGCGGGTCGACGTTCTGCTTGATCAGCTTCTCCGGGGTCTCCTCGGCCACCTGCTCGATGTCCACGCCGCCTTCGACGCTGAACATGACGAGCGGCTTCTTGGCCGAGCGGTCGAGCAGGACTGACGCGTAGTACTCCGTCGCGATGTCCGAGGCATGCTCGATCCAGAGCGTGCGCACGATGTGGCCCTTGATATCGAGGCCGAGGATGCTGGTCGCATGCTCGCGGGCCTCGGCGGTGTTGGCCGCGAGTTTGACCCCGCCGGCCTTCCCGCGGCCCCCGATGAGCACCTGCGCCTTGACGACGACGGGGTAACCGATTTCGTCTGCGGCGGCGACGGCGTCATCGACGGTGGTGACGGCCCGGCCGTCAGATACCGCGAGGCCGTGGCGGGCGAAGAGCTGTTTGCCTTGATATTCGAGAAGGTCCATGAGCGGGCGCTGACAATAACGAACGTGCGATCATGCCGGGCTTCATGGCGCTTCCTGCGAAAATCAACTGGGTCACCTTCGACGTCTACGGGACGCTGATCGATTGGGAGAGCGGCATCTCGGCCGCCTTC
Organism: Solirubrobacterales bacterium; assembly: GCA_038319025.1. Lineage (GTDB taxonomy): Bacteria > Actinomycetota > Thermoleophilia > Solirubrobacterales > Solirubrobacteraceae > JBBQCW01. The sequence continues at coordinate 43,182 of JBBQCW010000004.1, forward strand.
GAGAAGGAGGCCAAGCGCGAAGGCTTCACGATCGATCGCAAGGAGATCATTCCTCTCTTCCACGAGATTGCCCGGGATGTGGAGAGCGGCTCGTACGAGCTGTACGCGGAAGTGCTGCGCCGTACGGCCGTTCAGATCGCCGATCGCATCGGCTGGCCGCTGGAGCCTTCCCGCTCCGGCTTCCTGCCCGATTCGCTGAAGCGCTGGATGCCCTTCAAGGAGACGGGGGCACAGCTGCGCAAGTTCACCGGCGCCTACCAGACGGCGTTGATCTCCAACATCGACGACAAGCTGCTGGGCGAGACGCGCCGCCACATCCCGGCCGACTTCGACCTCGTCGTCACCGCACAGCAGGTGCGGGCCTACAAGCCGGAGCCCGCGCACTTCAAGGAGTGCGAGCGGCGCATGGGTACGCGCAAGAACTGGGTCCACATCGGCTCCAGCTACTACCACGACGTCGAGCCGTGCTTGAAGCTGAAGATCCCGGTGGTCTGGCTCAACCGCAACCGCGAGGTGCTCGAGCCCGGCCAGAAGAAGCCGACGGCCGAGGTCAAGACGCTGCTGGAGGCTGCGCGCCTCCTCGGCCTGTAGGGCGGGCGGGGCGGCGGTCATGAGGGTCGTCGGGCTGCATGCCGACGTCCTCGTCGCCACCAGCCGCGTCTACCAGACCACGTGCACGGTGGTCCGCGGCCGGCGTGCCGGCGAGGACGCCGGCGCTGAGGCATTCGTCATCGACTCGCCGGTGTTTCCGGACGAGTTGGAGATCCTGCCCACGCTGTTGGAGCAGGCCGGCTTTCCGTTCACAGGCCTGCTCGTCACCCACGCCGACTGGGATCACCTGCTGGGACGCCTGGCCTTTCCGGGTGCGGCGATCGGCTGCGGGGAGACGACGGCCGCGCGACTGACCGCTGAACCTGGCGCGGCCGCGCGCGCCCTGCGCGCCTTCGACGACGAGCACTACGTGGAGCGCCCGGCGCCGCTATCGGTCGGCCAGGTGCAGGCGCTGCCGTCGCCCGGCGTGTGCGAGGTCGGGGACCAGGAGCTGATTCTCGAACCAGCCGACGGCCACACCGCCGACGGCACCGCGTTCTGGATTCCGTGGGCAGGCGTGCTTGCGTGCGGCGACTACCTCTCCCCGGTGGAGATCCCGATGATCAGCGAGGGCGGATCACGCGAGGCGTACCGGGCCACGCTGGAGCGGTTGCGTCCGCGCGTGGAGGAGGCCGACTGGGTGGTTCCGGGCCACGGCGCGCCGCTGGACGGCGCGCGGGCGTTGGCGATCCTGCGCGAGGATCTGCACTACCTGGACACCGGTGAGCTGCCGATCGCCCGGCGCGGCGCCGAGCAGAAGCGGATCGACGCGGAGAACCGGGAGCGCTGGGGCTGACGACGCGCAGCCGGGTCAGCCGATGGTGAGGATGCCTGTGCCGTCGGGCGGCGCGGCGACCGAGGCGAGCGTGACCACGGAGCCGGAGTAGGGACCGCCGTCGAGGACGCACGCTCCCATGTTGTTGAGCCCATACATCTGGACGGCGGCGAGAGTTTCGGCGGGGCCGGCGAGCTTCCAGGCTTGGACGGGTCCGAGCACCGGGGTGCTGGGTCGGTAGACGACGCGTGATGTGCCGCCGACGGAGTCGAGCAGGAGTTGTGCGGTGCTGCCGGACGCCTCTAGGTAGGCGGTGCCTGTGCAGGTGTTCGTCTTGAAGTTCGGCGACGAGCCGATCGGATAGAGCTGCCCGCTCTCCAGGTAGGTGAAGACGCCGCCGTCGCGCAGCACGAAGTACAGGTTGACGCCTTCGTTGATCACCCCGACGTACTGGCCGATTACGTTGCCGGCCGCATCCTTCACGTTCAGCACGGGGCCAGGAGCCCCCGGGAGGCCGGCGGCACCGCCGGCCCCGGGCGCACCGGTCGCGCCCTTCGGGCCCGCCGTGTTCCAGCTCACCTTGGTCGTGCCTTTCGGGCACTTCTTCTTCGCCTTCGTCCCCACCATGATCTTTGCGGCGCCGCTGTGCTTGTTCACGCACGCGGTGACGGTGCTCCCGGCCGCGTCGGCGGCCGTGGGGGCGATCGTCAACGCAATGGCGGCCAGTACGACGGAGGTGAGGGTGCGGGCGAGGGGCGTTGGCATGAGATGGGGTTCCTGGTCAGTGGGGTCAGGAGATGGTCAGCGGACCGGGAACGTCCGGTGGCGCTGTGACGGGGGCGAGGGCGACCAGCGAGGTCGTGGCGGGCGGCCCATCGGTCACGCATGCTCCGCTGTCGTCCAACTGGTAGAGCTGCAGGGCCACGATGTTCTCGGTGGCAGTCGTGTACTTCCAGGCTTGGGTGGGGCCGAGCGGCGCCGACGCGCGATAGACGACGCGTGTCGAGCCGGCGCTCAGGGACACAAAGATCGACAGGTTCGACGCCGAGGAGGTTATGTAGGCCGTACCTGAGCACGTGTTGTTCTTGTAGTCCGGTGAGGCGTTTGTGGCCGCCACCTTGCCGTTTGAGCGGTACACGTAGGAGCCGCCGTCACGTAGGACGAAGAATATGCTGAGGTTCGACGACGGCAGGTACCCGAGGAGCTGGCCGAGTGTGGCCCCGGCCGCGTCCTTGACCATCGTCGGCGCGTGGACCGGACCCGGTGATCCGGGTGCCCCGCCGGCGCCTGCGGGGCCGGGGTCACCCTGCTGGCCGGCGGCGGCCCAGTGCTGCTTCTTGTAACCCCGCGGGCACTTCTTGGCGGCCTTCTTGCCGAGCAGGATGGTGAAGGCCCCGGTACGGCTGCTCACGCACGCGGTGACCGTCTTCGTCGCAGCCGGGGCCGGGGCCGCCGGCAGGGCCATGGCGCCGACGAGCATCGCGGTGAGGGCGATGGAGCGGATGGGGAGGCTGGACCGAGTCATCATCTATCCGGGCGCAGACACGAGTGCCTGAAGTCGACGGTACACGAACCGGAGGCGTGATACGAGACTTCTTCCAGAAGCATCAGGCCAGCTCGCCGAGCGACGCGCCGAGCAGCAGATCGCGGCCGTCGTTGCCCTTCGATCGCTCGCTGAAGCCAAAACGCCGATACAGCGCCAGCGCTGGCTTGTTGGTCTCCCAGGTGTCCAACTCGATCCGGCGCGACCCACGCTCACGGGCTCGCTCCAGCGCGAGCGTCAGCAGTGCTTCGCCGACGCCGCGCCGGCGTGCTGCCTGCGCCACGAACAGGTCCTCCAGCCAGCAGTCCGGTGATGCGGTCCAGATACAAGGGCGGAACCGCAGTTGCGCCACGCCGAGAGGTGGTGAGTCCTCGTCGGGGGCGGCGAGCAGGAACTCGGTGTCGACCTTGTCGATCAGCCGCTCGACGCCGGCCAGGATCGCGTTGTCGCTGGGCTTTGTACGGCCGTAGTAGTCGCGAAAGCCGCACAGCAGCCGAGCCACCGGCTCAGCCTCGTCGTGCTCAGCGCGCCAGACGCGAACGGTGCTCATGTGTTCGTGCGCACGTACCAGCGCACAGTCATCTCGGCCACGGTGTTGCCTTCAGCATCGGTCAGCGTGACGCCGATCGGAAACCGTACGCGCCCGTCCTTGGCCAGACGGGCGCGGAGTTCGTCGGCGTCCTCGTCCAGAGAAGCGGTTGCGTCGATCGGTCCGCGCGCGATTTTCATGTAGGCGATGTCGGCGTTCTCCGCCAGCGGAGTGATCTCGCCCATGATGTCGGCGAACGCACCAACGAAGGCGCCGCCGGACGCAGCCTCGCCGGCGGAGAACAGCGCGCCCGCATGTTGGGAGCCGACGTGGTTGAGCAGCCGCGGCTCCTCCGGCAGACGGACGACGGCGTGGCCGGGCCCGACCTCCACGACCCGCAGTCCGATGTGCACGTTGAAGGGGATGGCCAGTTCGAGACCGCCCCGGATCGCTTCGTAGTCCATGGTCGCACCCTACAAACTGGCCGCAGCGTTGGGGAGAGGATCGCGGTCAGCTACCGTGCGGCCGATGCGCATCCTCATCGTCGGGGCCGGTGGCGTGGGTTCCGCTGCCGCCGCCATCGCCCGCCGCCGCTCGTTCTTCGAGTACCTGCTGATCACCGACTTGGACGGTGACCGCGCTGCTCGCGCGGCGCAGGCCGCGGGCGACGATCGGTACGCCTCCGCGGCGCTGGACGCGTCCGACGCCGAGGCGATCGCCGCGCTGGCGGTCGAGCATCGCTGCGACGTGATCCTCAATGCATGCGACCCGCGGCTGAACCCGCCCATCTTTGCTGCCGCCTTCGCTGCGGGCGCCACGTACCTGGACATGGCGATGACGTTGTCCGAGCGCCATCCGGAGCGACCGTTCACCGACACCCATGTGATGCTCGGCGACGCCCAGTTCGCCGACGCCGAGCGGTGGGAGTCGGCAGGTCGGCTCGCCCTCGTCGGGGTCGGGATCGAGCCCGGCGCCTCGGACGTCTTTGCCCGCTATGCGGCCGACCACCTGTTCAGCGAGATCGACGAGTGCGGGGTACGTGACGGCGCAGACCTTGCCGTCGCGGGCTATGACTTCGCGCCGACATTCTCGATCTGGACGACGATCGAGGAGTGCCTGAACCCGCCGCTCATCTGGGAGAAGGACCGCGGCTTCTACACGACCGAGCCGTTCTCCGGAGCAGAGACTTTTGAGTTCCCCGAAGGCATCGGGCCGATCGAATGCGTGAACGTAGAGCACGAGGAGGTGGTGCTCATTCCGCGGTGGGTCGACTGCCGCCGCGCGACGTTCAAGTACGGCCTCGGCGACGAGTTCATCGGCGTGCTCAAGACGCTGCACAAGCTCGGCCTGGACTCCACCGAGACGTTGCGCGTGCGCGGGATGGACGTGGCCCCGCGCGATGTCGTGGCGGCGGCGCTGCCTGACCCCGCCACGCTGGGCGATCAGATGAGCGGCCGCACGTGCGCGGGGACCCTCATCACCGGGTTGGGCAAGGACGGAGCTCCGCGTGCGACCTACCTCTACCACCTGGTCGACAACGCCGACACGATGGCGCTGGACAACTCCCAGGCCGTCGTCTGGCAGACGGCGATCAACCCCGTGGTGGCGATGGAGCTGCTGGCAGACGGGCGCTGGGCCGGCACGGGGGTGCTCGGGCCGGAGGCGTTCGACGCCGTGCCCTTCCTGGAGATGCTGGCGCAGTACGGCTCGCCGCACGGCTTGGTCGAACACGACCCGGCCAACCCGCAGGTCGAGTTGCGCGGCTGATCGCGGGCGCCGTCGTCCGGCGCGCATGGCCGACCCCGGCGCTACTGTCGGCAGTGATGTCCGTCCGATCCTTGCGCGCCGGAGTGCTCGTGCTCGTCCTCCTGGGGATGGGTGCGGTGCCGACGGTCGCGCAAGCCGCCACCTTCACCGTCACGACCGCGGCAGCCACCGGTCCGCCGTGCGTTGTCCTGTCCTGCACGAGCCTCGCATCCGCGATCAACGCCGCCAACGCCAACCCGGACGCCGACACGATCGAGTTCTCGATCGCCAGCGGTCAGCAGACAATTGTTGTCTTCGATCCGACGACTTGGCCCGCGATCACCCGGCCGGTGACGATCGACGGCACCACCCAGCCAGGGCATGTCGTCAATGGCCCACCGATCATCAAGATCATCGGCTGCTCGGACCCGGTCTGCACCCTCACCGGCACCCCAGCTCCAGGCGTCCACGTCGCCTCCGGTGGCGACGGTTCGGTGATCAAGGGCCTGATCGTTGCCCGATTCAACCAGGGCGGGATAGTGGTGGAGGCGCCGAACACGAGCGTCGTCGGCAACTACGTCGGCGTCGATTTCAACGGCGTCACACCGGGCATCGGCAACGCCGCCTCGGGTGGCATCCGGGTGGCCGCATCCAACGTGACCGTGGGCGGTACGTCGGCCGCCGATCGCAACGTCATCTCCGACAACCACGACGCGTGTGGCGTCGATATCGAGGCGGGGGCCGGCAGCGTCCTGGAGGGCAACTACGTCGGCACCAGCAAGACCGGCCTCACCGGCCTGGCCAACGTCCAGACGTGCGGGGTGCGGATCGGAGGCACCGCCACGAACACCCTGATCGGCGGGACCGCGGGCGGCGCGGGGAACGTGATCTCCGGCAACGATGCCGACGGGGTGCAGATCACCGGCGGGACGGGCACGACGCTGCAGGGCAACCGCATCGGCATCGGGCCCGACGACTCCACGGTCGTGGCCAATCGTCAGGCGGGCGTGCGCATCACCGGCGGAACCCAGACCACCGTCGGGGGCTACACCGGCAGCTCCGCCTCCATCAACGTGATCTCCGGCAACGACCACACGGGGATCCACATCGTCGGCGCGTCGGCCGCGGTGCTGCAGAACTTCATCGGGCTTGACCGGTCCGGGACGGCGATCCGCGCCAACGGCGACGCAGGCGTGCGCGTCGAGGGCGGCGCCGGGGCGAACATCGCGACCAACCTCGTTTCCGGCAACACAGGCCCGGGCCTCTGGCTTTCGGGCGGCGTGACCGGCGCCCTGGTGCAGAACAACGTCATCGGCCTGGGCACCAACGGTCCGCAGCGCAACACCGGCGACGGGGTGCTCCTGCAGGGCACGGGTGGCGGCAACCTCGTCGGGGGAACCGGCGCCCACGAGCTCAACGCCATCTCCGGCAACGACGGCGCGGGCGTTCACCTGGACGGAGGCGCCGATCGGGTGGTGGCCAACTGGATCGGCCTGGACGCGGACGGGACGACGCCGGCCGGGAACGGCGTGGGCGTGCTCGTCACCGGCGAGGGCGGGACGGTCGGCGGCCCCGGCGCCGGCGCCGGCAACCTCATCTCCGGGAACAACGCCGAGGGCGTGCTCCTTACGTCCGGGGCCCACGGGGCCACGGTGCAGGGCAACCAGGTCGGCGGAGACGAGGCACACGGGTTCACCTCGCCCGGCGGGTTCACCGCCGCCAACCAGGGCACGCAGATCAAGGTGAGCGGCACCGCGGCGGGCAACCTGATCGGCGGCGCGGGCTCAGGGAACGACGTGATCGAGGTCAACGGGCTGACGGGCGCCATCAGGCTGAACGGCTCGGGGGCCGGGAACACCGTGCGCGCCAACCGCATACGGCTGAACGGGACGGCCGCGGGAATCGACGTGGGTCCGCTTGGCATCACCGCGGCGCTCACCCCAACCTTTACCTCGGTCCTCACCTCCGGGCCCCGCACGCAGCTGATCGGCACCTTCAACGGGGCGCCGTCCACCGTCTACTCGCTCGACATCTACGGCGTGACGAACCCGTGCGACGACGACCATCGCGCCACCAGCCGCTATCTCGGAGTCGTCTCAGCGGCCACCGGACCCGACGGCAGCGGTGCCTTCAACGCTCCGCTCGATGCGCTCCCCGCCGTGGGCGAACGCATCGTCGGCACGCTGACCGACCCGGCCGGGACGACCAACGAGCTGGGACCTTGCGCCGCGGCCGCGCAGGCTGCGCCGACGCTTGAGATCGCCGCATCCGATTACCACGCGGGCGATTCTGAGGGGGCAGTCCGCGTGACCGTCACGAGGACCGGTGGCGGGCTGGGCTCCGCCGGCGTCCATCTGCGCACGAGCGACGGGACGGCGCACGCCGGCACGGACTACACGGCCGTCGACGCGTACCTGACCGTCAACGCCGATCAGGCCTCGGCGACCTACGACATACCCGTGCGGCTGCTGGCGCCGCGGCTGCTGCAGGGCGAGGCCCGCCTCGCCGACCGTGCCTTCACGCTCACCGCCTCCGATCCCAACGCCGCCGTCCTGGGCACCCGCAACAGCACCACGATCACCCTGTCTGACGACCGCCTTGATCCCATCGTCTCCACGCCGCCACCGGCGGCCAAGCGCCCCGTGGTGTCCATCAGCAGCCCCCACCGCAGCGTCCGCGCCAGCAGCCTGAAGAGCATCCGGGGCAAGGCCACCAGCAGCCCGACCAAGGTGCAGGTCGCCGTGATCCGCACGGGTGGCTGTCGGCGACTGGCGACCAGCGGGCGGCTGCGAAGCAGGCGCCGCAGCGGGTGTGCCCCGCTATGGCTGAAGGCGGCGGGCGGCGCGACGTGGACTTTGCGCCTGCGTCACCGGCTGCCGCGGGGGACCTACCGCGTGTACGCCCGTGCCACGAACTCGGCCGGCACGGGTGACGTCGTGCGCGTCACCGTCCGCGTGACGTAGCCGCAAACGCCTCGCGGTACAGCGCTGCGTACTCGGCTGCGTTGCGTTCCCAGCTGAAGCGGGCGGCTTGTTCGGTCCCGAGCGCGATCAGCTCGGCGCGGCGGGCGGGATCGTCGAGTAGGTGGGCGATCGCGGCGGCGATCGCGGCCGTGTCGCGCGGTGGGAAATACTCGGCGGCATCGCCGGCCACCTCCGGAAGTGAGGCCGCAGAGGAACAGGCCACGGGTATGCCCCGCGCCATCGCCTCCAACGGCGGGAGGCCGAAACCCTCGTGGAGCGATGGGTGTACGAGCAGGGTCGCTGCGGCGTACAGGTCCTCGACGCGTTCGTCGCTGACGAACCCGTCAGCGCTCGGCCAGCGCACGTGGTCGGCGATCCCCAGGCGCGCGGCGTGCTGCTCCCAGCCTGCCCCTTCGAACACCGGCGGGCCGACGTGCACGAGGATTGCGCCGCGCTGCGGGCCGACCTGCGCAAAGGCTTCCAGCAGCCGTTCCACGTTCTTGTGGGCGAAGCCGACCCCTAGGGAGAGCACGACGGGAGCGTTCGCCAGTTCCAGTTCTTGGCGTACGCGGGCTGCGTCGCCCTGACGCACGGGCATGCCCGGCCCGTTGTGGATCACCTGGACCTTGTCCGCGGGCAGCCCGATCGTGGCGACGAGATCTTCGGCGGTGTAACGCGACGGGGTGCCGACCGCGGTCGCGCGGCGAGCCGCAAGCGGCGTGATGGCTTTCAGCAGCGGCCGGGCCAGCCCAGGATGGGTCTCGGGTACGTGCCAGAAGAGCAGGTCGTGCACGGACAGCACGTGCGGGATGCCGACCACCAGCGGCCCCAGATTGGCCAGGCTGTGCAGCACCTGGATGCCGTCACGTCGTGCCCTTATCGGGAGCCACGTCATCTCAGAGGCGACGCGCACCGGCCGGCGATACCCATCCGGGCCAGGCGCCTCGACGAGGCGCACGTCGTCCGCCCACGGCTGGGTGTCGCGTAGGTGCGCGATCGCCTCGCGTGTGGCGTACAACGTGACGTCCAAGTCCGGTGCCGCCTTGCGCAGTGCTCCAGGCAGCTCGAGCGCCCAACCGCCCATGCCGCTGCGTGCCGGCGTGAGGAAGAGGGCGTTGAGGCCGACGCGGCGCAGGGAGCCCGACCGGGCGCTCACGGCGCGCGCCAGGCCCAGGCGATGCCGTGCTCGTCGGGCATGTGGCGGGCGGTGTATTCGGTGAATCCCGCCGCGCGCATAAGCCGCTCTGCATCGCCGTGCGGGTCACCCGTCGGGGCGCCCGTCGGGTGGTATTCGAGCAGGACGGCACCGGCCACGAGCGCCAGTCGCGGGTCGGCGAGCAGCGGCCACTCCGAGCCCTCGATGTCGATCTTCACGACATCCGCATCGGCCATCAGCGGCAGTACATCCACCGTCGGGACCGTGCGGATGTCAGGTCCTGCATGGTCGACGACATGGCTCTGGGCACCTTGCCCACCGGCAAAGTGCGCGGAACCCGGCTGAGTCCCCGCGCATGCCTCGATCAACTGCCACGTGGCGGCTGCGCCGTTGGCCGCGATGGCCCTGGCGCAGACGGCCGCATTGTCAGGGTCAGGTTCGAGCGCCGTGATCTGGGCACCCGGCCAGCGGCTCACGCACAGCACTCCGAACAGGCCCACGTTCGCGCCGAGGTCCACGGCGCGCAGTGGGCGTTCGGCGGCGGCACCATCGAGGCGGCGGGCCACCGCGTCCGGCGGGTCGTAGAAGCCCCACCAGAACAGCTCGTCGAGAACGATCACGTCAGGGACGTCGTGGCGCAGGACGACCGTGGCGCTGTCATCACGCAGGCGGTAGGCGTAGATGCCAGGTCGGGCGAGCATTTCCGAGACGGCAAAGCGCACGCGATCGCGGACGAGCACGGCCCGGGTCGCCTGGTAAGCACGCATGGTCAGCGGCAGCGACGACATCCAAGTCGCGGCCCGCGTGCCCTGCAACTTGTTCACGTGGCGCAGAAGATCGGGCACGTTCGCATCCTCCCACGGGTTCCGGCAGTCAGGCCGCGAGCGGAGGCACTTCGCGGTCGCGACGTTCCGTCGCCGCGTATGCGCGGCCCAGTCGTACGTGCACGACCTCGTAACCGAGGCGACGCTGGAAGTAGCGCAGCCCGTCGTCGAGCACCAGCCCCGCACCACCGTTGACCAGGAGTCGGCGGACGCCGGACGCGGCCAGGAACGAGACGATCTCGGTATGCAGGAGGTACCGGGCAAGGTGGCTGCGACTCTTGAGGGCGTTGAGCATCGCCCACTCGCCGTCCAGGCTTACGATGGCCAGCGCCAGCGTCCGCCCGCGGGCATCGAACGCCCCCCACCACGCGTCGCCGGGGTGGGAGATGAGCTCCACCGGGACGCCAAGCAGAGCGCACTCATCGCCGATGCGCAGCGGCCGACATGTGACCCCTGCCTCCCGGGCACGCCGGATGTTCGTGCGTACCGCCTGCCGCCGGCGACCGCGCAGGTAGTCCTCCACCGTCGGCGGGATCGGGAGGACCGTCTGCGCGAGGCGGTTGACCGGCACGCCGTAGCGGCGGGACCGTAGATAGTCGGCGATGGCGCGGCCGCCCGGTGAGGTACTCGGGGTCAGAGTCAGGTGGGGCAGCCGGGCCAGAACGAGGGCCAGCGACCAGGCGCCGCGGGCACCGGAGCGCCGTCCCCGGGGCTCAGCAGGCCTACCTCGACGGCGGAGCCGGCGGACGAAGCCGTTGGCGGCGTCGAAAGTTTCGTCGCGGTAGGCGACGTGGGGACCCCCGGCCATGCGCGACGCGAGCGTAGGTGCCGCAGCGGACGGCAGAGGTCCGTCAGGCCGGCGCCCCCGCCGGGCGCGACACACGCAGGTACACCTCGCAACCCACCAGAACCAGGGCGGCGGTCACGATCTGGACGGTGACGATGTCCGGCCCCGATTCGTGGAACGCGATGAACAGCAACTGTTGTAGACCGGCGAACCCCAGCATCATCCAGGCGATTCCGCTGCGGCCCAGGGCGAGCAGGTGGTTCAGGTAGACGAGGCTCAGCGCGTACAGCGCCATGGCGATCCCCAACGGTCCCAACCACGGCGCCGCGCCGTCGTAGGCCGATCCAAAGCCGATGTGCAGCAGCTGTTCGGGGATCAGGAACAGCGCGGCCACGCAGGGCGTCGCGATCACCGCCACCGCCACCAAGCCGATAGCGAGGCTGGAGCGCTGTCCCTCGTGGCCGCCGAGTTTGACCACGCGGGTGAACAGCACGGTGTTCAGCCCGATGGGAATGAGCAGCAGAACACTTGTGGCCACGGAGGCGGCCGCGTAAAGGCCGGCGGTGCTGGGCCCCAGGCTGCCACGTGCCCAGATCAGGTCGGCGTTCAGCAGGATCGTGTTGGCTCCGAGGGCGATCGCGGCACCGAAGGCGTATCGCCCGATGATGCGCCTTGGCGGCAGCGGCTGCCCGCGGGTGCCGGCCAGCATCGGGCGCAGTACGTAGAACATCACGCTGACACTCAGGAGCGTGGCAGCCGCGAACCCGAGCGTCACGGCTGAGGCCCCGAACCCCAGCGCCGCCAGACCCACCCCCGCGATCAACTTCAACGTCGACTGCAGGGCCTGCGTCCAACTCAGTACGCCGAAGCGGTCGGTGGCCTGGAGGGCGCCGCCGGCGATGGGGCTGGGGATCTGGACCAGGAACGCGATGATCACCGCGATGACGGGCAGCGGACGATCGATGTGGAGGATGGCGATCAGCGGGTAGAAGAGCACCGTCGCGACGAGTACGGCGGCGAGACCCGCGCGCAGCACCGTGCGCAGACTGGAGCGCAGCACGAGACCGGCTCCGTGCTCATCGCCCTGGGTGAGCAGCGCCGCCATCTCCCGGGTCACGGTTGCCTGGATCGCCACCAGCGGCACCGTCGCCACCAGGAACACGGCGAACATCGTGGTCAGCAGCGAGTACTCATCGCGGCCCATGAGTCGCGCGGTGGCGAAGTGGAAGATGACGTTGAAGCCGTTGGCCAGCAGGGCGACGGCGGACACCATGGCGCCTGAGCGCAGCAGTCCGCGCACCCCCGCTTGGGGGTTCTCGAAGCTGAGGACCGGGCCGACCGGGGCGTCTGCCGGAAGGACGACGTCGACGTTCTCCGGGTCCGCGGGCGCACTCGGCACGGTCATGCGACGCCGACCCTAGCGTCCGTCTCGGCCACCGCGAGGAGCCTGTTCATCGCAAACCGTACGAGCTGTGGGAGAGCACGCCGACGGGCTCGACATGCCCGCCGGCCTTCTGGGCCAGGCTGCCCACGCGGGCGGCGTCCGGCGTGCTGGGACCGTCTCGCTGAAAAGCCAGGAGCAGGTGCTCCGCGCCGAAAAAGTCCGTCGCGGCAACGGCGTCCTGGAGCTCCGCGTTCGTCTCGCTCAACCCCCACAGGGAGACGAACAGGTCGGCCTTCACGTCGACCGAGAGGCCCAAGGTGGCAGGGACGATGCTGACAACGCCAGGCGTCGGGCGCTGGCCGGGAGCGGTCACGAGTTGCACTTGGTCCTCACCCAGCACCGTCGACAGGTACGTCCACTGGAGCGCGGCCATCAGTGGCAGATCGACGATCACGTGCGCCGGCGGGTCGGCCGTCGCCGTGCGGCGCAGTGTGCGGGCAAAGCCGCCGAACCCGCCCCCCCATTCGACGATCACCGGCGCATCACCCGCGGGTCGACCGGCCACGGCGGCGAACCGCTCAAGGTGGAACAGGTGGTGGATCGCCGTATGTGAGGTCGGCGGCTCGGACTTGGACAGGGCTGGGTCGCCGGTCGGATCCTCGGCGAGCAGGAGGGCCAGCCGCTCCGGATCAAACTGCCCGCGCAGCCAAGCCAACTCACGGCGCTGGAGCCGCGCACCGCGGACGAGCATCGTCTCCAACAAGAGCGGCTCCCGCAGGAACGCCGCGGGCGGTACCGGGAGCAATCGGCGGGCCAGTGCTCGCTCGTAGTCCGCCCACAGGGGGGTGACGCCGGGGGATGGGCCGCACGCAAGGAGTTGGGCGTGTACCTCGGCGGTGCGCGCTGCGAGGCGGATCCAGTCGGCGCGTTGCTGAGGGTGGGCGGCGCTGAGGCGCTTCGTGGCGCCGCGTCGACGAAGGCGTTGAGCACGGTCGACGGCTACGCGGCGCGCCCTGAGCGCAGCTTGCAACGGGGTTGATGTCATGGCGCGGGAGTGCGCTTGGCGACGAGGGCCAGGCGCTCGCCCACGTAGGTGAGGACGGTGATCAGCGAGAGCAGCGGGTACAGCGCCCAAGCGGGGTCAGGATGCCGACGGTACCCGCGCAACGCCAGCAGCGATGGGCCGATTATTGACGCGGAGAACGCCGCCTGCAACCCCAACCGCGCGACCGGGGGGCGGTAGCCGCGGCGCTGCACCGGCACTCCGCTCAGGCTGCGCCGGGCGCGCCGGCGGGCCTTACGTGTATAGGACCGCAGGGTCGGCGCATAGTGGTGCACGATCCCTTGGTCCACGCGGGCGAACCGCCACCCCGCGGCGGCGAGGTCACCGGCCACGTCGGAGTGCACGAAGCTCGGCTCGAATCCGGTCTGCAGGAGCGCGTCGCGGCGTACCAGGAAGCCGTTGGAACCCATCGGCGGCGGTCGGTCGGGATCCACCCTTACGAGCAGCACGTCGCCGATGGTCTCCTGGGCGAGGATCGGCATGCCGGTCCAGCGGCCCAGGTGAACGGCCCAGCGGTCACCCCAGCCGAGCTCGATGGCCATCGGGTCCGTGCCCCCGATCAGCGCGCAGACGCGGGTTACCGGCGGGTCCGTTGCGCGCCAGGCATGGTGCAGCGAGTCGGCGGCCACGACGTCGTCGGCGAGGTCGATCCCAGCCACCAGGCGCGACAGCCAGTCACGCCCCGGCAGTTCGTTGTCGGCATCCAGGAACAGGACCAGATCGCCCGTGGCAGCACGGGTTCCGAGCGCCCGCGCGGCTTCCTCGTGGCCGTCCGGATTGTCCAGAATGTGCGCACCGTGCTTCTGGGCGATGGCAATAGTGGCGTCGGTCGAGCCGCCGTCCACGATCAGCAAGTCGATCGCGCCTTCGTAGTCCTGTGCGGCCAGCGACGCGAGCGCGGCCGGTAGGGCGGCGGCGGAGTTGAACGTCGGCAGCAGGACGGTGACCGACGGGGGCATCGTGGCCAACCGTAGTCGAGCGGTCGGGCGACCGCGCAACGCGGATACCCTGTCCCACGTGGACGCCGACGGTCGCATCGAGGTGGTCCTCGCCACCGGCGGCCTCGGGCTCGGGGGCACCGAGAAGGGGCTCGTCACCCACGCACTCGCCTTCGATCGCACCAGGATCGCGCCTCGTGTCGTGGCGATCGATGCCGGCGGCCCCCGCCAGGCGCATCTTGAAGCCGCGGGCATCCCAATCACCGTGGCGGGGGGCGACGGCGATCGGCTGACCGCTGCGCTGGCCGGGGCAGACGTCGTGCACGTGTTCCGTGGGGGGTTGACCGAGCCACTGCTGCCGGCCGCGGCGGGCAGAGCGGGCGTGCCGTTCCTGGTCGAGACAAACGTCTTTGGCGCTGTGGACGCCTCGGCGGACCGCGACCGGTTCGCCTGCCATCTCTTCGTCGGGAAGATGTGCGCCTGGCGCTACCGCGAGCGCCTGGGCCTCGTTGGACCCGCATTCCACGAGCGTCATCGCGTCCTGCACTGGCCGATCGACCTGCCGGCCCTGCGCGCCGCGGCGCCTGAGCGGCGTGAGGCCAAGCGCGCGCTGGGACTGGATCCTGATCGACCGGTGGTAGGTCGGGTGGGGCGCGCCGACGACACCAAATGGCGTCGACTGCTGGTGGACATGGTGCCGGAGTTGCTGCGCCTGGCGCCCAGCGTCCAGGTGATGTTCGTGGGCGCGACCCCGGCGGTGGAGCGCCGGTTGTCACGACTGCACGTGCTCGACCAGGTGCATCTCGTCGATACCACGGCGGACGAGGCCGAGGTGGCCCTTCGGTTCGCCGCGTGCGACGTATTCATCACCGCCGCGGAAATCGGCGAGAGCTACTCGGTGGCGATCTCCGAGGCGATGGGCCTGGGCTTACCGATCGTGACGTGCTCCACGCCGTGGGTGGACAACGGGCAGATCGAGCAGGTCGACGAAGGCGTCACCGGCCACATCGCCGACCACCCGACGGTGTTTGCGCAAGCGTGCGCCGCGCTGTGCGCCGACCCGGAGGCCGCGGCGCGCATGGGTGCGGCGGCAGCGGCAAAGGCCGATCGTCTGATGGACGCGGCGGTATTGACGCGGCGCTTGGAGTCGCTGTACGCGGGCCTGCTCGCCGACGGCCTTCCGCCGCCGGTTTGGTCGCCCGATGGTGATGAGGTCGACGCATTCGGGGAGGAGTACGCGGCACGCCTGCAGCGCTCGTTCCGACCGTTGACCGACCGCGAGCGCCGCGAGGTGCGCTTTGCCTACGCGACCGAGCGTGTGCGCTGGACGGTCCGGGCGCTGCGCAAGGCCGACGCCCGCACGATCGCTGCGGCCGTCCGGGCCCGCGTGCGCCCAGGGTGACTGCTGCCCCGCCCGAGCGCGGGCGAACGCGTCGGGCCCGCCGACGTCTGGGATCTGACGTTCACCCCCTGAACGTGGATCCACTCACGTCTCGCGATCGCACGTGCGATCGCCCGCCCGACCACACTGGATCAGCCTTCGCGTTCCTCCGGCAGCGGCCGACCCAGCATCGACAGGGCGAACCCGGCGCCGTAGACCAGATGCGTCGCCGCGATCCCGGCGCTGGTGCGCCACCAGCGGCCAGGGCGCCGGTCGTAGCCGGCGACGATGCAGGCCGCCGCGTAGCTGGCGGCGCCCACCGTCCAGACTGGCTTCAGTGCGTCGGGGAGCACGGGTCGCGCGGCTAGTCCCACCAGTAGCGCGGTCGGGGCGAAGTAGGAGGGTTGCAGCGAGTTCAACCCGCCGGATCGCGCGAACGATCCGCGGCGGCGCGACCAGCGGAAGAGTTGGCGCAGGTGGCCGCGCCACAGAGGCCGGCGCGAATGCAGGACCACGAGATCAGGGGTGTACCGGATGCGCTTGCCCGCCCTTAAAAGGCGCTCGCATAGGACGGTGTCCTCCCCGAACGCCCAGGGCGTGTCCAGGCGCACGGCCTCGGCGTCCTCGCGGCGCAGGATCAGGTTGACCGACGGCGCGTCGTCGACGTCCCGCGCGGCGACCTGCGCGTAGCGCCAGCGGTGCGGGCCGCTGACCAAAGGGGACGCGTACAGCGCAAAGGAGATCTGGCCCAGTTCCGGCTCGTCGTCGGGGGTGAGCGTGGGGCCAGCGACGGCGCCGAGGCCCAGGTCGGCTTCCAGCACAGCGATCCCTGCGTCCGGCCATCCTTGCGCCGGCAGCGCATCGTCGTCGATAAGCGCCACGTAGCGCCCGCGGCTGGCTTCCAGGCCCAACTGGCGCTTGACGGACGTATTGGCCGGGCCCGAAGGAACGCACACCACGCGCGGATCCAGATCCACCGGAGCCTCGTCAGGGATCAGCACCACCTCGACGCCGTCGTGCTCCAGCAACGCAGCCACGCAGCGCCGCCCGTAGTCGTTGAGGGCGATCACGGGAACGAGGGCGCTGATGCGGGGCAGGGCGGAGGGCATGGCCCGCTACACCCTAGGTCTACCCTTCCGGCGACGCGATCACCGGCAGAATGTCTGCACGCTTGATCGGGTCGTCGAATGAGTGCGTCACCGGATCCAGCCCGGCCAGGACGCGCACCGCGCCCGCGTGCATCGCCTCGTCGGCGGCGATTGCGGCCAGCACGTTCGCCAGCCCAGCGGGCTGCTCGAGAAGCACGATCACGCCGTTGTAGCCGCTCACGGCGGCTTCCTCGACGCGGCTCGCCAGGGCGAGGAACGTGGCGTCGTCGTTGGCGTTGAAGACGTAGAGGTTCGGCCGGTTGGGCACCACGTCACGCGTGCGCTCAATCACGGCCAGCGCCGCGCGGTGGGCTGTCTCGCGCGCCAGCGCCTGAGCCGCAAATCGGGCGACGGGAACGCTGAGTGAGATCGTCGCCGCGTGGCGGTAGACGGCGAGTTGCACATCCTCCAGCGAAATCAGGAACTTGACCGCTTCCCGATCCCCCGGGGTCAGCGGGTTCGTCCCTTTGCGGGCCGGCCGGGCGACGGCGGAGCCCGGCAGCGCCAGCGCCCCCGCGCCCACGGCGCCCGCGCCGGCGGCGCGCAGCAGTTGCGCCCGTGTGATCCGCCCCGCGTCACTCATGGGACCCGCCCGTTGGCGAAGGCAGCGACATGTGCCACGGCGGCGTCGACTGACAGGGGGACGGGAGCAACCGCGGAGACGGGCTCACCGAGCGCGGCGCGCAGGCCGTTCAGCTGTCGAAGCTCAGCGCCCATGATCGACACCGTCGCCGTGCGCACGTCGAAGCCGACGGCCCGCTGTGCGAACCAAAGCCACATCGCGCCCGCCGTCTCCTCCAGGTCGCGGCAGAACGTCAGCGCGGCGCTCAAGCTCGTCACCGGCACGGCACCGGTGCTGACCACGGGTGGAACAGCTCCCTGGCGGCGGATCTCTTGATCCAGCGCGTCTACGTGGTTCTGCTCGACGGTTGCCCAGTGCACCAGGTCCCGGCGCAGACTCCCGTCCACCAGCTTGGTGGCGGACACGGCCGTGTACGCGGCGAGTTGGGCGTGCTCCAGCACGAGCGCCCCACGTAGCGCCGCCAGCTCCCCTCCGGGCAGGCCCAACGTCACGGCGTTGACCGCGGTCGGCGAGGACGACGCGGCGAGCTGGCCGCACCCGGCCAGGGCGAGTCCGGCCAGGGCGCCGCCCCCGGCCAGTAGGGCGCTCCGACGGTCCACGCCACGATCAGGGTCTGGTGCGCTCACAACCTGGGCACCGAGACGTCCTTGGCCTTGTCGAACGCCCCGTCGAACCGGGAGGGCTTGGCGGTTGGCTTGGTGCGTGATACGCGCAGCAGCACGTAATGCCCGTTCGCGTGCTCAACGGATACGCCGGGCAGCGACTCGGTGCGAACGCCCGGGTACCGCTTCTGGATCTCGTCCACGATCCCGGCGGGCGGCAGCGGGTACCGCGCGACGAGCAGGTAGTCCACATGACCCCAGGGCTTGCTCAACACGCGCTTCCACGACGCGTCGCCCTTGTCGATGCGGTCCCGGAAATACTCAGGGTGACCGGTCGCGAGCATCACGCCGAACGTCTGGCCGTCGTCGGTGAGGATGCCGTCGCGGCTACGCGGCACGGACTTCAGGATGTACTGCGCCATCTCGCGGTCGTCGGCATTGCCGATCGTGTACGGGCCGCCCAGGTTGTTGCCTTCCTGATCCTGGCCCGTGCGCAGCGCCTTGGTGAAGATGTTCTCCTCGTACTGGTACTGCCACGTGTTCATGACGTGCCAGGTGAAGGGCAACGTGGCGAGCAGGATTGCGATGCCCGCGCCCCAGACGGCCAGCCGTGAGCGCGCGCCGGGCATCGAGTACCAGAGCCACACCAGCCCCATCACAGCCACCGGCATCGCACGCATGTTGTAGCGCAGCTGCAGCAGGTTGGAGTCAGGGGACTTGATCAACAACAGGCCGGTGAACAGCGCGTTGGTGGAGACCAGCAACACCATCCAGAAGGCCATCAACCCGTTCTTGGCCACCAGCCGCGAGGTGCCTTTGCGCAGCGAGAGTCCCCAGGTGACGAGCAACGCCGGAATCGAGGCGAGCACCAGGGGGAAGAGCAGCGCGTTCACGCGCAACAGGTCGCCGAAAAGCTCCCCTCGCCCTGGGGCTGCGGCGGCGCCGACCGACGCGGCGGAGGTGGCGGCCGTCGACAACGGATCGCTCCCGCCGCCGATGCCGATCTGCTCGTGCAGCCAGAACAGTGGGTCGCCGATGATCAGCCAGTTGAAGAAGATCCACAGGCCCAGGCCGTAGACGACCGGTGCGAAGAAGGCGATGGTGCTGCCCTCGACCTCGTCCTGCGAGCGGCGGCGGATCATCAACGTCACGGGGACGGCGATCAGCAGCACGACCGCGTAGCCGAACACTTCGTAGCGCGACAGGACGGCGAACGTCATCGCCACGCCGCACGGGAACAGCCAATGCGACTCCTCGTCCACGAACCAGCGTACGAAGAAGTACAGGGCGGCCGTGAGCAGGCACAGGTACGGCGCCTCGCTCATCCCGTTGACCGCGTAGTACAGGATCATCGGGTTGACGGCGAAGACGGCGATCAGCGTCAAGCGCTGCCAACGGGGCATCCCCAAGAAGGCGCAGAAGCGCACCAGCAGCGCCATCATCAGCGCCGCGAACGCGCCAGACGTGACGGTCAACGCCACGAGCGAGGTGGCCAGCGGTTTGATCACCACCGCCGGAAGGAACACGAGCGTGGACAGGGGAGCCCACACGAAGCCGATCGAAGCCAGCTTGGGTGGCGCGTTCCAGAAGACGAAGTAGGCGTGCGCCAGGCGGGCGGTCGCGTCAAAGACGATCAGGTGCTGGTCGTGCACGATGCGCCAGCCCAACCCCATGTAGGCCGCGAAGCAGATGAGGAAGACGCTGAACACCTCGATGCCGATCGGGCTCATGCGGCGGCGGCGCCGGTTCTTGCTGCCGGACCGATCGCGGCGGACGCGGGTCGGGATCGTCGTCGTGTTAGGGGTCTGCTCGATCGTGGCCATGAGCGATCAGCGCGACCGCTCGGTGGCCAGCCCGTGCTCGGTTTTCTCCCAGTAGTGCGGCTTGGTGATGAGCTGGACGGCGCCCTTCCAGGCGGCCCAGGACATCAGCGCCCAGTAGATCGGGGAGAACAACGCGAACTTGACCAGGTCGTAGTAGCCGCGCCGCATCGCCCCCATCGCGTTGAGGTAGGTGAAGGTGAAGTTGCCCAGGAACAGTCCCAGCGCGGCGCTGTAGTAGACGATCCAGGGGAACAGCTGGCGGATCGCGCCTGCCTCGGTGGCCAGCCAAAGGCTGGTCAGCGCCCAGTACAGCGGGTTCAGCAGGAAGCCGATGAACGTGCCTCCGACCGTGAGCTGGAAGCTGGCGAACGACCGCACCCCGATGCTGCGCATGAGCCGCCACGGGCTGCGCATGTGCACGAGGTAGGTCTGCATGTAGCCCTTGACCCAACGTGAGCGCTGCCGTATCCAGTTGTGCAGGTCCGGGTTGGCCTCCTCGTAGGTGGTCGAGTCCACCACGCCGGTGCGCCAGCCGCTCTTGGCCAGACGGATGCCGAGGTCTGCATCCTCGGCCACGTTGTAGGGATCCCATGCGCCCAGCTCCACCAGTTCGTTCGTGACGAAGTGGTTGGAGGTACCGCCCAGAGGGATCGGCACGTCGTGGGCGTCGAGGCCGGGCAGGAAGATGTCGAACCACTGTGAGTACTCGGTCGTGAACCAGCGGGTCAGCAGGTTCTGCGTGCGGTTGTAGTAGTTGAGCTTGCATTGCACGCAGACCATCGACGGGTCGCTCTTGCGGAAGGCCACCACCACCTTCTTCAGCTGGTCCGGATCAGGCTCGTCCTCGGCGTCGTAGATCACCGTGATGTCACCGCGCGCCAGCAGTAGGCCGTAGTTGCAGGCCTTCGGCTTGGTCTTGGGCAGGGCGTCGGGAACGATGATCACGTGGAAATGCGGGGGCAGATCCATCTGCTCGATGGCGCCCAGCGTCTCCGGGTCGTCTTCCTCGAGCAGGAGCTTCACGTCGAGCTTGTGGCGGGGGTAGTCCAGCCGGGCGATCCCCGCGACGAGCTTGCGCACCACGGCCGCCTCGCGGTACATCGGCATCAGGATCGTGAACACCGGGAGCTCGGACTCGTCCAGCGCCGCGACCTCTTCCGATGAGACCGGAGTGACGGGGTCGTTGCGGAAGCTGTCGCGGGCGAGAACCAGCTTGTAGATCGAGGAGGCGAGGTAGAACCCGCCTGCGACGACGTTGAAGACCACGATCGTCGGGATCGGGTTGACTACGCACCCGATGAGGAAGACGGCTGCGACGATCGCGCCGAACGTCTTCTGGCCCCGTGTGAAGGTGGTGGCCGCCGAGTTGGCGGCGTGCTCGGTGGCAAGTTGTGAGGTGGCGGCGGTGATGTGGGCGTCCGCGTGGACGTGCTGCAGGGCGGCGCGGATGTCTCCGTCCGTGGCCACATGAAGTCGCACCGCACCGAAATGGGCCAGCAGGCGGGCGCGCAGTTCAGCATCGAAGGGGTCGGCCACGGCGATGTCCACCACACCGGCGTCCTCCTTCCAGGCCAGGACGCGGTACTTCAGCGCCACGCGGGGCGGCACCCAGGACGCGACCTCCGAGTCGATTGTCAGATCGGCGGGATCGACGTACGGCAAGCCTGCTTGGAGGGCGAGGACCCGGGAGACGTCGGCCGGCGTGGCCAACCCGTGATGGGCCAGGATCTCGCCCAGACGCCCGCCGTGCCGCCTCTGGCGCGCCAGTGCTTCGTCGAGACCTTCGGGCGTGATGATGCCGGCAAGCAGCAGGCGCTCCCCGAGGCGACCGGTGTCGACGCGGGGAACCGCCGGCGCGACGAGCGCGACGACGTCCTCATCGGCGGCAGGCTCCAGTTCAAGCTCGGTGATCGCCCCGAGTTCGGTGATCGGCTCGGGCGCGGTGAGGGTCGCCGCGAGCACCTCCGGAATCGAGAGCGTCTCTGCTTCCGGGTACATCGGCAGGAAGATGACCTCGGCGATCCCCAGCGCCCGCATGCGCACTTCGACGACGGTGCGGGCCACTGCGTCCTGCGGATCGGCGATCGCGACGGTCACGCTGCCCGCCGACCGGCGAACGGGGCGGACCCCGAACAGCACGCAGACCTCGCGCGGCAGCAGCGCGGCGACGGGAGGCACGGTGGCTTTCGCCGGAGCGGCACGCGGCTTGCGGCGCCGGCCCCCGGGGATCGGCTGGGAGACGACGGCAGCCAGCGCGGCGGGCAGCATCTCCCCGGGGAGATCGACGACGGCCGGGGTCCCCTCCTCGTCGGCTTCGAGCAGGTCGGGCGCAAAGGTGTCCTCGTCGAGAACGTCGACTGACGGCCCCCCGGCAGGGACGCGCTCGCGCTGGCGCGCCGGAGCGCGCGACGGGGCGGGCGTGAGCCGCGGGGCCGGCATGTGCACAACCCGCGCCAGCTCGGGCGGCAGCTGGGATGACTCGTCGCTCATGGGGTTCGGTCGGCGGTCGTGGCGGCTGCTCGCGGGTCAGGGACCTCCGTGGGCGTAAGTTCGCGCCAGCGAACGACCGGCCGGTCGTAGTAACGCAGCAGGTACGTGCGATACCAGATGGCTGCCGTGTCCTGGGCGACATTGCGCACGTCATTCGTGCCGATGCGGTTGAAGGCCCGCTCACGGGTGACGATGACGGGCGCCTCGACGATCTTCGCCCCGTGTCGGTGGGCGGTCACGAGCAGTTCGAGGTCCATCGCAAACCGCTTGCACAGAAGGCGCGGCAGTATGTCCTCGAGTACCTCGCGGCGGTACAGCTTCAAGCCCGTCTGCGTGTCCCGAACCGGAAGTCGGAACAGAAGCCGGACGAGCAGGTAGTAGCCCCACGAAAGTATGCGGCGCTCGGTCGGGTAATCCACCTTGGAATCGGGGTGAAGCTTGGAGCCGATGACGATGTCGGCGTCCTCGGACTGCATCAGGTCTCGCAGCACCGCGAACTGGCGTGGATGGATTTCCAGGTCGGCGTCGACGAACAGCACCAGCTCATAGCGGGCCAGCAGCGCGCCGTGCATCAGGGCGGCGCCCTTGCCGGCGTTCTGGTCGGCCACGACGACTCGCACCTCGGGCATCGTGTGGGCCAGCGCAACCGCCCGTTCGACCGTCGCATCGAGAGATCCGTCGTCTACCACGATGATCTCGAACGGAGCATCGAAGGCGCGCATCGCGGCCGCCGTCTCCGTGAGACCGCGTTCGATGCCGTCCACCTCGTTGAAGGCGGGAATGATCACGGAAACGCCGGCGGACCCAGCCGACGTGGCTGTGGTGTTGTTGGGCTCGTCCATGGGGTGCCCGGCCGACGACTTTGTCGTCCCGGCCCGGTCGGGCGACTATAGGGCCAAGAGCGGCGTCTGACAGCAGTTCAGGCGCCGCAGGAAGCGGCTGCCGACCGGCCTCGGCCGACCCTCAGTCTGCGGCGGGCGCCGTGATTACCGCGATGAGGTCACCCTGGGAGATCGCGGCGCCCTCCGTGATGGGCAGATCCTTGATCACGCCGGCCTTATGGGCCGTGATCTCGTTCTCCATCTTCATCGCCTCGATGATGCACAGCAACTGGCCCTCTTCGACCGTGTCACCTGCCTTCACGAGGACCTTCCACATGTTGCCCTGCATCGGTGAGGGCAGCGCATCGGCGCCGCCGCCGGCGCTCTTCTTGCGGGCGCTGCGGCCCGGCTTCTTCGCCGTCGGTGCACCGTTGCCCACGACGATGCCGCCGACAGGCGGAGCGCCGATGACGGTCACGTCAAAGCGGCGGCCGGACACCTCGACCGTGTAGTCGAGGCTGACCTTCTCCTCGTCGTCGGAATCCACCTGCGGTACTTCGACGGCCAGCGTCTTCAGCCACTTCCTGTCCTCGACCAGGTCACGACACGTCTCGGCGTTCGCCCACTGGTCGGTGGCCAGGATGGCGGTGTGGAAGGGGATGAGGGTCGTCAGGCCCTCGATCTCGTACTCGGCCAGCGCGCGCAGCATGCGGGCGGTGGCCTGCTCACGATCTACATCCCAAACGATGAGCTTGGCCACCATCGGGTCATACATCGGGCTGACGACCCCACCGGGGCCGACACCGGAGTCGACGCGCACGCCGGGACCGCTCGGCTCCTTGTAGGCGCCAATCGCACCGGGGGCAGGGGCGAAGTTGCGCGACGCGTCCTCGGCGTTGATGCGGCACTCGATCGCGTGCCCGCGCAGGACGACATCGTCCTGGGTGTAGGAGAGCGGCAGGCCTGCAGCGGCGCGGATCCCCTCTTTGACGATGTCGATGCCGGTGACCATCTCGGTCACGCAGTGCTCGACCTGCACGCGGGTGTTCATCTCCAGGAAGAAGTACTCGCCGTCCTGGAAGAGGCCTTCGATGGTGCCGGCGCCGACGTAGTCGACCGCCTTGGCGGCGTTGACACCGATCGCACCGATCCGGGCGCGCAGTTCCTCGTCAGCGACGGGGGCAGGTGCCTCTTCGATCAGCTTCTGATGGCGGCGCTGGATGGAGCAGTCGCGCTCGCCCAGGTGGATCACGTTGCCGTGGGTGTCGGCGATGATCTGCACCTCGACGTGGCGTGGGTCCGGCAGGTAGCGCTCGAGGTACACGCGGCCGTCGGAGAAGAACTTTTCGCCCTCGCGGGAGGCGCCTTCGAAGGCGTCCTTGAGGTCGTCGGCCGTGAGCGCAACGCGAAAGCCCTTACCTCCGCCTCCGCCCGCGGCCTTCACCGCGACCGGGTAACCGATCTCATTCTCGGCGATCTTTGCGGCCTCCTCGACCGTGTCGATCGTCTCCGTGGTGCCAGGGACGATCGGCACGCCGGCGGCCTGCATCAGTTCACGCGCGCGCGTCTTGGAGCCCATCGCGTCGATCGCGCTGGCGGGCGGGCCGATGAAGACGATGCCCGCCTCTTCGCAGGCGCGGGCGAACGGGGCGTTCTCGGCCAGGAAGCCGTAGCCCGGGTGCACGGCGTCGGCGCCGGACTCGCGCACGACTTCGAGGATCTTGTCGACCACCAGATAGCTCTCGGCCGCCGGGCCGGGGCCGATCAGGTAGGCCTCGTCAGCCGCCTGCACGTGGAGCGCGTCGCGATCGATCTCGGAGTAGACCGCCACGGAGGCGATACCCATCTCCTTGCAGGCACGGATGATGCGGATGGCGATTTCGCCGCGGTTGGCAACCAGGATCTTGGTGAACATGAGGCGCGGGAGGATATCCGGCGGGGGCGTGAAGCGGCGTCGTGGGCCGCGCCCCTCCGGACCGTGACGCGCCGTATCACCGCGCGTACACACCGTCGTGAGGTACGCTCCCGTCGCACTTCGGTCCAGCTTCGCCCGTCCGCCGCCGAACCTATGAGGTATTCCGTGTCGTTGTGCGCCCTGATTCACCCCGTCCGCGCGCGGCGGATCCTCCTCAGCGCCGTGCTCGTGACAGCGCTGAGCGGCCTCGGCGCGGCCTCCGCGTCTGCGAACCTGGCGGCCGGCTCGTTCGTGTTCGACGGCGGTAGCGTCAATGCGATCGTTCATGACGGCTCGAACACGTTCGCCGGCGGCGCATTCACGCAGGAGTTGGCGAATACGGGCGGCGGCCTGATCGTGCCTTCAACTGGCGCCGGCACCGTCGACCCCACGGCGTTCCCGCACGTTGTGGGTGACGTCAGAGCCGCGGTCTCCGACGGCTCCGGCGGATGGTTCATCGGCGGGTTCTTCAGCCGTGTGGCCGGCGTGGTGCGCACCGACTTGGCCCACATCAAGGCGGACGGTACCGTCGACCCCGACTGGGATCCCGAGCCGATCGGTGGCGGCGTCCTCGGAATGGCGTTGTCGGGATCGACGCTGTACGTCGCAGGTAGCTTCACGTCGATTGGCGGAGCCGATCGCAGCCATCTGGCTGCGTTGAGCACGACCACCGGTGCGGCGACAGGCTGGGACCCCAGCCCCAACCAGACGACGTTCGGCGTCGCCGTCTCCGGCTCGACCGTCTACGCGGCGGGCGCTTTCACATCGATCGGGGGAAAGACCCGCGCGCAGGTGGCGGCCGTGGATATGGAGACAGGCCAGGCGACTGACTTCGACGCCAACGTAACCGGCGGCTTCGGCCTTTCCTACTACGTGACGGTGGCCGGTTCCACCGTGTACATGGTCGGATATTTCGACCACGTCGGCGGGGCGTCGCGCAGCCGCCTTGCTTCGGTCGATGCGACCACGGGTGCTGTCACCGCATGGAATCCGAGTCCTGATAACTACGTGCAGAAGGTGGCGGTATCGGGGAGCAACGTGTACGTGGTCGGCCAGTTCAACAACATCGGCGGACAGCCTCGCCGCGCGCTGGCTGCGGTCGATGCGACCACGGGGGCCGCTACGGCTTGGCACCCTGTGCTGACGTCAGATGACCGCCTGTTCGCGGTCGCGGTGTCCGCCGACACGGTGTACGTCGGAGGACTCATGTCATCGGCCGGCGGGGAGGATCGCCGGGACGCAGCGGCGTTTGATACGACGACGGCAGCTGTCACCGACTGGAACCCCGGTCCAAACGGCTACGTGGACACGATCGCCCTTGCGGGCTCGCAGGCGTACGTCGGCGGGGCCTTCACGGGGGCGGGAGACCCGATCGGCACGGTCAGCGGCCTGGCCAAGCTGTCGGCGGACGGGAACCTGCAGACCGGCTTCAGTCCAAACCCCGACGGTTCCGTGAGCGCGCTCGCGGCCTCAGGTGGAATGCTCTACGTCGGCGGCGACTTCGCGAGCATCGGCGGGCAGTCCGGCACACCGAACCTTGCGGTCCTAGACCCGGCGACCGGCTCGCCGCGTGACTGGAGTCCAGGCACAGATGGTGCCGTGAAAGCGCTGGCCGTCGCTGGCAGCAACGTGTACGTGGGCGGCGAATTTTCGCATGTCGGCGGGTCATCCCGAGGCTATGTGGCCGCGGTGGACGTGGACAGCGGCTCAGTCACGAGCTGGGACCCCGAAGCCGACAGCTCCGTGTACGCATTGGCGGTGTCCGGGTCGACGGTGTACGCGGGCGGCGCGTTCGCCGGGATCGGCGGATCGAACCATGCCTACCTGGCGGCGTTGGACACTGGCACTGGCGAGGCCACCACCTGGGCTCCCGAACCTGATGACAACGTGTTCGCACTGGCCCTGTCGGGCTCGACGCTCTACGTCGGCGGCGACTTCGGGTCGCTCGGTGGGCAGACCCGCTACTACGCCGGGGCCGTGGACACCGGCACGGGCGCAGCCACGGGCTGGGATCCCGAAGCTGACAGCTCGGTGTATGCGCTGGCCGTGTCCGGGTCGACCGCCTACGTCGGCGGCGACTTCGAGAACATCGGCGGCGCGGCCAGGAACTACCTGGCCGCGGTGGACACTGACACCGGTCAGGCGACGACGTGGGACCCCTCGGGCGATGACGACGTTCTTGCCGTGGCAGTGTCCGGCGCCACTGTGTACGCAGGCGGCGCTTTTGGCTCCCTCGACCAGCGGACCACCGGCCCGTACGCGCAATTGACGGACCCGAACATCGACACGACGCCTCCGGTGACCACCATCGACAGCGGCCCGAGCGGCCCGACGAACGACAACTCACCGTCGTTCACGTTCTCGGCCACCGACACGGGCGGCGGGCCGGTGGTTCGTTCGCGCTCGCGTCGCGTCGCGGACTCGTCGGCCGGGCTGACGTACGAATGCAGCCTTGACGAGGGCGACTGGGCGGCCTGCACCAGTCCCAAGACGTTCAGCGGCCTCGCCGATGGCTCACACATATTCAGCGTCCGGTCGACGGACGCGGCGGGCAACATCGACCCGTCTCCGCCGACCCGCGCGTTCACGGTGGACACCACGGCGCCGGTGATCTCCGTGACGACGCCGGCCGAAGGTCAGCACGTGGTCGTTGGCACGTCGGTCACCTCTGTGTTCGCCTGCGCCGACACCGGCGGCACGGGCGTGGCGACATGCACTGGGCCAGCCAAGGTCGACGCGACGGCGGTCGGGCCGCACACGTTCACGGTCAACGCCACCGACAACGCCGGCAACGCTGCGACGAAGACGGTCAACTACGTCGTGGACGCGGTGGCCGACACCACGGCCCCGACGATCACGATCACCGCACCGACGGAGGGCCAGCACTTCACCGAGGACCAAGCGGTGACCCCGGTGTTCGCGTGCGCCGATGAGGGCGGTTCCGGCGTGGCGACATGCGCCGCGCCGACGATGCTCGACACAGCGGCTCTTGGGGCGCACACTTTCACGGTGAACGCGACGGACAACGCGGGCAACGTGGCCGCCAAGACCGTCAACTACACGGTGGACCCGGCACCGACGACGGGCGGACCGGTGGTCCGGGGCGGCGTCAAGTTGGTGACGAGCGGCGGCAGCGCCAGCTTTGTCGTGAACTGCACGGGAACCGATCCGTGCGATGGGACGCTCACGCTGACGACCGTGACCGCCGCTACGCGGGCGAGTATCGCCGCGACCAAGGCGCTGACGATCGGCAAGGCGACCTACAGCGTCGGGGCGGGCAAGCGGGTGCGGATCCACATCAAGCTGAACGCAACCGGCCGCAAGCTGCTGCGCCAGCACAACGGCCGCCTGAAGGCAAAGCTGATCATCAAGCCCGCGCACGGGACGCCGACCGTCAAGACGGTGACCTTGCGCGCGCACTACAAGAAGGCGACCGCCCCGGCGTTCACCGGGGCGTTCGACGGCTGAGCGCCGCTACGGAGTGGCCGCGTGGCCGGTCAGCAACGTGGTGGAGGCACTACTGGCCGCTCCCGCCGCCTGACTCGCAGCGCCTGCCGCCTGGTCCGCAGTGGCGGCCGCTTGGCTCGCAGCATCGGTGACCTGCTGGACGACAGGCGCGGCGGCCCCACTGGCTGCGTGGGTGGCGTTCGTGGTGGCGTGAACGACGGTGTGCGTCACGTTGGCCGCGTTGTTGACGACTCCCTGGCCGCTCTGGCGGGCACGGGAAATGGTGGGCTGGACCACCTGACCCGCTGCGGTGCTGAGGCCGCCGGCCGTCTGGTTCGCACTACCCGCGGCGGCGGTCGCGGGCAGTGCGTCCGAGCCGGGCGGGATCACGCCCGGCGGGAGCGCAGTGGGGAGAACGCCTGCGCTGGCGCCCCCCGAGGTGGTCGTGGGACCGTGCCCGACAGGGATTCCTCCGACCCCGGCGCCCGCGCCGCCCAGCAGCGGCGCGCCGGCGACGAGCGTGGTACTCACGTGTCCCGCCGCGGGGCCTGAGCCATCGCGGTCAACCACGGTGCCGGGGCGTTCGGCGGTGCGGTCGGTGCGGCCGGCGACGAACGAGGCTGCGCCAGTGGCCATCACGAGTGCCGCGACGATGGCCAGTGTTTTGCCGGACAGCGCCCCCGCGGCCGCTGCGCCGGCGCCGGCCGCCGCGGTCGCGCCGCCGGCCACGGCGTCTGTGTGGGTGCCGCTCGCTTCGACGATGCGCTCCAGCAGCGTTCCGGCCGAGGCGGCCGTCAGCGGCGGGAAGAGGCTCGCCAGGTCGCGCTCGCGCGAGGCAATGCCGTCCCGCATCGCGCGGCAATCCCGGCAGCTGCGCACGTGCGACCGCATATGGCGGGCGCGCAGCACGCGCCCGTCACCATCGGAGATGGCCCGTTGGACCGGCTCACACGTCATATCGCGCCCGACGGCCGCTTCGTCCAGACCGCGGCGGGCCTCGAAGATCGCCTGCTTGGCCTGCGCCACTGTGACGGTCAGCGCGCCGGCAATCTCCTCGTGGGAGAGTCCACTGAGCTCGCGCATGATCAGCGCCGAGCGCTGGCGCTCGGGTAGGGCGCCGAGGTCGGTGACCAGTGTCGACAGCCGCTCGCGATCGTCCACCTGGCCGTCGATGGATATACCCGCCACATCGTGCTGTGCGTCGAGGTCGGCGGTGGGCCTGCGCCTGCGCAGCAGCGTGATCGACTCGTTGTGGGCTATCCGGAAGAGCCACGGCTTCAGCGGTGCCTCCAGCGGCCGGTCGCGCAAGGCCGTAAGGGCCTGGATCATGGTGGTCTGGACCACGTCCTGCGCGTCCTGCTCGTGGTGCACGATCGACCGGCAGTAGCGGTACAACGCCGGGCCGTGCCGTTCGAACAGGAGGGTGAACGCGCGCTCGTCGCCGGTCCCCGAGAGGGCGGCCAGATCCTGATCCGATTGACGCCGGATGGGCGTCACAATTCGAGCTCCTCTGCTTGACCCTTCTCGCGAACATACTCCGATTACGCATCCAAACGCCCTGAGTCGGGTTCGAGTTGCGCAAGTAGTCGGACACTCTGCCCGCTGGCGTCGTAGTGCTAAACGCCTCGCCGCGTTGGGGGGTGCCGCTTCAGCGCAGCGCGACGATCTTGGCCGCGGGATGTTTCGTGTGGTTTCCGGCTCCGTCGACGGCTCGGGCGAGGAACGTCCAGGTGCCGCGCTGAAGGTTCGGCAGCTTCAGCGTCCACCGGCCGGTCGCCGTGAGGATCGCGTCGTGGGTTGAGGCCAACGCCTTCTTGCGGCTCACGTTCTTCAGCTGGGTCCCGACGAAAGCGAGGTAGCGGTGGCCGGTCTTGCGGTAAGCCGTCACTTTGACGGCGGTGATGCCGGATGTGGGTGAAAGGTCCGCTGCAGTGCCGTGCAGCGTTCGCCAGGCGCTTCGCCGGGCCCGGAACTTCCGGCACCGGGCCGCGCTGAATTTCTTGGCGCAGGTCGGCCGGCTGATCGTGACCGCCGGCGGGTACGGGTCCTTGGCCACGGATACCGGGAACGTCACGTCGCGAGCGTTGCCTAGCACGTCTGCGGAGTGCACGGTGATCGTGTACGCGCCGGGCACGGCGAAAGTGTGCGTGACGTTGCTACCGGTGACCGCCGGGGTGCCGTCGCCGAAGCTCCACGACGGATCGGCCAGCGAAGACCATAGGTCGCCAAACGACACCGACGCGTGGTACGGCGAGAGGCCAGTGGCGGTGGCGGGAACGTTGGACGAACGCAGGGCGGGCGCGCCTGCGTCGTAGACAAAACGCTGCTGCAGTTGGGTCGACGGATCGTGGGCGAGAATAAGGACGCTGCCGTTGCGGTCGGATATCGCAGCGTCCAGTTCCTGTGGAGCGGTCTGGAGAGGCGTGAACGGATCCGCCGCGACGCTCGTGGCCGCCCAGCGGGTCGCCTGGATTCCGAAGACGCCGCCCCCGTTGGGCTGCCAGGCGGCGACCGCGTCGGACCCCGAGAACGCGATCGCGCCTCGGTCTCCAAGAGATCCGAGTGATGAGACGGCGGCGGGAGCCGACCAAGGAGCGTTGGGTGCGGCACGGATGAGGCCGACGTTGTCGTCGATCGAGCCCTGGTGGTTGTACAGCACGTAGGCGGTGCCGTTCGGCGCCATGCCCACGGCGAGGGGGTAGCTGCTGGCGCCGCTAGTGACCACCTGCTGCGCCGGTGCCCAGGTCCCGTTGTCGCGAACAGCCGCGAACACGTGAATCGGCGGTATCGAAGACTGCGCAGCCATGATGGCGCGCCCGTCCGGTCCGACCGCCAGATGCGGCTCGCTCCAGTGAGAGGTGCCGAACGGGAACACGTCGACCGGGGTGCTCCACAAGCCCCCGGGGTACCGGACACTGGAGTCGAGCTTGTACTTGTCATCTCCCGTCGATGGCGTTGGCTCACCGGCGAACTGCTGCCGCCAGGCGACGGTGACCGCCCCCGTGTCGTCCACCCCGACCACGACGTTCCCCGAGTTGTGGGCGGCAGGACTCACATGCACCGGCGCGCTCCAGCCGCCGGATCCGTGGGTCACCGCGTCAAGTTGCTCCACCGGCGAGACGGCCAGCGGGGTGAGGTAGTGCCCGTAGATGACGGTCGCCGTCCCGTCGGGCGCGATCGTGGCCGCGATGTCGAGCCCGCCCGATGGGGACTGCGGGACCGACTCCAGGGTCACCGGTGCATCCCAGGCGCCGGCCGGCGAGCGCACTGCGGCCTTCACGAGAATGGCGGCGCTAGCGGGATCCGGGCCATCGAACGCGATCCATATCGCCACCGCGGAGCCGTCGGCGGCGACGTCGAGCTGGGGCGGGCTCGCCGGGATGTCCGCCGCGGTCGACGGCATGGTGAACTCCGTCGTCCAGGCCTGGCCGGGGGCCCGGCGGCTGAACGTGAGCTTGCTGGCTATCGGGGGGACGGTGGAGAGGATGTCGACGTGCCCGGCGACCATCGTGCCGTCACCCGTAAATCCCGGGAGTGTGTCCGTCCACGACGTGGTGTCGGCGGGAAACGGCGCACTCGCTGTGAATCCGGCGGCCTGGGCGCCGGCGGCGAGGAGGAGCGTCGCGGCCAGGGCGGCCGCGACGGCGCCGGTGCGCAGCGAGCGGGAACGGAGCATCGGCGCCAGCTTAGGGATGCGAGCAGTCCCACTGCGGCGTATGAGGTGGTGTCGTTGCACTACAGTCGCGGCGTGCCCGTCCTGCTGCGACTGATCGTCGCGTTCCTGATCGTCGGCGCCGGTGGAGTCATGGCGGTTCCCGCTGAAGCGGCGCCGGTGGTCCCTCCGCACGGCGCGCTCGTGACCGATGAGCCGATCACGGATATGGCCCGGCTCGGGGACCGCGTGTATCTCGCGGGAGGCTTCTCGCACATCGGCGAGTACTCCGGGGCAGGCGTTGCGCTCACGTCATCGTCCGGGGCACTTGACCGTTCGTTCCCGCAGGTCGACGGCCAGGTCTCGGTGGTGATCGGCGACGGAGCCGGCGGGTGGTACATCGGCGGCGATTTTGACTCCGCCGGGGGCTTCCCGCGCTCGAACCTCGCGCACATCCTGGCCACGGGCACCATCGATGGCGCGTTCGCCCCGAAGGTCGACGGATTCGTCGCCTCGCTGGTGAGGGACGGAACCTCGCTCTTTTTCGGTGGGGACTTCTCACACGTTGACGGCGTCCCGCGCTCCGGGCTGGCCGCCATCGACACAACCGCGAACACCCTGCTGCCCTTCGACGCACGCCAGTCGGGCGCCGCCACCGAACTTGCTTTCCTGCCTGCCTCAGACACGCACCCTGCCGTCCTGTACGCAGGGATGGGGCAGTTGCTCGCGCTGGACCCCGTCACGGGGGACCCGCTTTCCGGGTTCACCTCCGATCTCAACGGCCAGATCTTCTCCCTGGCGACCGACGCGACGCACCTGTACGTCGGCGGTGACGGGCTGATTGCCGTCAATCCGCTGACCGGCGCACGGGACGCGACCTTCCGTGCGCTGCCGATCAAGTTCGACGGGATATCCGCTTTTGACGGCGAGGTCTACTTCTTGTCGCGCGTGGGCGGCCGCCTGCTCGCGGGCGGCAGCTTCAATGCGCTGGGCGGTGCAGCCGGCCCGGTCGTCGCCCTAGATCCGGTGACGGGCTCGGCCGACCGCACCTTCCGCCCGCAGGTCGACGGCAAGGTCTACGACATCGCCGTCACCGGTGACGCAATGTGGGTCGGCGGTGACTTCACCGCCGCCGGAGGCGCGCCCGCCAACAACCTCGCGCTGCTGGATGTGACCACGGGCCGTCGGGACCAGAGCGTCACGCCGTACCTGGACGACCAGGTCAACGCCATCGCCCCAGGCGCGGATCGCATCTACGTCGGCGGGCAGTTCTTCATGGCGGGGGCGGTGGCCCGCCATGGTTTCGCCGCCGTCAGCGCCGCCGGTGCCACACTCGATCCCACCTTCGCGCCCCTGCATCTGCCGGGCGCCGGCACGTTGACTGCGGGTGCGCGCCGACTGTTCCTGGCCCGAACGCAGTTCGAAGGGTATGACCCGTCCCGCCGCCGCCATCCCTTCCGGACGTCGACGTCCAAGATCGTCGTCATCGATCCGCAGAGCGGCGAAGTGGTCACCACGCCGCGGCTGGCGCCCGTGCACGATCTGACCGGTCTCGCGGTGACCGGCACAGAGATCTTCGTGGCCCGGCGCCGGCAGGAGAACCGCCGCTTCCCGGCCAACGTGATCGATGTTCTCGACGCGGATACCGGTGCCCTGAGGCGCCGGCTGAAGGTTCTGCTTCCCGGCTACATCAGTCGCCTCGCCGCCGGGGACGGGCGCCTCTACGTGGCCGGGAGCTTCCGGCGTCGTCGCGCCGACGGCCGCCCGGCGAACCTCGCGGTGATGTCGATCAGCCCGCGTACCGGGAAGATCGACAGCACGTTTGACCCGCACGCCCACGGCCCCGTCTACGGCCTCGCGCCGACACCCACCCGGCTGTACCTGAGCGGCCTCTTTGATAGGGTCGGCGGCCGGCCCAGCCACGGCATTGCCGCGGTCGATCCGCGGCTGGGTCACGTGGACGCGCGGTTCGCGCCTGCGCTCAGCGCTGACGCCGTCACCTCATTGCGCGCGCTGCCGCAGGACCTGTTCGTTCATCGGTACACCTTCAGCACCTCGTTCCGCTCGCTCATGACGGGCATGCCCGATCCGCTCGGCGGCGGTGGCTTGGGGCCGCTGGTCACCACGGCGGTGGCTACCGCGTCGGGCCTCGGCGTCGCCGCCACCATCGTCACCAAGGTCGGTGGGCAGGATGAGGCATTGCTTTCGTTCTACACACAGACCGCTCGCTGAGCGGTCAGCCGGCCCGTCGCCGCTGAAGCTCGGCTCGCTCGATGCTGTTGGTGCTGGCTTCGATCGCCCTGTCGTAGGCGTTCCGCGCGGCGGCCGAGCCCCCGGCCCGGCGCAGCAGATCGGCGTGCGCCGCGTGGAGCGGGACGTGATGGGCGAGCCGTCGGTCTTCAAGCAGCGGGGCGAGCACGATGAGGCCGGCCTGCGGTCCTTCTGAAAAACCGACGGCGACTGCGCGGTTGACCTCGATGACCGGCGACGGGGCCAAGGCCGCGAGTTCGCCGTACAGGGCGGCGATGCGAGCCCAGTCAGTGTGCTCGGCGTCGGGTGCGCGGTCGTGTTCGGCCGCGATCGCCGCCTGCAGTTGGTAGGGACCCGGACGGCCCAGGCGCAGCGCGAGGGCCAAGGCCGCGGTTCCGGCGGCTACCAGGCCTGCGTCCCATCGGTCGCGGTCCTGTTCGTCCAGCGGCACGTAGCGTCCGGCCGCGTCCACTCGGGCGGGCGCCCGCGCGTGCGTGAGGCGTATCAACGCGAGCAGTCCGAGAGCTTCGGCGTCGTCGCGCAACAGGTCGGCTACGAGCGCGGCCAGCCGGAGCGCCTCGTCACATAGTTCGGCGCGTACGAGTCGCTCGCCGCCGGTGGCCTGGTAGCCCTCGTTGAACACGAGGTACAGGACGGTCAGCACGCCAGCCGTCCGCTCGGGTAGATCGCTCTCGCGCGGCACCCGGTAGGGGATGCCGGCCGCCGCGATCTTGCGCTTGGCGCGCACGATTCTCTGGGCCATCGTCGGGTCGGCGACGAGGAACGCCCGCGCGATCTCCGCCGTACTCAGCCCGCCGAGCATCCGTAGGGTCAGCGCCACCTGGGCCTCGGGAGCCAGCGCTGGGTGGCAGCAGGTGAAGATGAGACGCAGTCGGTCGTCCTGCACGGGTCCCTCCTCCTCGATGTACTCGTCGGCCGCGCCCGCCTCCAGGCGGGTCAGCCGCTCCAAGGCGACCGCGCGGTTGGTCTGTGACCGCTCGCGCCTCAGCCGGTCGATCGCCCGCCGCCGCGCCGCCGTGGTCATCCATGCCCCTGGGCGCTCGGGCACGCCGTCGCGGGGCCACGTGGCCAGCGCATCCGCCAGCGCGTCCTGAAGAGCGTCCTCGGCCAATCCGACGTCCCCGCCGAGATGGCGGGCCAGCGTGGCCAGCACGGCCGGACCCTCCTCACGGAAGGCCCGGCCCACGGCGTCGGCGGTCGTCGCGTCTGCTGTCACTACATCTCCAGTACGGGGCGTACTTCGACCGAGCCACGTCCCACGTTGGGCATCTTCGCCGCCCAGTCCAGGGCCACGTCCAGATCCGGGACGTCGACGACGTAGTAGCCGCCGAGCAGCTCGCGGGTCTCGGCGAACGGCCCGTCGGTGACCAGGCGCTCGTGGTCGCGGACCCGTACGGTGGTCGCGGTGTCGATGCCTTGCAACCCGGCACCTTCGAGCATCTGCCCGGCCTGGGCGAGCTCCTGGGAGATCTTCCCCCACTCGGCGCTCGTCTCCTCGCTCGGCGTGTGCTCGGGGTCGAGGTAGATCAGCAGCATGTACTTCGCCATGGTGTCCTCCGGTGGGATCGTGGCCGGCGAGGGATTCGTCGGCGTTCGATCAGTCGACGGAGCTGATGGTCGCGGATCGACAGTCCCCCGTCGAGTTGGCGCGTAGGCGCTACGCCGTGACCATGCCCGCGCCGACGGTGTCGTTCGTGGCCTCGTCGATGAGGATGAACGAGCCGGTCTCGCGGTTGTCGGCGTAAGCGTCGGCCAGCACCGGTGCGCTGGTGCGCAGGTGCACGGTGGCGATGTCGTTGAGTTCGAGTTCCGCCGGGCCCGGAATGGTGTCGAGCGTCGCCACGTCGATCCGGTCACCGATCTCATGCACGACCGCCTGGACGGTGTTCGTCGTGTGCTTAAGCGTCAATCGCGCGCCCAAGCGCAGCGGCGCATCCGCCATCCAGCAGACGGTCGCGTACAGGTCTGCGCGCACCGCCGGCTCTGAACCGGGATGGCAGATTAGGTCGCCGCGTGCGGTGTCCACATGGTCAGCCAGCGTCACCCGCAGTGACAGCGGGCCTTGAGCGGACTCCAGCGGACCGTCATCGGTGCCGACCGACGTGATCCGGGTGCGTTGGCCTCCGGGCAGGACGACGACCTCGTCCCCGGGGCGCAGGGTGCCCCCGGCCAACCGTCCGGTGTAGTGGCGCTCGTCGCCGTCGCGAATCACGTATTGCACCGGCAGACGCGCGCCGGCGGCGTCCGGCTCGTCGTCCACCTCGATCTCCTCCAGCAACTCGAGCAGCGGCGGGCCGTCGTACCAGGGGATGTTCGCCGAGCGATCCACCACGTTGTCCCCCGTGAGCGCGCTCATGGGGATGACCGCATCAACGTCACCATGGCTGCGGATCTCGGTGTCGATCGCGTCGAACACGGCTTGATCCCAGCCCACGAGATCCATCTTGTTGACGCAGACGATCACGTGGGGGACGCCGAGAAGCCGGGCGACGAACCGGTGCCGGCGCGTCTGCTCGACCACGCCGTGGCGCGCGTCGATGAGCACCAGCGCCACGTGCGCCGTGGAGGCGCCGGTGACCATGTTGCGCGTGTACTGCACGTGGCCAGGTGTGTCGGCCAGGATGAACGTGCGCCGCTCGGTGGCGAAGTAGCGGTAGGCGACATCGATGGTGATGCCCTGCTCGCGCTCGGCGCGCAGGCCGTCGGTCAGCAGCGCCAGATCCAGGCCCTCGCCGCCGCGCAGCTCACTGGCCGCGAGCACGCCCTCGAGTTGGTCGTCGTGAATCGCCTTGCTGTCGAACAACAGACGCCCGATGAGGGTGGACTTGCCATCGTCGACCGAGCCGCAGGTCGCCAGGCGCAGGAGGGTGGCCATAACGCTTTCTTGAGGCTAGAAGTAGCCGACGCGCTTGCGGTCTTCCATGGCCGCTTCGCTGGTGCGGTCGTCCGCACGGGTCTGGCCGCGCTCGGTCACGCGGGTGGCGGCGATCTCCTCGATCACGGCCTCCAGGGTGCTGGCGTGCGACGGGACGGCGCCCGTGCACGTGAGGTCGCCGACCGTCCGGTAGCGGACGGACTCGACGAACAGATCCTCGCTCGGGAAGCGCTCGATGAAAGGCGCCGGCGCGTACAGCATGCCGTCGCGGGCGAACACCTCACGCTCGTGGGCGAAGTAGATCGACGGCAGCTCCAGCTCCTCGCGCTGGATGTAGCGCCACACGTCCAGCTCGGTCCAGTTCGACAGCGGGAACACGCGGACGTGTTCGCCCGGCCGGATGCGGCCGTTGTAGAGCGACCACAGTTCGGGGCGCTGCGCGCGCGGATCCCACTGGCCAAAGTCGTCGCGGAAGCTGAAGATGCGCTCCTTCGCGCGGGCGCGCTCCTCGTCCCTTCGGGCACCGCCGAACGCCGCGTCGAACTTGTGCTCGGCGATCGCGTCGAGCAACGTCGTGGTCTGCAGACGGTTGCGCGAGGCGCGCGGGCCGGTGTCCTCGACGACGCGGCCGGCGTCGATCGAATCCTGGACGGAGGCCACGATCAGCCGCTCGCCCATCCGCTCGACCATGGCGTCACGGAAGTCGATGACCTCCTGGAAGTTGTGCCCCGTGTCGACGTGCATCAGCGAGAACGGGAAGCGGCCCGGGCGGAACGCCTTCTCGGCGATGCGCGCGAGCACGATCGAGTCCTTGCCCCCGCTGAACAGCAGCACCGGGCGCTCCAGCTCAGCGGCGACCTCGCGCATGACGTGGACGGCCTCGGACTCCAGCAGGTCCAAATGGGTGAGCGCGCTCATACGTGGATCCCGCATTCGGTCTTGTCCTCGCCCGACCAGCGCCCTTCGCGGCCGTCGCCCGGGAGCGTGCACGGTGCGCAGCCGATCGAGGAGTACCCCTGATCGTGCAGCGCGTTGTACGGAAGGTCGCGCTCATTGATGCGGCGCCAGAGGTCCTTCTCGGTCCAGTCGGCGAGCGGGTTGTACTTCCACAGGCCGCGCTTGGCGTCCCATTCGATCTTGGGGGCATCGGCGCGGTCAGCGCCCTGCTCGCGGCGGATGCCGGTGACCCAGGCGTCAGCGCCCGCGAGCGCGCGCTCCAGGCCGGCGACCTTGCGCTCACCGCAGCAGCGCTGAGCCGTCCACGGGATGCCATCGGGGCTGTGCGCATCTTCGACGCGCACGTCGACGCCGAAGCGGGTCTCGAACGCGCGCCAGGCCGACAGGGTCTCCGGGAAGAGCACGCCGGTGTCGATGGTCACCACGTCGATGTCCGGTGCGATGCGCACGAGCGCGTCGAGCAGCACCGACTCTTCCTTCTGGAACGAGCACAGCAGCACAAGCTTGGGGTGATGGTGCTCGACGGCGTGCGCAAG
This sequence comes from Solirubrobacterales bacterium, assembly GCA_038319025.1. Taxonomy (GTDB): domain Bacteria; phylum Actinomycetota; class Thermoleophilia; order Solirubrobacterales; family Solirubrobacteraceae; genus JBBQCW01. Next base: position 82,021 of record JBBQCW010000004.1, read on the forward strand.
GACCCCGTCGAGGTCGAGGCCTTCCAGGTCCGGGGCGGTGCCGGGATCTGAGGTCAGACTGCGCATTCGCCTTCACCTCGTTCGACCACGAAGGGCTCCTTCTTGGTCCAGTCGATGAACTCGTTCATGGTGTCCAGCCCGAACTCGGCGGGCATGGCCAGCGGGCGCGCAGCATCCTCGAACGTGATCGCCCCGACGCGCTCGGCAAAGTCGTTGAACGCCTCGCCCTCGTTGCGGTCGGCCTCGTACATCCGAACCCAGCGCTCAACGACATCCGGCACGCGCTTGGCCGGCAGACGGACCTTCAGGCGCGTGCCGTAGAGCACCTCGCCACCTTCGTAGCGTCCGCCGATGTGCGCCACGTACGCGGGCAGCGTGTGCTTGCCGACCTTGATCGACGCGCCGTAGAAGCCGATGTTGGCGATGTGGTGCTGGCTGCAGCCGTTCGGGCAACCGCTCATCTTGATGTGGATCCGCTTGGTCAGCGGGTCGTCGATGGCCATCGCCTCGATGCGCTCCTGCACGGCGCGGTTGAGGCCCATCGAGCTGGTGATGCCGAGCTTGCAGCTGTCGGTGCCGGGGCAGCTGATCACGTCGGTGATCTCATCCGCGCCGGCGTCGCCCAGGCCCAGTTCGCCGAGACGGCGCCAAACGTCGTAGACGCTCTCGTCGCGCACCCAGCGCAGCAGCAGGTTCTGGTGGACGGTGGTCCGCGCGTTGCCGCCGGTGAAGTCGCGCATGATCTGGCCGAGACCGCGGAACTGCTCGGGGGTCAGGTCGCCACGGGTGATCTTGATCTGCACGGTGGAGAATCCGGCCTGGCGCTGCGGGAGCACGTTGGCGATCCGGAACCGTTCGAAGGCGCTGATGTCGCCGTTCGGGCTGCCGTAGGCGGCGGGCGCCTGCGGCGCGCGCGCCTCCTCGTCGTCGGTGAAGAGCCGGCGGTCGACGGAGAAGTCGCGCTCGGCGACCCAGTCGCCCTTGCGCTCCTCTTCCACGAGCTCGCGCATCGCTTCGATGCCGATCTTGTCGACGAGCACCTTGATGCGGGCACGGGCGCGGTTCACTCGCAGCCAGTCTTGGCCGTCGAAGATGCGGAAGCACGCCTCGGCGGCCTCGAGGTACTCGCCGTTGTCGGCCTCGACGAAGTCGTAAAGCGTGGGGGCGACGCGCGGCATGATCGACGTGCCGCCGCCGACGCGCATCTCAAAGCCGCGCACGCCGTCCCGGACCCGCGGGATGTAGGCGATGTCGTGGATACCGGTGATGGCCCGGTCCTCGTCGGTCGCGCTGAATGCGGTCTTGATCTTGCGCGGCATCAGCTGCGTCGTGGGGTGGCGCACGAAGTAGCGCACGTAGGCACCCACATACGGCGTCGGGTCGAAAACTTCGTTCTCGCAAACGCCGGCCCATGGGTCGCCCGTCACGTTGCGCACGGTGTTGCCGCAGCCCTCGCGGGAGGAGAGGCCGGAGTCGGCCAGGATGCGCATGGCGTCGGCCATTATCGGCAGCGGCATGTGATGGATCTGGATGTTCTGCCGCGTCGTGATGTGGCCCTTGTTCAGCGGCGCGTACTTCTCCACGACCTCGGCGAACCCGTCCATGTGCTCCGGCGTGATGCCGCCCCAGGGCAGCTTCACGCGGATCATCTGCACGCCGGGCTGGCGCTGGCCGTAGACGCCCTGCTTGAGGCGGAAGCCGATGAAGACGTTCTCCTCCATCTGCCCGTCCAGGAACTTCGCCGCCTCGTTGTCGAAGTCGGCGAACTCCTCCGCGATGATCGGGATCACGTGCCCGGGGACGTTCTCGTACACCTCGGGGTTGGAGAGCGAGCCGGTGCGGCCGGTGGTGGAGCTTGGTTCCATGGCGGGGGGAGGTGCCTCTCGAATCAGGACGGTCGGACGAACTCGGCTACAAAAGGTATCAATACCGAGAAGGTTTCTTGGGAATTGCGCTGGGAGGGCGAATTCGCCGACTGCGACTGCCCATCCGGAGCGCCGATAATGTCCTGGAATGCGCACATTCCGGTCCTTCCTGATCGTGTCCGTCGTCCTCATGCTGGTGCCGGCCGCGGCCCAGGCGAAGTTGGCGTTCGTCAAGACGACGAGCAAGGGCGTGAACAAGGGCCTGTACGTAGCCGCTGACGACGGATCCGGTGCCGTCAAGATCGCCGACAACGCCTACGACCCGAGCGTTTCGCCAGACGGCACCCAGGTGCTCTTCTCCAGGATCACGAGCGCCCGCACGCCCACGGAAGCGCTGTACGTCGTCCCGACGGCGGGCGGGAAGGTGCAGCGACTCGCATCGAGCCTGCAGTACGCGGGCAACAGCACCGTGTGGTCTGCAGACGGCGCCAGGGTCCTTGCTGTAGTCGGGCCAGAGATCGGCAAGCAGACCCTGGAGGTGATCACCGTCGCCGGTGACTACGTGCGCACGATCGCCACCGGCTACTTTTCCGGTGCGAGCTTCTCGCCCGACGGTAAGAGCCTCGTGTACGGGCGCACTTCGTCCAGTCGCGGCACTGGGCTCAACGTGTACGTCGCCGATCTGTCCACGGCGACCGTCCGGGTCACGCGGATCACCTCCGACGGCGTCAGCTCCTCGCCGGTTTGGGGCCCGCAGTCGATCGTCTTCTCCCGTACCGCGAAGGCCAAGCGGCGCGATGACGCCCCGAAGGCGAACCTCTTCCTGATCCAGCCGGATGGCACGGGCCGTCGCCAGCTGACGACCGTCAAGCCGGCGTACCTGCTGTTCGGCCTGTCCCCAACGCAGTGGTCGGCTGACGGCAGCCGCCTCCTCGCCGAGTTCGGCGGGCAGGACTACAGCGAGGCCTGGACCGTGGATCCGGTGAGCGGCAAGGCGCGCGACCTGACGGGCAAGATCGACTCCATCGTCGGCTACGGCCTGTCGCGCGACGGCATCACGGTGCTCGCCGCCACCGGCGGGTTCGAGCCCGGCCCCGGGCACAACGTCGTCGCGATTCCGTACGACGGCGGCGCGGCCGTAGTGCTCGCCCGCGGGGCGATCGCGCCGAGCTGGAACCGCTGAGTGCGGGCGCTGCGCGTCGCGCTGCTCGCGGTCGCCGCGGCGCTGCTGGCACCGGCGGCGGCACAGGCGACTTTGGCCTACGTGAAATGGGACAGCGGGTACGGGAACCGGGGCTCGTACGTGGCGGCGAACGACGGGACAGCTCGACGCCTGATCACCGCCGACGGGTGGGATCCGTCTGTCTCGCCGGACGGCTCGAAAGTGCTTTTCGCCCGGAACGTGTTCGGGCGGACCTTCAACTATGGCTCATGCCTGTTTATCGCGTCAGCTCAAGGCGGGAAGGCTCGCCGGCTCGCGAAGTACGTCACCGACTACGACGAGATGACGCGCTGGTCGCCGGACGGTAAGCGGGTCCTCGCGGTCGTCGGCTCGGAGGTCGGCCGTCAGACCCTGGAGGAGATAACGGTCGCCAATAGCCACGTACGGGTCATAGCCACCGGTTACTTCAGTGGTCAGAGCTACTCGCCCGACGGTAACCGGGTGGTGTACAGCCGTGAGGGCCGGCGACTGGATCCCCGCTTGTACGTGGCTGATCTTTCCGGGGCGACGATCAAGTCCAGCCCGATCGTCACCGACGGGGTGGCATCGGCGCCGTTATGGGGGCCGACCGGGATCGCCTTCTCCGATGCTGAGGCGAGGGTCGGAGACCCCGTTCAAGCCAATGTCTTCCTGGTACAACCCGACGGGAGCGGCCGCCGGCAGCTGACCACGGCAGTAAAGGCTTCGCGCGCCGGAGGTCTGTTCGCGTCGCAGTGGTCGGCCGACGGAACGCGCCTGCTGTTGGGGCGGGGTGACTTGATCGGCTGGGAGGCCTACACCGTGGAGCCTGCGACCGGGGCGACGCGTGACCTCACCGGCCGAACCGATTCGATTAAAGGCTTCGGCCTCTCACACGATGGAACCACCGTCTTGGCCACGACCGGTGATCATCCAGGCCCGTCACGCAATGTAGTGGCGGTCCCCTTCGGCGGCGGCAAGCCGACAATTCTGGTCCGGAACGCCGGCAGTCCGAGCTGGAACCGCTGAGTGCGGGCGCTGTCAGGCGAGTGCCACCAACGGCCCGCTCAGCGGGCAGGATGTGGCAATCGATGGGCGGGATGGACACGCGCCACCGGCGCCCGACCGACCAGTTTTCGGATCGATCCCTACGTCAGTCCCGCATAGCGGGACTCAGGTGGGGCTGGGTCTACGCGGGTGGGTTTGGTGCGCCCCGGCGCCCCGGCTGGCGCCCCGGCGCCCCGGCTGACGCCCACGGCCCACGCGCACGGCCGACGCGCCCAGCATCGAGCCCAGCTCAGCCCCAGGGGTTCGGGTCGCCCCAGGGGGACGGCTCGTCAGGCTCGCGGCCCGTCTGCTCCATGAGCGCGGCGCGCAGCCACGGGTTGCGCGGCGGGTCACTGGGGGCCACCACAGGTGTTATGTCACGCAGGAAGCGCTCGATGGCCACCGCCACGGCGGCGGCCTCCTCGGGAGACGCCGAGGTGGAGTGGATCTTCAGTTGGGGGCGGTGGTTCGGCATCGCGTAGCCGGAGGGTATCGTCACCGCCCCGATGCCTGAGCTCCCCGTCCTCGCCCACGACGCCGTTCTCGCGGCCATCACACCGGCGCAGGCGTCAGCGGCCACGCGGGAAGCCTTCATCCGCCACCGGCGCGGCGAGTGGACCATGCCGGCCAAGGTGTACCTCGACGTGCCCGGCCACGGGGACTTCCGCGCGATGCCCGCCCTCGGCGGCGACGTGGCGATGCTCAAGTGGATCTCGTCCTTCCCGTCCAACAGCGCGGCCCATCCGCCGCTGCCCACCGTGATGGGCGTGATCTGCCTGTCGGACGCGCGCACCTCCGAGCCGCTGGCGCTGATCGATGCGCGTTCCGTCACGGCGCTGCGCACCGGTGCGGTCGCGGCCGTTGCGTCCCGCGCACTGGCGCGCGCGGACGCCCGCAGCGTCGGGATCTTGGGGTGCGGACTGCACGGCGCCTGGGCGGCCCGCTGCCTGGCCGCGGACGGCTACGGCACAGGTGTATGCCACGACCCGCGGGCCGAGGTGGCCAACGCGCTGGCCGACGAGCTCGGCTGGACCACCGGGAGTCGGCAAGAGGCGCTGGAGACGGACATCGTCTGTTGCGTGACCCCCGGGTACGAGCCCGTGGTCGCCCTCGGTGACCTTCGGCCCGGGCAGCACCTCAACATGCTCGGCGCCGACGGCCCCGGTAAGGCCGAAGCGACGATCGAAGCCGTCGCCGCCTGCAGGCTGTTCTGTGATGAATGGACCCAGGCCAGTCACGGCGGCGAGCTGACCGGGGCGATTGAAGCCGGCCGGGTGACCCGCGAGCAGGTCACCGAGCTGGGCGCCGTACTCACCGGGGAGGCGACGGCCCGGGCGGGCGACAATGGCCACGCGGCCGTCACCCTTTTCGACTCCACGGGCCTCGCCATCCAGGATCTGGCCGTCGCCACGCTGGCGTTGCACGCCTGGCGCGAGGGGCGCTTGGACGCCCCGCTCATCACGCTCTGACCCAGGCTGGGGCCATCAACCCTCAGCAGATCTTGGCTGCGACCTAACCTGAACATTGCCTTCCGAGCGACAGGATGTGACCACATGACCCTGACCACCCACATCGTCATCGCCGGCGGCGGCTTGGCCGCCCAGCGGGCGATCGAGACGCTCAAGCGCAACGACCACACCGGCCCGATCACGGTCCTGTGCGGCGAGCCGGTGCGTCCCTACGATCGGCCCCCGCTCTCCAAAGCGGTGCTCGCGGGGGACCTGGACAGCGAGGGCGTCATCTTCCGCCCGGATGATTGGTACCGCGAGCAGGGCGTGGAGTTGCGCCTCGGTCACCACGCGGTGGGCCTGGAACCGGACGCTCACCGCATCGTCGTCGACGATGGCAGCGAACTGCAGTACGACAAGCTGCTGATCGCCACCGGCTCGGAGCCCCGACGCTTCGAGCTGCTCGATGGCCGGCCCAATGTGTCATCCCTGCGCACCGTCGCCGACTCCCGCGAACTGGGTCAGCGGCTCGTCCCGGGCGCCCGCCTGGTGATCGTCGGCGCCGGGTTCATCGGCATGGAGGTCGCCGCGACCGCGCGCAAGCTCGGCGCCGACGTGACGATGTTGGAAGCCATGCCCCAGCCGCTAGTCGGACTGCTCGGCGAGGACCTCGGCGCATGGTTTGCTGACGTGCATCGCTCTGAGGGCGTGGACGTGCGCTGCCTGACCACCGCCACCGACATCGTCGAGGGTCCGGACGGCCGCGTTGACGCGCTGATCACCGGCCACGGTGAGAAGATCGATTGCGACGCCGTCGTCGTCGGCATCGGCGTGCTGCCGTCCGACGGCTGGCTGGCCGGCACCGACCTCGGCCCCGGCGGTGTGGAGATCGACCACGCCGGGCGCACTGCGGTGGCCGACGTGTTCGCCGCCGGCGATGTCGCCCGCCCGTACGACGAGCGCGTCGGCGCCCGTGTGCGCAGCGAGCATTGGGAGGCCGCTGGCCGCCAAGGCATCTCCGCCGCCAAGGCGATGCTCGACCTCGACGTGCCCCAGCCGCCGATCGCCTCCTTCTGGAGCGACCAGTACGGCATGCGCATCCAGCAGCTCGGCTATCCGCACCTGGCCGACGACGTCGCCCTGGATGGTGACCGGGCAGCGCGCGACTTCAGCGTCACGTGGCTGCGCGACGGCGCTCCGGTCGGCGGGCTGCTCGTCGGCCGGCCACGGCAGCTTCCGGCACTGCGCCAAGCCGTCGAGGCGACCTTTGATCCCACCCCCGAGGAGCCGACCGCACCATGACACTCGTGCCGCACATCGACGAATCCGCCTGCGCCGCCCACGGTGATTGCGTGGACGTCGCTCCGCAGGTGTTCCGCCTCGACGACATCGCCGAAGTCATCGGCACCGGCCCCGACGATCTCCTGATGGAGGCGGCAAAAGCTTGCCCGTCGGTGGCGATCATCCTCACGGACGCCGCCACCGGCGAGCAGGTCTACCCGTAGCCGGGTTAGGCCTCGAAGCCCTTCGTGCCGATGCCGCCGCGCGGCAGCTTCCAGTGGTAGCCCGTCGACGGGATCGTCGCCGTCGTCTTCGTCTTGATGGTCTGCACGCGGATCATCTCGATGTCGAACGTCTTGGCGTCCGCCTTGACCAGTCCGTAGCCGTGGTGGTCGAAGTCGGCCACGTCGACCCAGGTGTTGATGCCCCGCAACGCGTCGATGATCCCGGTCGGCGTGTTCGGCGCCGCGTCGTTGCCCTTGATGGTCACGCCGCCCGCGTCGATGTCACTCTCGCCCAGCCCGGCTGAGGTGATCGAACCGGCCACGAGTTCGGTGGCGACGGGCGTGCCCTTGCCGTCGAAGTCGTCGTAGACGATGCCGGTGATGAACGTGTGGATGTCGCCGGTGGCAAAGATCACGTCCTTGATGCCCTGATCCTTGATGAACCCGAGCAGCTCAGCGCGTTCGGTGGGGTAGCCGTTCCAACTGTCGAACGTGAAGAACGAGCCGCCGAGAACCTTCGTCGGCATGATCATGACCTCGTTGGCGAGCACCTTCCAGTTCGCCTTGGAGGACTTCAGGTTCGACTTCACCCAGTCGAGCTGGGTCTTGCCCAGGAAGGCGCGCGGGTTCGGCCACTCAGCACACGGAACCGCGACCTTGTCCTCGCACGGCTGGTTGGCGCGGTACTGCCGCTGATCCATGACGATCATGTCCACGTTCTTGCCGAACGAGTACTTGCGGTAGATCTGGTTGCCCTTGCCGGCGCCGTAGCTGGGCATCGACTCGAACCACGCCTTGTACCCGGCGGCCTGGCGGGCCTTGCTGTACAGATAGTTGGCCGGCAGGCCGCCGTCGGCCTCACCACCGGCGTAGTTGTCCATCACCTCGTGGTCATCCCACAGGGTGATGATCGGGACCTTGGCGTGCAGCTTGCGCAGGCTCGCGTCGGTGCGGTACAGCGAGTACTTCTTGCGGTAGTCATCCAGCGTGATGGCCGAAAGCGCGGCACCGGCGTTACCGGTCACGCTGCCGATCTTGTCGTCGCGCACCGCGGTGCCGTCGGCGATCGTGTGGTAGCTCTCGTCGTAGATGTAGTCGCCCATGCAGACGATGAAGTCCAGGTCCTGGCCGGCCATGTGCTCAAGCGCGTTGTAGTACCCGTGCGTGTAATCCGAGCAGGACCAGTAGGCGAACTTGACGGGCTGGTTGGAGTCGGCCGGCAGCGCCGTGCGGAACTTGCCCACGGCGGAATGGCTCTTGGCCGTGGAGAACCGGTAGTAGTACTCCTCGTACGGCTTGAGCTTGCTGACTCGCGCCTTGACCGAGTGGTTGATCGACGAGCCGGTAGCGATGTTCGTCCGGGCGACGACCTTGCGGAAGCTCTTGTCCTTGGCCACTTCAAGCTCGACTTGGCCCTTGCCGGCAGCGCTCGTCAGCCGGGACCACAGCACGACCGAGTTCGGTGTCGGGTCGCCGGAAGCAATGCCGTCGGCGAACTTGCCGGTGCGGATCAGCTTGGCGCCCTCGCCTCGCGGCAGGGTCTGTGCGAACGACTGCGGGGCGAACACAGCGGCGGCGGTGAAGCCACCAGCGGCGGTGACGAACTGACGGCGGGTGGTGGACACAGACGACTCTCCTCAGGCGGGAACAGAACGGGACGCGCGACGGGCGATTAGCTGACGCTACCTGTAACCGGGTGGCTCGTGTGTCGGTTCCGTGATCTCAGGCCGCAGGTGGCGCGGCGATCTGCAGGCCATGCACGCGCTCGAAGTCGCGCGCGTTGCGTGTGAGGAGCGACAGGCCCCCCTCAAGTGCCGTTGCCGCGATCAGCGCATCGGGCATCCGTAAGCCTTCCCGACGCAGGCGGCCGGCGCGCTCGGCGATGACGCGATCCACGGGGATCTCCCGCATCGGCGCGAGCAGGTTGCGCACACGGTCCTCTTCGTTTTCGCGCCCGAAGAGCTCGGCGCGGGTGACGACGGAGTAGGCGACGGGGAACGGAGGCTCCAGCGCTCGGCTGCCGCGCAGGTGGTCGACGAGGACATCGGTGTCCACCAGAAATTCAGGCACGGTTCCACTCATCACGCGAGGGGACGGCGATGTCGGGCAGCGAGCCGAACGAGGCGGCGAACGCCGCCGCCGGGTCAGGGCGCTCGTGGGCGAGGTAGGCGTCGAGAGCCTCTCGTACGACCTCGGCCAGCGAACGCCCGTCACGTCGGCGCAGTTCGTCGATCGCCGCTCGCTGTTCCGCCGTCAGATAGACCTGTGTGCGTGTTGCTGCCATATACAGCACAGCATACAGCAGGTACGGCAGGTCGTATTACAGCGGGATGTTGCCGTGCTTGCGCTTCGGGCCCGGAACGCGCTTGGTGAGCAGGGTCTCCAAAGCGGAGATCACCTTCGGGCGCGTTTCGTGAGGAATGATCACGTCGTCGATGTAGCCGCGCTCGGCTGCCGAGTAGGGGTTCGCGAAGCGGGCCTTGTAGTCGTCCATCAACTTCTGGCGACGCTCGTCCGGCGTGGGGCTGGCGGCCAGGTCACGGCGGTAGATGATGTTGACCGCGCCCTCGGGCCCCATCACGGCGACCTCTGCCGTCGGCCAGGCGAAGTTGAAGTCGGCCAGCAGATGCTTGGAGGACATCACGTCGTACGCGCCGCCGTACGCCTTGCGGGTGACGACCGTGATCTTCGGCACCGTCGCCTCGGTGAACGCATAGAGCAGCTTGGCGCCGTGGCGGATGATGCCGTTCCACTCCTGCGTGGTACCCGGCAGGAAGCCCGGGACGTCGCACATCGTGAGGATCGGGATGTTGAACGCGTCGCACGTGCGCACGAACCGCGCGGCCTTTGCGCTGGCGTCGATGTCCAGCACGCCCGCCATCGACTTGGGCTGGTTGCCGACAACGCCCGCGGCGTAGCCGTTGAGCCGGCTGAAGCCACAGATGATGTTCGTCGCGTGGTGCTCGTGGACCTCGAAGAACTCGCCGTCGTCGACGATCAGTCGCACCACATCGCGCATGTCGTAGGGCTTGGTCGGGTTGTCCGGGACGACGGTGTCCAGCTCGGCGTCCATCCGCATCGGGTCGTCCGACGGCATCACGCGCGGCGGCATCTCAAGGTTGTTGGACGGCAGGAAGCTGAACAGAAACCGTGTGTCCTCGATGCACTGATCCTCATCCTCGGACGCGAAGTGCGCCACCCCGGACTTGGTGTTGTGAGTCATCGCGCCGCCGAGTTCCTCGAAGCCGACCTCTTCGCCGGTGACCGTCTTGATCACGTCGGGGCCGGTGATGAACATGTGCGACGTCTCCTTCACCATGAAGATGAAGTCGGTGATCGCAGGGGAGTACACGGCGCCGCCGGCGCAAGGTCCCATGATCAGGCTGATCTGCGGGATCACGCCTGAGCATTGGACGTTGCGCACGAATACGTCGCCGTAGGCACCGAGGGAGACGACGCCCTCCTGGATCCGCGCCCCGCCCGAGTCGTTGATGCCGATCACGGGGCAGCCGATCTTGGCCGCCAGATCCATGATCTTGCACATCTTCTCGGCCATGACCTCGCCGAGGGAACCGCCGAACACGGTGAAGTCCTGGCTGAAGACGCAGACCTTGCGGCCGTCGATCGTCCCGTAGCCGGTGACGACGGCGTCGCCCCAGGGCCGCTGCTTCTGCATGTCGAAGTCGTGCGTGCGATGACGCACGAACGTGTCCAGCTCCTGGAAGGAGCCCTCGTCGAGCAGCTTCTCGATCCGCTCGCGGGCGGTGTACTTGCCCTTGGCGTGCTGCTTCTCCTCGGCCTCGGGCGAGGAGTGCGCCGCCTGCTGGCGCAGCTCCTGGAGCTGGGCGAGCTTCTCTTCGTACGTTTCCGGGGAGTGCTGGCGCTGTGTCATGGGGCGCGGAAGTCTAGTTCCGGCGCGCGCGACGCGGCGCGCGGGGCGTCGTCGGCCGACGCGTGGCGATTTGCGCCCGAGGCGTGGGCGTCGATCACCTGACGTCAGCTCACCTCGGTCCCGACGCCACGGGCGCTCAGCTCAGGCGCGAGAACGGGCGGTGATGCGCGGCGCCCAGGTCGTCGAGCGCGGCGACAAGGATTCCCTGGGCGCTTGCGGCGTCGAGAACGGGCGCGACGGGCACCGGGGCGGCGGGCACCGGGAGCGACGACACGAGCTCAGATGCGGGCTCGGGCTCCGGCGGGACGGCCACGGGCTCCGGCACCACGACGGCCTCAGGCACCACGACGGGCTCCGGCACGCTGGCGACCACGACGGGTTCAGGGACGACGGCCGCCACGGCGACCTCCTCAGCCTCCGCAACCGCCTCAGGCCGCTTGCGCCCGAACAGGCGCGCGAAGAAGCCCTGACGGATGACCGCAACCGGCTCCGGCTTAGCCTCGTCAAGGGGTTCCTCGACGGGCTCTGGCGCCGGATTCGGCTCAAGAACAGCCTCAGCGACGGGCTCGGCCACAGTGGGCTCCGCCTCCCCCGCTTCGGGCACTACTTCGACCGCTGCGTCGGCCACCTCGACGACTTGCGTCTCGGTCACGGCCACCTCGACGGCCAGCAGTTCTGCGGCCAGAGTCACTTTCGTGCCCCAGCCCGATGGTTCGAGCGTCACCGTTCCGCGGATGCGATCGCCCTCCCAGGCGACGGTGGTCTCGGGTTCGATGCGGGTGATGCGGATCTCGCCGAACTCGCCCAGCCGTCGGGTGAGGGCCTCGACCTCGCTGATCTCCGCCCACAACTCGGGGGGAGATTTGACGAGCGTCCGCTGCGCATTGAGGTCATCCATCGCACAACGGTTTCGACGCTCGCGGTAGCCGTTCCTGCCCCGGTACGGAAGGTTATGGCGCGTGCAACAGGTCGGTCATCCGTGCCCGGCGCCGGCGGTTACCCGTTGCGCGCGCCCTCGGCGCTGGGGTACGGTCGGCCAGCCGCAGGTCCAGCACCACAGTGGGAGAGGCAATGTCCAAAGTTCTCGTCAGGAGCGCCACGCCGCGCCGCCGGATCGTGCCTGCCCTTCTGGTCACGCTCGCCCTCGTCGGGCTGGGGGCCGCTGCGACCGCGCCTACGAGCGGCGCCGCCACGTTCACCCCCGACGTATCGGCCACCCTGCCCCTGAGCCAGTTCCCCAACGACCCGGATCTTTTGCGTTGTGAGAGCCAGGATCCCGCGAGCAACTGCGGCGGCAGCGAGGATTGGGGCCTCTACGGGCGGCTCACCGGCGATACGTGTCGGGCCTCCGGCTCGGACGTGGCCGATCAGCCCCATCCCGACGGCGGCCTGCCCTGCTGGGCCGTCAACGCCACCGACCCACAACATGCCGCGGGGATCAACGCCACCGGTGCGTGGGCGCAGGGCAACTGGGGCCGCAACGATGTGCTCGTCGGGTACATCGAGGGCGGCGTCAACTACCGGGCCGACGGGGTGAAGGACGCGCTGGACAACATCTTCCTCAACACCGGTGAGCTGCCTTATCCCCAGCACGCCGACGGTAAGGACGAGGGCACCTACGACCTCGATCACAACGGGCGTGTGGACATCCGCGACTACGCGGCTGATCCGCGCGTGAACCCGACGTGTGCGGAAGGCACCGCACCGTTCTCCACCCATGAGGAGGGCACCACCCGCGGCTGCGTCGCCGGTGGGCAGCACGATTACCTGAACAAGGTGACGATCGGCGGGGCCAAGACGGCCTACCTCTCTCCGGAAGATCTGATCGCCGTCTTCGGGCACTGCCGCATCACCAAGCACCGCCTCGGCACCTGCGCCACTGGCGCGCGTGTCGACAACGACGGCAACGGCTATCCAAATGACGTCAGCGGCTGGAACACCTACCGCAACAACAACGACCCGCAGACCGAAGATCCCAACTACAACCATCCGTCGGGGCTCTTGTCGGAGGTAGTCGGCGAGAAGGACAACGGCTTCGGAAGCGCCGGCATCTGCACCACCTGTCGGATCGTGCCCATCAAGCAGGGCGCCGAATGCCTGGGCCGCAGCGACCCGTGGGCCGAGGCGATTCTCTACGCCACAAATCTGGGCGTGACGGCGATCAGCTCGGTCGTCGTCTCCTACCAGTACTCCAGCTACGGTCGGCGCGCGATCGAGTACGCCAACAGCAAGGGAGTCCTGCTGTCGCTGGATTCCAACGACTTCGATTCGACCGATCACACCGACGGGATGTTGTATCCGCACGCCATCCCCGGCAATTCGGTCATCACCGACGACAACAAGCAACGGACGGCGAGCACCCACTGGTTCCGTGCCCGGTCCAACGTGACGAGCTACGGACCGCACAACATCTTCTCGGGGATGCAGACCACCACGTCGGGGGCAACTCCGTTCATGGCGGGACTGCTGGCGATGGTGCAGTCAGCGGCGCGTAACGCGCGGGATGCGCACACGATCCCGCGGCAGTTGAAGCCCAACGAGGTGCGCCAGGTCCTGATGAACACCGCCAGCGCCGTCACGCCTCAGACGCAGGCGCCGTCCGTCGGGCGTCAGTGGCCCGGCAACCCGTCCAGCCTCACCGACGCCACGCACACCAACTGGTCCACGCAATACGGCTACGGCCGGATCGACCTGGGCGCGGCGACCGCGCTGGTCAAGGGCGGCCAGGTGCCGCCGACGACCGAGTTCACCGCGCCCGATTGGTACGCCTACGTAAACCCCGCCAAGCAGCGCTCCTTGCCGATCCGCGGCTACGTCGCGCCGAGCGCGTGGCGATCGAAGGGCGTTCGCTGGACGCTGGAATGGGCGACGGGCGCCGATCCCGCAGACCGGGATTTCCACACATTCGCCACCGGGAAGGGTGCGCGTAAGGGACTGCTCGGCACGTTGGATCTGCGCAAGGTTCCCAAGGCGTACGCCGCCGGAGCGCAGGGCGACACGAACACTCCGAACGGTCCGCAGCGCTACGCGCTCACGCTTCGTATCCGCGCGCTCGACGGCAACGGGCTCAAGGGCGAGGATCGCCGGGCGATCACCGTTCGCAACGATCCGACGCTGGTCGGCGGCCGCCCGACGCATGTCGGCGGCGAGCCCGCCGGCGGTACGTCCTACGTGGACCTTGAGGGGCGCCGGGCACTGGACCTGATCGTCGGCACCGCCGACGGCGACGTGCACGCCACGCGCCCGGACGGCTCAGCGGTCCCCGGCTTCCCGGTCCACACCAAGACGCTGCGGGCGATCGACCCGACCGACGAGGAGAACTTCCCCGCCGCCTCCTACAAGGCTGTTCAGGCGCTGCGTGATGCGCGCGACCCGGTGTCAGGCACCGCCGTAGGCGACCTCTTCGGCGACGGTCGCCTTGAGGTTGTCGCGACGACCAGCAACGCCTATGTGTATGCGTGGGACCCGAGCGGACATCTGCTGAAGGGTTTCCCCGTTCACTCCGATTCGCAGTACGCGTCGCTCCCGGTGCCCACGCCGGTCGCCGCCACCCCGCACAGTCGCCTGCCCGCACGGGGAAACTGGTCGCCGCCGGTGCTGGCCGACCTGGAAGGCAACGGGCACCTGGACATCCTCATGACGGCATTCGACGGGCACGTGTACGCGTGGCGCCCCGGTGGCTCCGCGGTGCCCGGTTGGCCCGTCGCGATCGCCCCGCCGGCCTCGTCGCTGGATGCGATCGGCGCCGATCCCGCCAAGCTGATCCGCGATCCCAAGATCATGTACTCCGTCGCCGTCGGGGACGTGCTTGGCACTGGGCGCCCGCAGGTGTTCGTGGGCGGCTTTGACTGCGCCGACGACAAGGACACCGCCTTCCTCTACGGCCTGCAGCCGGACGGCAACGCGCACGTCGGCGGCGCATATCTGCCGGGCTGGCCGGTGGCGATGAAGTCGCTGCTCGGCTGTTACGACCAGTCGATCGACTTTGTCCAGGAGGGCACCACGCCACCCGTCCTGATGCCGGTCGACGGCAAGTTGCGGGTGGTCGCGGCCGTGACCGGCGGCACGCCGCAGGTGCTCAACGGCGACGGCTCCAACGAACGCGGCATGTCGTTGGCGTGTGCGTCGGCGGCGTGTGCGGCCAACCCCCCGTACTTCCCCGGGGACTCGCTGACCGCGGTCGTGACCGGGCAGGGCGGCGCCGGCGACCTGACGGGCGACGGGACCCCCGACTTCGTCCAGAGCGTGGTCGGAGCGACCTCGACTGCCGGCGCGGTTTCCGGCGACGTAGCGGGCCAGGCGACACTCGGGCAGTCCTACGAGAAGGCCTGGGACCCGGCCACCGGCGACGTGCTCAACGGCTTCCCACAACGCCAGGACGGATTCTCGTTCTTCGACGCGCCGCTGGTGGCGGGTCTGTCGTCGGGTGGCGGCCAGCGTGCTGTCGTCGAGGCCAACGACTCCTCATGGATCCACGCCTACCAGCCGTCAGGCGCAGAGGCGCCCGGGTTCCCCAAGTACACGGGGCAGTGGCCGTCGTTCGCGGGCGTCGTGGGAGACCCGCGGCTGGACGGCAGGCTGCGCGTTGCGTTCGGCACACGCGAGGGCGACATCTACCAGTGGACGGCCGCCGGAACCGCCGCCGCCAACGACCAGTGGTGGCATTTCCACCACGACGAGCGCAACAGCGGCCTGTTCGGGCTGGACACGCGGAGGCCGGCGGCCGTGGGCGGCGTGAAGGTGGCGCCGAGGGGCGGTAAGAAGTGGTTCACCTTCGCGGAGACGGGTGACGACGGAGCCACCGGGAAGGCGAAGGGTTACGAGGTGCGCGTGTCCTCCCGGCCCATCACTGCGACCACGTTCGCAAAGGCCAAGCTCGCATGGACGCTGGGCGGCAGCCCCCCGACCCGGCCGAGCGGCACCTACAGCGTGGTCCTGCCCACAGCCCGCTACGCCGCCGTCCAGGCGACCGACGACGCGGGCAACCGCTCGGCGCTTACGGTCGTGCGGGTGCGCTGAGGCGTGGAGGCGCCGCGGACGCGGAGGTTTGGTGATGTGCGCCCGCTGAGCGGGCGCAATCAACCAAGGTTCGCCGGATCCGGTTCGATGGGGCGCCGCTTCCCTCCTGCGCGTATGACCAAGCGGGAGGTCTACATCGGGAACGGCTTGACGACCATGAAGAAGATGGCCGTCAGGATCAGCACGCCGGCGATCGTGCCGACGATGGCGCTGCGCTTGGCGCCCGCCGCGTATTCGTCCGACAGGGTGTCGCCGGCGGCGAGGTCGCGCTCGGCGAGGTCGGCCAGCTTCTGGTCCTGCGGGATGAAGAACGCGCCGACGAGGCCGAAGAGGATCAGGATGATCACCATCGGGACCGACACCCACGGCTGCTTGAACAGATCGCGGTCGGCGGCCAGGTAGATACCGGTGATCAGCAGCAGCACCATCACGGGAGTCGTCAACCGCCGGTTGAGGTGAACCTGCATCCGGTGGGCCAGCGGCACCGCTGATATCTCGGTGCGGGTGACCCAGGGCATGATCATCCCGTAGGCGAAGGTGACGCCGAAGGCGATCATCACCGACGCGATGTGGACGGCGACGACGACGTCATAGAAGAGGATCGTGGCGAGCATGAGAGCAGCCTAGGGGGTCAAGGTTGCCAGGGCTGCTCAAAACGTCGACTGATACTTCCCGAACACGTCCTGCATGGCACCGCAAACTTCGCCCATCGAGGCCCGGTCGCGCAGCGCCTGCTTGATGACGGGCAGCAGGTTCTCCGTCCCGGCCGCGGCCGTCCGCAGCTCCTCCAGGCGCGACGCCACGAGCTCCTGATCACGGTCGCGCTTGAACGCGGCGAGACGGTCGAGTTGCTCGCGCTCGGACTCTGGGTCCACGCGCAACAGGTCGGGCACCTCCACCGCGTCCTCGACGTACTCGTTGACCCCAACCACGATGTCCTGCTTGATCCGGTAACGCTCCTGGTAACCCCAGGCCGACTCATCGATCTCGCCGGTGATGAACTCGATCGCGTTGACCGAGCCGCCGAGCGCATCGACCTTCTCGATCAGCTCGTACGCGCGCGACTCGATCTCGTCGGTCAGCGACTCCACGTAGTAGGAGCCCGCAAAGGGGTCGACCGTCTCCGTGGCCCCGGATTCGGCGGCGATGATCTGCTGGGTGCGCAGCGCGACCTTGGCGGCTTGCTCGGTGGGCAGCGCGAGCGCCTCGTCGAAGCCGTTGGTGTGCAACGACTGCGTGCCGCCGCACACGGCGGCGAAGCCCTGCAGGGCCACGCGCACGATGTTGTTCTCCGGCTGCTGGGCGGTCAACGTGACGCCGCCGGTCTGCGTGTGGAAGCGGAGCATCAGCGACTTGGGGTTCTGGGCGCCGAACCGGTCACGCATGATGTGCGCCCACATCCGCCGAGCGGCACGGAACTTGGCCACCTCCTGGAACACGTTGTTGTGGCCGTTGAAGAAGAAGGCCAGACGGGGCGCAAACTCGTCCACGGGCAGGCCCGCGTCGACCGCGGCCTGCACGTAGGCGATGCCGCTGGACAGCGTGAAGGCCACCTCCTGCACGGCCGAGCAGCCCTTCTCACGGAAGTGGTAGCCCGAGATGGAGATCGTGTTCCAGCGCGGGATGTTCTCGCGGCAGTACGCGAACAGGTCCGTCGTCAGGCGCATCGTCGGCCCAGGCGGATAGATGTAGTTGCCGCGAGCGATGTACTCCTTGAGCACGTCGTTCTGGGTGGTCCCGCGCAGCTGCTCCGACGGGACGCCCTGCTCCTCGCCGACGAGTTCGTAGAGCATCAGCAGCACGGCGGCGGGGGCGTTGATGGTCATTGACGTGGATACCTGATCCAGCGGGATCTGATCGAACGCCGTGCGCATGTCGTCGATGGTGTCGATGGCCACGCCGGTGCGGCCGACCTCGCCCTCGCAGAGTCGGTTGTCGGAGTCCAGGCCCAGCTGGGTGGGCAGATCGAACGCCATCGAAAGACCCGTGCCGCCGCGGGACAACAGGTAGCGGTAGCGCTCGTTGGATTCCTTGGCACTCGCGTAGCCCGCGTACTGGCGCATGGTCCACTGTTGCGTGCGGTACATCTCCCGATGCACACCGCGCGTGTAGGGGAACGCGGCCGGCTCGCCGAGGTCGAGCTGCTCGGGCAGGTCGGCTTCGGTGTAGAGAGGCTGGATCTCGATGCCGGAATCGGTGAAGCGCCGGGGATCGTCAGGGCCGACGATCGGGGCGACAGTGAGGCGTTCGGGGGGTGTGGCCATGCGCGCAAGAGTACCCGTGGCCTTTGCGTCCTCGCCGAGCGCTCGGGCGCAAAACCTGACCGCGGGGGGTCGATGGGGCAGGCAGGACTGGGCGGTTTGGCGCGAAACAGAGAGCTTTTCTGGACGGCTGTTCGATGGTGGGCGCTCTGATCACCGTCAAGTATTCAAAGCGGAGAGTCGTCCCAGGCTCCGCACGGTCCGCGTCTTCGTCCGCAGGAGAAGCACCACCACATGACTCACCGTCGCCCGAGCTTCCGTCGCGTCGCCCTACTCCTGGGTGCGATGCTCGCGCTCGCCGCGATGCCTGCGGCCGCTTCGGCCACCACGACGGTGTCGGTTTCCCCCGCGGCAGGCTATTCGTCCAGTCGCGCCCTCACGATCTCCACGGACAGTCTCACCAACGACTCCGCGTGGTGTCAGATCGACGGGACCGCACCGGCGACGCTGCCTCCGACATCGCTCACCCTTGCCGTTGAGTGGACGTCGTGTGGCACACCCGATCCCCTCTCGGGCCCGGCCGGCGCGATCACCTACCCGGCGGCGGCGTACGCCGATGGTGTGCACACGATCTATGGCGCGACGTCCGATGCGTTCGGCGGCACGGGCGAGGACGACGTCGTGACCTTCACGGTGGACACCACCGCGCCCGACACCTTGATCGACACCACCCCGGCCAACCCAAGCGGCCCGACCGGCAACGGCTTTGCGTTCCATGGCGCCGATCCCGGGGGCACCGGTGTGGCCAGCCTCGAATGCAGTCTCGACGGTGGTGCGTTCGGTGTCTGCACCTCTCCCGACGCGCTTGGACCGCTCGCCGACGGAGCCCACACCTACGCCGTGCGGGCGATCGACGTGGCCGGCAACACCGACGCCTCACCGGCGTCCTACGCCTGGACAGTCGACGCCGTCGACCCCGACAGCACCATCACGGCGCAGCCCGCGGCCATCACCCAAAGCACCACGGCAACGTTCTCGTTCGGCTCCACCGACACGGGTGGCTCGGGCGTCGCGAGCACCGATTGCAGCCTCGACGGGGGCGCGTACGGTGCCTGCACGTCGCCGCAGAGCTACCCCGGACTGGCCGACGGCGGCCACACCTTCGACGTGCGCGCGGTGGACAACGTGGGCAACGTCGAGGGCTCGCCCGCTTCGTACGCCTGGACGGTGGATACGACCGCTCCGGCCACCACGATCCTCACCCACCCGACGGCTCCGACGGCGAGCAACACGGCCAGCTTCACGTTCAGCGGTTCTGACGGCGGCGGCACGGGGGTGGCGAGCTTTGAGTGCAAGCTCGACGGCGGACCCTTCGCCGCCTGCACGTCGGCCAAGGCGTACGCCGGTCTCGCCGACGGGTCGCACACGTTCCGGGTGCGGGCCATCGACAACGCCGGAAACGTGGACGCGTCGCCGGACACGTTCACGTGGGTCGTCGACACCACGCCGCCCAACACCTCCATCACATCGCGGCCCGCAAACCCCACCGCTTCGACGGTGGCGAACTTTGGTTTCAACGGCTCTGATGTCGGAGGCACCGGCGTGGCCAGCTTCCAGTGCCGCCGTGATGTCGCCGGGGTCCCAGGTGCCTGGGGCGCCTGCACGTCGGTGGACGCGGGGACCGCCGCCGAGGGCAACCGCACATTCGACGTGCGTGCCATCGACAACGTCGGCAACATCGACGCGTCGCCGGCGCACTACGCCTGGCTGGTCGACCTCACGGACCCGACCGTCGACGTGATCACCGCTCCGCCGCTGCGCACTCAGGATGCGTACAGCCCGGGCTCCCCGCCGAACTTCACCTCCCCGCAGCTGGTGCATCCTTTCTACGCGCTGGATTCCGGCGCGCCGAACTATCACTGCACCGACCCCGACGGCGGCGTGCCCGCCGGCCACTCGGGCATCGCTTCCTGCACCGACAACTTCGACAACTCGACGCTCGGCAACCACCTGTTCGTGGCCACGGCCGTGGATCGCGTCGGCCACGTGTACCACTCCCCGCCGCGCGCTTACCGGATCGTCCCGCCGGACTACGCAAACTTCCTGCAGGCCAACCACCCGACGGCCTACTACCGGCTCGACGACCCGACGGGCGCATCGGTCGACGGCCTCGCCGACTCGTCCGGTCACGGCAATCGCGGCACGTACCAGAACGGTGTCGTGCTGCGGCGCTCTCCGGCGCTGAAGTGCGAGCGCTGGGACAGCCCCTACACGCAGCCCGACTCGTGGTGTGACGCCTACAACTTTGAACACCAGGGCTACAGCGCGTTCTTCGACGGCAAGGCCGACCACGCGTTCATCAACAACATCGACGCCTCCGGTGACGCCGATCACGGCCAGGTCAACCACGCGAGCTTCTCGGCTGAGGCCTGGGGCTACCCCATCGGTACCCAGCAGATGGGCCTGATGGAGCACGGCGAGGAGTACCGGGTGTACTACGACGGCCGCTGGCATGCGCGCCTGGTGAACGGAACCGAGCTGGTGGGGCCGGCGCAGGCGTCCGACCGCTGGTACCACGTGGGCGTCAGCTGGGACGGCAACACCGTCCGCCTGTTCGTCAACGGCGTGCAGGTCGACAGCCACTCCGGCGTCACCCACTCCTGGGCCGGCGGTCAGCCGACGATGGAGATCGGTCGCACCAACATCCCCTCCACTTGGTGGCACGGCTACATCGACGAGGTCGCCTACTACAACGGCCAGGTGCTCAGCCAGGACGACTTCGCCGACCACTACGAGATCGGGCAGACCGATGAGCCCAGTGGCTCAGGCGCCGGCACGCTCGACATGACCCGGCCGACGATCGCCATCCGCGAGCCCGCCACGGGGGCGACGTACACCCCGACCAGCACGCATCCTCCGCACGGCCAGTTCTCCTGCTCGGACGCGGACGGCCCAGGTGACGTGACCTCGTGCGTGGCCACGGTGGACGGCTCTGCGCTGGCGCTCGGCGCTGCGCTGCCTCTGACCGTCGGCACGCACGACGTGAAGGTCGTCGCGTTCGACGCGAGCGGCTTGCGGTTCGAGTACCACCACACCTACGTGGTCGAGCCGTTCACCAGCGTCGTGCTGGGCGACCATCCGGAGGGTTACTACCGTTTCGACGAGGCCTCGACCTCACACGACGGTCTGGATTCCAGCGGGCACGGCAACGACGGCATCTACAAGAACGACACGGCCAACGGGCCGGCCGGCATCTCCGGAGACGGCAACACCACGCGCCAGTTCTTGGGCCTCGGCGGGTACCTGTACGTGAACGGAGTCCCCGCGGGCAACCTCGGCTGGACGAGCGAAGCGTGGGTGGAGCCCAACGATCGCGGCGACATGGTCGTCATGGATCACGGCGCCGGCGGCAGCAGCCCGGCCCTGTTCCTCCGCGGTCAGCATCTCGTGCTGCACCTGCCCGACCCGGACGACGAGCTCGTCGACCCGTCCGCCTTCCCGTACGACGGTGCCTTCCATCAGGTGGCGGCGACCTGGGACGGCGTCACCGCCAAGCTGTTCGTCGACGGGGCGAAGGTGGCCGAGCGCGAGTCGAGCGCCAAGATCCCCAGTGGCGTCTCGACGCTGTACTACGGCTTCGGCAACGTCGGGCTGTCACGGCCCTGGCTGCGTGGCGCGCTCGATGAGGCTTCCTACTACTCCACGCCCCTCACCGATCAGCGGATCTACGAGCACTTCATCGCGGACCCGCCGTTCACGGTCAGCACCGGCACCGGCACGGGCACCGGCACGACACCCACCGTGACCCCCACACCGCCGACCGCGTCGACCGCGCCTGCGCAGACGCCGACGCCGCCGGAGGCCATCGTGCCCGCTGCGCCCGTGACGCCCATCTCGACGCCGGTGGCGCCGAAGACGACTCCGAAGGTCGCACCGACCGCCCAGCAGCGTGCACACGCTCGGGCTGTAGCCCGCGCGAAGGCCCGAGCCAGGAAGGCCCGCGCACAGGCTCGGGCTCGGGCGAAGGCTCGCGGTCGCGCTCGTCACCACTGATGCGACAGTCGCTGCAAAAATCCCCTGAAACCCAGCGCCCGGTGGTAGGATCGAGCGCGTAGGCGCCAGAAACAGCAGTACCCCGAGAACGAGGGTCGCAGTGTCCCAAAGGCCGAAAGTCGCATTGGCAGTGGTCCTGACGACGCTGGTTGTCGGCCTCACCCAGGCCAACGCCCTCGCCAATACGGCCCTTGTCGGCTCCGTTCCGTTCGGCAGCAGCCAGTCGGTGTTCCAGCTCTCGGTGAACCCGAACACGGACCGTGTCTACGCCGCGGGCGGCTACGCGGAACACGGCCTGACGGTGCTCGACGCATCGGCTCCGGCCAGCCCCAGCGTGGTAACCGCCCTGCCGACGCTCGGCGGCGGCGTCACGGTCAATCCGGGCGCCAACCGCTTCTACACGTCCGACGGCTACGGCGACAACATCGTCACCTACAGCGGGGCCACGAACCTGCCGATCGACACGACGGCGGCCACCGGATGCGGTGGCACCTTCGACTATGACCCCACGGCCAACCTCGTCTACGAGTTGACGCAGTGCAGCGACTCCCTGATGGCCATGGACGCCTCCACGGACACGCTCGTCAACACGCACGCGGGCTGCTGCGGCGTCGGTGATTTCCCCCGGGTGAACCCCGCCACGGGCCGCACCTACGTGAACAATTTCTTCAACCCGGCCAAGGTGTACGGCCCCGGTCCGACGTTCTCGTCGCTGCCCGGCGTCACCGAGCAGGTCATGGCGACCAACCCGACGGCCAACAAGATCTACTCCTGGCCGGGAGCGGGATCCGACGTCGAAGTGCGCGACGGCACCACCCACGCCCTCCTGGCGACCGTCGCCGGCGCCGCGGGCGTCGACGGCATGTACTACCCGGGCGTCACGGACACGGTGGCGAACCGCACGTACATCCTGAACGCGTCGGTGGGGCAGGCCCAGATCATCGACGGAGTCACCAACGCAAGTCTCGGCAGCCTGAGCCTGCCGGCCGGCGAGCAGGCCTTCGCGATCGCCGTCGACTCGGTCAAGCATCGCGTGTACATCGTCGGCGCCACCTCCTACTACGCGCCCAAGACCCTGTACGTCTTCGCGTCGACGACCGCCACGGTCACCGAGAGTCCTGTGCACGCCACGGGCTCCACAACCCGCAGCTTCGCCGTCATGAGCGGAGCCGGCAACACGAAGTACTGGTGCTCGCTGGACAACATGCCTGGCAGCCCGCTCGACTATCCGACGTTGGCGGGCCTGTACCCCGACTGTGGTGCGGCCGGCACTGCGACCGGCACGCCCCTCACCCTCAGCGGCCTGAGCGAAGGCCCTCACACGCTGTACGTGGCCACCGGCACCGACGCGCTTACCGACCCGTTGTTCAGCGCACCGGAGTTCACCTCGATCTCGTTCTTCGTCGACTCCCAGGCGCCAGACACGAGCATCGATGCGCACACGCCGGCCGGAGCGGCGACGGCCTCCACGTCCGCCTCGTTCACGTTCAGCGGTACCGACTCGGCCCCATCGTCGGGTGGCCCCACGTTTGAGTGTTCGCTCGACGGTGCGGCCTTCAGCGCGTGCACGTCGGTGCAGAACTACGCCGGCCTGGGCGAGGGCACGCACACGTTCGACGTACGCGCGGTGGATACAGAAGGCAACGTAGATGCGACGCCGGCGCACTACGCGTGGGGCATCGACCTGACGAACCCGACGGCAACGGTGATCGATCCTGCCGCTCGCACCCAGGATCCGTACAGCCTGCTGAACCCGAAGCAACTCGTGCATCCGTTCTACGCGCTGGACAGCGGTACGCCGAACTACAGCTGCAGCGACCCGCTGGCAGGATCACCCCCGTTCGCCTCGGGTATCGCCTCCTGCACGGACAACTTCCAGAACGGCACGCTGGGTAACTTCCTCTTCCACGCCACGGCGACCGACAACGTGGGCCACACGTTCACCACGCCCGACCGTGCGTATCGGATCGTGCCGCCGAAGTACGACGACTTCCTGATGGGCAACCATCCGACGGCGTACTTCCGTCTGGATGAGCCGCAGAGCGCCTCGATCGATCCAGCCACCGGCGCCCCAGTGGTCGACGGCATGCTCGACAGCTCGGGCAACGGTCACACCGGCACCTATCAGAACGGTGTGATCCTCCGCCGCCGCCCGGCCCTGAAGTGCGAGGACTGGAAGAACCCGCTGCACCACCCGGACTCCTGGTGTGACGCGTTCAACTACAAGAACCAGGGCTACAGCGCGTTCTTCGATGGCACCGCCGATCACGCGTTCGCGAACAACATCGATGCTTCGGGCGACTCTGACCACGGCCAGGTGAACCACTCTTCGTTCTCCGCCGAGGCGTGGGCGTTTCCCATCGGCGACGGGTCCGGTCACGCTCAGGGCACGCTCGGCCTGATGGAGCATGGCGAGGAGTACCGCGTCTACTACGACGGTCGCTGGCACGCCCGGTTGGTCAACGGGACGGAGCTCGTCGGTCCGTCGCAGCCGTCGGACGCCTGGTACCACGTCGCCGTCAGCTGGGACGGCAACACGGTGCGCCTGTTTGTCAACGGCGCCCAGGTGGACAGCCACTCCGGCGTCACCCACTCGTGGGCGGGCGGCACCCCGACGATGTTCGTCGGCCGCACAAACATTCCGTCGACCTGGTGGCACGGCTACATCGACGAGGTCGCCTACTACAACGGCCAGGCGCTGGCCCCGGACGAGTGGGCCGACCACTGGGAGATCGGTCAGACCGATGAGCCCGGCGGCGCGGGCCCGGGCGTGCTGGACATGACGCGGCCGACCGCGGACATCGACGAGCCGGCGAACGGTGCGACCTACAACGGACCGACGAAACCGTTGGTGCATCCGCCGCACGCCTCGTTCTCGTGCTCTGACGCTGATGGTGGCGGGGACGTGACTTCGTGCACGGCCTCGGTTGACGGCAACCCGATCGCGAACGGCGCGCTGCTGCCGCTGGGAGCCGGGACCCACGACTTCGCGGTGGTGGCGTTCGACGCCAGCGGTCTGCGGTACGAGCACCATCATTCGTACACGGTGAAACCGTTCGATCAGATCCTCCTCGGCGATGGGCCCGAGGCCTACTACCGGTTCGATGAGGCCTCCTCGTCGCACGATGCGTTGGACTCCGCGGGCCTGCATAACGCTGAGTACAAGAACGACACCGCGAACGGTCCTGCCGGTATCTCGGGCGACGGGAACACGACCCGTCAGTTCTTCGGTCTGGGTGGCTACTTGTACGTGAACGGCGTTCCGGCCGGGTTCACCGGTTGGACGGCGGAAGCGTGGATCAACCCGGACGACCGCGGCGACATGGTCGTCATGGATCACGGCGCCGGCGGCAGCGCGCCTGCGCTGTTCCTGCGCAACCAGCATCTCGTGCTGCATCTGCCCGACCCCGACGGCGAGCTGATCGACCCCAGCACGTTCCCCTACGGCGGCGGGTTCCATCAGGTCGCGGCGACTTGGGATGGCGTGACGGCAAAGCTGTTCGTCGACGGTGTGCGGGTGGCTCGGCGCGAGGCCACCAAGGCGCCGTCGGGCATCTCCACCCTGTACTTCGGCTTTGGGAACGTAGGCGTTTACCACCCCTGGTTCCGGGGGTCGATCGATGAGGGCTCGTACTTCCGCGTGGGGCTGTCCGATCAGCGGATCTACGAGCATTTCATCGCCGACCCGCCGACCGGCGCGGCCGGCTCGGGCGGCGGCTCAGGCTCAGGTGGCTCTGGTAGCGGCTCGGGGTCCGGAAGCGGCGCAGGGTCCGGCTCCGGCAGCGGTGCAGGGGCCGGCGGCGGATCTGGCTCGGGCTCAAGCGGCGGCGCCGGCGTGCTGCCGCCGAAGCCGGTTACGCCTGTCACGCCGATCTCGACACCGGTGACTCCGAAGAGCACGCCGCAGGCGCCGGCCAACAAGCCCACGCTGACGGCCCGTCAGCGCGCGCACGCTCGGGCCGTGGCCCGCGCCAAGGCCCGCGCCAAGAAGGCCCGCGCTCGCGCGAAGGCGCGCGCCCGCAAGCACCGCTGACCTGGTGCCCGTCCCTACGACCGGGCGCGCCTCGTAGGGTTAGGGCTTGTGCACGTCACCGTCCGCCTTTTTGCCGTCCTGCGTGAGCGCGCCGGGGCACCGCAGGTCGACCTGGATCTCCCGGACGGCGCCTCGGTGGCCGAGGCGCTCGACGCCCTTGCGCCGCTCGCCGGCGACGTGCCCGTCGTTCTGGCCGTCAACCGCGAGTACGCGGTGGCGGACACCGTCCTGCGAGCGGGCGACGAGTTGGCGCTGATCCCGCCGGTGTCAGGGGGTGACGTCGCTCGCCACTGGCGAGTGACCGGCGAGCCGCTGTCGCTCGACGTGCTCGTCGCCCTCGTGGCGGACGGGCGGGCGGGCGCGATCGTCACCTTTGCGGGAACGACGCGGGACGTCGACTTTCTGGACTACGAGGCCTACACCGAAATGGCGACGGCCGAGCTCGAGCGCATCGTCACCGAGGTCGCTTCGCGCCACCGCGTGTGTGCCGTCGCCGCTGAGCACCGCGTGGGGAGGGTGGCGCGTGGGGAGGCGTCGGTGCTGGTGGCCGCGTCTTCGCCGCATCGGCCCGAGGCCTTCGCGGCGGCCCGCGAACTCATCGACGAGATCAAGGCACGAGCGCCAATCTGGAAGCGCGAGAGCGGCGAGTGGGTCGAGGGGACACAGCCCCCGGAAAAGTGACGAGGGCTACGCGCCGGCTTCGGTGGGCGCCGTCGGGTCCGAACCTTCCGAACCGGCTTCCCGGGCCAGGAAGTCCTCGGCCAGCATCGGGTTCTCGGCGGAGCGCCGGACCACCGTCAGCAAAGCAGACATCGAGGAAACCTCCTCGACCTGCTCCTTGATGAACCACTGCATGAACTGCTCGGACGCGTAGTCGCCCTCATCACGGGCCAGGCCGGCCAAAGCGTTGATCTGGTCGGTCACGCGCTGCTCCTGCTCCAAGGCCAGGGCTACCGGCTCGACGATGTCGGTGAAGCCGTTCTTCGGGGCGTCGATGCCGGGCACCTGGACGTCCGCGCCCGCGTCGAGCAGGTACTGGACCATCATCATCGCGTGGCCGCGCTCCTCCAGCGCCTGCGCGTAGAAGTGCGCGGCAAGCCGGGGGAGGGTCTCCGCGTCGTAGTAGGTGGCGATGGCCACGTACTGCTGGTGAGCTGAGTACTCGTAACGGATCTGCTCGTTGAGGCGGTCGACGAAGGCGGCGGAGGGCATGGCCCGATTCTAGCCAGCGGCGGCTCGGGCGCACCCGGTCGCCCGCCAAAACGCCCTCGCGGACCATAGGATCAACGGTATGGCCACCTGTCTTGTAACCGGCGGCGCCGGGTTCCTGGGTTCACACCTGTGCGAAGAACTGCTCCGCCGTGACCATCGCGTGATCTGCATCGACAACCTGGAGACCGGGTCGTTGCAGAACATCGAGCACATCCGCTCGTCGGAGTTCGAGTTCCGCATGCTTGACATCGTCGAGCCCTATTACGTCGACGAGCCCGTGAACATGGTGTTCCACCTCGCGTCGCCCGCTTCGCCGATCGACTACCTGCGACTGCCGCTGCACACCCTCAAGGTCGGGTCCTACGGCACCCACCACACGCTCGGTCTGGCCAAGAAGCACCGCGCCCGCTTCATCACCGCCTCCACCAGCGAGGTGTACGGCGATCCGCAGGTGCACCCGCAGACCGAGGACTACTGGGGCCACGTGAACCCGATCGGGCCGCGCGGCGTGTACGACGAGGCCAAACGGTACGCCGAGGCGCTCGTGATGGCCTACCACCGCCAGCAGGGTGTCGACACCGGCATCGTTCGGATCTTCAACACGTACGGCCCACGGATGCGTCCGCACGACGGCCGCGCCATCCCCACCTTTCTGCGCCAGGCGCTGCAGAATCGCCCGATCACCGTGTTCGGCGACGGGCGGCAGACGCGGTCGTTCTGTTACGTCGACGATTTGATCCGGGGCATCATCGCGCTGGCCGAATCCGGTGAGCACATGCCTGTCAACATCGGCAATCCGGACGAGTTCACGCTGCTGGAACTCGCGGAGGCGGTCATCGACATCACCGGTTGCAGCTCGGAGATCGTGCACGAGGCACTGCCCACGGACGACCCGCAGCAGCGGCGACCGGACATCACCCGTGCGCAGGATCTGTTGGACTGGAACCCGCAGGTCTCGCTGCGGGAAGGGCTGGAGCGGACGATCGAGCAGTCCGGCCGGGCTGCGCTCATCGGATGACTGGTTGGCGGCACGTGTCGGCGGGCATGCTGCAAAGAGTGCGGTTTTGCGCAACTTCTGGAACGCTTGACCGTTAGAGCGTAGGACAGCGTCATGTCAGCTGCTTCTCGTCCCCCCAAGTCTGGTCAGCCCGCGTCGCCTCCGGCGGCGCCACACCTCGTGGAGGTGCCGCTCGCGGAAGTGTCTCGCGACATGCGCGCCAAGCGGCCGCCGGCGCTCAATCTCCTCCGGCAGCTGGACACCCTGCGCCGTATGGTGCGCGTCGTTTCCCTGGTGGCGTTGGATTTGTTCGCCATCGGCCTGGCGATCTTCACGGCGCTGGCCATCAAGGCCGAGGTACGCGGCGTCTTCGAGCTGCAGCAGGTCTGGGCCGTGACCCGCAGCTACCTGCCGTTCGCCGGGCTGGTGACGCTGCTCCTGTTCGCGCGGTCAGGACTGTACGCAGATCGTGCCCAGCGACCCGGCTTGTCCTCCGTTGTCGCCTGTCTGTTCCAGACAACCGTGGTGGCGCTCATCTTCGCCGTGGTCAGTGGTGAGACGTTCTCGAGTTACTACATTTTCTACGGCTCGCTGACGTTCGCCATCGTGTACGTCGGCAGCATCCGCGCCGTGTACGAATCGCTCACCGGCTACCTGCTGCGTAAGGCCGGCTACGAGCGGCGCGCTGTGCTCGTAGGCACCGGTCAGCACATCGAGGCGGTCGCCCACGCGCTCGGAGCGGGCAAGGACAACCCCATCACGATCGTCGGCTTTCTCTCGCTGACGCCGCGCCCCGACAACGGGCTGCGCTCCCTCGGGTCGCTCGCCGATCTATCGGCCGTGATCAACGAGCACCGCATCGATGAGGTGATCATCGCGGACCCCGACTTCCCCGAGCGCGAGATGGTCGAACTGGTTGATGACGCCCACCAGCACGGTGTGCGTGTCCGGATCGCGCCGTCCACGATGAACGTGCTGATACACCGCGCAGACTTCGTCCCTGGGCAGACTGTGCCGCTGTTCGAACTGCGTTCGCCCGTGTTCGAGGGATTTGATTTCGCCATCAAGCGGGCATTCGACTTGATCGGCGCCACCGTCCTGATCTTCTTGCTCAGCCCGATGTTGCTCCTGATGGCGCTGGCCGTGGCGCTGAGTTCGCGGGGGCCGATCCTGTACCGCTCGTTGCGGCCCGGAATCGGCGCCACCCCGTTCGACTGCCTGAAGTTCCGCAGCATGTACGTCGACGCTGATGAGCGCCAGCCGGACCTGGAGGCCAGCAACGAGGCCACCGGCGCGCTGTTCAAGATTCGAGACGATCCCCGTGTCACCCGCGTCGGCCGCATCCTGCGTCGCTTCTCGCTGGATGAGCTGCCCCAGCTATGGAACGTGTTGCGCGGCGAGATGTCGCTGGTCGGCCCGCGACCGCTACCCCAGCGCGACTTTGAGCAGCTCGCCGAATGGCACAAGAAGCGCTACCTGGTGCTGCCGGGGATGACCGGGCTGTGGCAGGTCTCCGGGCGCGCGGATCTGGATTTCGACGATCTCGTGCGCCTGGACTTCATCTACCTCGAGCGCTGGTCGGTGTCGCTGGACCTGACCATCCTGCTGAAGACCGTCCCGGCCGTGTTCGGCCGGCGCGGCTCCTACTGAGCTAGGCCACGCGCGGGGTGCGCAGGCGCATCCGACCCGCAACGGGCCGCTTCATCGTGGCCGCCTCGCGGTAAACGCTCCACGTGGCGAGGGCCGCGTCGTCCCACGTCCACGGCGGTGGCGCGGTGGTGGCGGCGGTGCGTTCGATCGTCGCGGCGGTGGCGAGCAATCCCTCAAGATCGTCACAGTCGACGAACGTCCCCCGATCACCGAGGACTTCGCGCACGGCCGGTAAATCACAGGAGACGACCGGGGTTCCACACGCGAGCGCCTCCACCGGGGGCAGACCGAACCCTTCATCGTCCGAACAAAGGACGAGCGCCCGGGCGCCGGTGTACAACGCAGCCAGTTCATCGTCGGTGACGTGATCGGTGAGCAGTACGTCGGGCAACTCGTGTGCCCAGCGCTTGGCGGCGCCGACCAGCACGAGCGGAAGATCGCGTGGAGTGGCCGCCAGTTCGCTGACGCGCTTACGCGGATCAGGGTGGTCGAGCCCGCCGACCCAGAGCAGGTACTCCTCCGGGATGTCATACGTGGCGCGGGTGGCGGTGACCTCCTCGGCGCTGCGGGCCGTCATCGATGGCGCCGGCGCCTCATGGATGACGACGATCCGCTCCCGCTCTATGCCCAGGACGTCCATCACGTCATCGGCCACGACCTGCGTGGGGACGATCACGCGTTCGGCTCGCGCGACTGCCATGTACCTCAGATGATGGTGGCGGCCGGTCCGCAGATACGTGGCACGACGCTTGAGCGGGGCGAGGTCGTGCAGCGTGACGACCTGTGGACAAGGAGGCCGCACGAGCGCGCCGGGCACCCATGGCGAGTGGTACACGCCCGCGCGCCTGGGGCGGTGCGTGTCAATGATCTCGTCCTCTTCGTTGCGCGTGTTCTCGAGCGCGTCGCGAAGGCACGAGACGTACCGGCCGATGCCACGGGGATCCGTCGCCCCACGGCTGTCGAAGGCGATCTTCATCGCGCCGCGCAGAGGTACGCGGCAGCAACGTCGTGTCTGGCGTCATCCCTCGTCAGCACTTGGCCGAACCTACACGACCGGACCTGAACGCGGGGATCGGCGTCGGCGATAGGTTGCGGTCCATGGAGTCGTTGCGCGAGGCGGTATGGGAGGCCGTGCCAGTCGGAGCCAGGCCTGAGCGGCTGCAGGCACGCAGCGCGTTCCTGTTGGCGGCAGTGCGACCCGGTGACCGGGTATTGGACGTCGGCTGCGGCGACGGCGTCTTCACGATGCTGCTGGCCCAAGCTGGGGCCCGTGTGATCGGCGTCGACGTTGCGCACGGCGCGATCGCGCGCGCACGTGCCCGCGACCCGCAGCTCGATGTACGTGTCGTGGCTGAGGATGCGGAGTTGCCTTTCGAAACTGACGCGTTCGACGTCGTCTGGGCCGGCGAGGTCCTGGAGCACGTGCTCGATACCGGCCAGCTGGCGACGGAGATTCGCCGAGTGCTCGCGCCTGGGGGCGTGCTGCTTCTCACGACGCCGGCGCACGGCCGACTGGCGGGTGCTTGGTTGGCGTTGCGTGGGCGCGCGTTCGATGAGCATTTTGATCCGCGCGCCGATCACCTGCGGTTCTTCACGACCAGGACGATACGTACGTTGCTGGAGGGCAGCGGCTTCGTCCAGATCGAGGTGCGGTCCGTCGGCGGCCCGCCGCTGCTGCGGCGCGCGCTACACGTCGTGGCGCGGTAGCGCGGCTGCGGACGACCGCTCAGCGGCCCTTGTGGTGGCGGGCGGCGGCGGCCTTCTTCGCCGCCGCTTTCTTCGCCGCCGCAGCCTCGGAGGTCGCCGCAGTCGCGGCGAGCGCGGCCCGAGCCTGCAGGAACGTCTGCTGCACCTCGATCGAGCGCGGGTCCAGGAACAGCGCGGGCCCAAGTCGGGCGATGGCCTCGTTCGGGCGACCGTTGCGAAGTTCGTATTGGGCGAGCGTCAACCACGTAGCCGGGTTGGCCGGCTGCAGCTGGACGGCGCGGTTGAGGGCTTGACGGCCTGCAGCGACGTTGCCGGTGCGCTGGGCGATGGCGGCCCGCACGAAGTACGGGTCGGCCGACAGCGGGTTGAGGTCGACGGCGTCCTGAACGTCCCGGCGGGCCCGGGCGGGATGGCCGCTCGCCAGTGCGTCGAGCGCGTCGGTTGTCGCGCTCACCGAGCGCTGAGGTTGCCAGGTCGTCCAAACCATCGCGCCGGCCACCACCATCGTCGTGACGGCGAGCGCCACGCGCACGTGGTTGCGCAGGCCGGTCCGTACCGCGGGGGCCAGCGGGCCGGGGCCGGTCGGCGGCGGCGACCATGGCCCGCGCCCTGCTACCCACCCTGCGCAGAGGAGGGCAACGATCACGTTGCCGGGAATGAACCACGTCCAGTCGACGAACGAGTGCACGCCGAAGGTCACCACGATGCTGGTCAGGGCGGCAAGACCGACACGTTCAGCCGTCCACTCGGTGCTGCGGAAGGTCCGGATCGCGATCGCGCGTCCAGCGGCGGTAAGCCAGGCGGCGAGGAGGGCCAGGCTGAGGGCGGCACCGATGATGCCCAGGTCGGCCAGCGTCTGGACGCCGTATCCATGCGCGTCACGGACCTCGAGCCGGTCCTCACGGTAGCGCGGACGGGCGGTCGCATAGCCGTCGGCGCCGACGCCACGCCACGGATGATCCTGGAAGATCTTCAGCGCCTCGTTCCAGTAGCGCGAGCGCACGCTGCCTACGGCGGTCAGGCGACTTGGGTCGTTCGGTGGCGTGATCGCGTGAGGGTCCGTGAGTGAACTCCAGCCGTGCGATATGGATCCTCCGAGCCCGCGCTGCGAGGCGGTGAGCATCACGGCGCCGGCGACCGGCACGAGCGCCAGCGCGGCGATGACGGCGATACCCCAGTTGCGCCGCTGCGCCCCGGAGGCGGGGTGGCGGGACGCGAGGAACGTGATGGCGAGATACGCCGCCAGGACGAACACGACGGTCGCGATGATCAGCAGTCCCAGTCGGTGCCCGGCGACGTCACGCGCGTCGATCGGGACATGGTCCTGGCTGAGAGCGTCCTGCCCGAACGTCCACAGCGCTACCGTGGCCGCCCCGGCCCCGGCGATGCCGAGCAGGGCCAGAGAGCGCAACCGGAGCGGCACGAAGATGAGCCAGGCGACGACGGCCACCGCGACGGCCAGCAGCGCCCCGCGCGAGTAGGACAGCAGGAGGGTGAGTATGAGGAGGGTGAGCAACGGCGCCGAGAGCGCCGCGCGGGCGCGGTGCCCATCCCTCCGCGTGCCCCACCACAAGCAGCCCGGCACGCCCATCGCGGCGGTGAGACCGACCGCGTTCCAGTAGCCGTACGGCTCGCGCAGACGAGCGTAGATCTCGTCCGGGCTGAGCCACGACGGGAGCACGACGGTGGCCAGCGCGTAGATGCTTATGGCGCCGGCAAGGATCAGCGTGGCGCCCAGTAGCGCGCCCCATCGGTTGGGCGCCAGCCGGACGAGGGCCACGCCGGCCACCAGCACCATCAGGTAGCTGAAGGTGCGGTTGGCCTCGATCCACGCGTCCGAAGGCTGTATCGCCCACGTGATCGACCACGCCGTCCAGATCGCCAGCAACACCATGAGGGCCACGGTGATACCGCCAGACGGCCGGCGGTCGACAGGCACCACCAGCACGGCGAGAGCGAGCGCGGCGCCGCCCAGCAGTTCCAGCCCCATCTCGACCTGCGTGGCCGGGCCGAGCTGCAGGCCGCCACCGCCGTGGACGGCAGCGACCGTCAGCAACAGCCCGAGGGCGAGGCCTAGCAGCGGGGCGTTGTGCCGCGTCCCGGCCACAGGCGCGGAAGAGCCTGGCGCGCGCGCCACCGACGGTGCGGCGGGCGATGGTGGGGCGAGGACCTCAGGCGGGGCGGTCGATGGCACGGGTTCTCACAAGATGAACGACCGCGGCGACGAGTGCACCCGCGATACCGATGAGCACCACCAACAGTGAGGGTGGCAGATCATCCAGGCTGGAGATCACGTTCCCAGGATCGCCCGGTTTGATGGTGCTGCCGGCGATGACGACGGGCAGTGACCCCTCGGCCTGCAGCTTCTTGGCCGCGGCCTGATCAGCCGGGCTGGCGGCGGCGAGGGGGCTGACGCCCGGGGGCAGCGGGGTCGTGCCGCCGGTGCCGGTGGCGCCCCCTGTGCCGCCCGTGCCACCGGTACCGCTCGTCCCGCCCGCGGCGGCCTGTAGTTGGGCGGCGCGGATGATCGCCCGGCACCCGGTGTACTGGTCTCCGTCAGCCGGAATCAGCTCCAGCGCCTGCTGGTATTCCTTCTGGGTATAGGTGCGCGAGAGTTGCTCGTCGAGAATGCAGTCTTGGAGGACGTCCTGCCCGCTCGCCACGGCGACGGCCGGCACGGCGACGATCGGGACGGCCACAGCCGTCAGCGTGAGGACGCTGAGCAGTACGCGACGCATCCGGCCCGACGCTAGCAAGGGTTTCTGGCCCGCGACGAGAGGTGCAAGGCGGCGGAGAACGCGCTCGCCCAAGCCTCGTAGGTGTACGGGGCGACGTCGCTGCGGGCCTGGTTGCCGAGTTGTACGCGCAGTTGGGGATCATCGTGGAGCCGTCGCAGCGCGGCGGCTGTGGCCGCCACATCCCCGGCCGCAACGACGAGGCCGTTGCGCTCGTGACGCACAAGGCCGCCGGCGACCGCTCCGACTTCGTCGGAGGCGATCACGGGAACACCCTGGTGGAAGGCCTCGTTGATCACGAGGCCCCAGGGCTCGCGGAAGGTGCGGGTGCGTAGTGAGGTGACGAGAAGTACATCGCTGTGGGTGAGAACGTCGCGTACGCCCGAAGGTTTCTGTGGGCCGATGCGGAGCACCGCGTCGGCGGCACCGGATGCCGACGAACCGGATCCGGCACCGCCGAGGACGAACGCAGCTTGATCGCCCAGGAGACCCGAGGCACGCCAGGCCGCCTCCGCAATCTCTCCTCCCTTTTCCCGATCCCCCCGTCCGATAAACGTCGCGACGAACGGAGCAGGCTTTCCGTCCGGCTTGCCGGGCTGTTCCCAGAAGGCCCCGTCCACGGCTTGCGGAGCGACAATCGTCCGCCGCGCGCCCAGTTGCCGGGCGTACGCGCTCACGTGCGGACCGTAGGTGAGCACGGCGGCCGCGTTGCGATGGATGGCGCGTACCAACGGCCACCCGAGGACCCCCGCGGGGCTGCGCACAGGTGCCCACAGCGCCGACCAGAGAAAGAACGGGTTGCCGCCCCGCCGGGCCCCGGTCCAGGCCCGGGGCAGCGCTGCTCGGCCGGCCGTGCCGCATACCACCGCGCGGTAGGCACCTGAAGCGGCAAGGGCGTACACCTCACGCTGCTCGACAGCGCGCCATGGCACGCCGGGATCGGCGACCGGGCCAGTCGCGTGATGGGAGCGGCCGCCGAAGAGCGCCAGCTCGATTCCTTCGCGCTCGTGGAGCGCCGCGAACGCCCCGACGCGGTCGGGCGCCACGATGTTCGTGACGAAGAGAACCGGGCGGGAGTCGGGTGTCATCGCCCGAGCGCCGCCTCGTAGGCCGCGACCGTGGCGGCGCCGCAGATCTCCCAGGTGAACGACGCGGCAACGGTGGCCCGGGCGCCGTCGCCGACTGCTTGGCGGTACCGCCGGTCTGACGTCAGGGCGGCGATCATGGCGGCGAGCGCTTCGACGTCGGCGGGAGGCACCAGCAGCATGCCCTCCCCGGTCGCCGCGATCTCCTCGGGCCCTGGCTCGCCCGTGCAGCCGATCGTCGGCAGGCCCGCGGCCATCGCCTCCAGGTAGGCCACCCCGAGCGCTTCGTCGGTGCTGGGCATAACGAACACCGCACCCTCTTCCGCGGCCCGTACGAGCGCCTGCTGGTGGGGGAGTTGACCGGCGAACACAACCCGGTGGGTCAGCTCCAGGCGTGCCGCCAGCTCCTGGAGCTCTGCCCGCTGGGGGCCGTCGCCGATGATCAGATAGCGCAGTCGTGGGTCGGAGTCGCGCAGCGACCACATGGCCCGTAGAACATCTCCGTGGCGCTTGCGCGGCACGAGGTGGGCGATCGTCACCAGCGTGACGCCGTGTGCCGTGGCCTCTGGGCCGACACCTGCGCCGGGGTGCGCCGGCACGTCGGCGCCGAGATGCACCACGCGTGTGCGTTGGGCGCCCAACGCCCGTGCGCGCTGCTCAATTTGAGTGCTGTTGGCGAGCACGAGCTGCGCCGCCTGCAGACTTTCGCGGACGGCGGCCGCCCCTCGCTCGGAGCGCAGAGCAGTGTGAAAGACATCTCCCCCGTGGACGGAGATGACGAGCGGGGCGCGGCCCGCAGCGCCGCCGCGGCGGACGGCATCGCCGGCCGGCACCGCGTTGTGGGCGTGCACGAGATCGAACGGGAACGTGCGGTGCAACCGATCTAGTGCCCGGGCGAGGGGTCGCTGCGCCCAGCGACCCCACTGCTCGTAGGACCGCCCGCGAGGCGGGGCGGCGAAGCGCACATAGGTGACCGGCAGGCCGTCCAGCACCGTGTCGCGCGGCTGGGCGAGCATTGCCCGCGTGGCCGCAGGCAGCGCGCGCCTCGGCGTGGCCTGCGGAGGGATCGGTCGATAGAGGACCAGGACGTGGACTTCGGCGCCGGCGGACTGGGCGGCGAGCGCCTGGCGGTGCGCCCACACCCCGAGCACGGGGTCAGCGGCCCGCGGGTAGAACTCGGCGACGACTGCGATACGCACTGAGCTCACGCGAGCCGGCGCAGGGTGACGGCCTCGTCGCGGCGCACGTAGGGCCGGTCGACGAGGAACGCTTGGGCCTCGGCCAGCGCCGCGGCGCGGTCATACCCCGCGGCGGCCGGGTGCAGATGCATGATCGGAGTCGCGTCGACGACGCCTATCGGCCAGCCGCGGGTGCGGGCCACCGCGCTCCAGTGCGAATCCAGCCCCCAACCCATCCGCAGATTCGGGAAGGGCACGAGAACCCCGAAAGTGTCGCGGTGCAGCAGCGTCACGGGTCCGATCTCCACGAACGCCGTTTCGCGCACGAGCGACCTGCCTGCCCCGGCCCGGCGGGTGACGGGCCACGCGGCGTGCGAGTGCAGGCGGTGAGCCGGTTGGGCGATGCGCAGGCCGGTCTGCTCGGCCAGGCTGACGAACAGGTCAAGGAAGCCCGTGGGCATCACGATGTCGTCGTCTACGACCAGGAGCCAGTCGGCGTCGAGCGGCCGTTCGGCGAGCAATGAGTTGAGGTTCTCGAACTTGCCGCGGTCGCCGGGCGCGCCGAGCGCAAACGTGACGTCATGTCGCGAGCGGGCAAGCTCAGCGCGCACTGAGTCCATCTGCATCCCCGGTCGGGCGACGCCGACCACGTGGATTCGACGGACGGGCCCTTCGGCGGCGAGTCGCCGCGCGGCAACGATTCGTGGGTCGACGGCGAGTCGCAGGTCGAGCAGTTCGTCTGCCCATCGGCGCACGGTCCCGCGGCGGCCGCCCACCGTGCCACTGGCCCCGGAGGTGAAGTCCGTCGCGGTGGTCGGCGCCGCGGGCAAGGGCCGCAGCGCCACATCCAGCCGACCGGCGGCGTGGGCGGCGAGGACCGGCCCGTTCGCGCACCGGTGCAGCGGTCCGTGCGCGAGGCAGGCCATCAGCGTCCACGCCTCGGCGAGCAGGCTCGGCGCGGACCCTCGCGCACCATCTTGTCGGCGCGCAGCGAGGCCACGTCTGTATCCGGCCCGCACGAGCGAACGCATGCGCGAATCGTCCCCTGAGCGACGGTGTTCGACGCCCGCGGCGGCCACGTAGCGCACCGTGAATCCGGCGGCGCGGATCCGACGCTGGAACTCTTCCTCGTCGCCGTACAAAGGCAGGCTCTCGTCGAACCCGCCGACCGCGTCCAGCGCCGTTCGACGGACAGCCATGTTGGCGCCCCAGACGAATGTTGCGGCACGGTCGTGAAGCCCGAGATCCAGCGTCGTGAACGGTGCGCCCTCGCGGCCGGCCATCGGGAATCGGTGGTCCTCGATGCGGGCGCGGATAGGTCCGCCGAGAACACCCACCGTGGGCGGGCACTCCCGATCGGCCAGAAGCAGTGCGTCAAGCCAGCCCGGCGCCGCTTCGATGTCGTCGTCGACGAAGACGAGCAGGTCCCCCGTGGCGTGGGCGATCGCCGTCGTGCGGGCGGCGTTCAGCCCGCGGCCGGAGGCGTGGGCCACGTACAGCGCGCCGTGGCGTTCGGCGACGAGGCAGGTGGCATCGTCGGGGCCGTCGTCGACCACCACAAGCTGCGCGCCGGCGGCCAGGGCCTGCGGCCGCAACGAGGCCAGCGCCACCTCGAGGTAGCTCGGGCGCGCGCGCGTGGGGACGAGGATGGAGGCTGGGGGTGTCACGGGTCGTCGTAGAGTCTAGGTTTGATCGCGCGATGATCTGCTTCCTGCACCACCGCTACCGCACGCCAGGCGGTGAGGAACGCAGCGTGGAGCAGTTGGTCGGGCTTGTCCGTGACGGTCTGGGCGAGGAAGTTGAGCTGATCGAGCGTACGTCCGTGGGCCTTTCTGCGGGGCGCGCGGCGATCGGCTTGCTGCGCGGTGGTGTGGGTGAGGATGAGGTGGCGCGGGCTGTCGGCGTGCACGGGGCGCGGATCGTCCACGCTCACAATTTGCATCCCACCTTCGG
The DNA here is from genome assembly GCA_038319025.1 of Solirubrobacterales bacterium. Taxonomy (GTDB): domain Bacteria; phylum Actinomycetota; class Thermoleophilia; order Solirubrobacterales; family Solirubrobacteraceae; genus JBBQCW01. The sequence continues at coordinate 120,781 of JBBQCW010000004.1, forward strand.
CTGGCGCGCCCTGGCCGCGGCGCAGGCCGCCGGGGCCAGAACGGTGCTGCATCTACACAACTACCGGCTGGTGTGCGCGGTCGGGACGTGCGTGAACGCGGCCGGCGAGGATTGCACGCGCTGCCACGGCCGTCACACCGCGCCCGGTGTCCGGCTGAACTGCCGCGGCGGCCGGTCCGAAGGGCTGGCCTACGCGGTTGGCCTGTCCCGCAGCCTGGCGCCGCTGTTGGCTCACGCGGACGCCATCGCGGTGCCCAGCGCGTTTGCCGCCGAGCGGCTGCGGGTGCTCGGAGCGGGGTTGGACGAGACCCGCCTGCACGTAGTGCCCGGCTTCGTCGACGCGTTCGCGGAGCGCTCTCGAGCGGCGCAAGGAACGTACGCGCTGATCGTCTCGCGGCTGGCGCGGGAGAAGGGCGTGGCCGACGCCATCGATGTGTGTCGTGCCGCCGGGGTGCCCCTCATCATCGCCGCCGACGGGCCGCTCGAGGAGGCGCTGAGACGGCGAGCAGCCGGCGCCGACGTTCGTTTCGCTGGGCGTGTCGATCGCCGGGAACTCGGCCGGCTGCGCGCCGGAGCGGCGCTGGAATTGGTGCCCTCGCACGCCGCGGAGACGTTTGGCCTGGCCGCCGCCGAGGCGATGGCGGCCGGCGTGCCCGTCGTGGCGACCCGCAGCGGAGCGCTCGGCGAACTCGTGCCCGAGGACGGCCTGGTGGCCCCCGGCGACCTCGTCGCCCTGCTCGCCGCCGTCCGCGCGCGCTACGCAAACCAGGAGGCCGGAGAGCGAGGCATCGCGGCCGCCCGGCTACGGGCCGGTCGTGAGGGGGCACTTACCAAAGTCACCGCGCTGTACGCCGCTCTCGACGCGACGACTTAGAACGACCACGGCCCAGAACGACGACGGCCCGCCGGAGGGCGGGCCGTCGTGGCCTGTCCAGGGTGATGCTGGGTCAGCCGGTGAAGACCGGCCGGACGACCTTCTTCTTGCCCTTGACGGTGACGGTCTTGTTGGACTTGACCGTCGGGACCGTGGACGCCGTGGCGTCGAAGGTCGACTGCACCGTGATCTTGGTGCCGGCCGTGACCGCCTTCACGTACTTGCGGAAGAACGCGATGGTGATCGTTCTCGTGCCGGCGGCGCTGAACTTGGTCGAGGCCGTGGCGATCGTCACCCGGCGCGTGGCGGCAGGGACCGCTTGGCCGTTGACGAACTTCAACCGCGCGGTGAGCTTGAACTTGAGCGTGCCGGGCTGGGTGGAGCGTGCATGCACCTTGAGGGAGCGCAACGCGGCCAGAGTGGGCGCCGGGATCTTCTTGAGCTTGGTGACGGTGTCGTCGGAGAACGTCACCGTCGGGATGCAGTAGATCGATGCTTCGGCACTCGGGCACGTGATCGTCGCGGCGGAGGCGGTGGCGCTGTACCCGACGGTAATCGCGACGGCAAGGACACAGGCTGAGATAACACGCTGGAACTGCTTCACTAGAACATCTCCTCACATCGGAGAGCAACCGCGCGGACCGCGGTACGGGACAGGGCAAACGCCAGCGTACCTGAACCTCCGAGTCCCTGCAGCAGGTTTGACCCGGTTGACCGACTGTTCACAACCGGGCGTCAGATCGCGTCAGGTCCTGCGAGCGCGCGCGGCGGAAAAGCCCACGTACAACGACACTGCTGCCGTGAGCAGCAGCAGCAGGTAGGTGCCGGTCGCCGAACCGGATACATCGCCGTCGCGGGCAGCACGGGCGACGATCGCATCGACTGAGGCGCCGGGCGTCCCGGGAACGATGCTGGAGGATCCGAACCCATTCTCGGAATGAATCGAAGATGGATTGTCCGGAGCGGCGTTGCCAGGTGTGGCGCCGGTCGACGCACTCGCGGTGCCGCCGAGGCTGCTCGAGCTCGCGGCCCCTCCGGACGGGTCGGAGCCGCCTGAGCCGCCGGAGCCGTTTGAGCCACCGGCGCCGGCGCCCGCGACTCCCGTCGCCAACGTGGACCCGGCGTTTCCTCCGCTGCCCCCTGATGCGGAGCCGGAGGTGCCCGGACCGCGACGATGGGGCGCGCCGTCACGCCGGCCGGCGTCGAACGGGATCTGGTAGATGACCCCGGCAGGGCTGCTAGCGTCCGGATCGGTGCGCTGGACCGCCGCGGCGTCGGCACTCGCGGGCGTCGCGCACGCCACGGCCAGCAGCGCGCCGACGATCATGGAAGAGACACGCCTCACGGGATCCAGTCTAGGGAGTTCCGCGTCCTCCGTGGGCGGTCCCGTCGCGTCGCCTGATTCAGGGCGCCCGGGACCCAACGCGCCGCGCTGGTTGACGGCGGCGCCGATCGCCTTCTTCATCGTCCTGCTGCTGCTGGCCACCGCCTTTCACGGCGCCTTCGAGTTGCGGCACTGGGGCCCGCCGGCCCTTTTCGCGTTGATGCTGCTCGTGGCGGTCGTCCTGAACTCCGGCGTCGCGCCGGTGCGGGGCACTTGGCTGGCTGTGGTGCTGGCGGGCATCTGGGGGTTCGCAGCCTGGACGTTGCTCAGCATGTTGTGGTCGCCGTCGCCCGGTGCCGCCTGGGAGGCCGGCGCCCGTGCCGTTCTCTACGCCGCTTTGGTCACGATCCCGGTGGCGACCGTCCACCGGGCGAGCACTTTGCGAGCCGCCGGCCACGCCATGGTCGCCGGCATCGCCCTGCTGGCGCTCATCACCCTGGGGTGGCTGCTGGTGGACGGGTCATCGTTGTTCCTGGCCGGGCGACTGAATGATCCGGTGGGCTACCGCAACGCGACGGCGTTGTTGTTCTGCCTGGGGTTCTGGCCGCTCGTCGGCGTGATGGCCGCCCGCGGTCCGTGGCGCGGGTTTCGCGCGCTCGCCTTCTCGATGGCCGTTCTGGAAATCGGTCTTGCGTTCCTCACCCAGTCGCGCGGGATGGTCTTCGGGCTGGCCCTCGGCGGCGTAGTGGCGGTCGGCTTGGGCCCCGACCGTGTCCGCCGGTCCTGGGTGGCGGTCCTGGCCTTTGGTCTGGTGGCGGTGGCGGCCGGCACGTTGCTGACGCCCTACACCGCGTTCGACAGCGGGAAGGGCATCGTGAAGGCGAACGATGTCGACGTCGCCGTGCAGGGCCTGGCCGTTCTCACGGTGCTCGCCTTCGCCATCGGACTGGCGATTGCCGTCTTCGACGCGGGTCTGCGCCCGGTCGGTCTGCGGCACTGGCACACCGCCGCGCGCTGGGCGCTTGCCGGGCTGGTGGTGGTCGGGCTGGCCGGTTCGCTGGCGGCGGTCGGCGATCCGATCTCGACCGTCCAGTCGAAATGGAACCAGTTCACGGACGTGAACTCAGCGGCCACCGGCGCCACCCGGCTCACGTTCGCGGGTGGGCAGCGGTCAGATCTGTGGCGAGTGTCGCTGCGCGAGTTCAGCCGTGACCCGGTCGCGGGCGTCGGGGCCGGGGGCTATCCGTTCGACTACTACCGTGAGCGGCGCAGCGACCGCAACCTCGACGATCCGCACGGACTCTTCTTCCAGATCGCGGGTGAGTTGGGCGTTGTCGGGCTGCTGCTGTTCGCCATGTTCCTGGTCGGGGTCGCAGCGTCATTGCGGTCGGGCTGGCGAGCCGCCGACGACTCGACCCGGCGAACAGCCTCGGGGCTCGCCGCCGCGGGCGGTGTGCTGCTCGGGCAGCTGAGCGTGGATTGGATGTGGCTGATCCCCGGTGTGACGGGAATCGGCTTGTTCTGCATGGCCGTCTCGGCGTCGCTGATCGTGCGTTCCACGCAGCCCGTGCCAATGCCCGCCCCGCGACCTCGTCTGGCCCTTCGGCTCGTCGTCGCCGGCGGTCTCGTGGCGGCGGCCGCCACGGTCACGGTGGTGTACCTCTCCACGTTCTGGGTCCACGAGGCGCGAGCGCAGCAGGGGCTGTCGGCCGCCCGGCAGCTGTCAGCCGCGCGCCACGCGGCTGAGCTGGACCCGTATTCGGTGACGCCGCTCTACCTGGAGGCCGGTGCTCTGGAGAGCATGGGCAAGCGCGTGGCCGCACGAAAGGCGTTGCAGGATGCGCTGGACCTGGAGCCCGAGAACTTCGCCACGCTGGGGCTGATCGGTGACCTTGAGGCTCGCGCCGGGCGGCGCGGCGAGGCCGAGCGGTACTACCGGCTGGCGCTGGCGCTCAATCCTTTGGACGTCGGCCTAAGGCGCCTGGCGGCCGGTGGCGGCGAGGGCTGATCCCGCCGACGTCCGCTCGAGCAGGTCCGCCCACTCCTCGACGATCAGAGCGCGGTCGTGACGGGCGGCAACGGCTGGTCCCGCTGCGCCGAGCGCCACGACCTGCGTCGGATCCGCCTGTAGTTCGCGCCAGCAGCTCTCCAGAGCCGCCGCATCTTCGGGGAGTACCGCCACGCCGCACCGGGTTTCGGTGATGAGCCGCGTGGCCTCCCCGGCGGGCGCGCTGACCACTACCCCGCGGCCCGCGGCTATCGCCTCGAAGAGCTTGGTCGGGAGGGCCGCGGCGAACACCGGGCGGTCGAGAAGAGGCACTATTGCCATGTCGTGACGGCCATACAAAGCCGGGATGGCCTCACCGGGAACGGTTCCGATCAGCTCAACGTTGTCGGCGCCGGCGGCCGCCTCGTTCAGCGCGCCTGCCTCGGCGCCGTCGCCGGCGAGAGTCAGCTGAACCACCTCCGGGCCGGCGCGGCGGGCGGCGCGCACCACCGTGTCCAGGCCCTGGGCCAGGCCGAGGGTTCCCGCGTAGAGAACGCGCAGGGGTCCGTTCGCCGTCGGTGAGATGGGTTCGACGCCGGCGAATCGCTCCACGTCCACCGCCGGACCGATCACCTGGGCGCGGGCGCCGCGGGCCGCTGCAGCAGCGACCATTCCGGCCACCGGCACGGTGACGGCGGCGGCATGGGCGTAACAGCGGCGTTCCAGCCATTCGGCGGCGGCGATCGGCGCGCGGCCTTTGAGCGCACCGACAGCGATCGCGCTCTCCGGCCACAGGTCCGAGCAGTTGAGGATCAGCGGAGCGTGTAGTCGCCGGGCGTACTCCACAGCGCCGGCGGCGGTGAACAGCGGCGGACTCTCCGCGACCACCACGTCGGCCGGGGCTACTCGGTGAGCGACGGCGACGGCGCCGGCCGCGAACGTCGCGTGGCCGACGAGTCGCCGCACGACCCCTCGGTTCGGCGCCACGTGGACCCAGGTGCGCAGGACGCGCACCTGACCGTCGTTTTCCCGTTGCGCTCTCTTCACGGTGTACGGCTGTGCGACGATCCCATCGGGGTAGTGTGGAAAGCCGGTGTGCACCGTGACCGTGATTCCCCGCTCCGCGAGTCCGCGCGCCAGCGCGGAGATCCGCGCCTGCGCGGCGCCGACCTCGGGCGGGTAGTAATGGGTGAGGAACACGACGTGCATCAGGAGCCATTCAACCGCGCCGGCCGCCCATCCGCGCGCAAGCAACGTGCATGGGCCGCCGACAACCCCGGAAACGCGGCGCTGCGCACCGAGGCCTATCGGGCCGTGCGTACCCTGGCCGGCCCGCGCCTGGGCCCCGGTGGCGGACGCGTGCTGGACGCCGGCTGTGGCACCGGGTGGTGGCTACACACGCTGCTCGGCGATGGGCATCCGCCGGCGACGCTGACCGGCTGCGATCTGGACTCCGAGCGAGCGCGGGCCGCGGGTGACCGCGCGCCGGGAGCGGCCGTGTCGGCCGCTGACATCCGTGCGCTACCCTACCCGTCGGCTTCGTTCGATGTCGTCTTGTTCATGACGGTGCTCTCGTCCCTGGCCTCGGCCGGTGACCAGGATGAGGCCCTGCATGAAGCCCGCCGGGTTCTAGCGCCGGACGGCTGCATGCTGATCTGGGAGCCGCGCGTGCCCACACCGTGGAACCGGTCGACCCGGTTCGTCGGTCGCCGTCGTGTTGAGGCAGCGCTCGGATCGCCGGTCTCGTCCCGGTCGCTGACGGTGGTGCCGCCGCTCGCGCGGCGCGTGGCCTCCGCAGACAGTTACGAATCGTTGGCGCGTCGGCGCTCGCTGCACACCCACCGGCTTTTGTGCTGGCCTGGTATCTGACGCATGTCGACGCACTTGTGCCGACTGTGGCAAAGCGCTCTGGTACTCGCGTATGCTCCCGCGCCGTGTCCGTGATCGTCCCCACGCCATCGCATCTGGATCTGCTCGAGTCCGAGGCGATCCATGTGATGCGCGAGGTGGCCGCTGAGCTGGAGCGCCCGGTGCTGCTGTTCAGTGGGGGCAAGGACTCAATCGTGCTGGCGCGGATCGCCGAGAAGGCCTTCCGTCCGGCCCGCTTCCCCTTCCCGCTGATGCACATCGACACGGGAGAGAACTTCGACGAGGTCATCGCCTTTCGTGACGCCATGGTCGAGCGGATGGGCGAGCGGCTGATCGTGGCCTCCGTCCAGGAGTCGATCGATTCCGGTCGGGTGGTCGAGGAGAAAGGCCCGCGCGCCTCACGTAACCGTCTGCAGACGACGACGCTGCTTGACGCGATCGCCGAGCACAAGTTCGATGCGGCTTTCGGCGGTGCCCGACGGGATGAGGAGCGCGCCCGCGCGAAGGAGCGCATCTTCAGCTTCCGCGACGACTTCGGTGGCTGGGATCCCAAGAACCAGCGCCCCGAGCTTTGGTCGCTTTACAACGGCCGCATTCGTCCCGGCGAGCAGGTGCGTGTGTTCCCGCTCTCCAACTGGACCGAGCTCGACATCTGGCGCTACATCCAACGCGAGCAGCTGGAGCTGCCGTCGATCTACTTCGCCCACGAGCGTGAGGTGTTCGCCCGTGACGGGATGCTTTACGCGGCCGGCCCGTTCACCGAGTTGCTGCCTGGCGAGGAGCTGACGACGGTGTCCGTGCGCTATCGCACCGTGGGCGACATGTCCTGCACCGGTGCGGTGCGCTCGACGGCCACCGGCCTTGAAACCGTGATCGAAGAGATCGCCGCCACGCGGATCACCGAGCGTGGGGAGACACGCGCCGATGACCGCGTCAGCGAGGCGGCTATGGAAGACCGCAAGCGCGAGGGATATTTCTAGTGTCCGACTTCCCTGACGTCGCCCCGCCCATCGCCGAGCGGACGGTCGAGCTGCTGAGGTTCTCCACCGCCGGCTCGGTCGACGATGGCAAGTCCACGTTGATCGGGCGCCTGCTGTTCGACAGCAAGGCGATCTTCACCGACCAGATGGAGCATGTCGTCGAGACCAGCGAGCGTCGTGGTGACGGGTACGTGAATCTCGCCCTGCTGACGGACGGCCTTCGGGCCGAGCGCGAGCAGGGCATCACCATCGACGTGGCCTACCGCTACTTTGCCACGCCTCGGCGCACGTTCATCATCGCCGACACCCCGGGGCACGAGCAGTACACGCGCAACATGGTGACCGGGGCATCCACCGCGGATCTGGCCATCGTCCTGGTCGACGCACGCAAGGGCATCGTCGAGCAGTCGCGCCGCCACGCCTTCCTGGCGACGCTGCTGCGGATTCCCCACATCGTCGTCGCCGTCAACAAGATGGATCTCGTCGATTGGGATGAAGGCGTCTACGACGCGATTGTCGCCGAGTTCACGTCGTTCGCCGCGCGGCTGCAGGTGGCCGATATGACGTTCATCCCTGTGAGCGCTCTCCTGGGCGACAACGTCGTGGACCGCTCGGAGAACATGCCGTGGTTCGGCGGCGCACCGCTGCTGCACCACCTCGAGCACGTCCATATCGCTTCGGACCGCAACCTGATCGACCCGCGCTTCCCGGTCCAGTGGGTCGTGCGACCCAACACCGATGCGCATCACGACTACCGTGGCTACGCCGGGCGGGTGGCCAGCGGCGTCTTCCGCCCCGGCGACGAGGTGATGGTGCTCCCGTCAGGCCGCACCGCGACCATCGCCGCCATCGACACGTTCGACGGCGAACTGGAGGCGGCCGGCCCCGGCCAGTCGGTGACGCTGCGGCTGGACCGCGACGTCGACGTGTCACGAGGGGATCTCATCAGCCGCCTGGGCAACCATCCCGAGGTGACGCGGTCGATCGACGCACACGTCTGCTGGATGGCCGACGCACCGCTGCGCCCGGGCGGCCGGTACACGCTCAAGCACACGACCCGCACGGTGCGGGCGATCGTCGACGATCTGGCCTACCGGATCGACGTGAACACGCTGCGCCGCGACGGTGACGCCCAAGAGCTTGGCCTGAACCAGATCGGGCGGGTGACCCTGCGCACCAGCGCGCCGCTGATCTGGGATGAATACCGACGCAACCGCACGATGGGGTCGTTCATCCTCATCGATGAAGCAACCAACGACACGGTCGGTGGCGGCATGATTCTGGGGGAGGGAACATGAGTGACGTCCCGCTCGTAGGACCGCGAAGCGACAATGTTCGGTGGGAGGATGAAGGGGTGACGCGCAAGCGTCGCCGCGCAATGACCGGGCAGTCGGGGGCCACGGTGTGGCTCACGGGACTGCCGGCCTCGGGCAAGTCCACGTTGGCGGCCGAGGTCGAACGTCGACTGCTTGACGACGGCCGTATGGCCTACCGCCTCGACGGTGACAACCTTCGACATGGCTTGTGTGGGGATCTGGGCTTCAGCGCCGATGATCGGGCCGAGAACGTGCGGCGTACCGCGGAGGCCGCGAGGCTGCTGGCCGACGCCGGCGTCGTAGCCGTCGTGTCACTGGTGAGCCCTTACCGCGCCGACCGCGAACGGGCCCGGGCGTTGCATCACGACGCCGGCCTGCCCTTCATCGAGGTGTGGCTGGACACATCGCTGGCCGTGTGCGAGGAACGAGATCCCAAGGGCCTGTACGCGCGGGCGCGGTCCGGTGAGCTCAGCGGCATGACCGGTATCGACGATCCATACGAACCGCCGCTCGACGCCGAAGTGGTGTGCGGCGGTTGGGACGATCCCGCCGCCGCTGTGCTCGAGCGCCTGCGCTGAGCCGCGCGGTCAGGCCGACGGGCGTCGCGCGGCGTCGCGCGGCTTGCGCTTCTTGGCCGGCTCTTCGGCCGCGCGTTCGTCGGCGACCTCCTGCCGGCCGGCGGCCGTCGTGTTGCGGTTGGGCTTGGGGCCGGAACGCTTGACCGGCGCGCCTTTCCGCGGCTCGACCACTTCAGGTTTGGGTTCTTGAGCTGCAGCGCGCTTGGCTTTGGCGTTGGCGGCGGGAGCGTTCGCAGCCTTCTCGATGGCGGGCAGCTTGGGCGCTGCTGTCTCGGGGGCCTTGGTCGTCTCTGCTTCAGGCACCGATGCGACGGGCGCCGGTGCCTTGGGCGCTGCTGCCTCGGGTGCCGTCGGCGCCTGCGCCTTCGGCGCGCCCGGGCGCTTGGGCGGGGTGGCGCGAGGGACGGCGGGGCCGGGCGCTGAGGATCGCGGTGCGGCTGGGGCAGGTGCGGGCGCCGGAGGCGCTTTCGGCGCGACGGCGGCGGGCGCCGGGGCGGCCGCAGGCCCGGTGCTCCCCGCGGTGCCGCCGCTCAACAGGTCCAGGCAAGCCGCCTCGATGTCCCGGGAGGCGTCGGCCCAGCTGATCGAGTCGATGATCCGCTTGCGGCCCAGCACGGCCTTGCTGCGCGCTGCGTCGTAGTGCTCGTACACGAGCCGCATCTGGGTGCGGGCAACCGCGACGTCAGGCTCGTAGTAGGTCAGGCCGGGCTCGCCGTACGTGCCGCGAAATCCGGAGCCGAAAGAGGCGGTGATGTCCGACGCCAGTCGCTCCACCGTGGGCACCAGATAGGCGATGTTCTCGTCCAGGTACTCGCCCATGGCCGTGGAAGCCGGGGCAATCACGGGTTTCTCGCACAGCAGGCCTTCGGTAAGCGGCATGCACCAGCCCTCACCGCGCGACAGGGTGACGACGGCATCCACCCGGTTGTAGGTGCGACACATCCAGGCCGGGGACATGTTCTGCCCGTACAGGCGAACGTGCCCGAGCGGACGGCGCGACTGGAGCTGGTCGATCAGGTGGTTGAACTCTTGACCGCGGCCGGCGCCGGCGCAGTGCAGAGCCAGTTCGACCGGCTCGTCAGGGTCGAACTCCTCCAAGAACGCCTCGAGCAGCAGGTCGACGCCCTTGCGGAAGGCGTACGAGCCGACAAACAGGAAGGTGAACCGCTCGGACCCTTCGGATCGCCATTGCGGGAACGGTCGGAAGCGCTCGGAGTCCGAGGACTGGCGGGCGATGTAGACCCGGTCCAGGTAGCGCGCGAACACCTTCCGGTCAAATTCGCCGGGAACGATCACGCCGTCGGCCAGTCGCAACGCGTTGACCCACTCGGCGCGCAGATCCCCCAACGCGTTCTGCGTGTACATGAGGGTGGGCTTGTCGAATGCCCGCGTGGCGTTCGGCGAGCCGATCTGCAGGACCAGATCCACGTCGTCGCCCGGGCGCTCCTGCGTGGGCAGCACCTCGAGCCGTTCACGGACGACCTCGTCGATGGCCTGCCAGGAGCGGGCGGCTCCGGGAAGGACCATGTCGTGGCCACGATCGGCCAGGCCAAGCGTGATCTGACGACTCAGCTCGCCGTAGCCGCTGAGGTTCGCGTGGCGCATGCCGTCGCTGATGAAGATCTTCATCGGGTCGTGAACATCCTGGACACGGACCTGACGCTACCGGACCGGGCGCGCCCTTTGATGCCTCCTTGCTGCGACACGGCGTCGCGGAACTACGGGTGGGTCAGGATCGGACGGCGCCGGGGTCCACACGGAGGGCGAATCCGGTCGCGGCGATGGCCTCGCCCACCAGATCCAGCAGCACGTCCACGCGTCGAGCAAAGGTGTGCTCGGCGAGCACGATCTGCTGCCCGCGGGCGGCCCGCTCGGCCCGCTCTTCCGGGTGAGCGAGGAAGTGGTCGATCTGTGCTCGCAGCTCGTCGGCGCTCCCGTACGTGGCCACCGCGCCGTCGAACCGCTCGTGCAGCTCCGGCAAGTCATCGCTCAGCACGAAGGCGCCGGCGGCGAGCGCATCGTAGATGCGGTTGGACACGAAGCCGTGGTCGCGCATGTCGTCCCAGTGATCGTTGAGCACGATCGCGGCCGAGGAGTAGACGCGCCGCACCTCGTCGTTGGGCACATGTTCAGCGACGACGAGCCCGGCCGGGATATGGCCCTCCCAGTCTGAGCCGTAGACGGCCACGTCGTGGGTCGTCGGCAGGAGGTCGCGCATCGCTCCGCGCAGCACCCCGCGCGAGTTCGCCACGTAGGCGACCTCGCGCCGGTGGGCCTCGTCGGCCTCCGGAAAGAAGACGCGCGGATCGGTGGCTTGTTGCAGCACGTGGACCGGGGTCGCTGTGCGAGCGCGCAGCATGGTGGCAAAGCGGCTGGAGGCCACGAACACGAGGTCGTAGCCGTCGCACTCCTCCGCGGTGAGCGCCTCGGGATGGCTGATGCACCAGAGGACGTTGAACTGCCCTGGTTGCAGCGTCGGCCGGCTCAAGCCCTTGAGGTGCACGACCACGTCGTAAGTCATCGCGTCCAGGTCGGTCCACTGATCCAGGCGGCGCACCGTGGTGCGGTGCCCGTGGCGCTGCAGCTCGCGGGCGAGCGCGCGGGCGAAGTGGGTGTCACCCCACAGCTCCTCGCGATCCTCATCCGGTACGCCGGTCTTCAAGCAGAACGACAGCGAGCGTTCAGCGCCCATCAGGACCTCGTGCAGTTGCGCGGCCCGGTGGGCGTAGGTGTGTTCGGCCAGCACGGTGCGCCGGTACCGGCGGGCGAGCTCGGCGCGGCGGTCAGGGTCCGCGCCCAGGGCATCCAGCTGCGCTCGCAAGGTGGCCGGCCCGTCCCACGTGGGGAAGTCCTCGTCGAACAGCTCGTGCACGCCTTCGGCCTGGTTGGTCAGCACTATTCGTCCGCAGGCGAGGGCGTCGAACACGCGGCAGTTGACGGCGCCGTAGGGCAGCGTCGGGGGTTGGGTGTCGTCGACGACGATCTGCGCCGAGGAATACACGTCCGCCAGACGGTCGTAGGCCACAGGGCCACGAGCGTGATCGGCCAGTTCGGGGACTTGGTCCCAGTCACGGCCGAAGATGGCCAAGCTCTCGCCGAGGCGGGGGATCAATGCGGCCTGGATGTCGCGGGGCTTGCCCCAGTAGTGGCCGGTGAACGTCACGTCGGCCTGCACTTCGGGGTCGATCGGGCGCGGATGGAAACGTTCCGGGTTGGTGGCGAGCGGGAACCTCACCGTCGCGCGTCCGGTGGCCTCCTCGATCAGCCGCGCCGAGCCGCCCGAGCTGGCGAGCAGGATGTCCGCCCGGCCGAACCACGGCTGGCTCAACCAGCGCTCGGTCCAATTGCGGATCCAGGCGACGACGATCACGTGCTCGGGCACGCGGGTCAGGTCGTACGGATCCATCAGGGAGATCACGTACTCCAGATCGTCGGGCAGGTCGTACCAGCGGTCGGCCTTGCGCTCCAGGTAGGTGATCCGCCAGCCGCGCGCCTGCAGGGCGTCGCCGAGTTCGTGTGCGGTGTGGTGGTCGCCCCAGCCGTCGGCGGCGTCGTTGGTCGTGACCGTGATGCCCACGTGGGGCCCGCGGCCGTCGGTCCAGACCGGGTCTCCCGACAGCCGGGCCAGCCGGTACTCGCGGCGCAACTGCGGCCCCCAGCGCTGTTGCAGGACCTGCCGGTTGACGAGGCGGTTCATCCGCATGAAGTCGCGCCCCTCGGCCTGTTGCGTGCTCGACTCGCGATGCAGCAGCACCGAACGGCCGACGCCGCTGACCGTGGCGCCCGTGCGACGGGCGACGAGGCCCAGGTCGACATCCTCAGTGCCGTAGAGGTACCCGCTGGTGAATCCCCCGAGCGACGCGAACGTCTCATGGGATACGAGCAGGCAGGCGGCGGTGACCGCCGCGGCTCGCTGCTCCTGGCCCAGGTTCTCGTCGAACAGCTCGTCGTCGTCGCCGCTGTTGTAGGCGCGCACCAGCCCGCCCTCGGTGCGGAAGGCGATCGTGCGGTGCTGGACGGCCCACTCATCGTCGGGCAACGGATCTGGCCGCACCAGCGTGGCACCGGCCAGGCCCAGCCCGCCCTGTGCGTGCGCGGCCACGAGCTCACGTAGCCAGCCGCTCTCGATGGGCTCCACATCGTTGTTGATGAAGAGCAGGAGCGGGCCTTGTGCGCGGGCCGCGGCGTCGTCATTGGCCTCGGCGAACGGCCGGTTCTCGGGGTGGGCGATCACCTCGACGGCGAAGGGCAACTCGCTGCGAGCCGTCTCGAGCATCTGGAGCGAACCGTCGGTTGAGCCGTGGTCGACCACCAGCAGGTCCAGATCGGGATAGTCGGTGTGCTCGCGCAGCCCGGCGAGAAGCCGGGCCAGGTGGTCGGAGCCGTTGCGGTTGAGCACGATCAAGCTGACGTGCGGCCAGACGTCGAGGATCGGCGGCTCACCGAGCCGGCCCCGCAGCCGGTCGGCCAGGTGCGCCCGGGCGGCGGCCGTCTGATCGGCCGAGAGCTGCGGGGTGCTGGGCGGCGCAGCAATGTCGGCGGGCGCCGGGAGCGCCGCCTGCTCGCGGTCGGTGGGCCGGGCCTGGATTTGATCGATCCGGCCGATCGCCATCTGCAAGGCGCCGTCGGTCTTGTCCTGGCGACCTCTCAACCGGGCCAGCATGCGCATGACGCCGTGGCCCAAGCGCCAGGCGCGCGAGGCCTCCGCGCGTTCCACCAGGCCGCGGGTCTCATCCAGCCCGACAGCTAGCGCGGCGACCCGCTGCTCCAGCGCCCGAACGCGAGCTCCATGCTCACGGGCGGCGACATCGGCGCGGCGCTCTAGATCGGCCGTCTCCCGTCGTTGCCGGTCGCGGGCCTCCTCCATCTCGGCACGCAGTTGCGTCTCGCGTTGCTCGGCACGCGCAAGGGCGCGAGCGGTGCCGTCGGCGGTGGCCTTCGCGGCATCACGCTCGCCCTCGGCCTCGCGGCGGGTCGTGACCGCCAGCTCACGCTGCTCGCGGGCCTCAGTCGCGCGGGTCTCGGCCCCAAGGGTGCGCGCTTCGTGCCGCGCCAGCTGACGGCGAGCGGCGCGGACCTCGGCCTCCCGGGTGAGCAGTCGCCGCCGGGCACCCGCGAGCTCGGCGCGCGTGCGCCGCAGCCCGTGCTCCAGGTCGTCCAGCCTGATGTCGGTCTCGCGGACCGATTGGCGACGGACGACGTCCAGCTCGGCCTCTCGCTCGGCGAGCAGTTCGAGCAGGTCGTCGACGCGCAGCCGCAATGCAGACGCCTCGGCTGCGCCCTCGGCGGCACGGGCCTGGGCGGCAGCAGCGGCGGCGTGATCTTCGTACGTGCTCATGTCAGGGCGGGGGCGTTCGGGGCGGCTTAGACTGACGCGCAGTGAGCGTCTCGTCTCAACGTCCGCCGGCGGACGGTCCCGCCGAGTCTAACCCGGCCGTCCAGGCCTCCACGCCACGCTTGCGTCGGCGCTTCTCGCGGACGCTGTCGCGGGCCCGCTGGGGCGAGTATTCGGCGCTGTTGACGCAGGCGGCTGACAACGGGTACACCGTCACATCGGTGGAACCTTGGCTCCAGGCCGGCGGTCCGGTCGGAGGCCCGACCCTGCTGCTCCGTCACGACGTCGATCAGCATCCGGCCACGGCGGTGCGAATGGCCGACATCGAACGCGATCACGGCATCACCTCCACCTGGTACGTCCGCTGGCGCACCGCGGATCCGGCGCTGGTGTCGCTGTTGCAGGCACGCGGGCACCAAGTGGGACTGCACTACGAGACGCTCACGCGCCGCGTGCTGGCCTGCGGCGTGCGCGATCCCGTCGGAGTCCGGGCGATGATGCCGGGGGCGCGGTTGGAGCTACGTCGTGAGATCGACCTCTTCCGCAGTCGCTTCGGGGCACTGCACAGCGTCTGCCCGCACGGGGACACGCGAGTTATGGGCGTGAGCAACGCCGACCTGCTGCGTGACGAGGACTGGGCTTCTTACGGGATCGAATTTGACGCCAACGCCGCGATGAGAGGCCATCACCTCGGCGTGTGGCTGACCGATCGCAGCCGGGCCGAGGGCCGCTGGGGGCGCGGGGAGGATCCGCGCCAGATCTTGCGGGACGGCATCTCGCCCGTGCTGTGTCTGGTGCATCCCAACAACTGGTGCTCCGGGCCGTCGCTCTGGCTGGACCGCCTCCGCGGCCCGGGAGGCCACGGCGCGATGCGCACCGGCAGCGACGAGCCGCCCTGGGCTCAGACCGGAACGCGGTAGGCGGCCCAGACGACAGCCGGCGGTAGCGCCGCCGCGTCCACCAGCATCGCGTCGGTGGCCAGTAGCAGCCTCACCGTCTGGGGATCGCCGGGGGCCAACAGCACGGCCGACAACACCGCGCCGCCAAGCACCGTGTGCTCCAGGCGTTCCAGCGCGCCGTCCCACGGTGCGAGCAGGTCTTCGTCGCGGGGGGCGCTCTCCTGGGTGGCCGGCACCGCGCCGAGCAGACGCGTCACCGTGTCGGTCTCGTCGGTGCTCCAGCCGGCCGGCCCGCCTCCGATCGTCTCCTGAACGATCAGCACGTCACCTGCCTCAGCGTCTGCGCGCAGACGTTCCAGGGCAGCGGGACCCTCGTCGCGGATGGTCCCCGGGGGAATGGTCAGGACCGCTCCGGCGCGGGCACCGGCTTGCCCCCTCACCCACGTTTCTGCGTCGGTCTGATCGCTGCCCGTGATCCGGCGACGCAGATGGGCAGCGACGGCGGGGCTGAGCTGCGCCTGAGCGCGCGGGGTGTTGGGGGTGATCGCCGCCTTGGCGATCGACGGCGTTCCTGCGTGGCGGCTGAGCCGCGTCAAGAAGGGGTCAGCGGGCATGAACGGCTCGGGCCGGCCCACGCGTCCAGCAAAGGTATTCCGAGATCGCCGTCCGGGTGCTGGAGAAGGCCAGCGCGTCTACCTCGCCGGCCGCGCGCAGCCGCCGCCGGCGCTCGGGGCTGGCCACAAGGTCGGTGACGGCGGCGACCCTGCCGACCACATCGGCGGTATCGAGGAGCACGGCGTTCTCACCGTCGCGGGCGTACTCACGCACCCCACCGATGCGCGGGAGCACCGGCACGGCGCCGCAGGCCATCGCCTCCAGGCCCGTACGCCCGAACGCCTGGTACACGGACAGGTCTACGAACACGTCGCTGCCGCGCAGCAGGTCAGCGACCGCGTTGCGGTCCAGCACACCGGCCGATTGGATGGCACGCACCGGTGCCGGGTCGAGCGCCTGCAACTCCTCGTCGCTGCAGCCGAACGCGACGGCCTGAACGCGACCGCCGCCCTCGGCGACGAGCCGTTCGAGGAGTCGACGTGTGGCGACCGGGCGTCGGCGCGGCGAACGTGGCCGCACCATCGCCGCGACGCGAACGATGTCGTCGCGTCGGGCGGGACCCGGATGGAAGATCGCACTGTCCAGGCTCGGGGCGACCTTGTAGACCCGGACGCCATGCATCCGCTGCACGACATTGCGCAACCACTCGGTCTTGGCGAACAGGACGATGCCGTCCAGTCGACCGTAGGAGAGCAAGGCGTCGTCGGCACGCTCGGAACCCGCCGGGGCAAAGAACGGTTCGTAATCCTGTACGTAGTAAGCCGCCACGAGCTCAGGTCGCGCCTCATGGGCGGCCTGTACATCGGCCACGGTGGAGTACTCGGTGGCCACAGCGATGTCGACGCCCTCCAGGGCGGTGCGGATGTCGTCGGGGCCCGCCGTCCCGACGATCAGTCGCGCGACGCTCGGATGAGCTTGGGCCAGGCGGTCGGCGCCGCCGCCACCCACGAGCACGCGCACATCGACGCCGAGACCACTAAGGGCGACAGCCTCCTGAGCCACGGAGTGCACTCCGCCTCCCACACCCGGTGACACGCCGGGCAGGATGAACGCGACGCTGGCCAGCGGCCCCGCCGCGCGCGGGCCCGACAGGTCGGTGTCGATGATCGCCGGGGCCTGCTCACCCTCACCGAGGTGCAGGAAACCGGGTCCCACGATGGAGTGCGAGCTCAACTGCACCTCCGCAGCTTCGACCGGCCCGATCTCGATCCCGAGGCGCAGAGCCAGGCGTGCAGCTCGGGCCGTGACCTCGTCGCCGGCGGCGGTGCAATCCACCGAAAGCTGGATGGGCCTGTCGGCGTGATCGAGCACGGCGGCCACGCAGCGATCAAGTTCGGGCCCGGTGCCGTCCGCCTTGATGCAGACGCTCGTGCCCGCACCGCTGACGAGCACCTCGCCGACATCGCAGGGGAGCGCTGTCCCGCGCGTGCCCTCGTCGAGATCGCGCTCGTCCGGCTCCCACGCCATCGCGTAGCGGGTGCGGAACGCCTGCTCGGCCACCGTCTCACCGTCAGCGCTCTCGCCGGTCGTTCCGGAGGCTGACAGGCCGACGCTTGCGGGCGGCTCGGAAGCTGCTGCGACGGCTCGGGCCAAGCGCTCCTCGGCGTCCAACCGCGCCTCGATCGCCACGCGAAGTTCGTGGCGCGTCTCCTCCAGGCGGGCGGCGAGCACCGTCACGGCGGCGCCGGCAAACGCCGCTCCCGAGTCATGGGCGAGAACTTCGGCGCGGGAGTGCTCGTGGAGGCGATCCTGTTCCAGGGCGGCCAGCAGGGCCAGCAGGTCGGCGCTCGGGGCCAGGGAGAGGACCGCTCGCTCCTGGGGGGTGGGCGTGACCGAACCCTCCTCGGGAGCGGCGAGGAGCAGCACGCCGCCGTCGCCGGGCAGATGTACGACCGTCAAGGGGGTGGGCTGCTGGGCCGCGAAATCCTCCACTGCGGTGCGCACGCCGTTGCGGGGTCCTCCTTCCGTGCGCGCAAAAGCCACCTCGCCGACCGGCAGCGCCGGATCCGGCTCGGCGGCGCCGGGGGCCAGCCCGCCGGCGGCGATCTCGTGGCGGGCTCGCTCAGCGTCGTGGTAGCCGTCGCGTCGCCCGTGGGGCCAGTCGACGCCGCCGACCACGATCACGGGAAGCGGTCGCCCGGCCTGCTCGGCGGCCGCGGAGACTGCGTCAAGCGCGTTGTTCACCGCGTCCCAGCTGGGCTCACCATCGATGAGCGCCAGATCCGAGGCAGGCAGCGTGTCGACGTCGGCGCTCAAGACCCGTACGCCCGGCGCACCGGCCAGCAGCCCGTCGGGCCCGTCCACCACATGGACTTCGCCACCGGCGGCGAATGCGTTGACGAGCGCGCTGATACGTTCCGGCTCGCCGCCGATGTCGATGACGACGGCAGGTTGGAGCGCGCGGAAAAGCGCAGAGATGACGACGGGCCAAACCGAGCGCACGAACGGAGAGGATACCGTCGCGGGGCGGCACCCTCGACGGCGCCTGACCATGAGAACCTTCATGGGCAAGTTGGCGGCGCGCAACTACACTCGTCGCCAGCACATCCGAAGTGATTCCAACCTGGACCCGGGGGGGTACCCATGGCAGCCAAGATCCGACTCGCCGACGGGCGGGACATCACCGTCATGCTCAGCGGCAAGCGCGTCGCCGAAGCACTGGCGAAGGCCAACAAGGACAGCGAGATGTACGTCCGCTTCTCGTCGGCGATGAAGACACCGATCTGGATCAACCCGGCGCTGGTCGCGGCGGTCGAGGACCGGCCGGACATGGACTGAGCACGCGTTCGCGCGTTCCCGCTTCCGTAACCCATGTCCCGCATCTGGACCGACGCCGTCGAGCCCATGCTCGACGCGATCGCGCCGCGCGTCATCGCGGCCGTCGCACCGCTTCCCGGCGGTGCGGAGGATTGGGCGCGGGCGCATGACGCAAAGCTCGTCATCGTCGAACCCGGTGATGGCCCTGACGCCCTGGGCTCAGTCGTCGATGTCGACGTTGCGCTGCTGGGCTCAGACCCCAACTGGTACGCGGTCCATCGGGCGCTGACCTGCCTGCGGGAGTCGGCGACCGGCGCCGGCCGCACGCCGCCGATTGTGTTTGTGGGCGGCGTCGACTGGCCCACGGGCCGGCGAGATGGCTATCACGACCCGACGATCGTGCCGCAGGAGTTCCGTCATCCCCACGCGCTGACGGGTATCGGGCCTGGCGATGATCCGCTGCAGCCGCATGGCCTGCTCGCCGACCTTCATCACGCCCTCGCGGAGGGCGGCGAGCACAACGGCGTGCGCACGGCGGTGGAGGACTATCTGGCGTCCGTCGCGGACGAGACAAAGGCCGTCGAGGTAGCGGGCGAGTGGGGCCTCGCAGTGTTGGTGCCGGACGCCGCTCGTACAAGCAAGATCGATACGGCGCTCAAGCGTCTTCGTTCGGTCGGGTTCCTGCGCGAACGCGTGCTGGCGCTGGACGCTGAACGCGTTGCTGCCGTGGTCCGGGGAACGCAGGCGATCGCTCGCGCCAACAACTTCGAGCGGCTGCGGGTCGACGCCGAGCGAAAGTTCGCGGACGCGGAGACCGCGCAGCGCGAGGCTGAGGCGCACGCCCGCGAGGTCGAGGATCTGCGCGACGGCGACCGCGCGGCGCTGGCCGACGCTCAGCAGCGCTGGGCCGACGCCGAGCGGCGGGCCGACTCGCTGACGGCCGAGGCGACCCGCCTGCGGACGGCGATCGCCGAGGCGGCGGGGGAGCGCGCCCGGCTGGAGGCGGCCCTGGCCGCCGGCGTGTCGCCAGCAGGTGGCGAAGGCGCCGAGGGGCGCGGAGGAGACGACCTGACCGGTGCCGGGGCGGGCGCAGGCGACGAGGTCCTGCGGGCACGGCTTGACCTTTTGACCGGCCAGTTGGAGGCCGCGCGCGCCGAAGCCGATGAGTTGCGCGCCAGCGCCCAGTCGGCGGTCATCCGAGCACGCGTTCTGGAAGAGGAGACCGATGCGGCACGCGTCGAGTCGCGTCGTCTGGCCAACAACCTGGCGACGGCGCGCTCGGAGGTTGAGGAGCTGACCCTCATCGCCCGCAGCGAGGAGAAGCAAGCCGGGTTTGTCGGCACTGAGGCCGGCGTCGCCGCCGACGAATTCGAACGGGTGAAGGCCGAGCTCGCCACAGCGCAGTCGGCGCTGGCGCAACGCGACGCGGATCTGGCGGCCGCTCGCAACGGGGGCCAGAACGCCGGCGCACTGGAGTTGGAGGCGGCCCGCACGCAGGCTCGCTACGAGTCCGAGCTGCGGGAACTGGAGAAGGCCGCGGCCGAAGCTCGCTCTGAACGGGATGCCGCCCGCGCCGAACGGGATCTGGCGGCCGTGGAAAGCGGTGCCCGCCATGAGTCCGAGCGCCGGACGCTGGAGTTCGCGGCGATGGAAGCGCAGAGCCGGTACGAAGCCGATGTCCGCGAGTTGGAGCGCACCACCGCGCAGCTGCGTAGCGAAGGCGAGGCAGCCGGCGCGCTGTCCGAGCGTGCCCTCACCGAGCTGCGTGCTCGCCACGAGGCCGAGGTGCAGACGCTGGAGCAAGCTGTCGCCGAGGCCCGCGCGGAACGCGATGAGGCGCGGGCCGAGTTGGAAGTTGCCACCGCTCAAGCCCGCGCCGAGCGCAAGGCCGTCGGAGCAGAATTGGAGCGCGAGGCGGTGGAGGCGCGCACTCGCCACGAGGCCGCCCTGCAACTCGCAGAAGTAGCCGTCGCCGAGGCGCGCGCCGAGCGGGACGCCGCCCGGGCTGAGCTGGAACGCGAGACGGGTGAAGTAGGCGTTGCCCGCGAAGCGGCGCTGGCTGAGTCCGAGCGCATCCTGGCGGAGGTCCGCGCCGAGCGTGACGCGGCGCAGGCCGAGTCCGAGCAGGCCGCAGCGGACGCCCGGACCGCGCGTGAGACGGCACGCGCGGAGTTCGAGCATGAGGTGGTTGAGGCTCGTGCGCGCCACGAGGCGGATCTGCGGGTGCTGGAGAACACTGCGGCCGAGGCCCGGATCGAGCGCGACGAGGCTCGGGCGGACCTGGACGGCGCACGGCAGGCAGCCGTCCGCGCCGAGCACGCGCGGGAGGCGTTGGAAGGCAGCCTGCAGGATCGCGAGCAGCAGGTACACGAGTCGGTGCGCGAACAACTTGAACATCACGCCGCCATCGCCGAGCAGTCCCGCGCGGAGGCCACGCGACTGCGGGCCGAACTGCAGGAGCACATGACGGCGGCGGACGAGGAGCGCCGTCGCCGCGCGGGCATGGAGCGCGCCCTGGGCACGGCGCAGGGCCGCCTCGATGCGGTGCGGGCCGAACGCGACGCTTTGGCGCGGTCGCTGCGCGACTCCCAGCACACCTCCGTGGCGGCGGCAGGTCGTGGGCTGGAGTCCGATGCGTTCTTGGCCGACCTGCGCGGCGAGCAGGTCATCGCCCAGGAGGAGTCGGGCCACCTGGCCGAGCAGATGCGTCGCCTGCGCGGCGGTGCCGATGTGGTCGCTCCGGAGGCCATGCCCGCTGCGTCTGCCCCTGCTGCTGCCCTGGCTCCGGTCGCGGTCGAACCCACCGAGCCGCTGTTCGCCGAGCCGGTTCCGGCTGCGCCCATGCCGCCCGAGGTTCCCGCCGCCTCGCCCGCACCCGCGCCGGCGGCGCCGCACCCGTCCGCGGCCGCTCTGCGCGACGCCGAAGCCCGCATCTGGCTGGCAGAGTCCTATCGAGATACGCTCGGTCATCCGGTCGACGCGCCCGCCGCTCAGCGCCTGGGCCTGCCCTTTGCGCTGGATCGTCGTGGCTCGCTCTCCCCGCTGGAGCGCGAGCGCCGCACGCCCGACGAGCCGACGGTTGACGTTGTCGTCTGCGTGCACAACGCGCTCGACGACGTGCGTCGCTGCCTGCGATCCGTGACCGCGCATGTCACTCACCCGGTCCATCTGATCGTGGTCGACGACGGCAGCAAGCCCGAGACCACCCACGACCTGCGGGAGACCGCGGCCGAACTGGGCGCGGGCATGACGCTGATCGAGAACCCCGACTCCCCGCACGGTTACACGATCGCCGCCAACCTCGGGCTTCGCGCGTCTCGCGCCGACTACGTGATCCTGCTCAACAGCGACACGATCGTCACGTCCGGCTGGCTGGAGCGCATCGTCGCCGCGGGCGAGGCCGACCAGAGCATCGGCCTGCTCGGCCCGCTCTCCAATGCGGCGAGCCATCAATCGGTTCCGCTGCTGCGAGATCCGGGCAAGGACGGCTGGGCCATCAACCCACTGCCGGCCTGGTTGACCCCCGACGGCGTCAGCGCCGTGGTGGGCGCGCTGGCACCCGGCGATCGACCGCGTCTTTCGTTTCTCAACGGCTTTTGTTACGCCATCAAGCGTCGCGTCATCGATGACATCGGCTACCTCGACGAGGAGCGGTTCGCCTCCGGCTACTGCGAGGAGAACGACTTCAGCCACCGCGCCCGGCTGGCGGGCTACGAACTTGCCGTGGTGGACGACGCGTACGTGTTCCACGCCAAGTCCAAGTCGTATTCGCCGGAGGGGCGCGACCAGCTGTCCAAGCGCAATCGCCGCGCCTTCATGGAGAAGCACGGGCCGGAGGAGATCAACCGGCTCGTCATGGCCATGGAGAAGGACATGGGGTTGGAGCCGGTCCGCCGCATCGTGGCCGATGCGATCAAGGACCCATCCGGGATCGCTGCCGCACTGCACCAGGGCCGGCGCCCGCTGAACGTGATGTTCATCCTGCCTGGGCTCAGCAAGGCCGGATCAGGCGGTTCGCATTCGGTGTACCAGGAGGTCCGCGGGATGCGCGAGCTTGGTGTGCCGGCGACGATCGCCCTGGCGGCCAAAGTCATGGATCGGGCCCGCGAGGCCTACTCCGACGCGGACGAGTTGTTCGTGCCGTTCTCCGGCCCCGAGGAGTTGGCCGCGGTGACCGCCAAGGCCGACGTCATCTCGGCGACGCACTTCAAATCCGTGGAGATGCTGGCGGAGCTCTACCGAGCGCGCCAGGACTTTCTGCCTGCCTATTACGTGCAGGACTACGAGCCCTTCTTCTCCGCGGTCGACCCGGCGGAGGTGGCCGAGGCGAAGGCCTCGTACACGCTCGTCCCCGACCTGCTGCTGTTCGCCAAGACGCATTGGCTGTGCAACGTGGTGGCGCTGGCCGAGCAGGTGCGCGTATCGAAGGTGGAGCCGAGCATCGATCGCGACGTGTACGCGCCGCGGGGTCGGCGCCGCGGAGCGGCGCTTCGCGTCGCGGCCATGGTGCGCCCGCGCACGCCGCGCCGCCAGGCCGCGACCACGGTGGAGATCCTCGAGCGGCTCGACGCGACTTTCGGCGACGCCGTGGAGACGGTGACCTTCGGGTGTACTCAGGCTGAGCTCGAAGCGCTGACCGACAGCCGCGGCCTGCTCGACGGGCACCAGGGGCTCCTGCGTCGCGATGAGGTGGCCGACCTGCTCGGCTCCTCGCACGTGTTCCTGGACGTGTCCACCTACCAGGCCTTCGGCCGCACAGCCCTGGAGGCGATGGCCTGCGGAGCCACCGCCGTGGTGCCGCGCGTCGGCGGGGTCGTCGAGTTCGCGCGCGACGGCGAGAACGCATTGGTGGTCGATACGCACGGCCCCGAGGACGCGGTGCGCGCGCTCTCCAGCCTGGTCAAGGACCGCGAGATGTTGCGCTCGCTTCAGGCCGAGGCCCGGCGCACGGCGTCGGCCTACTCGATCCCCCGCGCGGCGCTGTCGGAGTATCTGCTGTTCGTGGAGGAATATCGCCGGCGCTTCGCCGACGTGGACACAGGTGCCGCCCAAACCGGCGGCACCACCTTCTGAGGGCCGCGGCCCTCGGCGCTCAGCCCGGCAGGTCGGCCAGGCGCCAAAGCCCGAGGCTCTTGTCGGAGTAGGCCTTCTCGGCGTCGTACTCGCGCTCGTGGATCAGCGCGAGCGGCTCCGGCCAGGAGAAAGGCGCCACCTGAAGGTTGATGGGGCGCCAGCCCCCGGTGGACCCAGGGCGGTTCTCGGTGAGCGAGAAGAACGTCGTGGTGAGGAGGTATTCCGTTCCGCTGTCGCGCAGGTTGCGCACGGCGTCACCGATCTGCTCCTCGGTGAAATGCACGAGGCAGTCGCGACACAGCACGAGGTCAGCCCGTGGAAGCGGGTCGGCCGTCAGATCGGCGGTGAGGAACTGGACGCCGGGTCCGATGTGCGCCTGGTTGGCCTCGATGATCGCGGGAACCACGTCGACACCGATGTAGCGCTCGACGCCGAGATCCTCCGTCGAGAGCATCCAGTTGTAGTCGCCGCAAGGAGCGTCCAGCAGGACCTTGATCCCGTAGTCGCGCACGATCCCGGGCAGCGCTTCGCGCACGGTCGCAGTCGTGTGGAGGGCTGAGCCGGGGCCCGAACCGGACTGTGAGCCGGCCCACTTGTTGTCCTCGAAGATCTTGGTGAAGACGTCCTGCATTGCCATTGTTAGGTCCTTGTTCGTTGACGCCAACTTGCAAAGTATCGCCTGTATGCTTGCGCGCATCATGATGACTTCTCGAACCAACGCCTGCGCCCTCGGCGCCACCTGCCTCCTGGCCATCGCCGTTCCGTTGGCCGGGTGTGGTTCGAGCAGCAGCTCCTCATCTTCGAGCACCCCGTCGACCACAGCGAGTACGGCGGCCGCAACGACCACCACCAAGACCAAGCCCGTCAAGGTGGCGGTGGTCAAGGTGCCGGTGGTCAAGGGCTGCGTGCCGAACGTACGTCCTGCGCCGCCAAAGGCCTCGTCGTACGCGGCGACTTCCAAGAGCGAAGTTACGGTGAGCATCCCGAAGAAGGGCGTCGAAGCGACGGCCAACCCCACGACGGTCACGTCGAAGGCGGCGGTCACCACGGCCGGCAAGAAGCAGCTCACGATCACGGCCAAGGGCGGCAAGTTCCTGTTCGTCACCTACAAGCTGACCAACAAGGGCAAGAAGGACGTCCGGTCGGCTCAGATCTCCGGTCACCTGTGGTTGCTCACCGGCGGCAAGTACTACGCCCCGAGCGTCGGTTGCCGGGCCTCCGCGGCCTACGCCACCACCGTCACCGGCGCGCTGCCCCCCGGTAAGCCGATCGCCGCCGGGAAGTCCGCCACCGTCGTCGCCACATACGTGCTTCCGAGCGCCAGCAGCTCGCTGACCTGGGTGGCGCTGGGCAGCGGGAAGACGTTGGCCCTGAAGCTGAAGTAGAAGCGGATGCCCGCCTCGCCGATGGAGGGCTCGATCGCGGGCCTGCGTGGCGGTGCTGCCGTGGGCTGGGCGTGGGATCCCGAAGGGCCCGACGACGCCGCCACGGTGGAGGTGCTCGTCGACGGTGAGGTGGTGGCCAGCGGTCGCGCCGGAGTGATGCGCCGCGGCCTGCTGACGGCCGGCAAGGGCAACGGTCGTCATGGATTCCGCATCGCGCTGCCGGCACCCGTCCTTGACGGGCGCAAAGCCGTTCTGAGCGCTCGCGTAGCTCCCGACGGACCCGAGCTGGCCGGCTCAGGCCGGACGGTGGCCTTGGAGCCGCCGAAGGGCAGGGCGGCGGTGCCGGCGGGGGCCGACTTCAGCGGCGCGCCACCGAACGGGAAGGCGATGGCGCTGCTGGGCCGCGAGGACTGGCTGTTCCTCTGCAACCGGCGCACCATGGAGCAGGTCGCCGGCCGGTCGCGGTTGAGCGACAGCGACCTCGAGACCTACGAGGAGGCGTTCCGGGCCCGGGTCGAGCTGCTGCAACGGCAGGGCGTGCCGTACATCTTCACCGCCGTTCCGATGAAAGAGCTAATGCACCGAGAGCTGCTGCCGCCGGGCTTCCCCGTGACGGCGGAGCCGACGCCGTGGGAGCAGGTGCTGAGCGTCGCCGCGCGCGTGCCTGGCCTGCACATCGTCGACCTGCGCGGAGTGCTGGCGGCCGCGATGGCCGACGAGCAGGTGTACTTCCGCACCGACCACCACACCAACCTGCTCGGCAGCTACCACGTGTATCGCGAGCTGCTGCTCCAGGCCTCGCGCTACCGTTCGGACTTGGCCCCGCGGGAACGGTCAGAATTCGCGTACGAGCATTGGCCCGACTGGCGCGGCGACATGTCCGAGAAGGAGAAGGCCACGCTCCGCGATGGCGTTCTCGTACCGCTTTCGGAGGAGGAGAGCGGGCCGGCCGAGCGCTGGGATGAGCGCGTCATGCGTCACGCGACTGAGCCGTTGCGCGCAAGGTTGGTCACTGAGGTCCCCGAGACCCATGAGGTCTCCGGGTCGCGCCCCACGCGCATCTATGAGGTCGACGACCCGACGCTCCCGACGGCCGTGATCGTGCGCGACTCCTTCGCCGAGCAGGTCGTGCCGTTCCTCGCCGAGCATTTCCGCCGCTCGGTGTTCACGTGGGTGCCCAACCCGCCCTTCGACGTGATCGAACTGGAGCAGCCGGACATCGTGCTGCACCTGATGGCCGAACGATTCTTGATCCGCGCGCCGCTGATCCCCGGCAGTGAGGCCGAGGCGGAGCGTCGTGCTCAGGCGTCGGAGGCGGCGACGCTCAGACGTCGTCGACGGCAGCGATGAGCGCGGGCGCGCATTCGACGCCCTCATCGGCGAGCGCGTCCAGCAGTTCGCGGTAACGCTTGGTCGTCGCCTCCTGCTGGGCCTCGTCGAGTGTGCGTCGCCACCGACCGATGTTCGCGGTGTCCGCGTTCAGCGTCTCCGTGAAGTAGGTGCGCATCGCCGGTTCGTCCTCGAGATCGAGAAAGTCCAGCAGCGCCGCATAGCTCGCCTCGCGGTCGTCGCGCACGAGCGCTTCGAGGCGCACGATGTGCACCACGCCCGGCCCGACGAATCCCCCGGGGCGGTTCGTGTCGAGCAGACGGCGCGACCACCACTCCAGTGCCCCGGCCTCATCCATGCCGCCCCAGGTCTTCGCCACCGAGGCGGCCACGTCGCGCCCGTCACGGACAGCGTGGACGAATCGCACGTCGGGCACCAGTTCGGTCAACGCCACCGTCCACATCATGTTGACGGGGGTCATCTCGACCCAGCCGGAGGTGGCGTTCGCGGCCGCGACCGGGTCCATGAGCGAATGGATCAGCCGACGCGAGGCGGCGGCGTGATCCTCCTCCCAGGTCTGCTCGAAGACCGCCATGGCGCCTTCCATCTGGTCCTCCGGAAGAACGCGGCGGAAGCGCTTGAACCAGTTCTCCCGCATCAGGCGTGAGAACTC
This sequence comes from Solirubrobacterales bacterium, assembly GCA_038319025.1. Taxonomy (GTDB): domain Bacteria; phylum Actinomycetota; class Thermoleophilia; order Solirubrobacterales; family Solirubrobacteraceae; genus JBBQCW01. The sequence continues at coordinate 147,775 of JBBQCW010000004.1, forward strand.
CTCCATCTCGATCCGCCCGTCGGCCAGCCGCGGCAGATGGGTCGGGAATCGCGCCTCGAACGGGAGGCACGTGTAACGGGAGTGGGAGCCGATCAGACGGCCCAGAACCGTGGTGCCACTGCGGCCGGTGCCGCCCACCATGACGTGGTCGCTGGGGATGGACGGAGAGGTACTCATGGGCCGGGGCAGACTATCGGCCCCGCCGTTTTCGGGGAGCGGCCCCGCGAAGGCAATGGTGGCGTCATCCTGGTCCAGCCGCCGCCATGCGCGCTGGGGGACGGCGCGCAGACGGGTCAGCGCCGTCTCCACGTCGTGCATCTCCAGTGGGTCCACGCCGTCCTGCCACAGGTTGCGCGCGATCGCGTCGCGATCGGCAGGTGCCTCTTCGCCGAGCACCCAGCGTCCGATCGCGGCGTCGTGCTCGGTCGGCTCTCCGATCGAGCCGACGTGCCGCAGCGCGCGGACCACACGCTCGTGCACGTGGTCGAGGTCGAGGTCGTCGCGCGTCGCCGTGGCGCGGACGCTCATCTTGTGGCGGGTGACCGACTCCAGGGCGTCGCGACGGCGCGGGCTGAGCTCTGGGACCTTGGCCATCAGGTCCTTGGCGCCGCCGCCGACCTGCATCGCTGCGGTGGCTATCCGGACCAGCGGCCACGCGTGCGCGCGCGGGATGATGTGCAGCGCCACCAGGATGACCGGGAACAGCACGATCGCCAGCAGATCGACGAGCGTGCCCAGTTCGTCCGGTGCGTCGTGGGCGACCTGCGTGGCCAGGGCCCACAGCACCAGCGCGACGACGAACGCCACGAACAGCTTTCCCCACTCGAACGGAACGGGCTCGCCGCCCCTGTGGATCCGCCAGAAGCCGATGGCGTTGACCACGCCCATCGACAGGAATATGGACAGCGCAGCGCCGTAGGACCCAAGGGCCGGGATCAGCACGATCGCAAACGCCCCGTACAGAAAGCCCGAGGAGATCGCCAGGCCGCGGTACCAGAACATGCGGTTGGCGATCTTGGCCCCACGCATCATCACGATGAACAGTCCGTACATCACGTAGCCCAGGCCGATCAACGGGATCAGCGGCGCGGCTTCCGCGTAGCTTGGGGCGGCGATGCGCACCAGCACGTCGGAGCCCACGCCGAACACCAGGACGATCCACAGCGAGGTGATGATGAAGTAGCTCATCATCAGCGACCGCACATAGTCCGCGCCACGCTGGATGTAGGTGCCGGCGAACAGCGAGGTGCGTTCCAGCGGTGCCCAGGCCAGCAGGAAGGCGGATACGAAGTAGGAGATGAAGCTGGCGATCCGGCTGGCGATCCGGTACAGACCGACCTGTTCGGTGTCCGTGTAGTGCGCCAGGAAAAAGATGTCCGCGTTGTGCGCGACCCAGAGGCCGATCACGATCGGGATGTAGCGGCTGCCGGTCTTCATGATCCCCACCGCCGACGAGCGTTCGAACGCGAACTCGTAAGAGCGGCGGGTGACGAGGAGCGCCAGCGCGCAGGCGACGATGGTGCCCAGGGCGGTGCCCGCGATGGCGCCGTTGACGCCTCCGCCGTTGGCTACCAGCGGGATCGAGATGAGCACCACGAACAGCGGGCGCTGGCCGCTGATGATCGCGAACGCCTTCGGGCGGCGTTCCATCCGCATGATGTTGCTCATCAGGCGCCATAGAGCGCCGAAGGCCGCCGAGACGAGCGCCCACTGCACCTCGGAGACATGGTTCGGGCTGCCGGTCAGCAGATCGGACAGCTGGGAGCTGAACGGCCACTGGATGACGGTGGCGACGAGGCACACACCCGCGGTGAGCAGTGTTCCCGTGGACAGCGCAGCCCGCTTCTTACCGACGGGCGCTCCGCCGTCGTCGATGTCGATGTCCTCCCCGTCACCCTGCCCGAAGGTCCATCGGAACGTGCCCTGCAAAGAGCCCAGGTTGTAGACCGTCGTCAGCAGCCCCGCGTAGGTGAGCAGGACCGCCATGATCCCGTACTGCGACGGGTCGATGTAGCGGGTGAACACCGCCACCGTGATCAGGCCGGCGGGGAACGCGGCGCACGTGCCGACCACGTAGATCGCTGTGTCGCGACTGATGCGCCGACCGAACACGGTGAGCACCCGGCCGCGAGTGGCCAGGTCTACGCTGGCGCCGCTCATGCAGCGCGGGCTGGGCTGGGCGGACGCACCACGACCGGTCTATATTAGAACGGTGAGTGCCGCATCAGACCCGGTCCCCGCCGTGCGGGGCGGCCTGACCGGCGAGAACCCCGTCGCCGTCGAGAATGGGAAGGCCGGTGACGAAGGCTGGTGGGGCTGGAAGGATGCCGGTCCGGCGATCGAGGCCTACGCCTGGCCGATGAGCCTGCGCCCCGGGGAGCGGCTCGGCCTGCACGTCAGCGCTGCCCCCGCCGCGCGGTGGAAGGCTCGAGTCCACCGGCTCGGTTGGTACGGGGGCGTGGGAGGTCGCCGCGTCGGGGTGATACCGGCGAGCGGCGACGCCGCAGCCCTGGCCCGAGACGCACCGCCACCGGACTCCGAGACCGGAATCGTGGATGCCGGATGGCCCGTCTGCGAATCGTTCGTCGTGCCCGAGGACTGGGTGAGCGGGGTGTACGTGGCGATACTGGAATTGACTACTGGTCCGCACGCCGGCAGCGCCACGGCGGTGCGGTTCGTCGTCCGCCCTGCTTTGGCGGCGAAACCGGCTGATCTGCTCGTGATCCAGCCGACGAACACCGCGCAGGCCTACAACAGCTGGGGTGGCAAGACGCTGTACGAGTCCACCTCCACCGACGGGGTCCCGGCCGTCAAGGTCTCCTACACGCGCCCGTTCCCGCCGCTGCGGGACGCCAACCTCAACGCTCGTTGGCCGTTCGTCTACGACTTGCCGCTGCTGCGCTATCTGGAGCGCGAGGGGTTCGACGTGGCGTACGGCACCAACGTCGACACTCAGCGCGAGCCGTGGACGTTGCTCGTCCACCGCGCGGTCATGACGTCCGGCCACGACGAATACTGGACGCGGGAGATCCGCGATGCGTTCGACGGCGCCCGCGATGCCGGCGTTCACCTGGCCTTCATGGGCGCCAACACCGGCTACTGGCAGATCCGTTTCGAAGACGATGAGCGCACGATCGTGGAATACCGTCACGCAGGTCGCGATCCGGTTCTCGACCGCGGGACCATGACCGTCCGCTTTCGCGACCTCGAGCCGCCGCGCCCGGAGTGCCTGTTGCTCGGTGTGCAGTATCAGGAGGGGATGGCACCGCCCAGTGAACGCCGCGACTACACCGTCGTGTCCGACGCGCTCGGCGACCTGTGGATGGCCGGCACCGGGTTCGCCGCGGGTGACGTTCTCCCGGGGTTGGTCGGCTACGAGTGGGACGGGTTGCAGGAGAGCGCCATCATCCCCGGCACCACGGCGTTCCTGCATTGCGAGGATGAGCTCGCGAACGCCGACGTCACCCGGTATACGGCCGCGTCCGGTGCCCACGTGCTGGCCTGTGGCTCGTTGCAGTTCGCCTGGGGGCTGGACGGCTGGGGCCACGACCGCAAGGCGGACCCTCGCCTGCAGCGTTTTCTGCGTAACGCCCTCGGGGCGATGGACGTCGGGCACGCAGGCTCTCATTAGACAGTCGCCGCACGGCGCGGCCAGGCACTACGATGCGTCCGTGTCGCTCCAGCCCACCACCCGGGACGCCGTGATCGCGCGTCTCCTCGAGGCGACGCAACTCCAGGGTCAGAAGCTGGCCGACCAACCCGAGGACGCGCATCTGCACCACCTCGTGGCCACGATGCTGGGGATGCTTGGTCTGGTGGAGGACGCCGAAGCGCTTGAGCGCTCGGCCGCCCTGCTCGGGCCCGAGGAGCCCCGTTTCCAGCGGACACTTGCCCGTTACGCCGAGCGCTCTGGGGACTGGGAGAAGGCCGCGGGCTTCGACGCTGAGGCCGATCGGCTGGAGGAGGTCCGGTTCGACGGGTTCTGGGCCGAGCAGGAGCGTCAGAGCGCGCAGCTCGTCAATCGCATCCGCAACCTCGTGACTCGTTGCGAGCAGTTGCCCCAGTTCATCTCCCTGGGCCAGGTGGACCGCACGGAGCGCATGCTGCGCGACCAGGTCCTGGATTACGTGGGCCATTGGATCTACTACATCGAGCAGCAGTACGAGGCCGGCGAGATCGCCGAGATCCCGGGTATAGGACGGTTCCACGTCGTCGACCCTCAGCAGGTGCTGCACAAGCGCCTCGCGCGCGGGATGGCGTGGGAGCTGCCGGTGGCCGCGCTCGTGGCCGAGCTCGGCGCTCGCTGTGACCCAGGCGCGCTCATGGTTGAGGTCGGCGCCAACGTGGGAGCTCACACCGTCGTCGCCGGGATCGAGCACCGCGGCACGGTGCTGGCCTTCGAGCCGGTGGAGGGCAACTACGCCGAGCTGCTGGGCAACCTGCAACGCAACCAGGTCTCCAACGTGGTCGCGTTGCAGAAGGCCGCCAGCGCGATCTCTGGGAGCGGGCACATGACGAGGGTGCTCAAGAGCAACCCCGGAATGGCGCAGCTCGTGGTGGATCCCGACGGCGACGGCGACGGGCTTGAGATCACCACGTTGGACGACGAGGTCGCGGAGCTTGGCCGGCCTGTGGCGTTCATCAAGATCGACGTCGAGGGCCACGAGAACCAGGTGCTGGACGGGGGCTGGGCGACGATCGAACGCGATCGACCGGTGATCCTGTGCGAGCTGAACCCCGGTAAGAACGACGATGGTGGTCCGGTGGCCCGGTTGAAGGCCGCCGGCTACCGGTCGGAGCATGTGCTGCGGGCCGACTACCTGTTCATCCCGGAAGAGCTGATCGATCCTGCGGAAGCCCAGCAGGCGCAGGCGGCGCTGGACGAGCAGGAACCGCTGGACCCGCTCGAGTAGGGCGGACGTCAGGCGCGCCGCGCGGCGAACACGTCGCCTCGGTAGGAGCCTTCGGCGATCGGCTCGACGGTCACGTCACCGAATGCCGCTTCGACGTCGCGACGCAGCTCGGCACCGAACCGCCAAACGTTGCCGAAGTGATCGGGGTCCTGTTGCGCTGATCGAGGGAGGTCAGGCGACCACGGGATCTCCAGCAGCGCTGTGCCGCCGGGCCGCAGGACGCGAGCGATCTCCGCGAGGGCATGGTGGTGATCGACGATCTCTTCGATCACGTGCTGGACGATCACGACGTCGATCGACCCGTCGACGAACATGTGCAAGTCCGTGAGATCGGCTTCGAGATCGACGAAGGAGACGTCGCGCGGATCGTGCGGGTTGCCCGTCCGGTGGCGGTCGATGGTGGTCACGCGCCAGCCGTGGGTGCGCAGGGTGCCCGCGAGGACCCGAGCGTTTACGGGGCCGACCTCCACCAGGGTGCGGCCGCCGCCGACGTCAAGCAGCGGTGCGAACGTGCGCATCAGGGCGCGATGGCGCTCGAAGGCCCCGCAGCCGGCGCACAGCGCCTCGGTGCGGCCGTTGTAGGACAGGCGAGCCGTCTCCCCGCAGAGAGGGCACGCCCCTGGTCCGAGGCCCGCCATCGATCTGGTGGCGGTGGGCGCCGGGGTGGCTGCCGGCATCGCCCGTGCGGTCGGGGGCGCCGACGCGGCGGGGACGCGGTAGACGCCCCACAGGTAGTCGGACGCGAGCACGCCGCGGTCGGTCAGGACGAAGTCGATCTCCATGACGGTGCGCACGAGGTCGTCGTGGCCCTCGAAGTTGCCCATGATGCGGTTGAAGAACTGGTGGAAGACCGCGCCGCCGTACGCATGGGCCTCCACTACCTCCAGGTGGGCAGCGAGCAGCGCCGGGATCTCCCCGGAGCGGATGGCCTCGCTCGGATCGGCCCGGATCAACGCCTCGGGATCGGGCCGGGCCAGCGGTCCTCGCGGGGTCCCGTCGCCCAGGACGACGTCGGCCCGCAGGTGCGGCTCCAGCGTGTCCAGCAGGGCGTTGACGGCGGCGATCTGCTCGTCGGTCCACTGGAAGCGGGTCGGCCCGACGAACTCGTGCACGTAGACGAGTCCACCCGGGTTGAGGACCTCCCTGAACGTCTGCAGCCAATCCTCCAGGTGCTGGAGATGGTGCAGGACGTCGTGGGCCATGATCAGGTCGAACTTCCCTTCTGGCCGCCACGTCTCCAGATCGGCGGCGATCAGTTCGATCCGCCCGTCCAGTTCGGCGGGGAGGGCCTCGCGGGCCAGCGCCAGGCGGTCGGCCGCGATGTCGACACCGACCACGTGCTCGGCAGCGCCGATGCGCAGGAGTCGCTGCTCGTACTTCGCTGCGCCGCAGCCCAGAGACAGGACACGCGCTGCGCCGCCGGCCAGGTGGCGGTCGAGCAGGTGCTGCTCGGGGGTCACCGATGCGTCACCCGTGATGCGCTGGTTCAGAGCGGCCATGACCACCGGGCTCTCCCAGAACGAGCGGATCGACGGGTCCGCTTCGCCGGCCATCACGCGTCTTGCGCCTCGGCCCGCCGCGCGACGACATGGTGGTAACGCGATGGTCCGGCCCGCCGGTCACCGGAGACCCGCACGGATCGCACGTCAGTGAACCCCGCGCGGAGCAGTTCACGACGCAGTGCACGGGGTGAGCGCACGCGTACCACCGAGCGATCGCGCCGCAGGATATTGGCCGCCTTGGTGGCGGTGGCGGGGGGAAGGAAGTGCAGCAGCGGCACCCCGGAGAAGTGGTCCTGCGGCCATCGGCGGTTCGGGTCACGGATCACCAGATGGCCGCCGGGCTCCAGCGCGGCAAGGGCTGCCTTCAGCGCCTTGCTGCGGTCACGGTCGGCAATCACGTAACAGAGGCTGTTGTTGGCCACCGCGATATCAAAACCGTCGCTCATCTCGGGCAGGTCTTCCATCCGCCCCTGCGCGAACCGCGCGTCGAGCCCCCACGCCTCCGTGACGGAGCGGCCTACATGCATCCGCGAGCCGTTGGGATCGATGGCCAGCACGCTCGCCCCGCGAGCGGCGAGCGCCACCGTCAGGGAGCCGAAGCCGCAGCCCAGATCCAGGACGCGCATGCCCTCCACGCCGGTGGTGCCCCGGCCGGCAGCAATGATCTCCAGTACAAGGTCGGTGCGCCGCTCGGCGTAGCCGGAGTTGGTCTCCAGCGTTCGCTGCCACGCCGTTGTCGCCGTACGGGATTCGCGGACGCGGTAGTGCTCCACCAAGGCTGTGCGCAGATCGTCGGCGATCGGCTCGAACGAGGACACCACGGGGCGAACGGTAGCCCACGAGCGGGCCGTACACTGCCCCCGTGTCCACGCCCGACCCTGACCGCGATGACTTGATCGCCGACGCTGAGCGCATGACCCGCACCGAGCGGGCGGCGCGGGAGGTGCAACTGGCTGCGCTGCGCGACGAACGGGCTGAACTGGTGCGCATGGTCCTGACGCTGCCAGAGGACTCAGCTCGCCGCCGCCGCCGGTCACAGTCGGCCGACCAGGATTCCGGTGCCCCGGCGACGCGTGATCAAATCGTCGACGCTCTGCTGGCGCTCGCGTTGGACGCTCCCGGCCCACCGGAGCCTGACCCACCACTGGAGCGACTCCCGGCTCCGGCTCTGGCTCGCGTCGTGCGCATCGAACTGGACGATGAAGCCCCGCGGGCGTTGCTGAAGGTGCTGGCCGGCCAGGAGGCAGATCTCGTGATCGTCGCGCCGGCCGGCGCGAGGGACGCGGTGCGCGCGTTGAAGGCGGCGGCCGCTGCCCATCCGAATGCCGGCATGCTGCTCGGCGTCTCCCCGCCCGAGCGGCCGGCGTGGCTGGGCCTCCCCGGTGCCCGGTTGCTGGCGCAGGGCGCCCCAGTCACGCTCGTGACCGCTCTCCCCGCGATCGTGCCGGCGTTTGCGGTCCGGGTCGATGCGCTCAACGGCCGCGTCCCCGGCCGTCGCCGTGAGGCGCTGCGGCCGCTGCTGAGCGCGCTGGCGCAGGCGATACGGGCGGCCGGCCGCGATGTTGTGCGGGTGCCGGCGGCGCTGGTGGCCGAAGCGCCGCCTGGTGACGACGCGGCGGTCGCCGCACTCGTCGAGAACCCGCGCGCCTTTGGGGTGATGGCACCAAGCCGTCGGGTGCTCGTCGTCCTCCCTCCGCTCGTGTCGGCCACGGCTGACGCGCACGCTGCCGGAGTGCGGTGCCTGCGAGCACTTGTGACGATGGGCATCGATGCGCACGGTTACGCCTCGGGGGAGGACATTCCCGAAGGCGTCGAGGTGGCGATGTGCAGCCTGGCGTCGCTCGAAGAGACGTTGACCGTCATCCCGCGATCCGCGCGGATCCTCTGTTCGGTCGACCGCAACCTGCCGGCCGCGGGAGCCGATCTGTCGGCTCCCGCACACCTGCTCGCCGATCCGCGGGTGCTGCCCACGCCCGTCTCAAAGCGGCTGCGCAGGCACCTGCGCGCGGACCACGGCCTGGATTGCACGATGGTGCTTCAAGGGGTCGACGGCGCGGTATTCCGACCTGGTGGCCCCGATGACCACGACGCCGTGCACGTCGTGACGTTCGCCCGCTCACGTCCGGCTGAGCGTGTCGCACAGATCGCTGAGGCCCTGGAGGCACAGTTGGGCCAGGCGGTGACCATGTCCTCCTGGGGTGCCCCGGTGGAGGTGCTGATCGAGAACGGGGCGCCCGAAGGTGCGTGGACCGAGCGCCATCACGGTCCGTTGCGGAGCACCGACTTGGCGGCGCTTTTGCAGACGGCGGATTTCGTGGTGGACCTTGAGCCCAACGATCCGACCGGAGAGATCCCCCTGCAGGCGATGGCGTGCGGGGCCATTCCCGTCGTTTCGCCCAAAGGCGCAGGCGCTGAACTCGAACTCGTCCTCACCGCCACGACCGCGACCGAGGCGGCCGCCGCGATCGCTCCACTGGCGGCCGACTGGCGGGGGCTGCGAGCCGCGCAGAAGGCGGCGGGCCGCGCGGTAGCCACGCGCGACGAGTTTTCCACCGCGGTCGCCCGCTACGAACTCGCCGTTCGCTTCATCGACCAGTAGTCAGAGTCGGCCACGCTGCGGGCTCAGCGGTCGCGGCGCAGCAGCACGATGTCCTGCTCGGCCAGGCGCTTGGGCGTGCTCCAGCCGCCGTAGGCGATGCGATCGACGTTGAGCCCGACCCGCCGGGCGTCCGCGCGCAACCAGTCCTCGGGCACTTCGCCGAGCTGCCTGCCACCCTCTTTTGCCATGGCGATCGTGGACTCCGGCGTCAGGAGGTAGGCGGTCAGAAACACGACACCGTCGAGGCGCAACACTCGGCTGAGTTCGCCCATGAGTTCGGCTGTCTCCTCACGGCCCGTTCGGGCGACCGGCGAGGTGGCGATGATGAAATCGAAGGCACCGTCGTCGTACGTAAGGCGGTGCGTGTCGTGCCGGTCCACGTGGTCGAAGGTGAAGCGCGGATCGCGCGGTGTCAGGTGCTCCTGGCACCAGGCGATGGAGTCGAGATCAACATCAAAGCCCACGTAGGTCCCGTGGCGCAGGTAGTGCATCAGCGCCGCCGCCGTACCACCGCTTCCGCAGCCCGCATCGAGCACGTCGGCGTCAGGGTCAAGGTCGGCAAAGGCGACGAAGTGGTCGAGGAAGTCGCGGGCGATCGCCCGGTGCTCTGGCGGGCTGGGGAAGTCCGGGTCGTTGTCGACCTGCTCCAAGGCCGTCGTGAGGCGCGCCAGGCGGTGAAGGCGTTGGCGCGCAGGATCGTCCACCGCCACCGGTGAGGGCGAAGGGTCCTCGGGCGCTTGGTCTGCGGGCGTGCTCCAGCCGCCGCGCATAGGGAGACGCTGGAGCACGCGCCGCGCGAGAGCCGGCCGCGGGTCGTTGCCCGCAGGCGCCCGCGCCGGCGTCGGCGCAGACTCCGCCGTGGTCGCCGGCAGCACATTCTCGGTTGGCTCCTCGGCGCGGTTGCGCGTCAGTACAGGAGCTTGCGCCGCCCCGGGCTCGAACGTGATGACGTCCACCGTGGTGTCGGCGCGCTCCCACGAGAGCTGCAGGCGCCCGGCTTCCAGATCGACCTCGGTCGTCAGGCCCGGCAGCGTGTCGGGGTCGAGCGGGAGGATCACCGTGGCCATGACCGCGCCGACGGCGGTCTTGCTCATCGTCCAGACATCATGGTGGGGGAACGGCGGCGGGCCGTCCATCAGCGTGTCCCGGCCGATGGTCACATCGTCATCCAGGGCTTGCAGAAAGAGGTCGCTCTCGGCGTCGCCGAAGGCCAGCTTCAGACGGATGGTGCTGCCTTCGAGGGTGGGCCCGACGTCGCCGGTCTTTGGCGTATGCCAGCGCCGCTCGTACTTTGCCGGCGTACCGTCCGGCCGACGGAAGTCGTCGATGACGATCAGGTAGGGGAACGGGGTGCGTACGTACACACAGTGGCGCAGCGCACAAGCCAGCACGTTGTAGTTGCTGATCGCGTAACTCTCCGCGAGGTCCATCGTCGCGATCGTCACGGAGGAGCCACGGCGCAGGGCCACGAGGGTGGCGGACACTCCGTTGCCGGCACCGGCCGGCAACTGCCCGCGGTCGTCGACCATGACCAAGTTGTGGGCTCCGCTGGCGCTGCGGGAACCTTCGACCGGGTCGTTGGCCGCGCCGGAATCCAACAGCAGCGGCACGCCGCTGCCGAACAGCGTGACCGAGCCGTTGTCGGATTGGTCGTGGATCCCGCCGATGTAGCGGCCGCAGATCAGCGAGAAGCGGTGGCCCGGCGCCTCGACATCAGCTTCCGTGACCCAGCCCACGTCGTTGTCGACGATGAAGGCGGGAGCAATCTCCGGGGTCTGCGGAACATCGGTCGGCCAGAGCACGGCATCGAATCGCACCGACGTCCGGAACTGGCGGTCTGAGCCCAAGCTTCCGTCCCCCCGGGTGCCCACAAGCGCGTCCCATACGGTCGCGACTTGCGCGGGGGCCAAGTCGCGGAAGACCGAGAGAAAGCCACCCAGCGCCATGCCCGGTTCCCAATAGGAGTCGCCGGCGTTCTGCAGATAACTGCCGCAGGGGAATACCTCGACTGCGTACCAGTCCGGGATCCGCGTCAGTCGGTCCAGGTACGGGTTCTGATGCGGATCGCGGTAGTCCCAGTCGCCGCGGTTGCGCAGGGCGTGCAGAAACGGGGCCAGGTTGCGCATCACGAAGCCGCAGTAGGTGAGGCCCTCCCGGGTCATGCCGGTGTCGGTGATGCCGTCGCGGAAAAACGTCAGCGTGCGTTGCCGGGCGGCGGCGAGCCAGGCCGGAGCATCCGGCTCCTCGCTGACCATGCCGGCGCAGCCGAGGGCGGCGAAACACACGGCGCTCTGGTTCCAGGCGTTGCGTTTGAGGATGTCCTCGCCCCACTGCTCCCGCTGGGCACTTGCCCACAATTCCCCCGCGGTGGCGGCGATGGCCTGCTCGAGCAGATCGCGGGAGTGCTCGGTCCCGCCAAGCTCCCAGGCCACGCACAGGCCTACGAGAACGTACGCCTGGTGGGCTTCGCTGGGCAACCGCGGATGGCGCAAAGCGCTGTCGGCGACGGCCATCGCCACCCCGTCGATGTATCCGAGCAGGCGGCGGTCGCCACCGAGGCGGTACGCCAGGGCGGCCTCGCACAGGATCGCTTGGATCTGAAAGAGGTTGCTGGCCACTCCGAGATGCAACGGATCGGCCCAGTGGCTGTTGGGCTGAACCAGTTCGGCCGTGCGCATCCGCAACTGCTCGGTCGACGGGTCTTTTGCTTTCCAGCGGGCTTTGGCGGCGGCGAGTTCATCAGCCGTCGCAAGCGGGAAGCCGGACACCTGGCCATCATAGGTCGGGTCGCCTGCGGCTACGACATAGACTCGGGCGATGCGGAAGCGGCGAGGGCGCGAGGTGCGCCCCGAACAGGTGTTCCACCAGTTGGCGGCGAACGAGATCGAGGAGTTGCGCGAGTACATCGTCCACCGCTCCGGAGCGCTTGATCGCGATCTGCTTCCGTTCGGCGATCCGGCCGACAAGGACGTCCTGGTGTTTGGTTCTGGCTACGGCGCCGACGCGCTGTGGGCGGCCAAGCGGGGCGCGAGATCCATCGTGGCCACCGACACGAGCAGGGGCTTGTCCCCGGTTCCGTTTGAGCAGGCACTGGATCAGCTGGAAATCAAGTATGAGAACTACGAGTTCCGGCGCGAGGACGTGTATGAGACGGCCGTATCGGGCGATACGTTCGACCTCGTCATCTCCAACGGGACGTTCGAGCACGTGCACGACCTTAAGGGCGTGCTGAGCGCGTTTCGGCCCATGATGCGGCCCGGCGGGCGCATCGCGATCTTCGCCGACGGACTGTGGTACTCGTCGATCGGCGGGCACCTCGGTCGCGGCCCGTGGGAGCACCTGTGGGCCGAGCTTCCCGAGCTGAAGGCCAACCTGCCCGGCAACCGGTGGGCGGTGTACCGCGAGCAGCTCAACCGGATGACCGCGGTCGACTTCCTGGAGGCTGTTCGGAGCGTCGGCATGCTGATCCTGCAGATGCGGTTGAACGGAGATCCGAACGTGGCTCGGCTGCCCGCTCTGTCGCCGCGCATCCAGGCCGTCACGCCCGTATCCCCCGCGGACTTGTCAGTGGTCTCGATCGGCTGCGAGCTCTGTTTCCTGGAGAACCTCTAGCCGCCCATAGGCGGTAAGCAGCACGAGCCGGTCGTCCTCCCAGGTCGGCGTCCGGATGCCCCCGGGGGAGGCGGTGCGGCGGGCAGCGGCGAGGATGCCGGCGGCCACGGCGGCCGGCTCCAGGGCGACGACGATCCCGAGGTCGTGCTCGCGCACGAACGGGCCCTGGACGGGGAGGTCGCTGGCCACCACGGGCAGGCCGGCGGCGGCGTATTCGAAGAGCTTGTTGGGAAGGGTCAGCTCGTAACTGCGGCAGATCGGTTCGATCAGTGACAGCCCGACGTCCGCATCGGCGATCGCCGCGACGAGGGCGTCCGGAGCGACGGAGCCGGGGATTTCCACGCGCTCGGCGATTCCGAGGCGCGCGGCGGCGGCGTGCAGGGCGGCTGTGACCGCCGGGCTGCCTGGCCCCACGAGGCGCAGCCGGCCGCCAGGAACCTGGGCGATCGCGGCGATGGCCAACTCCAGCCCGCGCCCGGGCAGGAGCCCGCCCACGTAGACGGCGGTCGGCCCGGCGCCCGGGGCCAGAGGCGTGTGCGGCCTCTGGGCGCCGGTCGCGGCCGGGATGTTGCGCACCACCGGCGGCGTGGGGATGCGGTATCGGCGAGCCATCTCGGCGGCGTAGCCCGGGCTTGCGGTGATGACGGCATCCGCCAGGCGCACGAGGAGCCACTCCTGGGTGAGCAGGACCCACCGGTGCTCCCAGCGCCCGTTGCGGTCGGGCCACAGCTCATGGGCGTCGTAGACGAGGCGTGCGCCGGTGGTGCGGGCGAGCAGCAGGCCGGCCCACATCGTGTTGAGGTCGTTGGCGTGCACCAGCGTCGGTCGTACATGCCGCCCGGCCCGGACGGCCCGCAGCTGCCACAGCGCTCCGCCCAGCACGCGTGCCAGCCGACGCAGGCCTCGCGGGGGTGAGGCGCCGGTCGCGAACACGGGGGCATCGGAAGCCGCCGCTGATGCGGGCGCGGCCGGAGCGCCTGCGGGCACGGTGCGGCCATGAGCCGCCCCGCCGCCCGGTCGCGGAAGCGCCGCGGACACGCGCACCACATGCACTCCGCCGACCGACGCGGCGCCCGCGCCGGTGTCGGCGGTGGCCGCGCCGACGATCAGCGGCGCCAACCCCGTCAGCTCCATGGTGCGCGCCGCACGCAGGACGCGGGCGTCGTGGCTGACGCCGTTGCGGACGAGCAGGACGGCGGCAGGGCGCTCAGGCGTCGGCGAGCGCGACATACGCGTCCTCCAACCGTCGGCGCTCCTGCTCCCAGGAGAGCGCCCGGGAGGCGGCGGCCACGCGCGCGCGCAAGCCCGCGTCCGTGCGCGCGGCCAACACCGCCCGCAGCCCTGCCCCGATGGCCGCCGGATCGTCCTGCGCGACGGCCTGGCCCACTCCGTACGTCCGTACCAGGCCCGCGATCTCCGGCAGGTCGCTGACGACCACGGGGAGCCCGGCCGTGAGGTACTCGAAGACTTTGTTGGGCAGAGCCAGGCGATGGTTCTCGCACGTGTCCTGCAGCAGGCTGACGCCCACGTCGGCCTGCGCGGTGATGGCCAGCAGGTCGGCCAGCGCCACGGCGGGTACGCGGTGGACGCGATCGGCGAGGCCCAGGCTTTCGGCGATCGCATCGATCTGCGCCTCAGCCGGCGCCTCGCCATCGCCCAGGAATACGAGGTGGGCGTCAGGCACGTAGGCCATGGCCCGCACGAGTATGTCGCCCCCGCGCGCCTGTGCCGGGGCACCCTGATGCAGCACGATCGGCGCCTCGGCGAGGCCGGGGAGCGCCCGCAGGTCCAGCACCGGTGTGCGGCCGTCCGGAGGCGGCAGGGCGCAGACGTTGCGCAGCACGATCGGCCTCGTGCGCATCTTGTACTTCGCCCGGAGCCGGTCGGCGATCCCGTCGCTCACGGTGATCGTCACCGCCGCCCGCGGGATCCCGACACGCTCGATTCCCGCCACGAAGAGCGCCCAGGTGCGCTCGCGGTAGGGGACGCTCGTCGCCAGCTCGTGTGTGTCGTAGACCAGGCGGGCGCCTGTGCGCCGTGCGGCGATCACGCCCGGCAGCAGCATCGCGGCGTCGTGGGCGTGGATCACGTCAGGCTGCGTCGCCACTGCGGCGCGCACGAAGGAGGCTGCGAAGGCCGAGCGGTAGACGGCCGTGGGCAGTCGTTCGCGCAACCAGGGCGCAGGCAACGCCGATGCTCGGCTGAAGCCGTCCAGCCGCTCACCCCCCGCTACGACGGGGGCCAACTCCAGCACCGTGACTTCATGCCCGGCCCGCGCCAACGCGGCGGCTTCGCGCCGCACGCGCGAGTCATGGACCACCGTCTTGTGCAGCAGCATGGTGACGCGCAGCGGGCGCGCTGCGGTGCCGTCATGTGTTGCTGCGACCACGCGGTCGAGGCTAGTAGATCCCGCCTGCGGGCCGCAAACTCGCTCAGCACGGGCCACGACGTACGATGTGGCCATGTCGGTGGGGGTCGTCGGGCTTGGGTACGTCGGGCTGCCGTTGGCGGTGGCCTTTGCCGACGCCGGGGTCGACGTCGTCGCCTACGACATCGCGCCCTCCGTGATCGCCGGCCTCCGTGACGGCGCATCCCACATCGAGGACGTGTCCGACGGGGCGCTGGCCGCCGCCGGCCGGTGCATCACACCCACCGGGGACGCCGCCGATCTGGCGAGGTGTGAGGCGATCGTCATCTGCGTCCCCACGCCGCTGACCCGCAATCGCGAGCCGGATCTGCGACCGCTAGACGGCGCTGCCCTGGCGATCGCTCCCTACGTGCGGGTCGGCGACCTCGTCGTCCTGGAATCGACCACGTACCCCGGCACGACCCGGGAGCGGCTCGTACCACTGCTCGAGGCCGGCAGCGGCCTGCGAGCCGGCACCGACTTCGCGGTCGCCTACTCCCCGGAGCGCGTGGACCCTGGCCGCACCGACCACACGTTGCGCACCACGCCCAAGCTCGTCGGTGGCGTGACGCCCGCCTGTGCCACCCAGGCCCAGGCGTTGTACGCGTCGGTCTGCGACACCGTGGTCACGCTGTCTTCCCCGGACGCGGCGGAGATGGCCAAGCTGCTGGAGAACATCTTCCGGTCGGTCAACATCGCGCTGGTCAACGAGATGGGGATGCTCGCCGAGCGGATGGGTATCGACATCTGGGAGGTCGTGGACGCGGCGGCGACCAAGCCCTACGGCTTCATGTCGTTCGAGCCCGGCCCCGGCATGGGCGGGCATTGTCTTCCGGTGGACCCGTTCTATCTCGCCTGGCGTGCCCGCGAGTTCGACACCACGGCCGAGTTCGTCGAACTGGCCGGCCGGATCAACCAGCAGATGCCCCACGAGTGCGTGCGCCGCGCCGAGCGCCTGCTCAACGAGGCCGGCCGGGCCGTGCGGGGCTCACGGGTGGCGGTCGTCGGCGTCAGCTACAAGGCCGGGGTGGGCGACGTCCGTGAATCGCCGGCTCTGAAGATCATCGGGCTGCTCGAAGAGCTGGGTGCCGAGGTCGTCTACCACGACCCGTACGTGTCGACGATCCCGAGCCTGGGCCTGCACGGCCTGGGCCTCGACGAGGCGCTCGACGGCGCCGACCTGGCGGTGATCCTTACCGCCCACCCGGGCGTCGATCATGCGCACGTGGCGGCGCAGGCACCGTTGACGCTGGACCTGCGCGGCGTCACCCGGGAGCGGTAGTTCAGCGGGCGCGGCGGTACGCGGCGAACGCCGGCTTCGGGTGGCCGCGCTGGTCCATGAGGCCGTTGGTCAGCGAGCGTTTGTCGTGGCTGACCTCGTCGTACAGATCGAACCAGCCGAGACCGGTCACGTAGGGGAGCCCGTCGGCGAGTCGGTACGCGGCCGTGACCCACTTGGCCTGCGCCTTACGGCTGACGCTGAAATCGAACCCGCGGTTGGCTCGGTCCGAGGCGACGGTGAACTCAGACAGCCACAGCTTCGGGGGATGGCCGCCATAGGCGCGCGACAGTTCGTTGTGGAAGGTGTCCACGTCGTTGATGTCGCGCAGTCCGCGGTAGTAGGTGCTGTCGGTGATGTCGGGGAAGCGGGTGGAGAACGGGTTGTGTCCGTACATGTCCATCCGGGGGGGTCGCCCGTCGGGCAGGCGCAGCCATTTCACGAAGTCCGATGGTGTGACCTGGCCGAGCGTCCAGGTCATGCCGCCGATCACCACGTTGTCAGCGCCCTGTGCCTTGAGCGCTCCGTACGCCGCATCGAGCAGTAGGGCGTAGCGACGTGGGCCGATGGGCGAGTTGACGGGCATGGGGGCGAAGTTGCCCTTGCGGGTCGGCTCCCCCCAGATCATCCAGTGGTGGACGGTCGGGTAGCGCAGCGTGGCAGCCTTCAGGAAGTTCGCGTAGTCGGCGTCGTCGTTGGGTACTTGGGCGCTGCCGCGGCCGCCATTGGCCCAGTTGGGCGTCTCGCGGACCATGATCGCCACGGCGATATGCGAACGCTTGGCCTGCGCGACCGTCGTGTCCAACGCCGCGGGCCAGTGGTAGGCAGGGTCGTTGGGGTCCGTGGGGCTGGTGGGTCGGGCGGTGGCGGTCGCGCGCCAGCTGAGCTGGGCCTGGAGTACGTCCACGCCGAGCTTGCGATACACGGGGAACGCGGAGGATCCGTTGGGCAGGGTGTTGGGGCCCCAGATCATCTTCAGCGCAGCGTGGCTGCCCGCCGGGTATGCGGGGAAGGGCGATGCCGCGGAGGCGGTGGCCAAGCCCGGACGGCCGTCGGCGCCGCAGGCCGCGAAGACCGCGGCGCTGAACATCAGCGCGCAGGCGATCACCACTGTTGATGTCCGTCGCCGGGCGAGCATGCGGCGCCTCAGACCTGCGTCGCGCCGGTGAGCGCAAAAGCGGCCAGCAGCACGATGGCAGACATGGCGAGCATCGCACCGCGAGCTCGGTGGCTTCCCGAAGCGGGCACGATCCGTCGTGCCAACCGATTGAGCGGAACGAAGAAGGTGCGGACCAACACGTACAGATCGCCGGGGATCGAGTGGCCGCGGGCGTAGGCCACGTCGATCGCGATCTTGCGGGGCATCAGGTTCTGCAGGTAGTAGGCGACGGGATCGTGCTGCAGGCGGAGCATGTGACCTTCGCCTGAACACTCCAGCGCCGCGGGGCCGGTGATGCCGGGCGTGACCTTGAGGATCTCGCGGTAGGCCTCCGGATACTCCTGAACGAACTCGAGCGTCTCGGGGCGGGGCCCGACGAGGCGCATGTCGCCTCGCAGCACGTTCCACAGTTGCGGGAGTTCGTCGAGCTTGGTCATCGCCAGGAACTGGCCGACCGGCGTAAAGCGCTCATCCTGGTGCAGCGTGAGGGAGATCCCGGTGGCCGAGCGACGCATCTTGCGGAACTTCCACATACAGAACTCCTGGCCGCCGCGGCCGACCCGAGTGGAGCGGTAGAGCACCTTCCCTGGGGAGTCCAGGTACACGGCCCACGCCGTGAGCAGGCCGACCACGATGGCGAACGGCGCGATGAGCAGAGTGAGCCCGATGTCGAAGATCCGCTGGGAGGTGGTCGACCGGTCTGCCGTCGCCGTCTCGCGGGGATGCCCAGCAACGACCGATTCTCCGGCCAGGATGGCCGACGACTCGCGTGTTGCTGTGCGTGCTGCTTCCACCCGTTCCTCCGTGGAGCCGCCATCCGTGGCAGCCAGGTTGCGGACCTGAACCCTGCTTGGCCGACTGTAGCGGAGATTCCGTAGTCAGATGCCGTTTATCTGCGGCCGGCTACGACTTGTACACATGAGGGGTCTGCGACTTGACCGCCTGGACAGGTTCTGACCCCTGCTCACCGTCGTTCAGCCGAACCTCAGCAGCCGCGTGACATCCTGCGTTGCATGCGCACACTCGTCACCGGCGGAGCCGGCTTCATCGGATCCAATCTCGTGGACGCGCTCGTGGCGCGCGGGGACGACGTCACGGTCCTCGACGACATCTCGACGGGCCGTGAAACCAATCTCGACGGTGCGCGCGAGCGCGGGGCGACCCTGGTTCGCGGCGACATCCGCGAGCGGGATCAGGTGGCAGCGGCGATGAGCGAGGCGCGGCCTGAGGTGGTCTTCCACCTGGCCGCGCAGATCGACGTGCGCAAGTCCGTCGACGATCCGGCCTGGGATGCACAGACCAACGTGGTGGGCACGATCAACGTACTCGAGGCGGCGCGCGTCGCCGGAGTCGGACGCGTGGTCAACACGTCCACCGGCGGTGCGATCTACGGGGAGACCGAAAACATTCCCACTGCTGAGACCGAGGAGCCGCGTCCGATGGCCGCCTACGGGCAGTCCAAGTTCTGCGCCGAGCGCTACTGCGGGTGGGCGCAGCGACTGCACGGACTGTCGACCGTCACCGTGCGCCTGGGCAACGTCTATGGCCCGCGGCAGGACCCGCTCGGTGAGGCAGGCGTGATCGCGATCTACTGCGGCCTGCTGGCCGGCGGCGGGAGCCCGACGATCTACGGCACGGGCGAGCAGACGCGGGACTACGTGTACGTAGGCGACGTGGTGGCCGCGCAGTTGGCCGCAGCGGGAGCCGGCGAGGTTCACGGCGAGGTCAACGTGGGAACGGGCCGGGAGACGAGCGTCCTGCAGATCGTCTCCGCGCTGTGCGAGGCATCGGGCACCGCACCCCGTGACTTTGAGCCGATCTTCGCGCCTGGTCGCGCGGGCGAGATCGATCGCTCGTGTCTGGACGTCACGCTGGCCCGGGAGGTGCTGGGCTGGAGCGCGGGGGTGACCATCGAGGATGGGTTGCGCAGCACGTTGGCCGCAACGGCAGTCTGAGCGCGCCACCGCTGAGTAAGGTCAGCGGTGGCGGACGCCTACAAGGCCGCCGGCCGCGGACTTCAGACCGGTGAGTCCCGTGACGTAGCCCTTCAGCGTCAGAACGACCTTGGTCCCCTTCTTGCGGCCGAGTCTCTTTAGGCCCGCGCGGTTGATGGTGATCGTGACCCTGCCGCTTTTTGTTCCGGGCACCGTGCCGCTGATGGTCCCAGCGACGGGCATGCGCTTGCGCCGTTGCTTGCTGGTTTTCGGGCGCAGGGTCAGCGTGCCCGTTACGACGCAGGCGTCGTCCCCGGGAGAACTGCAGGTGAATGCAAGCCGACCGGTGCCCTTCTTGCCGATCGTCACGTACTTCCGACTGATGGTGAACTTTGGCGGTCCCACCTTGACGATCGTGAAGTTCGCCCGCACCGGATCGGGGTCGATGTTGCCGGCCAGATCCACCGCCCGCACGTCCACCTCGTGGTCGCCGAGCCTAAGCGCGGGCGTCGTGTACGGGGAGGTGCACGCGGCGTACGGAGAGCCGTCCTGACGGCATTGGAACCCGGCCACCCCGTACGCGTCCTTCCCGCTGAAGGCGATCATCAGGGCCGTCTGGGATGTGCGTGGCGACGTGCGGTCGGTGATGAGCGTGTTGGGCGGGCTCAGATCGAGCTGCCACTTGCCGACGGCCGGGGTGGCGTCGACATTCCCTTGGGCGTCGAACGCGCGTACGCGGATCTGGTGATCGCCCTCCCGGGAGTTCGCTGCATCGAACGGGGAGGAACAGCCCTTCCAGGCCGATCCGTCGGGGGAGCACTGAAAGTGCACGCCGGCGTCATTCTCCGTGGCGTCGAAGGCGATCGGCTGGTGGTGCGTGTCGTTCGTGAAGCCGGGAGTGGCACGGATGGCGGTGTCCGGGTCGGTGATGTCAAGGGTGTTGCCTCCCGGGAGGGCGCAGACATCCGTGCCCGGCGGGTTGGGGCCGAGGAACTCGAGGAAGCTTGCGTACGCCGGCTTGGGCACTCCGAGGATGTCGAGGAGCCCGTTGTGCACTCCCCAGTAGTCAGCCAGCCCCAGCGCCTGGGGACTTGCGTCCTGTAGGGCGAACCACAGGACATGATCGAGGTTCCACCGCGCGCGGCAGCCGAGCATCTGACCCCACGCTTGGCGCAGGTAGGCGTTCTGCGTGAGCGCCGACACGGTGAAGGGGTGGGCGGGGCCACCAGAGGCCCAGCTCATCTCCGTGACCCACAGCGGGCGTGAGCCGTCGCCGTTCTCGAGCATGATCCGGCGCGCCTCGTCGAGCACGTGCACGGCGGCCGCCGGGTCGGTCGCGTAGGCGTGCACGGCGGCGACGTCAAAGCTCGAGGCAAAGCCGGGCTGCTGGTAGAGGCCGGCGAGGAAGTCAGTGAGCGACATGCCCGTGGGCTCGCCGGGGAATTCGTCCAACCCGGACATCAGGACAGTCGCCTGAGGATCCGTGGTCTTGATCGTCTGCGAGACCTTGACCAGGAACCCCGCGTAGTCGGCGGGCGTGGGGTTGGGCCACTCGGCGCCGCCGTTGACTTCGTTCCACACCTGCCAGCTGACCCTGGGGATCCTGGGCTTGCGGTTCCAGAACGATGAGTCCGGCGCGTAGCGAGCGACCGCTGCGGCCACGAACTCGCGGTACCCGTTCGGTCCGTCGAGGGCCTCGCCGGTTGGGGGTCGCCTTGTCGCCCCGCAGGCCCAGGCGGCACAGCCGTTGAGGGCGAAAATCAGGTCGTAGCCGTCCTGCGCCGCCTGGTTGGCGAGGGCGTCCGGCGAGGTCCAGTTGTACCCGGAGCGCGATGTGGGCTGGATGTCATCCCAGCCGAGGGAGCCGCGCAAAAGGCGCAGGCCGGAGGCGCCGAGCGCCGCGGATTGCAGATCACTGGGATACGACCAGGAGCCGACTCCGAAGAAGCCCGAAGGCGTAACGGTGGATTGCGCGGAGGGGGCAGCGAGGACGATGACCGCGGCGCATGCGGCAACGACAGTGAGCACCGCGCGGGCGCGGTTCGACCGCATCACCGTGGATTGGCAAGCCACTCCACCATGGTGGCACAGTTGTCTTCGTTCAGCGAAGGTGGAAGCGGCGCCTCCGAGGCCGCTCTGGCGCCGGCGGAAATGAGGCAGGTGCAGGTGGGAGGGCGGTGCCGGCCAGGATGGCGCTGGGCACCTGAACGCACCACCATTCGACAAACCGCTCGAGACCGGCCTCCTCGAGGTGTGATAGCAGCCCGGGTGGGCGTCGGACGGCGTCGTGCGCGTCGGACGCGACGCTATGTGCCAGGCCCCGCTCGACGAACTCCAGGGCGGTCTGGCGCACCTCCGCACCGAACTGCCCGGAAAAGGCGGCGGCCGTGATCGACGTGAGCGCGCCGTCGCTGATCAGTTGCTCCAGCAGGTCAGGCGAGCGGTGAAAGGTCGGGCTGCGTTCGGGGTGGGCGATCAGAATTCGGTGGCCGCGGTCTTGGAGGTGGGCGACGATGCGCTCGAAGCCGACGGCGGATACCTCGAGCGGAGCCTCGAGAAGGAGCCAGCCCTCCGGGTTTGCTCCCAGTTTGAGCGCTGACAGCTCATCGTCGGAGAGATCGGCTGCGCAGGACATTGCGACCTCTCCGCCGGTGGTCACCTCAAGGGGGATCTGCTCACCGGCCAAGCGGGCGCGGACATCTGCCACGCCGGCGGCCACCAGCGACGCCCGCGTGGGGATCTCCCACGTGACGTGCGGAGTGGCGGCCACGCACGTGACGCCGGCGGCTACGTGCCTGCCCGCCAGTGCAACGGTTTTGTCCATGGTCGCCGGGCCGTCATCGATGCCGGGGAGGAGGTGGCAGTGCAGGTCGATCATGGTTCCTGAGCGTAGGGAGCGCGGCCGTCCAGCGACCCCGTGCTGCATTCGGTGACGGCTCTCGACAGAATTTGTGCGTTCGCTTAGGATTTTCGAGTCGGCGCGCAACGGGGCCTGCCTGCCTCCTATTCTCCAGCGTGGATGTCCATTGGCACCACCCACCGCAGGGATTCCCTTGTCCTACTCGCCGCGCCGGTGCCGGCGCGGCGTGGGGTTCCGGTGGCGTGCCTATGACCGTGGCGGGCGGGATCGTCAGGGCACTGAACCGCTTCGACCTGCTCGGGCGGGCGATGCGGGAGCTCGCCTTCCGCAAGCTGATTGGCCTGGACGGACGACTCACCGCGTACCGCCTGCTCGGGGCAACGATCGGCGAGAACGTCTACATCGGCGCGTCCTCGTCGATCCGCATCCCCGCGAACGTCACGATCGGCGAGGGGACCCACATCGGTCGCAATGTGTTGATCGAGTCGTGGGGACAGGTCACCGTCGGGGCCCGCGTGATCATGAACGACGACGTCACCCTGCTCACCGGAAGCCACTACGTCGATTCCCCCACGATGGAGGGCGTTGTGCGCCCGATCACCATCGGGGACTACGCCTGGCTCCCGATGCACATCCGCATCCTGCCCGGGGTTAACATCGGGCCATATGCCGTCGTCGGTACGGGGGCGGTGGTGACCGAGTCCGTGCCTGAGTACACCGTGGTCGGCGGGAATCCGGCGGTCAAGATCGGCGACCGCGCGCGGCACGAGTACACCTATCGGGTGACGCTGCGCGACAAAGGTCTGGCGGGTTAGCACTACCGGAACTCGCCGTTGGAGTCGGTGAGAGCAACGCCGCTCAGGGGCCAGGTCGCCAAGCCCAGATCGTGCCGTGACCGTGATGAGACGGAGGCGAGGCCTCGATCTCGAACCCCGCATTCGAGAACGCGTCGATAGCGGCCGCACGCGGGTCCCCGGACGGGGCGCCGTACCGGTGCCACTCGATGGTCATGGCCGGGGTCGGCAGGTGGGCGAACCGTGGGTCGAGCAGGATCGGCCACTCGCTGCCTTCGATGTCGATCTTGACCAGGTCGGAGGCGGCAATCGTCGGCAGGACGTCGATGACGGGGACTTTGACGGTGTTCGGGGATGACGCGTCTGATACCCGCGAGTCGGCGAAGTTCCCCGCCTCGAGGTAGGCCATCCCCGCCGCGTTGCCCGCGCAAGCCTCGATCAGTGTCCACGCATCGCCCACGTCGTTGACTTCCATGCACCGCCGGAGGACTGGGAGGTTGAGGGGGTCTGGCTCCAGCGACGTGAGCTGTGCGTCGGGGAAAGCGCGTAGCGCGTAGGCGCCGAACAGGCCGATGTTGGCACCGAGATCCAGGATGCGAGGGCGGCGCGCCGGCATCACGGCTCGCACGCGCTCCGGCAACCCGTAGGAGTCGGCGACGCCGAAGATCTCGTCGAAGATCTCGATGTCCCGGGTGCGATGGCGTACCGCGATGTGGGCGTCGCTGCCCCGGAGGCGGTACACGCCGCGTCGCCCGGCAGGGGCCACCAACTCCGACAGTCCGAACGCGAGGGGCGACTCGAGCACGGCTCGCCGGCGGGGAGCCTTGCGGAGCACCTGCGCGGGCCGCGACCTCAGGGCGGCGTCGACCGGTGGGAACGCCTGTCTTACCCGTTCGAACATTTACGTCTGCATCCCCGCTCGTTCTGGATCGGTCGACCTGGTCGTCGCCGGCCCGCATGATGAGCGAAACTTCGCGGCGATGTCAACCAAACAGCGAATCAAGCGCGCCATTCTGCCGGCGGCCGGCCCCCGGACCCTTCCGTTCGGGGTTTCGCGCGGGCTGCGCATGCAGATCGACTTCCAGCGGCAGACGGGGCAGTACCTGGGCCTCTACGAGATCGAGGTCGCCCGGCACCTACGCCGGCTGTGCCGAGGGGGCCGGGTCAGCTTCGACGTCGGCGCGCGTGAGGGATACGACGCCCTCATCTGCGCCAAGCTCACGGGGGCTCCCGTCCTGTCGTTCGAGGCCGAGCCCGCCAACCTGCCGCTCATGCAGGAGACGTTCGCGCTCAACCCGACCCTGGCGGCGCTGGTCACCCCGGTGCTGGGGTACGTCGGGGACGGCGGCGGCGACACCCTTCGGCTAGACGACTTCGTCGATGAGGCCCGACCGCCGGGATTCGTCAAGGTCGACGTGGAGGGCGCCGAGGAGTCGGTGCTGCGCGGCGCCGAGCGGCTGCTGGCGGGCCATCGCCCCGCCTTGATCGTCGAGACGCATTCCTGGGATGCGGAAGCTGCGTGCGGACGGCTACTGGCGTCTTACGGGTACCGGCTTACGATCGTCAATCAGCGCCGCGTACTTCCTGACCACCGCCCCACCGGGCACAACCGCTGGCTCATCGCGGAGTGACTCCGAGCGCGAACCCCATACGTGAAATTTTCCGAGGGGGTGACGTACCGACGATCGGTGTGCGCCAGCAGTCCCGATCGTCGGTCGTGTGTCAGTCTCCGGGGCCCCGATCCGTACTGACTCACATGCGCGTCATCCATGCTCTCATCACGATCGTCTTGATCGCCGCGGTCGCGGCTCCATCGGCGATGGCCGCCGGCTCCAACGCGCCTCCCGGGGCGGCCGGCATCGATCAGTACCTCGAAACGATCCCCGACGGCAGCGGAAACAAGCCCCCCGGGAGCAACGGCCAGCGGCCGGTGCTGGCCGATCCGACGGTCGCCGCGCGAGCCAAGGTCGTCCTCGGCACCCACGCCCTTCGTACCTTCAAAAAGGCGGGCACCGCCGGAGCGGCTGTCGCCGCCCTCGCCGCGTCGAGCGCCCCGGCCGTGACCGGCGACGGCGCGAGCGCCCCCCCGAGCGCCGACGACGGCAATGCCTTCGACGCCGTGGCGAGCGTCGTCACGGGTGACACGGACTCCGGGCTCGGCATCCTGCTGCCGTTGCTCCTCGTGCTGTCCGTCGTCGTGCTCGTCGGCATCGCCCTGCTGGCCCGCGGGCGGAAGGGCTCCGAGGAGCCTCGGTGAGCACCCCGGCGGTTGAGACGGCGGATCGCACGAGCGGTGGGACCTGGCTGAGGCTGGTCCCGCCTCTAGACCTCCCCGCAATTGCGGCCTGGCTGCTGCCGTTCTCCCTCGTCGTCGTTCTCGCCTTCGCCGGCGGCGGCTATGACCAGGTCGTCCGGGGTGAGCTCGGCATCGGCGTCTGGTGGCTGGTCGGGGTCGGCACGCTGACCGGCGCCGTGTCGTTGCGGTTCGGACGAGGCGGCCGGGTGGCCCTAGGGCTGCTGGGGGCGTTCGCGGCCTGGACCACGCTCGCGCTTCTGTGGACCGACAGCTCGGAGCGGACGGTGGCCGAAGTCGCGCGGATGATCACGTACGTCGGCATCCTCGTCCTTGCGCTCTCGACCCAAGGCCGCTCTGGCGTGCGCCATGCAGTGAACGGAGCCGGCAGCGCGGTCGCCGTCGTAGCGGCCGCAGCTGTGCTGTCGCGCCTGCACCCGGAGTGGTTCCCGAACGAGGCTCTCTACGACGTCTTCCCCGCGACCCGCAACCGCCTCGCCTATCCGCTGGGGTACTGGAACCTGCTTGCCGGCCTCGTGGTGATGGGCCTGCCGCTCCTACTGGCGATGGCCGCGTACGGCCGCACGGTGCTCATGCGATCGGTCTCCCTGGCGGCCGTACCGGTCATCGGCCTCTGCGTCTACTTAGCGGTTTCCCGCGGGGCGCTCATCGCCCTGGTGCTGAGTTGCCTCGCCTGGCTTCTGCTCGCGTCGAATCGGCTGCCGAAACTGTTGCAACTACTCACGGCCGGCGTCGGGACCGCCGTGTTGTGCATCGCCGCCGACGCGCGCGACGCGCTGCAGGAGAACCTCGGAAACGCCGCTCACCTGCGGGAGGGCGATGAGCTGCTGTTGCTCGTCGTACTGGTTTGCGGCGGCGTGGGACTGGTAGGCGCCGCCCTGGCGCTCGCGGATCGGCACGCCACGCGGCCGCGGTGGATGCAACCGTCCCGCAGACTCGTCGCCGGGCTGTTCTCCGGAGCGGCCGTGGTCCTAGTGCTGGGGTTCTTCGCCGCCGGCGGCGCGGGTTGGGCCCAAAATCGTTGGAACAACTTCAAGGGCGGGGCCCAGCCGGCGGTCATCACAGGCGACGACGCGATTGCCCGCCTGCGCTCGATCGACAGCAACGGCCGGTACCAGTATTGGAAGCTCGCCGTGCAATCCGTCGAGTCGAGCTCGCTGGGCACGGGTCCCGGAACCTTTGAGTACCTGTGGTCTAAGGACGGCAACGCCGCAGCTGGGGGGTTCATACGTGACGCGCACTCGCTGTGGTTTCAGGCACTGGCCGAGACGGGAATCGTGGGTATGCTGCTCGTGGTTGCCTTCTTCTTGGCCGTCCTGGGCATCGGGTCGGTCCGCGCCCTGCGATCAGAGGATCTCGATCACCGAGCCGGGCTGGCGGGTGCCGTCGCCGGACTTGTGGCGTTCGTCTCGTGCGCCTCGATCGAATGGGCGTGGCAGATGACCGTCCTGCCCGCCGTGGCGCTGGTGCTGGCCGCCGTCGCCGTCTCCGGGACCGCCGATCGTTGGTTGCGGACAGATCGCGACCGCCACAGGCAGCGGCTTCGCCCCTTGGCCGTCCGCATCGCCGTGGCGGTCGTGTCGGTGGCCGCGGTCGTTGTGGTGGCCCTTCCGATGGCGGGCGCCGCCGACCTGCGAGACAGCCAACGACTGGCAGCGGCCGGGCAGCTCGACGCGGCGCTGCAGAGCGCGCGCGACGCCTCATCGGCCCAGCCCTACTCGGCGAGCGCCCTGATGCAACAGGCCCTGATTCTGGAGCGTGGGGGCGATACGAAGTCGGCGCTCACCGCCGTAGACCGGGCGACCACGGCAGAGCCGACGAACTGGCGCACATGGCTCATCCGCTCGGAGATCGAGGCACGAGCCGGTGAGACCGGCCCGGCGCTGCGATCGTACCGCCGTGCCCGTTCCCTGAATCCCCGATCCCTGATCTTTCGGTGATGAGCGCCCCGGAAGACCCGCGCCCGGTGACCGCCGCCGAAGTGGAGGCTTTGGAGCGCCGCCTGGAGCGCTGTCGCCCCGAGATGACCGTGGGCTTTGACTCGCAGCTCGAGCGCGCGGTGAGCGCCGGTGTCGCACGCTACGGGCCGCAGGCCAGACCGTCGCGGCTGTGCCTGCGGTGCGCAGCGTTTGTGGCCGCTGGCGCCGGGTTCCTCGCTGTCGCGGCCCTTTCGCTGTAGCGAGTCGGTGCGGCAGCGTCGCAGTCGGCGGGGGCGCAACGTCAGCCTCCATGGCGCACACGGTGACGCGCTATCGAAGACGGCCACTATCATCGGGGCGTGTGCCGTTGCCCCGTAGCCGAAACCCGAGCGTCCCCGCAGGCCGGGGTCGCTTGATCGAGCCGCAGAGTCGCACGGGTGAACGGACGGCGTCGACACAACGGGCTCGGCTTCGACGCTCCCTTGGGTTCTGTGGCGACGGGGTCCGGGTTCGACCTGCTCCTGTGGCTCACAACCAGTCTCGATAAGTGCGGCCGATCGCCCGATTGGTGCATGTCGGCCGTCGTCTGACTGCTTTTGCCTCTGCCCAGACGCTCGTTCAATTGCTGCAGATTGCCACGGGTTTCGCGCTAGTCCGGTGGCTCTCTCTCGATGAGTTCGCCCAATATACGCTTACCCTCGGCGTGGCGACCACGCTCTCGCAATTGGTGGATATCGGGTGCGCCAGTGCCGTGATGCCGCTCGTTGGCAAGCACGCTGGTGACCCCCGACTGTTTGGCGTCTACGTGCGTTCGGCGCTTTATCTCCGCAAGCACGTTTTGGTCGTGTTGCTGGTGCCAGGATCGCTGCTCTTCCTCGTCCTGAGCGCCGGGCATGGTTGGTCGGTGCCACTTCGCTTGAGCTTGTTGGCCACAGTCTTGGTGGCAGTCGTAGCGCGAGCATCGAGCGATCTCTACGCCCTGCCGATGCTCATGAACAACCGGTTTCGTGACTATTACGGCGTCCAGTTTGTCACCAACGCCATCAGGCTTGGATCGGCCGCGCTGTTGCGATTCCTCGGCATCCTGTCGGGTGTCAGCGCCTCGGCCCTGAACGCGCTCGCGATGGTTGGCGTTGGGTGGGGGTACAAGCGTTTGGCCCAGACACATCTCGATCCCTCAGCGGTCCGTGACGCCGCCAGCACAAGGAAGATCGTTAATGTCGCAAAGCCTCTCATACCCGGAATCATCTTCGCTGCCGGCCAGGGTCAGTTGACAGTGTTCCTAGCGTCGATTTTTGGATCAACGACGGAGATAGCGCAGCTGGGAGCGCTTGGACGTCTCGGGACGCTTTTCACCGTTCTGGGCGGCTTAACAATCGTGTTGATCTCCCCGCGGTTCCCTCAGCTGGACCGAGCCAGACTACCTTCGGAAATTCGTGGCGCGATCGGTCTGTCGTGCGCGGCTGGGTTGGGCCTGAGTGCAGTTGCTTTCGTGGAACCTTCGTGGTTCTTGGTCGTGCTCGGGCCGTCGTATGCTGAGCTCACATCGGAGGTCGGCTGGTTCATCGCCGGGGCCTCAGTTACTTTCATCGGGACGGTTGCGTACTCCATCAACGTGGCTCGGCGGTTTATCTGGTTGAGGGGCACGCTCGGCGCTATAGCGATCATCTTGGCGACTCAGCTCGTCTGCTTGGCGACGCTAGATCTTGGAAATGTTCTCGATCTGCAGTACTTCGCATTGGCTACGGCTGTCGCCGCCTTGCTCCCGCAAGCCGTGATGATGCGTATAGGACTTCAACGCGGGCCACGGACACTTGAAGGGGAGGGACCGACGAGCCTGGTTGTCCCGTGATCGGAGTTGTGAACCGCCCAGGCTTAGGGATCATGGATAGGCTGGCTGGGTGAGCGGCCGCTACCGAGCAGATGATGGGCCGACATCGGAGCGTCCGCTTCGCATCGCGTGGCTTGGTCCAGAACCGGGGGACGTTGGGGGCGTTCGGGCCATGGCGGGGCAGGTGGTGCTGGGTCTCGCTGAGCTGGGCGCCGCGATTGAATTGTTCCTCGAAGGTCCGGCCCCTGACGGTCCGGGGTTGTTCGCAGACTTGCCCGACGTGACGGCCCATTTCGTAGATTCGGGTTGGCGCTTTGACCGGTGGTACAGCTCGAATAACTTCACAAAGCTGGTGACTGGGACAGGGGCTCGCGTATTGGCACAGCGTCGTCTGGTGGATTCGGTGGTTTCGCGGCACGAGCAGCAGCCTTTCGACGTGCTTTACCGCTTTTCGCAGATTGAGCTGTTCCGTCTGCGGAGCGTTCAGCGCCGGCTGCCACCTATCGTCGTGCATCCTGAGGTTCACGCCGAAGCGGAGAGGTTTCACCACTGGCGCGAGCGACATCTCTCAAGGGGATCCGAGCGGCCCGCACAGTTTCTCGCTACCCACGCATACTTGGACTACCGCTCACGCGTCCAGCGCCGGGACGTCCAGCTGGCTGAGCTAGTCATTGCCCCGAGTCGTCGGTTTGCGACTTACATGCACGATGACTACGGCGTCTCTCGTGATCGCCTGCGGGTGCTTCCCAACACCATCGATCTGGATCGATTTTCGCCCAGCCCTGACCCTCCCGATCCCCGGCCCGTGCGACTGCTCTTCGTATCTCGGATGTCGGTGCGGAAGGGCGTGGAACTGGTGGTTCATCTGTCACATCGGCTAGACGATCTCGCCGGCGCGGTGCAAATCGACTGCATCGGCGGTGTGAGCTTGTTCTCAGACTATTCAACCGTCCTCAATCACCTCAACCCGAGAACGGCGCGGCACGTCGGCCACGTGTCTGCCCATGACGCACCTGGCCTCTATCGAAACGCTCACTGTGTCCTTCAGCCATCCTGGTACGAGCCTTTTGCGCTAACCGTTGCCGAAGGCTTGGCATGCGGGTTGCCGGCCATCGTTTCAGACGAAGTCGGGGCCGGTGAGGACATTGATGACCGTGTTTGCCGGGTCCACGCGGCTGGGGACCTCGATGCGTTGGAACGCGATGTGCGGCAGGTCGTCCAAGAACTGCAGGAGGGCCGCGGCCGACTCTTGGCGGCAGTCGCCCGAGAAGAGGCGGTCGCCCGGTTCGGTCGGGCGACGTTCGCTCGGGGTTTCGAGATGATTGGCAGAGAACTCACGGCCCCAAGGTGCGGTCATGCACCTGACGACGCTTCGTGAAACCCAGTTGAGACTCTAAGTCCGGTCTGATGGCGCACGTGCCGGAGAGGTCAGCCGCGGTGGCGGAACATCAGGTTGCAGTATTCGAAGCCCGGATCCATCGGACCGGACAACGTCGGCTCGGGCAGGCGGGGTGTGGGGGAGGTCGTGGCCACGACCTCGTTCCCCCGGACGATCACCGGAACGTATCCGCGGTCGATGAGCCAATCGACCATAGGAGCCGCGTCCACGGAGGACGAGGCCTCGGCGATGACGTGCTGCGGCGGCGCGTGTTCGAACAGGGCGCTGCCTCCGGACAGGACTGCGGCCTCGGCCCCCTCGACATCGATCTTCATGAGCCGGACCGGACGTTCCCGCAGGCTCGCCACGTCGTCGAGTCGCGCGATGCGGATGCGCTTTTCGGTGGCGCCGCCCAGCCATTCGGGCCGGTCGGTCGAGCTGAGCAGGCCGATCGCATCGTTGACGTAGAGCGTGCCCGACCCCTTTTGGGTGCCTAGTGCCACCGGATGCACCACGACCCGATCCTCCCAGCCGTTGCGCCGGATGGAGTCCTTCAGGCTCGTGATGAGGTCCACGTTGGGCTCGAAGGCATGGACCGCTCCCCCTGGGCCGATCAGGGCAGCGAAGCGCAGGCTGTGGACGCCTACATTGGCTCCCACATCGACCGCGACATCCCCGGGACGAAGGACCGCCCGGGCGAACGACACCACGTCGGTCTCATAGGCTCCGCCGAGCCACAGGCGCCGGAACCCTGGATCGTCGAGTGGCACCCGGACCTGCGCCCCGTCCCCGAGGGTTGCGAAGCCGTGGGCGCCGGGGCCTAGGGCGTCGACGACGGCCGCTCCGGTGTGGTAGGCAGCCATGTTGTACGGCCGGTCGAGCATCGGCACTTGGCTCATCAGCCGGGTGACCACCACTGCGGCCCGGACCGGCGTCGGCAGGCGACGGGCTTTCGCGGAGGGCGCCATCGGTCGGCCGCAGTCTACGGTGCTTCGTCGCGTTCTGGTTCGAGCACGCGCCGGAGCTCCCGGAGGCTGCGGGAGAGGATCTGCTGGACGTTGCTCAGTGACAAGCCGGTCAGCTCGGCGATCTGCGACCCGGTCATATCGGCGCCGAACCGCAGGGCGAGCAGCTCCCGGTCTCGATGGGCGAGGTGCGCGAGGCCCGCCGCCAGCTCGGCGTCGAGGCCGAGCCGTGGCGGCGTGGGCGACGCGGCGACATGGTCGGCATGGTCGAGGGAGAGCTGTCTGCCTGTCCGGTCAGCACGCACGTTGTCGATGAGGAGGTTCCGGGCGATGGCGAGCAGCCACGTCGCCGTGGAACCGCGGGCCGGGTCGTAGCGCTCCCACGCCCGCAGCGCCCGCTCGAACGTGAGTTGCGTGAGGTCCTCGGCGGCTTCGTACGACGGAAGCCGGTAGGCGAAGAACCCGAAGACCTGCGAGGCGTGACGTTCGTACACGGCGGTAAAGTCCATGCCTGCGCGGAAGTATCCACGTTCCTGCTTCTCGCATGCCTCTGCGCCGGGCCACTCGGCCCTCCCATCGCCCGCACCATGGATCCCGCCGCCACCGTCGTCATCGCCTCCAAGGACCGCCCCCGCCGCCTCCGCCGGTGCTTGGGCGCGCTGGCCGGTCAGCGGACCCGGTGGCCCTTCGACGTGGTCGTGGTGGACGACGGAAGCACCCCAACGCTGAGCGAGGAACCCGGGATAGCGGCCCTTGCGGAAAGAGTGGACGCCACTTGGGCCAATTTTCGTGTCGTCCGCGGTGCGGGCGCAGGCCCGGCGCGCGCCCGGAACCTTGGCATCGCCCAAGCGCGCGGGGCGGTCGTGCTGTTCACTGACGACGACACGATCCCGTCGGCCGATTGGGTGGACGCTGCAATCAGCTGGCTAGTGGCCCACCCGACGGCGGTCGGTGTCGAGGGTCCTACATGCACCGCGCCGTACGACCCCCTGTACGAGCACAGTGTCGACGCTCCCGGCGGAGGAGGCCTGACCTGCAACATCGCCTACCGGCGGGATCTGCTGGTGCGTCTTGGTGGCTTCTACGAGCTGTTCCCGTACGCGCACGGAGAGGATCTCGATCTTGCGTATCGCGCTCTCGAAGTTGGAGCGATCGGGTTTGCTCAGGCGATGGCGGTCGAGCATCCCGCGGCGACGGTGTCCCTCAAGACGCTGATCCGAGAAGGTCGCTACGCGGCCACGCAGCTCGAGGTGGCGCGCCGGCACCCGCAACGCTATGCGGGTGGCTGGTCCTCATCCCTCGAGCTACAGCTCCTGGTGGGCCCGGCGCGCCGGGGACTCACGTACGTGCGCAGCCGCCGGCTTTCTGCGGCCGCTCTAGCTCGCCTCGTGCTCGTGGTCTCCGGGCAAACGGTCCTCGGTGCTTGGGCGCTCCTACGCGCCCGAACCGAGGCTGGTGCCCGGGGGCGCTCCCCGGGCTGACGGCGCCTCGCTTGACTACAGTCTAATTTTCCGGCGGTGTCCTTCGCGCCCATCACTCGGCTACGAGGCTTATCCGCGGAGCTCGGCGGAGCACGGCACCTGATCCCACGTTCCCGGACTCGATACTGCGCCGACGTAGTGGCGTTTCGCCTGCTGCGCATCGTCCGCCTGCCGGGGATGAACGGCGAGCGCACGATCGTGCTCCGGGACGGAATTCGTCTCACCTACCGCCTCAACCGCGGGGACATCCAGGCGATCCGGGAGATCTGGCTGGCGCAGACCTATCGTCCTCCCTTCCCGGCGGTCTCCCTCCCCGTGGTCGTGGACGTCGGTGCCAACATCGGCTTCACCTCGCTCTACTTCGCCAGTCGTTACGGGGCTCGTCTCGTAGTGGCGGTCGAGCCGGACCCCGACAACGCCACGCTCCTGCGTCGAAATTTGGCTCAGAACGGCATCGAGGCGGTGGTGCTTGAGTCAGCGGTCGGGCCGGACGACCGCGTGGCGCGCTTCGCCCGCACCACCGACTCGAACCTCGGTCGGGTGGCGGATGCCGGCATTGCCGTCGAGATGCTCTCCATGGCCTCGATCCTGGAGCGGATTGGCGATGCGGAGATCGACATGCTCAAGATCGATATCGAGGGCGGCGAGGGGGCACTGTTTGACGCTGCGGACCTGTCCTGGCTGCGACGCGTCCGGGCAATGATGATCGAGTTCCACCCCGAGGTCGTGGACCGCGCCGCGATCGTCGAAATCATCACCGGCTACGGATTCGACTTCATTCCCGTCGGCTCGGTGGAGGAGAAGAGCGCCGACACCTTTGTCCGTCAGCCGGCGGCCAGCCGGTCGTAGAGGTCCAGATGCGCCTTTACGGCGGCCGCCCACGTGTACGGTGACGCGCTTCGCCGGGCAGCGGCACCCATCCTCTCCCGGCGGGCGGGGTCGGCGAGCTCGCCGAGATGCTGCGCGGTGCGTCCCGGATCGCCATCCAGGAAATGTCCGTTGACGCCCTCCTGAATCAGCGCGTCGGGGCCGCTCACCCGGGTCACGAGCAGCGGAAGCCCGGCGGCGGCCGCCTCGTAGGTCACCAGCGAGAACGTCTCATAGCTCGAGGGCAACACAAATGCGTCTGCGGCGGCAAACTCGCGCTGAGGCTCATCTGTGGAGCCGGCGAACGTCACGCGGCTCCAGATGCCCAGCGAGGCGGCCAAACGCTCCGCGTAGGCCTGGTCCCCCTTTCCTACAACGACCAGACGCCACCCGTCAGTCGCCGCCACGGCGCGCAAAGCGTGCTCGAGCCCCTTGCGGCGCCAATCCCCCCCGACGAAGACGGCGATGAGCGTGTCGTCGGTGAAACCCCGAGCCGCGCGGACAGCCGCACGGGCGGCGGGATCGGCGCGAAAGCGCTTGCCATCGACTCCGTGAGGGATTGCCGTGAGCCGCTCGCGCATGGCCGGGTACACGGTGGCCACCTCCCGTTCGACGCCCACCGACACGGCGATCATCGCCCGGACACGGGACGGTTGGTAGCTCCAGCGCTCTCCCGCTTCGCTCACTGTCGCCGCCAGCTTCGAGTTGAGCCGGTGCGCCGGGCTCTGCCGGCTGGCCCGCGACTGGCCGAGGGCGTTATAGGCGCGGTGGCAGAAGTGCACCGTCACCACGTCGACGGCGGCCGGGACGATGGCACCGCACGCATGGACGAGGCCCCGTCCGTGGCGGCGCAAAACGCGGCCGGCGGCGATCTCGAACCACGGATAGGCCAGAGGAAGGGGGCGGGTCGGGCCTGGCACGCGGTGCACGCGCAGCCGCGGATGGTCTGGCACGTCACAGGATCGGCTGATCACGCTGACCTCACGCTCGTCCGCGAGCGCTCCGTTGACGAGCTCCATGAGCTGGCGCTCCATGCCACCCCGAGGGCCGATCTCGTTCGCCACGTACGTGATGGCTGAGGCTCGTGCTGCCCTGGGGTTCGACACTCGGCCGGACGATACCGGTGGGGGCGTAGACTTGAGGTTGCCGCAGTCCGAGTCGTGAAGCCCGATACCGTTCGGCCGACCGATGACCCCCATCCGCCTCTCGCTCGTGATTCCCACGTACCGCAGGCCGGAGAGCCTGGTCGCCTGCTTGGACGCGGTCGATCGCCAGTTGGTTCCCGTCGACGAGGTCTTGGTCGTCCACCGCCCCGGCGACGAGGCGACTGTCGGCATCCTCCGCGGCCGCCCAGGCCTACGAACCGTCGCTGTGCACGCCCGCGGGGTTCTCGCCGCCATGGCGTCGGGCGCTGAGGCCGCGTCGGGCACGCTGATCGGATTCGTTGACGATGACGTCAGCCTGCGGCCCGAATGGCATCAGCGCATCCGCGCCTGGTTCGACGACCCGGCCGTTGGTGGAGCGTGCGGCCGAGACGTCATCGCCCGTCCCGGCCAGGTGGCGGCCAGCTCCTTAGACGTGGGTGTCATCACCGCATGGGGAAGGGTCGTCGGCAACCATCACCTGGGCATCGGGTCAGCGCGCGAGGTTGAGGTGCTCAAAGGCGCCAACATGGTGTTCCGGCGCGAGGCGCTGGCCCTCCCCGAAACGCTCCGGGGCACCGGCGCCCAGGCGCACTTCGAGGTCGCCACCTCATTGTGGTCGCGAAATCGCGGCTGGAAGCTCGTGTTCGATCCGCAGATCCTCGTCGACCACGCCCCCGCCGAACGATTCGATGCGGACACGCGCTCCGCGCCGGAACGGCGGGCGGTCGACGATGCGGCGGACAACTTCGTGTTCTGCCTTCTGTCCGAGCGTCACGACCTGCTGCTGCGCCGCACGGTGTTCGGCCTGCTGATCGGGGATGGCGGTACGGTCGGGCTCGGGCGGGGAGGCGTCGCCGTCCTGCGCGGTGAGACCGCCGTTCGGATGAGACTCGGCCCGAGCCTGCGCGGCCAGCTGCGGGCAACCGTGCGCGTGCTCCGCGGCGGGCGCGTGGCGATGAGGACCTTCCCCGTCTAGGACGAGCGGACGGCCGTCCCCGCCGCGGGGAGCGCCGGTCCCGCGGTCGGCCCGTGGAAGCCATCGTCCGCTGGCTTCCCGAAGGGCGAGAGGGTCGCTACCCGCGCCATCGCCAGCTCACGCTGCCGCGTGATGAGCCAGAACGAAACGATGCCTCCCGCCGTCCAAAGGTACGGGCCGGTCGGCACGGTGGCCGTGATCGGGCTGGGGTAGTAAAGCGCGAGCATGCCGACCGCCGGAGCCACAATCGCCGCCAGCAGGAGACGCGCGTCGGGGTCGGGCTCGCGCCGGATCCGGGTAAACCCGAAGTAGGCGATCGTCAGGGTGAAGCCGACGATAAGGAGCAGCCCGGGGACACCGCCCTCCAGAGCCATGAACGAGAACTCGCTCTCGGCATTCAGGGTGTTCGTCAGCGGTGAGCCGCCCGGCTGGCCCGCGGCGGGGCCGGCGACAGCCAGGCCGGCCCCCAGCGGGTAGTGCCGGATCGTGTTCCAAACGGTATCGGTGACGAAGCCCTTGCGCGATGCGTTCGTCGTCTGGATGAGGGAGGCGGGATCGAGCCCCTTGTACCGGAAGGACGAGGCGCCTTGGTCGGTAACGACGCTGCTGATAACGGCGTAACAGACCAGTCCCGCCACCGCGATGCCCATGACGGTCGCCGTTCGCTTTCGGGATGTGGCCGTCATCAGCGCGAACGCGATGACCGTGATCACTGCGCAGACAACGGCGCCGCGGCCCTGCGAGGTCAGGATCGCGACGGTCGCTCCGATCGCGAGCGCGACAGCCAGCAACTGGTATCGAAGACGGCCCACGAGGGCGCACAGCGCAAAGGCGCCGGCGATGGCCAAAGCGCCGAACAGTCCGCCGGACCCTGCCTCGCTGCCCAATCCGAACGGCCGAACGCGCTCTTGCCCGCCTTCCGTGCTGAACGTGCGTGCACTACGGGTGAACGCATCCGTGCCGTTGACCCGGGCCTGGTAGCCGGGACCCCACTGGGCGAACTGCTCGGGGCTGAGGCCGAACTGTACGTAGCCCACGATGCCGTTGGCCGTGGCCACGATGAGCAGGATGATCACGAACAGCCGCAGCGAGCGAACGGTGCGCAGGTACGCAAAGGCGAGGAAGAAGAGCGGGATGAACTCCAGGTGCTGGCGCAGCCCGCCGAGCGAGTGGGCGAGCGTGCCCGCGTTGGGATTGAAGAGCTGCGCACAGATGAGCACGACAAACGCGATCGGCCAGGCCGCGAGCGGTGGCAGCACCCATTCGCGCCCCGTCACCTGGGCTCGCACGAGCAACCCGACGACCAGTGCGTAGAGCAGGATGTCCCGGACGATGCTTACCGCGGCCTGGCCGGTGGCCAGCTTCAGGTATCCGTCCAAGAGGCCCAGGTACAGCATGAACAGCGCGAGCGCCAGCAGCGTGTGCTTGGTGGCGGCGAACCAGGCGGAGCCGATCACCACGATCACACCGATCGTCCCGATCAGGATGCCCCTGGACTGCAGTACCGCGGTCAGCCCTATGGTGATCGTCGCGACGCACAGCCCAGCCACAACCTGGCCGATCCGCTCGTGGTGGCCGACCCAATGGAACGGTCGTGTCAGTAGTGCCTGCACGTGCGCTCAGGCCGACTGCTGCGCTTCGGCCTGTTTCTTCTGTGCCTTCTTCTGCTCCTTGTCCCCGTAGCCGTAGCCGTAGCCGTAGCGACCCGCGTAGCCGTAGCCGTAGCCGTAGCCAGACGCTTCGAACTGGGACAGGTCGTTGGCCACCACGCCTATCGGGCGGGCATCCGGGACCCGGGCGATGAACTCCACCAGTCGGCGGGAGGTGTCCCGGCTGGTCACACCCAGACGGGAGACGAGCAAGGTCGAGTCCGCATACCTTAGGAGCGGCACTGAGTCGGTGACCGACAGCAGGGGTGCTGAGTCGATAATCACGATGTCAAACTGCAGCTGCAGCTGATCGAGCAGTCGCACGACCTGTTCGGAGGCGAGTACGGCCGGGGGGTTGGCCGGTCGGGAACCGCTGAGCAGTAGCGCGACCGTACCCGCGTGCTCGGCCGCGGGGTCGCCGTTGGACGATCCGTTCGTGTCAGGAATGGGATGCGGGGTCATGCTGTCGATGGTCTCCAAGCCGGGGACCGCGACCGGGACCCACAGCATGACCTCGTCGAGGGTCGCCTCGCTCGTCAGCACCTCCGTAAGCCCCGGGCCCGGCTCGTGAGCAAATGAGCTGGACATGGCAGGGCGCCGAAGATCGGCTTCCACAACCACCACACGTTTGCCCGTTTCCCGGAACGCGATCGCGAGGTTGCGGGCGACCGTCGACTTCCCTTCGCCGGGGATGGCGCTACTGACGAGGATCACCTTCGCAGGGTGGTCGAGGTTTGCCAGCTCGATGTTGGTTCTCAACGATCGGAACGACTCCCGGAACACGGGGTGCACGGTGGCCATGCCATTCTCGACCGGGGTCGGCGACGGCGAATGGGGCAGCACGGCCAGGAGCGGGAGCCCGTACGCCCGCTCGATGTCCTCGGGGCGCTTGATACGCCGGTCGAAGCGTTCGAAGCCAAAGGCCACCGCGCAGGCGAGGATCAGGCTGAGGACGAACGCGAACAGCGCGTTGCGCAGCGGCTTCGGCGACGTCGGCGAGATCGGCGCCACTGCGGGGTTCACCTGCTGTGCGCTCGTGGAGGGCACGGCGAGGGCCAGCTCTAGGCGGCGGATCTGATCGCCCAGCGTCTGCCGTACCTCCTTGTTCGACGAACTCTTGCCCAGCGCGTTCAGCTGGTCGTTGGCCACCTTGAGGGCCTTGGCGATGCGCAGCTGGTTTTGCTGCTTGGAGAGTCGGACGAACTCGTCGGCATAGCCGTTGGCGATATCTGCTGCCTGCTGAGGAATGGGCGAGCGCGCGCTTATCGAAACGAAGTCCTCGCCGCTGCGGGCGGTGATGGTCACCGACGAGAGCAGCTGCCCGGCGGTCCCCGGGTACCCGGTCTCCTTCTTGACTCGCGCGGCGATGTCACGGCTGTAGAGCAGCGCGGCTTGGTTCTGCACGGCACGGTCGGAGCTCTGCGAAGCCTGAACACCCGACACTGGATCGCCCGGATCCTTCGTGTAAACCAGCGTGTCGGCGTCGTACACCTTTGCCTGCTGGTTGTAATAGGTGTAGACCCCGGCCGTGGCGACGATGACCGCAACGAGGATCAGCCATTTCCGCTGCCAGACCGGCCGGATGTAGTCGGCGAAACGTGGCTTCTGCGTTGCGTCAGTGTCCACCTAGGACTCCTTGTTGGTCCGCGCTTGGCGGCCCCACGCATGTGCACGGGGGTGCCACCGAGTGAGTTGGACTGGGGAATGTTCGCACATCACGCCCGGCTGCCTCTTCCGGCTCGCCTTCTCGCTTCGCTCGGTACATTGGACGCGTGAACAGCAGCGGTCGCGCTACCGAGCAGATCTGGAACTCCGCCGGGTGAACGGGGACGAGCAGGCCGTGGATCGCGACCGAGTGCCGCGGATCCTCATGCTCGGCAAGGGGTGGTTTCCCGAGCAGCTCGGCGGTCTCGACCGGATGTATCGCGACCTGTTCGAGGCGCTGCCCGAGGCGGCAGCTCACGGGGTGGTAATCGGCCCGGCCCAAGACTCTCCGCCGGGCATCCACGCGGTCTCGCGCCATGACGCTCCGATGATGCGGCGGCTGGTTGGGTACTGGCGGGCGGTGGACCGGGACGCCTACGCGTGCGAAGTGATCGACGCCCACTTCGCCCTCTATGCCATGCCTTCAACGTTCGCCGGACGTGCGCGCCACCGCCCCTGGGTGGTCCACTTTCAAGGGCCATGGGCGGCGGAGGCCCAGGTGCAGGGCGATCGGTCGCCATGGCGCTACCACGTCCGGCGCGCCGTTGAGCGACGGGTCTACGCTCGCGCCGACCGGATCCTCGTCCTTACCTCTGCCTTCCGACAGGAGGTCGTGACGCGCTACCGGCTGGTCCCGTGGAACGTCGTGGTCGTGCCCCCGGGCGTGGACCTCGAGGGCTTCAGTGCTGGGGATCGGGCGCAGGCGCGCGCTTCGCTGGATATCGAACCGGGCGCGTTTCTGGCGGTCTGCGTGCGTCGTCTGGTTCCGCGTATGGGCATCGAAGCGTTGCTGGACGCCTGGCGGTTGGCGCTCGACGGCGGGCTCCCGGAGGGCGCTCGCCTGCTGATTGCCGGCGACGGCGTCTCCCGGGAGGCGCTGGACGCCCGCATCCAAAGGCTCCGCCTGGGCGGCTCCGTGCGCCTTCTCGGCCGTGTCGAAGAAGCCCACCTGCTCGCGCTGTACCGCGCGGCCGATGTCGGTGTCGTGCCCACCCTCTCGCAAGAGGGCTTTGGCCTCATCGTCATCGAGGCCGCTGCATGTGGCACGCCGAGCATCGTCACCTCGGCTGGCGGGCTACCTGAGGTCGTGGCCGGACTCGACCCCACCCTCGTCGTTCCGCCGGATGACCCCCCGGCGCTGGCCCGGCGAATCCGCGCCGCCCACGACGGGCGCCTGCCGGATCGCGCAGCGGCGCGCTCGTACGCCGAGCGGTTCTCCTGGCTGGAGATGGCGGGCCGCCGGGAGGTGATCTACAAGGATGTCGCGGCGGGGACGGCTGACCGACGGTTGCGCGTGGTCTACCTCGACCACGTCGGGCAACTCTCCGGTGGCGAGCTGGCGCTCCTGCGCCTGCTTTCGCACCTCCACGACGTCAACGCCCACGTGATCCTCTTCGAGGACGGTCCGTTCGCCGAACGGCTGAACCAGGCGTGCATCTCGGTGGAGATATTCCCGCTGGCCCCCGAAGTCGGAGGGATCCGCAAGGACGATGTCGCGCCCGGCCGCCTCCCGTTCGGCGTCGCGTGGCGAACGGTGGCCTACACCGCACGGCTCTCGTGGCGCCTACGTCAGCTGCGGCCGGACGTCGTGCACACGAACTCGCTCAAGGCCGGGTTCATCGGCAGCGTCGCCGCGCGCCTGGCGGGGCTCCCCGTGGTCTGGCACCTACGCGACCGCCTCGCCGACGACTACCTCCCCGGCCCCGCCGTGTCGCTGATGCGCTGGTGGGTCCGGATCTTCGCCACGCGGGTGATCGCCAACTCGGCCAACACTGCCGAGACCCTGCACACGACGCGCTGGTCATTTCTACGGCGGTTTGCCAGCATCATTCCCGAGGTTTCCGTGATCCCGGCCCCGCTGGAGGCCATCGGGCCTGTCAAGCCCACCAACGGCTCGCGTCACTTCACCGTCGGCATGGTTGGCCGGCTCACCCCTTGGAAGGGACAGGACATCTTTCTACGGGCCTTTGCGGAGGCCTTTCCTGACGGAGACGAGCGAGCGGTGATCGCCGGCTCCGCGATGTTCGGGGATGCCGAAGAGGCATACGCCGCGGGCCTGAGGACCCTCACCGAAGAGCTGGGGATAGCCGACCGGGTGGAATGGCGCGGGTTCGTCGACGATGTCCCGGGCGAGCTTGCCGGGTTCGACGTGCTCGTGCACGCCTCACGTGTGGCCGAACCGTTCGGCCAGGTTGTTCTCGAGGGCCTTGCCGCCGGCGTCGTTGTGGTGGCGGCCGACGACGGAGGGCCTCGCGAGATCATCCGCACCGGGTACAACGGGCTGCTGTGCCCGCCTGGCGACGTCGGGGCTTACGCCCACGCACTCCGAGAGCTGCGCGAAGACGAGGCGCTGCGGGAGGTGCTGGTGACGCGCGGGCGCGAGCGCGCCGCCGATTTCGCGCCGGAGATCGTTACCCGGCAGCTGATGGCCACCTACGAGGCCGTGCTGCGCGACCGCGGCCAGAGCGCGCGGACTGGGGGCCGATGAAGCTCGATGCCAGCATCCGCGTCGGGGGGCAGGCATGAAGTCGAGAGAATCGCCCCACGGCACGTCCTACCCATGCTGAAAATCGGAGATGGCGCGCATGATGCCGCGCTGAAAGGCCTGTGTCGAGAATCTGCGCGCGTTATTGCAGGCGTCCTGGGGCAGCAGCTCGTCGATGTCCGGCGAGCGCATGGCCGCCGCCAGCGCGGCCACGTCGCCTTGGGGAACGAAGAGTCCGGTCTGGCTC
This sequence comes from Solirubrobacterales bacterium, assembly GCA_038319025.1. Taxonomy (GTDB): domain Bacteria; phylum Actinomycetota; class Thermoleophilia; order Solirubrobacterales; family Solirubrobacteraceae; genus JBBQCW01. The sequence goes on from JBBQCW010000004.1 coordinate 189,795, forward strand.
TCGAGCACCGTCTCGCGAGCGCCTCCGCCGTCGGCAGCGATCACCGGCCGGCCCGAGGCCTGCGCCTCGACCGCGGTGATGCCGAACTCCTCCACGTTGGGCATCACCAAGGCGCGTGCGCGCGAATAGAGGCGGGCGAGCGATTCGTCGTCGATTCGGCCCAGGAACGTCGCGCTTGCACCGTACTCGGCCCGCAGCCGCGACTCGTCGGCCCCGCTCCCCACCACAGTGATCGGTACGCCGGCGACGCGGGCTGCCTCCAGGGCCACGTCGATCCGCTTATGGCGGACGAGCTCGCCCACCACGAGGAAGAAGTCCTCGGGCTCACCGGGAGCGAACCGCTCGAGTTCGACCGGGGGATGCAAGATCGGGGCATCCCGGCCCCAGTACCGGTGGATCCGTTCTTGAGACAGTCGACTGATCGCAACGTAATGCGTGTCGCGCTGCGCTGCCGCGTGATCCCAGGCGCGGATTCGGTCGAGCGAACGGCGAACGAGCGGACGAGCAAGTCGCGGCGCTTGCGCGACGCCCGCGTCCTGCTCGTACCACGCGTATCGAAAAGGGGTGTAGCAGTAGCAGACGTGCAGTGCATCGGGGTCGGGCCGTACACCGTGTGCAAAAGCGCTGGAGCTGGACAGGACGACGTCGTGGCCCGTCACCGTAAGCCGCTCCACAGCCGCGGGCAGCACCGGGAGCAGGGCCTTGAAGGTTCGCTGGCGTGCCCCGAGCCTCTGGATCGGGGAGGTGGAGATCGGGTGGCCGGTCAGGCGATCGCCGAAGACGTCTTCGTCGTACAGCAGGGTCGCCACCGGCGCGCCCGGGAACAGGTCGCACATGGCGGCGAACGAGCGCTCGGCGCCCCGCATGACGAGCAGGTAGTCGTGGACAAGGACGGTCATAGGGCAGGGCGGCCACCGGGAACCCTAACCAGGACGGCGCACAATCCGGTGCTGGCTGATGACTTCGGCCCTTGCGGGACCGGTTAAGGCCGTCGCGGGCGTCACCCAGGTCCAGATCAGTCCCAGGCGGCGGTTGGAACTGGGGCGGTATCGCCGAGGCCGGTGGTCGGCCCGCCGCGCATCCGGCAGGGCACGCGTTCGGCCGGGGACAACAGTAAGTCCTCGAGCGTCGTCTCACCCCGACCCAGCGGTCGTAACTCCAGACGGCGCCTAGCACTCCACGGGCGAATACGGACGCCGTCCACCGCGAATACCTCGTAGTCGAGGTCACGGAGATCGTCCAGCAACCTCCCGAGATCATCGCCGCGATCGGCAAGCCAGTATGTGTTGAACTCCCCGAAGATCACCGGCCGATCGCGGGCAATCGTCTCCCAGGCACCGCGCAGTACACGGACCTCGAACCCTTCGACGTCGATCTTCACGGCGCTGATCGGTGCGGTCAAAGCCACTTGGTCGAGAATGCCGACAGGAACGTCGACTCCGTCCCCGGGTTTGAGCAGCACGGCCGCGTTGCCGACCTCCCCTCGCCCCTGCTCGTGGATCTCCATCCGCGCCATGCCGGGCTCGTCGCCGAGCGCGGTCTCGTGCAGCACGACGACGTCGGCGAGACCGTTGATGTCGATGTTGCGCCGGACCCATGCGATGTTGCCGGGGAACGGTTCGAAGGCGTGCACGACCGAACCGCACCGACTCGCGGCACGACCGAGCGGCACAGTCCACAACCCGAGCGCCGCCCCGATGTCCAGCACCGTGGTTTCGGGCTGGACAAATTGCGTCAGTAGCTGTTGGAACTGGCGGTCGTAGTGTCCGGCGAAGGCCGCCGCCCAGGTCATCTTCGACGACACGGGAAGCACGAAGCGACCACCGTCGGCCAGCGTCACCTCCCATGCGCCGCCGAGACGGCCGGCTGCGTGCTGGCGCTCCATAAGTCGCCAGGCCAGGTCGACCTTTCCCCGGACGTCCGGAAGCCTTCTTGACAGACGACCGAGCCCCTCGCACCACTCCATGGCGCGAGTCTAGAGCTGCGCGCGCTCCTGCGGGAAGTTCCGATCGAAGGCTTGTATTACCAGCAGCGTGAGGCAGAGCCACGCCCCGCCGAGGCAGTAGCCGGCGAGCACGTCGCTCGGCTGATGCACGGACAGCATGAGCATTGAAGGACCCATCAGCACGATGAGCAGGATCATGATCGCCGTGACCTCTCGCCGTCCCGTTCTCCACCCGACCACGGCCAGGTATCCGAAGACTGCGGTGGCGTAGACAACATGCCCGCTCGGGAAGTTCGCCAGGGCATCCTGGCCAAGCCGGGCTATCTCCGCTGGAGTGGGACCCACGATCGACTTGGCTGCCTCGGCGACGAGCACCGCGGCCGACGCAAACACGATCCCGGCGGCCGAGCATCGGCCCACGTTGCGCCACAGGATGGCGACCCCGATCAGGACTGTGATGAGCGCGACCACGCCCCGGGCCAGCGCCCCCATGAATCCGGAGATCGCCTGCAGCGGCGCATGCGCCTCCCAGGCGACGTACAACTGCTGGGCCAGCCAACGCTCCCCCGGCAGTGCCCCCGACTGCACCCAGACGCCGATGACCAGGCAGGCCGCCGCCAGCACCAAGCCGATGAGGACGAGCAAGGCTCGGCTCTCGGTCGCGCCGTCAGCGGGGATGAGGTGTCGCATCTCGCCCGACAGTATTAGTGACCGGAACGAGAGCCCTGCCCGCGCCCACGCCGGCGTGGGCGCGGATGGAGGTATCTTGGCCGCGTGGACATCGCATCATACCCGCGCCGAGCGATTCATCGATACAGAGCGGAGGGGGCCAGGGGGGTAGCCAGGGTGATCGCCCGGCGCCTGGATCCTGGGGAGACCGCGCCCCCGGTGGCCACGCCGTTCGACCGTGTGCTGGAGTGGCTCGGAGGGCGGGACACGTTCTCGGTCGTGCAAATCGGCGCCTTCGTCGGAAAGACTGACAACGATCCCCTCTACACGTTCCTGACCCGCACGCTGAGCGCGCACCCCGCGTCGGTGGTCGTCCTCGTGGAGCCGGTCCGGGAGTACTTCGAGCAGCTGTGCGAGGCGTACGCGAGCCTCCCCACAGTGAAGCTGGAGAACGTGGCGATCGCCGAGGATGCGGGCGAGCGCGATTTCTATCGTCTCGGGGTCGATCCGACCGACCATGGCCAGCCGGCCTGGCTCTCCCAACTCGGATCACTGGACCCCACCCGGATGACCACGCAGTGGGACCGGTACGAGCAGGAGGCGTTAGACCGGCAGGGCGCCCTCGCCGACCTCAAGGGCTTCTGGCACGAGCACCGAGTCGTGGACCGCGTCGACTGCGTCACGCTCCATCAACTCGTCGAGCGCCACGGCATCGAGCGGCTGGACCTACTACAGATCGATGCGGAGGGCTACGACTACGAGATCCTGCGCAGCATCGACTTCTCCAGCATGCGGCCGCGGTTCATCAACTACGAGAGGGTCCTGTTGGGCGAGGCGGAGCCCGACTGCAGGGCGATGCTGCTAAAGCAGGGATACGTCCTGTTCGACTGGGACATCGACACGTTGGCCGTCCTCCTGCCCGATTGAGCCGCGGCCGGCCGACAGTGACCGCCCCGGCATGCTCGGCCGCTCGCCCGCCCGCCTAGCCATGTCTCACGACCCGAAGCCGTAGAGCCCGCCATGCACCTCGTCCGGCTGGGCCAGCCAGACTAGTCCTACCCAGCATCAGTTACCGTGAAGAGGATGGTGACGGAACAACTGCGCAGAACTGCGCGCTGGCTCATGGACGATCCGGACCGCCGTCGCGTCTACGACAAACTCAACGCGGGCGCGCTCCGTAGTCTGGGCTCGACCATCAAGCTCGGTCCGGCGAAGGGCTTGCGCTTCCGGGGCGGTGACACCGCGGGTTACATCCTGGGAATGAGCGAACCGACGGTCCAACGGCTCCTGGTCGCCCACCTGCGCCCGGGGGACGTGTACTTCGATGTTGGCACTCACGCGGGCTTCCTCGCCCTGCTCGCAAGTCGCCTGGTCGGAGATCGGGGAGCGGTGCACTGTTTCGAGCCTGTCGCCGGCAACGTTCGCGTCCTCGAGGCGAACCTCTCTGCGAATGCCATCGGAAACGCCACAGTGCACCAGATGGCGCTGGCCGATCGCGACGGACATACGATGATGTCCATTGGGTCGAAGGCGATTACGGCTCACTTCGATGCGGGCGGCTCAGAGCGCGTCGCCCTCGCGCGGCTGGACGCCCTGCCGGACCTTCCGGCGCCGCACGTGATCAAGATCGACGTGGAGGGCGCTGAATCTCAGGTCATCGCCGGAGGGGCGGCCCTGCTCGAACGCCATCTGCCGGTCCTGGTGATCGAGATCCACGGGGATCAAGAGCAACCTGTGCGTTCGCTGCTGCGTGAGATCGGCTATCCCGAGCCGATCGTTCTGCGCGACGGCGGGATGCCACATCTGGTCGCGGATCGTCGCGCCGCAAGCTGAGGCTTCCGCCGGCCACACCAGTCGTCGGCTGAAGCTGCACCTCCGCCCGCTACACGCCGCCTCGTCGGAGCACATAGACCACGGTCCGCAGCAGAATCTTGATATCGCCCCACATACTCCACGTAGCTGCATACAGGTAGTCGATCTTCACCATCTCACCCATAGGAACACGACCGGAGCTGAGTATCTGCCACGGCCCGGTAATACCGGGGGTGAGGATCAGCCGGCGGCGATCGAGCCCCTCGATGCGGTGATCTTCGTCGAGCACCAAGGGTCGCGGGCCCACCATGCTCATGTCACCACGCAGCACGTTGATGAGCTGAGGCAGCTCGTCGAGGCTGAGGCGGCGAAGGTGATGCCCAAACGGCGTCACGCGGGGGTCGTTGGTGATCTTGAACAGCCCATCGGTCTCGTTCTGGGCATCCAGTTCGGCTTTACGCCCTTCGGCGTCGACCACCATCGAGCGGAACTTGATCATGCGGAAGGTGAGGCCGTCCCTGCCGGTTCGCTCCTGTACAAAGAACACGGGTCCGGGCGAGTCGCGTTTGATGATTACCGCGATGATGGCAAGCGGGATGGCCATTACCACCAGCGACAGACCCGAGCAGAAGATATCCAGGATTCGCTTGACGATTTGCGATGAGCGTGTGAGGCCAAACCGCCGTAAGCCGAGGACCGGCAAACCAAATACGTCGTCGTAGGCAACGGCGGAGCCCACGACCTCGAGCACGTGAGGAAGCACGCTCACCCGTACGCCCAGGCTCTTGACGGCACGGATTAGGTCAAGGGTGACCTCGGGCTCATCGTCGGGCACGATCACCACGCGATCTACCTGGAGGTCGGACAGCGTCTGGCGCAGCGCGTGCACTTCGCGCCAAGCACCAGCCTTGCGACCGGCCCACCGCTCCAGCGCAACACGGCCCACGACCTCCACGTTCATCGGGTTGTCGGCCACCTTGTCACTGAAGCGCTGGTAAAGGTCCGGGCTGCCGACCACCAAACAGCGCTCGGCCGGAGTGGTCCGTGCTAGCACCGCGCGAATGGCCCAGCGGCCCAACACCATCGCCACAAAGAGGATTCCCCAAAGGCCAAAGACCTGGCGGCGACTGAGGTCACCGTCGACGAAAGTGGTGCCCGCGAGCCAGATGACGAGCGCGTAGACCGTCGCAAGCTGGAAGAGGGCCGGAACCTCGTCGGCCGTCGTTTTGCGTATGAGCAGTTCATCGCGGTCATACAGCCCGAGGACCTTCGATGTGAACACCACCAGCGGCAACAGGGCCAGCGTGGCGGGCTGCAACCTGTCGTCGCCCATCAGCACGATCGCCGTGACGCACGCCAACGTGGCACACAGGGAATCGGTCAAGGCCAGGAACCGACGGTACCTTCCTTCGCGGAATGAGACACGGGCCGTCGCCTCGCTGTCTCCGGAGAAGGGTGTCGCGAGGCGACCAGACAGGAGGCTTCCGCGCTGCTCATCGGCGCCGGGCGCGCTGACCGGACGCCTGGGGTTGATGATAGGGATGGGCAGGTGGCGAGTTTCCATCAGTCCTCAGACCACAGTACAGGGCGCTTGGGTGACGGGGGCCCTTAATTTGGTCCGAGCTTGAGTGACACTGTGTCCAGGTCGTCAGTGCCCATACGACCCTTCGGTGAAACGTCAGCGCACCGGCGTGAGCCGCAGCTCAGCTGGGTACCGTCTTGGTCGTGCACCTCCCTCGATCCAGCTGGTTTGCGCTGCTCTGCGTGGCCGGAGTCCTGACCTTTACGGGTGTCGCCTCGGCGGCGCCCGGCCTGCTGCTCGGATTCAGCGATCAGGAGTCGTTCGTGAACTCCTCGGCGGCTGACGACGCCGCCAACCTTGATCGAGCCCGCGCTGCCGGGGCTTCCATAATTCGTGCTGAGCTGACCTGGCGGGACGTCGCCCCCACCAAGCCGCCCACCAACGCGACCGCCGCCGACCCATCCTGGGCCGGTTACGACTGGGCGGCCGCTGACCGGATGGTGCGTGCGCTCGCCGCCGCCGGAGCCACGCCGTTTCTGCTCGTGAACAACGCACCGGCTTGGGCAGAAGGTTCAGGTCGCCCGCGTGGGGGAGCGGCTCCTCTCGGCACGTGGCGTCCCTCGGCGTCTGCCTATGGCGCGTTCGCCACAGCGCTGGCGCGACGCTACTCCGGCACGTTTTCCGACCCGCTGGAGCCTGGACGCACGCTGCCTGCTGTTCGCAAATGGCAGGCGTGGAACGAGCCGAACCTCACGAACTTCCTCACGCCACAGTGGCGCACCACGGCCGGCGGCTACGTCGCCGAGAGCCCGGGGCGCTACCGCGCCCTGCTCAACGCGTTCTACAAGGGCGTCAAGAAGGTGAGTCCTCGCAACTACGTGGTCACGGCCGGCACGGCCCCGTTCGGGGATCTGCACCCGGGGGAGCGGCGCATCGCCCCAGCACTCTTCTGGCGGGACGTGTTGTGCGTCAGCCGCGCAATGCGGTCCACGGGCTGCCACAAGACCGTCTGGTTCGATGCGATAGCCCATCACCCGTACCCGATAGGCCCGCCGCTACGCCACGCGATCAACGCTGACGACGTATCGCCGCCCGACCTGGGACGGATAACCCGCCCGCTGGGCGTAGCCTTGCGTGCCGGCACGGTCCGCCCAGCGAAGCCCAAGCAGCTATGGATCACAGAGATCAGCTGGGACAGCCGCCCGGACCCGGACGGTCTGACGCTCGACCGCCAGGCGCAGTACCTCGAAGGGTCGCTGTACGTGCTTTGGAAGCAAGGCGCTGATGTCGTGTCGTGGTTTCTGATGCGCGACCAGGCGCCGGTCCCCTCCTACGCCAGCACGCTGCAGTCGGGCATCTTCATGCGCGGTGCCACCGTGGCGAACGATGTCGCCAAACCCTCGCGTACAGCCTTTCGTTTCCCATTCACGGCTTACCGTAGTGGCGGTGTCGCCCGCCTGTGGGGGATCGCGCCCTCAGCCGGGCCGGTGACCATCGAGGCGCGGCAGGGCAACCGCTGGGTCACCGCCGTCCGTCTCGCCGCAGCCCGCAATCGCGTCTTCACCGGCACTTTGCGCGTCGGACCCGGAACGGCGCTTCGGGCCCGGACGAGTGCCGACACGAGCCTTGCTTGGCGGACGAGCTGATGCGACGGATCGGGCACGCCGCGCTGCTCGCCTTGCTCGCCCTAGGCATGGGAACCCCAGGCGCCGGCGCGAGCATGGTGTTTAACGGCACGCTGAGCACTCCGACTAGCGTCGACGCGTCGACGCGCACGGTCGTCTACTACCTGCAAATGCACAGTACGGCTGAGCGCGAGGAGCGCTTCTCTGTCCGGCTGGCACCGCCGCCGTTCGCCATGATCGGCGGCCTCGATGAGGGGCAATCGCTGACCGGGCCACGGTCCATCGCTCTGCAGGGGCCCGGGACGCTGGGGCAGACGGTCGCGGACGGCAGATTCGTCGTCTCGTGCTCGGAACGCACGAGCGCTTACCACGGGTACACCACAGGGGCCTCCACGGTGGACGTGCTCCTGCCGGCGGGCAGCGCGACCACCCTGGCCGTGCGGTACGCCACCGGGCGGCGGGCGCCCTGGGTCGACAGTGACTTCCGACTTACTTTTTCGGCGCGGCCGAAGCTGGTGGGCACCTACGAAGCCGATAGCCCCTTTGCCTTGGGGCCGACGCTGACTCAGACGACGACTCTCATCACCGCCGGGCCGGTGGTGCGTGGGCGAACCGGTGCGCACCTGATCCTGAACACCAACCCGAGCGCCACCCGAGGACCCACCCAGACGCCACGATCGGTGCGACGCGGCGAGCCGATCACCATTCGGGGACGGATGCTGCCCGCCCGCGGCAGGCGGCGGGTGGTGCTGCAATGGGCCAGACACGGGGGGGCGCTGCGCACGCTGGCGACCGTACGCACGGACGCCCGCGGACGCTTCACTGCGCCGGCTTGGCGGCTCGGCGCCGCGGACACGTATGAACTGTGGGCCAGGTATCCCCAGCAGTCGGGGGGGCTCGTGGCCGACGGGACATCGTGTCCTTTGCGCTTCCGCGCGCGCTGAGCCTTCAGCCCGCGCCTGTCGGCTCCAGCTCCACGACCATGAATGCCGCATGCCTCGGATCGAGTCGCACGGCGCGCCGCGCCGCACCGGGCACCAGCGGGTAGTAGCCGTTCATGTGGGTGTCGACGTGCCGCAGGCCGTGAACGCCCGCCAGTTCCACGAGTGCCTGCACGGTGAACACGCGCACGTGGGTCTGGCCCACGTCGGCGTGACGACGGCCCCGGCGAGGATCGAGCGGGTTGCCGACGTGCACCTCGTCGGATACGTGGTTGGGGAACGGCTGGTAGCCGAGCACCAAGCTGGCGATGTTGTGCCAGGCCGCCATGTTGTTGGTGGACAGCAGCACCCGCCCGCCGGGGGCGCAGACGCGCGCCACCTCCCGCAGGAAATTGTCCGTGTTACGCAGATGCTCGATCAACTGATTGGCGTGGATCAGGTCGAACGCATCGTCGTCGAACGGCAGCGGCTCGTCGACGTCGCTCTCGATCACATGCACGCCGCGGCTGCGCGCCTGCTCGGCGTATTGGGGCAGCCACTCGACGCCCACGAGTTCCTCGGCGTGCGCCGCCTGCCCCAGGTCGGCCGTGAAGGCGCCGTTGAAGCAGCCCAGGTCGAGCAGGCGGGGACGGGGCGGACCAGCTGCCACCGTATCCAGGATCACCCGCTTGTTCTCGTCCTCAGAGCCCTCAAACACCGCCGTCAGGTACCGCCCGAGCCGGGCTTTGATGGCGCCGGGTGGGCGGTCGCCGTTCAGTGACGCAGGCGGCCCCGGTGGCGGCTGGCGCCACCCGGTGTCGGGCGTGGTGGTCAGGCGCGAGGGCATCAAGCCCTAAGCAGTCTGACGACTCACGCGCCCGCGCGTCGCGGCGGCCACCGCGAGGAGAGCCACGGTCAGTACGGCGAGAAGCGCCGGAACCCCGCTGCCACCGTCCCCCAGGCCGGCGCGGAGGGTAGGACCCGCGGTGGAGGCCGCGGCTGCGAGGCCACCGGGGAACGCCCCGGGCCGCACCCCCGCCGGCGAGGTGTTCAGTCCGAGTCGGCCGTAGTACGTCGACGTGGCGCTCTCCTTGGCCGGGGTGGGGAATGGCGCGTAGGCTCCATTGCCAGATTGCGCTGCGGCGGGCGCGGCGCTGATCATCAGCGCCAGTCCAACGAGAACAACGATCACTCTGCCTGACATCCGACCCCGAACCGTAGCGGCCGCGTACCGGGCGGCTATACGAGCCCGGCCCGTGTGGTGGGTGCTGGCGGCCATCCTGGTGGTAGGCGAGGCGGTCCTCGGTGCCCTGGGCACCTCGTCGGTCGCGGCGGCGACGGTCGCGCTGATCGCACCGGGCTGGGCGCTCGCCCCGCTGCTGCCCGCCGCCGTGCGACGCCACACGGCCGCTGTTCTCGCCGGCGCTCCCGTGCTCGGATTCGCGACGGTGTCGGTCGCGCTCATATGGGCGGCGTGGGTCGGCATCCCGCTCACCGGACTCAGCGTACGGGTGATCCTGGTGGTCATCGTCGCTTCGGCACTGGGCACCTGGGCCGGCGACCCGGTCGCCCGCTGGGCGCACCCGTCGCGGGCCGATGTGCTCGAGGGCGCCGGTCTGCTGCTTGCGGTCGCGCTCGGCCTCGTGCTGGCGCTGCGGGTCGTCGCGCCGAGCCCCCTGCCGGGTAACGACTGGGCCAAGTACCTGCTGTACGCGGACGAGATCCGCCGCCAAGGGTCGCTCCTCATCGACAATCCGTTCTGGATGCTCGGCGTGCCGTTTCGCGAGGACCCGGGGGTGCCGGCCCTGTACGGCTCGACGTTGCTGATGTCCGGTTCGCCCGCCGGGGTGCTGGGGCGCGGGATCCTCGTCTTCGGCTTACTGCAGATCACCGCCGTGTTCGCCTTCGCTCGCGCGTACTGGGGACGTGCCGCCGGTGTACTGGCCGCGGTGCTGGTGGCCGTTGTTCCGGCCACCCAGGACATTCTGGGCTGGCACGGGCTGCCCAACGTGGCGGCGCTGGCCGTGCTCGCCCTTCTGCTTGCCTATCTGGCCGAGGGTGCGACGGAAGGGTTGGACGGGCGCAGTTCGGTGGGCGCGGCGGTGGTGCTGGTGGGGCTCGCCGCGATGCATCGCCTGTCGTTGCTGGTCGGATTGGGCGCGGTGGCGCTCGTGCTGGTCGCCTGCTTGGTGGGCGCCGATCGGCGCCGCGCTGCGCGTGACGCGGCGCGGGTGGGTGCGCTCACGGTGCTTCTGGGGATCGGGGTGTGGGCGGACCTCTACGCCCGACAGCGGACGTTCGGCGGGACCCAGTCCTACACCGCGTATCTGAATACGAAGGTCGACATAGGGCTGGCGACGCGCGACTTGTCGTGGACGCTCACGGCCGCGACGGTGATCGCGTTGGTCGTTATCGCCGCCTGGCGCCGCCGCGAGCGGGCGCTGTGGCCGGCGCTGGCGATGCTTGCCGTCATCGTCGGGCTGGCGTACGCCTGGCTCGTCCACCTGCCTGGCTACTACGCGCGCATGGTCTATTTCCTGCCTGTGGCCGCCGCACCCCTGGTCGCCGCGGTCGTCGTGCGGATGCGTCCGGCCAGCGTGGTTGCCATGGTGTGCACGGTCGCCATCGCCGTGACCGCGGCGGGGTCCTGGAACCAGGCGCCAAACGTGCGCTCGTTCTACGCGTTTGCCAGTCCTGTGTCGCTGCGCGGCCTGGATGCCCTGGAGGGAGCGCTGCGTCCAGGCGAGGTCGTCGTCACCGACCGCTGCTGGAGCTTCTTGTCCACGTGGCTGCTGCGGACCCGAACGCTCCCTGCACTCACACCGCAGGACATCCAGCCCAAGGCTGAGCTGCGGTTTGCTCGGCAAGCCCAACAGATCCTCGAAGGCAACCGGGTCGGCCGGGCGCGGGCACGGGCTCTCGGCGTCAGATTCGTGGTCGTGGACCCGACGTGCATTGGTCCGGACGGGCGTCCGATCGCCCCGCCGGGGTGGGGAACGCCGGTGTTCGTCAGCCCTCGGTTGGCCGTCCTGAGGCTGCCTGATTGACGCTCTGAAGGAGGTTCGTGTTGCGTTGGGCGCGAATACTTGCGCAAGATATTCGAGCCGACGTCGCGCCTGAACACGGTTGCTAGCTTGGCGCCGTGTTCTCGACGCGCCTGTGGCGGCAAATCGCACAGGTGTGTGTCCTGACCCTGCTCGCTGGGGTGGGATCCGTCGCCCCGCCGGTGACCGCCAAGGCGCCACCCCCGAAGCCGGAGACCGCGCCTGACACTAAGCCCGTGCCGAAGCGAAAGCCAAAGCCAGCGCCCGTTGCGTCGTCGATCAGCACCCTCCCGCCCATGTTTGTGGGCGTGGCCAGTGATGACACGTTCGCTGGGTCCTCCGCGTACCGCCAGGTCGCGCTTTCGGCCCAGCGCCGGAACGGGATCGGGCTGTTGCGCCAGCTCTTCGACTGGCAGTTCGTCGAGCCCTACGCCGACCGGTTCGACTTCGCCCAGGCCGACGCGTTCGTTCTGGATGCGGCGCGGGCCGGAATCACCGTCATGCCCGTCCTGTTCGGCGAGCCGCAGTGGGCCAGCGCGCGCCCGCCAGGCGACACGCTCCACGGTGCCTACCCCCCGCGGGATCCAGCGCAGTTCGCCGCCTATGCCGCCGCCGTCGCCCAGCGTTACGGCCCGGGCGGGACGTTGTGGACCGAGCATCCGGAGATACCGCCATTGCCGACGACGGCCTACCAGGTGTGGAACGAGCCGAACCTGTACCTCTACTGGCTGCCCACGCCCAGCGCCCCGAGATACGCCCACCTGCTGCACGTGGCGGCCGCGGCGATCCGCGCCGTGCAGCCGGGAGCCCAGGTGCTCACCGCCGGGATGCCGGACAGCAAGCTGGGCATACCGCTGCTGAAGTACATCGATCAGCTCTACAAAGCGGGCGCCGCCCCGGACTTCGACACTGTCTCGGTCAATGCGTACTCCCTGACGGCCGACGACTTCATGGCCCGGCTGGACGATGTGCGCAAGGTAATGGCAAGTAACCACGACCGCGCAGCCGGACTGTGGGTGACAGAGTTCGGGTGGGGAGACTCCGGCCCGCGGGCGAGCTTTAACGTGGGTCCGGCCCGCCAGGCCAAACTCGTCTCCGACGTCGTTATGCGCATGGGACGCGCGCGTCACACGCTGCGGCTGGGCGGGTTCGTCTACTACAACTGGACCGATCTGCCTCCCTACCCCGGCCGGACGGACTTCTGGGGGCTGCACACCGGGCTGTACCGCGCCGATGGGCACCCCAAACCGGCCGCGGTGGCGCTCCAGCGAGCGGTCAACGCACTCACTCACCCCTGAACACCGACCCCGGCGCCCGGGCAACAGGCGGCTGCTAGCTTGCGGTCGCATGGCTCGCCTGCATCATCGCCCCGGGGCCGCCGTGCGTCGCTTCTTGGGCTCGGGCGCCATACCTGTGTTCGCGGTGACGATCGCGCTGGGAGCCTGCGGGAGTGGCGGGGGCGCCAGCGCCAGTACTGCGTCGCCCAAGTCGGCGGTGCCAGCCGGATTCATGGGCTTGGTATCCGAGGACGCCTTCGCGGCGGCGCCAGCCCTCCGAGCCTCGATCCTCGCCGGGGAGAAGCGCACAGGGGTGCAGCTGTTGCGCCAGACTTTTGACTGGGCAGCAATGGAACCTGGCCCCGGGCGTTACGACTTCGCCGCCTACGACGCCTACATGGCGGCGACTTCACGCGCCGGGCTGGATGTCCTCCCGGTCATCTTTCACGCTCCGCTATTTCGCTCGGCCGGGGCAGCGCGAGGCGTCGTTGTCACCCTCACGACATCGTTCCCCCCAAGTCGCATGGAGGACGTCGCCGAGTTCGCGACCGTGATCTCCCGCCGCTACGGTCCGAACGGCACGTTCTGGCACGCGCACCCGGATCTTGACGCCCGCCCGATCCACGCCTGGCAGGTGTGGAACGAGCCCAACCTGCCGTTCTATTGGGGCGGCCGGCCCAGCGCCGCCGCCTACGTGAGGATGCTGCGCGCAGTGCATCGAGGCATACGGCGCGTCGATCCGAACGCTGAGATCGTCACGGCAGGGCTGCCCGATTCGCGCCTGGGTGTCGGGCTTACGCGGTACGTGCGCCAGATGTACGCCGCTGGGGCGAAGGGCACCTTCGAGACGCTCGCTCTACACCCGTACGCCACCTCCGCCGCCGGCGTCCTGGCCGCGGCGCGAGCGGTGCGCAGCCTGCTGGACGGCAAGGGCGATGGCCGGGCGTCGATCTGGATCACTGAACTCGGGTGGGCCAGTGGCGGCCCCCGCAGCAGCTTCACCGTCGGCGAACGCCGGCAGGCCAAACTTGTGTTGAACACCATCACTACGCTCGCGGCCGAGGCCGGCGCCTTGCGGCTGCGCGGCGTCGTCTATTTCAACTGGCGCGATTCGCAGCCCTACAGCGGCAAGGGCGACTTCTGGGGCCTGCACACCGGTCTATTGCGACTCGACGGCACCGGGAAACCGGCCCTTTCGACGTACTTCCAGGCAGCGGGGGTCGTCAAAAAGCTGCAGCGCTAACGGTCTTAGCGAATGTCATCGACGAGCGCTGCTCACCGCCGCGCGCCCGCGGCGGTGACGCGCGTACTGCCGCGCGAACCCCACGACAAAGCGCGGGTTGTAAGTCAGGTAGCGGCGCCACAGCCGCCGCGGCTCCTGGCGCAGGCGGTAGAGCCACTCCAGGCCGGTCCGCTGCATCCAATGGGGAGCCTGCGGGATCAGGCCGGCGTGGAAGTCGAACGCGGCCCCGACGCCAACGAGCACCGGCGCGTCGAGGCGCTCGCGCATGGCGAACATCCACTTCTCCTGCAGCGGGACGCCGATCCCCACCCACACCACATCGGGGGCAGCACGGTTGATCTCGCGGGCCACCGCGTCCTGTTCCTCCGAAGTCAGGGTGCGGTAGCGCGGACGCATGCCGCCGACGACCTGGATCCCCGGATGCCGTCGGCGAAGCGCCAGTGTGAGCTGGTAGAGAGCGCTCTCGTCGTCGTCGCGTCCGCCGTACAGGTAGACGCGCTGGCCGTCGCGCGCCGCGCGGGCGCAGGCGCGATCCATCAGCTCGGGTCCGTAGACGCGGCTCGACAGGTGGTGGCCGAGCGCGTTCATCGCCCAGACGAGCGGCTGGCCGTCCGGCACGGTGAGCGAGGCACCGGCCACCGCGGCGCGCAGGGCCGGGTCGTCCGCCGTGGCCATGACCGTGTGCGTGGCGGCCACCGCGATGTAGCCCCGCTCGCGGGAGGCGATCATCGCGTCCATCCAGTCCAGCGTCGCCTCGTAGTCGGTGAGGGCCAGGTCGACGCCGAGCACCCCGACCGTCGGCGGCGCGGCCGTCGGGTACGGCGCGGGCGAGGGGTTGGGGTGGGGGTTTGGTACGGGATTCATGGGCGGGTGCTGTCGGGGCCGGCAAACGTGCACCCGAAGACTACGAACGTCAAAGGGTACCCCTGACAACGCGCTGTAACCACGATCGATGCGGACAAAAGTTGGCGCGCCGGGCTGCACGCCCGCGTCAAACGCCGCTGGGTTCGCCGCACACAGCCGACAGGTACCCTCCGCGCATGCCTGCCCGGACAGCTCTAATCACCGGGATCAGCGGCCAGGACGGCTCCTATCTCGCCGACTTGCTGCTGGCCGAGGGGTACGAGGTGACGGGCATGATCCGCCCCGGAAATGGCCGTGGCGAGTTCACGCCCGAGGGTGTCGGGATCGTGACGGGAGAGCTGCTGGAGCCGGAATCCCTGCGCCGAGCGGTGGCCGATGTCGCGCCGGACGAGCTGTACCACCTGGCGGCGCCGACCTTCGTGCCGGACTCTTGGAAGGACCCGACGGAGACGATGCAGGCGATCGCCGGCTCCACCGCCACGCTGTTGGCGATCGCCGCAGCGGAAATGCCGGGGATGCGCATGTTCTTCGCCTGCTCCAGCGAGATCTTCGGGGAGGCCGGCGTAAGCCCGCAGGATGAGATGACGCCGACACGCCCGCGCACGCCGTACGGCGTGGCCAAGCTCGCCGCGCACGGGCTGGTGCGCACGATGCGCGAGCGCCACGGGCTCTTTGCCGTGTCAGGAATCCTCTACAACCACGAGTCCCCCCGGCGGCCCGAGCACTTTCTTCCGCGCAAGGTCACGCGCGGGGCGGCGGCCATCGCCGCCGGGCAGGCCGAGAGCCTGGAGCTGGGCGACTTGCGCGCAGTGCGCGACTGGTCGCATGCCGCCGACATCATGCGCGGCGCCCGGCTGGCCTTGCAGGCGCCCGAGCCCGCCGACTACGTGTTCGCCTCCGGTGTGGCGCACACGGTCGGGGATCTGGTGGATACCGCGTTCGCCGCCGTCGGTCTGGAGCCCGCAGGGTACGTGCACGTGAACCCGGAGTTCGTCCGCGAGCCGGAAGCCACGCCCCCGGTGGGGGATCCGTCACGTGCCCGGCAGGTGCTGGGTTGGGAGCCCGAGCACACCTTTGAGGACCTGATCGGGGAGATGGTGGCGGCCGACGTGGCCGCGCTGGGTGGGTCCTGAACTACGGCTTCAGCAACTCCAGGTCCGCGCGGGTCATCAGGCGGATCAGCTCTTCGAAGCTCGTCTCCGGCTTCCAGCCCAGTTCTCGCTCGGCCTTGGCGTAGTCGCCGATCAGGTGGTCGACTTCGGCGGGGCGCATGAAGCGGGGGTCGAGTTGCACGTACTTCTCCCAATCCCCGAGGCCGGCCTCGTCGAAGGCGATCTCGACGCACTCGCGCACCGAGTTGGACTTGTTGGTGGCGATCACGTAGTCCTGCGCCTCGTCCTGCTGGAGCATCAGCCACATCGCCTTGACGTAGTCCTCGGCGTAGCCCCAGTCGCGCTCGGCGTCAAGGTTTCCGAGCGACAGCGTGTCCCGCAGGCCGTGCTTGATCGCGGCCGCATGCCAGGTGATCTTGCGGGTCACGAACTCCAGCCCGCGGCGCGGACTTTCGTGGTTGAAGAGAATCCCGCTGGCGGCGAACAGGTCATACGACTCGCGGTAGTTCACGGTGATGAAGTGCCCGTAGGCCTTCGCCACGCCGTAGGGCGAACGGGGGTAGAACGGCGTCGCCTCGGTCTGCGGGACCTGCAGCACCTTGCCGAACATCTCGCTGGAGGAGGCCTGGTAGAAGCGCGCGTCGGGCGCCGCCTCGCGCATCGCCTCGAGCATCCGCGTCACCCCCACGCCGGTGAAGTCCGCCGTCAGCGTCGGCTGGATCCAGGAGGTGGCGACGAAGCTCATGGCGGCGAGGTTGTAGATCTCGTCGGGCGCCGAGCCGCGCATCGCGTCCACCAGCGATCGCTGGTCCAGCAGATCCCCCTGATGGAGGGTGATGTCGTCGCGGATGTGCTCGATCCGCTCGAACTTCTCGGTCGACGCGCGGCGGACCATGCCGTGCACGTCATATCCCTTGGACAGCAGCAGTTCAGCGAGGTAGGAACCGTCCTGCCCGGTGATGCCAGTGATGAGGGCGCTCTTGGGAGCCATGCGTCAAGCCTATGCAACCAGGTCGGCGTAATGCGGTCTGCGCACCACTCGCCGCTAGCCTGACGGCCATGACGGCCGAAGAGGCAAGCTCGGGGACGAGCCCGGACGCGCGCCTGGCCGACGACGAGGTCGGCGGGCGCGTCGTGCGTGGCAGCGCGGTGCGCATCGGGGCGATGGCCGCCACCAACATCTTCGTGGCGCTCGGCGCCGTCGTGCTGCTCCGCTACCTGGGCGTCGCCGACTTCGGTCGCTACGGCACCGTGATGGCGCTCGTCGCGATCGTGCAGGGCGTGACCGATGCCGGGCTGACGATCACCGGAACGCGCGAGATGGCGCTCGTGCACGGCGAGGAGCGCCGGCGGCTGCTCGCCCACATTCTCGGGCTGCGGATCGTGCTCACGGCGATCGGCGTCGTCGCGGCGGTGGTGTTTGCCCTCCTGGTGGGCTACAGCAACCAACTGGTTCTGGGGACGGGGCTTGCGGGTATCGGCGTGTTCCTGTTCAGCGTGCAGGGCGCGATGCTCCTGCCGCTGGCGGTGGAGATGCGCAACGGGACGCTCGCGCTCAGCGAGGTGCTGCGCCAAGGGTCGCTGGTGATCGGGTGGATCCTGCTCGTACTCGCCGGCTCGGGCCTCGTCGGCTTCTTCGCGGTGCAGATCGCCGCGGGACTGGTTCTGCTCGCTCTCACTCCGCTGCTGGTGGATCGCCAGCATCTCGTTCGACCGCGTTGGGAGCGGGGCGAGCTGCGCACCCTGGCCGCGGTGGGTCTGCCCGTCGCGATCGCGGGCGTGATCGCCGTCATCTACTACCGCGTGCTGGTCGTGATCGCCTCGCTGCTGACCACCGACGTGCAGACCGGCCTCTTCGTCGCCGCCTCCCGCGTGTTCGACATCGCCTACGGTGTGCCCGCGCTGCTGGTGACCGTGGTGCTGCCCGTGATGACCATCGCCGCGCGCGACGACCGCGCCCGGTTGCGGTACATCACCCAGCGCATGACCGAGGCGATGACGCTCGCCGGCCTGATCTCGGCGCTGGTCGTGGCCGGTGCCGCCGTGCCGATCATGATCGCGCTCGGCGGGGAGCAGTACCGCGGTGCCGCGCCCGTGCTGCGGATCTTTTCGGTGGCCTTGGTCTCGCTGTTCGTCGGCGCGTCGTGGAGCCCGGTGCTGATCGCCACCGGCAAACAGAAGCTGCTGGCCATCGCGTCTTTCGTCGGGCTTGTCGTCGTCGTGGTCCTGGGCTTTGCGCTGATCCCCGAACTGGACGCCAAGGGTGCCGCGATCGCGTTCGCGATCGCCGACTGGACCCTGCTGGCCGGCCTCTACCTGGGTCTGCGGAGCACCGGGCACGGCGACGAACTGGACATGCGCTTCCTCCTTCGAGCCGTTCCGCTGGCAGCGGCCTGCGGGCTGATCGCGCTGGTTCCGTGGAGCAGCCCGCTGGTCCAGACCACGGTGGCTGTGGTGGCGTTCCTCAGCGGGGCTTGGGCGCTGAAGCTGGTGCCCAGCGAGGTCATCGACGCTGCGCGGACCGCTCGCGAGCGGTTGCGTCGTTAGCGTTCGGCCCGTGAGCAACCCCTCGCCGCCTTCGAGCTACTACGCCCAGGATCGCGCCGACATCATCGCCACGCTGCCTCGGCCGGCAGGTCGGGTGCTGGACGTTGGCTGCGGCGCAGGAGGGGCTGCGATGCCGTTGCGGGCCGCCGGAGCCACCGAGTTGGTGGGGGTGGAGATCGTGGACGACGTCGCCCGCGAGGCGGACGCTCGCTACGACGAGGTGTTCGCCGGCGCCATCGAGGATGCGCTGCCCACGCTGCGCGGTCCGTTCAACACGATCCTGTGCCTCGACGTGCTGGAGCATCTTGTGGACCCCGGCACCGTGCTCGATGGGCTCGCCATGCTGGCTGCGCCGGGCGCTCGGCTGCAGGTGTCGGTCCCCAACGCCCGACACGTTCAGCTGACGTACGACCTGCTCGTTCGCGGCACTTTCGGATACGCCGACTGGGGTCACCGGGACCGCACCCATTTGCGCTGGTTCACGCGCGCCGACCTCGTCGCCCTGGTCCAGGCGCACGGCTGGAAGGTGACGAGCACCGGGCACCCGCCGCTGGGCCGAACCGCGCGCCTTGACCGTGCCACCGGCGGGCGCGCCGCCGAGTTCTTCGCCAACCAGTGGTACGCGAGCGCCGTGCGCGCATGAGCGCTTCGACGCGTCCCCGTCGTGTGGTGGTGCTCCGCGGGACGGCGGTCAGCCCGTGGGATCTGCGGCCGTGGGAGGACTTGGGCCCCGGGTACGACGTGCGCGTGCTCGTGGCGCCGAACAACCAATACGACACGAGCGCGCTGCGGATCCGCCGCGAGCCGGTCCGCACCGTCGGCGGCCGGCTGCCCGGCGGCACTGCGGGGGCTCTCGCCGTGCGTGCGGTCGGCGAGCGGTACGTGGGGCTCGAGCGGCACCTGGAGGGGGCCGACATCGTCCACGGCGCCGAGCTGGGGACTTGGTTCTCCGCGCAGGCGGCCGCGCTGCGCGAGCGCCTTGGCTTCCGCCTGGTGACGACCGTCTGGGAGACGTTGCCGTTTCTGGACGCCTATAGAAACGTGCGCACTCGACCGCAGCGCCAGGCCGTGCTGGCGGCGACCGACCTCTACCTGGCGGCGACCGAGCGCGCCCGCGGGGCACTGCGGCTGGAGGGCGCCGCGCGCGAGCGCATCCGCGTCGCCGGCCCGGGGATCGATGTCGACCGGTTCGCTACCGCGCGTACGCCTGACCCGGCGCCGGACGGTTCGCACCTCGTCGTCTCCATCGGCCGACTGGTCTGGGAGAAGGGCCACCAGGACGTGCTGCGGGCCGTGGCGAGCCTGCGATTCGCACGGGGCCAGGACGTCCACGTGCTGATCGTCGGCGTGGGGCCAGAGGAGGAGCGGCTGCGCGGCGTTGCGCGGGATCTAGGGCTGGCCGACAAGGTGGAGTTCCGCGGCTGGGTGCCCTACGAGGAGTTGCCCATGGTGTACGCCCGCGCATCGTGCCTGGTGCTGGCGTCGTTGCCGACTCCGTTCTGGGAAGAGCAGTTCGGGATGGTGCTGGCGGAGGCGATGGCCGCGCATGTTCCGATCCTGGCCTCCGACAGCGGGGCCATCGCCGAGGTGCTCGGCGGTTCGGGCACGCTGTTCGCGGCGGGCGATTGGGTCGGCCTGGCAGCGGCGCTCGACAGCGGCCCGCTGTTCGGCGAGCCGGGCGCGCGCCGCACGCCGGTGCGCGCCGTGCTGGAACGCCACTCGGCCCCGGCCGCGGCGGCTCGCCTGCGCGCCGCCTACGACGAGCTGGGCTGAGGATCGTGCGCGCCGACGTCGTTGTCGTGACGTGGAACGCCGTCGATCTGATCGGCTCGTGCCTGGAGCGACTACTCACTGAGTGTCCAGCGGGCTGGACGATCACCGTGGCCGACAACGGGTCGACCGACGGCACGCCGGAGTTCGTGGCGCGTGACTTCCCGGTGGTGCGACTGTTGGAGACCGGAGGCAACCTCGGGTTCGGGCGAGGTGCCAACGCGGGCGCGGCCGGGGGGACAGGCGAGGCGATCGTGCTCGTCAACGCCGACGCGTTCGTAGAGCCAGATTGCCTGGCCGCGCTGGTGACACCGTTGGCGGCTGATCCCGGCGTCGGAATGGTGGCCGGCCTCACGCTGATGCCCGGCGCGGGCGCTCCGCTGGTCGACGGCTTTGGTATTGAGCTGGACCTGGGTCTGGCGGCCTACAACCGCCTGCGTGGTCGCACGCCGGACAGCACGCCCGGCGTGCTTGCCGGCCCGAGCGGCGGTCTGGCGGCCTACCGCCGTGCTGCGTGGGAGGACGTCGGCGGCTTCGACGAAGCCTTCTTCGCTTACGGCGAGGACGTCGACCTCGCGCTCCGTCTGCGAGCGGCCGGCTGGCGCGCGGCGGCCGCGGGGCACGCGCGCGCGGTGCACCTGGGTGGGGCCAGCATCGGCGTCGACTCACCGCAGCAGCGTGCGTGGGCCGGTTTTGCCCGGGGGTTCCTGCTGCGCCGTTACGGCGTTCTCCGCACGGCCGCGGCGCCGCGGGCGCTGCTGGTCGATGCGCTGGTGGTGGGCTACGGCGCCATGCGCCACCGCTCACTAGTTCCGCTGCGGGCCCGCGTCGCCGGGTGGCGGCGCGCCGGCCGAGCCCCGACGGTGGTGCTGGACCGGTCAGCGCTCAACGGCTCGATCACGCTCGCCGAGGCGGTGCGGCGGTTGCGCTCGGCGCGGTGAGCGCCGGGGGATAGGCTCGCAAGCATGAGCGACCTTCCCGTCCTCGGCCACAAGCTGACCGGCATCTCGCCGAAGGCCTACGAGCATCCCGCCGACCGCGCCGCGACCGCCGCGCTCGCTTCGGTTCCCTACCTGGACCTCGTCGTGCGTCGGCTGATCGACCTCGGCTACGAGCGAGTGCTCCGCCAGTCGTACCTGGGTTCATCGGTTCGCCTTTCCGAGGATCAGTTGCCGGACGTGTGGCGTTCGCACAACGTCGCGTACGTGACCTTGGACATGGATCGGGTCCCGGACCTTTACCTGACTCAATTCCCGTCGCCCAACGCGATGGCGATCGGCGCGAAGGATCCGATCGTCGTCGTCCAATCCGAGTTGATCCGGCTGCTCGACGCGCCGCTCCAGCGGGCGGTGTTCGCCCATGAGGCTGCGCACATCCTCTCCGACCATCAGTTGTACCGGACGGCGACGTACATCTTGATCCGGCTCACGCAGACGGCGCGTCTGCCGCTGCCGCTCGGGCCCGTCAAGGCGGCCCTGTTGGAGTGGAGCCGCGCAGGCGAGTTGACGTGTGACCGCGCCGCCGCGCTGGTGACCCGTGATCCCGAGTCCGTGTGCCGAGCGCTGATGGTTATCACGGCCGGGGAAGAGGCCGACGCGCTGGATCTCGACGCGTTCATGCGCCAGGGCCTGGACTACACGGATGGCGGGACCGGGGTGGATCGATTCGCGCGCCTGTTCCTCGACCTTGGGCTGACGCACTCATTCCCGGTCAAGCGCATCCACGAGCTGATGGCCTGGGTGCGCTCCGGCGAGTACGACCGCATCGTGGGTGGCGAGTACCGCACGCGTGAGGAGGACGCGAGCGCCCGCGAGGAGAGCGCCGACGCCGTCGACCACTACTCCGAGCGCTTTCGTGAATTGCTGACCGATGCCGCGGGTTCGGCGAGCGCGGCGGGCCGGCAGATCGCCGATTGGCTGCGGCAGGCGGGCGGGCCAGATGAGGCCGAATCGCCTCGGCCGGCTGAGCCTGCGGCCGGCGCCTCGGCTGAGTCCGATCCTGCGCCGGGGCCCGAGCCAGCGCCGGGGGCTTGAGCGAGGAGCAGGCACGTCCTCTTTTTCAAAAGTGCTACCCCGGAGTAGCACCTGGTGCTACCCGGGAGTAGCACTTTCACGAAAGAGCACCACCACCCTCCGCTTCGGAGCGTGCCGCGACCAGCCAGCCCCACGCGCCAACCTGCCCGCCTACGCCCGTGCCGTGATCCAGACGTTGCGCCGCACGACGGGCAGCCACGCGGCCCAGCGCAGCGGCGCCGGCCGGCGATGGTCGGGCATCCGGGCGCTGACGATCGCCGTGCCCGGCATGACCGATTCGTAGCCGAGGCTCTGCACGGACCAGCCTTGGTCGGCGAACAGCAGTCGGAAAGCCTTGCGCGTGAAGGGGCGTCGGTGGGTGTAGTCGTCCCACACCCAGCGCTGGGCGTCAGGAGAGCTGGCGAACACCAGACCGCCCGGGCGCACTACGCGCCGCACCTCGAGCACCAAGGCCACGGGGTCGCGCACATGCTCCAAAAGGTCCTTCAACACCGCCCCGTCGAAGTGGTCGTCGGGGAACGGGAGCGGATCGTCCACATCGGCGTGCAGAACGTTCACGCCTCGGGCGGCGGCGGCCGCCACCGCTTCCGTGGATCCGTCGATCCCGGTGTAGTGCTCAAAGTGCCGGGACAGCCACGCGGACCCGCAACCCACGTCCAGCAGCTGCGTCCCGGCGTCGAAGTGCCGGGTCACGTCCGCCCAGTAGCCGGGCTCGGCGTGCCAGTCGAAATAGGCCATCGCGGCTGCGAGGATCGCAGGTCCGCCCCTACGATGATTCGCGTGCCGATCGGCAACGCCATCATCGCGGTGAACGCGATGTTCCTTGACCCAGGTGTCTCCGGAGGTGTGGAGACGTACGTTCGCGCGCTCGTTCCCACGATGGCACAGCTCGCACCGGCCGCCCGGTTCATCGTCTTCACGACCGGCCGAGGTAGCACTGCGCTGCGCGCCGACCCCGCCTTCGCCGGCGTGGAGATCGTTCGTCTCCCCGCCGAGGAGGGCCAGCGACTACGGCGCTTGCGTGCCGAGCAGTTAGCCCTACCGCGCGCGGCGCGGCGCCGTGGGGCGGACCTGTTGTGGAGCACCGCCTCGGTCGCGCCCGTGCGGCCCGGGATGCGCAGCGCGATCACCCTGCACGACGTGACGATGTTTGAGCACGCGACGTTCGGGCGGCTCACGACGACCGCGATGCGGCTGACGATGGAGACCCCGGCGCGGCACGCGGACGTGCTCATCAGCGGGTCTGCCGCTGCGCGCGACCGCGCCTGCGCCGTATTCGGCCTGGACCCGTCGCGGTTCGTCGTCGTCCCCCATGGCGCCGGTCGGCCGCCCGCCGATCTGGTCGCCGTCACCCCCGAACTCAAGGTGCGCGAGCGCTACGGGCTCAGCGGCGCACGTGTGGTGCTGTGCGTCGCCGCCAAGCGCCCGCACAAAAACCAGGAGCTGCTCGTGCGGGCGATGACGTCGCTCCCGGAAGATGTCGTGCTGGTGCTGGCCGGGCACCCTGAGCCCTACGACACCGACCTGCGGGAGCTGGCGCGGACCAGCGGCGTCGACCGCCGCGTGCGTTTCGCCGACTACGTGCCCGACGCCGACCTTGAGGCGTTGTTCGCGCTGGCCGACGTGGCCGCGTTCCCCACGCGCGCCGAAGGCTTCGGGCTACCGGTGGTCGAGGCGATGGCGCGTGGCGTGCCGGTGGTCGCGGCCGACATTCCGGTGCTGCGCGAGGTCGGCGGCGACGCTGTGCTCTACGCGGATCCCGACGACCCGGGGGCGGCCGCCGCCGCGATACAGCAAGCGCTGGCCCACTACGACAAGCTCGCGGCCGCGGGGCATGACCGCGCGCGATGCTTCACATGGGAGGCGGCGGCTCAGGGAACGCTCGACGCATTCGACCGCGCCCTGCGACGCTGATCCGATGCGCGTCGCTCTCAATCTCGTCTTCCTCGTGCCGGGTGAGACCGGCGGGATGGAGGTCTACGCGCGGGAGCTGATCCCGCTGCTCGCTGCGACCCAGGGTGTCGAACTGCTCTGCCTCGTGGGCCGTGAGGCCGCGGCTGATACGACGGCGCCGTGGGGCAACGTGGCTCCCATGCAAGCTCTGCCCGTCTCCTCGCGCAAGCGGATCCAATGGGTGCGCGGCGAGCAGCAGTTCGTGCCCGAGGCCGCCACCGAGTGGGGGGCCGACCTGATCCACAGCCTGGCCAGCACCGGTCCCGTCCGCGGGTCCGTACCGAAGGTCACCACGGTGCACGACCTGAACTACCGCACCGTGCCCGAGGCTCACTTTGGCGTGCGTGCACTGGGAATGCGCGTGCTGGTGCCCGCCGCCGCGCGCGCCTCAAGGCGTGTGATCACCGATTCGGCGGCCACCAAGCGGGACGTAATCGCTCATCTTCCGGTCGATCCGACTCGTGTTGATGTCGTGCCACTCGGCGTGCGGATCCCCGATCCGGCTGCGCCCGTCACGCCGGAGTCAGAGCTGCGCAAGCGGTTTGGTCTGGGCGATCGACCGGTCGTCCTGAGCGTCAGCGCCAAGCGACCGCACAAGAACCTCGGTCGCCTGCTTGAGGCCTTCGCCTCGATGGCGCCCAGCGAGCGACCGATGCTGGTGATCCCCGGCTACCCGACGCCCTACGAGGCGGAGCTGCGCGAACGCACCGCGATCCTGGGCCTGAACGAGGTCGTGGTCTTCCCCGCCTGGGTGAACGAGGCCGATCTGGAAGGGCTCTACACGCTGGCGGCGTGCGTCGTATTCCCGTCGCTGGCGGAGGGTTTCGGGCTGCCGGTGCTGGAAGGGATGGCCCGCGGTGTCCCCGTCGCCACGTCCGATCGCTCCTCGATGCCGGAGGTCGCGGGCGAAGCGGCGCTCCTGTTCAACCCAGAGGACCCAGCCGCTATCCGCGACGCCATCAGGCGCCTGCTGACCGACCAGGCTCTCGCCGACCGGCTGCGAGTCGCGGGCCGTGAGCGCGCCGCGCAGTTCACCTGGGCGCGGACGGCGGAGCTGACGGTCGACAGCTACCGGCGCACAATGGCCCCGTCGGGGTAGCGTGCGCGACATGGCGCTGTCGGCATCGGTCAGAGGAGCATTGGGACCTGCGCGGGAACTCGGCGCCGAAGCCCGCGCGCTCCTGCGCGAGCGCCGCATCCACCGGCCTGCCCCACCGCAGGCCGGCCTCGTGCTCGACGTCGGCTCCGGGCAGGCACCCGATCCACGGGCGGACGTCGTCGTCGACCGCTACCCGCTGGACGACTTCGAGCGGGGCGCCGGCGCCGGCCTGTCGTGGAACAAGCCGCTGATCGTGGCCGACGGTCAGGCCCTGCCGTTCGCCGGCGCCGCCTTCTCCTACGTGATCGCCTCGCACGTGCTCGAGCACGCCGAGGACCCGGTGCGCTTCGCCGCCGAACTCGGGCGCGTGGCGCCCGCCGGGTTTGTCCAGGTGCCCACCCGCGACTCTGAGCTCGTCTACGCGTGGCCGTTCCATCCTTGGCTGATCGACCGCGAGGGGGACACGCTGCGCTTCGCGCCCAAGCCACCCGAGCAGCCCCCGGGCGGCCCAGCCGCCCATGCCGCCTACCAGGAGAGCCTGCTCGCCCGGCTCGCCTGGGCAGCGCACCGCACCCGCTGGCACCACTC
Source organism: Solirubrobacterales bacterium (assembly GCA_038319025.1). GTDB lineage: Bacteria > Actinomycetota > Thermoleophilia > Solirubrobacterales > Solirubrobacteraceae > JBBQCW01. Next base: position 215,818 of record JBBQCW010000004.1, read on the forward strand.
CGTCCACTGGACGGGCGCGCCGTCGGTCGTCGTCGACGGTGAGCGGGTCGCCCACGAGCAGGCGTCGCTGGATCTGGCGACGACGCTGACCGGCCTGCGCGAACTCGGGGAGTCAGGTCGCCTGGTCCCACTGCCCGCCGTCGTCCGTGCGGCCGTGCGCTGCCCGGTGTGCCGCGGAGACCTGACTTGGACGGCCGACCACGCCCGCTGCACCGGGTGCGCGCGGTCCTACCCCGTCGCCGGCGGAGTCCCGGTGCTCGTCGCCGAAGCCGCCGTCACGCCGATCCCCACCTGAGTCCCGTTCAGCGGGACCGACGTGGGGCTCGACCCCTCATTCGGCGTACCGCGCCGCCACGACGTCCAGCGAGGCGCCCAATGACAGCCGCGTGGCGTTGGCGGCAAACCACGCGCACGTGGAGGCCCGCAGCGCATCGCCGCCGGCGTGGATGGCCAGCAAGGCGTCCGCGAGGTCCTCGGCGGTCGCGCTCGGGGCGATCACGCCGTTGACATCCTCGTCCACGAGTTCCACGGCCGCGTTGTCGGCGTCGGCGACCACGATGCTCGGCGTACCGGCGGCGGATGCCTCAACGACAACCATCCCGTAACCCTCGCGGCTTGAGGGATGCAGCAGGCACAGTGCGCCGCGCAGCGCCTCGTCAATCACCGCGGCGTCCACGAAGCCCGGTGTCTCGATCACGTCGGCCAGACCCAGGCGCTCGATCTCTGCGCGAACCAGCGCGTGCTCCGGGCCGTCGCCAAAGATCACGGCACGAACGTCCGCGCCCCGGGCGCGCGCCGCAGCGATACCCGCCACGGCGGCGGGCACGCGCTTCTCGGCGATCTGGCGTCCGGCGACGACCACGAGCGCCGGGACTGCGGCGGAGCGAGCCACCGGCGGCGTCAGATCCCCGGCGTACTCACCCTCCAGCACGATCGGCTCCCCCGCGTAACCCGCCGCCACCAGGCGCCCCGCGTGTAGGCGAGAGAAGCAGAAGGCCACGTGATCGACCCGCGCGCAGGCGCGCTGGACCAAAAGGCCGACCGTTCCCGCCAAGCCGCCCACGTAGGAGCGCCAGTACTCACCCGTCCAAACCTCGTGCCAGTCGGCCAGCAACCGGTAGCCCCCGCGGCGGCGCGCGACACCCGCCGCCAGTAGGGAGAAGTAAGGAAACGACGCGGTGTGGACCACGTCGTAGTCGCGCCCGTGGCGCCACAGGTGGCCGAGGACCCCGCGCCCGAAGCGCAGCGGCGGCCCGAAGCGACGCGTCCCGTCGGGGCCGTACAACTCGTCCGTGCCACTGACCGCGATGACCCGCACTCCAGGTATCTGGGGTGCCGAAGCGGGCTCCCATTGAAGGCGCGTCAAGTAGGTCACGTCGTGCCCGTCGGCGGCCAGGCGCTCGGCCAGGTTGCGGTACCAGCGCTCGGCCCCGCCGATCGTCCAGGGGAACAGGCAGTCGTAGACGATGCAGACCCGCATCGACGCGATGCTAGATGGTCGACTGCCCGGATTACGGCACCGGCGCAGGTGCCGTGGCGACGCTCGCTACTCTGTGAGAAGAACGAAGGACCGCGACTTCCCGCGCCTTCACGCGTTTTGGCCTCTGACGAGCCACTGCGCCCGCCCTGTATGAGCACCTCCCTGACGACCACCCCGGTCTCGCCTGCCGGCGAGACAGATATCGACGAGTACCTCGTGTCGGTGGTGATCCCCTGCCTCAACGAGGAGGAGAACATCGAGGAGTGCGTGCACGCCGCTCGTACCGCGATGGACGAGGCGGGGATCCACGGCGAGGTCGTCGTGGCCGACAACGCCTCCGACGATCGCAGCGCAGAACTGGCCATCGCCGCCGGCGCCCGTGTGGTCCGCGAGCCGCGCCGCGGCTACGGCTCGGCCTATATGGCGGGGTTCAACGCCGCCCGCGGGAAGTACATCGTCATGGGCGACGCCGACCTCACCTACGACTTCAACGAGATCCCCAACTTCGTGCGTGAGCTCGAGGATGGTGCCGACCTCGTGATGGGCGACCGGATGGACAACATCCAGCCCGGAGCGATGCCGTGGCTGCATCGCTACGTCGGCAACCCGCTGCTGTCGGGCTTTCTGAACCTGCTTTACAAGACGGGCGTGAGCGACGCTCACTGCGGGATGCGCGCGGTGCGCCGCTCCACGTTGCCGGCGCTCGATCTGCGCACCCCGGGGATGGAGTTCGCCTCCGAGATGGTCATCCGCGCCGCCAAGGCCGGACTGGACATCCGCGAGTTCCCCATCGAGTACCACCCGCGCGGCGGCGAGTCCAAGCTCTCCACGTTCCGTGACGGCTGGCGGCACCTGCGCTTCCTGCTCGTCCACAGCCCCACGCACCTGTTCATCATTCCCGGGCTGATCCTGTCGGTCCTCGGCGCCATCGCGATGGTCATCGCCGTGACCGGCGTGAACATCTTCGGACGCTCGTGGGATCTGCACGCGGCGATCGGCGGATCCCTGCTGCTGATCGTCGGCTCGCAGGTGCTGTCACTCGGGCTGTGCGCTCACGCCTACGGCACGTATTACATGGGTGAGCGCGACGCCTGGTTTGACCGGGCGCGGGCGAAATACCGCCTTGAACACGGTCTTCTCCTCGGCGGCATCGTCACCCTGGCCGGCTTCATCGGTGTGGGCATCATCGTGTTCAAGTGGATCGACGAGGGGTTCGGCGCGCTGGCCGAACAGCGACTCGCCGTGCTCGCGGCCACCCTCACGATCGTGGGCATCCAGATCTTTTTCACGTCGTTCCTGCTCAGCGTCATCGGCCTGCGCCGGGACGCGTGAGCGGCGAAGAGGAGGAAGCGCCAGGCGCCCGCCGCCGGCGCCTGGTTGCCGCGCTGTTCCCCGGCTCGCCCACCGTCTGGCGGGTGGCCGGCATCGTCGGCGCGATCGGCGCGATCGTGCTGCTCGTCGCCCTGATGATCCCGAGGGACGTATTCACCGGGTCCAACTCGGTGCGCCCGCTCGGGTACGTCGTCCCGGCCCGGCTCGGGCAGCCGATGTGCGTACGCCACGTGCGCGTGCCGTCGGGCACCGGCCGCGTGCGGTACGCGATCGACACGCGGACGACGCCGCGGCCCGCGATCGCCATAACGGTCAAGCAGGCCGATGGCACCGTGATCGGCGGTCGTGCGCCGCCTGGCCCGGCCGGCTACCACCGCGTGGACATTCCGCTGACGGGCGAGGTGCAGGGCGGCGCGCGCGACTTCGTGCTGGCCCGCGTGTGCATCGCCCCGACCGCGAACGTGCAGTTGTTCATCTGGGGGGTGAACGGGCTCGACCAGACCGACCCGCCGCTCGTCGTCGGCAAGGCTCGGATCTACCCGGCGCGGGTGGCGATGTGGTTCCTGCCGCTGGCCCACGAGCAGGCGTCGATCCTTTCGCGGCTACCCCAGATCGCCGAGCGCGCCTCCCTCTTCCGCGCCGGGTTCGTGGGGCCGTGGCTCTATTGGCTGCTGCTGCTGTTCGGCTTTCCGGCACTCGCTTACGGGGCGATTCGGCTTGTCGCCCGCGGCGGGGAGGGGATGCGGATCCGCCGGGTCGCGTTGACGCTGTTCTCGTTGGTGGCGCTGTACGCGGCGGGCTGGGCGCTGGTGTCACCCACGTTCCAGGCGCCGGACGAGTCCGAGCACTTCGCCGCGGTGCAGTGGTTCGGGGAGACGGGCAAGGCCGTCGACGCCAGTCAGGGCAAGCGGCCGCCGTGGTCAGATTCGGAGTCGCTGCTGATCGACGCGACCCGCGAGCTGACCATGTTCGAAGCCCCCGACGGCCGGGCGCCGTGGTTGCGCAGCTACGAGGACGCGTATCGCTTCCGGGTCAACGGGCCGTATCACGGTCATCCCAAACGCGACAACGGCGGCGGCTTCCATCCGGCCACCAGCACGTGGACGCCGCTCTACTACGCCACGGTCTCGCCGGCCTACCTGATCACCCGCGAGCATTCCGTGGCCTCGCAGGTGCTTGCGGTGCGCTGGACGGGCGCCCTGTTCGGAGGGCTCACCGCCGTCTTCGCGCTGTTGACGTTGCTGACGCTGTTGCCCGACGCGAGACGCCTGGCGATCGTCGGAGGGCTGCTGCTCGGATTCCTGCCCCAATTCGGGTTCGTGTCCGGGGCGATCAACAACGACGCAGGTGTGAACCTGTTCGCGGCGATCGTCGCCTACCTCACCATCCTCGGCCTACGACGTGGCTTCTCGCCCGGCTTGGGAGCGCTGCTCGGGTTGGCGCTCGGCGTCCTCCCGCTGATGAAGGGAACCGGCTACGAGCTGTATCCGTGCGTCGCGCTCGCGGTCACGCTGGGCCTCGTGCGCCGGCACTCGCGCCAGGACCTGCTGGGCGTCGCCGCGCTGGGGGCCATGGTGATCGGCGTCTATCTGGGGTGGGACGCGCTCAGCTCCGTTTTCCATCGGCAGACGTTCGCCACCCCTGGCGGAGCGACGCCCGGCGTGAGCTTTCCGGCCAAGGATCACCCGAAGGAGTACCTGTCATGGCTGTGGCAGATCCTCGTTCCCTACCGGCCGTCGTTCCTTACCGATCGCACGCTCGTCCACTGGCCGTTCTTCAACATCTACATGAAGCGCGGGTTCGGCGGGTTCGGTTGGTACGCGGTCTTCTTCCCCAACTGGGTGTACGGGATCATCACGCTCACGCTGGCGACGATGGCCGCGGGCGCGGGCGCGGCGATCCTGCGCTTCCGCGATTCAGCTCGCGAGCGCTGGGTGGAGATCCTCTTCCTCGCCTCCGTGCCGGTCGTCGTCTTCATGGCCGTCGAGGCGGCGTATCTGCCCCTGGCCGGTCTGCCGATCGACGGCACGGCGGAGCAGGGGCGCTACGCCTTCACCGCATTGGTGCCGCTGGTGTCGATGGTGGTGGCCGGCTGCCTGGGCCTCGGCACGCGCCGTGACCCCGACAAGCCGTCGCGTGCCGTAGCGATCGCCACCGGCGTTCTGACCGCGCTGCTCGTGCTCGGCTGGGCCTCGTGGTGGCTCGTGCTGGCGCGGTTCTACAGCTGATCGAGCCACGCGGCGAACGCGCCGCCGCCGACATCCGGCACCGCATGCCGCGGCGCCGCAAACGCCTCGGTGCCCACGGGCGCAGGGCGTGGGTCGTTGACCACCGCGCTCGTGAACCCGGCGGCGCGGACGCGCGCCTGGACGGCGCGGTCGACGTCCTCGCCCGGAACGCCGAACGGGTAGGAGAAGGCAGTGGGGCGTGCGCCCAGCCACGCTTTTAGGTCGTCGCGGCTGCCGGCGATCTCCTCGTCCTGGCGCTCCGGTGACATGCGCGCCAGGGACGGGTGCGTGCGCGTGTGTGCGCCGATGCTCATGCCGGGCGCGGCGGCGAACGTGCGCAGTTCGTCGATCGTCATCGGGCGGTCGTCGTCGGGCGCCGGCGCGCCGGCGCGGTCCTCGCCGGCCCAGGCGCGCAGCTCTCGCAGGATCGCCTCGATGAGCTCCGGGGTCTGCGGCTGCAACCAGGCTTTGAGGTGGCCGAGGGCTGCGGCGCGGGCGCCGGGGCCGGTCATCGGCCAGGCTCGCGTGTCGTCGCCGATCGCCAGCCGCAGAAGGCCGGCGTCGGCACGCGCGCAGTGGGTGAGGCGTTCCACCTCGTCCCACCAGAACGAGCGCCCCGAGGCGACATGGCCGGTGGCGACGAACAAGGTCGCCGGCACACGGTGGGCCGTCAGGATTGGCAGCGCGGCATGGAGGTTGTCCATATAGCCGTCGTCGAAGGTCACCGTGATGTCGTGGCCGCGCGCGGCCACGACCGCCATCTGTGCGGCGAAGTTCGTGGGATGAACGGCGAGCGGGTCGTCGGGTCGGTCGGCCACGCGGTGGTAAAGGAGTGCCGTCGGCCCGCTTTCAGGTGAAAGCTTGAGCGGCCGGGAGAACAGCGGCGGCGCGGCGGGGACGGCGGCGCGGAACGGCGTGCACGTCGCGGTCGGGGCCAACTCACGGTGGACGAGCGGGTCGCCGATCAGCGCGCCCGCCGCCTGGGCCGCCCGCGCGGCGCGCTCCGTGGCCAGGCCGGGCTGCCGACGGGCGAGGGCGGAGATCGCACCCGCCGCGCCCCGACCCGCCGCGGCGGCCAGCGCGCCCGCGGCCCGCGGGTGGCCGGCCAGCAGTTGCTCGCGGGCGCCGAAGCGGGCCCGGCGGGCGACCATGGTGCGAGGTGACAAAGTCGTCGGGTCGATGCGTCGCACCGCGCTCACGGCGCTGTCGCCTCTTACGCCCCAGCCCGCCTCGCGCAACGCCTCCTGGGCCAGATGCTCGTCGGAGAACCAGTCGCGTGCCCCAGGCCCGCCGCGGGCGGGAAAAAAGCCGCCGACGCCGCGCAGCGCCTGCGCACGGAAGCTCACGTTGCCGCCATGAAACGTGTGAGCGCCGGCGATCTGGAGCGCAAAAGCCGGCAGCAGATCGTCGGTCAACCAAGCGGGCCGGGGCGCCATCACGTCGGCGGTAAGCGGGCCGCCGACGGTTCCCACCGCGTCCGCATCCGGCGCCGCCCATGCCGCCGTCAGCCTCGTCCACCAGCCGGGATCCACGATCACGTCGTCCTCCACCAACGCCAGCACCGGCGCTCGGCAGGCGGCCAATGCCGTGTTGCGCGCCACGCCCAGGCCGTCGTCGGCACGAGCGTGGACGATCAGCGGCACGGGGGCACCGGCTGCGGCCAGCGCCGCGACCGCGGCGTCGGCGGTGAACGTGCCGCCGGCCCGCACGATCACCGCGACCTCGATCACGGCTCGGTCGCTCGCAGCGCGGTGCGCAGCGCGTCCTCGGCCTGGGCGGCGGCCGCGGCCCAGGTTCGCGTTGCGCCCCATTCGGTCCCGTTCAGCGACTGCCCGGCACGGGCCATCAGATCGTCCAGCAGGCCTTCGATCGCGTAGGCCAGCCCGAGAGGGTCGGCGGGGGCGATCACGATGTTGTCGGCGTTAGGGCCCACGGCCGCGGCATCGATGGCGACGACCGGCAGTCCGCAGGCCTGCATGTCGCCGATCACGGGCGACGCACCGTCGGCGGCACAGACCACGCCGAGCGTCGCGTAGCCGTAGGCGTCGGCACGGGTCATGGGATCCGGTGACCCAACGTCGTAGAGCGGATACGGCGACCGCAGCGGCTGCTCGCCTCGCGCCACGCCGATGGTTAGGTCCGGGCGACGGTGCAGCAGTTCGCTGCCGGCCAGCAGCGCCAACGGCGCGCCACGCCACGGCTCCTCGGCCGGGGCATCGAGCAGCACGAGGTCGTCGCGCCGGTGGGTCGGGAGCGGGCGGTAGGACTCGTCGATCCCGCGGGCAAACCACGATGTGGCGACGCCGTGCTCCTCACCGATCACCTTCGCCAACCACTCCTCCGCGCAGAGGACGTGCAGGCCGGAGCGCAGCGCGTGGCCGACCCACATGTGCGCGGGGCCGGCGCTCAGGCGCTCCTCCTCGTCAGCGGTTACGAGCAGCACGCGCGTAGCGGTATGGGGCAGCGCGAGGACCCGCCACGTGGCGCGCCAACCGGTGGCGATCGCCACATCGGCGCCGTGCCAGGTGCTCATGCCGCCACCGGGGGCAGGCCAGTGCGAGATCGCGTGCCCGCGCGCCACCAGCGCCTCGCCGAGTTCCTCGGCCACGCCGTTGTCCCCCGGCCCCACGAACGCGATGCTCAGCGAGGAGTCCTCCTCCAGAGCGTTGCCTGCAGGGATCAGTGGTTCGGGGCCGTCCCGGAGTACCGCCAGCAGCGATGGCGGGACCGAGATGGTGGCGGCCGCAGGCGTGTCGGGCACGGGTCAGCCGTCGCCGCTGCGGCGCTTGAGCCGGCCCATGACCCGGGGCGCGATGTGCCGCTGAACGGTTGGCCGGTGCCACTGACGGAGCACGGGCGCGACGACGGGCAGGCGCTTGGCCCGATCGACCCGGCGCACCGTTCGCTCCAGTTCTTCGCGCTCGGCCAGTTGGATGCCGTAGGTCTCCAGGCCGGCGAGCAGGTCGGCGCTCAGCCGACGTGCCGCATCGGCGGGATCAGGAGGTGGCGCGGTCGCGATCGCGTGCAGCGCGTCGGCCATCAGCGGCCCTTGCTCATCCCAGGACGGCCACGCGCGGGCGGTGGCCAGAGCGCCATCGCGCAGGCGGCGCAGCAGGGCGCGGTCCTGCGCCAAAAGGTCCAGGGCGCGAGCGGTGCCCTGCGTGTCGTCCCAGTCCACGACGAGGCCGTTCTCCTGGTGTCGCACATACTCGTCGTACCCGGTCACCTCCGTTACGACGCAGGTGGCGCCACGGTGGAAAGCCTCCAGCGGCGGGCCGAACATGCCTTCGACGCGGGAAAGCTTCAGGAGGACGTCCGTCTGCGCGTACAGGTCGGAGAGCTCGCGCTGGCTGAGCGGGCCTATGACCTGATCGGCCGGCAGGCGCGCCGCGGCCTCGGCGTTACCCGTGACGATCGTCGTCACGTGGGGGAGCGTCATGGCGTTCGCGGCGTGCGCGGCGGCGGGGACGCCCTTGAACCAGGGGACCGGATCTCCTTCGATGAGGACCCGCAGCGGCGCGTCGTCGTCGCCGGCCGGGACGGAGTCGAGCGGTACGAAGATGTTCTTGTCGATCCCGTTGCGGACGAGATGGCAGGGGGTTTCGGGCCGCAGGTCGGCGAGCGTGTCCTTGATCCAGCCGGCCTCGGTGATGAAGCTGACGGGCAGCCCGAGTACCAGGGCGGCGCCGAGGCGCTCAGGCTTGTCGGGCACGTAGAACCGGTCTTCCAGGCTCTGGACGAACGACACGTGACGGGCCGCGTTCAGCTCGAAGAGGCGGTAGGCCGTCTCCCACCAGGTGGAGATCGCGATGTCCCACCGGCGCCCGCGGGCCTCGTCGAAGCCGATCACGTCGAGGCCGGAGAGGCCCTCGAAGCGCCACGCGGCTTCTTCGAGTTCCCGCACGAGAACGAGTGAGACGGTGAAGTCCTCGCGGGCGTTGAGGTGGCGCGCGTGCTCGAGGATGACCGTCATCCCGCCCGAGAGGGCAAGGTCGTTCACCAGGAAGCCGACGCGCAAAGGTTCGTCCGTGGGCACGGTCGGATGCTACGCAAGCCACTACATTCCAGCCGCATGGCGTCCGTCACGACTCCCTACCTGCGCCCCGCGCCGGGCGAGCCGCTGCGCTTGGCGTTCGTCGGTCAGCAGACCTATTTCTCCGCTTGCGCGCTGGCGGACGAGCGGCCGGAGATCACGACCGCGTTCCTGGATTTCCGCTCCAGTGAGGCGGGCGAGGCCGACGATGCGGCGGCGGTGCGAGCCGGGTTGGAGGCTTTCGCCCCGCACGTGGTCGTGGTCTTCCGCCCTGAACTCTTGCCCAACGGCACGCTGCGCGGGCTGCCGGCGGCAACACTTGGTTTCCTCACTGAGCCGCTGCCGCGGGCGCTCACCGGCGGAGCCGTCCACGCGGACCTGGAGCGGCGGCTGCGCGAGCTTCGCCGGGTCGACCCGGGCGACTTCGATCGCGTGGTGAGCTTCGACCCGCTGATCGCCCAGACCGCCCACGAGGTGGTGCCGGTTTGGCGGTCGCTGCCGCTCCCGGTCGCCGACCGCTTTTTCGCACCGGTGGAGCCGATGCGCGCCGCACCCAAGATGCTGTTCATCGGCCGCTCGACGCCGCACCGCGAGGCGATCCTCACACCGCTCAAGCACCACCACGACCTGTTTCACATCGCTCACGGGGTCGACGGCGATGACCTTGCGCGGCTCCTGAGCGAGTTTCAGGTCGCCGTCAATCTGCACAACGAGCCGTACGCGTCGTTTGAGAATCGCGTGTGCCTGCACCTCGCGGCCGGCCATCTGGTCATCACCGAGCCGCTCAGCCCGCTGCACGGCCTGGAGCCGGGGATCGACCACCTCGTCGGCGTCTGGGATGTCGTGGCCGACCGGCTGCCTCGCGCCCCGCGCACCTGGGACGGCGTGCGCCTACGCGGCCGCCACAAGGCTGAGCAGTTCCGCGCCTCCCGCGTCTGGCCGCGCCTCGTCGCCGATCTACACGCCGACCTTGCCGCGTTCGGTAGCGCGCGCGTTTAGACGGTCGCCCGCCCTGCCGAGCGGGCGGACCCGAAGGCGCGCACGTCGTCCAGCAGGTCGGCGACCAGGGTGGGATAGACGGTCGACGCGCGGAACTGCTCCGCCTTCGCGCGGCCCGCGTGGCGCATCGTGGCGAACGCATCCGGGGTGGCGCGCAGCGCGGCGGCGATGTCCCACAATGCCCACGGCGCGCCCACCTCGACGTAGTCGGTCCCGGGCAGCAGCCCGTGGCGAGGGGAGAGCGGTTCGCTGAGGACGAGCAGCCCGGCGGCGAGCATCGTGCTGACCCGGTTCTCGAACGTGGGGTAGGGCTCGTTGTGCAGGTTGATCCCCGCGTCGGCCTCGCCCAGGAACTCGCGCAGACGTCGGTCGGTGATGCCGTGGGCCAGATGGACCACGTCGAAGTCGTGCTTGATCGGGCCCAGAAACGCTTCGCGGTGCGGTGTGGACCTCCCGACGAACAGCAGTTGCGGCGGGCCGCTGGCGGGGCGCACCGGAGCGAAGACCGAGTCCGACACCGGCAGGGGAAGGGACCGCCACACGGGAACGATCGGGTCCACGGTCGGGGCCAGCAGCGGGTCAAAACAGATGATGCGGTCGAAGTTGCCCGGGTCGATGTCACGCAGGTTGCGCAAGCGGCTCGTCTGGTCGGCGTGGGGTGTGATGCCGGGGCGCGGCAGCGGCTCGGTCAGGTAGCCGACGGTCAGCGCGGGGAGATCGGTGAACGCACCCGGGGCCAGCAGCTCCGGGCGAAAGACGATCACGACGTCGGGCGCGAACGCTCGCAACGAGGCCAGCAGCTGGTCGGGCAGGTCACTGGGGACGAGGTCGAAGAACGCCGGCACGGTCGTCGCCGTGGGCGATTCCATCACCGAAGAGGAGAAATACGTCCGCTGTCCGACGAACGCGAGACGCAGGGCTGCAGCCACGCGCCTAGCATAGGACGCCGTGCAGGTGACCTTCCTCGCCCCCCAGCTGCCCGTGGCCGGCGACCCCGCCGGCGAGCGCGTGCGCGCCTTGGCCGAGCTTGACGGCATCGACGTGGTGTTGGCGCTCCCCGACACGCCTCTTGGCCCGGCCGACGTCGCGGTGGCTCTGGACTGGCGCTCGGCGGCGAGCCTCTTCTCCGTCGACGCCGCCCGGCATGTGCTGCTCGTGGACGACTTCGCCCACGAGCGCATGCCGACGTGGCGTGCCGAGCGCGTGCCCGCCGCGATCGCGTACGACCTGCCGGTCGACGTCATCGCCGGTGGAGAGTGGGTGATCGAGGCCTTCGCGCAGCGCCGGCCGGGCGTCCGGGCGCTCTTGGCGCGCGCGCCGCTCGATCGCACCGTCTTCCATCCTCCCGAGGTGCCGCGCACCGTCGGGCTGCCGCTGCGGATCCTGATCGACGACAGCTGGCTGGGAGAGGGCGCCCCGTCGGATGCCGTGGCCGTCGCCGCCGAGATGCAGATCGGCCACGAGACCGCAGTGTTGGCGCCCGGCCTGTCAGCTGCCGATCGTGCCTTTGCCCTGCGGGCCGCGGACGTGGTGCTGTACCTGGACCCGACGGCGGGCGACGGCGCCGCGGTGCGTGAGGCGATGGCGTGCGGCGCGGTGCCGGTGGTGCTACCCGTCGGCGGCCAGGCCGAGCCGGTGCGTGTGGGGGTCAGCGGCCTGCATGTGCAACCGGATGACGTGCGCGGCACGGCGCGGGCGCTGGAGCGGCTCGCCGGGGATCCCGACGTGATGGCCGGTCTTCGCGGCGGTGCGCTCGGCGTGGCCGACGTGTGGCCCGGGGTGCGGGGTGCGGGCGAGGAACTGCGGGCGGCATTGGAGGAGATCGTGGCTGCGCCGGTGCCCGAGATGGCCGGCTGGCCGACGCGGCTGGTGGGCGACGCGCTGGCCCAGTCGGCCGTGCTGTCCCTGGAATTGCAGGCGCTCACTGGGGAACTGCATCGAATCGAGCGCGACGAGGCCTATTTGGCCGCCCAGCGGGTGCGCGACGCCTGGCGCGGTCCCCGCTGGGCGCCCGTGCGCCGCCTGGCGCGACCGATGACCGGCCGTGCCCGTGGTCGGTTGGCTGACGAGTCGGCCGACGAGGCGCCGTGAGCGAGCCGACCCAGGTCGCGTTCGTCGGGCAGGAGTCCTACTTCGCGGTCTGTGCGATGGACGGGCCTGCGGGTGGTGTGGTGCCCACGTTCGTCGATCACCGCGGTGGCGCTGACCCGGCTCCGATGCTCGCCGCGCTGCGTGAGCTGCGCCCCGACGTGGTCGTGGTTTTCCGCCCGGAGAGCGTGCCCCCTGGTGTCTTTGAGGAACTCGACGTGCTCACCCTCGGCTTCAGCACTGAGCCGCTGCCGCGTGACGTCGGCGCGGCGGATCCTCACCCGGATCTGGTGGCGCGCCTGCAGGAGTTGGCGGCGACCGACGCCTCCCAGTTTGACCGGATCGTCGCCTTTGACCCGTTCAGCGCCGCGGCTGCTGCGGGGGTCGGCGTGCCGATCTGGCGGTCGCTTCCACTGCCGGTCAATGACCAGGTGTTCGGGACGGCCCCTGAGTTCGCGGCCTCGCCTCCACGCGTTGCCTTCATCGGCTATTCGACGGCCCACCGCGAGCGCTATCTGGTGGATGCCAAGCACCGCCATGACGTCTTGCACATCGCCTCGGGGCTGTACGGCGACGCCTTGCTCACACAGTTCGGCCGCACCGATGTGGCGATCAATCTGCACGGCGAGCCGTACCCGACGTTCGAGAACCGCGTGGCGTTGCATCTCGCTGCCGGTCACCTGGTGTTGAGCGAGGCGCTGAGCCCCACGCACGGGCTGGAACCCGGGATCGACTTTTTGCCGTTCCGAAGCCCCGATGGTCTGCTGCGCCTGGTGGAGGCGGTCCACCACAGCCCGGCCGGGTTCGAGGCGATCCGCCTGCGCGGCCGCCGCAAGGCCGAGCAGTTCCGCGCTTCCCGCGTGTGGCCGCGTCTGCTGGCCGATCTGCGCGCCGACGTGGCGGCCTTCGGCAGCGACCGCTCGCGCCGCCGCCGGGCGGCCTGAGCGCTCCACCTGTGCCACTGGCGGGCCGGAGAACGGAGAGCGGCCGAGGGGTTTCTCAAAAGTGCTACCCGGGAGTAGCGTCAGGTGCTACCCGGGAGTAGCACTTTTCCAAAAGACCACCACCGCTCTCCGCCGCCGGCCGGCCCGCCGGGCAGCCGCCGCGCGTTTGCCGCGGCCTAGCCGTGCGCCGGCCGCCCCTGCGCCCCGGCCGCTCAGGTGCCGAAGGAGATTCGGGGGGTCGAGCGCACGCGTTGCGGTCGACCGGCGGGAACTGCGGGCGCCTCCGAAGCCGCCGACGAGGGATCCTCGGCCGGGTCGGGCTGCATCTCGGCGCGCAGGGCGGCGATTTGATCGGTCAACTCGTCTCGGATCGTGCGCAGGCCCTCCACGTTCAACAGTCGTGGGCCACGAGATCCGTCGGCGAGCCCGAGCATGTCGTCGGCCTGGGCGGCGAGCAATCTCGTCAGCTGCACGTCGGCCAAGGTGCGCTCAAGGGCGGCGATGTCGGCCCGCAGCGCCTGGCGCTCGCGCAAATCCGACGCCTCGGGGGAAGCGCTCTGTTCGGTCCGCACGTACAACGCCGCGGCGATGTCGCGTGCGTCGAGCCCTGCCGCTTCCGCAGCTTGCGCGGCGTCCGCCACGATGCCGGCGATCCGCAAATCCGGGTCGACGTGGGCCGCCACGAACGTGCCGCGCCCGTGCTCGACCGACAGCAGCCCTTCGGCCTCAAGCCGCGCGTACACCGAGCGAATCGTGTTGACGTTGGCGCCCGTCTGCGCCGCCAGCTCCCGCGCGCCCGGTAGTTGCTCGCCCGCCGGCAGCGACCCACCGACCATCAGCGCGCGCAGCTTCCAAGCGAGCTGTACGCCGATCGGGACGTCGCTCACGCGGTCGATGACGATCTCCTGCACGGAACAAACGGTATCACCGCACTGTGACGTGATGTTGGCACTCTTGCGCTTGGCAACGGCCTCTCCGTGCTCTATTGTGCCATCCGAGTAGCACAGTCTCTGTGGAGAGGGAGCCAAACCGTGGTTCGTAATAGTGCTGATCGGGCGTTTCTGCCGGCTAGGAACGTGTTGGAAGAGGTTGGGGACATGATGATTTTGACGGGGAAGACACTGCTTTCGGCGGTGCGTCCTCCGTTTCCTTATGGCGGCGAGTTCATTT
>JBBQCW010000005.1:0-196213 GCA_038319025.1 Solirubrobacterales bacterium
CGTCCTCGATGACGAGGTCGTCGGAGCCGTTGAGGCCCCGTGGGTCGAGGCGATGGGCCAGGTGGCCCGTGATGGGAACGACGCCGAAAACAAGACCTCAGAGCCCGAGGCGGCCCCTGCAGGGTCCCTTTGGGACCAAGCCGTGGCCGGAAACGACCGAAGGCCCCAAACTGGGGCCTTCGGTTTGAACTTCGATCAAGTGGTGCGGATGAGAGGACTCGAACCTCCACGGGATCTCTCCCACACGGACCTGAACCGTGCGCGTCTACCAATTCCGCCACATCCGCAGGGACTGGGGCGGGCGACGATAGCAACGATCCCCTTGCTAGGCTGTCGCGGTCTTGCCGCCATCGTCCAGGGGACTAGGACGCCGCCCTCTCACGGCGGAAACGGGGGTTCGAATCCCCCTGGCGGTACTTTGAAGCCCCGCTCGCTGAGCGGGGTTTCGTCGTTTCTGGGGTCGAACTCGTGCCCCGACGCGGCGTAGGTCACCCAAGCCCTCGCCGCCTCCGCCCGCATCGCGACGCTCACCGGCCCTCAGCGACCCGTGCTTCCCGCCTTGACACGGTGTCAGCTATCCTCGAGTGCCCCTCTCGCCGACCGTTGGAGACACCGTGACCGAGGAACTTGATCCCGCCCGCCGCGCCATCCTCACGTTGGTTTGCAACACGGTCGTGCCGCACATCGATCACACGCCGGATCCGCACGGACTGTGGGCACGGACAGCGAGCGAGATGGGCGTGCCGGCTGCGGCCGAGCAGATGCTGCTCGACCTGCCGCCCGGGCAACGGGAGGGCATGCTCGGCCTGCTCGACATCCTCGCCCAGCAAGGGCTTGAGCCCCAGACGCAGGCCTCGCGGGAGCAGACCCTCACGAACATGATGTTGATGGGCGGCACCGAGGCGATGGTCGGCGTCGGTGGCCTGATCCGGCTGATCCTGTTCCTCTCCTACGGGCTCCCGTCGCTGACCGAGCCGGGGGCGCCGAACCCGATGTGGGCCGCGTTCGGGTACCCAGGTTCGCCGGGGCCGGCCGCTCGGACCGATCACGGGATCACCCTCACCACGCCGGACGGCGACCGGCTCGAACTGGAAGCCGACGTCGCCGTGGTGGGCTCCGGTGCCGGCGGCGGCGTGATCGCCGGTACGCTCGCCCAGCAGGGTCTGCGCGTCGTCGTGCTGGAGGCCGGGGGCCACCGCGACGAGGGCGCCGCGGCCGGGCTCGAGGTGCCCGCTTACCAGGACGCTTACTGGCGCGGCGGGCCGCAGGCCTCTGCTGACTTCAACTTCACCCTGATGGCCGGGTCCGGACTCGGCGGCGGCACGGCGATCAACTGGACCAACAGCCTGCGCACACGCGCCTGGGTCCGCGACGAATGGGCGAATGCGGGCCTGGAGGATGTGGGCACCGACTTTGACCGTCACATCGACGCCGTCTGGGAGCGCCTGGGCGTGACCGAGGACTGCTCGGATGCGAGCGGCACCCAGCAGCGCATGGGGCTCGGGGCCGAGCGGCTGGGCTGGAACACCAGCGTCGCCGCCCGCAACGTGGACCCTGAGGGCTACGACCCGGCCACCGCCGGATTCACCGGCTTCGGGGACCAGCCCGGATACAAGCAGTCCACGCTGCGCACCTACCTGAAGGATGCGTTCGACGCGGGCGCCGTGATCGTCGCGAACTGCCCGGTGGAGCGCGTGGTGGTCGAGCAAGGCGTGGCCGCCGGCGTCGTCGGCACCTGGACCGATCCGCAAACCGGTCGTACGGCGCAGGTCATCGTGCGTGCACCCCGTGTCGTCTGCGCCGCCGGGGCTTTGGAGAACCCGGCCCTGCTGTTGCGCTCGGGGATCGGCGGCCCAGCTGTCGGTGAGAACCTCTTCCTGCATCCCACGGTCGCCATGTCTGGGATCTACGAGGAGGACCTGAAGGCGTGGTGGGGCGCCCCGCACGCGCTGCTCATGGACGAGTTTGAATCTGGTGCGGATGCCGACGGCTTCGGCTTCCGCGTGGAGGGCGCGCAGTACGCGCCTGGGCTGATCGGCTCCGCCACACCGTTCGCCTCGGCCGCTGACCACAAGCGGCTCATGGCCCGCACCGCCGAGACGGGCGTCTTCCTAGGCCGGATCCGCGATCGCTCGGGCGGTCAGGTGACGATCGACGACGACGGACAGGCGGTCGTCACGTACGCGCTCACGGACCCGGTCGACGTCGCCACGATGCATCGCGCGCTGGACACCTTGGCCCGACTGCACGAGGCCGCCGGCGCCACCGAGATCAGCGTGCTCGGGGTCAACCCGCCGACGTGGCGCCGCGGCGACGACCTGGAGGCCTTCATCGCGCGCACGCAGCGAATGCCCATGCGCCTGGGCGGTATAGCCCTCTTCACCGCCCACCAGATGGGCTCGTGCCGCATGGGGTCAGACCCACAGACGTCGGTCGCCGACCCGCGCGGGGAACTGCACGACACGCCCGGTGTGTGGATCGGGGACGCCAGCGCGTTCCCGACCGCGTCGGGTACCAACCCGATGATCTCGGTGATGGCGCTTGCCCATCGCACCGCTGACGCGATCGCCCATCACGCGGGCATCGTCGAACCCGTCCCCGCCTGACCCGTAACCCAGGAGCTTCAACCATGGCCACGACCGCCGTACTCCACGTCCACGACCGCCTCTACATCGACGGGGCCTGGGTCGCGCCGATCGGCACCGACACCATCGACGTCGTCAACCCGGCCACCGAGGAGGTTGTGGGGCGCGTGCCGCTGGGCAACGCCGCCGACGTCGATGCGGCCGTCGGCGCGGCCCGCCGGGCTCTGGGGGCCTGGGCCGGCGCACCGCTGGCCGAGCGCCAAGCGGTGCTGTCAGCCGTGGCCGCCGGGCTGGAGGCGCGCGCCGATGAGATGGCGGCGCTGATCACCAGCGAGCTGGGCATGCCGCTCACGCTGTCGCGGCCGATTCAGGTCGGGCTGCCGATGGCCACGTTCGCCACGGCGCCCGCGTTCGCGGAAGAGGTGCCTTGGACGCAGGAGATCGGCAACTCACTCGTCGTACGCGAGGCGATCGGGGTCGTGGGGGCCATCACCCCGTGGAACTACCCGCTGCACCAGATTGCCGCCAAGGTCGCCGCGGCGATGATCGTCGGCTGCACCGTGGTGGTCAAGCCGTCGGAAGTGACGCCGCTCAACGCGTTCGTGCTGGCCGAGATCATGGCCACGGCGGGGGTGCCGGCCGGTGTGTTCAACCTCGTGACCGGTGAAGGGCCCGTCGTGGGCGAGGCGCTGGCAGCCCACCCGGGCGTGGACATGGTCTCCTTCACCGGGTCCACGCGAGCGGGGCGACGGGTCAGTGAGGTGGCCGCGGCCACCGTCAAGCCGGTGGCGCTGGAACTCGGCGGCAAGTCGGCCAACGTGCTGCTCGACGACACCGACCTGATGCGCGCGGTACCCGACGGCGTGCGCAAGTGTGTGCTCAACTCCGGGCAGACGTGCAGCGCACTGACGCGCATGCTCGTGCCCCGCACCCGGCTGGCCGAGGCCGAGGCGATCGCGGCGGCGGCGATGGAGACGATCGTCGTGGGCGATCCGCTGGATCCCGCGAGCAACCTGGGCCCGTTGGTCTCCGGCCTTCAGCGCGACCGCGTTCGCGAGCACCTGGCTCGGGCGGCGGCAGACGGTCAGCGCTTGGTCACCGGCGGCGCCGACACACCAGATGGCCTCGATCGCGGCTACTACGTGCGGCCGACGCTCTACTCAGATGTCGATCCGGCCTCCGCTCTGGCCCAGGAAGAGGTATTCGGGCCGGTCCTGAGCCTGATCGCCTACGACGATGAGGACGACGCGGTACGCATCGCCAACGACTCCTCGTACGGCCTCGCCGGTGGCGTGTGGTCGGCCGACGACGACCGCGCCCTGGCCGTGGCGCGACGGATCCGCACCGGGCAGGTGGAGATCAACGGTGCCGCGTTCAACCCGCTGGCCCCGTTCGGCGGCGTCAAGCAGTCCGGGCACGGGCGCGAGTACGGGCCGTGGGGCCTGGTCGAATTCACGACGGTGAAGTCGATCCAGCGGTAGCTAGAGCGGGCGCGAGCGTGCATCGGTGCGCTCGCGTCGTCCGACGCGGCGGTAATGTCACACGAAGTGCGACGCCTCATCGCCATTGGCGTTTCAATTCTGACTCTGATGCTCATCTGGGCCGGGTTCGGTGCCGCGTCGGCTTCGGCGAACACGTGCGCCAGTTACGCCAACCAGGCGGCGGCCCAGCGCGCCCACGACACGGTCGACGCCGACCACGACGGGATCTACTGCGAGTCGCTTCCCTGCCCTTGCTCCTCGGCCAAGGGTGGAGGGGGCGGCACCGGCGGCGGGACCACCCACGCCACGCCCAAGCGCCCCAAGCTCGGACGCCCTCATGCGTTGGGGCCCTGGACGAAGCACACCAATTGCCACGCTCGCGGCACGCTCCCCGACGCGCGCTGCACGCCCGGCAGCGTCTATCCGAAGGCGACGCGCTCGGTGATCTGCCGCTCGGGGTATTCCCAGGCGGTGCGCAACGTGCCCGAGTCCGTCAAGAATGGCGTTTACGCGGCGTACGGCATCAGCTCACATTCTCCGGGGCGCTACGAGGTGGACCACCTCGTCCCGTTGGAGGCCGGCGGCTCGAACTCGACGGCCAACCTCTTTCCCCAGCGGGCCAGCCCGCATCCCGGTTTCCACGAGAAGGATCAGTTGGAGAACGCGGTCCACGCGCGGGTGTGTGACGGACGCCTGCATCTCGGCGACGCGCAGCGCAGGATCGCGCGCGACTGGACGCGGCTGTATGTCGACCTGGGTCTGTAGGACGCCACGAGGCTGATTCCGGCTCAGTGCAACTTCCGTTGCCCTACCGTGTCTCAGCACATATGCGCCGAGCCTTCTCCGTCCTGACCGCCGCGATGCTGGTCGGGGCGCTCATTCCAGCCGCCGCTTCGGCGGACAACCCTATTCCGCCCACCGCCACGACCGGTGACGTCACCGCGCGCACTCAGACCACCGCCACCTTGGGTGGGACGCTCAACGCCAGTGGTGCACCAGCCACATATGTGTTCGAGTACGGCACCTCCGCTTCCTACGGGCTCGTGACGCCTGTGCGTGACGGTGGCACGACTGCCCTCGACAAGACGGTCACCGAGCCGCTCCTCGGCCTCACGCAGGGGACCACGTACCACTATCGGATCGTCGTGACCAACCCCGCCGGAGTCGTGTCCGGCCTCGACAAGACGTTCAAGACCGTGACGGCGCCGACGGCTGCGCTCGTGACCACCAACGCCGCCAGCGGCGTCGGGGTGACGGAGGCCACGCTGCAGGGGACGCTCAACCCCCGCGGCCAGTCGACGAGCTACCACTTCGACTTCGGCCTGACCGGCACCTACGGCTCATCGACGCCCGTGGTCACGGCCACCGGCAGCACGGCCCGCAACGTCTCCGCGATAGTCACCGGGCTTCTACCCAACACGACCTACCATTTCCGCCTCGCGGCCAACAACGCCTCCGGGCCGAGCCTGGGCAAGGACCGTGTACTGCGGACCACCAGCGCACCCACCGGTATCACGCTCACCGCTACGCCCACCGCAGCCATCTGGGGTGCCAGCGTGTCGCTGCACGGCGTGGTGTCCGGCAGCGGCGTCGGTGGCATCGGGCTGGCGGCGGAGCGAACCGATTTCCCGTTCACCGGCACCCCACTCGTCCTGCGGACGTTCACCACCAACGCCAGCGGGGCGTACGCCACCAGTGTGGGGCCCTTCCTGATCACTGGCCGCGTGCGCGTGGTCACGCGCACCGCCACCGTGGCGTCGAGCCCGAGCGTGGATATCGGCGTACGTCCGCGCGTCTCATTGGGCGTGGTCGGTCCGCGTCGCACCAGCGTCCGGCTTCGCGGGTCGGTCAGCCCGACGTTCACCGCGGCTACAGCTTCCATCCAGCGCCGGGCGCGCTCCGGGCGCTGGACGACCGTCCTGCGCACCAAGGTCCACACCGGCGCCGGGGCGTTGACCTCCACGTACTCGGCTCGCATCAAGCGCCCGTCGCGGACGGCTCGCTATCGCGTTGTCGTGGTGCCCAACGACGGTGGCGCGCACCTGCGCGGCACCAGCAAGCAGCAGCCGCGCATCAAGGCCAAGCGGTAGGTCAGGCCGCAATCGGCAGGTTGACCTGGATGCGCGTGCCGAGCTCGGAGTCGGCCAGCCCGATCCGGCCACCGTGCGCCTCGACTATCGCCCGGCTGATGGCCAGACCCAAGCCGGTGCCGCCGTGGCGCCGGGACGGGTCGGTGCCCTGAACGAACGGTAGAAAGACCCGCTCACGGTCGGCTTCAGGGATGCCCTCGCCGGTGTCCGACACTTCTATCTGCACCTGGTCGGCAGCGAGCGCGGTGCGCACCACGACGCTGCCATCGGGCGGCGTGTGGCGTATCGCATTGCGCAGCAGGTTGAAGAGCACGCGCTGCAGCTGTTCGGGGTTTGCGTGCTGGAGCACGGCCACCGAACCGTCGTTCTCCGCGTGGACGCTGACGCCGCCGGCCTCTGCATCCGGCCGTATGGCATCGACCGTCTCGGCCACCAGTTCGCCGAGCTCGACCCGCTCCATCGTCCAGCGCAGCTCGCCGGCTTCGAGCCGTGACAGCTCAAACAGGTCGTCGATCAGCGCGCCGAGCTGACGCACGTGAACGCCCAGCCGCTTCAGGTACTCCTCGCGGGTGTCTGCGTCGACGACGTCATCACCGACGGCGTCCGCCAGCAGCCGCAGCGACGTGATGGGCGTGCGCAAATCGTGCGAGATGGCGGCGACCAGGTCACGCCGGGCGGTCTCTTCGCGCACGAGTTTGGCCTCCATGGCTTGCGCCTCGCCGGCCAGCTGCGCCAGTTCGTCATGCCCTGTCGTGGTGAATTGCACGTCGCGTGCGCCGTCGCCCACCGCGGCCAAGCCGTCGCGCACCGTTTCCACATCGGTGAGCATGCCGGCGGCCAGGCGACGGCCGGCCCAAGCGCCGACGAGGCCGGCGTAGGCGGCGACCAGAAGAGTGAAAAACGCGTCGTGGTTGCCGACCGACATCAGCTCTACGAGCAGCAGGATCGCCAACAGGAATTGGCCGACGATCACCACGGCGATCACCAGCGATTGACGGCGCAGAGACCCCAGCCGGGTCCGGTTGCGCACGAGCACATCTGTCGCCAACACGGTCAGGAGCCCAACGGGCACGAGGACTTTCGCCACCGTCGCGGCGGCGTCAGCGCCGTACACGGCCCCGGTGGCGGCCATGGCGAGAGCGGCAGCGCCGAGGGCGAGCAGCAGGCCGCGCCAGTTCATGCCGCGAACCGGTATCCGACGCCCCATACCGTCTCCAGATACGTGGGGCGCTCAGGGTCAGGCTCGATCTTGGCCCGCAGGCGTCGTACGTGCACCGTCACCGTTGAAGTGTCGGTGTAGAAGCTGTGGCCCCACACACGCTCCATCAGTTCTTCGCGGCTGAAGGCGCGGCCTGGGTGGCGAGCGAGGAAGAGGAGCAGATCGAACTCGCGCTGAGTCAGTGCCAGTTCGTCTCCGCCGCGGGTCGCCCTTCTCCCGGCCGCGTCGACGACGAGGTCGCCGTCGAACCGCAACGGCGGCTCTTGCTCATCGGGCGTGTCGACCCGGCGCAGCACGGCGTCCACCCGGGCGACGAGTTCCGCGGGCGAGAACGGTTTCACCACGTAGTCGTCGGCGCCCAGGCGCAGCCCGACGATCCGGTCAGACTCCTCACCGCGGGCGGTCAGCAGGATGATCGGCAGTCTCTGCGGGTCGGCGTCACGCAGTCGGCGCATCACCTCAAGGCCGTCGATACCGGGGAGCATGAGGTCCAGAACCACGAGGTCCGGCCGCTCGTCGGCGACGGCGTCCAGCGCTGCCGGGCCATCCAGGGCGCTGCGCGTCTCGTAACCGGCCACCTCGAGGTAGCGACAGACGACCTCGCCGATCGTCGGCTCATCGTCGACCACGAGGACGGAGCCGCGTACGTGGTTGGTGTCGAGAGGCACGACCTGAGTGTTCCACGCCGCCGGCCTGCGGGCGAGGGGCGCAGCGCGCTGTTCAGCGGCTGTTCATCACTGCACGCCCGGGCCCGAGGCGTGTAGTTCCGCCATGCCGGCGGCGAAGTCCTCGCGGGCGGTGAAGCCCAGCACCGTGCGCGCACGGTCCGCCGAGGCGAATACGTGGCGCACGTCGCCGAGCCTGTACTGACCGGTCGTGACCGGGCGGGGCGCCGCCGGACCGCAGGCGTCGGCCAGCGCGCCCGCCATGTCTCCGACAGTCCTCGGCACGCCGCTGCACACGTTGAACGCGCCGGGCACAGCGTCGGCGGCCGTCAACGCCAGGACGTTGGCTCGCGCAACATCTCGCACGTGAACGAAATCGCGCCGTTGCGCCCCGTCCTCGTAGACCGCGGGCGCCCGTCCGGCGGCGAGCGAGCTGAGGAACAGCGCCGCCACTCCGGCGTACGGCGTGTCCCGGGGGAGTCGCGGGCCGTACACGTTGTGGTAGCGCAGGTTGGTCACCGGGACGCCCGTCTCGCGGCTGAAGGACTGCGCCAGATGCTCCTGGTGGAGCTTGGTCGCGGCGTAGACGTTGCGCGGGTCCAGCGGTGCGTCCTCGGGGATCGCTTCCGGGGTGAGCGGCGCGCCGCACACGGGACACGGGGGTTCGAACTGCCCGGCCTCCAAGTCCTCTACTCGCCGCGGGCCTGGTGTCACGACGTCGTGCTCGGGGCACCGATAGCGCCCTTCGCCATAGACCACCATCGAGGACGCCTGCACAAATCGGCCTGAGAACCTGGCCCGCGCCAGCTCGCAGAGCACGACCGCCGTGCCTACATCGTTGTGGTCGGCGTAGTCGGCGATATCCAGGATGTCGGTGCCCAGCCCGACCTTGGCGGCCTGATGGCAGACGGCGTCGACCTGCGCGATGGCGGCCCGTACATCGGAGGGGTCTCGCACGTCACCGCGGCGGTACTCGGCACCTGCCGGCAGATGGTCGTTGCGGAGGTCCAGCACGCGCACGAAGTGGCCGTCGGCGAGCAGGTCTTCGACCACGTGCGACCCGATGAATCCGGCGCCACCGGTCACGAGGATCTTCATGGGCGCACCGTACGCAACCCGTCGGGGGTGGACACCGTGAGCCGCCCGTCGGTCCGCCGCACCACACCGAACGTGCAGCGGCGGGCGATCGTGCCGGCGAAGCGGACCCGGCCGTCGCGCGACACGCGGTAGCGATCCAGGCGACCGCTGACCACTCCGCAGACGGCGAGCGTGCGGTCGTTGATCGCCGCGATCCCGGAAGGGGCGGTATGGCGACGCAGGTCGGTACGGACACCCGTGCCGGTACCGGGCCCGATGCGCTCCGGTCGCGCGCCGGGGGCGTTGTCGGCCACCCACAGCCTGCCGCTCGGGGTCTCCGTGATCGCGTATGGGTTGTTCCAGCTGCCGCTGAGGACGACGGGCTTCTGCGCCGGCAAGCCGGCTGGGTCCAGGGACAGGATCTTCCCGTTTGGGAAGCGCGGGTCGGCGAGTCGATCACGCTGCGCGAGGTCGCCGATTCCGATCACAAGACGGCCGGTGTGGGCCCACAGCAGATGCCCGCCGTTGGCCAGCTCGGCAGACGGGGGGCCCGTCCAGACGCGCCGCGCCGGGCCGGGCGCCACCTGGGCGACCACGATGCGTCGAGCCCCGCCGCGCTCGGTGTAGGCGGCGTAGGTGGCGCCGGCCGGGGAGACGGCGAGGCCCAGCAACCCGCGCTGGCCGCCGGTGGAGACGGCGACACGCGCGACCGCGCCGCCGCCGAAATCCCGGATCACGCCGGTGTCGAGCTCACCGACCCGCAGGCCACCACCCGGCAGCGCCGCCATCGCCGCGATGATCTGTGCTCCCGCGGACGGCGGCAGACGACGGTCCGTCGCTGCCTTCTTCGCGCTCGTGCCGCCGCAACCGGCCACCAACAGGGGCGCCAAGGCGAGCACGGCGAGCTTCGCACGGACCCTCACCACGGCGAATGCACGGCCAACTCGAGGAGCAGGCCAAGCCCGAGCGCGGACGCCAGCCAGCCACGGCCCAGGCCGCCGGCGGCGAGCAGAATCCACGGTGTGAACGGCAGCCAGATCCGCTCTGTTTCACCCTTTGACAGGCCGGTCAGCGCAGCGATCAAGAGCGCCGCCGTCGCCGCGCCCGGCAGGATCCAAGCGGCCCGGCCCGACAACCGCGTCATGCCCGCCCACGGGGCGGGGCCGGTGGCCAGGGCGAAGGCGGCAGGGGAGATCACGAGGAAGTCAATGTACGGACGACGGGAGGCGACCCCTGCTTCGTACAGGGTGTGGGTCATGTTCAGGCCGTCCGGCCACCAAAAGCCCCAGGCGGCGGCCAGGCCCATCATCGCGACTACGCCGACCCCACCTATCAGTAGCGGTCGTACGCGCCGCCGGTAAGCAGCGACGGCGAGCACGATCAGGCCCAACGGAGCGATACCGTAGGAGCACAGCAACGCTCCGCCGAGCAGAAGGCCCGAGCCGAGGGCCAGCATGTCGCCGCGGGCGTCCCGGCGAGCCGACGCCAGCACGAAGACGGCGATTCCGACGGCGGTGAGGCCGGCGAAGAACGCGTCGGCGCTTGTCGCCATCCAGACCGCGGCGGGCGCGAGCGTCACGAACGGCGCGGCTGCCCGCGCCGCTGGTTCGCCGGTCAACGAGCGGGCCGCGACCAGTGCCGCCGGGGCAGCGACGGCGCCTACACCGATGACGAGCAATGAGGCCGCGGTGGCGCCACCCAGTCCCACCTGGGCCATCGCCCACAGCAGCACCGTGAACCCAGGTGGATGGCCCTTCACATGGGTTGGGTAAGTGGACAACTGGGCCACGTAGGTGGACACGAAATGGTGGAGGTTGCCGACACGCCCGACCGCACCCAAGTACTCGTAGCGCGTCTTCATGGGGGCGGTGATCGCGTCCAGGCCGCGCGTCCCGGCCAACGCGAGCATCCATGCGGCGCCGGCGGCCCACGAAGAGGTGAGCAACTTGCTCCAGCCCAGCCGGCCTGCCAGCGCCGGTGCCCAGATCAGTGCCGCCGCAGCCAGCGCCAGCGCAGGGAGCGCCAGGAGGGGGACGCGCACGTCGAACGTACCCACGAGCGGCGGCGCTCCGATACGCACCAGTGGGTCGGCATCCATGAGTCGCTGCCCGAGGAAGTGCCCGGCGAGGACGACCACGAGCCACCCGGCCACCGCGATCCAGGGGCCGAAGGATGCCGGGAGCGCGCGAGGCGAATCCCTGGAGGCCGAGGTCGCCATCAGGGGGCGAACGCTAGTGTGAATGGACAGATGGGCCATGTCGCGGATATGCGAGTTTCCGATTCGTTCATCCAATCCGGAGCGGCGCGCGCATACATTCGCAAGGTGATCGACGTGATCCTCCCCGTCCTCGACGAAGCCTCGGCGCTGCCGTGGGTGCTCAGCCGCATGCCCGAGGGCTACCGTGCTGTCGTGGTCGACAACGGCTCCACCGACGACTCGGCCGCGATCGCCGAGGCGCACGGGGCGCTCGTGGTCGGGGAACCGCAGCGGGGCTTCGGTGCCGCCTGCTTCACCGGCCTGTGTGCCGCAACCTCGGATGTCGTCTGTTTCATGGACGCCGACGCGTCCTTCGATCCCGGCCAGCTCCCGCGGGTCGCCGATCCAGTGACAG
Source organism: Solirubrobacterales bacterium (assembly GCA_038319025.1). Lineage (GTDB taxonomy): Bacteria > Actinomycetota > Thermoleophilia > Solirubrobacterales > Solirubrobacteraceae > JBBQCW01. The sequence goes on from JBBQCW010000005.1 coordinate 11,730, forward strand.
CAGGCTCCGCTGATCTCGTCCTGGGCGCCCGCCGCCCGACGACCCGCGGCGCCTGGCCGGCGCACGCCCGGATTGCCAACGTGCTCCTCGCGGCCGAACTGCGCCGACGCGCGGGAGCCGACCTTCATGACATCGGCCCGATGCGCGCCGCCCGCCGCACTGACCTGTTGGACCTGAACATCACCGATCGCCGCTTCGGGTGGCCACTGGAGATGGTGCTGCTGGCCGCCAAGGCCGACTGGCACGTCTCAGAGGTGCAGGTCGACTACCACCCGCGCGAGGGTCGCTCCAAGGTGACCGGCACCGTTCGCGGAACCGCGCGGGCTATCCGCGACATGGCGGGCGTGCTCGCGTGAGCGGCACGCTGATCGTCATCGCGAAGGCGCCCGTGGCCGGGCGCAGCAAGACGCGCCTGTGCCCGCCGTGCACCCCGCACGAGGCGGCCGAGTTGGCGCAGGCGGCGTTGGTCGACACGCTCGAAGCGGTGCTGGCCTCGCCTTGCACCCGGCGTGTTCTCGTTCTCGAAGGAACGGCCGGTTCCTGGCTACCGCACGGATTCGACGTGGTCTTCCAGCGTGGTGACGGGCTCGATGAGCGTCTCGCCGCGGCGTTCGACGATGTCGGCGGCCCGTCGTTCCTGATCGGAATGGACACTCCGCAAGTGACTCCGGAGCTGATCCTCACCGGCCTCCACGCTCTCAACGATCATGACGCCACGCTGGGCGCCGCCCCCGACGGTGGTTACTGGGGGATCGGCCTGCGACACCCGGACCCGCAAGTGTTTCTCGGCGTTCCCATGAGTGCCGACGACACCGGCTCCGCGCAGCGGGCGCGCCTCGATGCGCTCGGACTCAAAGTCGCCGAGTTGCCGACGCTGCGCGACGTAGACCTGATCGCGGATGCGCGCGCGGTCGCTGCCGCCGCACCCACCACGCGATTCGCGGCAATGGTTCGCCGCCTGGGGTTGTCCGCGACGGAGGTGGCCGCATGAGTACCGCGGCACCGGGCGACCTGTACGCCCGCGGCCTCGCCGGCGAAGATCTGCAGGTGCGGTTTGCCGACGGACGGACCGCTCCGGTGGCGGTCGATACCTGGATGGGTGCCATCACCGCTGCCGACGACACCGTGTTGAGCCGAGCGCTCGCGCCTGTGCTCGATGTCGGCTGTGGCCCCGGACGCCACGTACTGGCCTGCGCGCACCGTGGGCTCTTGGCTCTCGGCGTGGACATCTCTCCCGCGGCCGTTGCCGAGGCTCGTCGTCGCGGGGCGGCCGCAGTGCACACGAACGTCTTCGAGGCGGTGCCCGGAGTGGGCACGTGGGGGAGCGCCCTGCTGCTGGACGGCAACATCGGCATCGGCGGACACCCTGACGCGCTGCTCCGTCGCGTGCGCGGACTGCTGCGAACGGACGGACGGATCCTGGTTGAGGTCGAGGCACCCGGCGGGCCGTCCGGGCCTGGGCGCATCCGCTTGGAGGCCGGGGACACCTGCAGCGCATGGTTCCCGTGGGCACGGGTCGCTGCCGACGACGTGTCCGGGCTCGCCGACCGGTCCGGCCTGCAGGTCGTCACGACGTGGGATGCAGACGGGAGGTGGTTCGCGTGCCTGGAAGCCGCCGAGGCGTAGCCGAGCGGGCCGCTCACGGACGTTCGCTGGGCGAGATCCTGGCGGAGGACGCAGAGTTCATGCGGGTAGGCCCGATGACTCCCGGGGCGTTCCCCAGTCGCCTGCATCAGCAACGCACCGCCGCCGTCCTGGGGATGGCGCTCGGCATCGCGTTCCTCACCTGCTTTGCGACCGGCCTGTTCAGCCACTTTGCTCAGCACCGCCTTGACCTCGGGTTGTTCTCCATGCCCGCGGCCCCTACGGGCCTGTACCGCTGGACGCAGGGAATTCACGTGGCCACAGGGATCGCTTCGATCCCGTTGTTGCTGGCCAAGCTGTGGACGGTCTACCCGCGGCTCTTCTCCTGGCCGCCGATCAAGAACATCGCCCACATCGTCGAACGGGTTGCTCTGATCCCGCTCGTGGCGGGCGCGATCTTCCAGTTGTTCACGGGGGTGGCCAACATCGCGCACTGGGTCCCGTGGACGTTCTCGTTCCCAGCCGCCCACTACTGGACGGCCTGGATGGTCATTGGCGGGCTGATCGCCCACATCGGAGCCAAGTTCGCCATCACCCGCGCGGCCCTGAAAAAGGAGCCGACCGCTGAGGCACCTGCCCTGCTCGTCGCCCAACCGGTGGGCACCGGCATGAGCCGTCGGGGAATGCTCGCCAGCGTGGGGGCCGCCGTCGGCGCCGTCACGCTGACGACCGTGGGGCAGACGTTCAGCCCGCTTCAGGAGTTTGCCCTGCTCGCCCCGCGCAAGCCGGACATCGGCCCGCAGGGCTTTCCCGTGAACAAGTCGGCGATTGGTGCGGGCGTCACCGTGTCGGCACGTGACCCGGCGTACGCGCTCGTGGTGGACGGACCCGGGGTGAAGGTGCCGCTGAACCTCACGCTCGCCCAGTTGCGCGCTCTGCCCCAACACACCGCCGACCTGCCGATCGCCTGTGTGGAGGGCTGGAGTGCGGGCGTCACCTGGACAGGCGTGCGGGTGAGCGACCTTGTCCGGATGGCCGGCGCGGCGCCGGACAGCCAGGTGCTCGTGCGCTCGTTGCAGGCCGGGGGCGCCTACTCGCGCTCCAAGCTGAACACGCCCCACCTGCAGCATCCCGACACGCTGCTGGCGCTGCAGGCCAACGGCGAGCCGCTGCATATCGACCACGGTTTCCCGTGTCGGCTGATCGCCCCCAATCGGCCGGGCGTGCAGCAGACCAAGTGGGTCGGCCGACTGGAGATCACATGAGCAGCGAGCGCACCCACGGTGGGGAATCCCCCAACGCCCCGGCGCTCGGCCCTGAGCCGACGCCCGGCGGGCGGCTGTTCTGGGCGACCACATCGATCGGGCTACTCGTAATCGGCTTCGGAGTGTTCGGGTTGCTCAGCGAGTCGCGCTTCACCCAACCGGAGAACTGGCTCACGTTCTTCGTCGGTGGCCTGCTGCTGCACGACCTCGTCGCGGCGCCGCTGATCGCGCTGATCTCGGTGATCCTCGTGCGCTTCGTACCCGCGCGAGTCCGACCCGTCGTGCAAGGCACTCTGATCGTCGCGGGCGCCGTCGCACTGGTGGCGATCCCGGTTGTTGGCGGGTGGGGCAAGCTCGCCAACAATCCGTCCTTGCTGCCGCTGGACTACGGGCGCAACCTGGTGATCGTGCTCACGGTCATCGTCGGGATCGGCGCCCTGCTGGCACTCCGTGCGCTGCGCCGCGCGCCGACGGCCACCGATTCGCCTGCGCCTTATCGCGACGACCGGCGGCCTGACGGCTGGTAGCCCGCAGGTCAGGGCGCAGCCGGCCGGCCGCTACCCTGGAGAGGTGCTGCGCTCCTCTCGCGACGCGGGGCTGGCGGCCCTCGTGTGTCTCGTCGGCCTCGCGCTCACCGGCCTCGCCGCCTTCGCGTTTCCCCTCATCCATGTACGGGACGAGGCGACATTGCGGGGATTCGGCGTGCTGGACCGCCCGAGGCTCGGCGCGCTGCTGGATGATGTCGCCCACCTCGCCGATCCGTTGCCCTACGCGCTCGCCGCGGTCGCGTTCGTGCTGGTTGCGTTGGCTCGTCGGAGGAGAGATACGGCGCTGATCATCCCGGTGATCATGGTCGGCGCGGGGCTGTCCGCCGAGCTGCTGAAAGGCCTGTTGGCCCACCCGCGCACCTCGGAATGGCTGGGGACCGGGCAGATCGCTGCCGCTTCCTGGCCCAGCGGCCACTCGACCGCCGCGATGGCGATGGCGCTGTGCGCGGTTCTGGCGGCCCCGCCGCGCCTGCGGCCGGCGGTCGGCGCGCTGGGAGGGTGCTTCGCGGTCGCCGTTGCCTACGCGATCCTCGCCTTGCGTTGGCACTTCCCGTCCGACGTGATCGGCGGGTACCTGGTGGCGCTGACCTGGACGCTGGCGGGGGTCACAGTGGTGCTCGCCCATCGCGAGCGGAGCGGGACGGTGCTGCGCGACGAGCGGGCGCCGAACACGGCCGAGCGGCGCATTCCGCTGTGGATCGGCGCTGTCCTGGCGCTAGCCGGCGCGCTGGCGGTGGCCCTGCGGCCGGAGCGCATCGGTGATTACGCCGCAGCTCACCCGACGTTCGTCGTCGGCGCCGGCTTCATCGCGATCGTGGCCGGGGTGTTCGCAGTGGGCTTCGCGAGGGCCGTCGGCTCGCGCGGGTGAGTCCGCCTCAGCGGCTCGCGCCCGGCACCCACAAGGGCTCGTCCGGGCCGTTGGCCCCGCGGCTGAGAATGAAGAGCAGGTCCGACAGTCGGTTGAGGTAGCGGACGACCTCAGGGTTGGCGTCTTCCACGCTCAGCGCCCGGCGCTCGGCCCGTCGGCATACGGTGCGGCAGACGTGAAGTTGGGCAGCAGCGGCGGTGCCGCCCGGGAGTACGAACGACTTCAGCGGTGTGAGGGTGTCGTTGACCTCATCGCAGCGTTCCTCCAGCCAGGCAGTCTGCTCGGGCACCAAGCGCAACCGCTCCCGGGCGGCCGAGTCGCCCTCGGGCACCGAAAGGTCGGCACCCAGGTCGAAGAGGTCATTCTGGATACGCGTGAGCCATGGGGCGTACGCGACCGGCAGTGACTCCACCGTCAGAGCAACGCCGAGTTGCGCGTTCAGTTCGTCGACGGCCCCGTACGCCTCGATCCGTGGATGGGTCTTGGGGACCCGGCTCATATCGCCCAGGTGGGTCTCGCCGGCGTCGCCGAGCTTGGTGTAGATGCGCGTCAGGTTCACCGTCATGACGCCAACGATAGCCGTGGAATAGCGCAATTCACCACCAGGTCGCGCGATCGGTGGTTGTGGCGTACCATCGCTCCTGTTCAACGGTCGGTGGTGTAAAGGGAAGTCCGGTGAGAATCCGGCGCGGACCCGCCACTGTGACCGGGGAAGCCACTCGTGGCACGCTCAGTGCGTGCAGCCACTGGGCCCGACAAGGGCCCGGGAAGGCGCGAGGCGGTGGTCCCGGGAGCCAGGAGACCTGCCTCCGGCCGACAGCCCATACACCCTCGTGGAAAGGGGTGGCTATATGCCAATGCACCGTCTCAGGCGCGCGACTCTCGTCGCCACCGCCGCACTCGTAGTTCTGCCCGCCGTCGCCTCCGCGGCGCCGGTCACCGTCAACCTACGCATCGAAGGCCCCACTCAGACCGTGTTCGAAGGGCCGGTCACCACCGACCTGCGCACGTTCCATTTCAGCGACTCACCGGCCACCACGCACGTTTGTGACGGCACGGCCGTCGGTGGGTACGGTGGCCCCAGTGCCACTCCGGTTCCCACTCGTAACGCGGCTTTGGTGACGGCCGCCGAGCAGAACGGCTTCCCACTGCTCGGTAGCTTCGGCCAGTACGGCGCGGGCTTCACCACGATCGGGACGCAGAACGTCGACTACGACCCGGGCTCCGGGAGGTACCTCGCCGAGTACAAGAACGGCCAGTTCTCCAACTACGGCGGCTGCGGCGATCCGATCGTCACCGGGGACGAGGTGCTGTACGCCTTCGCTGACGGCAGCGAGACGCTGCTCGGCCTCAGCGGCCCGGCCAAGGCCGCCCTCGGCGCGCCTGTGCCCGTGAAAGTCTCAGACCTCGGCTCGCCGGCGACCGGTGTCGCCGGCGCCACCGTCGACGGTCACAGCACCGGGGCGGACGGCACGGCCACAGTCGGCCCGTTCACCACACCGGGCGATCACGACCTCAAGGCGACCAAGACCGGTGCGATCCGTTCGAGCCGCCTTCGGGTCTGCGTGACCACCGGCGACGACGGGTACTGCGGAACGAGTATCCCGACGCCCACGACCACCACACCCACGACGCCCGTTCCGCCGCCGTGCGCGAGCAACGGCCACGACGGTCTGTGTGGCAGCCCGGACACCGACGCCGGGTCGGGCCAGCTCACCGGTATCACCGAACAGCAGAAGTTCTCCAAGCCCGCGGCGCCGCGGACGCTTACCGGCAAGGTCACGACCACCGGTGCCGGCGTGAAGCTCGTGGAGGCGAAGTTGACTCGCAAGCTCGGCAAGGTCTGCGAGACGTTCAGCGGAGCTCGCGCGCAGTTCGTGCGGGCCGCCTGCGGCGCTCAGAACGGGCGCTGGTTTGAGGTCGGCACGACCGCCGATTGGTCGTTCCTGCTGCCGGCCGCGCTGTCGCCCGGCCGCTACGTACTGGATACGCGGGTGACCGACACCGCCGGCAACGTCGACACGAAGTTGCAGCGCGGCCGCAACCGGATCGTGTTCTTCGTCCGCTGATGTCGCGGCTCGCCCGGATCGCCTCGTGCGCCGTCCTCACGCTCTGCGTGGTGGGCTGCGTCGTGGCGAGCGGGTGCGGCCTGGGCCCGGGCGGTGGATCGACGGGGACGTCGCTCACGGTCACGCTGGATTTCGGTGAGCACACGCTGCTGGATACGGGCACACCCAAGACGGCCGGCCAGGAGACCGTGATGCGTCTGACCCAGCGCAACGCCAAGGTCAAGACGAGCTACAGCGGCGGATTCATCCAGTCGATCAACGGGAAATCGGGCGGTCGCCCCGGCGGTCGGCCCACCGACTGGTTCTACTACGTGAACGGCATCGAGGCGCCCAAAGGCGCCGCCGCCACCGACGTGAACGACGGCGACCGCGTGTGGTGGGACCGCCATGACTGGGGCGCCTCGCAGCGCATTCCCGCCGTTGTCGGCTCCTACCCCGAGCCGTTCGTGCACGGTCAGAACGGCAAGCGCTACCCGGTGCTGGTGGAGTGCGCCGACCTCGCCTCGGCTCCGTGCGACGCCGTCGTGAAGGCACTGACCAAGCATGGCGTCGTGGCCGCCCGTAACGGCATCCGGTCCTCCTTCGTGCAGCACTCGCTGCGCATCCTGGTCGGGCCGTGGGTCGCCGTGCGCGACGACGCCGCCGTCCAGCGCTTGGAGGCCGGCCCGGCCGCCAGCGGCGTGTACGCCAAGCCGTCGAAGGACGGCAAGACGATCACCATCCTGCACCCGGACGGCACCACCGCGCAGACGCTCGGCGCCGGCGCCGGGCTGATCGCGGCGACCGCCAACGAGAGCGATCCGCCGATCTGGATGGTCACCGGCACCGACGCGGCCGGCGTCGCCGCGGCCGCGGCCGCGCTGGATGAGAGCACGCTGCATGACCGCTTCGCCCTGGCCATCATGGACGGCCGGGGCGTGCACGTACCGCAGGTCACCCCGTGATCTTCCGTCGACTCGCCAGCCCGTTGCACGCAACCCGAGCCTCGGTGGCCAGCCTGTACTGCTTGGCGCTCGGGGCGGCGGCCCTCATCACGGAGAACCCTGTCGTCCTGCTGGCCGTGGGGCTCGCCGTACTGGGCGCGGCCTGGGGCGCACGTGTCTCCGACGATGTGTTGCGGGCAGCCCGCTGGGCGGCGCTGCTCGCGGTCGTGGTCGCGTTGATCAACCCGCTCATCGTCCGCGAGGGGCTGACGGTGCTGGTCCGCCTGGGCGAGGTACCGCCGTTCGGCCAGGTCGACATCACCCTTGAAGCGCTCGTCTACGGCGCGGTGCTGGGTCTCCGGGTCCTGGTCATCGTCTCCGCGGCGGCGCTGTTCGCTGTCGCCGTCGACCCCGACGCCCTGCTGCGCCTCTTCCGCCGTGTGTCGTTCCGTTCGGCGCTGACGGCGGTGTTGGCCACGCGCCTGGTGCCTGTGCTGATCGCCGACGGGCGGCGGTTGGCCGAGGGTCAGCGCTGCCGCGCCGACGGCGGTGGCTCCCGGGTCGCGGTGGTTCGCGCGGTGGCCACGGGCGCGCTTGACCGTGCGGTCGACGTGGCCGCGACGCTCGAGGTACGCGGGTTCGCCGTCGCGCGCACCCCACCGCGTGGTGGGCCGTCGTGGTCGCGCCATGACGTTGCGTTCGCCCTTTCCACTGGGGCGATCGTGGTTCTCTCGGTGGGCGCAGCCGTGACCGGGGTGGCGTCCGCCGCCTTCTATCCGGAACTCGATCTGGACGGCGGCGCGAACGTGTGGCTGCTCGGCGCCGCGATCGTGGCCGTCGCGCTGCTGCCGTTCGCCGATCGCCGGGGGATCGCACCTTGACCGCCCTACGGATCGAGCACTTCACGTACACGTACGCGGGGGCCGACGGACCGGCGTTGCGGGACGTCTCGCTTACCGTGGAGCCCGGCGAGTTCGTCGTCCTGGCGGGCCTGTCGGCCTCAGGCAAATCGACCCTGCTGCGTGCTGCCAGCGGCCTCGTGCCGCACTTCCACGGCGGCGACGTCGCGGGTCGCGTGGTGGTCGGTGGCCTGGACACGCGCGAGCACGGCCCCGGCGACATTGCCGCGGTGGCCGGCACCCTGTTCCAGGATCCGGAGACGCAGGTCGTCCTCGGGACGGTCCGTAACGAGTTGGCGTTCCCGTTGGAGAACCGAGGGCTCGGCGCCTCCGCGGTCGCGCGTGGGGTGGAGGAGGTGGCCCTCGCGCTGGGCATCGAGACGCTCCTGGATCGTCCCACAGGAGAGTTGAGCGGCGGCGAACTGCAGCGCGTTGCGCTCGGGGCCTCCGTCGCCGGGCGGCCGGCGCTGGTGCTGCTCGATGAGCCCACCTCGCAGTTGGACCCGGTCGCAGGGGACGAACTCGTGTGGCTGCTACGCCGCCTTAACGAAGAGTGGGGCACCGCCGTCGTGCTTTGCGAGCATCGGCTGGAGCGATGCTTGGGGCACGCAGATCGTGTCGTCGCGCTCGACCACGGTGCGGTCGCGTGCGACGGTGACCCGCGAGCCTTCCTGGACTGGGCGGGCGAACACGCCCCGGCACTTCAGACACCCGGCGCCCGCCTGTTCGCCCGTGCCGGGTTGCGCCCGTTGCCGGCCGGGGTCAAGGAGGCTCGCGCCACTCTGCGCTCTCACGGCCTCCTCGCCGCCCACCGCCCGCAGGATCCGACCGCCGCCGATACCGCCCCGGCGCCCCGGCGTGCGCGCCGAGCCGAGCGCGGCGAGGCCGCTCTCCTGGTCGACCGCGTCTGGCACGAATTTCGCGGCGGCCGTACGGTGCTGCGTGACGTCTCGCTCGTGTTTGCCGCCGGTGAACGCGTGGCGCTCATGGGCCGTAACGGTGCCGGCAAGTCCACGCTGCTCAAGCACGCCGGGGGATTGCTGGAGCCCAGCCGCGGCACCGTCCGCGCGCAGGGCCGCGTGGCGCTCCTGCTGCAAGATCCCGGCGCCTACCTCGTGCACGAGACGGTCGCCGAGGAGGCATCGTCCGCCGCGCTGGAGGCCGAGGGTCTGGGCCATCTGCTCACCCGCCATCCGCGGGACCTGAGTGGGGGAGAGCGCCAGCGGTTGGCCCTTGCCGTTGTGCTTGGCGATCGCGAGCAGCGGCCTGCCGTGGTCTGCCTGGACGAACCTACGCGCGGGATGGACCGCGGCGACAAGGGTGACCTGGCGCTGCGTCTTCGCGAACTGGCCGCGGCGGGCACCGCCGTCATCGTCGCCACCCACGACGCCGAGTTCGCCGCCGCCTTCGCGGAGCGCGTGGTGCTGCTGGCTGATGGTCGGCCGATCGCGGACGGTCCCTCCTCCGAGGTACTGGCGGGCGGCTGGTACTTCGCCACCGAGACGGCGCGGATCCTGGGCGGAGAAGGCGGCGCGCTGCTGCCGGAAGAAGGCGCGGAGATCCTGCGTCGTGGCTTGACGGTGGAGATGGCTCCCTAAATGACTGATTCCATCTCATGAGCTGGGCGATGGCCTCCTTCACGCTGCTGTTCCTCGCCCTCGCGGTCGGTTTCATCTGGTACGAGCGGACGCATCCGCCGGCCAAGATCGTCGCGCTGGTGGCCGCGCTGGCCGCGCTGGCCGCCGCGGGGCGTGTGGCGTTCGCGCCGTTGCCCAACATCAAGCCGACGACCGACATCGTCCTGCTGGCCGGGTTCGCCCTGGGCGCGGCGCCGGGTTTCGCGGTCGGCGCGGTGGCGGCGATCGCGTCGAACGTCATGTTCGGGCAGGGGCCGTGGACGCCGTGGCAGATGCTGGCCTGGGGCCTCTGCGGCTTGTTCGGCGCTGCGCTGGGTCGCATGACGCACCGGTCGCTGGGCCGCTGGCCGCTGGCCGCCGCGTGTGGCGTCGCTGGGCTCGGGTTTGGGTTGATCATGGATTTCTCCACGTGGACCACGTACACCGGCGCGCACACCTTGGGCGAGTTCCTGACCATCTCCGCGACATCGCTTCCGTTCAACATCGCCCACGCCGTCGGCAACGTCCTCTTCTGCCTCGCCTTCGGCCCCGCGTTTCTGCGCGCGCTGCTGCGCTACCGCGAGCGGTTCACCGTTCGTTGGGCGCCGCTGGTGGCCAGCGGCGCGGTGCTCGCCGGGGTGCTCGTCGCGCTCGGCGGTGCTGGGCCGGGCGCACCCGCCGCGAGCGCCGCCACCGCTCACACCGCCGCGTCGCCTGGCGCTCGCGCCGTCGCCTACTTACGCCGGGCCCAGAACCGTGACGGCGGTTTCGGCCCCCTTCGCGGCCGCGGTTCCACGCCGCTCTACACCTCGTGGGCGGCCCTCGGGTTGGCCGCCGCGGGCGTGGCGCCCGGCAACGTGCGCCATGGCGGCGCGACGCTCGCGGGGCGTGTGCAGGCCGACGCGGCCCGCGCGCAGTCCGCGGGCGATTTGGAGCGCACCGTCCTCGCGTTGCGCGCGGCACGGCGATCGACCGGCGCCACTGCCGCCCGGCTGACGCGCCTGCAGCAGCGCGACGGCTCCTGGAACCACTTGGTCAACCAGACGGCGTTCGGCGTCCTCGCCCTGCGTGCAGCGGGGCAGAGCATCCACGCCCCACGAGTCCGCGCGGCCGGGCACTTCCTCGTGGGTCAGGCCGGCAGAGACGGCGGCTTCAGCTATGCGGGCCGTGTGGCGGCGAGTGGCATCGACGACACCGCGTCGGCGATCCAGGGCCTCGTGCGCTCGGGGTACGGCAGGTCGCGCACGGTGCGTCGCGCTACTGCCTACCTGGTCGCACGTCAGAACCTCGACGGCGGCTTCCCGCTGACACCAGGCGCCGGCTCAAACGCCCAGTCCACGTCGTTCGCGGTGCAAGCGCTCGTGGCGGTCGGGCGCAACCCGGCCGCGGTCCGCCGCCGTGGCTCGCGGTCCCCGATCGCCTACCTCGTGTCGCTGATGGCGGCCGACGGCAGTGTGCGCTACTCGCGCACCAGCGCCCAGACGCCCGTCTGGGTCACGGCGCAGGCGCTTCTGGCTTTCGCGCGGCGCCCGTTCTGAATCGCGTGATCGGGCGCCTCGGTACACCCCTGAGACCCACCGGGCGGCGTTTCTTGCGCCGCATCGGATAGCTTCCGGCGCGATGGCCGTCCGCGTCGGAGTTCCCAAGGAGACCGCTGAAGGCGAGCGCCGCGTTGCGCTCTCTCCCGAGGTCACCAAGAAGCTGGTCGCCAAGGGCGTCACGGTGACGGTCGAGCCCGGTGCCGGAGCGGCCGCGCTGATCCCCGATGAGGCCTACACGGACGCCGGGGCCACGCTCGGTGCCGACGTGTGGTCAGCGGATGTCGTCGTCACGGTCGCCCCGCCGTCGCCCGAGCGCATCGCCACGCTCACCGCCGGCCAGACGCTCATCGGCTTCCTCGGGCCGCTCTCCAGCCCGGCCACCACCAAGGCGCTGGCCGCCTCCGGCGTCACGGCGCTGGCCATGGAAGCGATCCCGCGCATCAGCCGTGCGCAGTCGATGGACGCACTCTCCAGCCAGGCCAACGTCGCCGGTTACCAGTCCGTTCTCGTCGCCGCCGAGGGCATGGGCCGCTTCTTCCCGATGTTGATGACCGCCGCGGGCACGATCCCGCCGGCCAAGGTGCTCGTGCTCGGCATCGGCGTCGCCGGTCTACAGGCGCTGGCCACCGCACGCCGCCTGGGCGCCGCCACCACCGGCTACGACGTCCGGCCCGAGACGGCCGAGCAGGTCGAGTCGCTTGGTGCCAAATGGCTGGATCTGGGGATCGACGCCGCCGGCGAAGGTGGCTACGCCCGCGAGCTGACCGACGAGGAGCGCGCGCAGCAGCAGCAGGCGCTCACCGAGGCCACCAAAGCATTCGACGTCGTCATCACCACCGCGCTGGTACCGGGCCGTCCCGCCCCGCGCCTGGTCACCGCCGAGGCCGTGCACGGCATGAAGCCCGGCTCGGTGATCGTCGATCTGGCCGGCGAGACGGGCGGCAACTGCGAGCTGACCGTCCCCGGGGAGACGACGGTGGTGAACGGCGTGACGATCATGTCCCCGCTCAACCTCCCGTCGCAGGTCGCCGAACACGCCTCGGCGCTCTACGCGCGCAACGTCCATGCGCTGCTGGAGTTGCTGTTGGCCGGCGGCGACGACGGCGCCGAACCCACGTTGCACCTCGACTTCGACGACGAGATCATCGCCGGCGCGTGCATCACCCGCGGCGGGGAGATCGTCCACGAGCGCGCCCGCCAGACGGTGGAGGCCTCCGGATGACCCCGCTCGCCGTCTACATCTCAATCTCCGGTGTCAGCCCCCTCGTCACCAACTTGGCGATCCTCGTGCTGGCCGGCTTCGTCGGCTATGCGGTGATCAGCAAGGTGCCCAACACCCTGCACACGCCGCTGATGTCCGGGACCAACGCGATCCACGGCATCGTCGTGCTGGGCGGCCTCGTCCTGCTGGCGACCGGAGCCGACCTGGACACCGGCTCCAAGATCATCCTGTTCGTCGCGCTCGTCTTCGGCGCCATCAACGTGGTTGGCGGCTTCGTGGTCACCGACCGCATGCTGGAGATGTTCAAGCCCAAGAAGGACAAGCCCAAGGACGATGGCGACGCTAAGGGCGGCGACGCATGATCGCCAACTCGTTCATCTTCGGCGCGAACTTCAAGGCGATCATGTACATCGTCGCCTTCTCGCTGTTCATCTACGGCCTCTCGGGGTTGACCGGCCCCAAGACGGCAGTACGCGGCAACCGCATCGCGGCTGTCGGCATGGTCATCGCGGTCATCACCACGGTGCTGGTGAACCCCATCAACAATGTCGGGCTGATCGTTGTGGGCCTGCTGATCGGCGCGATCGTCGGCGTTCCCGCGGCGCGCCGGGTGAAGATGACAGCGATGCCGCAGATGGTCGCGCTGTTCAACGGCGTCGGCGGCGGCGCCGTGGCGCTCGTTTCCTGGGCTGAGTTCCGCGACAGCGCCGGCTTCCACTTCACCCCGACCTACATCGTGATCTTCAGCGTGTTCTCGGCCCTGGTCGGCTCCGTCTCCTTCTGGGGCTCGAACATCGCCTTCGGCAAGTTGCAGGAGTTGATCTCCGGCAAGCCGATCTCGCTCGGGAAGTTGCAGTTGCCCATCCAGGCGATCGTCGGGCTGATCGCCCTGGCCTGCGCCACAGCGATCGTCGCCGAGCCTCAGGACGAGATCGTGATGATCGGCCTGCTCGTCTCCGCGGGCGTCTTCGGCGTGCTGCTCGTGCTGCCCATCGGCGGCGCCGACATGCCGGTGGTCATCTCCCTGCTGAACGCGTTCACCGGCCTGGCCGCGGCGGCCGCCGGTATCGCCCTGGAGAACCAGGCGATGATCGTGGCGGGCATGATCGTCGGCGCCTCGGGCACGATCCTCACCCAGCAGATGGCGATCGCCATGAACCGCACGATCACCAGCGTGATCGTCGGCGGATTCGGCGGTGGAGGAGAGGTCGTGGCCGCCGGTGCGACCGGCGCCGGCGGGGGCACCGTCCGCTCCACCAGCGCCGCCGACGTCGCCATCCAGATGGCCTTCGCGCGCCTCGTCGTCGTGGTGCCCGGTTACGGCATGGCTGTCTCCCAGGCCCAGCATGCTGTGCGCGAGATGGCCAAGGCGCTGGAGGCCAAGGGCGTAGAGGTGCAGTACGCCATCCATCCCGTCGCCGGCCGCATGCCCGGGCACATGAACGTGCTGCTCGCCGAGGCCGACGTGCCGTACGAGCAGCTGAAGGAGATGGACGACGCCAACAGCGACTTCCCGCGCACCGATGTCGCGATCGTGATCGGCGCCAACGACGTCACCAACCCCGACGCGCGCAACGACCCCAACTCGCCGATCTACGGGATGCCGATCCTCAACGTCGACGACTCCGCCTCCGTGATCGTGCTCAAGCGTTCGATGTCCTCTGGCTACGCCGGCATCGACAACCCGCTGTTCGTGAACCCCAAGACGCAGATGCTCTTCGGCGACGCGAAGGCGTCGGTCGCGAACATCACCAGCGAGCTGCACGAGCTGTAGCAAAGCCGGCTTGCGCGGCGTAACCGATCGGTGTACGGTCCGTGCACATGGTCCGCTGTCCAGGAGTTGTCCCGCCGTCCCGCCGTGGGACCGGTCGTCGTCGACGCAGGTTGGCGCTGACCGCGGCCGCGGTCATGGTGGGCGGTGCGCTGGCCGCTCCCGCCGCCCGCGCGGGAGTGGACATCGTCCATCCGGCGAAGGGTGCCGCGTACACCAGTCCTCCGGTGGACTACCGCGGCAACGCCAGCCTGAACATCCTCGTGTACAAGCCGCGGATCACCATCCGCATCCACCAGAACGACATCGCCGGCCCGATCGTGCGCTGGGGCTTTGATGGGCTGGACATCGACGGTGACTACAACGTGAACCCGTCGACGCGTCTGCTCCCGTTCGCGCCGCTGCCGGACGGCAAGTACTTGCAGGAGGTCATCCAGCGGTGCGTGCTGTGCGCCCTCGATCCCCTGGACGTGTTCGGCGGCGACGACGCACGGGACACCGGCACGTTCTGGATCGACTCCCAGGTGCCCGACACGACGATCGACAGCGCGACCCCGCCCTCGCCGACGAACGCCACCTCGCGCACGTTCACGTTCACGGGCACGGATCCCGCCCCGTCGTCCGGGTTCGACCTGGAGTGCCAGCTCGACGGTGGCGCCTGGAGCACCTGCACCTCGCCCTTCGTCACGCCGGTCCTTCCCGAGGGCAACCACGGATTCGCGGTGCGGGCCCGGGACAAGGCCGGCAACGTCGACGCGACCCCGGCGACCGCGTCGTGGGTGCTCGACACCACGCCGCCGACGGTCGACCTCGTCCGTCCCGTGGCGCGCGCGCACCACCTCTTGGACGAGGTCGTGACGGCGGCCTACACCTGTGACGATCCGCTCTCGGGCGGCGTCGCCTCGGGGTTGGCGAGCTGCGTCGGCCCCGTTCCCTCGGGGTCTCCGATCGACACGTCGACCCTCGGCCCGCACCTGTTCAGCGTCGTGGCGACCGATAACGCCGGAAACACGTTCACCAGGACGGTGTCGTACGTGGTCGATCCGCCGCGGTATGCGGATCTCGTGCTCCAGGACCATCCGCTGACCTACTACCGCCTGGGCGACCCGCTCGGCGCGGACACGATCAGTGACACCTCGGGCCACGGCCACGACGGGGAGTACAAGAATGGCATCGCGCTGCGGCGTCCGGCCGCCATCGCCTGCCAGCGCCGCCCGCACCCGCCAGCCGCCTGCGACACGGCGGCCGACCCGCAGGACTTCGGCGCCTTCTTCCCCGCCCGCGACGGCTACGGATTCGTGAACGGGATCGAGGCCCCGCGGGCCGCCTACAGCTTCGACGCCTGGATCGAGCCCGCGGACGGCGCGGACATGAGCATCGTCGGGCACGGCGGTGGCGGGCAGTTGTTCATCCACGACGGGCACCTGGCGCTGCGTCAGACCCAGGACACGGTGCAGGGCGGCGGACCGACGCTCACGCCCGGGACCTGGTGGCATGTCGGCGCGAGCTGGGACGGGCATCAGACCCGGCTCTACGTGAACGGCGCGTTGGTCGGCTCGTCGAACACCGCCAACAAGGCGCCGTCGGGGACATCCACGGTCTACGTCGGGTACGGCGACCAGGCCCCGTGGTTCCACGGCACGCTGGACGAGGTCGCCTACTACGACTCCGCGTTGGACGCGGACGCCTTCGAGGATCGCTACGAGATCGGCACCGCGACCGACCATCCGTCACTCGGCCCGGGCGCCCTGGACACGACGCGGCCGAGCACCGACCCCGACAGCCCCGTCAACAACGGCCTGTACGCACCCGGAAAGGTACCGGCGGCGGACGTCACCTGCGATGACCCCGACGGCCCGGGCGACGTGGCCTCCTGCACCGCGACCGTCGACGGCAATCCGGTCGCGAACGGCGGTCCGCTGCCCGACACGCTCGGGACGCACACGTTCACGGTGACCGCGGTCGACCTGGCGGGCCTGACCTACGTGCACACCCACACCTACCGGGTGATGGGCTTTGCCTCGATCATCGGCTGGGATCTGCCGGTGACGTACTTCCGGCTCGGTGACGGCGCGGGGTCGTCGATGGTCGATTCGAGCCCCAACCACCGCGACGGCGGGTACAAGAACGACCAGGAGTCCGGCCCGACGGGCATCGCCGGCGACGGTGACACCGCGCGGCGCTTCTTCGACGCGGGCGGCTACGGATTCGTGAACGGGGTCGCGGCGCCGCGCTTCGCAGCGACGATGGAGGCGTGGATCAACGCCGACGAGGGCCGTGACGCATCGATCGTCGGCCACGGCGACGGCGGCGAGCTGTTCATCCGCGGCGGTCGCTTCGCCTTCCGGCACATGGACCAGACGGTGATCGCCTCCGTCGGCCCCGTCCCCGGGACCTGGCAGCAGGTCGTCGGGGTCTGGGACGGCGTGGACCTGATCATCTATGTCGACGGCGTCGAGCGCGGGCGCCTGGAGGCCACCCGGCGCCCCAGTTCGGTCAGCACCTTCTACGTGGGTTACGGCGAGTTGGCCCCGTGGTTCAAGGGCGCCATCGACGAGGTCGCCTACTACGACACCGCGCTCACCCCGGCGCGGGTCTACCAGCATTTCCTCGCCGATCCGCCGCCGGACGGCTCTGGTTCGGGTTCTGGTTCGGGCACGGGCGCCGGTCAGGGCTCTGGCTCTGGTTCGGGCGCCGGAGCGGGCACCGGATCCGGCACCGTCGCATCCTCCGGAGCGCCCGCGCCGCTCACCGCACCGGCGACCGGTCCCCCTGCGACGCCGGGCGCGGCCCCGGCCCGTCGCGGTGCCACGCCCGCCGCGATCCGCTGCCGCGTGCCGGACCTGCGCGGCCTGCGGCTGAGCACCGCCCGCGCCCGCCTGGCTCGCGCCGGATGCCGGACCGGTGCCGTCGCGCGCGCCCGGGCCGCGCGGAGCCTCCGTGGTCGCGTCGTGCGCCAATCGGTGCCGGCGGGTACGGAGGCGGCCCGCGTCCGGTGGGTGCGCCTCATCGTCGGGCGCTGAGCCGGAACACGGGGCGCAGCGATCCCCCCATCTAGAATGCCGTCACATGCTGAATCGCTCCGTCGCCGTCGCCGCCCTGACCACCGACCGCTTCGACGTGGTGGTGATCGGCGGGGGCATCACCGGTGCGGGCGTCGCCCTGGATGCCGCCTCGCGCGGCTACTCCGTCGCCTTGGTGGAGAAGGCCGATTTCGCCTCGGGCACGTCCAGCCGTTCCAGCAAGCTCGTCCACGGCGGGCTGCGCTACCTGCAGAACTTCGACCTGGGCTTGGTCCGCGAGGCGCTGCTGGAACGCCAGCTCATGGTCGCCCTGGCCCCGCACCTCGTCACGCCGCTGCCGCTCGTCGTCCCGGCCTTCGGCGGAGAGCGCCCGGACCGCCTGGTCGGTGTCGGGCTGAACATGTACGACGTGATGTCGGTGGAGCGCCGCAAGCGCCGGCGCCTGCGCAAGGACGACGAGTCCTCCGCGCCGTGGGCGCCCGACCGTCACCGCATGATCTCCGGGGAGGACGTCGCCGAGCGACTTCCGGCGCTGGCGCACCGCAACCCCACCTCGGGCTACCTCTTCTACGACTGCCAGACCGACGACAGCCGTCTCGTCCTCACCGTGCTGGGCGAGGCCGAGCGCTACGGCGCCGTCTGCGCCAACCGCCTCACGGTGCTGGAGCTGACGGAGGCGGACGGGCACGCCACCGGTGTGCGCGTGCGCGACGAGGAGACCGGGGAGTCCTTCTCGGTCGCCGCCGACAACGTGATCAACGCCACCGGTGTGTGGGCCGACCGCATCCGCCCCGACGAGTTGCACAACGAGGCTGAGGTGCCCGTCATCCACCCCTCGCGTGGCACGCACATCCTGTTCGCCCACGAGACGCTGCCGCTCATCTCCGGCGCCATCATCCCCGCCGGCGGCGGGCGCTCGATCTTCGCTCTGCCGTGGCTGGGCTCCACCCTCGTCGGGACGACCGACAACGACTACGACTCCGAGGATCTGGACCACATCCACCCGGCCGCGTCCGACGTCGCGTACCTGCTGGAGGCCACCAACACCTTCTTCGGCCTCTCGCTGACCGAGGCCGACGTGGCCGGTGCGTACGCCGGCGTGCGGCCGCTGATCTCCACCGGAGACCCCAAGAAGTCCGTCGACATTTCCCGCAAGGCCGAGCTGTACGAGACATCGAGCGGCATGATCACCATCACCGGCGGCAAGCTGACCACCTGGCGGCGCATGGCCAAGATGGCAGTGGACCGACTCGTCGAGCGCGACGCCCGGGAGGCGCCTTGCCGAACGCACGAGATTCCGCTGGGCACGCCGATCGACCCGATCGAGCTGCCACGCGTGGAAGGCGTGCCGGAAGAGGCGTACACGCGTCTAGCCGGCCGCTACGGTCGCGGTGCCCTCGACGTGTTGGCCGTGGCCGCCGAACGTGGGGAGCTTGCCCAGCCGATCGTGGCCGATGGTCCCGCGGATCTACTCGCGGAGACGGTGTACGCAGCGCGGCGCGAACAGGCCCGTTCGGTCGGTGACGCTCTCCTGCGCCGCACGCGACTGGGGTTGCAGTGCTCCCACGCGGTGGCCGATCCGAGCAGCGAGACGGCGGAGCGTGTGGCCCGCGCCATGGCACCCGAACTGGGCTGGGATGAGGCACGGATCGCCGTCGAGATCGCGGCGTTCGCGGCCGAGGCGCAGGCCGAAGGCATCATCGTCGCCACGCCTGCGCCGGCGTGATCGGTGCGTCGAGCGCGACATTGCGCCGCCGCGTCGTTCACCCTGTAGTGCCGTGACCGTGTCCAGCCTCTCGCGCCGTCTGTCCTGCGTGGCGCCTCTCCTGGCGTCCGGCGCCCTGTTGCTGGGTGCCGGTTCGGCGTCGGCCGCTTACTTCCCGTCGCAGGTGATCGACGGCCCCACACCGGATCTGGGGTCCTCGTTCGATGTGGATATCGCCCGCGATGGCACCGGCGCGCTGGCCTACGTCAAGAGCGAGGGCGGCGTGGACCATGTCTACGTCTCGCGCCTGCTGGCGGGCGTCTGGTCTCCTGGCGAGCGCGTCGAGGGCGCGCTCGACGCTCCCGAGACTCAACCGTCCGTGGCGGCGGGGCCAGACGGCCGCATCGTCGTGACGTTCGTGGCCGACGGCACGCTCTTCGGCGTTCTGCACACGGCAGAGGCCCTGACCTGGGGCCCGCCGGTGCCGTTGGCCACCGGAGCCGCTGATCCGTCGGTGGACATGTCCCTTTACGGCACCGCGTACGTGAGCTTCACGATCGGCACGGACGTCCGTGCCGCCCGCCTCGACCGCAAGACGAACACGTGGACGGTGTTCGACACCCCACTGGATGCCGACCCCGCCCAAGCCGCCGGCGACGGCCCCGACAAACGCGCACGCCTGTCGGTTTCGGCCTCGGGCACCGCGCTCGTCGCGTGGGGGGAGACAGGGGCAGACGGCCGTACGCACGTGATGGCGCGCCGCGTCCTGCCGAGTGGTCCTTCCTCCGTGGTCAACGATCTGACGCTCGCAACCCTCGACGGCCGGGCGGCCGGGGATGCCACCACCCCCGACGTCGACACCGAGGACGATGACTCCTACGCATGGGTCGTATTCCGCCAAGCCGTCGGTGACGACGGTGGTACCCGTCAGCGGGCCGTCGCCCGCCGGCTGCGAGGCTCACGCTTCGAGGACCCGGTGACGATCGACGGGCTGAGCAGCCCCGCCGATGAGAACGCAACGGCACCGCGGGTCGCGATGACCGGTCGCGGGGAAGGCGTCGCCACCAGCGGCCGCTCAGGCACGCTGCAAGCCGTCGCCTCGGTGCTCCACGGCAACCTCTTCACCGCGCCCTTGAGCCTGAGCGGCGGGAACACCGGCGGCGTCATTCCGGCCGCGGCCGACGACGGTCTCTTCTACGGGGTGTGGTGGCAGGGCGACGGCACCGTCCACGCGCGCCAGTGGGTGACGGCCGAAAACGACAAGACGATCGCGCCGCCCGGCTCGGACACAGTCCTCACCGATGCCTCACTCGGTGCTGTAGACGGGAACGCCGGCCTGGATGCGTCGACTGATCGCTACGGCGACATGGTCACGGCGTTCGTTCAGAGCAGCGGCGAAGGCCGCCGACTCGTCGTCGCCGGGTTTGATCGGCCCCCTGCCGATTTCCGCGGCTACACGACCACCAACTGGCGGCCGCTCAGCCGGCCGGCGCTGGCTTGGGCTGAGGCTCAGGATCTGTGGGGCGTCACCTACCACGTGACGTTGGACGGCCAGCCCGTCGGAACGACCGCCGCGCTCACGTTCACCCCACCGACGCCGCTCACCGACGGAACGCACACCTGGACCGTGACGGCGGTGGACACGCACGGGCAGGCGGTGGCCGCAGCGGCGCGTTTGGTCCGTGTGGACTCGGAGGCGCCCACGCTTGCCGCCGCGTTCAGCCGCTCGCCCAAGGCCGGGCGAGCGACCACCATCAACCTCCGGGTCACCGACGGTGCCCCGGCTGTCCCGCCCGTGTCCTCCGGGCTTCGCCCTACCGCAATCCACTGGGGCGACCGCACGCCCGACAGCATCGTGAAGGGCTCGTCGGCCACGCACCGCTACGCCAAGAAGGGCCGGTACACCGTCGTGGTGACGGCCTCAGACGTCGCGGGTAACGCGACCGCGATGCGCAAGAGCCTCACCGTCAAGCGCTGAGCAGCGGTCGCTGAACGCCCCGCCGCCGGCGCCCGTATCGTCGGCACCGATGGAACCCGAGGATCTGCTTACGGTGCTGCTGCCGTCCCTACCCGCGTTCGACGCACGTTCCGTGGTCGCCGCAATGGCGTTGCGTTCGGAGATCCCCGCCGACCGCCCGCGCGTGGCGGCGGTGATGATCGCCGCGCCTGATGGTCGAGCCGCAGTGCAGGGCCGCTCCGGCGGCCTGGGCCGGCCCGCCGACCGGGACTTGCTTCGTGAGGCTCGCGCGCAAGCTGACGCGATCCTCGTGGGCACGGGAACGCTGCGAGCCGAGCGATACGGCGCGGTGCTCGACGATGACCACCGTGCGCTACGGACGGCCGAGGGGCGTGACGCTGAGCCGCGCGTGGTGACGATTTGCCGTGACCTGTCGCGCCTGCCTGTCGAAGAGGCGCGCATCTTCTCCGAGCCCCAGGCCCGGGTGACGGTGTTCACCGCCTCGACTGAAGAGGACGTACCGGCGCCGCCGACCACCGCTGCGCTCGAAGTGGTGCGTCAGGCTTCGCAGGACTTACGGCCGGGCGCGGTCCTGCGCCACCTGCGTAAGCATCACGGCGTTGAGTTGCTCGTCACGGAGGGCGGGCCGACGCTGCTGCGCGAACTCGTCGCCAAAGGCCTGCTGGACGACCTCATCCTCACGGTGGCTCCGCTCTTGATCGGCGGCGACGGCCCATCGCTCCTGGCCGGCGACATGCTCAGTGAGCCAGTTGCGCTCCGCCCAGTGTCCGTCCACCGCGCCGGTGATCACCTGTTCGTCCACTACCAGGTGCTGGCATGAGGCTCCAACTGCGTGACAGCACCGTCGAGTGCATTCCCGGGCGACCGCTGCTGATGGGGATCGTCAACGCCGGTCCAGACTCGTTCTCGGACGCCGACCGCGCACGCACCCTGGACGCTCAGGTCCGGCGGGCGCTCGATCTCGTGGCGGAGGGAGCCGACCTCATCGACGTGGGCGGCGAGTCCGGCGTCACGTACACCCCCGTCACCGCTGAACAGGTGGAGCGCGACCGCGTCGTTCCGCTTGTCACGAGACTGGTGGCCGAGGGCGTCGTCGTGTCGGTCGACACCTGGAAGCCCGCGGTGGCCGAGGCCGCGCTGGAAGCGGGAGCGCACATGATCAACGACGTATCGGGTCTGCGCGACCCACGGCTGGCCGACCTTTGCGCCGCGAGCGGGGCGGCGCTGGTGCTGATGCACACGCGGGCCGCGCCCAAGCAGGAGCACTTCGCCGCCTATGACGGCGATGTGGTGGGGGATGTCGTCGCCTTCCTGGAGGAACTGGTCGGGGTGGCCCGTGCTGCGGGCGTGATCGACGAGCAGTTGGTGCTCGATCCTGGGCCTGACTTCGCCAAGTCGCCGGCCGAGTCCGTCGCGACGCTGCAGGCGCTCGACCGGCTGAGCGCAATGCGCCGGCCGTTGCTGCTGGCGCTGTCGAACAAATACTTCCTCGGCGCGATCACGGGCCGAGCGCCCGCCGAACGCCTCGCCGCCACACTCGCCGCCGTGGGGGAGGGCGTCGACGCCGGCGGGGCGATCCTGCGAGTGCACGACGTCGCCGCCGTTCACGACTTCCTCACCGTTCGTCGTGTGCTGCGCGGCGAGGATGAGATGCCGGAGTTCGACCAGGGTGACGACCGCCTGAAGTGGATCCGCGCGGACGCATGATCGAGCCCGGCTGACGTTCGACCTGCCCGTGACCTAAGGTTCGGCGTCTATCCGGTCGCCGGTCGCTGCATCAACGCGGCCCGGTCGCCCACCGACCCCATCAGGAGGAAGTACCCAATGCCCGTTCTTTCCCGCGAGGCCCTCGAGGCCAGCCCGCTGTCGGACCTGCACACGATTGCCGGTGAGATCGGCCTCGACGGCTACCGCCGTCTGCGCAAGGCCGATCTCGTCGACGCGATCCTCAAGGGCGGCACCGACGCCGGCGCTGCCACCGAGCCGGACGCCGACGCTGACACGCCCGAAGCGGTGTCGGACACCGACACGGACACCGATTCCGACGAGGCGCCCAAGCGCCGTAGCCGCTCCCGTGGCGGCCGCGGTCGTCGCCCCGCCCGCGACGCCGATACCGATTCCGAGGCTCCCGCCGTGGCCGAGGTTGTCAGCACGGACTCCGCCACCGATGAAGCCGATGAGGCTCCCGCCCGCGCTCAAAGGTCCCGTGGCCGTGGCCGCTCGACGGAGAAGTCGACGGAGTCAGACTCCGCTGACGCGCCCGCGGACTCCTCCCGCCCCCGCGGCCGGGCCCGCACGGCCGACTCCGAGCCCGAGACGGTCGCCGAGGGCACCATCGAGGTGCTCGGCAACGGCTCCGGCTTCCTGCGCGTCGCCCCGCCCGAGCCCAGCGACGACGATGTCTACGTCTCCGCGGCCCAGATCCGCCGTTGCGAACTGGTCAGCGGCGACGTTGTGAGCGGCCCGACCCGGCCGGCGCGTCGCAGCGAGCGCTACCCGTCCCTCGTGCGCGTGGACACGATCAACGGCAGTTCGGCCGATGCGGTGTCCGAGAGCACTCCGTTCGACGACCTGCCGTCGGAGTTCGCCACCGAGCGCTTCGAGCTTGGCACCGAGGACGCCACTTTGAAGGCGATCGAGTGGCTGACGCCGATCGGGCGCGGCTCCCGCGCCGTCATCGTCGGTTCGGCGCGCTCGGGCAAGACCGAGGCGCTCCGTCGTCTCGCCGGTGCGTTGTCGGAAACGGATGGTGTGGAGGTCTCGGTGGTGCTCGCCGGTGTGCGCCCTGAGGAAGTGGCCGATTGGAAGACCGAAGGCGTCACGCCCGTCGCAACGCTCATACTCGGCGCCTCGGCTGACGCGCAGACCTCGGCTGTCGAGCGGGCGATTGACGCGGCGCGTCGCACCGCCACTCGCGGCGCCAACGCCGTCGTGCTCATCGACGGGCTGGACGGGGTCCACCCGCCCGCGGCCCGCCGTGCGCTGGCCGCCGCCCGCAACATCACCGGCGGCGGTTCGCTGACCGTGGTCGCCACGGCGTCGGCGCCGCTTGGCGGGGAGACGACGGTCGTCGTCCTCGACGTCACGCTGACCAGCACCGACCGGCTGCCGGCACTGGACCTCATCGCCAGCGGCACCGTGCGGCCCGAGCTGCTCGTCGGCGAAGCCGGTGCGAAGGCCATCGCCCAGGCACGCGCCGACGCGCTGGGACTGTAGGCAGCGTCCTTCGGGCGATGCGCCTCGCGTCAGCGAGGCGTGTAGGCGACCCGGGCCCAAGTGGGCTCGGGCGCCAGCTCGACGGGCTCGCCGTCGCGCTCGACCTGCACGTAGCGGAAGGTGGAGGCCTCGGCGTCGAACATGATGTCGAGCTCGCCTTCCTTCACCCGCTGATCCAGCCAGGCACTGCGGAAGACCAGGCGCCTCAGCCAGTGCACCAGCGAGCGATCGGAGGGGCCGACCAGCTCGGGCCAGCAATCGTTGACGTGCTCGCCGAGGGCGGATGCCGGGTCCTGAATCTCACCGTTGACCGCGAGGTTGACGAGATCGTCGAGCTCGCCTTCCTGCAGGCGACCACCGACGAAGCCGAGCTTCAGGGCAGCCTGCTCGACCCGCTCGCCGAAATCGCGTTCGTTGAAAGTGAAGCGGAGTTCCCCGTACTCGAGGACGAAGTCCTCTCCTGAGTCGTAGTTGCCGCGGCGCGTGAGATTGTCCATGCGAAAGAGCGCCGACAGCGGGGGGCTAAACGGACGTCCCCGGCGGCGTCGTGAGCCTATGTCGATTCCCTTCTCGGCGGACGGAATGCAACCGATCCTGCACGGGGTAGGCTGGCCGCATGAGCTCCTCACCTGACTTGAACGGCCGTGTCGTCGCCATCACGGGTGCCTCTTCGGGCATCGGAGAAGCAACCGCCATGGCCTGCGTGGCGGCCGGTGCCTCCGTTGCCCTCGCCGCCCGGCGGGCCGACCGCATCGATGCGATCGCCGCGCGCATAAACGAGGCCGGCGGCCGCGCCGTGGCGATCGAGACCGACGTGACCGACGAGGCCTCCGCGCGTGCGTTCGTCTCCGGGGCCAAGGAGGCTCTCGGTGCGCTCGACGTGCTCGTGAACAATGCGGGCCTCATGCTCCTCGGCCCGGTGACGGGGGCCGATGTGAGCGAATGGCGCCGGATGATCGAGGTCAACTGCCTCGGCCTCATGTATTGCTCTCACGAGGCCATCGCGATCATGGGGCCGGCCGGAGGCGGGCACATCGTCAACGTCTCCTCGATAGCGGGTCGGCGCTCGTCGCTGGGCACCGCGGCCTACAACCTCACCAAGTGGGGCGTGAACGGCTTCAGCGAGGGCATGCGCCTTGAGGTGCTCCACCAGAACATCCGCGTGACAGTCGTGGAACCCGGGTTTGTGGAGACCGAGTTGCTGGACCACAACACCAACGACCTCGTGCAGCAGATGGCGGCCAAGCGCAAGGAGGAGATGGGGAAGATCCTGGAGGCGGCCGACATCGCCAACGCGATCGTCTACGCGATCTCCCAGCCCGCGCACGTGGCGATCTCCGAGGTGATGGTGATCCCGACGAAGCAGACGTAGGGCGTCGTGCCTCCCAGCGATCACGTCCTCGTCGGCGGGTCGGGCCGCAGCGGCACCACCGTGGTGGGCGAGCTCATCGGCGCTCACTCCCGCTATACGTGCCTGCCGTTCGAGACACGTTTTCAGACGGAGCTGCTGCGGCTGAACCACGGTCGCATCACTTTCGATGAGTTCTGCGCGGATATGCGCGGGAGGTGGATGGACCGGTTTCGTGGCAACGAAGTAGACGCGGAGGCTGAATACGCGCGGGTCCTTCCCGAGGAACTTCTCGAGGGCGCCGTCGCCGTTTTCGAACGCACCTGGGCCGAGGACCACCTGTCCGCTTCGCGGCGACTCGTGCACACGCTGCTGGGAGCAGCGGCCGCGATCAACGGGACGGCAGGCTGGGTGGATTCCTCCCCGGTCAACCTGCTGTGGACGGCCGCCCTGCATGACCTGATCCCGGACGCGCTCTTCGTTCATGTCATTCGAGACGGGCGGGACGTGGCCGCATCGGTGGTGCGGCGGTGGGGCGTCATGGACCATGATGCTGCGTTGGACTGGTGGTACAAGCGCCTGCTGAACACCAACTTGTCGGCCGACCGGCCTGATGGTTTCGTTGGGCCGGGCGTCGCACACATCGTGCGACTGGAGGCGCTCGTCCGCGACGAGCGCGAGGCAACGTACGCCGCGCTGCTGCGCTTTCTGGACGTCGAGGACGAGCCCCGGATCCATACCTTCTTCACTGAAATCCTCAGCGCCGAAACCGCGAACATCGGCGGCTGGCGCAGGACGCAGGACGCGGCTGAACAGGCGTCCACGACCCGACGGTATCGAGAGCTTCTGGACCTGCTCGCCGAGGCGGAAGTGGAGTGCGCGCCGGCTCTCGCCGCTGCGGTCGACGACAGCTGAGCCCGTCACAATCAGGTCGCACGTGGGGCGGGATTTTGTGTCATTGACCTAGGAGGTCCATGAACGCCACCACGATCCTGTTGGTTGAGGATGATGCGCCCACGCGCACCTTCCTGGCCGACAACCTCACGGCCGACGGGTACACCGTCCTGGCCGCCGACTGTGCCCGCGACGGGCTGCGCCTGCTGGAGCACGAGGCGCCCGATCTGGCGGTGGTCGACATCGGTCTGCCGGATGCCTCCGGGTACGAACTACTTGAGCGGGTTCGTCGCTCGGACGGCATCGCCAGTCGGCTCGATCCGGCAACGCCGATGATGGTGCTGTCCGGTCGGGCCGACGACGTCGCGCGCGTGCGTGGTTTCGAGCGCGGCGCGGATGACTTCGTCGCCAAGCCATTCTGTTACCCCGAGCTGCGGGGGCGGATCGAGGCGGTTCTGCGCCGCTCGGACGGCCGCCGGGCGCTGGGGCGCGTGCACGTCGGCGCGCTCGAGGTGGACCCCGCCACGCGGGAGGTCCGTCTGCGCGATCAGCAACTGCATCTTCCGGCCAAGGAGTTCGCGCTCCTGCGTACGCTCGCCACCGATCCGACTCGTGTGTTCACCAAGGAGGATCTGCTGCGGTCGGTCTGGGGATACCGGTCGTTGGGAACGACCAGGACGCTGGACACGCATGCGTGTCGTTTGCGCAAGCGCCTGCGGGTCGAGGGCGATCGGTTCATCGTGACGGTCTGGGGCGTCGGCTATCGGTTGGTCGACGGGCCGGTGGCACCGTGATCGTCGCCTGGATATGCGCTGTCGGCGCTGCATCGGCTTGGGCGAACGGCGTCTGGCGGGCACGGCGGCGGGCTCTGCTCGTCGCACACGCCTGCCACGAGGTTCGAGGTCCCCTGACGGTGATCGCCTTGGCTCTCCACGCTGACACCCGCGAGCGAGGGTCCGTCAGTCCGGTGCTGCTCGCTGTCGAGCACGAAGCGGAACGTGCCCGGCTCGCCGTGGAGGACCTGGCGCTCGCCTCACGAGGTCGCCGGCGTCGCGACCGGCGCGCCGCGGTGGACGTCGATCGCTTCCTGCGCGAGCAGGCCGATCTGTGGCGACCGGTGGCCCGCGCCGCCGGGTCAGATATCACGGCGCCGTCGTCGTCGGGGCCGGGCACTCGGGTTCTGGGCGACCGTGGTCGGCTGGCCCAGATCACCTCCAACCTGATCGCGAACGCGCTGGAGCACGGCGAGGGGACGGTGACAATCGGCGCTCGCCAGCAAGGCGATCGCGTGCAGATCGTCGTCGGCGACGAGGGGCCCGGTCCGGGCACGCAGCGCCGCCGCGTCCCGGGTGGGTCACGTGGCCACGGTCTCAACGTCATCGCCGACCTTGCACGCCGGAATGGCGGCCGGCTGCTTTGCGAGTCAGGCGCCCACGGCAGCGCCATGACCGTCGACCTGCCCGGAGCGGTCCTCGGGCCATGAGTCGTCGCCGCCGGGCCGTCCTGCTCCTCGGACTCGCCACGGTCCTCGGCGGCCTCGCCGCGTCGGATGTCTCGCGCCGCGAGGCCGCGCTGAACCGTGCGCTCGGTCCACCCGTGAACGTCGTGGTGGCGCGCGCACCTGTCCGTGCGGGCGCCTCACTGACCGGTTCCGCACTATCGATCCGTCGCGTCCCAGCACGCTACGCGCCGGCCGACGCCTACGCCGACCCGGCCGACCTGGACGGCCTCCGCGCAGCTGTGCCCGTCCCGGCCGGCACGGACCTCGTTCCGGCGCTGGTCGCCGGCACCAGCGGTGGAGCGGGCGCCGTTCTGCGGCCTGGAGAGCGGGCCGCTCAGATCGTCGCCGGCGGCTCGGCGCACCTCGTACACGCGGGCGGGCATGTAGACGTACTCATCACCCGGGACGGCCTTGACGGGCAGACCGGCCGCACCACGCTGGCCCTCCGCGATGCGGAAGTGCTCAGCGCCGCTCCCGCCGTGGCAAGCTCGGCCTCTGACGCCACCCCCGGCGAGCGCGTGATGGTGTCCTTGCGCGTCACGCTAGCCCAGGCGGTGATGCTCACCGAAGCCCAGAGCTTCGCGCGTGAACTGCGCGTGCTGCCCCGAAGCGGTGCGTGATGGCAGGGCGGGCGCAGTTGCTTGACGCGCTGGCGGGCGACCTGCGGGCCCGCCTGTTGGCGGCGCCCGGGGAAGGGGACCCTCAGGCGCGCATCGCGGCGCTCGTCGACGCCGAAGCAGCTCCGCTCGCTCAGGCTGATCGAGCGGAGCTTCGCCGACTGGTGGCCGAGCGTTCGTTCGGGCTGGGGCCGCTGGAGGAGCTGCTCGCCGATCCGGGCGTCGACGAGGTGATGGTCAACGGCGTCGGCGAGGGGAGCGTGTGGGTCGAGCGCGCCGGGCGTCTGGAACGGGCCGACGGCGTCGCTTTCTCCTCGGTGGCCGACCTGCGGCACACGATCGAGCGCATCCTGGCGCCGCTGGGGCGCCGCGTCGACGAAGCGGAGCCGTTGTGCGACGCCCGGCTGCCGGACGGCTCCCGGGTCAACGTGATCCTCCCGCCGCTGGCGGTCGACGGCCCGCTGCTGACGATTCGCCGATTCCGGCCCAGCGGGCTGGGCCCGGACGACCTGGTGGCGCTCGGCTCCTGGTCGCCCGCGTTACGTGACCTGCTCGCCACGGCGGTCGCAGAGCGGCGGTCGATCCTCGTCAGCGGCGGTACGGGTTCAGGCAAGACGACGACGCTCGGTGCGCTATCGGCCTTCATTCCGGCGGGCGAACGCATCGTGACCATCGAGGACACAGCCGAGTTGTTGCTGCGCCGGCCGCACGTCGTGCGCCTGGAGGCGCGGCCCGCGAACCTGGAAGGCCGCGGCGAGGTGACGATCCGCCGCCTCGTACGCAACGCCCTGCGAATGCGCCCGGATCGGATCATCGTCGGCGAGGTCCGCGGTGCCGAGGCCCTCGACATGCTCGGCGCGATGAGCACCGGCCACGACGGCTCGCTGGCGACGGTACACGCCGGGTCACCCGAGCAGGCGCTGCGCCGCGTCGAGACGCTGGCGCTGATGGCCGACGTGGCGCTCCCGCATGCCGCGGTGCGCGAACAGGTCGCGGACGCCATCGACCTCGTCGTTCATCAGGCGCGGATGCCCGATGGTGCGCGGCGTGTCACGTCGGTCGTCTCGGTCAGCCGTTTGGCCGACGCCACGGTCACGCGGGAGATCTATGCCCTTCGCGACGGCAAACCGATACTGCGGGCGCGCTCGGCGGCACGATGAGTGCAGCTGTTCTGCTGGCCGGGGCCGCCGGCGTCTGCGCGGTTGGGGCGATGTGGGAGATCGCCGGCACAGCCGCTCCCGCGGGCGTCGTCGCCGCCACGACGCGCCTGCTCGCGCCGCTGCGTCGGCCCGGTGTCACGCCGACTCCCGACGAACATCGTCGCCTCGTGCGCACCGGGGCCGCCGTGCTGCTCGCGGGCGGCTGGATCCTCAGCGGCCCACTGCTGGGGGTGGCGCTGTGCTCTGGCGGTCCGTGGGCCGTCCGCCGGGTCCTCGTCGCCCGCCATCAGCGTTGGCAGGCTCAGGTCGCGCTCGCCACCCCGCTGGTGGCGCGCGCTCTGGCCGATGCGCTCTCGGGTGGGCACTCCGTGCGGGGCGCTGTCGCCGAGGTCGCCTCCGCCGGCGGCGTCGGCCCGGCGGGCGCTGTGCTGTCGCAGGCCGCAGCTGCGCTCGCCGCGGGGCAGCGCACGGAGGTGGTGCTGGAGGAGTCGCGGACCACGGTGGCCGATCCGCAGTGGGACACGCTCGTCGCCGCCATCCTGCTCGCTCGCGATACCGGGGGTGACCTGGGTTCGCTGCTGCGCTCCCTCGCTGTCGCGGGGGAGCAGGCCCGCCGGGATGAGGAGGACGCCCGCACGGCCACGGCGCAGGCGCGCATGACGGCCATCATCGTCGCCGCACTCCCGCTCGGCGCGCTGGTGCTCGGCGAATTGGTGGACCCGACGCTCCTTCCCGGGTTGCTGGCCGACCCACGGTCGGTCGTCCTGCTGACGCTGGCGCTCGTCTGCCAGGTGGGGTCGCTGATCGCCGTCCGCCGGATCGCGCGCGTAGAAGCCCGATGAGCCTGGCGGTCCTGCTCGCGGCAAGCGCCGGTGCCTGCGTGGCCGCCGGGGCCGTTGACCTGTTCGGCTCTTCGGGCCGCCGGGCCGGTGTCCCTGGCCGCCCGACGGCGCGCCGACCGGGTCCGCTACGGAGAGTGCTGATCGTCATCGGGCGCCGCATCGGGGTGGCGGCACCCGCCGATCTGCCCGCGCGGATGGAGGCCGCGGGGCTGGACGGTGGCCGCGCCGGCGAGGTGGCATCCGCCAAGAGCGGGGCGGCCCTCCTCGCCACACTGATGGCTCTCCTGCTGGGCGGCGCGCTTCCCGGCCGCCTCGGGCTGCTCGCGGTGATCGCCATGCCTGCGGCTGCGTTCCTGGCGCCCGACTTGGTGCTGCGCCGACGCACCCGTGCGCGCGCAATCACGGTCGCACGGGAGCTTCCGGACGTGCTGGATCTGCTGCGGGTGGCCGTGCAGTCGGGCCTGGGCCCACCGCGGGCGATGACGGAGGTGGGCGCCCGCGCTGCCGGCCTTCTCGCTGTCGAGCTGCGCGATGCAGCGCGACGCCTGACGCTCGGCGAACCCGCCGACGTGGTCCTCACGCGGTTCGCACTGCGCTGCCCGGGGGAGGGCAGCGCAGCCTTCGTCGCAGCCGTGCGGCGAGCGGAGCGTCACGGTGCGCCCCTGGCGCCGTCGCTCGCCGCCCTGGCCACCGACGCGCGTGCTGAGCGGGCCCGTGCTCTGCGTGATCAGGCGGCGCGCGCCGCGCCGAAGATCCAGCTCGTCGTGGCGCTAGGGCTCGTGCCCGGCGTCCTGCTCCTCGTGGCCGCGATGCTCGTGCCACGGGTCTTGTGAGGCGCCGTCGCCGAGCCCGGCGCTGGGCCCGGGCGCGACGCAGTCGAGTGCCACGGTCTGCCCGCAGGGCGGGCCGAATGTGGCACTCGATGCCGGCGCCGCGGCAAACCGCCGCGCCGTAAAAGCCCGCCCTGGTCGAGCGGGGCGCCGACCGTCCACGACGCCGTACCGGGACGCACACCCATCGGACGGACAACGGCCGCTGATGCACGATCGGCTGCAGGGATGTGATCTGCATTTCGTCCTGCAGATTTCGCGCGCTACCGGACCTCTCCAGAACCCGCATCACCAGCGCGATTCGACGCCTCGATGGGAGTCAGAAGAGGTCTGGTGGGAATTCGTGTGCAGCTGGGGTTGCTTTGTGGGGAGTAGTGGGGTAGCTTGGCGCCAGCGGATCGGGGTGGAGGGGCTCCTCCCACTCCTCCACCTCGACCCGCACCTTCTTCCGCCGTACCCCGAAACCCACATCACCGGCCTTCGACATCGCCCACGCAATGGCCTTCCGCGGAACCTTCGACTACACCCTCGACGCAAAGAACCGGCTCACGGTTCCGTCGAAGTTCCGCAGCGCACTCGCGGACGGTGCGGTGCTGGCGATGAACACGCAGGGCTGCGTCGACGTGTGGAAGCCTGAGGCCTACGACGCCCGGCTGGAAGCCGCTACGGCGAACCTCAACCCCCTCGGGGACAAGGCCACGGCGCTGCGCGAGTTCTACAACGCCAACGCTCACGACGTGGAGCTCGACAGTGCCGGGCGCGTGATGCTCCCCAGCTTCCTGATCACCCACGGCAACCTCGGCAAGGACGTCGTCGTCACCGGTGCCGGCGCGTGCCTGGAAATCTGGGACCGCCCGACCTGGCAGGCGCACAACGAGCGTCTGCGCGGACGCGTCGCCGCAATCACCGCCGCCCTCGACGGGGGCAACCATGAAGCTGGTGCTTGACATGCCGACCGTCCACGTCCCGGTACTCGCGGGCGAACTCGTCGAGGCGCTGGATCCCGCCCGTGGTGAGGTCGCGATCGACTGCACGTTCGGTGGGGGAGGCCACGCCCGGCTCATCGCCGACCGCATCGGCCCGCGCGGCACGCTGATCGCGATCGATCGTGACCCTGCTGCCGAAGAGCGCTTCACCACCTTCGCGCGGGACGTCACCTGCGCCACTCGCTTCATTTGTGCCGACTTTGCCGAGGGCCTTGAGCTGCTCGCCGAAGAAGGCGTGACCGCGGACATCATCTACTTCGACTTCGGCATGTCTTCCATGCAGGTCGACACACGCGAACGCGGCTTCTCCTACGCCTGGGACGCGCCGCTGGACATGCGCATGGACCCAGATCAGGATCTCGACGCTCAGCGTCTGCTCGCCACCTGGGACGAGCGCGACATCGCGCGCATCCTGCGCCAGTTCGGGGAGGAGCGTTACGCCGGCTCAATCGCCCGCGCGATCGTCCGGGAGCGGGAGAAATCCCCGATCGACACGACCACGCGCCTGGTGGACATCGTCACCGCGGCCGTCCCCGCGCCCGCTCGCTTCGGCCACGGCCACCCGGCCAAGCGCACCTTCCAGGCCATCCGTATCGCCGTGAACGCCGAGCTCGAACAGATTGACGAAGGCCTGCCGCTGGCCTGGGCACGCCTACGGACCGGCGGTCGCCTGGCAGGAATCTCTTTCCATTCCCTGGAAGACCGGCGCGTGAAGCACTTTCTTGCGGACCGGGCGCGGGGCTGCATATGCCCGCCGGACCTGCCGGTCTGCGGCTGTGGCCTCACGCCAGAGGCCGAGATCGTAACCCGCCGGGCGATCGCGCCCACGCCGGGAGAAGTCGCCCACAACCCCCGATCCGCGTCCGCCCGCCTGCGGGTCGCACGCAAGCTGGAGGTGCCGTCGTGACGCCGCCCGCCGCAGCCACCGCCGCCGCTCGTAGCGACGCTCGAACGTCCGCGCCGCCGCGTCGGCCCACCGCCGTGCGCTCGGGGCCGATCCCACGCCGTGTCTCCGGTCCGAAACGGGATCGACGCGACAATCGCGCCACCGCTCGAACCCGCATCAACACCGGTCGTGCCGACACCCCGGCCCGGCCGCACTTCCGGCTGCGCGGTGTCGCCGGACTGGGAATGGCCACAGGCGCCGGGGCGATCGCCCTTCCCGCCCGGGGCATTCGGGCCGCCGCGCGCACGATCCCCGAGGGCACCGGGGTCGTCGACCGCGTACTGCGCGGGCGGGGGATCATCGCCGTCGTCGCGGCCCTGCTGATCGGCCTCGTATTCCTCCAGGTTTCACTGCTCAAGCTCAACGCGGGTATCGGGCGTGACGTTCAGGCCGCGACCACTTACGAGCGCGAGAACGCCTCGTTGCAGGCCGACATCAACGGCCTCACCGCCTCCGGCCGGGTCACCGCCGCGGCCCTGAAGCAAGGCATGGTGGCACCGAACCCCGACCAGGTTCGTTACCTCAACGCCGACCATCCGGGCGGGGTCGGAGGGGCCGGCGGCCCCGTACTCGCCCGTGGATCCGTCGACCCGAGCACGGGGGCGCCGCTGGGCGCCAACGGTGATCCGATCACCACGGATCCCAACACCGCCTCAGATCCCGGCACCTCCACCGATCCGGCCGCCTCCACCGATCCGACATCCGCCGGCACCGGAGCAGGTACGGCCGTGCCGACGCAGAACGCTGCGCCGACGCAGCCTCAGTCTGCGGCGCAACCTACGACCGACAACACGCAGAACACCTTGGCCACCGCGACCGGCGCCGCGATGGCGCCCACCCGATAGGGAGTCGCCACTGTGGAACGCCGCATCGGCTTCCTTTTCGGTGTTTTCGCCGTCCTCCTGCTCCTCGCCGGCGGTCGCGCGCTCCAGCTGGGCACGTTGGACAGCCCAAGTCTCAGCGCCGCCGCCGACACCCAGCAGAATGTGGTCAACCGGTTGCCGGCGCGGCGCGGCACCATCACCGACCGCCATGGCGTCGTGCTGGCGGTCTCCTCGCCGGCCGACGACGTCTCCGTGACTCCCTATCTGGTCAAGGACCCGGCCCGCGTAGCACCCAAGATTGCCTCCGCTCTGGGCTTACCTGAAGCCGGTGTGCTCAAGAGCCTTGTCCGCCGCGACACCGGGTTCGTGTACCTGGCCCGCGGCGTGCCCGCCGAGAAGATCCAGTCGCTCGTCCAGCAGAAGATCGCCGGGCTGCAGTTCGACCCGACGATGAAGCGCGACTACCCGCGCGACTGGACGGCCAGCCAGGTGATCGGTAGCACGGGCACGGACGGGAAGGGGCTCTTCGGGCTGGAGTACTCCGAGAACCGCGCTCTGCGTGGCCGGGATGGCACGCGGGACATCAAACGGGACGCCACCGGCGAGGCCATCGCCGTCCACGACGCCCGCGTCACCAGGTCCGGGGCCACGCTGAAGCTCACGCTAGATGCAGCCATTCAGGACAGCACCGAGCAGATCCTGTCCCAGGTCGGCGCGCAATACCAGCCCAAGTCAGCGACCGCGATCGTGATGGATCCACGTGACGGATCGCTGCTGGCCGTGGCCAACTGGCCACGCATCAACGCCAACACGCCAGGCGCTGCCCCCGCGACCGCGATGCAGGACAGGGCGACCAACCTGACCTACGAGCCCGGGTCCACCTTCAAGGCCTTCACCGTGGCCGGAGCGCTGCAGGACGGCACCGTGACCCCGTCGACCTCCTTCAACCTCGCGCCCTCCATCCAGGTCGCTGATCGCACCATCAACGAGTCGCACAGCCGCGGCTACGAAACGCTCACGACTGCTCAGATCCTGGCTCAGTCCTCAAACGTCGGTGCCATCACGATCGGCCTCAAACAAGGCCGCCAGCGCTTCGACGGATGGATGCACACGTTCGGGTTCGGTGCGCGTACCGGCGTGGACCTCCCGGGCGAGGAGCGCGGGCTCGTCCTGCCGCTCTCCAAGTACTCCGGATCGACCATGGGCAACCTGCCGATCGGTCAGGGCATCCTCGTCACCCCGATGCAGATGATGGCCGGCTACGCCGCGATCGCCAACGGTGGCGTATTGCGCGCCCCGCACATCGTCGAGGAGGTCGATGGACGCCCGGTCAAGGAGCCGCACGGGCGCCGCATCATCAGCCCGACCACCTCATCTCAGTTGCGCCAGATGCTGGAGGGCGTGCTGGCTCCGGGCGGCACGGCTTCAGAGGTCAGCGTGCCCGGTTATGCGCTCGCCGGCAAGACGGGCACCGCCAGCAAGATCGACCCGTCCACCGGCCAGTACTCGCAGACCAGATACGTCGCCTCGTTCGTCGGCTTCGCTCCGGCCGCCCACCCGCGTCTGCTGGTCTCGGTGATCGTCGACGAGCCGCACGGCGACATCTACGGTGGCTCGGTGGCCGCCCCGGCCTTCGGGAAGATCGCCAAGTTCGCCCTGCCCTACCTGCAGATCCCGCCGAGTTGAGCATGACCCCAGGCTGAGCGTGGCCGAGCGGGTATCTAGTATCGGGCCAATGCTGTTGCAAGAGGTGCTCGGCGCCCAAGCCGCGCACGCGCCACCCGTCGAGGTGACCGCGCTGGCCTACGACCATCGCAAAGTCGGCCCGGGCACCCTGTTCTTCTGTGTTCCGGGCTTCACGCGGGATGGTCACGAGTTCGCCCCGGCCGCGGCCGCCGCAGGGGCCGTTGCGCTAGTCGTCGAGCGGGCTGTCGATACGGGCGGCGTGAGCATTCCGCAGATTCGCGTGGCGAGTGTGCGCGAGGCGATGGCCCCGGCTGCCGCGGCGTTTCATGGGGATCCGACCGCCCACATGAAGATGGTCGGCATCACCGGGACCAACGGGAAGACCACGAGCGCCTTCCTGGTGCGAGATGTACTCGTGGCCGCCGGTCTGAAGACGGGCATGCTGGGGACGATCCGCAGCGTGGTCGGCGGGGAGGAACAGACGGCGGTCCGCACGACGCCTGAGGCCATCGACTTGCAGGCGACGTTCGCCGCCATGCTCGCCGCCGGCGACGAGGCCTGCGTGATGGAGGTCTCCTCGCACGCGATGGCTCTGCACCGGGCCGATGCGATCCATTGGGACGTGGCGATCTTCACCAACCTCTCGCAGGACCACCTCGATTTTCACCGGGACATGGCTGACTACTTCGCCGCCAAGCGCCGGCTGTTCGTCGCGGCGGCGGCCGGCGGCGCCACCCTGATCGCCAACGTCGACGACCAACATGCTGCCCTGCTGGCCCGCGAGTTTCCTGGCCTGATCACCGTCGGGATCGATGCACCCGCGGATGTGCAGGCGCTCGACATCGTCAGCACCGCGGGCGGCTCGAAATTCACCGTCGACGGCGACGCCCTCACCATCCCGCTGCCGGGCCGATTCAACGTGCTCAACGCTTTGGGCGCGGTGGCAGCAGCGCGAGCCCTCGGCGTCGCCGAAGACGTGATCTGCGCCGCTCTGCCGCAGGCCCTCCAGGTGCCTGGGCGCTTTCAGGCGGTCGATGAGGGGCAAGGCTTCGCTGTGCTCGTGGACTACGCGCACACCCCGGACTCCCTGGACAACGTCCTGCAGGCCGCGCGGACGCTCACCTCCGGCCGCGTGCTGTGCGTATTCGGGGCCGGCGGTGACCGGGACCGGGGCAAGCGCCCGCAGATGGGCGAGATCGCGGCGCGGATGGCCGATCACGTGGTGATCACCTCCGACAATCCCCGTTCGGAGGATCCGCTCGAGATCATCGGCACGATCGTCGGCGGCGTTCAGCAGGCCACACGCCATGCGGTCGAGGTGATCCCCGACCGCGCCGCGGCGATAACCCGTGTCGTGGAGTTGGCCGCCGACGGTGACGTGGTCGTCGTAGCCGGCAAGGGCCACGAGCAAGGCCAGGAGTTCGCGGATGGGTTGATCCTGCCGTTCGATGACGTCGGTGTCGCACGGGAGGCGCTACGTGCGCGACTGGACGCCTGAGCGGACCGCGGCCGCGGCGGGCGCGCGGTTGGTCAGCGGAGCCACTTCCGCGGCCGCCGGCCCTGATCGCGTGGTCGTGGACTCCCGTCAAGCTGGGCCCGGCGCGTTGTTCGTCGGCCTGGTCGGGGAGCACGAGGACGGCGGATCGTTCGCTCCGGCCGCGCTGGCCGCGGGCGCTTGGGGTGTGCTCGTGACGCCCGAACACGCCGAGCGCGTGGGTGGCGGCGCCGAGCAGGGAGTTGTGCTGGCGGTGGAGGATCCGCTGGTCGCGCTTGGGCGTATCGCGACGACCTGGCGCCGGGAACTCGGGGCCACGGTGATCGGCATCACCGGGTCCACCGGGAAGACCTCCACCAAGGACATCCTGGAGGCGATGCTCAGCGATCAGCGCCGGGTCGTGGCCACGCCCGCCAACCGCAACACGGAGATCGGGATGCCGATGGTGATCGCCGGCGCACCTCCTGGCACCGAGGTCCTCGTGCTGGAGATGGCGATGCGCGGGGCCGGGCAGATCGCTGAGCTGGCCGCCGTCGCAGAGCCGGACATCGGCGTGATCGTCAACGTAGGCCCCGTGCACCTGGAACTGCTCGGCTCGATCGAAGCGATCGCGGCCGCCAAGGCGGAGCTGATCGCCGGGCTCGCGCCGGGCGCCACGGCCATCGTGCCGGCGGGGGCCCAGCTCCTGGATCCCCATCTGCGCACTGATCTGCGCACCATCACCTTTGGGCCCGGCGGCGACGTCGCCGAGCTGGGGGATGTCACGGTGTCCCTGCCCGGGGCGCACATGCAGACCAACGCGCTCGCTGCGCTCGCGGCGGCACGCGCGGCCGGTGTCGAGCCACACGGGCGTGTCGAGGTGGCCCTCAGCGCATTGCGGGGCCAGCGGCTCCACCTGCCGGCGGACGTGGTCGTCATCGACGATTGCTACAACGCCAATCCGATGTCGATGCGCGCCGCCCTGGAAGACCTTGCCGCCACGGGCCCCGCGCGCCGCATCGCTGTGCTCGGGGACATGCTTGAGCTTGGTCCTGACGAAGGTAGATACCACGCCGAGATCGGCGTGCTGGCACGCGACAGCGGCGTCGACCTGCTCATCACGGTCGGCCCGTTGGCCGCGCGCATGGGCGCCGGTTTCGGCGGTGCCGTGCTGGTTACCGACACGGCCGAGCAGGCCGCTGATGTCCTTGCCGACGCGCTCGAACCCGGCGACACGGTGCTCGTGAAGGCGTCGCGCGGAGTGGGCCTGGAGGTCGTGGCCCAGCGCCTCGCCGCCGCCGGTGGGGGCGGCTGAACCATGGGCAAGGTACTCATTGCCGGCACGGCCGCACTGCTCATCACCGTGTTCCTGAGTCCCCGGTTCATCGCCTTCCTGCGCGTGCGCGAGTTCGGTCAGCAGATCCGTGAGGAGGGGCCTGAGGGCCATCACGCCAAGGCAGGCACGCCCACGATGGGCGGCATCATCATCTTTACGGGCGTCTCGATTCCGTTCCTGATCCTGTCGGACTACGACTGGCGAGCGATCGGCGTGTACGGAGCCATGATGGCGGCCGCCGCACTCGGGTTCGCCGACGACTACACGAAGCTCGTCAAGCGCCGTTCGCTGGGCCTGCGCGGACGTACCAAGCTGCTGGTGACGGTCGTGATCTCGCTCCTCCTTTGGTGGATCGCCACCAAAAAGGCAGGGCTGACCAGCGACCTGAGGCTGCGCGTGGTGGACGGCGTGGTCGATCTTGGGGTCTTCTATCCGGTGCTGATCTATCTGGTGGTTGCGGGCACCACCAACGCCGTCAACCTCACCGATGGCCTGGATGGTCTGGCGGCCGGGGTGGCGGCAATCGTCTTCCTCGCCTTCCTCGGAATCACGTTCCTGACCACGGGCCAGCGCGACCTCGCTCTGCTGACGGCGTGCCTGGTGGGCGGCTGTGTCGGCTTCCTGTGGTTCAACGCGTTTCCGGCCACGATTTTCATGGGGGATACGGGCTCGCTGGGTCTCGGTGGTGCCGTGGCGGGCCTGGCCGTCATGACCAAGACGGAGATCCTGCTGATCGTGATCGGCGGCATCTTCGTGATCGAGGCGCTCAGCGTGATCATCCAGGTCTTCTCCTTCCAGACGTTCCGCAAGCGGGTCTTCCGGATGGCGCCGATCCACCATCACTTTGAGCTCGTGGGCTGGTCGGAGACCAAGATCATCTTGCGCTTCTGGATCGTGGCGATCGTGTTCGCCGCGATCGGGTTCACGCTGTACCGCCAGTCGATCCGGTGATCTGAGTGCGGCGGCCGCGTCCCGACCTGCCGCCCGGGCCTTGGCTCATCGTCGGCCTCGCCCGCTCCGGTGCGGCCGTCGCGCGTGCACTGCATGAGCGCGGGGAGATAGTCGTGGGGGTCGACGGTGGGCATCCGGTCGTCGATCTCCCCGAAGGCGTCGCGGTGCACCTGGACGTTGACGGACTCGCGCTCGTGCCGCACGCCCGGGCAGTGGTGAAAAGCCCTGGTGTGCCGGCTGAGGCGCCGGTGGTGCGCGCGGCGCGTGAGCGCGGTCTGCCGGTGCTGAGCGAGCTTGAGGTCGCCTGGCGGCTGCTGGAGAACGAGTTCATCGCGGTGACCGGGACCAACGGCAAGACGACGACCGTCGAGCTGATCGGCCACATCCACCGCGAGGCGGGCTTGGCCGTTCGCGTCGCGGGGAACGTGGGAACGGCGCTCTCGTCGCTGATCGGCACGGTGGACCCGGAGGCGGTGATCGTGTGTGAGGCCTCGTCCTTCCAGCTCGAGGACACCGAGGCGTTTGCTCCCGAGGCGGCTGTGCTGCTCAACCTGGCCGAGGATCACCTGGACCGGCACGGCACGATGGAGGCGTACATCGCCGCCAAGCTGCGGGTCTTCGCGCTGCAGGGCAACGACGACATAGCGGTGGCCCCCACGGGCCTGGGCATCGAGGATCTCGGTGGCTGCGCCAAGCGCATCTGCTTCGGCCCGGGTCTCGATGCCGACCTGGCCGACCGCGCCGGGCAGCTGTGGTGGGGCGACGATCCGCTCCTGGCGGTCGGCGAGCTGCTGCTGGGAGGCGCCCACAACCGGCTGAACGCGATGGCGGCGGCCGCCGTCTGCCTGGCGCGTGGCGTGGACGTCGATGCCGTGCGCCGCGGGCTGCGCAGCTTCGGGGGCGTCCCACATCGCTTGGAGACGGTCGCCACGGTCGGTGGCGTGCAGTTCATCAACGACAGCAAAGCGACGAACGTCGCCTCGACGGCCGTTGCGTTGGCCGCGCTCACCGGCCGGCCGGTCCACCTGATCCTCGGTGGCCAAGGGAAGGACCAGGACTTCGCATCGCTGCGCGAGCCGGTCGCAAACGGCGTGCTCGGTCTCTACCTGATCGGGGAGGACGCCGAGCGGATCGAGCAGGATCTGAGCGGCGCGGCCGCCGCCATGAACTGCGAGACGCTGGAGCAGGCGGTCACGGTCGCCCGGCTCGCGGCCCGCCCGGGCGATGTCGTGCTCCTGTCTCCCGCCTGCGCGTCATTCGATCAGTTCGCTGATTTTGAGGCGCGGGGTGAAGCGT
Source organism: Solirubrobacterales bacterium (assembly GCA_038319025.1). Taxonomy (GTDB): domain Bacteria; phylum Actinomycetota; class Thermoleophilia; order Solirubrobacterales; family Solirubrobacteraceae; genus JBBQCW01. Next base: position 52,649 of record JBBQCW010000005.1, read on the forward strand.
TTCGGGCGCTCGTTGCGCCGCCCGGCTGAGCGGCGACAACTTCAAGCCGCCAGGAATCGGTTGACGGCGGTCCCGTCAGCGACAAGGGCATTTTTGACCGCGGTCGAGATTGGGGCGAACGGCGACAGCTCGACCTTGCCCTGCGGTCGCGTCCAGGTCGCGACGGCACGCCCTTTCACGAGCGCGATCGCTTTGAAGATCCCGTTGACCGTGACGACGTCGGTGCGGTCCCCGAGGATCGGCGTTCGGTCGGGCCACCCGTGGAGCAGCGGGTCGAAGGGGCCGAGAAGTCGCGGCGATGGGAGCGGGGTCGGGGCAGGCCGCCCGGCGAGGTCCACGAGTCCATCCTCGCGCTGCTCGAGCTGGCCCGCGATGGCCTCGAGCCCTGCCCGCGCATCGCGCAGCCCGATGCCTGCCCAGTTGGCCAGGTCCCGATCACTCGCCGGGCCGTGGCCGACGAGGTAACGGCGAGCGAGCTCAGCCAGCGCCCGGTCGCGGTCGATCGGCGCGCTCGACCGCTCGCCGAGCCACTCACGCACGAGGACGAATGCGTGACGCCCGTCCACCATCGGTCCGCGCACGATCAGCCCGAGGAGGCTGGCGCGTAGTCTCTGCCCGGACGTCGTGACTGTACTTGCCGACATCCCCCTGCGCCACGGCTTCGCTGACCTGAGCGGCGCACGCCTGCACTACGTCGAAGCGGGGGAGGGGCCGCTCGTCATCCTGCTCCACGGCTGGCCGGAGTTCTGGTACGCGTGGCGGGAGCAGATCCCGGCGCTCGTGGCGGCCGGGTTCCGCGTGGTCGCCCCGGACCTGCGCGGCTACGGGCAGTCCTCGCGGCCGCTCGAGGTTTCGGCGTACGGGACGGACGCCCTGGCGCAGGACGTCCATGATCTGATCCTCGAACGCGGAGCTGAGCGCGCCTTCGTGGTGGGGCACGACTGGGGGGGATTCGCGGCCTGGGCCGCGGCGGCCAACCATCCGGAGGTCGTCGAACGCCTGGCCATCCTGAACGCCCCCCACCCGCGAGTGATGCTGCATGGCCTGCGCCGGCCCCGCCAGCTTCTGCGCTCCTGGTACATGTTCGTCTTCCAGATCCCGTGGCTGCCCGAACGGATGCTCCCCGCCGGCGACTGGCGCGTGCTGCGGTTCGCGCTGGAGCACGACACGCTGGCCGGCCCGCTTCCGGCCGAAGAACTGGCGCAGTACCGCGAGAGCTGGTCGATGCCGGGCGCGGCTCGCGCGATGCTGGCCTACTATCGCGCCGCATTCCGCCAGTCGCCGCGAGCCTCTGAGGCTTCGATCCGCGTGGTGACGGCGCCCACGCTGGTGATCTGGGGCGACAAGGACCCTGCCCTCGGCCGGAACCTGGCGGCACCTTCACGTGCCGACGTTCCGAACCTCGTGGGCGTCGAGCACCTGCCGAACGCCTCGCACTGGGTCCAGCGCGACGAGGCTGACCGCGTGAGCGCCCTGCTCGTGGAGTTCTTCAGCGTCTGACCCGGCGACGCCGGAGGCAGGAACTGTCCGACCCATGGCGAAGGGTTCACGGATATGGCTCGCGCCCCCGCCGCCGCCGCGACCCGCCCCTCGCAACCGCTCGAGTACAGACTGCTGCTCACAGTCGTCCTCTGCTTGTTGGCCGGGGGCGCCGTGATGGTCTACTCCGCCTCTTCGGCCCGCACGCTGCTGCAAGGGCAGGGCGACGGCACGATGTACCTCGTGCGCTACGTCGGCTACGGCACGATCGGCCTGATCCTGATGGCGGTCTTGGCCCGTGGCGGCCTGCGCCTGGCTCAGCGCTGGACGATGCCCCTCCTCCTGCTGTCCTTCGGCCTCCTGGTGGCGGTCAAGCTGCCCGGCATCGGCGTGAGCGTCAACGGTGCCCAGCGGTGGGTCGGCGCCGGGCCGCTTCAGTTCCAGCCTTCAGAGCTCGCCAAGCTGTCGCTCGTCCTCTACGGCGCGATGATGTTGGCCCGGCGCCCGGGCGTTCCCCAACATCTGCGCGAGGTGATGCCGCTGGTCATCGTGGCCTCGATGATGGCGCTGCTCGTCGCGGCCCAGCCCGATCTGGGCACGGCACTGGTCATCTCCTTCACCACCGCCGCACTGCTCGTCGCGGCCGGCATGCCGATGCGCTGGCTGCTCATCGGAGCCGCGGTGGGCGGCGCATTGGTTCTGATGTTCGCCCTCGCCGCTCCATACCGGCGCGCGCGGCTGCTCTCGTTCATCAACCCGTGGGACCACGCCACCACCACGGGCTTCCAGGCGGTTCAGGGCCAGATCGCGCTCGGCTCCGGCGGCCTCTTCGGCAAGGGCCTGGGGGAGTCGGTCCAGAAGATCTTCTACCTCCCGGAGGCCCACACGGACTTCATCCTGGCCATCATCGGGGAGGAGCTCGGGGTGTTCGGCATCTCCGTCGTTCTGACCCTCTACGGGCTCGTCGCGTTCGCCGGGATGCGGATCGCCCAGGCCGCGCAGGGCGAGTACGCCAAGCTCGTCGCCATGGGGATCACCTGCCTGGTGCTCTCACAGGCGCTGCTCAACATCTTCGCCGTGCTGGGCCTTGCGCCGCTCACCGGCGTACCGTTGCCGTTCATCTCCTACGGGGCCTCCAGCCTGGTCGTGCTGCTTGCCGGCATGGGCCTGCTGTTGAATGTGGCCTCCGGCGCCACCGTTCATGTCCGTGCGGTGCCCACCCGCTCCCGAGCCACCCAACGTCCCTCCGCCAACGCCAATGACCAGGATCGTGATCGCCGCGGGCGGAACGGCCGGACACGTGGTTCCGGCACTGGCGGTGGCCGACGCGCTGCGAGCTGACGGTGCCGACGTCGTCTTCGTCGGTGGCGACCGCGCCGAGGCGACCCTCGTGCCCGAGGCAGGCTACGAGTTGCGCCGCATCGCGGTGGAAGGTCTCAGCCGCTCCAACCCTTTGAAAGCGGCGCGCGCGGCCGGCAAAGCCGCCGGGGCGGTATTTGCCGCTCGCTCGATCCTGGCCGAGTTGAAGCCCGACGCCGTCATGGGCGGCGGCGGATACGTGGCCGGGCCGGTCGGCGCTGCCGCGATCTCCCGCCGGATACCGTTGGTGCTGACCGAAGCCGACAGTCACCTCGGCGTGACCAACCGCGCGCTGGCCCGCTCGGCCCGTCGCGTCTGCCTAGCCTTTCCGATCGACGGGAGGACGGGCGATCGCTACCTCGTGACGGGCCGCCCGGTACCGGAGCAGGTGACCGATCGCGCCGGCGCCCGCGTCCGCTTTGACCTCGTCGACGGCGAGCAGTGCGTACTCGTCTTCGGCGGCTCGCTCGGCGCGCGCTCGATCAACGATGCCGCGCTCAAAGCGTTTGCCGACGCTCCGTATCGCGTGCTCCACGCTGCCGGTACTCGCGACGAGCCGGGGATGCGCGACCGCGTGCTGCGGCGCGGCTACGATCTGCGCGCCTACATCACGCCGTTCGGCGACGCACTCGCCGCAGCGGATCTTTGCGTCGCCCGGTCGGGAGGGTCGGTGTTCGAGATCGCCGCCCACGGCCTGCCGGCGATCCTGATTCCCTACCCGCACGCGTCGGGCGATCATCAGACGGCCAACGCCCGCTGGATGCAGGAGGCCGGTGCCGCCATCTCGATCGCCGACGAGGACCTCACCCCCGCCGGGCTGGCCATGGAGGTCGAGCAGTTGCTCGGCGATTCCGCCAGACTCACAGCCATGGCCGCTGCGTCCGCATCCCTGGCCCGCCCCGATGCGGCGCGCCGCATCGCTGACGAGATCGTGCTCGCGGCGGGGGCTCCACAGTGAGCCTGTGGGGCCGCGCCTTCGCGATGCTCTATGACCGGGGGATGGCCGGCAGCGAGGCGGCGGGGCTGGCCGATCTGCGGGCCCGCTCGATCGCCTCCGCCGTCGGGCGCACGCTGGAGATCGGCGCGGGCACCGGGTTGAACCTCGAGCGCTACCCGCCGGCTGTGACCGAATTGGTGCTTTGCGAGCCGGAGGAGCCCATGGCCGCGCGGCTGCGCCCGCGGGCCGCCGAACACGGTGCCCAGGTGATCGTCGCGCCCGCCGAGGCGCTGCCGTTCGCGGACGCCAGCTTTGACACCGTCGTGAGCACGCTCGTGCTCTGCACGGTCGGCGACCCGACCGCGTCCGTCGCGGAGGTCGCACGCGTGTTGCGTCCCGGAGGCCGGCTGTTGTTCTTCGAGCACGTCCGCTCGCCCGATCCGCACGTGGCCCATACACAGGATCGCTGGGATCCGGTGTGGAAGCGTGTCGGGCACGGCTGCCGTTGCAACCGCGACACCGTAGCCACGCTGCGAGCCTCGCCGCTCAGGATCGAGCACGTTGAGGTGTCGCGCATCCCCAAGGCCGCCCCGATCATCCGCCCGGCCGTGCTCGGCAGCGCCGTCCGTCAGTAGCCTGCTGACCATGACCGACCCCCGCCCGTGGAGTGGCCGCGCGCTGCATTTCGTCGGCATCGGCGGTGCCGGGATGAGCGGGTGGGCTCACGTCGCAGCCCAACTCGGCGCCACCGTCACCGGCTCTGATCAAAAGCCCTCGGCGGCGCTGGAGCGCCTGCGCGCCGAAGGCATCGTTGCCGCCGACCACCATGCAGCGGCGAACGTTCCGGCCGGAGCACAGGTGGAGCTGATCGTCTCGACCGCGGTGCCGGCTGATAACCCTGAGCTCGTCGAGGCACACGCCCGGGGTCTCACCGTCCATCCGCGGTCGGTTCTGCTGCACGAACTCAGCTCGCTCAGGCGCACGATCTCGATCGCCGGCGCCCACGGCAAGACGACCACCACCGCCATGGTCGCTCACGCGCTGCGCGGTGCGGGGATGGATCCCGGCTATCTGATCGGCGGTGCCCTGAGGTCGACCGGGCGGCACGCCGACTGGGGCACGGGGGAGTGGCTCGTGGTGGAGGCCGACGAGTCCGACCGCTCGATGCTCGCGCTGGCCACCGAGGTGGCCGTGGTCACGAACGTCGAGCTCGATCACCACGCCACCTACGGATCGATCGAGGAGGTCCGTGCCGTCTTTCGCACGTTCCTGCATGGCGCGCCACACGCGGTGCTCTGGGATCGGCCTGACGTGCTCGCGTTGCGCGAGGACGTCGACGGCGAAACGATCGCCTTCGACGTCCCCGATCCCGAACTCGGTCCCGACGGGTCGCGCTTCACCTGGCGCGGGCACCCGGTCGTGCTGGCGGTTCCGGGCGCTCACAACGCTCGCAACGCCGCCGCCGCGCTTGAGGCGTGCCGACTGGCGGGCGCCGACCTGGAGTCGGCGGTGGCCGCGCTCGCCGGCTTTGAAGGGGCAGGCAGGCGCTTCGAGGCGCTCGGCACGACACCACAGGGCGCACACGTCGTCGACGACTACGCCCACCATCCGACCGAGGTGGCGGCCACGCTGCGGGCCGCGCGCACCCTTGCCCCACGCCGGCTGATCGCCGTCTTCCAGCCCCACTTGTACTCCCGCACCCGCCGCCTGGCCCGCGCGTTCGGCGAAGCGCTGGCCCTAGCCGACGAGGTGGCCGTGCTCGACATCTATCCGGCCCGCGAGCGCGCCGAAGACTTCCCCGGGGTGGACGGCAGGATGATCGCCGCCGCTGTGGCCGACGCCGCCCCGGGCAAGCCGGTGCTGTGGCTTCCGGACATCGAACGAGCCGAGCAGATCATCCGCGACCGCCTGCGCCCAGAAGACCTCGTGCTGGTGCTCGGTGCTGGTGACGTGGACGCGCTGGGCCGTCGCTTGGTCTCCGGATGAGCGTTCCCCAGGCGGTTCGTCCCAACCATCCGCTCGGTCGGATGACGACCGTCAAGACCGGTGGCGACGCGGAGTTCTTCGCCCGAGCAGGCGACGAGGAGACGCTCGGCGAGATCGTGGCCTGGGCCGCCCAGAACGAATACGAACTCAGCGTCATCGGCTCGGGCTCGAACCTGCTGGTGGCCGACGAGGGCATTCAGGGCCTCGTCCTCAAGCTCGATGGCGACCTGGCCGCGATCGAAGCCGATGTGCCCCGCCTGCGTTGCGGGGGAGGAGCGCGCCTGCCCGCCGTGGCCGCCCAAGCGGCGCGCAGCGGGCTCTCAGGGATCGAGTTTGGCGTGAACATTCCCGGCACCGTCGGTGGGGCGGTGCGGATGAACGCCAACGCTTACGGCGGAGAACTCGGCCGGGCACTGGAATGGGTGGACGTCGTGACGGCGACGGGCACGGACCGCCGGACACCGGACGCGCTCGCCTTCGCGTACCGGCGATCCAACCTGCGCGAGGGTGAGGTGGTGGCGCGCGCCTCGTTCCTGCTCGTGCCGGCCGATACTGCTGCGGTGAAGGCCACGCTTGAGGAGATGCGCGCTAAGCGCCACGCCGCGCAGCCGAGCGGGATCAAGACCTTCGGCTCCACCTTCAAGAACCCCGAGACGCCCGAGGCGCAGGGGCGCAGCGCCGGAATGCTGCTTTCGGAAGCCGGGTGCAACGGGCTCGCCGTCGGCGGCGCGCGGTTCTCCCCGAAGCACGCGAACTTCGTCGAGAACTTCGAGGATGCGACGACGGCGGACGTCGTGGCGCTGATGGCGGAAGGTCGACGCCGCGTGCAGGAGCAGTTCGGCGTCACGCTGGAGGCCGAGGTGCAGACGCTTGGGCCGGTGCGGCTGCCCTGGTGGTCTTGAAGGAGTCGACGGCTCGGCGGCGAAGGGGGTCTGGATGGCGACCTCAGCAGCCGCTCCTCCGCACGCCGCCGCCCTCGGGCGCCGTCGGCTGCGGCCGCGTCTGATCCTCGCCGTCGTTCTCGGCGGCGCAATGCTCGCCGGCCTCGGGCTATGGGTTCGGGACTCTGCCCTGGTCTCCGTCGACCGCGTGACGGTGACGGGCGTAAGCGGGTCCAGTGGCCGCGCCGTGACGCAGACCCTCACGGACGCTGCACGAGGGATGACGACCCTTCACGTTGACCAGGGCGCTCTCTTGGCCTCGGTCAGCGCCTACCCGATCGTCAAGTCGATCGACGTCCACACCCATTTCCCGCACGGAATGAGCATCGTCGTCCACGAGCACGAGCCGGTCGGCACGGTGAACGTCGGCGGTACGACGGTCCCCATCACCGCCGACGGCACCCTGCTGCGCGGCACCCGCCTCGCGGGCCTGCCGGCAGTCAAAGCTTCTTTGGCCGGGGTCGCCGGCGGGCGCATCACGAACCCCGCTGTCGTGGCTCGCCTGCGCGTGCTCGGCGCTGCCACCCCTGCCCAGCGGCGCATGGTGACCCGTATCGGCTCCGGCAACCACGGCGTGTCCGTCCTCTTGCACGGTGTCGCCGCCCAGGTGGCGTGGTTCGGGGATGACTCTCGGGCCCGCGCCAAGTGGATCGCCCTGGGTCGCGTGCTGGCCGACGGCAAAGCCAAGGGCGCTGGATACGTCGACGTGCGGGTTCCCCAACGGCCCGCGGCCGGTGGCTTCGCGACCTCAACGAGCACCGATCCGCCGGCTGCCACCACCACGCAGTAGCCCGTAACCTTCAAGCTGACATAGAGCGTTCCGTCGAGCCAATCTCTCGACGTCAGGTCGAGATCCTTCCCGTGCAACGCAAGTTGCGGGAAAGCCGATGCGTTGACATCTGCAACCATGCGCACATACGGTGCACATGCCGTCCCTGGGCGAGGAACGCCCGAAACACTCAACGCTACCTCCAGGGTCGGACATCTCTCTTATGGAATCAAGCGGCAGCTATCTCGCGGTCATCAAAGTCGTCGGCGTCGGAGGCGGCGGTACGAACGCCGTCAACCGAATGGTCGATGCAGGTCTGCGCGGTGTCGAGTTCATCGCAGCCAACACCGACGCCCAGGCGTTGCAGATGTGTGATGCCGACATCAAGCTCAACATCGGCCACGACCTGACCAAGGGTCTGGGAGCCGGCGCCAACCCGGACGTCGGCTTCGGTGCCGCGGCAGAGTCGCGCGACGCCATCAAGGAAGCGCTCAAGGGCGCCGACATGGTGTTCGTCACCGCCGGCGAGGGTGGTGGCACCGGTACCGGCGCTGCGCCCGTGATCGCCGAGATCGCCAAGAACGAGATCGGCGCACTGACCGTCGGCGTCGTCACCAAGCCCTTCGAGTTCGAAGGCACCCAGCGCACGCGCTCCGCGGAGGACGGCATCGCCCGCCTGCGTGAGGTGGTGGACACGCTGATCGTGATCCCCAACGAGAAGCTCCTGGGCATGGTCGAACGTCGCACCACGATCCTCGACGCATTTCGTGAGGCCGACAACGTCCTGCGCCAGGGCGTGCAGGGCATCACCGACCTGATCACCATCCCCGGCCTGATCAACCTGGACTTCGCCGATGTACGGACGGTCATGTCCGACGCCGGTTCCGCCCTGATGGGCATGGGTCGGTCCAGCGGTGAGCACCGTGCGGCCGAGGCAGCTCGCGCTGCGATCTCCAGCCCGCTGCTGGAGGACTCCGTCCAGGGCGCCACTGGCATCCTGCTGAACATCACCGGCAACTCGGAACTCGGCCTGTTCGAGGTCAACGAGGCAGCCGAGATCGTCCAGGAGGCGGCCGACGCCAACGCCAACATCATCTTCGGCACCGTTTTGGATGAGGACGCCGGCGACGAGGTCCAGGTGACCGTCATCGCCACCGGCTTCGACTCCAAGCGCCCGCGCGGACGCTCCGGTGGTTCGGCCGACCGTACACGCAGCCCGGAACGCCGTCCGGCGCCGGACCGCACACCGCGCACGACGGAGCGCCAGCAGTCTTCGCTGGAGATTCCGGACGACGAGATCGACATCCCGCCGTTCCTGCGGTAGGCGGCACCGCGCCAAGCTGACCGGAAGGTCGGCCCCCGGATCGGGGCCGCGGCTGGCCCGCTGCTAGCCTGACCCGCTCGTGGATTCAGCCGCATCAGAAACGCTTCGCCGCACGCCTCTCTTCGACGTCCATGTGGCGGCCGGCGGCAAGATCGTTCCGTTCGCCGGCTGGGAGATGCCCGTCCAGTACACGGGTATCCGCGAGGAGCACATGGCCGTGCGCGCGACGGCCGGCATCTTCGATGTCTCTCACATGGGGGAGATCGAGACGGTTGGGCCGGACTCCGAGGAGTTCCTGCAGCGCGTGCTGTCCAACGACGTCTCCAAGTTGGCTCTGGGCGGCGCGCAGTACTCCGTGCTGTGCCGTGAGGACGGCGGGGTGTTGGATGATCTGTTCACCTACCGGCTGGGTCCCGAGCACTACCTGACCGTCTCCAACGCCTCCAACCACGCCAAGGATCTGGCCTGGATGCAGGAGCAGAGTGCCGACTTTGACGTGCGGGTGATCGACAGCGCGTCGGAGTACGCGATGCTCGCCGTGCAAGGCCCCCGCGCCCGGGAAATTGTTCAGGCGATGTCCGACGCCCCGCTGCCGACGCGGTTCACGGTCGGTGAGCGCATGCTCGCCGGCCACCAGTCGCTCGTGTGCGGCACGGGCTACACCGGCGAGGACGGCGTGGAGATTCTCTGCCGCCCCGACGACGCGCCTGCTCTGTGGGATGAAGCGGTCCGCAGAGGCGCGACGCCCGCCGGCCTCGCCGCGCGCGACACGCTGCGGCTGGAGGTCTGCTACCACCTTTACGGCAACGATCTGATGGAGACGCGCGGCCCGATCGAGGCCGGCTTGGGTTGGGCCTGCAAGGAGGAGACCGGGTTCATCGGCTCCGAGGCCGTGGCCGACGCCCGTGCCGCAGGACCGATCGAGAAGCTCGTCGCGTTCCAGATCGTCGGGCCGGGCATCGCCCGCCAGGGGAACCCCGTCGAGGGGGGCGGCGAGGTGACCAGCGGCACCATGTCGCCAAGCCTCGACGTTGGCATCGGCATGGCCTACGTGCCGTCCGAGCACGCCGCCGAAGGTACGAAGCTAACGATTGACGTACGCGGCCGGCCGCGCCAAGCGGTCGTGGCCGCCAAGCCGCTGTACCGCAAGGCCGGATAGCCTCGGCCTCATCTGAGCGAGGACGAGAGGAGAGCACCATGGCTGACGCGAGCTACCCCGATGGATTGCTGTACCACCCCGAGCATGACTGGGCGCTTATAGAGGGCGATATCGCCACCTTCGGTGTCACCTGGTTCGCCCAGGATGCGCTCGGTGAGGTCGTGTTCTTCGACCCGCCGGCGGTCGGCACGGCCGTGACCAAGGACGAGCCGTACGCCGAAGTGGAGTCCGTCAAGGCCGTTTCGGACGTCTACGCGCCCTTGTCCGGGGAGATCATCGAGGTCAACGCCGCCCTCGGCGACGGCCCCGAGGCGATCAACGACGACCCGTATGGCGGCGGCTGGATGGTCAAGGTGCGTCTCTCAGACGTATCGGAGACAGAGGCACTCCTGACCCGCGACGCCTACGTCGCCTCACTGGACTAGAACCACCGACCGGAAGCGACCTGCGTGACCCAGTACACCGCCACCACGCCCGACGACCTCGCGGCAATGCTCGCCGAGATCGGCGCCGAGTCGATCGACGAACTGTTCGCCGCGATCCCCGAAGGCGTGCGGCTGGACCGCCGCCTGGACATGCCCGAGGGCATGACCGAGCAGGACGTCTACGGCCACCTGCTGGACCTGGCGCGCCGCAACGTTTCGGCGGAGGACGAGCTGACGTTCCTGGGTGCCGGCATGTACGACCACTACGTGCCGGCGCTGATCGACATGCTGTTGGGGCGGTCGGAGTTCCTGACGCCGTACACGCCTTACCAGCCGGAGATCAGCCAGGGTGGGCTACAGGTGATGTTCGAGTACCAGACGGCGATCAGCGAGCTGACCGGCCTGCCGGTGTCCAACGCGTCGGTGTACGAGGGCCCGAGCGCCGTCGGCGCTGCGGGGTACCTGGCCAAGCTGGCCAACGGCAAGCGCCGCTTCGTGGTCTCGGGCGGTCTGCATCCGCACAGCCTCCAGACGCTGCGCACGCTGTCGGTCGGCTACGGGACCGAGGTTGTCGAGGTGCCGCTCGTGAATGGCGTCACCGATCCGGTGGCCTGGGCTGCCGCCATCGACGACGACACCGCTGCCGTCTTCTTCCAGCAGCCCAACTTTCTGGGCGCCGTCGAGGACGCCGCGGCCCTGGCGGCCGCTGCCAAGAACTCGCCGGCCGTCGTCGTCGGCTCGTACGACCCGATCCCCCTCGGCGTGCTCGCCTCCCCCGGCGAGTGCGGGGTGGACGTGTGCGTCGGTGAGGGCCAGACACTGGGCAACCGCCTGGATTTCGGCGGCCCGTCGTTCGGTTTCTTCGCCGCCACCGAGGCCTATCTGCGCCGCATGCCCGGCCGCATCGCGGGGGAGACGGTGGACGTCGACGGGCGGCGCGGCTTCGTGCTGACGCTGCAGACGCGTGAGCAGCACATTCGCCGTGAGAAGGCCACCTCCAACATCTGCACCTCGCAAGCACTGAACGCGCTGGCGGGCGTCGTGTACCTGAGCTGGCTGGGCCGTGAGGGCCTGGTCGAACTGGGCGAGCTGCTGCTGCAGCGCACCGCCTACGCGCGGGATGCCCTGACAGAGCTTGATGGCGTCAGCGCGCTGCACGATCAGCCCGTCGTCCGCGAGTTTGCCGTCACCTTGGACGTCGACGGCGTCGAGGGCGTGCGTCGTGTGATTGAGCGCTGCGCTGCCGAGGGCGTCAACCCCGGCTTCGCGCTGGGTCGCGTGTACGACGAGTATCCGACCGGACTGCTGGTGGCGATCACCGAGCAGCGCACGAAAGAGCACATCGACCGCCTGGCTACCGTGCTCGGTGAGGCGGTCGCCGCGGAGCGAGCAGGCCTTTCGACAGGGGCGGGGGTGGCCTCATGAGCGACATGGCCTCCGCGCAGACCGCGGCTGACCACAACGAGCGCCTGCGCGGCCGCACAGTCGACGACAACCACCTGCATGGAGATCCCGGCATCGAACACGAACCGCTCCACCACGGCATCCCCGTCTCGGGCCTGGGCGCGACGCCTATGCAGCGCGACCCGGTCATCACGATTTTCCAGAAGGGCGCCGCCGGCCGGCGCGCGTTCATGTGCCCGGCCACCGACGTGCCCGTGCGCGCTGACCTGCTGCCGACCCACCTGCGCCGCACCACGCCGGCGCGCCTGCCGCAGGTCTCCGAGCCGGAGCTCGTGCGTCACTACGTGCGCGTGTCCAAGCGCAACTTCGACCTCGACTCCGGCTTCTACCCGCTTGGCTCGTGCACGATGAAGCACAACCCGCGCCTGCATGAGCGGGTCGCCGCGCTGCCCGGCCACGCCCGCCTGCACCCGCTCCAAGACCCGGCTCGCGCGCAGGGTGCGCTGGAGCTGATGTGGAACCTGGAGCGCAGGCTCGGCGAGGTCGCCGGGCTGCCTCATGTCTCGCTGCAGCCCTCGGCCGGCTCACACGGTGAGCTGGCCGGCGTCCTGCTGACCCGCGCCTACCACGAGGACCGCGGTGAGCACCGCACCAAGGTCCTCACCCCCGACACCGCCCACGGCACGAACCCGGCGACGGTGACGATGGCCGGCTACGACGTGGTCAAGGTCGGCACCAACGCCGACGGCGGCGTGGACATCGACGATCTGCGCACGAAGGTGGACGACCAGGTCGCCTGCCTCATGCTCACCAACCCCAACACGCTGGGCATCTTCGACCCGAACATCGAGGAGATCGCCAAGCTCGTGCACGATGTGGGCGCGACGCTTTACTACGACGGCGCGAACCTCAATGCGGTGATGGGCAAGTCCCGCCCGGGCGACATGGGCTTCGACATCGTCCACTACAACCTGCACAAGTCGTTCACCCAGCCGCACGGCGGCGGCGGCCCGGGCTCGGGGCCCATCGCCGTCTCCGACCGCATCGCGCCCTACCTGCCGGTGCCGGTCATCACTCGCACCGACGGGCCGGACGGACCGGTGTTCGGGATGGCCGAGGACGGCGAGAAGTCGATCGGCAAACTCCGCGGTTTCCAGGGTAATTACGGCTGTTTCGTACGCTCCTACGCGTACATCTGCTCCCTCGGAGCGGAGGGATTGAAGGACGCATCGGAGACCGCGGTGCTGAACGCCAACTACCTGCTGGCACGGCTCCAGCGGCTCGTGGGCGACAAGCTGCCGCTGGCGTTCGGCGAGCGCTGCATGCACGAGTTCGTCCTCGACGGCTCGGTCATGAAGAAGGAGTTGGGGATCCGCACGCTGGATCTCGCCAAGCGACTCTTGGACCACGGCTTCCACCCGCCGACGGTGTACTTCCCGCTGCTCGTCGACGAGGCACTTTTGATCGAGCCGACCGAGACGGAGACCAAAGAGACTCTCGACGCCTTCGCCGATGCTGTCGCCGCGGTGCTCGCCGAGGCGGCGGTGGATCCGGAGATCGCCAGGAACGCGCCGTACACGACGCCAGTGCGGCGTCTGGATGAGGCCCGGGCGGCGAAGCGCCCGGTGATCCGCCAGGTGATGTAGGCGCCGCCGGGGCCGCGGCCGGCCCGGCAGCGATTTTCGGTGGGCCAGATATGCACGGTATGCGTGCACAATTCGCCCATCGTCGGAAGCAATCGGCCCGCCCCGTTTCGCCATGGGCGAAAAAGGGGCGGATATAGCCCATATCCCGCCCAGCGCGGAGCGATGCCAGGGGGCTGGCAGTAGGGGCGAGACGGCGCCTCACCGGACGCCGCGCGCCACCATCTCCACGAGGCGGTCAAGCCAGTCGGCTGACAGCGGCGCCTGCTCGAGCAGCGCACGGTGCATCAGGGCGCCGACGAGTGTGAACACCACCTCGTCGCCGTTCATCTCGGCGCCCCACTCACCTCGCCGGCGGGCGCGGCTCACGATCTCGTCCATCGGGCTGGTGGTCTGCCCGTGCAGGCGTCGGCGCACTAGTTCGCGGACGGCCGGGCTCTCGGACTCCCCCATGGCGGCGCGCATGACCGCCCGTCCGAGATCCGTCGAGAGCACATCGGCCAGCGGACGCACGATGGCCAACAGATCTGCGCGCAGGTCGGCGCCGGGGATCAGCAGCCCGGCTTCGACGTCGATGAGCACCCGCTCGAGGGCGGCCGCCACCAGGGCATCGCGCGTGGGCCATCGTCGGTAGATGGTCGTCTTGTTGACCTCGGCGCGGCGGGCGACCCGCTCGACGTTCAACCCGCTCAGACCGTGGTCGGCGAGCTCGGCCAAGGTGCCGGCAAGGACCGCGTCGACGATGTTGGCTCCGCGCGGGCGGCCCGCATCGCGGCGAGCGGCACGGCGTGGGTCCGCGGCCGGCTCAGTCATGGCGAGTCGAGCTGGAAACATTGCAACGCATAGTTGCTATCTTGGCAGATATGACCATCGTGCTCCGCATCCTCCTCGCCGCCGTCGCCTTTGGTTCGCTCTGGTCGGCCTCGCTGCCCGCCGTGGCCGCAACGTCGTCGCGGTCGGCGGCGGCCCACCCAGGGCGATGCGGACCCCGTGCGTACTCCTTTCCAGCGTCGCTCTACCCGTTTCACGATCGATGCCTGGATCTCGGATACGGCGACTACCACTACTTCGACGAGCGGCCAAGGGGCCGCGCGAAGGGCACTGTCCTGATGGTCCACGGCAACCCGACGTCGTCGTTTCTCTATCGGGACGTGGCCCGGGGACTCTTGCGGCGAGGCTTCCGCGTGATCGCCGTCGATCACTACGGCTTCGGGGAGTCAGCCAAGCCATCTCCGACGCGGTTCGGGTACCGGCCAATCGATCACGCACGCGTGCTCACACGATTCGTTGACGCGCTCGACCTGCGTCACTTGACGCTCGTGGTGCAGGACTGGGGTGGCCCGATCGGTCTCGGGATGGCCGTCCGGCGCCCATCGCGCATCAAGAACCTGTTGGTCATGAACACGTGGGCCTGGCCGATCACCCCGCAAGACCATGGCGGCCGTTTCGGCGCCCTGGCGGACTGGGGCATCTTCGCCGAGCAGAACCAAGCACTCCTGACGGCGAGCGGCTTTGTCATCTCCGGGGCCGCGGCCGGCCTCGTCTCGCCGTATTCCGGAGCGATTGCCGATAAGGTTCGCGGCGCCTACCTAGGCCCGTTTTTCGAGCCCTCAAGCGGAGCTCTCCGCTCGCCCCAATCGGCCGTCCCGACAGTGACATTCGCGCGCAGCATCATGCGCGATCACGCGATCTTCCGGAGGCTGGGCCATCTAGGCCCCCTCGCCCACAAACCGCTGTCGTTGTACTTCGGCGCTCAGGATCCGCTCTTCGGCCTCCTGCGCCCTCGGCCGGACGGAAGTTGCGCGTCAGGTGTGCCGCAAGCCGGTCAGTGTCAAGACGCCCGAGGAAAGGCGATCGATCCCTTTGTGGATCGCTTCCGCTCGCTGTGGGCGCCCTCCGCGGTTCGGCACGCCGAGGTCGCTCAGGCCAACCATTTCATCCAGCAGGACGATCCGGCGCGGGTGAGCGAGTTGGTGGTGGAGCTGAACCAGCCCCACCGTCGGCGGTGAAGCGAGCTAAGCCGGCGTCGCCTCAGCGCCGGCCCGCCGGGTCATCCGCCACGTCAGCCACAGCGCCAGCGCGAATAGCGGCAGCCCCATCGCCGTCTTGGCCACGCCCAGTGCGAGCACGGCGCCCGCCAGGTACAGCGGCAGCTGCACGAGCAGGCGCAGCAGGAACACGCCGGCCCACATCCAGCTTGCCCGCGCGAACGTGCGGAAGCGCTCGGGATCCGAGCGCCAGCCGCCGCCTTCACCGTCGACGCGGCTCACGATCTCGCCCACCAGCGGCCGGCGAACGGCGATCGAGATGAGGAAGGCGGACGCGTAGGCCGCGTTTGCGAGCAGGCCGGGGAGGAAGAAGTTCTCGGCCTTGCCGCTCTTGGCCGCGATGAACGCAGCGAACGCGACGCCGATGAGGCCGGTCAGCGCGTGCCGCGGAGACTGGCGGCGCACGAGGCGGGCGACGGCGAAGATCAGCGCCACTCCGACGGCGACCCCGGCCGCCACGTTCACCGATGACCCCGCGACGGCGTAGGCGATGGCGAACGCGGCCGCCGGCAGGGCCGTCTCCGCCATGCCGAGCGGCCCGCCCATCATCTCGGCGAGGTCCAGCGAACTGTTCTGCTCAGGAGCAGGGCCGTCGGTCATACGACGATGATGGCGCACAGCGCCGTCGGCGGTCTCCCAGGACGCGGCGTCACAGCGCGCGCAGCGCCTCGAGCAGTGCCGCTAGGCGGGCTGGCCCCAACGGATCGATGAACAGCTCCTGGACGTTGAGCGCATGCACCTCGGCGGCCGCGACGAGCCGTGTCCGGCCGTCCGTGGTGATCGCGACCGGTGTGCTGCGGCGGTCGGTGAGGGAGGTGCGGCGTTCGACGAGGCCGGCGGCGCTCATGCGATCAATCAGCCGGGTCACGCCGCCGCTGGTCAGCACCAGCGCCTCGGTGATCTGGGTGGGCGTCAAAGTCCCCTCCGGCGCCTGGTCCAGGCGGAGCAGCACCTCGAACCACACGTGGCTCAGGCCGCACTGCTCCTCCAGCGCCGAGCCAAGCGCCCGTTCCAGGCGGGCTGCGGCGGTGAAGAGCACTCCGACCGAGGACACGCGCTCATCGCGCACGGCCGGACGGGCGACGGCATCGGTGCGTGCAGGCATCGGAACAGACTAGCAAGAAGACTGCATAGTCAGTATCTGTTTACACAGTATCTGTATACTCAGGTATATGAACTCCCTTCCCGAAACGCCAGTCGCCGTGATCACCGGTGCCACATCCGGTATCGGTTCACAGATCGCCCGAATGCTCGTCGATCACGGCTACGCAGTCGCGATTGCCGGCCGCTCGGAGGACGCCGGCCGGGCGTTGGCCGACTCTCTGGGTGAGGATCGGGCCATGGCGGTTCGTTGCGACGTCACGGATTGGCCCGACGTCCAGGGCCTCGCCGCTGCGACGCTGGAACGCTTCGGGCGGATTGATGTCGTCGTGGCCAATGCTGGGGTAACGCAAGGACCGCGCAGCTTCCTCGGCGACGAGGACCCCGACGGCTGGGATGCCACCGTGCGAACCAATCTTCTCGGCACCGCACTCACGAGTCGCGCGGTGCTGCCCGCGCTGATCGCTTCACGCGGTCGCCTGCTCATAACCGGTTCGGTGCTAGGGCGGTACACGATGCCCGGCTCGCTGTACGCGGCGACCAAAGCCGGCGTTGCCGGCCTGGCGGAGGCCATCCGGCTGGAGCTCATCGGGACCGGGGTGTCGGTCAGCCTGATCGCGCCTGGTCCCGTGGACACGGAATTCGCTGGCTCTCGCCCCGGCACCGGTCACGCGGCACTGGCCCCGGACGACGTTGTCCGCGCGGTCCGGTTCGCGATCGACCAGCCCGCAGGGGTCGATGTCAACGAAATCCTCATCCGACCGCACGGGGCCACGCCGTGATCGATCCCTACGCCGAGATTCAGGAGCAGACTCGCCGCCACCGCGCTGCGCACGGCTGCGGGGCCTACACCTACGCCGACGGTTCGCTGCTCGGCGTCTTGGCCGCCGCCACCTCGGCTCGCCGCATAGTCGAGGTCGGCACGGCGCTCGGCTATACGGCCCTGTGGCTCGGCCACGGCGCCCCGGCCGCAGCCATCGACACGATTGAGATGGACGAGGAGCACGTCGAGGTTGCTCGCGAGACGTTCCGTCGTCACGGGATGAGCGATCGCATAACGGCGCACCACGGGCTGGCGGAGGAGATCCTTCCGACGCTCGCGCCGCGAGCGTACGATCTCGCTTTCTTCGACGGGTTCGCTCCGAGCGTTGAGCTCCTCGGAGACCTGCGCCGAACGCTGCGGACCGGGGGAGTCCTGGTCGCCGGCAACCTCACCCTCAGTTCGGATCAGGCGGTCCGCACGTATCTGGGCGACCAGCACCGCTGGTTGGCCCACTCGTTCGGAGAGACCGCGCTGCTGGTTCGTCGGGATCTGGCTTGAGTTACGCGGGCCACGCACGGGCGCCGCGGGATACGCTCCACGCCTCCATGCGCATCTTCTCCGGCATCCAGCCCACGGGCCGCAAGCACCTCGGCAACCACATCGGCGCGATCCGCCAGTACGTCGAGGGGCAGGATCGCGGTGAGGCGATCTTCTGCATCGTCGACCTACACGCGACGACGGTGCCCTACGAGCCGGCGGTGCTGCGCGAGCGCCTGTACGACACCGCCGCGATCCTGCTCGCCGCCGGCATCGACCCCGAGCGTTGCATCCTGTTTCGTCAGGGCGACGTCGTGGAGCACACCGAGTTGTGCTGGCTGCTGTGCTCGGTCACCGCCCACGGTGATCTGAACCGCATGCACCAGTTCAAGGAGAAGTCCGCCGCCCAGCGCGAACTGATCAGTGCGGGCCTCTTCTTCTACCCCGTCCTGCAGGCCGCCGACGTGTTGGCCTATCGGGCCGACGAGGTGCCGGTGGGTGAGGATCAGCGCCAGCACATCGAGCTGATGCGCGACATCGCCGAGCGCTTCAACGCGCGCTTCGGCGCGGGCCAGGAGATCCTCGTGGTCCCCGAGCACCGCATCCCCACCGTCGGCGCGCGCATCATGGATCTGCAGGACCCGACGAACAAGATGTCGACCACCGGCGGCACCGAGGAGGGCACGGTGTACGTGCTCGACGAGCCCGCCGCCATCGAGAAGAAACTCAAGCGCGCCGTCACCGACTCGGCCGATCCACCCGAGATTCGCAGCGGCGCCGACAAGCCCGGCGTCAGCAACCTGATCGACATCCTGGCTGCCTCAACGAGCCGTACGCCGCAGGAGGTCGAGCTCCAGCTGGCGGACGCGCGCGGCTATGGCGATCTGAAGGTGGCCGCCGCCGAAGCCGTGATCGCCATGCTGACGCCGATCCGCGAGCGCTACGCCGAGATCCGGCCCGACGAGGCCGCGCTGGAGGCCATCCTGGCCGCGGGGGCCGAGAAGGCCCGCGCGATCACCCAACCGGTGCTGGCTGACGTGCGCGCAGCGATGGGCGTCGGCCCCGTCCGGTAAGAGAGGGTCGGCACCATGCGCCGCCTCCTCGTCTTCATCTGCGCCGTCATTCTGGTCGACACCATGTTGTACGCGGCGCTGACGCCGCTGCTGCCCGTCCTGCGCGACCAGCTCGACATCTCCAAGGGTCAGGCGGGGATCCTCTTCGGCTCGTACGCGCTGGGCACGCTGCTCGGTGCCCTACCCGCGGGTGCGGTGGTCGCGCGAGTCGGTCCGCGTCCTGTGTTGATCGGAGGTCTCGTGATCATGACCTCGGCGGGCGTCTTCTTCGCCCTCGCCGACCAGATCCTGGTGCTCGACATCGCCCGCTTCGTGCAGGGCATCGGCGGGGCCTGCTCGTGGACGGCCGGCCTGGCCTGGCTGGCGCGGGAGGCACCGGAGGGGCGCCGCGGCGCGGTGCTGGGGACAGCGATCGGGATGGGCGTGGTCGGGGCGCAGTTGGGGCCCGTCATCGGCGGCATAGCGCGTTCCGTGGGTAGGGAGGGAGCGTTCATCGTCGTATCCGGGCTCGGCTTGCTGCTGATCGTCTGGGCTTTGACGTTCGCCTCACCGCCCCAGCCGGCGACGCGCGGCACCACGATCCGCAACGCCCTCGGCGACGCACCGTTCCGCCGCGCCATCTGGCTGACGGTCATCGGCTCGCTCGCGTTCGGCGTGGTCGATGTGCTGACACCGCTGCGGCTGGACGACCTCGGCGCCGGCGGCCTGGCCATCTCCGCCGTGTTCTTCTTCGCGGCGGCGGTGGAGGCGATCGCCAACCCGCTCACCGGGCGGTACGCCGACCGACACGGTGTCACCCAACTGGTGCCGGCGGCGTTGCTAGTCGCGGCGACCGCGCTGCTCGTGCTGTCGGTGCCCACGAGCTGGGTGGTGCTGGCCGTGCTGATCGTGCTCGTTTTCGGGGCGATCGGCGCCCTCTGGACCCCGGGCGGCAACCTGATGTCCCTCTCCGCCGATCGCCTGGGACTGGACCAGGGGTACGCGTTCGCGCTCAACAACATCGGCTGGTCGCTGGGGATCGGCGTGGGCTCGTCGGTCGGCGGCGCTCTCGGCGAAGCGGCCGGGGACGTCGTGGCGTATTCGCTGGTGGCCCTCGCCTGCCTGGCAACGGCGGTCTCGTGGCGGCCGAACCGTCGGGAGCTCCCGGTACCGTCCTCGCCGTGATCGTCGCTGAACTGGAACTCGACCTCGAGGTCTTCACGGGGCCGTTCGACCTGCTCCTCACGCTCGTACTGCGCGAGGAGGTTGACCTGATGGAGGTCGAGCTGGCTGACGTCGTGCTGGCCTACGTGGACCACCTGGAGGCCCGCGGGGAGCTGGATCTGGAGTCTGCGACCGAGTTCCTGGTGCTGATTGCGGCCCTGCTGGAGCTGAAATCCCGCCTGCTGTTGCCCAGCGAGGACGAGGATCTGCTCGAGCTTGAACCGGGCGAAGCGGCCGAGGAGCTGCTCGCGCGCATGTTGGAGGCTCAGCGCTACCGCCGTGCCTCCGACCACCTGCGCGAACTGCTCGATCACGAGGAGGGCGTGCGTTACCGCTCTGCCCGCCTCCCGCCGGAGCTGCGCCGCGTGTCCTACGACGACGTCGGGCTGGTATACGACGCCGCCCAGCTGGGCGCCGCGATGGGGGACCTGCTGCGCGAGCCACCGCCGGTCAACCTCAGCCACATGACGGTGCCGCGTGTCTCGGTCTCCGAACGCCTGGCGCATCTGCGCAATCTGCTGCGCCGCGGCGACTGCACGTTCGACGAAGCCGTTCGCGGTGCTGACCGCGTCACCGTCGCCGTCACCCTGTTCGCCCTTCTGGAGCTGTACAAACAGGGTGAGGCGGACTGGACGCAGGACGAGGCGTTCGGCGAGATCGCCATCCACGGCCGCCGCGGCGCCCAGCGCCCGGTCTGGGAGGCCGTCGCCTCATGACTGTGCGCCATTTCTCGACCGCGGTGCTCGTTCTCCGTCAGCGGGGTCGCTCGCGATGAGCGAGATGAGTGAGCTGGCCCGCATCCTCGAAGCCCTGTTGTTCTTGTCGCCCGAGCCGGTCGGCATGGACGCTCTGGCCGACGCAACCGGCGAGCAGCCCGAGGACCTGCGCGATGCTCTCGCCGAGCTTGAAGACGCTTACGCACCCGGTGCTCGCGGCATCGTGCTGAAGGAGGTCGCCGGGGGCGTCACGTTCGCGACGGACCCTGTCGCCGAGCCGGCTGCCCGCCGGCTGCTCGCGGCGCCGCGCACCCCGCCGCTCACGCCCGCCCAGGCGGAGACGCTTTCGATCGTCGCCTACCTGCAGCCCGTCTCGCGGCCGGAGATCACCCGCATCCGCGGGGTCAGCGCCGATTCGGCGACGGGCACGCTGTTGGAGCGCGGGATCATCGAGGAGTCCGGCCGCTCACAGTTCGGCGCCGTCCTGTACCGCACGACGCCGCTCTTCCTGCGTCTCTTCGGCCTCCGGGGCCTGGAGGAACTGCCCGACGTTGCCGCCTGGGACCCGAGCCCAGGGGAGGAAGCCGACTTGCGCGAGCGCCTGATGAAGGCGAGCGGGGCGGCGGCACCCGACGGGCCGGACAATGTCCCCGTCGCGGCTGACGTCCCGCCAGACCCTGTCGAAGTGCCGTACCGGATCCTCGACCTCCCGGCGCCCGCCGGCGATCTCATCGTCGAGATGCGCGGTCCCGCGGCGTCCCGTTAGCCGGGTCGCCGCCCGTCAGGAGTGAGCGAGAACGTTCAGCACGTTCCCGCCCGGCTCGCGCACGAAGAACCGTCGCACGCCCCAGGGCTCATCGGTCAGCGGATACACGATCTCATGGCTGAGCCGAACGGCGGCCTCGTGGACGGCGTCCACGTCGTCCACCTCGATGGACGCGTCCGGTCTGACCGGGGCGGTCGCGTCCTCGCGCATCACGCTGAGCTGTGCCGCCGGCTGCCCGGGCGCGGTGAACGTCACGATCCAGCCGAGGTCCATCGCCACCTCCAGACCCAGCACTTCGGTGTAGAACGCGACGCTGTGAGCCGGATCGTCCGCGGGGAGATCCGGGACGATGCGCTTGACGGCCATCAGCCGGCGCTGACGGCAAGCTGCCCGCAGGCGGCGTCGATGTCGCGCCCGCGGGTGAGGCGGACGGTGGCCCGCAGGCCCTTGTCCTCCAGCACGGCGAGGAACGCGGCGATCGCCTCGGGTGAGGACCCGTCGTACATCCCCGTCGGGTTGTAGGGGATGAGGTTGACCTTGAAGATCTTGGGATCGAGGATCCGGGTAAGCGCCAGCGCCTGCTCGTAGCGATCGTTGACCCCGCCGAGCATCACGTACTCGATGTAGACGAAGCGGCGTTTGGCCTCGTTCCAGCGCCGGCACGCCGCGAGCACTTCCATCAGCGGGTATTTGTCGTTCACGGGCATGATCCGGCTGCGCAGCTCGTCGTCGGCGGCGTGCAGGGAGAAGGCTAAGCGGATCGGCATCTCCGTCTCCGCCAGGCGATCGATGCCCGGCACCCAGCCGACGGTGGAGATCGTGGTGCGTCGGTTTGTGATCCCGATGTCGGGCAGCTTGCGGCAGGCGTCGAGCGCGTTGTCCAGGTTCATCATCGGCTCGCCCATGCCCATGAACACGGCATGGTCGAGCGGCTCGATGCGGCGGAAGTGCAGGACCTGATCAAGGATCTCGCTCGTCGTCAGGTTGCGCCCGAACTTCATGGTGCCTGTCGCGCAGAACGTGCACGTGAGCGGGCAGCCGGATTGCGAGGAGACGCAGACCGAGCGGCGGCCGTCGCGAAACCGCATCAGCACCGCTTCGATCGGGCGGCCGTCGTGGGTGCGGAACAGCGCCTTGACCGTGCCGTCGCGGGCGTGCGCCTCATCCTCCAGCGTCAGCGAGGTGAACGGCACCCGTTCGGAGAGCTCAGCCTGGAGCTCGGCCGGGATGTTGCGCATCGCGTCGTACCCGGCCACGCCACGCGCGGCCCAGGACCAGATCTGCCCCGCGCGGAAGCGCGGCTGGCCGAGCTCTTCCAACGTGGCGTCGAGGAGTTCGAGGTCCATGTCGAACTATGGTCCCACGCCATGCGTCTCGGCAAGCATCTGGCCCACGCGGGCGTCGCCTCCCGGCGTGGGGCGGAGGAGTTCATTAGGCACGGGCGCGTCCATGTGAATGGCGAGCTCGTCACCGATCCGGCCCGCGACGTGACCGACGCCGATGAAGTGAAGGTCGACGGCAAGGCGCTCAACGCCCCTGAGACGTGGGTCGTCTTCGCCCTGCACAAGCCCGCCGGCGTCGTATCCACGGCCAAGGACACTCACGGCCGGCCGACGGTCGTCTCGATGATTCCCGCCAAAGGGCGGCGGCTCTACCCCGTCGGCCGCCTGGACGCCGACACCACCGGCTTGATCCTTCTGACCGACGATGGCGCACTCGCTCACCGGCTCACGCATCCCTCCTTCGAGGTGCCCAAGACGTACAGGGCGATCGTCGGCGGCGGCCGCATCGAGGAGTCCGAGCTGCGTCGCCTGCGCGAGGGTGTGGAGCTGGAGGACGGCCTCACCGCTCCTGCCCGGGTGCGTCAAATCGGCCCCACCGAGATCGAGCTGACGATCCACGAAGGCCGCAAGCGACAGGTCAAGCGGATGCTCGAAGAGGTCGGCCATCCCGTCGAGCGCCTCAGCCGCATAGCGTTCGGGCCACTGCGCCTTGAGGGCCTTGCCCCTGGCGCGCACCGTGCGCTCACTCCGGCCGAGATCGAACGATTGCGCGCCGCAGGGGACGGCGCTGTGATAATTCCGGACCCATGAGTCGCCTGTACGCACTGCGCGGTGCCACCACGGTGGACGCCAACGAGGCCGCCGCCATCCATGCGGCGACGCTGGAGCTGATGGCCGAGATCACGTCCCGCAACGCGATCGGGCCCGATGACTGCGTCAGCTGCATCTTCACGCTCACCGAGGATTTGGATGCCGCCTTCCCGGCCGTCGCCGCCCGAGAGCTGGGGTTTGACCGAGTACCGCTCCTGTGCGCCCGCGAAGTGCCGGTTCCCGGGGCGATGGCCAAGGTGATCCGGGTGCTGGTGCACTACCACGCTGATGAAGGCCACGAACCACGTCACGTCTACCTGCACGGAGCGCGCGAGCTGCGTCGGGATCTGGACTCCGCGCAATGAGCATCGAATTCAACGAACGCGTCCGCCGAACCCCCAGCTACCCCGTGGCGGGCGGTTACGCGCTGCCCGAGGACGTCGCGCTGCTGGCGTCAAATGAGTCGCCCGATCCGCCCCTCCCGCAGGTGATCGAGGCGATCACCCAGATGCTGGGCGGCCTGAACCGCTACCCCGACCCGTCGAACGCGCTGCTGCGGCGCGCCCTGAGCGAGCGGTTCTCGATCCCGACCACGCGGATCGCGATCGGCAACGGATCCTGCGACATCCTGCTGGCCGCCGGTGACGCCCTTCTTGAGCCGGGCGCCGAGTTCGTCCATGCGTGGCCGTCCTTCAGCGTCTATCCGCACCTCACGGCCGCCTCGGGCGCCACCGATGTGCGGGTCCCGCTCGACGCCGACGAGTGCCACGACCTTGACGCGATGGCCGACGCCATCACGGTCGCCACGCGACTGGTGATTGTCTGTAACCCGAACAACCCGACCTCCACGGCGGTGCGCCGGGATGCGATCGCCGCGTTCCTGGACCGAGTTCCCCGACACGTCTGCGTGATCCTGGACGAGGCCTACTGCGAGTTCAACACGCTGGACGATCCCGACGCCACGCTCGACCTGCTCGACCAGCACCCGAATCTCGTACTGCTGCGTACGTTCTCCAAGATCTACGGCTTGTGCGGCTTACGCGTGGGTTATGCGCTCGCCGGCGACGCGTCGTTCGTGCAGGCCGTCGACCAGGTTCGCCAACCTTTCTTCGCCAACGGCGCGGCTCAGGCTGCCGCCGTCGAAGCGCTCAAGCACCAGGATGCCGTGACGGAGCGCGTCGAGCGGGCGATCGTCGCGCGGGTGGAAATCGAGACGGGTCTGCGCGAAATGGGTCTGAGCGTGGCCGAGGGCCAAGCGAACTTCGCGTGGGTCCATCTTCCGCAGGAGTGCGACGAGGCCGAGATCCTGCAGGGCCTGTCGGACCGCGGCGTGCTCGTGCGCGCGGGGACGGCGCTGGGCACCCCGAACGCGCTGCGGGTCACCTACGGCACGCCGGCGCA
This sequence comes from Solirubrobacterales bacterium, assembly GCA_038319025.1. Taxonomy (GTDB): domain Bacteria; phylum Actinomycetota; class Thermoleophilia; order Solirubrobacterales; family Solirubrobacteraceae; genus JBBQCW01. The sequence goes on from JBBQCW010000005.1 coordinate 77,776, forward strand.
CAACGCTCGGTTCCTTGCTGCGCTCGCTGAGGTACTCCCCGCCTGACAGTTGGCGCACCTCCGCGCCATCTGTCACACTGCCAATCGCAATGGGCAGCACGCCGAACCACACGCGCAGCATCCCCGCCGGAGTCTTCGGCCCGCGCGCGTACGGCTTTGCCTATTCCGCCTGGCGATTTGCCTAGGCGCTCGGCCGACTCCTGAGAGTCGCCGCATCTGGTCCTCAGGGCCGAGCGCCGCCCCCGCCGTCAGTTCGTGTGTGCATGTTCACACCCGCGACACGGCTGTAATCCCAGTGCCCCCGTACTCTTTTCCAGGCGCATTACTTTTGAAAGGCAGCCCCTCCGTGATGATCGTTATGAAGCAGACCGCGACCGAAGAGGAGATTCGCGCGGTCGTCAACCGCATCGAGTCCGTCGGTGCCAAGGCTCACCCCTCCAAGGGTGACGAGGTGACCGTGATCGGCGCGGTCGGTGACCTTGAACACATCGCCCGTCTCGAGCTGGACGGCGCCCCCGGCGTCGACCGGGTCATGCGCATCCTCAAGCCCTACAAGTTGGCCAGCGCCCAGCTGCGACCTGAGGGTCGCTCGGTGCTGGAGATCGCGGGCCGCAAGGTCGGCGGCGAGCATTTCGCCCTGATCGCCGGGCCGTGCACCGTGGAGTCGCGCGATCAGATTCTCACCGCCGCCCACCAGATGCGCGACGGCGGCGCCACCATGCTGCGTGGCGGCGCCTACAAGCCGCGTACCTCCCCTTACGCCTTCTCGGGGCTGGGGCAGGAGGGCCTGCGCCTGCTGGCCGAGGCCAAGGAGCAGACGGGCCTGCCCATCGTCACCGAGCTGATGGACGTCCGCGACATGGAGGCCGTGACGGCCGTCGCCGACGTGATCCAGATCGGCGCTCGGAACATGCAGAACTACAACCTGCTCACCGAAGTTGGGCGCAGCGGCGTCCCCGTGATCATCAAGCGCGGGTTGTCGGCCACCATCGAGGAGCTGTTGATGGCGGCCGAGTACGTGTTGAAGGAAGGCAACGAGAACGTGATTCTCTGCGAGCGCGGCATCCGCACGTTCGAGACGGCGTACCGCTTCACCCTTGATCTCACCGCCATCCCGGTGATCCAGCAGCTGTCGCACCTGCCGGTGATCGTCGATCCCAGCCACGCGGCCGGGCGCCGCGATCTGGTCGAGCCGCTCTCGCTGGCCGCGGCGGCCGTGGGCGCCGACGGGATCATCGTCGAGGTGCACCCCAACCCGGACGAGGCCGTCTGCGACGGACCCCAGCAGCTGCCGGGTGACGTTTTCCCGGGGTACGTCAGCAAGATCGAGCAGGCGGCGGCACTGGCCGGCAAGCGCATCAGCGTCGGCGCCGGCGTGTGAACGTCACGGTCCTCGGCGTCGGCCTGATCGGCGGTTCGGTGGCGCTCGCCGCCCGCGAACGCGCGGGCGCGCACGTCACGGGCTGGGATCCGGACCCCGCGGCGCTCAGCGTCGCGCTGGAGCGCGGCGCTGTTGATGCGGTCGCTCCGGACCCCGCGACTGCGGTGGCGGACGCCGACGTGATCGTCGTGGCGGCACCGCTCGGTGCCCTCGACCGAGCCGTGGCCGAGGCGCTCGCCGCCGCCGGGCTTGACGCGGTGGTGACCGATGTCGGATCCACCAAAGCGGCGCTCACCGATCGCTTCGGTGGCGACGGCCGCTTTGTCGGCGGCCATCCGCTGGCCGGGGCCGAGACGGCCGGGGTAGCGAACGCGCGGGCTGACCTTTTCGATGGCGCCACCTGGTATCTCACGCCGAACGCCACCACCACAGGTCTGCTGTTCGAGCGCCTGCACCGCTTCTTGGCGGGTCTCGGCGCACGACCGGTGGCGATAGACGCTGCTCTGCACGACCGGCTGATGGCCGGCGTCTCCCACCTGCCCCACATCCTGGCCAACGTTCTGGTCGCGCACGCCACCCACGCGCTGGGCGACGAGGAGCACCTACCCGCCACCGGGCCGAGCTTTCGTGACGGCACTCGTGTGGCAGGCGCGCATCCGGCCTTGTGGGCCGACATCTACCTGGCCAACGCGCCGGCACTGATCGAAGCCCTCGACGATGCCACCCTCCGGCTGGCCGCCGCCCGCGACCTTCTTGCCGCCGGCGACCGCGACGGGCTGCGGAGCTGGCAGGCCCAGATCGCCGATGAGCGGCGCGCCCTCATCGAGTCAGGGCGCGAAGGAGGCCCGGCACGCGAATTGCGCGTTGCGGTCACCAACCGCCCCGGCGTCGTCGCTGACATCGCACTGGCACTCGGCCGGGCGGGCATCGGCATCGCCGACATGACCCTGGCGCCGTCACCTGACAACACGGCGGGCGTCGTTGTGTTGTGGGTCGGGGCAACCGACGCCGAGCGGGCCTCCCGGCTCATCGGAGATCTGGGCTTTGCGGTGACGACCTCATGACCGACCAGCGGTTTGATCCGTCGGGGCCGCTGCGAGGCGACGTCGTCCCTCCGGCCGACAAGTCGATCTCCCATCGCGCCGCGCTCCTGGCCGGCATGGCCTCTGAGCCGGTGCGCGTGCACAACTACCTCGATGCGGCCGACACGAACTCCACTCTCGCTGCCGTGGCCGCTGTGGGCGCGCTCGTGGAGGACCGCGCCGATGACCTGATCATCCGCGGCACGGGGCTGCGGCAGGCCCAGGAACTGGACGGACCGATCGACGTGGGTAACGCCGGCACCCTGATGCGCTTGCTGCCCGGCTGGCTGGCGGCCCAGGAAGGGCGCACCTTCACGCTCGACGGCGACGCTTCGATCCGCCGGCGGCCGGTGGATCGCATCGCCGAGCCTTTGCGCCTGATGGGCGCGGAGATCACTGCCACCGAGGGTCGCCTGCCCCCGTTCCGGATCACCGGGAGCCGTTTGCACGCGATCCACTACGACCTGCCGGTGGCCAGCGCGCAGGTGAAGTCCTGCGTCCTACTGGCCGGGCTGGCCGCCGACCGCACGACCTCGGTCACCGAGCCTGCGGCCAGCCGGGATCACACCGAGCGGATGCTCACCCGCGCGGGTGCTCGCGTGCGTCGCGACGGAACGACGGTATCGGTGGCGGGTATCGACGAACTGGAGTTCGACGAGCTGATCGTCCCCGCCGACCCATCGTCGGCCGCCTTCATGATCACCGCGGCGGTTCTGGTGCACGGCTCGCGCATCGTGGTGCGCGACTGCGGCGTCAACTGGACGCGGGTTGGCTTCCTGCGGATCCTGCAGCGGATGGGCGGGATCGTGATCGGAGACCTTGAGTCCACGCCGGCCGAAGGCGAGACGGGCTTCCCGGACTCTGAGCCGATCAGCGACCTTGATGTTGCCCACGGGACGCTCGTGGCGACCGAGGTCGGCGGCGAGGAGGTGCCGTTGGCGATCGACGAGTTGCCGCTCGTAGCGCTGCTCGGCTGCTTCGCTGACGGCGAGACGGTCGTGAGCGGAGCGCAGGAGCTGCGCCTGAAAGAGTCTGATCGGATCACCGATGTGGTGGAAGGGCTGCGCGGCTTGGGGGCCGACATCGAGGCGACCGAGGATGGCTTCGTGGTCCGCGGCACGGGCGGTCTGAAGGGGGGCGTCATCGACTCTCACGGCGATCATCGGCTGGCCATGTTGGGTGCCGTTGCGGGGCTTGCGTCAACCGACGGCGTGACCGTGCTCGGGATGGACGCGGCGGCGGTTTCGTACCCTCAGTTCAGCGAGGACATCGCAAACCTCCTCGCCTGACCCATGGCCGACACTCCTCCGCATCCGCGCAGCACCCCTCCACGGCCTTCGCTGCCAGGGCGCCAGCGAACGCCGGAAGGGCCGTCCACCCCAGAGCGGCCGGGGTGGAAGGTCGATCCCAGCCCCGACGGCCGCGGCGCCCCGCCCGAGAAGAACGATTCCACCTCGCCGGTCCGTCGACCCCGGATCCTGATCGTCATCCTGATCGCGCTGACGCTCAACTACGGGCTGGCGCTGCTGCTCGGCCCGCACGCGGCCTCGCGTGACCGTGTGCCGTACAGCCCGACGTTCGTCGAACAGGTCAAGGCCGGGAACGTGAAGGACATCTCCTCCCAGGATCTGGCGATCCAGGGGGACTTCAAGAACAACGTCGCGGTCACCGACGACAACAACAAGACGAAGCAGATCACCCGCTTCAGCACCGAGGTGCCGGCGTTTGCCGACCAGAAGCAGCTCGACGCGCTGCTGCAGAAGAACAACGTCGAGGTGAACGCCAAGCCGCCCGACAGCGGTCCCGGTTTCCTCACGCAGTTGCTGCTGGGCTTCGGCCCCACGATCCTGCTCGTGCTGCTGTTCGTCCTGTTGATGCGCCGTGCCTCCAGTGCGGGCGGCGGACCCGGCGGGATCATGGGCAACTTCGGCCGCTCTCAGGCGCGCCGCTCCGAGACGGGCGATGTGCGCGTCAGCTTCCAGGACGTCGCCGGTATCGACGAGGCCCGCGAGGAGCTGACGGAGATCGTCGACTTCCTCAAGGAACCCGAACGCTATGCGCGCCTGGGCGCACGGATCCCGCGCGGCGTGTTGCTCTCGGGTCTACCGGGCACCGGCAAGACGTTGCTGGCCCGTGCCGTCGCTGGGGAAGCCGGCGTACCGTTCTTCTCGATCTCCGCCTCGGAGTTCGTGGAAGCGATCGTGGGCGTCGGCGCGAGCCGCGTGCGCGACCTCTTCAAGCAGGCCAAGGAGGCTGCTCCGGCGATCGTCTTCATCGACGAGCTCGACGCCATCGGCCGGTCGCGGACCAGTGGGTCAGGGTTCAGCGGCGGTCACGACGAGCGCGAGCAGACGCTGAACCAGATCCTCACCGAGATGGACGGCTTCGAGGCCGGCACCGGCGTGATCGTTCTGGCCGCCACCAACCGGCCCGAGATACTGGATGCGGCACTGCTGCGCCCTGGCCGCTTTGATCGCCGCGTTGCCGTGCAGTCACCGGACCGTGAAGGGCGCAAGCGGATCCTTGAGGTCCATACACGTGGGAAGCCGCTGGGGGAGGACGTGGACCTGGCGCAGTTGGCTTCGACGACCCCGGGCATGGTGGGCGCCGATCTGGCCAACCTGTGCAACGAGGCGGCGCTGCTCGCCGCCCGCCGTGATCACGAGCGGATCGTCGAGGCCGACTTCACCGACGCGCTGGAAAAGGTGATTCTGGGGGCGGAGCGACGCATCATCATGCGCGACTCCGACCGCGAGCGCACGGCCTACCACGAGGCCGGCCACGCGCTGGTGGGCATGCTCACCCCAGGCTCGGACCCGGTGCGCAAGGTGTCGATCATCCCGCGCGGCATGGCGCTCGGCGTCACGCTTTCGACGCCGGAGAACGATCGGTTCTCCTACGACCGTGAGTATCTGCTGGGCCGCATCAAGCTCGCCCTCGGTGGCCGCGCCGCCGAACTCCTGGTCTATGGCGAGACGACGACGGGCGCCGAGTCCGACATCCAGCAGCTCACGCAGATCGCTCGTCAGATGGTGGGCCGCTGGGGGATGAGCGAGGCGGTCGGTCCGGTCGCGGTGATCCCTTCCGCGAGTTCCGGCCCGCTGATGCCGGGCGTCTCGGAGACCTCAGAACGCACTCAGGAGACGGTCGACGCCGAGGTGCGGCGCATCGTCGAGGGGGCTGAGTCCGACGTGTTGGTGTTGCTGGGCGAGCATCGCGAGCAACTTGACGCGATGGTCGCCGCTTTGATGGAGCACGAGACGCTCGACCAAGCGGATGCCTACGCGTCGGTGGGCATCGAGTCACCGGTTGACACCGAGGTGCCGCTCGTCAAGGCCTCGGTACCGGACCAGGCGGTCTCGTCCAACGGCGGAGCCGGCGAAGCAGGCGTGAGCACCGGCCCCGAGCCGACACCCGCCTGAGCGGCCGCGTCCTCGGCGGCGGCGGTCAACCGGGCGTCCTCGCCGCGGAGCCCCGGTACGGCGAACAGCATCACGATGATGAAGAGGCCGCTGCCCACACCAGCGCCGACGAGGGTGGCCGTCGATCCGAAGAGCGCGGCCGCTGGGCCGGTCAGCGCGAAGGAGATCGGCACGAGCCCCAGCGACGCGAACCAGTCCAAGCTGTTGACGCGCCCGCGCAACTCGGCCGGTACTCGGGACTGCATGAGGGTCGTCCACACCACCATGCCCACGGACATGCCCACTCCGAACAGCATCGCGATGAAGACCGGCTGCCACACCTGATTGACGAAAAGGTAGGCGCCGGCCGGGATGGTGGCCAGTCCCCACGCAAAGAACATGAAGGTGATCGGGCGTCGCGGCATGCCGGCACGGGCCATGGCGAACGAGCCGATCACTGACCCGATGCCCTGGCCGGCGAGAACGAAGGCGAAGTCGCCCGCGCTCCCGTGCAGGTCGTTCCGGATCACGAAGGGAACGAGGACCTCCTCCGGGCCCCAGAACGCGAGGATCGCGATGCTGGCGGCGATCAGCGTCGCCCACAGCCAGGTGTTCCCCCGTACAAACACGGCGGCCTCACGCAGATCGGCCCGGATCGTCGTCGTCACCGGTTCTTTGCGGGCCGGCCGGACCCGCAACGCCGCCACGCAGGCCGCGGAGACCAGGAACGTGGTGGAGTCGATGATGAGCGCGGTTCCGACGCTCGCTGTGGCGATCAATACGCCGCCGAGCAGCGGGCCGACGAGACGTAGCGCGATGGGTTGGATCGTGTGCTCCAGCGAGTTGGCGGCGACCAGTTCCTCCTCCGGCACGATGTCGGCGACGATCGCCGTCCAGGCAGGCCCGAAGAATGCCTCTGCCGAGCCGAACAGGAGCGCCAGGATCACCACCATCCACAGTTCCAGGTTGCCGCTGACACTCAGGACGCCCATCGCCAACAACACGGTGAAGCGGGCGAGATCCGAGCCGATGATCACCTTCCGCCGGTCGATCCGGTCGCTCAGAACACCGCCCAGCAGGAGGAACGTGACGATCCCGATCGACCAAGCGACGCCGACGACCGACAGGGCGGTCGGCACGTTGGAGAGGTCGTAGACCTGCCATGCGATCGCCACGAGGTAGATGCCGTCGCCCAGCATCGAGATGGTCCCGCCCGACCACAGCAGCGCGAAGTCGCGCCGCCGCAGCGGCTTGAGCATCTCGAGCCAGCCACGGGTGGGCGTAGGGTCGGTCGGGGTGCCCGGCGCGCTCACGACCCCGAGGCTAGCTGGCGCCGCCGGCGCATCGTGTGGCGCCTTCTGGTTGGTGGGCAACCGTTGAGCGCCAGGAGTGGTCGGGGCGGGCTGGCGGGTGCGCCCACTGCCGCCGCCCCTTGTCGCGCCCGCCCCCGTATCGTCACCCTGATGGTCATCGCCATCGACGGTCCCGCCGGGGCCGGAAAGTCCACCGTCGCGCGTGCTGTCGCGCAAACACTGGGGTTCACGTTCCTGGATTCCGGGGCGATGTACCGGTGTGTGGCGCTGGCGCGGCTCACCGACCCCCAGACCGATCCTGCCGCCTTGGACATCGTGCTTCACGCCGATGACACCGTCGCGCTCAACGGCGAGGACGTGACGGCTGCCATCCGCAGCCCTGAGGTCACCCAGCAGGCCTCTGTCGTCGCGGCGGATCCGGCCGTGCGCGCCGCCCTCGTACGTCGCCAGCAGGCACTGGTGGCTGACGGCGACTGGGTCGCCGAGGGGCGCGACATCGGCACCGTGGTGGCGCCCGAAGCCGCTCTCAAGATCTTTCTGACCGCCTCACCACACGAGCGCGCGCGCCGCCGCGCCGCTGAGACAGGCGCCGACGCCGCCGTGGTCGAGCGTGAACAGACGTTGCGCGACGAGCGCGACCGCACGCGCGACATCTCGCCCTTGAAGGCGGCCGCCGACGCTCAGGAACTGGACACCACCGGCTTGGACGCCGACGAGGTCGTGGCCCGGATCGTCTCGATGGTGCCCCGATGAAGGTCGCCATCGTCGGATTCCCGAACGTGGGCAAGTCCTCGCTCGTGAACCGCCTCACGCAGACCCGCGAGGCCGTCGTGCACGAGACCTCTGGCATCACGCGCGATCGCAAGGAGATCCCGTGTGAGTGGAACGGCCGGCGCTTCACGCTGGTGGACACCGGCGGCATGGACTTCGCCGACGCCGACCCGATCTCCGGCTCGATCCGCGATCAGGCCAAGGCCGGGCTCGCCGACGCGGACGTCGCGATTCTTGTCGTGGACGCGAAGGCCGGGTTGCGGCCGGGCGATCAGGAGATGGCCGATCTGCTGCGCCGATTCCCGAAGCCGATCCTTGTCGCCGCCAACAAGACCGATGTGGTGGCTGACATTCCGGCCGCTTCGGAGTTCTACGCGCTGGGTCTGGGCGAGCCGATCCCGGTCTCCGCCTCCCAAGGCCTGGGCACGGGCGACCTGCTCGACGCGCTCGTCAAGCTGCTGCCCGAGGACGGCGAAGCCGAGGACGACGAGGACATCATCCGTCTGGCCATCATCGGTCGCCCGAACGTGGGCAAGTCCTCGCTGGTCAACCAGTGGCTGGGGGACGAACGCGTGATCGTCAGCGATGTCGCGGGCACCACGCGCGACGCGATCGACATGCCGCTGATGGTCGGCGACCGCCGCCTGACCGTCGTCGACACCGCCGGCATGCGCAGGCAGGCCAAAGTGTCGGAGTCCGTCGAGTACTACACGACGCTGCGCTCACAGCGGGCCGTTGAGCGCGCCGATGTGGCGCTGGTGATCTGCGACGCACAGGACGGTGTCACCGCCCAGGATCTGCGCATCGCCCAGCTCGCCATGGCTGAGCACTGCGCCACCGCGCTGGTTCTCAACAAGTGGGATCTGGGGACGATGGACGAGGGTGACCTCGATCACGAGCGCGCGCACGTACACCGCAAGATGCGGCTGCGGCCCAAGGTCCTCACCGCCAGCGCGCTCACCGGCCGGCACACGCCGCGGATCCTCACCGAGGCGATCGCGCTGGGTGACCGTATGCGCGGCCGCATTCCGACGCCGGAGCTCAACCGGTTCCTGTCGGAGACGGTGCAGGCCAAGCAGCCGCCGCAGAAGCAGGGGCACCGACTCAAGCTGCTGTACATGTCGCAGGTCGGCGAGCGGCCGCCGCGCTTCGCCATCTCCGTGAACAGTCGCGACCGCGTCACGCGCGACTACGCGTACTTCCTGGAGAACCGCTTGCGCGCGCGTTACGGTATGGATGGCATCCCGCTGATCATCGACTTCAACGAGCGTAGTCAGCGGCGCAGCGAGCGCCGTTGAGGCGCCGGTCGCTACTCTTTCGCGATCTTATGAGCACTTACGCCGACAACGAATACCTCTTCACCTCCGAGTCCGTCACGGAGGGGCACCCTGACAAGGTTGCCGACCAGATCTCCGACGGCGTCCTGGACGCCGTGCTGGCGGAGGACCCCTACGGCCGCGTGGCCTGCGAGACCCTGGTCAACACGGGGCTGGTGGTCGTCTCCGGTGAGATCTCCACCGACACGTACGTGGACATCCAGCAGGTCGCCCGCGACACGATCCGCAAGATCGGCTACGTCGACGCAGACCTCGGCTTCTCAGCCGATTCGTGCGCCGTCCTGAACGCGATCGACAAGCAGTCGGCCGACATCGCCCAGGGTGTCGATCAGGCTTACGAGGCTCGGACCGACCCGTCGGACGACGATCAGCTCGACGTCGCCGGCGCGGGCGATCAGGGAATGATGTTCGGCTACGCGTCCAACGAGACGGAGTCGTTCATGCCGCTCCCGATCTCGCTGGCCCACCAGCTCGCCGAGCGGCTCGCTGCTGTGCGCCACGACGGTTCGCTGCCCTACCTGCGCCCCGATGGTAAGACTCAGGTCTCCGTCCGCTACCGCGACGGCAAGCCGGTCGGCGTCGAGCAGCTCCTGATCTCCACCCAGCACGGTGCCGAGGTCGAGCAGCCGCAGATCAAGGCCGATCTGTGGGAGCAGGTTGTCCTCCCGACGCTCCCCGCCGGCCTGTACGACGCCAACGCCCTGCTCGACGTTTTCCTGGTCAACCCGACCGGTCGCTTCGTCATCGGCGGCCCCGTCGGCGACGCCGGCCTGACCGGCCGCAAGATCATCGTCGACACCTACGGCGGTATGGGTCGCCACGGCGGCGGCGCCTTCTCCGGCAAGGATCCGTCCAAGGTCGACCGCAGCGGTGCCTACGCCGCCCGCTGGGTCGCCAAGAACCTGGTGGCGGCCGGCCTGGCCGATCGCTGCGAGGTGCAGGTCGCCTACGCGATCGGCGTGGCGCATCCGGTGAGTGTGTCCGTCGAGACGTTCGGCACCGAGAAGATCGGTCGCGGCCGCATCGCCGAGCTCGTCGACCAGCATTTCGATCTGCGTCCGGGCGCGTTCCGCGAGGAACTCAACCTGCACCGACCGATCTACCAGAAGACGGCCGCCTACGGCCACTTCGGCCGCGACGACGCCGACTTCACGTGGGAGTCGACCGACAAGGCCGCGGCGCTGAAGGCCGACGCCGGCCTGTAGGACCTGAAACGCGGAGCGGCCCCCGGCGCGTGGTGCGCCGGGGGCCGCGTGCGTTTGTTACTCCTCGCGCTACTTCGTGAGGATCGTGTTTGCCGCGCCGCCGACGGCGACCTCAGCTGCCGCCGTGCCGCCGCCGATGCGGCGCACGTTGGTGATCGCGTACCCGTTGTTGTAGGCGTACGTGCGAACGTCGTACGTCGCCGCGGCGCCCGTGTTGTTGAGCGCGAGCGCAGCGTGGTCGAACGTGTTGGTCGTCCAGAACGACTTCCAGTTGAACTGGGAGTTGTCGTAGACGCCACGTGCCCGGATGAACTGCGTGTTGTGGCTGAACGCGTTGCCGGTGATGCGAGCGCCACCGACTGGGGCCGCGAACCAGGGCGGGCCACCGGTGCCGCTGAAGCTCACCGACGCGTAGCCCGTGTCGTTGCCGTCGAACGTGTTGTTGAGGATCTGCCGGCCCGTCACTGGGCCGGTGTTACCGGCGCCATTGGCGATGTCCAGCGTGGTGCCGTCCAGGAACTTGTTGTCGCGGATCGTGTAGCCCTTCACGACGTCGGCGTCCGCCGAGAAGTCGTTGATGTAGATCGACCCGCCGCCGGAGATCGACGTGGTCTTGCAGGCCCGCAACGTGAAGTTGTTGGCCACGACCTCGATGGTCTTGTTATCACCGCTGGCGTTCGGTCCCAATTCGAGACCCTCGATGGTGGTGTTGGCAGCCTCGACGAACGTGCCGTCAGGGCCGAAGTCCGCCGTTGAGTCGGTGTTGACCACCGCGGCGATATCAGCTGCCTTGGTGATCGTCGCGTCGCCGGCGGTAACGCCAACCAGCCAGATGCCCGGCTTGGATGACGGGAAGAACAGCCCGAACTGGTAGGTGCCGCCGAGCGAGGTCGGGGCGCTGTTGGGCGCCGTCTCGTTGTACGTGCCCGGGAACACTCGGATCGAGGCGCCCGCACTGGCCTGGTTGATCGCGGCCTGAATGTGCTGCTTCGGCGTGGTCTTGTTTCCGGCGGCGCTGTCGCTGCCGGCGGGGCTGACGTAGCACAGCTTGCTGCATGGTTTGGGGGCGGCGAGCGCCGACCCGACCGGCAAACAAACCAGCACTGCGGCGGTGACGGCGCCGAGCAATAGGTTCCGACTCATCGAGAATCCACTCCTTGGGAGCGCGTCCCTGTGCAGTATTTGGGGACAATCCGGCGTCCTTGCGGGACAGAACGGCGACAGACTGTCAAAGTTGCACGACAAATGCAACAGTTCGTCGCATCGCCTCTACGACGGTCTGTGGGGCATTCCCGAGGAGCGCCCTCGTCAGGGGTGGGTGACCGACTCGCAGTTCTTAAGGCGGTACGCACCGGGGCGACGGATGCGCACCGTGTCGCGCCCGGGACCACAATCCACGGTGCCGCGGCCGAAGAACGCGGTGATGTGGTCGTTACCGGGGCCGCCATCGATCTCGTTGTGGCCGTGGCTGGCGTAGATGTAGTCGCTGCCGCCCTCGCCGCGGAGGATGTCGCGCTGCTTGGAGCCGTTGACGGTGGCGTTTGAGTCGCCCCAGATAACGTCGGCGCTATCCCCGCCCGACAGGTGGTCGGACCCGTTGCGACCCAGGATCCAGTCGCTCCAGCGTGTACCCCCGAACGTCTCTCCGCTGTTGGCGTCCACGATCACCTGCCAGCGGACACCGGTGATGCGCGGCCAAGGCTTGTGGCTGACGGAGCCGTCACGCCCACCGGGCGGCTTGGTGCCCAGCCCCGCGATGCACTTCCACTGGTGCGTCGGCGACTGTGGGCAGTCGCGCGCGGAGGCCTGGTCGGCGGCGGTGTGAGCGCGCCCGGTCGCAGTCGGAGCCATGAACGCCCCGACCAGTGCGACACCGCACAGCAAGGGGGCCGTCGTGCGGCGCAGCGTCGATGAGCTCAGGTTGCCGGTGATGTTCATCAGAGACCGCCCACCCCTGCGTCGCCGGAGCGGTCTTCCTGTTGACGGGCACGCTGGGCTCGGTCCACGACCGTGACCATTCCGCGAGGGTCGGCCACGCCGATGAACTGGAAATCGGAGTCTCCGCTGCCGGCGGTGTCAAAGTCCACGACGCCCACCTTCAGCGCGCGCTCGAGAACCGTCTGGTTGGTGTTCACGTTCTGCACGCGGTCGATCCGGGTCTGCTGCATGTGCTTGGAGAGCAGTCCGCGCTCGATGATCAGCCGCTCGTCGGTGACGGTGTAGGTCGTCGCCACGCGTCGGACGAAGCCGATCAGCAATGTCAGGGCGATACCGGCAACGGCGACTGCGGCGCCGATGGTGGCCGAGCCGAGGGCTCCGATCAGCACCCCGAGAACGATGGCCGCGACCACACCACCCGTATGGAAAGCGAAGGTTCCACGCCACGACGGGTGGCCGGAGAAGAAGACGGACTCGCCTGAGTGAAGTTCCATGGGCCTCGACACTATCGTCAGTGAGGTGCCGCGCGTCGCTCTTGTCGAGCCGTTGACCACGGCCCGCGCACTCCGCGGGCCGTTCGACTACGCGGTCGACGACACCGTCGGTGTCGGTTCGGTTCTGCGCGTCCCCTTCGGCGGCCGGGTGATCGACGGCGTGGTAACCGGGCTCACCGACGCATCCGACCATGAACTCGCCGCCCCAATAGAGGTGCGACCGGATGACATTCCCCCCGAGTTGGTGGACCTGGCCCTCTGGCTGGCCGAGGAGTACTGCTCCACACCGGCGCGCGGGCTGGGGCTCGTCACGGCACCGGGCGGCGCGCGGGCGAAGACCGAGCTCCATGCCACCGCAGCCCGCCCACCGTTACCTGACGAGCGGTTGACGGACGGCCAGCGTGAGCTTCTGGCGAGCCTGCCGTGCCGGGCCAGCGGCCCCGAACTTGGGGCGCTGCGGCGTCTGGAAGCTCGTGGACTCGTGAGGATCGACTCACGCGCCGTCCGTCGCGCTCCTCCGTTCACGGCCGTGGGCAGCAGCTCCGTGACGGCACCGACGCTCACGCCGGAGCAGGACGACGCGTTGGCCGAGATCCGTGCCGCGCCCCGTGGGGATCGGTTGCTCCTGCACGGCGTCACCGGCTCGGGCAAGACGGAGGTCTACCTGCAGGTGGCCGCGGACACTCTGGCGCGCGGCGAGAGCGTGCTCGTGCTCGTGCCCGAGATTGCGCTGACCCCGCAGATCGTCTCGCGCTTCACCGAACGGTTCGGCGACACCGTTGCCGTCCTGCACTCCGGGCTGTCGGCGGGAGCACGGTATGACGAGTGGCGGCGGTTGCGCAGCGGCGAGGCGCGCGTTTGCGTTGGTCCGCGCTCGGCGGTCTTTGCCCCCCTGGAAAACCTCGGGCTCGTCGTCGTCGACGAGGAGCACGACCCGACCTATAAGAACGACGGAGACCCTCGCTACGACGCGCGGCGCGTGGCGATGCGTCGCGCCCGACAGGCCGGGGCGCTGCTGCTGGCCGGCAGCGCCACCCCGCGTCCTGAAGCGGTCTTCTCACTCCGGCGACTGCGGCTGCCGGTCCGCGTGGACGGCCGCCCGCTCCCGCCGGTCGAACTGGTGGACATGCGCACCGCGGAGCACACGCTGCATCCGCACACGGCTGAGGCCCTCGCCGACGCCCGTAAGGCGATCGTCCTGCTCAACCGTCGCGGTTGGTCGAACTTCCTGACCTGTCGAACCTGCGGCTTTGTCTGGATGTGCCCGTCCTGCGACGTGTCGCTGGTGCTGCACCGCGCCAGCGGTTCGTTGGCCTGCCACCACTGCGGGCACCGCGAGCGCGTACCGAGCGCCTGCCGCGCGTGTGGGTCGGTGTCGATCGTGCGTCACGGCACGGGTACCGAACGGCTGGCCGACGAGCTGACGGTGAGTGCCGGCCGGCCCGTGCTGCGCCTGGACGCCGATACCGCCGACCCTGCGGCGACGCTGGCGGCCTTCCAGGCGGCGCCGACCGCGATCCTGATCGGCACGCAGGTGGTGGCCAAGGGGCACGACTTCCCTGATGTTGATCTGGGCGTGGTCGTCGACGCCGACGCCACTCTCCGCTTCCCGGACTTCCGGGCGGAGGAGCGCACGTTCGCCCTCGTCACCCAGTTGGCGGGCCGCGCGGGGCGGGGCGCTGACGGTCGGGTCCTGGTGCAGACGATCGCCCCGGACGCGCGGTCGCTCGTGCTCGCCGCCCAACACGACTCCGACGGCTTCCTCGACGGGGAGCTGGCTCGCCGGGAAGCGCTGCGATATCCGCCGTATTCGACCCTGATCCGCATCGTGTGCGGCGCGCCGGACGCGGCAACCGCCCACCGTGCCGCGAGCGCGATCCGCGCGAAGCTGGGTACCGACGCGATGGGCCCGGCGTCTCTCTTCCGGCTTCGGGGCCGTGAGCGCAGCCAGGTGGTGGTCAAGGCGCGGGAACGGCGGCCCGCCGTGGCGGCGGTCCGGGCGGCCGTGGAGACGGTGGCCCGGGACCGCACGCACCGTGACCTCGTACTGAGCGTGGACGTCGACCCTCAGTAATCTGAACGTATGTCCGACCAGCAACTCACCGTCTCCGAGGAGGATCTGGAGCCTGAAAGCTCCGAGCCGCCGCAGGAGCTCGATCCCGAGGTAGCTGCGCGGCGGCGCGCGGCCCTGGAGCGGGTGCGTAAGTGGGGCGATCCTGTGCTCACGACGCCCGCGCGGCCGGTCGAGCGGTTCGACGAAGGCCTTCGCGAAGAGGTGCGCCGCATGGGCGCCTTGATGCATGACGCCCTCGGGATCGGCCTGGCGGCCACGCAGGTGGGCATCCTGCATCGCGTGCTGGTTTACCGGGTCGAGCCGGACAGCCCCGTTCAGTCCCTCATCAACCCGACGCTGGAATGGTCGGGCAAGGAGAAGGATTGGATGGAGGAGGGCTGTCTCAGTCTGCCCGGCGTGCTCGTGGAGGTGGAACGCCCAGTCCACGTGCGGGTGCGCGCTCAGGATCCCCACGGCGACGGGGTCACGGTGGAAGCCTCCGGCCTGGAGGCCCGGGTCATCCAGCACGAGATGGACCACTTGGACGGCATCCTCATCTTGGAGCGGACGCCGCGCGATCAGCGCAAGGCGGCGGTGCGCGCCCTGCGTGAAGCGCAGGACGCCGCGGCCACCGCGTGAGCACCGTCTACCTCGGCACCAGCGCGTACGCGGCAGGCATCCTCGATCGGCTCGCCGACTCGCGGTTTCGCCCGTCGCTGGTGATCACTCGACCTGACGCGCCTCGTGGCCGCGGTCGCAAGCTGGCGCCGCCGCCCGTTGCCGAGCGAGCGCGGGAACTGGGCATCGCGCTGTTGCAGCCGGAGTCCGTCAACACGCCGGAGATCGCGGCCCGCGTTACCGCCGAGGCCGCGGACGCGGTCATCGTGTGCGCTTTCGGGGCCTTGATCAAGGACCCGCTGCTGCGCCACGACATCCTCAACGTCCATCCCTCCCTGCTGCCACGCTGGCGCGGGGCGGCGCCGCTGGAAAGGGCGATCATGGCCGGCGATGAAGAGACGGGCGTCTCCATCATGCGCCTCACCGCCGGACTGGACAGCGGCCCCGTGGCGCTGGCGCAACCTGAGCCGATCAGCGACCAGGACACCTACGGAACGCTGGCGCCACGTCTGGAGAAGCTCGGCGGCGATTTGCTCTTGCGCGCGCTTGCCGAGCGCCCGCGCTTCACCGAGCAGGACGAGTCCCTCGTCACCTACGCCGAGAAGATCGGGCCTGCCGACCGGACGCTCGATCTGAGCCGTCCTGCCGTTGAGAACGTGCGCATCGTCCGGGCGTTGACGCCGCACATCGGCGCCCGTATCGCCCTCGAGGACGGCTCCTATCTGGGCGTGGGCACCGCGCGAGTGGCCGATGACGGCTCCCTGGAACTCGTCGAGGTCCAGCCTGCAGGCGGTCGCTCGATGCCTTACGCCGACTATCTGCGCGGCCGTGGCAGCTGACGACATCGCCCCCGCTCGCCGGGTGGCCTTCGCGGTGTTGCGCCGTACGACCGACGGTGCCGCCTACGCTGATCGGGCGCTGCGCAGCGAGGGCGCCGGTCTCCAATCGCGCGATCACGCGCTGGCCAAGCGGCTCGTGTTCGGGGCCATCCAGCGCCAGGGGACGCTGGACTGGGTTATCGACCGGCGCGTGGATCGCAAGCTCGATCCCCCGATCCGCGACGCCCTACGCCTCGGCATCTACCAACTGCTGTTCATGGACGGGATCGCTGATCACGCCGCGGTGAGCGAGTCGGTCGCGCTGGCGCGCGCGGCCACCAGCCGCGGTGCCGGCGGACTGGTCAACGCGGTGCTGCGCCGCGTGCAACGCGAGGGAATCGAACTGCCCGAGGACGACACCCCGCACGGCGCTTCGATCCGCCACTCACACCCGCGCTGGCTGGTGGACCGCTGGTGGGAGGAGCTGGGGCCGGACGCCACCAGGGCGCTCCTGGCCGCCAACAACGAACCTGCCGAGTTGGCCTTACGCATCAACACGCTCGTCGACCACGACCTCAGCGACATTCCCGGTACGCGCCTGGGGGATGCCTTGGTGGTGGACGGCGCTTTTGACGCCGGCGCACATCCGGCTTGGGCCCAGGGCGCCTTCGTCGTGCAGTCGCGCGCGGCGCAGGCGGTCGGGCGCATCGTGGACCCCCAACCCGGCGAGCGCGTGCTCGATCTGTGCGCGGCGCCGGGTGGAAAGACCACACATCTGGCCGCGCTCATGGGTGGTAAGGGCGAAGTGGTCGCCGTCGAGCGTCATGCCGGCCGCGCCAAGCAACTCCAGCAGGCCTGCGGGCGCCTGCGCGCGACGAGTGTCCGAGTGATTGACGCCGATGCCGCCACGTTCACAGATCCGGATGGATTTGACCGTGTCCTGCTCGATCCTCCGTGCAGCGGGCTGGGAACGCTGCGCACTCACCCGGACCTGCGCTGGCGCATTACCGAAGCGGACGTCGACGCGCTGGCCACGATCCAGGACGGGCTGTTGGAGTCGGCCCGCCGCGCGTTGCGGCCCGGCGGCCCGGAAAGGCTCGTGTACGCCGTCTGCACCATCTCCGCTCGCGAGGAGCGCATGGTCGGCGATGGATGCCTGCGCACGCTTCCATCCCGCGACGGGACCGACGGCTTCTATATTGCCTGGCATGGCGGTGGACAAGGAAACCAAGTCGGATCTGGGCCCCGAGTGCCCGAACTGCCATGAGCCGTGGTTGCGGCCGTCGAGCCTGCCCGGCCGATATCGCTGCGTCTACTGCCTGCATCGCTTCGAACTTCGCTCCGTCTGCCCGGACTGTGGCGAGCACTCCACGATCGTCCGCATGTCGCTCAGCTCCGTCATGAGTTGCAACGTCTGCGGTGGCTCGATGTTGGTGGAGGTATGACCGCCATCCGCGTCGTCCCGTCGATCCTGTCGGCCGATCTGGCACGACTGGGCGCACAGGTCGACGAGGTCATCGCCGCCGGCGCCACCGTCATCCACTTCGACGTGATGGACGGGCACTTCGTGCCGCCGATCACCGTCGGCCCCGTTGTCCTCGCGGCGTTGCGAGCGCACGTGGGGGACGCCATCGACATTGACGTGCACCTGATGATCGAGCGGCCCGAGCGCCAGGTGGCAGATTTCGCCGCCGCCGGCGCGACTGGCATCACGTTCCACGCCGAGGCCACGCCGCACATCGCCTACACCGTGAACCTGATCCGCGAGCAGGGCTGCCGCGCCGGCGTGGCTGTCTGCCCGGCGACCGCCGCGACCGTGTTCGGGGAGACGAGCCTGGACCTGGCGTTGGTGATGACGGTGAACCCAGGGTGGGGTGGCCAGGCCTACATCCCTGGCTCCGATGCCAAGGTGGCTCAGGCCCGGGCGCTCGCAGCGAGCGCCATCGTCCAGGTGGATGGCGGCATCGATGTGGCTACCGCGCCCGCGGTTGTGGCGGCCGGGGCCACGCTGCTCGTCGCCGGCTCAGCCGTGTTCGGCAGCGAGGATCCGGCCGCGGCCTACAAAGCGATCGTTGCTGCCGCCGGCGCCTGACCGTCCCTGGGATCGCCGGTCGTTCAGGGGGAAGACGCCAGCGCGTCGGCGACCACCGCGCGCAGACCTTCCTGGCGGCGCTCCATCGGAAAGTTCTCCAGCACCTGGGCGCGGGCGCGAGCCCGATCCGCGTCTGACGCATCGAGGCCCAGTCGGACCCCTGCGGCGACTGCCGCGGGTGTGTCGGAGTCGATGAACACACCTGCATCGCCTACGACTTCGGGCAAGGCCCCAGCGCGAGTGACCACAGGGATACACCCGGCCAGCATGGACTCGGCGACCGACATGCCGAAGCCCTCGTGTCGCGATGGCTGTACGTAGACCGCGGCGCGCCGGAAGAGCATGTCCCGTTCCGCATCGCTCACGAACCCGGGCATGCGCACGTTCGCACCGGCCACCGGGCGCAGCATGGCGGCGGCCGCCTCGGTGGCACGGCCGGCGAGCACGAACTCGACGTCGGGAAGCAGTGCCGCCGCTTCGACGAAGGGGAGCAGCCCCTTACGGGCCAGGTTGCGCTCATCGACCACGCCGACGCTCAACGCCAGTCGCTCTCGCGGGTCGGTCGGGAGCGCACCGTACGGATCGGGCACCCCGTGATGGACGACTGCGACCCTTGACGCAGGCACCCCGAGGTTGCGGTGAATCTCGGCCTGGGAGTAGTGGGAGTTGGTCATCAGCCGCGTCGCAGTGCGGATCACGAACCGTGACATCCAGCGGCGCGGACCAGGCTGCTGCATCCCGTATCCGATCTCCGGCATGTTGGCCACATCGACCCCGCCGATCACCACCAGTGACGGGCGGTGGAGGGCGCGGGCGAGCGCGATCGGGGCCACCATGTGCCATCCGGCGAACCAGCCGAATACGAGGTCGGCGCTCCGGATCTCGGACGTAAGCGCGCGGAAGTTGATACGTGGACCGGCCTGCACCAATTCGTGGACGTCGTGATCGATCGCGAGGAGGTCGCGGTCGATATCGATGAAGCTCGCTGGACCGCGCCTGATGAACAGGATCCTCGCCACGGGGCGAGTCTAGAACTTCCTGCCACACGTACCGGTGCGCCGGGGGTTGCCCCCACCACCGACCGGGTGTCGGCACCCTGGCAATGGCGTCGCGATATGGCATTGTGCTCCCCATGACCGATCTCGTCACCGCGTCCGATCTCACCCGCACCTTCGGCACCGGAGAAGCGTCCGTCCACGCGCTCGTCGATGTGTCCGTGGCCTTCCCCGCCGGTCGCCTGACGGCGATCATGGGCCCATCGGGTTCGGGCAAGTCCACGTTGATGCACATCCTCGCCGGGCTCGATCGCCCCACGTCAGGCTCCGTGGTGCTCGACGGCATCGAGCTGACCACATTGAACGACGGCGATCTGACGGAGTTGCGCCGCGACAAGGTCGGCTTCATCTTCCAGTCGTTCAACCTGCTGCCGGTCCTGAACGCTCGCGAGAACATCGAGCTACCGCTGTCGATCGCGGGGCGCAAGCCGGATGAGGAATGGCTGAACATGCTGATCGACAACGTCGGTCTTCGTGATCGGTTGACCCACCGTCCCTCCGAGTTGTCCGGTGGTCAGCAGCAGCGAGTCGCCGTGGCCCGTGCGCTGGCTTCTCGTCCCGCCGTGGTCTTCGCCGACGAGCCGACCGGCAACCTTGATTCCAAGGCCGGCACCGAGGTGCTGCGGCTCCTGCGTCAAGCCGTCAACGAGTTCGACCAGACGGTGATCATGGTGACCCATGACGCCGGCGCTGCCTCGGTGGCCGACCGGTTGATCGTCCTGGCGGACGGGCACATCGTCCACGACGGCGATGCCGGCACGACTGACGAGGTCTTTGACCTCATGAAGAGCGTGGGCTAGTTCGTCATGAACAAGGTTTCGATGCGCGGGCTGCTGGCCCGCAAGACGAGGGTCGCCCTGACGGTGATCGCGGTGGCGCTCGGCGTCACGCTGATAGCCGGTACGTATGTGTTCACCGACACCATCAACGCATCTTTTGCGCGGATCTTCTCGGTCACCAACCAGGGCACCGATGTCGCGGTGACGCCAAACCAAAATGTGGGAGGTGCCAACAACGAGCCACCGCCCATGCCGCAGGCAATCCTCGCGAAGGTGAGCGCCCAGCCCGGCGTGGCCGTGGCCGAAGGGTCCGTGTTCAGTACGAACGGCGTGATCCTGAACCGCAAAGGCAAGCGGATGGGCAGCGGCAGCGGGCCCAACTTCATCGCCTCGGTCAGCACAGTCAAGCGCTTTGGCTCGGTCACCTACGCCAGCGGTGGCCCTCCGAAGACGGCCGATGAGGTGACGCTCGACAAGTCCACCGCGGATCGCGAGGGCTACAAGGTCGGCGACAAGCTGGACGTTCAGGGTGACGTTCCGCGTCGCTCCTACACGATCACCGGCATCACCCGGATCGCGGGTGTGGACTCGTTCGGCGGCGCCAGCATCGCCAGTTTCATCCTCCCGCAAGCCCAAAAGATCTCGGGCAGCGTGGGCAAACTCGACCAGGTTTCCGTCGCGGCCAAGCCCGGGGTGACCCCCGCCGCGCTGCGGGCTCAACTGCGCAGCGTGCTGCCGGTCTCCGTGTCGGTCAGGACCGGTAAGCAACAGGCGGACAAGCAGACCAAGGACATCAAGAACAACCTCGGATTCCTGTCCACGGCCTTGCTGGCGTTCGCCGGCATATCGCTGTTCGTTGGTGCGTTCATCATCTTCAACACGTTCTCGATCACCGTGTCACAGCGGTTGCGGGAGTTCGCGCTGCTGCGCACGCTCGGTGCGTCGAGCGGGCAGGTGTTGCGCTCCGTTTTGGCGGAAGGCCTGACGATCGGGCTGCTCGGCTCCCTGCTCGGGCTCGCGCTCGGGGTGCTGACCGCGTCAGGCCTGCAGGCGCTGTTCAAGGCGATCGGTGTGGACCTTCCGTCCAACGGCACCGTCATCGAGGCTCGCACCATCATCGTGTCGATGCTCGTGGGGACGCTCGTCACCCTCGTCTCATGCACCATCCCGGCCTTTCGCGCCACCCGCGTCTCGCCGGTCGCCGCCCTGCGTGAGGGTGCGGTGCTGCCGCCGGGCCGTTTCGCTCACCTGACCACGCCGACCGCGGTCGTCGTCACGGTGATCTCGTTTGTCCTGCTGGGGATCGGCCTGTTCGGCTCCGGCTCTCTGGCGCTCGTCGGTGTCGGCGCCGGGCTACTGTTCCTGGGCATCGCGCTGCTCAGCTCGCGGCTGGTCGGGCCGATCGCGTTCGTCGTCGGCGCCCCGATCGAGCGGATCTTCGGGCTCGCCGGTCGCCTGGCCCGTGAGAACACGGTGCGTCAGCCTGGGCGGACGGCATCGACCGCCGCCGCGCTGATGGTCGGGGTCGCGCTCGTCGTGTTCTTCTCGATCTTCGCCGCGAGCGCCAAGTCGACCATCGACGACGCCATCTCCACGAACTCCAAGGCCGACATCGTCATGAGCAACAACGGTGGGTTCGGCGGCTACACGGCGGAGGCCGCGAAGGCGGTCGCCGGCGTGCCCGGGGTGGCGTTCGTGTCCCCGGTACGTACTTCCAACGCCAAGGTCAACGGGAAGAGCACCAACGTCCGCGGGGTCGATCCGGCGACGTTCACGCAGGTGTACCGCCTGAAGTGGAAGGACGGCTCGGACACGACCCTGCAGCAACTGGCGCCCGGCGAGGCGATCGCCCTGAAGGGCTGGGCCAAGGACCACCACGTGAAGGTGGGGCAGACGCTCAATGTGCTCACTCCGCTGGAGAAGCAGATACCGGTGCGGATCACGGGGATCGCCGAAGACAAGGCCGGTCTCCTCGGGGATCTGACGCTCTCGAACGCTGAGCTCACCTCTGCGTTCGCGAGTAACCAGGACTTCATCGACCTGGTTCGCCTGACCCCTGGGGCCGATCCCAAGCAGACCAAGGCGGCCATCGATGAGGTCCTGAAGGCGCAGTTCCCCGCGGTGCAGGCACAGACCAACGCGGAGTACGTGAAGTCCCAGGCCGACCAGGTAAACCAGTTGCTCGCTCTGATCTACGCGCTGCTGTTGCTGGCCGTGATCGTCGCCATGTTCGGCATCGTCAACACCCTTTACCTGTCGATCACCGAGCGCACCCGTGAGTTGGGCATGCTGCGGGCGATCGGCACGTCACGGCGGCAGGTCAAGCGGATGATCCGGTACGAGGCCGTCATCACCTCGCTGATCGGCGGCATCCTCGGTGCCGTGCTGGGCACCGCGCTGGCGTTCATCGTTTCCCGGACGATCGATGATTTTCTGTTCACGATCCCGTTCGGTCAGCTGCTGGTGGTGCTGATCCTGTCGGGCATCGTCGGGGTGCTGGCGGCAATTCTGCCGGCTCGGCTGGCGGCGCGGCTGGATGTGCTGGAGGCTTTGGCTTACGAGTAGGTGTTGGTTGGTTTGGTTGCTCCGTTGTGGTCGGCCGGGGCTCGGTGGCCACCTGCACGAGGACTCACACCTGTTGTTTGTTGGCGTCCCTCCTGGCGGCCGTGCCGCATTGATCCTCGTTCAGGTGACCCCCGACCCGGGCTTCGCTCATCGCCGGCCGGAGCCCGCCCCTACAGCGTGGTGCTTTGGCTGCTGGGCGACCGACGTGTCGTGGTAGAACCGTGGGGATGCCGCTGCTTCTTGTGGATCTGGATAACACCGTTGCTGATCGGGACGCGGCGTTCGGGCATTGGGTGACTACGAGCCTTGCGGCGTGGGCTCCGGCTGACGGTGTGGCCGCGCAGGCGTTCCTCGTGGAGCATGACCGCGACGGGTTCCGGCCGCGTCTGGAATTTCTGAGTGACGTTCGGGAGCACTTCGGCCTGACGGCCTGCGTCGATGAACTTCTCGCGGACTACCGACGGCTCACTCTCGCGGGCTTTCCGTGCATCGACACATCGGTTGCGGACCGCCTGCGCACCATGCGCGAAGAGGGTTGGAAACTTGGAGTGGTGACCAACGGCGAAAGCGGCGTGCAGGAGGCAACGGTAGAGAAGGTCGGGCTCGCTCCACTCCTCGATGCCTGCGTCGTATCCGGGACCGTCGGCATTCGCAAGCCCGATCCGCGGATTTTCGAGATGGCCGCCGAGCGATGCGGGCTACCGACGGTGGGCGGGTGGATGATCGGCGACGCCCACGCGGACGTGATCGGCGCCGACGCCGCAGGCCTACGCAGCATCTGGCTGACCCGCGGCCGCAGATGGCTCAGGGATGACGTGAAGCCTGACCTAGTCGCCGACAGCTTTATCGCCGCGTTGGACGCACTCGTGCCCGACGGCCGGGACGATCAATCGGCCGCGACGTCCACCCAGGCGTTGTAGTCCGGAACGCCGGACTCCGGCGACCGCGCATCGCCGGCGATGAGCACGTTGCCTTCCGGCCAGTGCACCGCGACGTTCCCGGGCTTCATGCGGGACACCCGAACGGTCGCGCGCAGCTCGCCGTGGTCGCTGCGCAGCACCACCGCACCTCCGTCAGCGACGCCGAGTTCGCGGGCGTCGCGGGCGGACATCAGCACCGCGTCGCGCCCCGCGCCGTTCAGCTTGTCGACGTTCTCCTGGACCATCGAGTTAAACTGCTTGCCGCGGCGGGTCGTCAAGCGCAGTCGCCCATCGGCGGGCTGAACCAACGGCGGAGAGACCACCGTGAAGTGCGCACGCTTGTCAGGCGTGCCGAAGCGCCACCCCTCGCAAAGGCGCTCGCCGCCGTATTGCACCTGATCGCCGGCGGCGCGCAGGTGCTGGATGCCGTCGTACATCGGCACCACCGTGGCGATCTCATCGCGTACCTGGGTGGTAGTCGCAAACTTCACGGACGACGCCAACTCCGGTCGTACCCGCGCCGCGATCTCCCCGAACACGTCCCACTCGCCGCGCGCCTCGTCCACCTTTGTCCCCGGGATTTCAGGCGAGAAGATGATTCGGCGCTCAGTACTCGTTTCGGTCACACCACCGGGGATCTCGTAGCGCGTCGCGGCCGGCAGCAGGATCACGGTGTCGGCCGGATCGACCAGCATCTGCGTGGAGGTGACGATGTCCAGGTGCACGCGAAGGCCGACGCGGCCGAGCGCCGCTTCCACGCGCGCGGGGTCGGGCAGCACTTCGAGGAAGTTGCCGCCGGCGCTGAGCAGCACGTCCAGCGTCCCGTCGTGGGCGGCGTCGAGCATCTGGGGAGCCGTCAGACCATGTGTCGATGGGACCGAGAAACCCCATTTCGCCGACAGTGCCACTGCGCGCTCGGGCGTGATCGAGTCACCGCCCGGAAGCGCGGTCGCGTAACAGCCCATCTCTGCGCCGCCCTGTACGCCGGAGTGCCCTCGGATTGGCATCAGCCCGCACTTCTCACGGCCCACGAACCCCCGGCTGAGACCAAGGTTGACGATCGCCCGCACAGCGTCCTCGGCCGCCGTGTGCTGGGTCACGCCCATCGACCAGACGAGCACTCCCGTCCGGGCTGCACCGAGCAATTCGCCGAACTCCTCCATCTCAGCGCGATGTACGCCCGCGGCGCGCTCCAGGTCCGGCCAGGCCAGCGAGGCCACGTGGGCGGCCAGTTCCGCCCAGCCCGACGCGTGCTCCCGCACGAACGTTTCGTCTTGGAGCCCATTGGCGACCATGTGCTTGAGCGCGCCGGTCAGGAACGCGGCGTCGCCGCCCACGTCGACCTCGAAGAAGCGGTCGGTCATCGTGGTGCCGAACAGGGCGCTCTCGGGCACAGACGGGATCCAGTACTTCGCCATCCCCGGCTCGCGGTAGGGGTTGATGCACACGACTTTGGTGCCCTGCTGGCGAGCCTCGTAGAGGTACTTCATCGCCACCGGCTGGTTGTTGGCCGGGTTGGCCCCGATGAACACGATCAGGTCAGACCCGATCCAGTCCGTGTAGGAGCATGTGGAAGCGCCCACCCCAAGCGCCTCGCGCAGGCCGTAAGTGCTGGGGGAGTGGCAGATCCGGGCCGCGTTGTCGATGTTGTTGGTGCCGATCGCGCGCATGGCTTTCTGAGCCACGTAGTAGCTCTCGTTCGGCATACCGCGGCTGGTGAGAAACGCAGCGGTGCGATCAGGGGTCGTGTCGCGAATGCGAGCGGCGATGAGATCCAGCGCCTCTTCCCACGACGTGCGGGAGAACCCTGCCTCCCCGGCCCGGCGGACCATCGGGTGGGGAAGACGCCCAAGCGCCCGCAGCTCGGCCGACGAGCGCCCCCGCAGCGCCGCGACGTCACCGAGTGCCGCCGGATCCATGGGGCCCATCGTGTTGAGCGACAGCAGCCGCAGGCGCACGTTGCACAGGTGAGGGCCGTCGAGTGTCCAGTCCTTCATGCCGGTTGTGCCGAGCGCGCAGCCGTCGCACACGCCCTCGTTGAGGATGCGCCAGGCGTACCGCGGCCGACGCCGGTTCTCCCACAAGGCGCGGAACACCTCGGCGAAGTTGTTGGGCCGCTGCAGACCCGCGCCGAACGGTCGCATCGACGCCCAGAGTTTGGGATTGAAGTGGAGCGCCATTTCCACCGAGCAGGATACGGAGCGACCCCGGCGCGATACTTCGCCCATGGACGACACCGCCCGCCTGGTGCGCACGATCACGCGGGCCGACGGCGTGCACGACCGCGTGGCCGTCGAGGAGCCACTGGAGATCCGCGTCGGCGGCGCGGCGCTGGCGGTGACGATGCGCTCGCCCGGTAACGACGAGGAGTTGGCCGTCGGCTTTCTCGTGGGGGAGGGGCTGATCGCCGCGGGAGACGGTGTGGCGGCCGGTCCTACAGCCGACCTGGCCGCCAACATCGTGGAGGTGGACGCCGTGCTTCGCCATGACCCCGGCGCGCGGCGTTTCTACACCACCTCTTCTTGTGGGGTGTGCGGGAAAGGTTCGCTGGAGGACGTCGCGGTGATCAGCGCGCCGATCCCGCCAGGGCCGGTGGTGGCGCGGTCGTTGCTGGCGGCACTACCCGGGCGCCTGACCCAGCCGGGCTTTGACCTCACCGGCGGGCTGCACGCCACCGGGCTGTTCTCGGCGCTGGGCGAATTGCTGATCCTCCGTGAAGACGTAGGCCGTCACAACGCCATGGACAAGGTCATCGGCCGGGCGTTTCTGGACGGCGCCCTGCCGCTGAACGAGCATGTGCTCTGCGTCAGTGGCCGGCTCTCGTTTGAGCTGGTCCAGAAGGCGGCGGTGGCGGGCGCCCCGATCCTCGTAGGAGTCGGCGCCCCGACCTCACTGGCCATCGCGCTCGCAGCGGACCGCGGCGTCACGCTATGCGGCTTCGCCCGAGGTGACCAGGTGAACGTGTACGCGGACGCGGCGGGACGGGTGGGGTGATCAGCGCTGGTCGTCCTGGGCTTCGAGCAGGCGCACGTCCGCAAGATCCTGTGGCCGTCCTGCGGCGCGCTTCATCGCAATCAGGTCCTCACGAGCCGCGATCGGAACGGTGACGTTGCCCAGCGGTACCTCGTGGGCGCGGGCGCGGAGGTCGGTGAACGACCCCAGGTGGGCGGGAAGCGTCAGTACATCCAGCGCCCCGTGGGGGGTCGTGAGGTGCCACTGCTCACCGGAGGCCAGGAGGCCGGCCGATGGCGTCGTGGCAGATCGCCGTCCATCCGGGCCAAGGATTCGCCCGTCGAGATCGATGAGCGCTGCGGCCAATCGCTCGGCATTGGCTCGGCCCGGCTCAATGATCACGTCGAGGTCTTGCGTCATCCGCTGTCCGCCGTGGGCCTGTACCGCGATGCCGCCGATCGTCACGTAGCCCACCGCATGTGCCGCCAACGCGGCGAACAGGAGTACGGCGTCAAACGGCTCGGCCGGAGTGTCAGTCATCGGTCGGGACTGCGGCCCCGCGCGTCTGTGCTGCAAGCGCGATCTGAAGTTCGGACACCGCCCGGTTCCAGCTCAGGGCCAGGGCAAGTCTCTCGGCCATGGACCGTTCCCGCGCTGCGCGGACAGCAGCAGGATCAGCGAGCGGATCGCGCACGAAGGAATGAGGGCCGGAGCTGGACTGCACGCCGATAAGGATAGCCCCGGACGCTGTCGTGCCCGCGACATTGTTCCACCGGTTCGGTGACTCTCACAGTGGTCGCAGAACGAATGTCATTTCGACCGGCGCCGAGCCTGCTTAGGTGACATTCGTCAAGCGCCGATCCCAGCTCCCGCGGTGAGCCGGCCGACGTGGCCCCCCCGGCCCTCAGCGCCCCGCCACCACCACATGCGGCAACGGCGCCACCTCCTTGCCGCCGCGGCGATAGAGCAGCCAAAGCCCGACCACCAGCAGGAACGTCGACCCGGCGTACCCCGTCTCCACGCGCAGCAACTGGCTGTGAACGATCGGCGCCAGCATCCAGGCGACGAAGAGCGCCGCGCAAGCCAGCCAGATGCCTGCGGCGGCGCGGTCGCGCCCGCGGGCCAAGGCCGCCTGGTTGTACGTGCCCGCGACGAGGTGGAACCCCATCCCGATCCCGATCACGGCAAGCCCGACCCGCCCGTAGGTGATGTGGCCGCCGAAGAGGATGTCCATCGCCTTGGGGCCTACAAGCAGCAACGCCACCGCCGTGATCGCGGTGAACCCGGCGATCGCCCGGATCGTCGCGCGGATGGTGCGGTCAAAGCCGTCGTCGTCCTCATCCCCCTCGTGCAGTCCGGTCAGATGCGGGAGCAGCGAGGTCTGGATGGCCTGGAAGAGCTGCAGCGGCGCCCGCGCGATAAGCAGGGCGCTGAACACGATGCCGGCGATCGCCTCCCCGCCGGTCACGTTCGCCGTCAGGACGCCGGCGTTCAGCAGCGTCTGCTCGGCCAAGCCGATGATCGCCACCGACAGCGCGAACCCTGCGCCCTCGGCCAGCGTCAGCGCCTCAGGGTCGGCCTCGCCGTCGGTCTTCCCGTGCATCCGCGACAGCGCGAAGGGGATCACCAGCAGCGAGGCGATCGGCGCGGCCAGGATGCCGGCCGCTACCCAGTCAGGCCCGTGCAACAGCCCCACCGCAACGGCCACGGGGAAACAAAACCGCGCCACGGATTCAAACAGCACCAGCCCGCCGTACAGCGCAAACCATTGGTGGCCGGCGAAGTATCCGCGGGCGAAATAGCTGGCTGCGTAGGCTAAAGCCGCGCCCACGAAGATCCAGTACAGCGTCTCGTTCTCGCCCAGCACGCTGAGCAGCGCGCTCTGCGCCACGAGCGCCACCACGAGGAACAGCGCCGCGAACCCGGCCTGGATCATGATCGGCGTGCGCAACGGATGCCCGGTGTGCAGCCCGCGTGATCGACGCTGGGCGATCGTGCGCGAGAGCAGTTGCTCCACCGGTCGGTAGATCACCGAGATGACCACGAACAGGATCGCCCACAGGGTCGAGACGGCGCCGTAGTCGCGAGCGTTGAGGACGTGACCAGCGACCGAGAAGTACGCGAACGTCAGCAGCCCCGTCGAGGCGATCCCGATCGACAGGATGCGCGCGCCGCGAGCGAAGGTCGGCGCCGGGGCGTCAGGTGCGGCGGTGTCGTCCGGCGGCGCGCCGGTGGGCGCCGTACTCACGGGATCGCTCAGGATCCGACGCGGACTAGGAGCATCGTCCACGGGAACGGCGAGCGGGCTTCGGTGACGGTGCCGTGCTGGGAGAGCAGGTCCACGAACGCGCGCTTGGACCAGTGGTTCAGGTGGCCGGGCGTGTTGCCCAACGTCTTCCAGTAGGCGCCGCGGCCCATGTTCACGGCGCGCCACAGCGGCTCGCGCGGAACGGAGACCAGCAGGTGATCCTTGGCCACGCGCGCCATCTCGGCCACGGTGTGCGCCGGGTCCGGAACGTGCTCGAGCACCTCGATGGCGGAGGCCATCCCGAACTCGTTGTCAGCGAAAGGAAGGTTCTCGGCCTTCATCACCATGTACTCGAGGTTCGGCGCTTGGCGGCCCTCCCACTCGGCGTGCAGCAGCGGGTCATCGAGGTCGATACCGACTACGCGACGCGGCGCGAGCGCCTGCGCCCACTCGTGCGTGAGGACGCCTTCGCCGCAGCCCACGTCCAGAAGGGATGAGGCATCAGCTTGCTTGAAGAGTTCGGCGAGCGTGGACTCAAAGCCGGCCATGAGGCGTTTGACGACCGGGTTCGTGGAGCCGTACTTGTCGTACGTGTTCCCGGTGACGGTCCCCTCTTCATCGACGGTGACGGTGGGGGTCATACCTCAAGTGCCTCTCGTTCTTCGGTGCTCTGGCCCGTCACGGGGGTGGGGGCGTCGGTGGGAAGTTGGCCGGGCTCGTAGTGGGACGGCGGGATGTCCAGCTCCAGCTCGATGCGCCGCACCTTCTCGAAGGTGCGCTGAATCAGCGAGCGCTGCGCGGACAACAGGTCGCCCAGGATGCCCAGGGCGGCCATCACGACCGCGGCGTTGAACAGCACCGCGCCCATGATCAGCGACTGCACGTGGCCCGCGCCGTCGCCGCCGATGTAGGCGATCAAGAACAGGATGAAGGGGATGCACGCGAGCAGGATCAGCACGAAGGCCGCGCCCATGAAGACCTTAAGCGGCTCGTACTGGGCGTAGATCCGCAGGATGGAGGTGGAGTTGCGCCGAACGTACGCGCCCATCGACGGGAACAGCCGTGACTCGCGCGTCTTGGGGTTGGTCTTGATCGGCACGTCGGCGATCGCGACGAGCTGCTTGCCCGCCTGGATGATCGTCTCCAGCGTGTAGGTGAACTTGGAGACGACGATCAGCTGGATCGCCGCTTCCCGGTTGTAGGCGCGGAAGCCTGAGGTGGTGTCGGGCACATCGGTGTCCGAGGCTTGCCGCACGACCCATGAACCGAGGAACTGAAGGCGCTTCTTCAACGGCGAGAAGTGCTCGATGCTCTCCGTCTCGCGGTCGCCCACGACCATGTCGGCCTGTCCATCGACGATCGGCTTGGTGAGGGCGGGGATGTAGCTTGCGTCGTACTGATTGTCGGCATCAGTGTTGACGATCACGTCGGCGCCGAGCTTCAGACACGCGTCGAGCCCGGCTTGGAACCCGGCCGCCAAGCCTTTGTTGTTGGTCAGCTTGACGATGTGGTCCACGCCGCCGGCCCGCGCGACCTCGATCGTGCGGTCCACCGAACCGTCGTCGATGACGAGCCACTCGACCACGTCGAAGCCGTCGACCTCGCGTGGGAGGTCGCCGAGCGTCTCAGGAAGACACTCTTCCTCGTTGAAACAGGGGATCTGGATGATGAGCTTCATGGCATACCGAACGGGGGAGTGGCGGGGTTTCCCCTCCCTATACCCCGGAAGTGGGCGATGGTGACGGGCGGCGGATCCGCACAGGCCGTGCCGTAGACTGCCCGGATTGTTCCAGAGGCCCGGGCGGAACGCTACGCCGAGCATCGTGGGACGGTGACACCAAGAATGGAAGGCGCAACGCTCACCCGGCCGCGGCCCGGACCCGGCCTCCGTGCGCGGGCCGTTGCGCTGCCTTGGCCGAGCATCGCCCTGGCGGTGCTGATCCTCGTCACCCTGTACGCGTTTTTCGCGTATCCGACCTACCCCAACTACGACTCGTACTACTCGCTGATCTGGGGCCGGGAGTTGATCCACGGGCAGACGCCGTCATTCGACGTGTACCGCGCGCCGACCGAGCATCCTCTGGCGGTGATCCTCGGCGCGGGGCTTTCCGTGTTCGGCCGTGGGGCCGACCGGATCCTGGTTTTTCTCACCCTCGCCTCGCTGGTCGCCTTGGCCGCCGGCATGTATCGCCTGGGCCGTGATTGCTTCGGTGTGTTCGTCGGGCTGATCGCGGCGGGCCTGCTGATCTCGCGGGTCGACTTCCCGTTCCTCGCCGCCCGCGCTTACATCGACGTGCCGTACCTGGCGGTGATCGTGTGGGCCGCCGTGCTGGAGCTCGCGCGCCCGCGCCGCGGCACGCTGGTGCTCGTCCTGCTCGCCCTGGCCGGAATGATGCGGCCGGAGGCGTGGCTGCTCACCGGGTTGTACTTCCTGTGGGTGGCGTGGCCGGTGAGCTGGCGCCGCCGCGCCGGGTACCTCGCGCTGGCCTCGATCGGCCCAGTGGTGTGGGTGGCGATGGACTTCGCCGTCACGGGGCACCCGTTGTTCTCCCTGCAGCACACGAGTGGGCTTGCCGAGGAGTTGGGCCGCACGAAGGGGCTGGCCCAAGTGCCCGGCGCGCTCGCGCATTTCCTCATCAATCTGGACAAGCTGCCGGTCCTGCTGGCGGGGATTGCCGGCTTCGTGCTGGCCGTCCTGATCGCGCCCAAGCGCTCGATCATGCCCGCCGCCCTGCTCGGGATCGGCATCGCCACGTTCTTCCTGGTTGGGCTGGCCGGCCTGTCCGTGATCGACCGTTATCTGCTCGTGCCGTCGCTGATGGTGATGATCTTCGGCGCCGTCGCGATCGGTGGCTGGACGATGCTGCACCATGGTCGATGGCGGACGGTTTGGATGGTCGGGGCGGCCGGCCTCGTCATCTTCGGCCTCGTGTTCACCGCGACGCGGGTCAACCTGTCGTCCTTCGCCAACGAACTGCAGTTCCGTCGCGACAGCCACGCCTCGCTGGTGGCCGTACTCGACGCCAAGGCGGTCGGCGCCGGGCGCCGCTGCGGGCCGGTGAGCACGCCCAACCACAAGCTGATTCCTGATACCCGCTGGATCCTCGACGCCGGACCCGCCGGCGTGCTGGCCCGCAGCGACCCGCGATATGACCCGCAGACGCATTCCCTGCTCACGGGGCGGCTGGCGCACGGCATCCAACTCCTGACCACCGATCGGATGTCGCTGCTGCGACAGTCCTTCACCACCGGCACCGATGAATCACTCAACGCGAGCCCGCTGCCCGGCTTTGACCGTGCTGTGACCGGCTCCTTCTACGGTGCCTACGTCCGCTGCTAGCCCCCTGATCGGGCCCTCACCGCCGACGCCGGCCCCGGAGCAGGCTTCCGGCTCACGGTGGGGCTGGGCACTGGGCGTACTGGGCCTGCTGGTGCTGGCGTTGGGCCTGCGGCTGTGGGGTGTGGGCCATGGGCTGCCTTACGCCTACAACGTGGATGAGAACAGCCATTTCGTCCCGACGGCGATCGGCCTGTTCGGCCACGGCTGGAATCCCCACTATTTCGTCAATCCGCCGCTCTTCACGTACGTGCTTCACGTTGTGTTCGCCGGGTGGTTCGGCGGCCGGCAGGGCGTCTCGGATGCGTTCGCCAAGGACCCGACCGAGGTCTGGATCGTGGCGCGGGTCTCCGCCGCCTTGCTCGGCACGGCGGCCGTGGGCCTTCTGTATCTGGCCGGTGCTCGACTCCTCGATCGTCGCTTGGGCATGCTGGCAGCCGGGGTGCTCGCCGTCGCGTTCCTGCCGGTGTTCTACGCCCACCTCGCGCTCAACGATGCGCCCACCACGGCGCCGGTCTGTCTCGCCTTGTGGGGCATCGCGGGCGTCCTGCGCACGGGGCGCACCCGCGATTATGCGATCGCCGGTCTCGGGCTGGGACTGGCGGCCGCGACCAAGTACACCGGCGGGGTGGTGCTTCCGGCGCTCCTGCTGGCCGCCGCCGTCCGCTGGCGAGGGGAGGGAGTTGGACGGGAGGTGCTTCGTGGCCTGGCTCTCGCGGGCGGCGTATCGATCGCGGCCTTCCTGGTCGGCAACCCGTTCTCGCTGCTGAGCCACACCGAGTTCCAGGACGGTCTGCAGCACCAGTCCGATCAGTCAAGCAACGCGGCGGGCAAGCTCGGTGCGCCCGACGAATCGGGGTTCGTCTATTACCTGTGGACGTTCACCTGGGGACTCGGTTGGGTGCCGGCCCTCGCCGCTCTCGGCGGACTCGCCGTCAGCACCGTCCGCGACCGGGGAGCGGCGATCGTTCTGGGCGTGCCCCCGGTGTTGTTCCTGCTCTTCCTGGGGCTGCAGGAGCGGTTCTTCGGCCGTTGGATGCTCCCGATCTACCCGTTCCTGTGCTTGTTCGCGGCGTTGGGAGCGCTGGCTGCCGTCGACGCGCTGCGAGCCCGCCGGCCGGTGGCCGGCCGGGGCTTTGCGATCGGGCTCTACACGGTCGCGGCGCTGGCTCTGTGCGGTCAGGGCCTGGCCTACTCGGTCCACAGCGGGCGCCTGCTGTCTCGCCAGGACACGCGCGCACTGACCCGGGCCTGGATGGTGGCCCACATTCCGCCCGGCACCAAGGTGGTTATCGAACCGGTCGTTCCGGACGGGTGGGCCCAGGATGTCGGGCATCCTTCGCGGGCCACGGCGAACGGCAACCGCTGGTCGAAGTACCCGGTGTTCCGCACGACACTCCCACTCGGTGGGGCCTCGCCGGCCGGCGTACCGCGAACCGTCACCGTGGAGGACTACGAGCGCACGCTTCGCCCAGCGCTTCTGCGTGCCTACGAGGCCGGCGGCTACTGCTACGTGATCGTGGGGTCCACGCAGCGTGGCCGGGCGGAAGCCGACCGCCATGGGGTGCCCGGTGCGATCGCCTACTACCGCGCGCTGGAAGCGAGCGCGGACGTCATCTACCGCGCCACGCCGTACGGCCCCGGGGAGTCCTCGGTGCCCTTCAACTTTGATTTCTCGTTCGACCAATACCCGATGGCCTACGACCGGCCAGGCCCGGAGATGACCGTCTACAGGCTGAAGACCGGCCGCTGCGCACACACCGCAACGGCCGGTTGAGTGACCGCGCGCGTATCCTGGTTGGACATGCCGTCCGCCCACCTCGACATCGACCACGACCTACTCGCCCGTGCGGTGGAACTGGCCGTGCGCGGCGTCGGGCGCGTGCATCCCAACCCGATGGTCGGCGCCGTGATCGCGCTCAACGGGGAAGTCCTGGGGGAGGGTTGGCACGAGGAGTTCGGCGGTCCACACGCCGAGGTCAACGCGATCGCCGCCTGTGGTGGCGCCGACCTTTCCCAAGCCACGATCTACGTTTCACTGGAGCCGTGCTGTCACACCGGCAAGACCGGGCCGTGTACCCAGGCGATCCTCGACGCCGGTCTGCGCCGCGTCGTGGTGGCCACCGAGGATCCGTCGGAGAAGGCGTCCGGTCGCGGCTTGGGTGAACTGCGAGACGAGGGCATCGAGGTCGTCATGGGTTCCGGCGATCTGGCCACCCGTTCGCGGCGCCTGATGCAAGGTTTTCGCAAGCACGCACGCACCGGTCGGCCCAGGATTCTCTTCAAGTCGGCCATGACGCTCGACGGCAAGGTGGCGACGCGCAGCGGTGACTCGCAGTGGATCTCCGGCGAGGCGAGCCGCGAGCTCGCCCACTACTGGCGTGCGTCAGTGGACGCCGTCGCGGTCGGCATCGGCACCGCCCTGGCCGACGACCCGCGCTTGACCGCGCGCGTCCCCGATGTACACCACCAGCCCCGGCGGATCGTCTTTGATGGGCAGGCGCGGCTCCCGCTCAGCTCGCAGCTGGTCAAGGATGCCTCGGAGATCCCCCTGATCGTCGTCGTTTCCCGCGCGGCACCCCGATCGGCCACCGATGCCCTGGAGGCCGCAGGCGCCGACGTTCTCCTGGCCACGGGTGAGAACGAGCCCGCTCGGGTGCGCTCGACCCTGGCTCAGCTCGGAGCGCTGGATCCTCCGATCACCTCGATCCTGCTCGAAGGTGGCCCGCACCTGGCCGGGGCGTTCTTCGACGCCGGCGAGATCGATGAGATTCGCCTCTTCCTGGCGCCGATCGTCCTGGGCGGCGCCAGCGCGCGTGACCCGCTGGAGGGTCAGGGCGTGGAGCGGATCGCGGACGCGATGCGCGCGCTCAGCCTCGACGTCGAACAGGTGGGCGAGGACGTTCTGATCATGGCCCGCCTCAAGGAGTGGTGAGGATGTTCACCGGGCTCGTTGAGGATCTGGGAACGGTGTTGGCCGTCGATTCGACGGAGGTCGGGACGCGTCTCACCGTGCGGACCCCGCTCGCTGCGCAGTTGGCGGACGGTGATTCGGTGGCGGTCAACGGCGTCTGCCTGACGGCGGTGGGGGTGGAAGGGGAGCAGTTCGGCGCCGACGTCATGAACGAGACGCTGCGGCGCTCCTCGCTGGCCGGAATCGCACCTGGGTCACGCACCAATCTGGAACTTGCGCTGCGCGCCGACGCCCGCTTGGGCGGCCACATCATGCAAGGCCACGTCGACGGCTTGGGCACGATCGCCGGCGTTCGCGCGGACGGGTTTGCCCAAGTCATCACGGTCGCGGCCGGCCCTGAACTGCTGCGTTACGTGGTCGAGAAGGGCTCGATCGCGGTGGACGGCATTTCGCTGACCGTCGCCCGCGTCGACGACGAGGGTTTTGACGTCTCACTCATCCCCGAGACGCTGGAGCGCACCACTCTGGGGCTCGCCGAACCCGGCGACTCCGTCAACCTGGAGGTCGACGTCGTGGCCAAGTACGTCGAGAAATTGGTGGGAGCACGATGAGCGTCAGTTCTGCCGAGCCGAGCCGCGACGAGATCGAGTTCGCTTCGATCGAGGACGCACTGGAGGACATCGCGGCCGGTCGCATGGTGGTGGTCGTCGACGACGAGGATCGCGAGAACGAGGGTGACCTCGTGATGGCCGCCGAGCACGTCACGCCGGAAGCGGTCAACTTCATGACCCGCCAGGCCGGCGGCTGGATCTGCGTGGCGCTCACCCCGGAACGGTGCGAGGAACTCGGGCTGGAACTGATGTCAGCCAAGAACGAGTCGGCCTACGAGACGCCGTTCACCGTGACGATCGAGGCACGTGAGGGCGTGACCACGGGCATCAGCGTCCACGACCAGGCGCACACGATGCTGACCGCGGTCGACCCGAAGTGTGGTGCCGCCGACATCGTCCAGCCAGGGCACGTCCACCCGCTCAAGGCTCGCGCCGGCGGAGTGCTGGAGCGCACCGGCCACACGGAGGCCAGCGTCGATCTGGCCCGGCTCGCAGGTTGCACCCCGGCCGGCGTGATCTGTGAGATCCAGAACGAGGACGGGTCGATGGCACGCGTGCCCGACCTGGCCGCCTACTCCTTCAAGCACGGCCTCAAGCTGATCACGATCGCTGACCTGATCGCGTACCGCCGCAAGCACGACAAGCTGGTCGAGCGCGTCGTCTCCACCCGGCTGCCCACCGCGTTCGGTGACTTTGATGTCGTCGGCTACCGCTCGCTGGTGGACGACAAGCACCACGTCGCACTCGTGAAGGGTGACGTGGACGGGTGCGAGAACGTGCTCGTCCGCGTGCATTCGGAGTGCCTCACGGGCGACGTGTTCCATTCGCTGCGCTGCGATTGCGGTGAGCAGCTCGAAGCG
This sequence comes from Solirubrobacterales bacterium, assembly GCA_038319025.1. Lineage (GTDB taxonomy): Bacteria > Actinomycetota > Thermoleophilia > Solirubrobacterales > Solirubrobacteraceae > JBBQCW01. The sequence goes on from JBBQCW010000005.1 coordinate 114,520, forward strand.
GCGCTGGCCATGATCGAGCGTGAAGGTCAGGGCGTTCTTCTCTACCTGAGCCAGGAGGGCCGGGGCATAGGCCTGCTGAACAAGCTGCGGGCCTACAAGCTGCAGGAGGAGGGGATGGACACGGTCGAGGCCAACCTCGCCCTCGGCCTGCCCGCCGACCTGCGCGACTACGGCATCGGCGCCCAGATCCTCGTCGACCTCGGCCTTGGGTCGATCCGCATCCTCACCAACAACCCCAAGAAGATCCGCGGGCTGGAGGGGTACGGGCTGTCGGTCAGCGCTCAGATTCCGATCGAGAGCGAGCCGAACGAGCACAACGAGGCCTACCTGCGCACCAAGCGCGAGCGGATGGGACACACCAGCGTCCACCATCAGGGCCTGAACCTCGACGAGGAGATGCTGCACGCCGAGCGCGAGCAGGATCTTGCTCGCGAGCAGGAGGAGAAGGGCTCATGAGCGAGCGCTACGCCATCGTGGTGGCCACCTTCTACCGTGACCTGGCGGATCGCCTGATCGCCTCGGCGACGCGGGTCTTCGAGGAGGCCGGCGCGGAGGTTGCCGTGTTCGAGGTGCCCGGGGCATTCGAGTTGCCCTTGGCCGCCAAGTACGTGGCCGAGTCCGGGCGGTTCGGCGGCGTGGCCTGCGTCGGCGCCGTGATCCGCGGTGAGACCTCTCACTACGACTACGTCTGCGGCGAGGCGGCCCGCGGCATCCAGGATGTGCAGATGCGCACCGGCGTGCCGTGTGCGTTCGGCGTCCTGACGACCGAGGACATGGAACAGGCACTGGCGCGGGCCGGTGGGGACAAGCGCGATTCCGGTGCCCACGCCGCTGAAGCAGTGCTCACGATGGTCGCCATGCGGGCGCGATTGGCCTCAAGTTGAGCGGTAAACTGGCGTCATGGTGAGTTCGCAAGTCGCCGCAATAACTCTGGTGTTCGCCGTCCATGTGGCCGGCGCCGCGGTGCTTATCTACGGCTTGTTTGACGGTGAGCGGCCCGATCTGTTTGGTTGGTGGCCCCGTGATGAGCGCGATGACGATGGTCCACCAGCTCCGCCGGCCCCGCGCGGCGGTCCGGGCGGGCTGCCGCTCCCGGATGCCGAGCCTGGTCCGCGAAGCCGCGACCACGGCACGCCGCGTTGGCCGGCCCGCCCTCAGCGCCGTCAGCATCCCGCGCGCGCCCCTGAACGCCGGCCCGTGACCGCCCCTCGTGGGCGTGACGCAGCCTGACCATCGACTCGGCTACAGTTCCGCGTCCGATGGCCAAGATATGTCACAGCTGCGGGAAGGGTCCCGCCTTCGGCAACAGCCGAAGCCATTCCATGGTCGCCACCAAGCGCCGCTTCAATCCGAACCTGCAGAAGGTCCGCGTGTTGATCAACGGCACGCCGCGCCGTGAGTACGTGTGCACGCGCTGCCTGAAGGCCGGCAAGGTCACCAAGGCCCTGTAGCACAGGCCGCATCCGGCCTGTGTCCGATCCCAGCCTCGTTCGTTTCCGTGCCGTCGTAGAAGGTGCTCTCGCGCACCTTGAATCACGTCGGCAGGAGATCAACGACCTGAACGTCTTTCCGGTCGCTGACGGCGACACGGGCGACAACATGGCCCTCACGCTGCGTGCGTGCCGTGAGGAGCTTGAGCGCCTGGCCAGCGTCGACCGGCCCATCGACGACATCGGGCGCGATGAGATCGTCGAGTCCGTGGCTCGGGCCGCACTGCTCGGCGCCCGCGGTAACAGCGGCGTCATCCTCAGCCAGCTGATTCGCGGCGCGGCCGAGGAACTCATCTCCCGCCCCGGTGAACTGGTGGACCCGACGCTTATCGGCGCGGCGATGGCTCGCGGCGCCCAGCGTGCTTACGCCTCGGTTCGCGAGCCGGCGGAGGGCACCATCCTCACGGTGATGCGCGAGATGGCCACCCGCGCGGCGACCGAGCTGGCGCACATGCCCGACCCGCGACTAGGGCCGGCCACCTCTAACCAAGAGCAGAACGACGCGATCGCCGACATCTTGGAGCGCGCGCTGCTCTCCGGCGAGGAAGCCGTCAAGCACGGGCCGGAGTTGCTGCCCGTGCTCAAGCAAGCCGGAGTGGTCGACGCCGGCGGGTACGCGGCGACGGTCATCTTCGCCGGCATCGTCGCGGCTCTTCGCGGGACCGAGCCGCCCGAGCTCGAGCACCACGCGCCGGCCGTGCGCGTGACGCATCCCGAGCACGAGTCATCGACCTACCGTTACTGCACGAACTTCGCCGTCACGGGACGGGAGTTGAGCGCGTCCGCCTTCATCGATGTGCTCGAGGAGATCGGTGATTCGGTGCTTGTCGTCGGTGACCGGACCACTTTGAAGGTGCACGTCCACACCAACGACCCCGACGCCGCGATGGGCGTGTTCGCCGAGGTCGGAACCGTGTCGCACACCGACGTGGCCGACATGGACGCACAGGTGTCCGAGCGCGCGGAGCGCCTTTCCGTGGTCGACCCTGGCCCGGTGGGTCGGACTGCTGTGGTCGCGGTGGTCTCCGGCAGCGGCATCCGCTCTCTCTACGAGTCCCTCGGTGTGGGCGTTCTCGATGGCGGAAAGACGCTCAATCCTTCCACCTACGAGCTGCTCGCTGCGATCCACGCCTCCCCGTCCGAGGAGGTGATCGTGCTGCCCAACAGCCCCAACGTGATCATGGCCGCCGAGCGCGCCGCGGACCTTTCCGAGAAGACCGTTCGCGTCGTTGCCTCGCGGGCTCAGCAGGCCGGCCTGGCCGCTGCCCTGGCGCTGCTGCCCGACGCCGACGCCGACGCGAACGCCGACGCGATGGAGGCCGTGCTGGCCGCCACGCGCCTGGGCGGCGTGGCCGAGGCCGCCCGCGACGACGGCGCCGGCCGCTTCACCGCCGGGGAGGCTGTCGGCTTCGTTGACGAGGAGATCATCGCCTGGGGCGATGTCGAGACGACGCTGCGCGCCGTCCTGCTGGCGGTCGGCGACGGCGCCGAGCTGCTCACCTGCCTCGCCGGCGACGGCGCCCCCTTGGACGACCACGCGGTCGCCACGCTCATGCCGGACGGCGTCGAACTCGAGTGCTCCCACGGCGGCCAGCCCGCGTGGTGGTGGCTCGTGGCGGCGGAGTAGCCAGGGCGTACGCTCCGAACATTGACTTCCCTCAGTCGCGATGCCGGAGTCAGGCTACCAACCCATCCCGCGGCGGTCGATGGCCTCCGCGTCCGCAGCCAGGGCGCGACGGAGTGCGCTCTTCGGTGGATCCGGTGGGAGGTCACGGGGAACGCGGCGGGCCACCCACTTTCGTTTGTGGCGGAGGAAGATCCATTCGGCGTCGTCGGTGTCCAGTGCTTGTTGTCGTTGGGCCTCGGCGTCTGCGGCAGCCTCGTTTTCGCACGGAATCTCACGTTGGTCGAACGTCGGGACCTCAGCTGTCGCTTTTGGTCGTCTCCACATGCCTGAGAACTATCTCCTTGCTTGCTGCGGTCGTCAACCGCATCCCGGCACCGCTCAGGCCCCCGCGGGTGGACCTCTTGCTTTCCCAGCAGGTGGGAACCGGGGCGCCGCACCGAACGACGGACGGCCGAGAGTCATCTAAGCAGGACCCACGCCGGTCAAGACGACGCTCGTGGTTCACGCATCGGCTTCGCTCGGGAATGAACCCGGCGTTTTGACTCGTCGCGCTACGCCGCAACGGCGCGCCCACTATCGGTCTGTCTGAACCCTGGTGACCTGCGCCCGCCGGGTGGGCGCAGACAACCAAGGTTCGCGCGATCCGCCGCGGCGAAACACGCGCGTGCCGCTCGCGCGTGAGGGAGAGATGCCAGGGCACCGCAGCACCGCAGCCCGCGACAAAACGCCTCGGCCCCTCCCGGCGTACTAGTTCGCCCGGCTGAGCGCCGCAACCCCGCGCTCGGCCGCGGCCGAGCAGGCCCCGCCCACGCTGGACGGCATCCCCGCGTCGCTACCCTCGGTCGATGAGCGCCGAGCCCGACGACCTGCCACCCGACGCGGGCAAGCTGCCCACCGGGCGGGTCGCCCGGACGGCACGGGTCGGCGGATTGGTGACCGGTCAAGGCCTGCGCTGGGCCGGGATGAGGACCGCCAACCGGGTCCGCACGCCCGAACGGGCCGCGGCCGCCGAGAGCGAGCGCACCGCCGCGCTCGTCCGCGAGTTGGTCAGCCAACTGGGGCAGATGCGGGGTGCCGCGATGAAGGTCGGCCAGATGCTCTCGATGATCGAGTTCGACGGGCTTCCCGAGGATGAGCGCGACGATCTGCAGCGCGAGCTCGCGGCGCTCCGCGACGACGTGCCGCCGGTGGCCTTCTCCGACCTCGAGAAGCTGATGCGCAAGGAGTTCGGCGGCCCGCTCGACCAGGTGTTCTCGCAATTCGACGAGCGCGCCTTCGCGGCCGCTTCGATCGGCCAGGTCCATCGCGCCACGACGGTCGACGGCGACGACGTCGTCGTGAAGATCCAGTACCCGGGAGTGGCCGAGGCGGTCGAGACCGACTTGCGCAACGCGACGATGCTGCTGCCGCTGGTCAAGCGTCTCGCGCCGGGGCTGGACGCAAAGGCCCTCGCCGCGGAGATGCGCGAGCGGATCGCCGAGGAGCTCGACTACGAACTTGAAGCCCAGAATCACCGGCGGATCGAGCGACTCATGCGCGGCCATCCTTTCGTCCGCATCCCGCGGGTCCACACGGATCTGTCGACCCGGCGCGTGCTGGTATCCGAGTTCATCGAGGGTCAGCGGTTCGAGGCCGTGCGCCGTGCTGACGAGGCCCAGCGCGATCGCTACGGCGAGATCGTGTTCCGGTTCTTCCTCGGCCTGCTTTACCGCGACCGGATCGCCCTCGGAGACCCGCACCCCGGCAACTACCTGCAGTGCCCTGACGGGCATGTCTGTTTCCTGGACTTCGGGCTGCTGCGTGATGTCGACGCCGGCCGGGTGGATGCCGAACGCGCCGTCAACGCCGCCGTACGAGACGGCGACGCCGCGGCCCTGAAAGCCGCGATGATCGCCGGTGCCTACCTGCCCTCGGACCGTGCGGACGGGGTCGATGCCGACTGGGCGCTGCGCCTGATGCGCCGCGCGGTCGGGTGGTACGCCATTCCCGGTGCGCGTCGCCTGAGCCCCGACGGCGAGCGCGAGCGCGACCCTTCGCGGGAACGCCCGAGCGCCGAGCAACGGGCCGCGATGAAGACGCAGGTCAACCAGTTCACGCTGCCGCCGGAGGCGATCCTGATCCGGCGGATGCACGGCATCGTCGCCGTGGTGCTGGGGCAACTGCGCGCCGGTGCGGACTGGGCCGCGATCGCGGCCGAGTATCTGCACGGAGCCCCACCGGCGACGGCGCTCGGAGAGGCCGAAGCCGAGTTCCTGCGCTCCCGAGGGCGCTGAACCACGCGCCGACCGCCGCGCCCGTCATCCTCTGGCGGTGCCCCGCGCCTTCGCGCAGACCGACGAACTCGACCGTGAGACGCTGCTCGGCGCGCCGGTGCGCTCGCCGCGGCCGTCCGCGTTGGCGCGGCCGCTGAAGATCAAGCCGGCCAAGACGGCAGCCGCGGCCCAGTCGCTTGGTCTGGACACCGTCGGCGACCTGCTCATGCACCTCCCGCGCGACCGGCGTGAGGCCCGCACGATCGCCGATCTCGTGCCGGGGGAGAACGCGACGGTCGTGGTGGAGGTCAGAGGCATCAGCTCGCGGCCCGTGCGCCGCCGCGGGATGCGCCCGCTGGTGGAGGCGACCGTCGTGGACGAGACCGGCCCGATGATTGTCACGTTCTTCAATCAGCCCTGGCTGGCGAACAAGTACCCGCCTGGCACTCGACTCGTCCTGCACGGGCAGTTCGCGGCTCGCAACCGCTTCCGGGTCTCATCCCACGCGCCCACCTCCGAGGCCGCCGGCACCGCCGGCGCGGGGGAGGCGGTCGCGCACTACCCGGCCACCGAGGGGCTGTCATCGACCCAGATCCTCGCTCTGGTAGGCGAGCACCGAGCGGCGGCGCAGCTCGTCGGCGACCCTCTGCCCGGGCGTCTGCGGGCCGCTGAGCGGCTGCCCGACCGTGCCGCCGCGATCGACGCGGCGCACTTCGGCGATCCGGAGGGCGGACGATGCCGGTTGGCCTTCGACGAGCTCCTCCTCGTCCAGCTCAGCTACTTGCAACGCCGCGCCGCCCGCCAGGACGCCGCCGCAGCCCCCGTCCTGGACGGCGAGCCGACGCTGACCCGTCGCTGGGTGGACGAACTGCTGCCGTTCACCCTTACGGGCGATCAATCCGCCGCGATGGAGCAGATCGGCGCCGATCTGTCCACGGCTCGTCCGATGCAGCGTCTGCTCATGGGGGAGGTCGGTTCGGGAAAGACCGCGGTTGCCCTGTTCGTGATGTTGCGTGCCGTGGAGAACGGGATGCAGGCCGCGCTGATGGCCCCTACCGAGACGCTGGCCGAACAGCACTTCGCCACGCTCCAAGCCCTGATGCCCGGCTCCGTGGTCACGATGGCGCTGCTCACGGGCTCCACGCCCGCCGCCCGTCGTCAGGATCTGCTCGCCAAACTGGCCAGCGGCGAGCTGTCGCTGCTCGTGGGCACCCACGCATTGATCGAGGAAACCGTCGTATTCGACCGCCTGGCCGTCGCGGTGGTGGACGAGCAGCACCGTTTCGGGGTGCGGCAGCGCGCGGCACTGGACGCCAAGGCGGACGGCGGCGTCGCGGCCGCCCCGCACGTGCTCCACATGACCGCCACGCCCATCCCGCGCACGCTGGCGCTGCTCGGCTACGGCGACCTTGACGTGACCGTCCTGCGGGAGTTGCCCCGCGGGCGGCGCCCCATCTCCACCTTCGTCGCCACGGGGGATCGCGAGCGCGCCCGGGCCTACGAAAAGATCCTCGAGGAGGTGGCCGCAGGCCGCCAGGCCTTCGTGGTCTGCCCGTTGGTCGAGGAGTCCGAGGCGCTCAGTGCGCGGGCGGCGACGGCGGAGTTCGAACGGTTGCGCACCGGCGAACTGCGCGACGTGCGGGTCGTGCTGCTCCACGGGCAGATGCGCCCGCGCGAAAAGCAGGAGGCGATGGCCGCCTTCGCCGCCGGGGGCGCGGACGTGCTCGTGGCGACCACCGTCATCGAGGTGGGGATCGACATCCCCAACGCGACCGTGATGCTGGTGGAGAATGCCGAGCGCTACGGCATCTCCCAGCTCCACCAGCTTCGCGGCCGCATCGGCCGCGGCGAGCACCCATCGACGTGTCTGTTGTTCGGCCCATCGCTTTCGCCCCGGCTGCGCGCGCTGGCCGAGCATCGCGACGGCTTCCGGCTGGCGGAGATCGACTTGGAGCTGCGTGGGGAGGGTGAGCTGATGGGCACTCGTCAGTCCGGCCTGGCTGCCTTCCAGGTCGCGCAGATGCCCCAGGACGCCGAGATCCTGGAACGCGCCCGCGCTGTCGCCGAGGCTATTCACGGCGAGGATCCGGATCTGGCCCAGCCTGAGCACCGGTTGCTGGGCGACGCCCTCACCCGCGCGCACGGGTCCGCCGAGCGCGCCCCGATCCCCGCCTGATGCGCATCATCGCCGGCGCGTTTGGCGGCCGTCGACTGCAGACGCCGCGCGGAGACGCGACGCGACCCACCGGCGACAGGGTGCGTGAGGCGCTTTTCTCCACCTTGGGCCCGCTGGATGGAGCGCACGTGCTCGACCTGTTTGCCGGGAGCGGGGCATTGGGGTTGGAAGCGCTGTCCCGCGGGGCATCGAAGGTGTTGTTCGTGGAGAAGGCGCGCCCGGCCGTTGCGGTGCTGCGCGCCAATCTGGAGGCCCTTGGCGTCGAGGAATCGGTGGCGCAGATTCACGCCGGCGAGGCGGCCGCCGCCCTCCGGGATGCGTCCGTGCGCGGCGACGCATACGATCTGGTCTTGCTCGACCCTCCTTATAGGCAGGCGGCCGCGCTCGGCGCGACGCTCTCTGAGACGCTGTTCCCGTTGCTGGCCCCGGGCGCGCGCGTCGTCACCGAGAGTGATCGTCGCGACCCGCTCGTGCTCGATCTGCCGCTCATCCATGAACGCCGCTACGGCGACACCCTGATCTGCATTCACCAGCTATGAGCTCCCACCGCATCGCAGTCTGCCCCGGCAGCTACGACCCGATCACCAACGGGCACCTGGATGTGATCGCCCGCGCCACCGAGCATTTCGACGAGGTCGTCGTCGGCGTGGTCAACCTGTCGGTGCGCAAGAACAACACGCTTTTCACCATCGAGGAGCGGCTCGAATTCATTCGTGATGCGACCGCTCACCTTCCCGGGGTCCGGGCGGAGCCGTTCGACACCCTCGTGGTCGACTTCGCGCGCAAGATCGGCGCCCGCACGATCGTCAAGGGGTTGCGGGCCATCTCCGACTTCGAGTACGAGATGGAGATGAATCAACTCAATCGGCGCCAGGCGCCGGATGTGGACACGCTCTACCTGATGACGAGTCCGCAGTACAGTTTCCTCTCTTCCAGCGGCGTGAAGGAACTTGCGATCTTCGGCGGGAACATCGAAGGACTGGTGCCCGAGGCGGTTCGCATGCGCTTGCAGGAAGAGCTGACGCGGTAACGAAAGACAGGCCTATCCATGGACGTTCTGGTTCTCATCGACAAGCTGGACGACCTCGTCCACAACGCCAAGCCGGTCCCGCTGACCGATCAGGTCCGCGTGGACAAGGAGGAGATCTACGATCTCCTCGATCAGATGCGGGCAACCATTCCCGAGGAGATCAAGCAGGCTCGGTGGATCGTCAAGGAGCGTCAGGAGATGCTCGCCGAGGCCAAGCGTGAAGCCGAGCGCATCCTCAAGGAAGCGCGCGAGAAGCAAGATCAGCTCGTCTCCCAGGAAGAAGTGACAAAAGAGGCTGAGCGTTCCGCCGAGGACATCCTTGAGGACGCCCGTGCTCGCGAGCGCGAGATCCGTCTCGGCGCCGAGGACTACGCCGACGACATCCTCAACACGCTCGAAGTCAACCTTTCGAAGTTCATCGCCGCCGTCCAACGAGGGCGCGATCGACTACAGGGCAAAGACGACCCAGCCGAAGACTGACGCCGCCTCGGCGCCGCTCGCGGCGTCTTCGCGGATTCGCGTACTGGCGCACGCGTCATTCCGCTGCATCCTGGCGAGCGACCCCGATCCCGCCGTCAGCGCGTTTAGCCGATCCGCCTAAGGCGCAGATCGCCGGCGCGGCGGGTCCGCTCGCGCCATGCCGACCCCGTACGGGTCGGATACGAGCAGCATCGGGTCCGGCTCCGGACCGTGCGCCACGCGCACCAGCGATTCCAGCCGGATGCGCTCGACGATCAGAGCGGCGCGGCGCTCGGCCGGCACTGAGTATTCGAGCTCGTCCAGCAGCGCGCGCATCCGGCGGGGGATCTGCACGGAAGACGCGCCGTAGAGGGAGATCTCCGAGAGCGCCAGTTCCACCATGTCCTCCCACGGCGACGCGCGGATGTGAACGGTCGGGCCTCCCAGCGCCAAAGTCCGATGGGCGACGGTGCCCAGGATGAGCTGGATCTCGTTGAGCGCCTGCATCGCCGAGGTCGGATCGTTAACGGCCGGTGACAGAGCCCGGATGGCGATGTCGACGATCAGGCGCAGCGCGTAGGCCGGGTCCTGCAGGATGGTCCGGGCCGGCGCGAGGATCACCGCGTCAACCAGCGCCTCTTCTGACGCCGAGCCGCCGGAGTAGCGCAGCAGCACCTCCCCGGGGAAGATCCGCCGGCCCATCGCCGGCACGAGTTCGATCAAGGCGCCCGTCCGGGCGCTCTCGGCCTGCAATGCAGCGATGTCGACGGCCGCGATCACGGCGGTGTGGCCGGGGTGCTTGATCTCCGCCGCGTTCGCGGGCAGCAGGTCGTACCGGTGTTTGTCGTCGCAGCCCGGCTCGTACGGATCGGGGTAGGTGGCGTCGGCGGCGTCCACGCCGAGCTGCCCGATGCGCACCAACACGCGCGGGAGCTGAAGCCCGGTGCCCACCCGCTGGATCAGCAGAAGGAACATGACGACGCTCCCGATGAGCAGAGCGCCGGCGGTCAGCACCGAGAAGCTGGGTACGGCTTCTCCGTGGTCGCTGCCGATATCCACCACGGCACCGAGCGAGAAGATGAACGTGGCGATGAACACGCCCAGTGCGTGGCCGGTGAGCCGGTCGCGCCGCAGCTCGGGAATGACCCGGGGCGAGAGGGCCTGGGTCCCGAACTGGATCACGAGGATCGAGATCGAGAAGACCAAGCCCGTGAACGCGATCATGCCGGTGGCCTCGGCACTGAGCATGGTGGTGGCGGCCGCCTCGCTCACACCGAGATCAAAGTGCGCGTGCCGATCCAGGAGGGGGATCAGGATGCTCGCCACCAGAGCCGTGGCCAGCCAAAGCAGCGGCGTGACGAACGTCATGCGCGAGAGCCAGAGTCGCCGGCGCTGGTCGGTGGCGGACGCCATGTCGCCGGATCCTACGGGCGCGACGGGCTCAGAACAGCCCGTCGTCAGCCGGCTCGCCCGTGATCGTCACGGTGGGCGGGGCCGCTGGGGCGCCCTCATCGACGTCCGCGTGGGCTGCGGGGCGGACGAGCTCGGCTATCTCGGCCAGCTGGGCTTTCACGCCGTCGCTCATCGTCGAGACGATCTCCGCGGCGGTGTCGATCGACTTCTTGGAGGTCGTGAGGCTGGACTTCACGCGCCGCACGTCCTCAAGGATCTGGAGCGCGCGCTCGACGGCGCCGGCGACGGCCTCGGCGTCTACCTCCCCGCTTTCGCCGCGGTTCAGCAGCACGCGGGCCCGGGCCAGCGAGTAGGCGACCTGGAGGGGGAGCACGCCACCCTCGTCGGGGTCATAGGTGACGATCAACTTGTTCCCGTTGTACTCGCGCAGAGCCAGCATCTTGGCCGGGACCTTCTCCTCGGACGGCACGACGAGGACGCCGAAATCAGCCGTGCGGGCCGCCATCGCATCGTCCAGCTCGCGCAGCGCCGCCGGGCGGCTGAGCCTGGCGGTCTTGGCCTCGAACACGATGCGTCCGCGCCCTGGGCCCTCGGCGAAACCGATCGTCACGACGACATCGCCCGTCTTGGCCCGGCCGGCGTCGGCCTGGTCGCCCACAGCGAGCGCGTCGTCGCCCTGCGGCACGGCGAGCGCCTCCACGGCCTGGGCCACAGAATCCTCGTACGTGCGGCCCTTGGCGGTGCCCTTCTCGGCCTCGGCGGCCACCTGCTCATCGGTCTCGCGCTCGGCCTTGAGGGAGTGGACCTCAAGCTGCAGCGCGGTGAGCATGTGCGTCATCTTCCCCAGCTCCGTGCGCTGCTGGTCGCCGGCGTCGCGCAGCGAACGAATCGTGGCGGCCTTGAAATCGGCTAACGGGTTACTGGCGTCCCCCGAGGTGAACTGCCGGACGAGGTCCTCGCCCATCTTGGACGTGACCTCGGCCACGGCCGCCTTCACCTGGTGCTGCACGGCTTGGCTGCTGCCCTCACCGAAGTGCTGCTCGAGCGCTTTCGTGACGACTCCCGTTTCGGCGCCGAAGGCGGCCTCCAGATGGGCGGCCAGAGCGGCGGCGATCTCCGTCCCGCGGGTGGCGAACTGCTCGTCCAGTTCGCGAGCGCGGTCGGTGAGCTGCTTCTCCACCTCGTGGGCGGTGCGCTCAAACTCAGCTCGCACAAAGTCTGTGTCGGCGGCTGTCTGCTCCCGGCTCAAGACGCGGGCGCCGATCTCGATCGCGTCGGTGATGAGCGCCCCCAGATCGCCGCCGGCCTCGTCCCGCTGGCGGGCGAGGTCTGCGGCACAGGCGTCCTCGACGGTGAGGTGCTCGATGACGAGCCCCTGGTCGAGGATCCGGACGCGGTGGCGATAAAGGGGGGTGGCGGCTTCCATGATTCCTGGGTCGCACCGTACGGCTGTCATCTGACGGAACGCAGAAATCCCTGCAACGCCCATGGTGGTTCACTGTGCGCATGGGAATTCAGGAGCAGCTGATGGGGAAGGCGTTCGTCGTCAAGGCGCTCGTGAACGCCGGCATGGTAAAGCCCACCCGCCCGGACAAGCTGCTGGCCCTCGCCCGGGCGCTGCGCGACTGGGGCGCCACCCCTGCCGCCGGCTACGCCGCCTCGGCCGTCCGCTACCCCGATGCGCTGGCCATCTGCGACGAACGCGGTGACCTCACCTTCGCCGAGGTGCAGGACCGCACCAACCGGCTGGCGTCCTCGCTGGCCGCGGCCGGCGTGAACGAGGGCGACGGGGTCGCGATCCTGTGTCGCAACCACCGCGGGTTCATCGACGCGGTCGTGGCCTGCTCAAAGCTCGGCGCCCACGCCCTGTTCCTGAACACGATGTTCGCCGCGCCCCAGATCCGTGACGTGTGTGAGCGCGAGGGCCCGATGGCCATCATTCACGACGACGAGTTCACGACTCTGTGTGACACCGCGGCCGAGGGGCGCCTGCGGTTCATCGGTTGGACCGACGACGAGGCCGCTGCCGCCCACCCGACGCTCGAGCAGCTGATCGCCGCCGGCGACCCGGCCGATCTCACGCCCCCCGCCGTGACGGGTCGCGTCGTCATCCTCACCAGCGGTACGACGGGCACGCCGAAGGGTGCCGCCCGCAAGCAGCCCGACAACCTCGAGCCGGCCGCGGCCCTGTACGACCGCATCCCGCTTCGCTCGCGCGAGGCGACGATGATCGCGGCGCCGATGTTCCACTCCTGGGGTCTGGCGCACTTCACGCTGGGCCTGGGCCTGTCGTCCACGCTCGTGCTCCGTCGCCGTTTTGATCCGGAGGGCACGCTGGAGGCCGTTTCCCGCCATCGCGCGACGGCGCTCGCCGTGGTGCCGGTGATGCTCCAGCGCATCATGGAACTGCCCGATGAAGCCTTCGCCCGCAATCCCACGCCGGACCTGCGCGTGATCGCCGCCAGCGGCTCCGCGCTCCCCGGCGAACTGGCTCTGCGGGTCATGGACCGCCTCGGCGACGTGCTCTACAACCTGTACGGCTCCACCGAGGTGGCATGGGCCACGATCGCCTCTCCGGCCGACCTGCGCGCCGCGCCGGGCACCGCCGGTCGCCCGCCGTACGGCACGCGCGTGGTCCTGCTGGACGACCGCGGTCGCGAGGTGCCGCAGGGGCTTCCCGGACGCATCTTCGTCGCCAACGGCATGGAGTTCGAGGGGTACACCGGCGGCGGCGGCAAGGAGATCATCGACGGGCTGATGGCCACCGGCGATGTCGGACATTTCGATGACGACGGGCGCCTGTTCGTCGACGGCCGTGACGACGAGATGATCGTCTCCGGCGGGGAGAACGTCTTCCCACGCGAGGTGGAGGACCTCCTGTCCGACCACCCGCACGTCGAGGAGGCCGCCGTGCTGGGCGTCGACGACGAGGAGTTTGGTCAGCGTCTGGCGGCGTTCGTCGTCATTCGCACCGGCTCGAAGACCGACGAGGCCGCGCTGCGCGCCCACATCAAGGCGAACCTGGCGTCCTTCAAGGTGCCGCGGGATTTCACGTTCCTCGCCCAGCTCCCTCGCAACGCCACGGGCAAGGTGCTCAAGCGCGAACTGCACGAGGGCAGCGAGCGTGGTCAGAAGGAGACCCCGGGCGCCTGAGCACGTCGAACGTGCTCGCCGGCTCGCTCGGGGCCTCATGTTCTACCCTGAGTCGATGGCCCGGACCGACACTCTCGACCTCGGGCGGATGCGCCTGACCAGCGGCGAGGGTCGCCAACTTGAGCTCGAGGTCGATCTCGGATCCTTCTCCTTCGCGGGGACGCCGTACAGCGTCACCCCGCAGCCCGCGCCCGTCGCCCTCGACATCAGCCGGATGACGCACGGCGGCTACGCGTTTCGGGCGCGCTTTGGCGCGACGCTCAGCGGTCCGTGCATGCGCTGCCTGGAGCCTGCCGCCCCATCCACCGAGGTCGACGTTCGCGAGGTCGACCAGCCAGGTGGGGGAGACGAACTCGACAGTCCCTACCTAGTAGACGAGGAACTGGATGTGGTCAGCTGGGCGCACGATGCGCTCGGCCTAGCCCTTCCGGCTCAGGTGTTGTGCCGGCCGGACTGTCGCGGGTTGTGCGCCGAATGCGGGGCGAACCTCAACGAGGACCCTGAGCACACCCACGGGCCGCAGATCGACCCGCGCTGGGCCGAGCTGGACAAGCTGACGTTTGAATGAGCAGGTGCGCCGCCGCCCGAGGCGACGGCGCACACCACACAAGCGCTTCGATCAGCTGGCAGCCGGAATGGCCGCGGACTGGCCGCCGCCGAGCTGCTGCTGGGCCTCGAGGACCTTGTTCTGGCCGGACTGGAAGATGCAGTAGCCGACGATCACGTACATGAGCAGCAGACCGCCGATGGGGCTGAAGGCGTCCTGCGGCTTGCCGAGCAGCTCCAGCGCCTTCTTCTGGCGGCCCCACGTGTTGTAGAGCGAGATGATCGCCGGGACGATGATGAGAGCGCCGAACGTGACGGCGATCAGCGAAGTCATCGGGTTGTCACCCAGTTCGTCGGTGTTGCGGGCCTTGCCGATCTCGGCCAGTTCCTTGTTCATGTAGTAGTACCAAAACAGGCTGTAGATCCCGAGCGTGATCAGCGACAGGCCGAGAATGCCGATCGGACTGCGGTGCTTACCTTCGTAGCTGGTTCCGGTAATCGGAACTAGTTCTCCCATGTGATCCCCCTGTGAGTCGATTGGAGCGGCACGTAGCCGCTCATACGCTTGTTCGCCGCGATCCTAGAGGTATGCGGCGCTGGGAAGGAAGGGACGCAGCGATCCCACCTCGCCGCGGACGAACAGCGGGCCGTCCGGGGAGAGGGCTAGGCCGGCCGCCAGCGCGACCTCGATCGCCCAGTCGTTCCCGGCGGTGATCACGTCCAGATGGACGGTCGCGCCGATGCCGGCGTGGGCGATCGCCGTCTGCAGCAGGCGTCGTGCGGCTTCGTCGTCGCGAGCGGCCAGGAGCTTGATGATGCCGTCCTTACGCACGCAGAATCCGCGGTCGCCGAGGGCGAGCACCATGTGGTCGGTGGCGCGCAGCGCCGGCAGGTCGGTGGCGTAGGAAGCGCCGCGTACTGCACGCCCGATCGCGCCGATGCGCTCGTCGTGCGCCGGGCCGGGGTCGTCGACGTCTGGGTCGGCACGCGGAAGGAGTTCACGCGTTGTGACGCCGGCCGCCGCCACCGCGGGGAGTAGCGAGAACCCGGCCAGCGCATAAAGCCTCATGGCGGACGGATCGGCCGTGCTCATGATCAGCGCGCCGTCGGTTCCTTCGGCGTGGCTGAGCGACGCGTCGAGCAGTCGGCGGCCGATGCCGCGGCTTTGGTGGTCGGGCAGTACGGCAAACAGTGAGAGACCCCACAGTCCCTCGCGGACGAGAGCCATCGACAGCCCGACCACCGTCCCTTCGTGCACGGCGACCCAGCAGCCGGCGGGGTCCGTGGCGATCAGGTGGTTGAGCCGCAGAAAGCGCAGGCCTGACGGAGGCACTATGTCCGCGCCCGCGATGGGCTGGAACAGCACCGACAGTACGACCAGGTCGACGGCGGCGACATCATCGAGGTTCATCGGCCGGATGGCGACAGCGGGCTGCACAGGGCACGGAGTCAACCAGAGCCAAAACCGCTACCCTTCGCAGCCTCATGGCCGTCCCTAAGCAGAAGCAATCACACAGCCGCACGAACAAGCGTCGGTCCCAGCACAAGCTGACGGCACCGACCTACAACGCTTGTCCTCAGTGCCACAGCCCCCGCCGACCGCATCGGGTCTGCCCGACCTGCGGGACGTATCGCGGGCGTGAGATCGTGGCTCCCGACCACGATCACGACCACGAGCACTAGCGCTCGCAACGAGGTTCCCGCCGTCCCGGCGCGCCCGGTCACGATCGCCGTCGATGCCGGCGGTGCGGACATGGGGCCTGCCGAAGTGGCCGCAGGTGCCGCGATCGCGGCCGCCAAGGGCGTGCGCGTCCGTCTCTACGGGTCGGCACAGGAGATCGGCGAGGTGGCCGAGGGCGTCGAGGTGATCGACGCACCGGTGTCCATCGCCAAGGCCGCGGATCCTGTCCGCGCGGTCCGCTCCACCCCTGAATCATCGATCGTCCAGGCCGCCCGCGCCGTCGCTGCCGGGGAGGCGGACGCGCTGGTCAGTGGTGGCTCCACGGGGGCCGCTTTGGCCGCTGGGCTGTTCAACATCAAGCGCGCATCGGGGATCTACCGCCCCGCGCTCGCGGTGCCGGTGCCGATCCCCGGGGCGCCCGTCACCCTGGTCGACGTGGGCGCCAACGTGGAGGTACGCCCTGAGCACCTGGTCCAGTTCGCCTTCATGGGGGCCGCGCTTGCGCAGACCGTTCTGGGCATCGAGCGGCCTCGCATCGGTCTCCTGGCCAACGGATCGGAGGCGACCAAGGGAACGCCACTCGTCGTCGCCGCCCACGAGGCGCTCGCGGCCCGACTGGCGGGAGATGCGGCGCCCTTCGAGTTCGTGGGCAACGTCGAGGGCAACGACATTCCGGCCGGATTGGTCGACGTGATCGTCACCGACGGGTTCACCGGAAACGTCGCGCTCAAGCTCATCGAGGGCACGTCACAGGCGATCCTGGCGGCGGTCCGTGCTGCCGCGACGTCGACCACTCGGGCCAAGGCCGGCGGGGTTCTGCTTCGTCCCGCTTTGCGGGCCTTTCGTGACGAGATCGACCCGGAAGGCCCAGGGGGCGCCTACCTGCTGGGCCTGCGCCGGCTCGGGGTCGTGCCTCACGGTCGCTTCACGCGGTACGGCTTCTCCCAAGCGATCCTGCTGGCCGCACGCGGCGTCACGACCGATGTGGTCGGGCGGACCCATGCGGCGCTGGAGGCCTCGGGCGCGCTGCGCGGCGCGTCCGGAGGCCCGGCTAGCGTCCTCGACCAGCCATGACCCGCGACGAAGTTTTCCTCCTGATCCAGAACCACCTTGCCGACGAGCTCGAGCTCGATCCGGCCCGGATCGACGAGGGCACGCGCTTCAAGGAAGATCTGGACGCCGACTCGCTTGACCTCTACACGCTGGTGCAGGAGCTCGAAGACTCCTACCGCGTGACGATGTCCGACGAGCAGGCGGCGCAGATCCTCAGCGTCGGTCAGGCCATCGACTTCGTCCTCGCGCACGCTCCAACCGGATCCTGAGCCCTGAGCCTCCTCACCGACCTGCTGGACGCCCTGCCCGACGACTTGTCGAAGCAGGTCTTCACCCATTCCTCCTGGACGGACCGGCGCAGCGATTCCTACGCCCGGCTGGCCTTCCTCGGTGATTCGGTGTTGTCACTGGCCATCACCACCCACCTGTACCCACGCCTCGAGGCTGAGCGTTTCGGCGCGGGCCGGCTGACCAAGATCCGTGCTCAGACGGTGTCGGGTACGTCGTGTCGCGCGGTCGCCGTGCGGATCGGCTTGCCCGACCGTTTGCATGCCGCCGCGCCCGAGGGCCTGTCCGCTGAGGCCAGCGCCCAGCTTCAGACCGAGCGGGTGCTGGCGTCCGTGACCGAGGCGGTCATCGGTGCGTGCTATCTGGACGCCGGCTTCGAAGCCACCTCGGCTGCTGTCGTAGAGGCCTTCCAGCCTGAGCTGGAGGAGTCCCTCGCCAACCCGGTCGACTTCAAGTCCACGCTGCAGGAACGGCTGGCTCGTACCGGCGACGTCGTCCTTTACACCGTCGCCGCCGAGCACGGCCCGCCGCACGACTGCACGTTTGACGTGGTGGCCACCGTCGGCGACGAGCCGATCGGGCGCGGCAGCGGGCGGAGCAAAAAGGCCGCCGAGCAGGCCGCCGCTCGCGAGGCGCTTGAGGCCTCCGGCGGCCTCCCCGTGGAAACGGACGGGGAGTAGCAGCGATGCATCTTCGGTCCATCACCCTGAAGGGCTTCAAGTCGTTCCCTGATCGCACGAAGCTCGATTTTGCGTCGGGCGTGTCCGTGATCGTCGGGCCGAACGGCTCGGGCAAGTCCAACGTCACTGACGCTGTGCTGTGGGCGATGGGCGAACAATCGCCGCTCGCGGTGCGTGGTCAGTCGATGCAGGACGTCATCTTCGGCGGCGGTCGCGGTGTACAGGCGCGCTCCTCGGCCGAGGTCGAGATCGTCCTGGACAACGCCGACGGTGGCATCGACCTGCCCATGGGCGAGATCTCCATCTTGCGCCGCCTGGATCGCAACGGCGAGGGTGAGTACCGCCTCAACGGTGCGCGCTGCCGCCTCGTCGACGTGCTCGAGATCCTGTCGGACACCGGTCTGGGCAAGGAGATGCACTCCGTCGTCTCCCAGGGCCGCGTCGAGGGGATCGTGACGTCCAAGCCGCGCGACCGGCGCCTGCTGATCGAGGAGGCCGCTGGACTGGGCAAGCACCGCAAGCGTCGTCGCCGTGCGCAGCTCAAGCTCGAGCGCACGCAATTGAACCTGGACCGCGCTCTGGATGTGGAGCGCGAGGCGCGGTCCCGTCTGCGTCCTCTGAAGCGCCAGGCGGAGGCCGCCGAACTGCATGAACGCCTCGAGCGCCAGACCGATGAGGCGCGCTGGGAACTGGCCCGGGACGCGATGCGCGCCCGCACCGAGGAGCGCGCTGTCGCTGCCGCTGCTGCCGCCGCTGCCCGCGAGGCCCGCGATGCCGCGCAGGCCGAGTTGGCCGGCGTGGCCGTGCGCCGTGAAGCTGCTGAGCTGGCGTTGGCCCAGCGCAGCGAGCAGCGGGAGGGCCTGGTCCGCGTGGCGTCCAGCGCTCGCGGGGCGCTGGACAAGATCGAGCTGCGCCTGGAGCGCGCCAGAGAAGCCGCCGAGATGGCGCAGGAGCGCATCGTGCGCCGCGAGGCCCAGTTGCGCGCCTTGCGGGCCGAGGCCGAGCTTGACGCTCCGGATGACACCGGCCGCGAGCGCATCGGTGCGCTGGAGGCCGAGCTGGCCCGCCTGGACGGCGAGCACGAGGCAGACCTGGAGCGCGAGTTGGCCAGCATGGCGGCTGAGGTCGAGGCCGCGGGCGTCGAGGTCGCCGCGTTGGAAGCGGCTGCGGCTGACGCGCGCGCCGCACTGGCCGTGGCCGATGCAGGCGTCGATGTGGCCCGGCAAGCCCTGCGTGCCGCCGAGACGAGCGCTGAGGGTGCACGCCGCGATGCGGCCCGTGTCGGCGCCGAGCTGTCGGCCGCCAATCAGTTCCTGCGCAGCCATGCGGGTGCCCCAGGTGCCGGCCGGACGCTCGCAGGTGAGCTTGAAGTGCCGGCCGGCTATGAGACGGCGCTTGCTGCCGCGCTCGGCGGCCGCCTCTCTGCGGTCGTCGTGGAGGACGTCGACGCGGGCGCGAAGTTCCTGGACAATGCCGGAGACGACGGCGGGCACGCGCTCGTGGTGGGCGCCGACGGTGAGGCGGCCGCCGCTGATGGCGGTCCGACCGCTGATGCGAAATCCCTGGCCGCGCTGATCGCTGGGCCGAACGCGTTGGTGGCGCTGGCCCGTCACCTGCTTGCCGACGCCTGGGTGGTCGAGGATCTCACCGCGGTCTCATCCGACTTCACCGGCATCGCCGTCACCCGTACGGGCCGGGCCTGGTTCGCCGACAGCCGCGAGCTGCGCCA
Source organism: Solirubrobacterales bacterium (assembly GCA_038319025.1). Classification (GTDB taxonomy): domain Bacteria; phylum Actinomycetota; class Thermoleophilia; order Solirubrobacterales; family Solirubrobacteraceae; genus JBBQCW01. The sequence goes on from JBBQCW010000005.1 coordinate 134,097, forward strand.
GTCACCCCGCGGCGGCGCGGAGCGCGTCCTGGCCAAGCGCAACGAACGTGATGGGCTGATCGCGGCCAGTGAGGCGGTCATCCAGGCTGAGCAGCAGGCGCTGAGAGTCGTCGAGGAGGCGCAGCGCCTGGTGGCAGCAGCCGAGGCCTCGCGAGACGAGGCTGACCGCGTCTCCCGCGATGCGGGCCGCGCCTCTGCCGCCGCGGTCGAAGAGGAGCGTCGCGGCCGGTGGCTCATCGAGCAGCGCCGTTCCGCCCCGCAGGAGGGTGCTGCCGCAGTACGCCGCGCGCAGGCCGAGGGCGAGCTGGCCGCCGAGCGTCGAGGTGCCGAACGTGCTGCCCGGCAGCGCGACGAGCGCGACGAGCGTGTCGCTCGTCTGGGCCGTTCGCTCGAAGCTGATCGGGCGCTCCTGCCGCAGGCTGAGCGCCTCGCCGCAGCGTTGACGGCCGCCGTCGAGGCCGTACGCGCCCACGGCATTCGGTGCGAGGAAGAGGTGCGGCAGGACCGCGAGGCAGGAGAGGGTGTGGCCGCTGAGCTGCGTACCTGCGCGGCGGAAGAGGCCGACATTCAGGCGCGGCTGCGCGAGCGCGGCGAAGCCGTGACCACCACCGAGGTCCGATCCGCGCAGGCTCGCGAGCACGACGTTGAGGCCCGGCGTGAACTGGAGGCCCTGGCCGTTCGCCTTGGCCTGCCCGCCCAGGCATCCGACGAGCCGCTGGACGCCGAGCAGGCGGATGCTCTGCGCGTGCGTATCGACCGGCTGGTCCGCCGTCGCGAGCAGCTCGGCCCGGTCAACCCTCTGGCCAAGGCCGAATATGACGAGGCCTTGGAGCACGTCGAGGAGATGGAGCGTCAGCGCTCGGATCTGGAGACGGCGTTGCGTGAGCTGCGCACGTTCATCCGCGACACCGATCGTCAGATCCGCGTCACCTTCGAGGAAACGTTCAACGCCGCGGCCAAGAACTTCGAGGAGCTGGCTGAGCAGCTCTTCCCCGGCGGTCGAGGACGGTTGCGCCTGGTCCGCGATGAGGCCGGTCCCGCGCCCGTGCTCGGCGGCGCGGCTGCGCCTGGCGGCGAGGAATCGCAGACGGATGAAGAGCAGTCCGAGGCGGCGGCCGAGGCCGAGGCCCAACAGCTCAAAGACGGCGAGATCATGCCCGAGGAGGAGCTCGGCGTCGAGATCGAGATCACGCCGGCCGGCAAGTCCATGAAGCGCCTCACCCTGCTCTCCGGTGGTGAGAAGTCGATGACGGCGATCGCCTTCCTCTTCTCCGTCTTCCTCGCCCGGCCGTGCCCTTTCTACATCCTGGATGAGGTCGAGGCCGCACTCGACGACGTGAACATCACTCGTTTCCTGGAACTGCTCGAGCGCTACCGCGACCACGCCCAGTTCATCGTCGTCACCCACCAGAAGCGCACGATGGAGGCCGCCGACACGCTGTACGGCGTCTCGATGGGCGACGACGGCGTTTCGAAGGTCATCTCGCGTCGCTTGCCACGCGAGGTCGAGGCCGAACCTGACGCCTCAGACGCTGAAGTTCGCGCGTCGGCGTAGCTGCCAGGCCCTACAACGCCTTCTCGCCCCAGTACGACGCGTACGCGTTTTCGTTGTAGTTGGGGATCGAGGTGTAGCCGGCGGTCTCATAGAGGTGCTGCGCGGCGGGCTGCTGCGGGCCGGTGTCCAGCCGAACCCTTGTGTATCCCAGTGCGCGCGCCAATTCCTCCAGCGCCCCCAACAGCACTCGCGCATGCCCGGTGCCGCGCGCGCCAGGCACCACATACATCCTTTTGATCTCACCGGTGTCGTCGGCCAGACGCTTCACGCCTCCACCGGCGACGGGCGCGCCGTCCACCTCCACGAGCACGAATCCGCCGCCCGGCAGGCTCAGCTCGGTTGGCGTCGCGGTCGGCGTCTCGTCGGCGGTGCGCCCGCCGTACAGCGACGCCAGTTCGGCGACCATCGCGTCGACGAGTTCGAGGGCGACAGGATCGGTTCCCGGAACGACCCGGGTGAGGACGAGGGAGGGCACGTGGGTATCTTCCCGAACCCGATGCCTCGCGACTGGTCTGACCTCTTCATCACCGCCGCGCCGCTCGACTCCGTAGCGCCCGGCGGTGACCCCACCAACCAGCCCGAGAAGCGCCGCGGCATGTTCCGCCGCCTGCGCGAGAACATGGCCCGGACCCGCGAGGCTCTGGGCGCCGAGATCCAGGCCACGTTGTTCGAGACGGTTGACGAAGAGACGTGGGAGCGCTTGGAGGAGGCCCTGATCATGGCCGACGTCGGAGCCCGGACCACGGCGAAGGTGGTCGGCGAACTGGAGGCCGAAGCCGGCGCGGGCGGCCTCGAGGGCGGCGAGGCGCTGACCAACAGGCTGATCGAACTGCTCGCCGACATCGCGCGCCCGGCCGAGGGGCGCATCGACCTGCGCGAGCGTCCCACCGTGATCATGGCCGTCGGGGTCAACGGCACCGGCAAGACCACCACGATCGGCAAGCTGGCCTGGCATCTGCATAAGGAACTCGGGCTCACCGTGGTGCTGGGCGCCGCCGACACGTTTCGTGCCGCGGCCACCGAGCAGCTCGAAGGCTGGGCGCAGCGTGCGGACTGCGCCATCGTCACCGGCGCCCCGGGCAGCGATCCGGGCGCGGTCGCCTTCGACACGATCGCCAAGGGTCAGGAGCAGAACGCCGACGTGATCATCATCGACACCGCCGGCCGCCTGCACAACCAGGACGACCTGATGGCGGAGCTGACCAAGATCCGCAAAGTGATCGAACGCCGTGCCCCCGGCGCTCCCCACGAGACGCTCCTCACCGTCGACGCGACGACCGGCCAGAACGGTCTGCGTCAGGCCCAGCTCTTCTCCCAGGCGGTGCCGGTGGACGGCATCGTCCTGACCAAGCTCGACGGCACCGCCAAGGGTGGGATCGCGCTGGCGATCGCCGCAGAGGTGGGCATCGCCGTGAAGCTGATCGGCGTCGGCGAGGGCGTGGAGGACCTGCGGCCGTTCGACGCTGATGAGTTCGCTCGCGCCCTCGTGGGCCTAGACCCCGCTTGACCGCGTCCTCCCGCGAGTAGGCTCCACTCTTATGGACGACTGGGTGTTGTGGCTACTGGCCGGGATCGCGTTCGCCGTAGGCGAGATGGCGACGACCAGTTTCTTCCTCGCGCCGTTCGCGGGCGGTGCCTTCGCTGCTGCGCTTATCGCCCTGCTCGGACTGGGCAGCGTCGCTGCGATCCTCACCTTTGCCATCGTCACGATCGTTCTGCTGGCGTTCGTTCGGCCGATCGCGCGGCGCCATCTGAGCACCCCGCCGGAGATTCGCACCGGTACCGCCGCGCTGGTTGGCCGGGAGGTCATGGTGCTGGAGCGCATCGCCAACGATGAAGGCGTCGGGTGCGTACGAATCGGTGGAGAAGTGTGGACGGCTCGCGCGTACGACGATGACGTGGTCATCGAAGCCGGCGAGAAAGTCCAAGTGATGGAGATCCGGGGCGCGACCGCTCTGGTCACGCAATAGGAGAGGCAAGAACATGACCGCAGCAATCGTCGCCGCAGCCTTCGTCGGCTTCATCCTGCTCGTCGCCTGGCGAACGATTCGCGTCGTCCCGCAGGCCCGCGCGGGCGTGGTCGAGCGGCTTGGCCGCTACCAGCGAACGCTGGCGCCGGGACTGGCCATCGTGATCCCGTTCGTAGACAAGGTGAAGCCGCTGATCGACCTGCGCGAGCAGGTCGTCACTTTCGCACCCCAGCCCGTGATCACCGAGGACAACCTCGTCGTCCAGATCGACACGGTCCTCTACTTCACGATCACCGATCCCAAGTCGGCGGCCTACGAGGTGGCCAACCCGCTGCAGGCCATCGAGGCGCTCACCGTCACCACGCTGCGCAACGTGATCGGCGGCATGTCGCTGGAGGACACGCTGACCAGCCGCGACAACATCAACTCTCAGCTTCGCGTCGTGCTCGACGAGGCGACGGGCAAGTGGGGCATCCGGATCAACCGCGTCGAACTGAAGTCGGTCGACCCGCCGCCGACCATTCAGGAGGCGATGGAGAAGCAGATGCGCGCCGAGCGCGACAAGCGCGCCGCGATCCTCACCGCCGAGGGGTTTCGCCAGTCCCAGATCCTGACGGCACAGGGTGAGCGGGAGTCGGCGATTCTCCGCGCCCAAGGTGAGCGGGAGTCTTCGATCCTGCGGGCCGAGGGCGAGGCGAAGGCGATCGAGACGGTGTTCTCAGCGATCCATGAAGGCGCACCCGACCAGGCGCTGCTGAGCTACCAGTACCTGCAGATGCTGCCCAAGCTGGCTCAGGGTGAGGCCAACAAGGTGTTCATCATTCCGTCGGAGTTCAGCCAGGCGCTCGGTGGCGCGGGCGCCGCCATCGCCAAGCTCGCCGTCCCCGGTGCCCCGGCGGCCCCGAGCGCCCCAGCTGCGCCCACGCCGCCCAAGTCTGTCGGGCCCGGCTAGCCGCACGACACCGGCCTGACCCGCGCTCCGCCCGCATGGGCGGGGCGTCACACTGCCCTGTTGCTCATGTTCGATTCCCTCTCCGAGAAGCTGCAGGCCACGCTCGCCGACGTGCGCGGTCGCGGCACCCTGACCGAGGACGACGTCAACGCCACGATGCGCGAGATTCGCCTCGCGCTGCTGGAGGCCGACGTCAACTTCAAGGTCGTGAAGTCCTTCACCGCGGCGGTCAAGGAGCGCTGCCTGGGTGAGGACGTGGTCGGTGCGCTGAACCCCGGCCAGCAGGTGGTGAAGATCGTCAACGAAGAACTTGCCGCGCTGATGGGCGGCGCCTCCGCCGGCATCACGTTCTCCCCGCGCCCGCCGACCGTCATCCTGATGGCGGGCCTGCAGGGGTCAGGCAAGACGACGGCCACCGCCAAGCTCGCCCGCTGGCTGAAGGAGGAGCACGGTTCTTCGGTCGGCGTGGCCGCCTGTGACGTATACCGGCCTGCCGCCGTAGACCAGCTGATCACCGTGGGTGCCCAGGCGGGCGCCACCGTTTACGAGCAGGGGACCGACAAGAGCCCGGTCGACATCGCCCGTTGGGCGCTCGATCAGGCCAAGCAGGACGGCAAGGACGTGCTGATCGTCGACACCAGTGGCCGCCTGCACGTGGACGAAGCGCTGATGCAGGAACTCGTCGATGTGCGCAAGGCGGTCAAGCCGCACATGGTCCTGCTGGTCGTCGATGCCATGACCGGCCAGGACGCGGTCAACGTGGCCGACGCTTTCGCCGAACGCGTGGCGTTCGATGGCGTCGTGATGACCAAGCTCGACGGTGATGCCCGCGGCGGCGCGGCGTTGAGCGTCAAGGCCGTCACGGGCAAGCCGATCCTCTTCGCGAGCACGGGGGAGAAGCTCGATCGGTTTGAGCGCTTCCATCCGGACCGTATGGCTCAGCGGATCCTCGGCATGGGCGATGTGATGACCCTGATCGAGAAGGCCGAGGGGCAGTTCGACGCCGACGAGGCGGCCGAGATGGAACGGAAGATGCGTCGCAACGAGTTCACCCTGGAGGACTTCCTCGGGCAGCTCAAGCAGATCCGACGCATGGGGCCGCTCAGCTCGATCATGGGCATGATTCCCGGCTTCGCGGGTGAGCAGATGAAGGGCATGAAGGTTGACGAGCGCGAGCTGGATCGGGTCGAGGCGATCGTCTTGTCGATGACGCCCGAGGAACGGCGCCGCCCCGAGCTGATCAACGGCTCGCGCCGGCTGCGCATAGCCAAGGGCTCCGGGACCAACGTGCAGGCCGTGAACCGCCTCGTCAAGCAGTTCGGCCAGATGCGCAAGGTCATGAAGCAGATGGCGGGCGGCAAGATGCCCGACATAGGCGCCATCATGCGCCAGGGCCGTTAGGCGGGGCCGCCCGACACTGGCGCTGCGCGTGTTCGCGCCCTGCCCGCTACCCTTCAGCGTCGATTTTCGCTTCGTACGTCTTGGAAAGGCCACATGGCAGTCAGGCTCAGGCTCACTCGGGTGGGCGGTAAGAAGGATCCGATCTGGCGCGTCGTCGTCGCCGACCAACGCGCACCCCGCGACGGCCGCATCATCGAGACGGTCGGGCGCTACAACGCGCAGACCAACCCCTCGACGATCGTCATCGACGAAGAGCGCGTGAAGGTTTGGCTGTCCAAGGGCGCGCAGCCCACGTCGACCGTTCGCAAGCTGCTGCGCATCCAGGGCATCGACCCCGACGCCCGGTAGCAAGCCGCCTGTGCGCGACCTGCTCGACTACCTCGCCCGCCTGCTCGTCGACGTCCCGGACGCCGTCGAGGTCGAGGAGTTCACCGAGGACGACGGCACCGTCATCCTCGAACTCGCGGTTGATGGCGACGATTACGGCAAGGTCATCGGCCGCGGCGGTCGTACAGCGCATTCGCTGCGCACCGTGATCAAGGCGTCCGCGGTGCCTTCCGGGCGTCGCGTGATCATCGACATCGTCGACTGACTGCCTCGTGTCGACCGATACAGCGCAGGACGGGCTCCTGAGCGCCGGCCGCGTCGGCCGTGCGCACGGGCTGGACGGCAGCTTCTACGTCACGCGGCCGCGGCCGGGCGTTCTGGGCGTGGATCTGACGGTTCGGCTTGCCGGGCGCCAAGCGCGAGTACTGCGCTGCGCCGGCACGGCCGACAAGCCGATCGTGGCCGTCTCAGGCGTATCCGGGCGCAGCGCCGCGGATGCGCTGCGGGGCGAAGATCTGTGGGTGACCCGCGACGCGGTGCCCGCACCTGGGCCCGACGAGTGGCTGGCCGAGGACCTGGAGGGCTGCGCGGTGACCGACGGAGAAACGCCGGTCGGTACGGTCAAAGGCATGATGGGACTGCCGTCGTGCGAAGTGCTTGAGGTTGAGCGGGCTGAGGGCGGCAGCGATCTGCTGGTGCCAATGGTCTCTGATGCCATCCGCACCATCGACGTCGCCGCTCAACGCATCGACATCGATCTCGCGTTTCTGGGGGAGGCAGGCTGATGGAACTTGACGTCGTGACGCTTTTCCCCGAGTGGTTTGAATGGTTCTCGCTGCAGCGTCACGTACGCAACGCGGTGGAGCGCGGGCATCGAGTCCGCGCACTGAACCCGCGCGAACACACGCCCCTCACCGGCGGCCAGGTCGACGACACGCCTTTCGGCGGCGGTGCGGGGATGGTCCTGCGCGTCGACGTGATGGACGCTGCGCTGCGCGCTTTCTACGGCGTCGACCCGCTCGAGCTGCGCACGCAGCGCCGAGTGATCGCGCTGACCCCTGGCGGGCGTGTGCTCGACGAGGAGTACGTCAACGAGCTGGCCGCCGAGCCCGCGGTCACGCTGCTGTGCGGCCGGTACGAGGGGTTTGACGAGCGCATCGTGCAGCACTTCGCCTCCGACACACTGTCGGTGGGGCGGTATGTGCTATCCGGGGGCGAACTGGCCGCGATGGTGGTGTGTGACGCGGTGCTTCGCAAGCTGCCTGGGGCGCTCGGCCACGAGGAGTCAGCGGTCGAGGAATCGTTCAGCGCCGCTCTGGGCGGTGACCCTGAGTACCCGCACTACACGCGCCCCGCGGAGTACCGCGACTGGTCGGTACCCAGCGTGCTGTTGTCCGGCCATCACGCAGAGATCGCCACGTGGCGTCGGGACCGCAGCCGGGAGCGCGGGGCCGACGGGGCGGGCGAAGCCGGATCTTCGCTATCCTGAGCCGTTCGCGCGGCGCCCTCTCCCGACCCCGCAGCGCCGCCTCCTCTCGCTTATGAGCACGATCATCGAAAACCTCGAGCGCACTCAGCTGCGCCGCGTTCCCTCTTTCGCCCCGGGCGACCGGGTCAAGGTCCACTTCCAGGTCATCGAGGGCACGCGTAAGCGCACCCAGGTGTTCGAGGGCGTGGTCATCAAGCGCCAAGGCCATGGCGCCCGCGAGACGTTCACCGTCCGCAAGCAGTCGTTCGGCGTCGGCGTGGAGCGCACGTTCCCGGTCCACTCGCCGAAGATCGAGAAGATCGAGGTCTCCGCTCGCGGTGACGTGCGTCGCGCCAAGCTCTACTACTTGCGCGACCGTGTCGGCAAGAGTGCCCGTGTGCGCGAGAAGCGCTACACCGGCCCAGAGGAGAACGTCGTTCCCGGCCTGCTGTTCGAGGATGAGCCGCAGGGTGCCGTCGACGCTGACGGCAACTCGCCCGAGGATGTCGTGCTCGAGGCGACGGACGTCGATGTGGCCGTCGAGGCCACGACGGCCGACGCCGACGCTCCGGCGGAGGCCGTAGCCGACGCCGCGCCCGAGGCAGTCGATCCGGCTGCCGCTGACCACGCGCAGGCGTGACACCCGCCGAAAAGCGTGAGAAGTCGACGCTCGGCTCGATCGTCGAGCTGGTCATCATCGTCGCCGTGGCGCTTGGGCTCGCGCTCGGGATCCAGGCTTTCCTGATCAAGCCGTACCGAATTCCCAGCGAGTCCATGGTCCCGACGCTTCAGGTCGGCCAGCGCGTGCTCGTGAACCGGTTGGGCACCCACTTCGGCGACCCGCATGTGGGCGACATCCTGGTCTTCCACCCGCCCAAGGGCGCGGAGGCCAATCAGTGCGGCGCGCCCCTGCACGCCGGCCAAGCGTGCACGTTGCCGACCAATCAGGAAGCGGACGTCAACTACATCAAGCGCGTGGTCGGTGAGCCTGGTGACACGATCTCGATCGTCGGTGGCCACGTGATCCGTAATGGCAAGCGCGAGAAGGATTCGTACATCGCGCAATGCGGGGGTGCGCCAGGCTGCACCCTGCCGAAGCCGTTCAAAGTTGCCGCCGGGCACTGGTTCATGATGGGCGACAACCGTGGTGCCTCTGACGACAGCCGATTCTGGGGCCCCGTTCCCAAGTCCTGGATCATCGGCCGAGCTTTCGCCACCTACTGGCCCATCGACCGCATCGGCCTCCTCTGATCCGACGACGGTGCCCGCGGTGGCTGTCGTAAAGGGGTCCAATCGCCGTTCGCGGCGCGCCGCGCCTCGCGCCAGCGGGCGCCGGCTGATAGCGCACGATCGCGCGCTGGGCGTGCGTTGGGTGGCCGGGGCGGACGAGGCCGGGCGCGGATGCCTGGCCGGCCCGCTGGTGGCCGCCGCCGTGCTGTTGGACATGGACGGCCTCGGCCTGTCCGAGGTGCGGGCGTTGAGCGCGCTCAACGACTCCAAACAGCACACGCCCGAGGCGCGGGAAGAGTTGTATCCCGTGGTGATGCGGGTGGCTACTCGCGTTGCGGTCGTGTCCCGCTGTGCGCCCGGTATCGACCTGCGGGGCCTGCATCGCACGAACCTCGACGCGCTGAGCGATGCGCTCGCCCGCGTGGCCCGGCCTGGTTGCATCTGCCTTTCTGACGGGTTCGCCGTCCCCGAGGTGGGGCATGAGCAGCGCGCCATCGTCAACGGGGATGCCACCAGCGCCGCAATCGCCGCCGCTTCGATCATCGCCAAGGTCAGTCGCGATCGATTCATGAGGCGGGCCGACCTGCTGCATCCCGGCTGGTCGTTCGGCGCGCACATGGGTTATTCCACCCCGGTCCACCGTGCGGCCATCGAAGAACGGGGAGTTTCCGCTCTGCACCGCATGTCGTTCCAGTCGACGGCGTACCCGCAGCTCGCCCTGTAGCGACGCGGCGGCCGCGTGGGGGCGAGTCATCAGAAGCAGGCCTCCAGGTGTTCGAGGGACACGAGTCGCCCGCGGGCGTCGATGAGGACTCCGATCGCGTCGAACCGAATGTCGGTGCGGCGTGGGCGCTGCGGTTCACCTTGCAGCCACGCTGAGGCCATCGCGCGTATGCGTCGTCGCTGGGCCTCACGGAAGCCTTCGAACGGGTGTACCGCTGCGCCCGCTCGCCGCGTCTTGACCTCGCAGAAGACGAGGGTGGTGGCGTCGGCCGCGATCACATCGAGCTCGCCGAAGCGTGTGCGTACGTTCCGGGCCAGGATCGTCATCCCGAGCCTTTCGAGGTGCTCGGCGGCGAGGTGCTCACCGGCGGCGCCGAGGTGATGGCGGAGGTCATCGGACATGTCCGCTCACGCTAGGGCGGAAAGTGTGCCCTGTCTGTCGCGCAGCGTGCCGCTTGCGTGCCTTGACCGCGAGGATTTTGTGACTTGACACGTGACCAAATAGTCACGTATTGTTTTGGTGGACATGGACGACGTCTTCCGGGCCTTGGCCGATCCGACTCGCCGCAGTCTCCTCGACATGCTGTTCGTAGAGGACGGGCAGACGCTCACCGCGTTGGAGCAGCACCTCCCGATGACGCGCTTCGGCGTGATGAAGCATCTGAAGGTGCTCGAAGAGGCGGGCCTCGTGACCACCAAGAGGCAGGGGCGCGAAAAGCACCACTTCTTGAACGCCGTGCCGATCCGGCTGGTCCATGACCGCTGGGTGAGCAAGTACGCCGAGCCCTGGGTGGCCGGGCTGAGCGATCTCAAAACACGATTGGAGACGACGATGGAAAAGGTCTACGAGATCTACATCAAGACAACCCCCGAACGCCTGTGGGAGGCGATCACCGACAGCGACCTGCGCCAGACTTACAGCTTCGGCGTGAGGATCACGTCCGACTGGACGACGGGTTCGACTTACCGCGCGGAAGCCGGCAGCCCGGACACACCCCAGCTCATCCACGAGGGCGAGAACGTCGAGGTCGACCCGCCACGACGGCTTGTGCAGAACTTCACGGCCCTGTGGGGTGAGGACGTGAAGGCTGAGGGGCCGACCCGCGTCACCTGGGAGATCGAGCCCGTCGGCGATTCGTGTTGTCTGACCGTCACCCACGACCAGCTTCGTGAGGGCGCCAACGCGCAGTTGTACGGCGGCTGGCCGATGATCCTGTCCGGTCTGAAGACCCTCTTGGAGACAGGGGAGACGCTGACCACGCCGGGTTCGCTGCGGTACGCGGACCGCTGACCGGCACAAAATCGTCCCGAAGTCGTGGCGCAAACGGCGCGCGGCGACACCCACGTGTCACGCGCGTCGTCCTAGCGTCGTCGGGGTGCTTGCCCATGCCACCACATTCGCTCTTGATGGTCTCGGGACCCGACGCGTTCGCGTTGAGGTCGACGTGCGGCCCGGCCTGCCGGCCTTCACGATCGTGGGGCTCGGCGACGCCGCGGTGCGCGAGGCCCGCGAGCGGGTCCGGGCGGCCATCCTCAACGCCGGTCTTGAGTTCCCGCTGCGCCGGGTCACCGCAAACCTGGCTCCGGCTGATCTGCGCAAGATCGGGCCGGGGTTCGACCTGGCGCTGGCGTGCGCAGTGCTCGCGGCCAGCGGTCAGGTGCCAACCCGGTCCCTCGGGGCGCGGGCGCTCTACGCCGAGCTGTCGCTGAGCGGTGAGCTGCGTCCGTGTCGCGGAGTGTTGGCCGTGGCCGAAGCAACGCGCCGCGCGGGACTCGATGAGATCGTCGTCGCGAGGGCCGCTGGTCGCGAAGCGGCGCTGGTCCCGGATCTGGGTGTGGCCGCCGTCGCCGGGCTGGCCGAGGTCGTCGAACTGTTGCGCGGCGAGACCGTGGCGCCTGAGCTCGCCTCTCTGCCGCCGGGCCCGTCAGAGCCGCCCGCCGGGCCAGATCTGGGTGAGGTGCGCGGCCAGCCGCACGCCGCCGAAGGGCTCATGATCGCGGCGGCGGGAGGCCACAACCTGTTGATGTGCGGTCCGCCGGGGACGGGCAAGACCATGCTGGCCCGTCGGCTCCCGGGCATTCTTCCGGAGCTGACTCCGGCCGAAGCGCTCGACGTCACGCGCATCCAGTCGATCGCCGGCCTGCACAGCGGCCAAGAGCTCACGCGCCGGCGTCCGTTTCGAGCGCCTCACCACACGATCTCGGCCTCCGGGCTGGTCGGTGGCGGTGCGCCTCCGCGCCCCGGTGAGGTCACGCTGGCCCATCACGGCGTGCTGTTTCTCGACGAGCTGTCGGAGTTCGCCCGTCCGGCCCTGGAGGCGTTGCGCCAGCCGCTGGAGGACGGCTCCGTCACGATCGTGCGGGCGCAGCGGCCGGCCGTGTTCCCGGCGCGCTGCATGCTGGTCGCCGCCACCAACCCGTGTCCGTGCGGCCGGGGTGAACCGGATTGCCGATGCTCGCCGCCGGACCGGCTTCGGCACGCGCGCAAGCTCACCGGTCCGTTGCTGGATCGGATGGACCTCGTGTGCTCGGTCGCCCACCCTCGCGACGATGAGCGGGACCTCTGCGCCCCATCCAGCGCAAGCGCGCGGGAGCTGGTGCTGCAGGCCCGCGAGCGCCAGCTGCATCGCAGCCGCACCGGCGCGGGCGCGTGTAACGCACAGCTCACCGGCGCCGAGCTTGCGCTGCACGCCCCGTTGAGTTCAGCGCCGATGCGGCGCCTGGAGCAGACGTGCATACGGGAGCGCATCAGCATGCGCGGGCGTGAGCGCGTGCGGCGTGTCGCGCGCACGATCGCCGACATGGAGGGCGTCGCTGACATCACCGCCGCGCACGTGACTCGCGCACTCTGCTTCCGCCAGGACGTCCTTCGCGTTGGTGAGGACGCATGACGGCATGTGGTGCGTGCCTGCGACGCGGGTTCCTTCTGGACCGACTCTCGGGTCACATGGAGACCGTGCGCGGCAAACGCCACTACCTACGAGAGGTCCTGGCTCTTTCCGACGAAGATCTCATCGCCGCGGTCGGTGGGCGCGAACGCGCTCGCCTGCAATTCGAGCATGACCGCTCCGACGTGACACTCATGCGCCGCCGCTTGGCCGCGGCCCACATGGTCGGTGTCTGCCGTCATGACGACCGCTATCCGCCGGCGCTGCGCGACCTGCGCGACGCTCCGGCGATCCTGTTCGTCGCCGGCTCAGTGGAGCGGCTAGTGAGCTGGACAACCGATCCGGCTGCGACTGCGACGGTGGCCATCGTGGGTGCACGTCGGGCGAGCGAGGACGCTCGCGTCGTCGCCCGCACCATCGCGCGAGATCTCTCGCTCGCGGGAGTTCCGGTCATCAGCGGCATGGCCATGGGCATCGATGCCGCAGCCCATCGCGGGGCGCTCGAGGGCGGTGCGCAGACGGTCGCGGTGCTAGGCAGCGGCCCGGATGTGGCCTACCCGCTCGGCGAGCGACGCCTGCACGGCGAGCTGATCGAGCGCGCCGTGGTGGTCTCCGAACTGCCACCGGGCAGCACGGCACGCAAGTGGACGTTCCCTGCTCGGAATCGCATAATCGCGGGGCTCGCGCGGCTGACGATCGTGGTCGAAGCGGCTGAGCGGTCGGGCTCGCTGATCACCGCCACGTGCGCACAGGACCTGGGCCGAGATGTGGGTGCGGTGCCAGGGCGGCCGATGGCGAGCGGCACGCGGGGATCGAACGGGCTGCTGCGCGACGGTTGTGCCGTGATTCGCGATTCGCAGGATGCCCTGGATCAGTTGTTCGGCGCCGGAGCTCGTACGACCGGGGCGCTCTTGGGTGATACCGGGGCTTTGGATCCTGCGTTGCGCCGGACCTTGGAGGAGGTGCGCGCGGGCGCTGAGACGATCGGCGCCCTGTGTACGGACTCCTCGCAGGTGGGTGGAGTGATGGCCGCGCTAGGCGAACTCGAGTTCCTCGGGTATGTCCGCCGAACGGGGGAGGGGCGCTACGTGACGGCGGCGTGATACGAACTACCCATGCCGTCTGTGGTTCCCATCTGCCTGTCGATCGCCGGGTCAGATTCCGGCGGCGGTGCGGGCATCCACGCCGATCTCAAGGCGTTCGCCCGCTGCGGCGTGCACGGCGCCACCGCCATCACCGCCATCACCGCCCAGAACACGGTCGCCGTCCGCTCGGTGACGGCGGTGCCGCCGGAAGTGATCGAGGCGCAGGTGCACGCCATCGCCGAGGACATGGTCATCGCGGCGGTGAAGATCGGGATGCTCGGTGACCGGGTGACCATCGCGGCCGTCGTTCGAGCGCTGGACACGCTCCCGCCCGGCACGCCCGTGGTGGTGGACCCGGTGATGGTGGCTGAGTCCGGTGCTCGACTGCTGTCCGAAGACGCCCACGCGGCGCTCCTCGCCGACATCCTGCCGCGTGCCACCGTGCTGACGCCCAACATCCCGGAAGCTCGCGTTCTCGCGGGCGACGCCCACTCTGACGCCGACGGCGAAGCGCTTGCGGCCGCTGTGCTTGCGCTCGGGCCGACCGCCGTCGTCCTGACCGGCGGGCATCGCACGGAGGCGGTCGATATCTACCTCGACATTGAGGGGCACACCGCACGCATTCGCGGGCCGCGGCATCCCGACGGCGCGGCCCACGGATCGGGCTGCACCCACTCCTCCGCCCTGGCGGCCCACCTGGCACTCGGCGCAACGCCGCTCGCCGCTGCTCGGGCCGCCCGGTTGATCGCCGCCGAGGCCGTACTGCACGGTCGTCGGGGTGTCGGTGCCGGTGCGGGGCCCGTCGACGCGTTGCACCTCCCGTACTCCCGGTGGCGCTGAACCTGAGGTGCCATACTCAGGGCACGATGAAGTTCCTTCGGATGAAGCCAGGGCACGGTGAGATTCTGCTCGCCGAAGGCGATGTCGAGGTGCGCGCCGAGGAGGAGCTGCTGGTCGAGGAGTTCCGACGCCAGCTTGATGCCGGCATGTGGGCGGCCGTACCGGGCGCATCCACCGACGGGCGACGCGACGCGACGATGGTCCGCTCGTTCGACGACATCCCCCGTGACGCCGACCGGGTGATCTTCTTTCCCCGCGCGGCCGGCGGGCGCTGAGGGCCCTCCGCCGTGCTCATTCCTCTCGCTGCCACTCTCATCGTCATCGGCGTTCTGCTGTTCGAGGTCGCCTTTCCGGCCCTCGAAGAGTTCTCCGAACGCCGCAAGGCGCGCCGCCACCGCATTCCCGTTGACGACTTTGATCCCGGTCGCGAGCGCCGCGCCGAGCAGCGCGCCCGCACGTTGCTGCGGTCCTGCGTCAGCGAAGAGGATTGGGAGATGTACCGCGACCTGGGTTTTCTGCGCGTCTGGGGGGCGATTCCCGGCGGGCCGGAACGCAGCCAGAGCGCCGAAGCGCGCCGCGGCGCGGCATACGCATACCTCCTGTACCCGCATAAGCCGGTCGTCGCCTACCTACCGCAGACGCGGGTGCTGCTCAACGAGTACTGCGTCACGTTCCCGGACGAGACTCGGCCCTACGGGAGCGCTCGGCTGCCGGACTCCGACGACGTCCTGGCCAAGTGGATGGCGCTCACCGGTGACGAGCGGCGCCTGATCGCCGAAGCCAACATGCATCTGCCAGGTCGGCAGATCGATCCTGAGCGCGTGCGTCGCGACCTGTGGCGTCTTAGCGAGTGGGAGCGCGCCCGCATGGAGCGCCACCGCCGCCAAGCCGCGCACTGAATGGGTCATCTAATGTCCGCCGCGTGAGTACTCCCTTCGACGTCAAACACCGCAGCCGTGCGCTGACCGACGGCCCCGCTCGCGCGCCCGCTCGTGCCTACCTGAAGGGCATCGGGTTTGACGACGAGGCGCTCAGCAAGCCGATCATCGGGGTCGCTCACAGCTGGATCGAGACGATGCCGTGCAACTTCAACAACCGGGTCCTCGCGGCCAAGGTCAAGGAGGGCATTCGGGAAGCCGGCGGCACGCCGATGGAGCTGAACACGATCGCCATCTCCGACGGCATCACGATGGGCACCGAGGGCATGAAGACCTCGCTGGCCTCGCGGGAGGTGATCGCCGACTCGATCGAGCTCGTCGCCCGCGGCCACCTGTTCGACGGAATCGTTTGCATCAGCGGCTGCGATAAGACCATCCCAGGCACCGTGATGGCGATGGCTCGCCTCGATATTCCGGGCCTGATGCTCTACGGCGGCTCGATCCTGCCGGGCACGTTCCAAGGCCACGATGTGACGATCCTCGACGTCTTCGAGGCCGTGGGCAAGCATGCCGCCGGCACGATGACCGACGCGGAGCTGGCCGAGCTCGAGGAGGCCGCCTCGCCTGGTATGGGCGCTTGCGGCGCGCAGTTCACGGCCAACACGATGGCCATGGTCTACGAGGTCATGGGCATCTCCCCGATCGCCTCCTCAATGGTTCCGGCCGAGGACGCCACGAAGGCCGACGTGGCCGTCGCGGCGGGCAAGCTCGTGATGGACGTGCTGCGCCGCGGCCAGCGGCCGAGTGAGCTGATCACCAAGGAGTCACTGGAGAACGGGATCGCTGCTGCGGCCGGGTCCGGCGGGTCCACAAACGTTGTGCTCCACCTTCTTGCGCTGGCCCGTGAGGCCGGTGTCGAGCTGCATATCGACGAGTTCGATCGGATCTCCGAGCGGACACCGCTGTTCTGCGACCTGTCCCCGGGCGGCAAGTACCTTGCCCAGGACCTGTACCGCGCGGGTGGCGTGCCGCTCGTGCTGGCGCGGCTGAAGGAAGCCGGAATGCTCCACGAGAACCAGCCGACGGTGTCGAACATGACGATCGGGGAAGCCGCCGACACCGCTGTCGAGCAGCCCGGCCAAAGGGTCGTCCTCCCGTTGGCCGAGGCGCTGGCTCCGAACGGCGGCTTGGCGATCCTGCACGGCAACGTGGCGCCTGACGGCTGCGTGGTCAAACTCGCCGGCCACAACCAACGTTTCCACGCAGGGCCGGCGCGCGTGTTCGAGATGGAAGAGGACGCAATGGCCGCGGTGGTCGGCGATCACATCAACAAGGGCGACGTGATCGTGATCCGCAACGAGGGTCCCCGAGGCGGGCCTGGGATGCGCGAGATGCTGTCGGTCACCGCCGCGATCACCGGTGTCGGCCTGGGGGAGGATGTCGTGCTGCTCACCGACGGGCGCTTCTCGGGTGCCACGCACGGCTTCATGGGCGCCCACATCGCACCTGAGGCCGTGGAAGGTGGCCCGATCGCCGCAATCCACGAAGGCGACACAATCACGATCGACGTTGCCGCCAAGCGCATCGATGTGGCGTTGGACGATGAGGAGATCGCCCGTCGCATCGCCGCCTACGAGCCGCCGGTGCGGGACGTGCCAGTCGGCGTCCTGTCCAAATACCGCAAACTCGTATCGAGCGCCGCCCACGGCGCCGTCACGATCGGCTGAGGACAAGCCGCCGTACCCCTGCCATGCGCATCGCCATCGACATCGACTCCACGCTGCACCAGTACTGGGATGTGCTGTCGGATGCTGCGCGCCGGCGCTTCGGTGTCGAGTTGCCCTACGCCGAGCAGTACACATGGGGCATCACGCGCCTACGGCCCGACCAACTGGAGTTGGTAATCGCTGAGACCCACAGCGAGTCGGCGATCATGGCCGGGGTTCCCTACCCACACGCGGTGGAGACGGTCACGGCGTGGCACGACGCCGGGCACTACATCCACATCACCAGCCACCGCTCGCACGACGCACACGCGTCCACGGCGCGCTGGCTGGACGCGATCGGCCTTCCCTACGACGATTTGCACTGTTCCGACGACAAGGTCAGCCGGTGCACGGAGCTTGACATCGACTTGCTCATCGACGACGGGCCGCTGAACATCCGGGCCGCGGTGGAGGCCGGAATCGCCGTCGCGACCATCGAGCACCCATGGAACGCCGACGTGCGGGTCGAGGAAGCCGTGATCAGCGCCGCGGATTGGCCGGGCCTGGCCGCTGCGCTGGAGCCGATTCTGAGCGCTTTGCCGGTCGCGGACGACCGCTGACGCGACAACAAGTCGCAATACCGCTGGCAACCGTCGACCTCGTCGGCGCGCATGCGTAAGCTGGCAGAGCACGTTTCCCGTGCCCCAACGCCAGTCCAGAAGCCCTCTCCGTGAGCAAACGCGCCGTCATCATCACCGTATCCGCCGTCTTGGCGGTCCTCATCGTCGCCGGTGGGGGCCTGTTCGTGTACGACCAGGGCAACAAAGATCAGATCGCCAAGGGCGTTCAGGTCGGTGGCGTCGACGTTGGCGGCCTGAGCGCCACCGCGGCCCGCGCAAAGATTCGCCACGCCTACCTGGGTCAGCTGCGGCGCCCCGTCGTGATCCATTCGGCAGGTCACACGTTCAGACTTTCCGCCCGCCAGGCGCGGATCACCGCCAACGTGGGAGCGATGGTCGATGAAGCGGTCGCCCGCAGCCGGCAGGGGGACCCGTTCACCCGAGCGGTGCGCGACCTGCAAGGTGGCACCGTCAACGTGAACCTCACGCCGCAGGTCACGTATTCCGAGGCAGCGGTCGTGGGCCTGCTCAACCGCGTGAAGAAGTCGGTCAACCGCCCGTCGCAGGACGCCACCGTCTCCTTCACCGCCGGCACGTTCACCACCGTCGCCGCCAAAGATGGCCTTCAGGTCCGCCTCGCGCCTCTGCATCGCCGCATCGACAAAGTGATCGTGTCGCCCGACGCGAGCCGCCGGCTGATCGCCACGACGCGGCGCACCGTGCCCAAGGTGACCACGGCGGCGATCGACAAGAAGTACGGCACCACGCTCGTGGTCGACCGTTCCAACTTCACGCTGAAGCTCTACAAGAATCTCAAGCTGCTGAAGACGTACTCGGTTGCCGTCGGCCAGCAGGGGTTGGAGACGCCCGCAGGGCTCTACAACATCCAGGACAAGCAGATCGACCCTGCCTGGCATGTGCCGCTGAGCGCTTGGACGGGCAAGCTGGCCGGCCAGACGATCCCCGGGGGAACACCGCAGAACCCGCTCAAGGCTCGTTGGTTGGGAATCTTCGACGGCGCCGGTATCCACGGGGTGGACCCAAGTGAATACGGCAGCATCGGCCACGCCGCCTCGCACGGTTGCGTACGGATGCGTATTCCGGATGTGATCGACCTGTACGACCGCGTCCCCGTCGGCGCGCCGATCTACATCTCGTAGAGGCGTCCTCAGGCTTCTTCGGCCGCACGCGCTTCAGCGGTGAAGATGTTCGGCGCGGCCGGACCCGGCGCGCCGGCGGTGCCGGGGAGGCCAATCTCCTCGATCGCCACCTCCTGCCACCCGCGCTGCAGGAGCAGGGTGTGATGGTCACTGTGGCGAATGACAAGCGTGCCGATGAAGATTCCGCGCTCGGATCGCCGCAGAACTGCGTGCCACATCGTGGTCGCATCGCCGGACGCTCTGATGCGCAGCCAGGGGCGCTCGGGAAACCCGTCGCCGTCGCTGACACCGGCCGCGATCAGCTGGTGCTGGGTGGCGACCTGACCCGTGTCGGTATCGATGAAGAACAGCGCCATCTCTCCTGAGGATACGTCCGTGGCGCTGAACGAGGCCTGGCGCTCGGCGCTGCTCCTTTTCGACGGGGACCTGCAGCGCCGAGGAGCCGCCGAGAAGACCCGGAGGGCCTACGGGTTCGACCTCGGGCACTTTGCGGTTTGGTGCACCCGCCAAGACCTTGCCCCCGAGGACGTGTCGGTCAAGGCGTTGCGCCGGTACGCGGCCGTGCTGTCACAGGCGCGGGCTGCACCCACCACCGTCGCGCGCAAGCTGGCGGCGCTACGCGCCTTCTACCGTACGCTGCGCGAGCACGGACGCGTAACCCAGAATCCGGCCGAACTCGTGCCGTCACCCAAGCGCCCGCGGGAGCTCCCGCGGGTCCTGCGGCCGGAGGAGATCGCTGCGCTGCTCGACGGCATCCCGGCCGGTACCCCGCTGGATCTGCGGGATCGCGCTCTGTTTGAACTGGCCTATTCCTCCGGATTGCGGGCCGAAGAGATAGTCAACCTCGATGTCGTCTCGATCGATCACGACGCCGAGCAGGTGCGGATCGAGGGCAAGGGTGGCAAGACGCGCTTCGTTCCCGTCGGCGAACCGGCGCTCCGCGCGCTGGACCGGTGGCTGGCCTCCGGGCGCGCGGCATTGGAGCGGGGCGACGGCCAGCAGGCGTTGTTCCTCTCCAAATCCGGTCGGCGGCTTTCCACATCGGACGTTCGACGGCGCCTGCGCGTGTGGGCCCGACGGGCGGCGCAACAAGGCGGCGTGCACCCGCACGCGCTCCGCCACTCCTTTGCCACCCACCTGCTGGATGGCGGTGCTGATCTGCGCGCGATCCAGGAGATGCTGGGTCACGCGTCGATCTCCACGACGCAGGTCTACACCCGGGTCGAGTCTGCTCGGCTGAAGGCGGCCTACGCCAAGTCGCATCCGCGCGCCTGAGCGCACGTTTGCGCCCGGACCATGCCGGACGTAGGCTCGTCTTCTCACCCGAGCAGAGGAGCCAGGCATGCACGCAGCAGCGGACCGCATCCGCAACGTCGCGCTCATCGGCCACCGCGGCAGCGGCAAGACCTCGCTGTTCGAGGCGCTGCTGTTCGAAGCGGGCGTGGTGAACCGGCTGGGCACCGTCGTCGACGGAACGACCGTGTCCGACGACGATCCCGATGAACAGGCGCGCCAGATGTCGATCGGCGCGACGCTCAACACGTTCGGCTGGCAGGACCGGCGCATCAACCTGCTCGACACGCCGGGGGAGGCGAGTTTCGTAGCCGACGCGCTCGGCGCGTTGCGGGTGTGCGAGTCGGCGATCTTTGTCGTCAACGGCGTGGCCGGCGTGGAGCCGAGCACGACCCGATTGTGGGCCCGCGCGGCGGAGTTGGACATCGCCCGCATGGTGTTCGTGAACATGCTCGACCGCGAGCGCGCCGACTTCTTCGCCGTATTGGCGCAACTCAAGGCCACCTTCGGGCGGCACATGGTCGCCACCGAGATCCCGATCGGCGCTCAGTCTGGTGTCCGTGGCGTCATCGACCTGGTCGATATGACGGCCTTCGAATACCCGACGGCCGATCGCGGGGCGTGCCGCGAGATTCCGATCCCCGAAGACCTGCAGGACCTCGCGGCGCAGTACCGCGAGAAGCTCATGGACGAGGTCGCCGAGGTCAGTGACACTTTGATGGAGCGCTATCTCGAAGGCGAGGAGATCTCCCACGAGGAGATCGTCGGTGCGCTCAAGGAGGGCACCAACCACGGCGGCATCTTCCCTGTCGTGTGCGGGGTCGCGACCGCCAACCTCGGGACCAATCGGCTGCTCGACGCGATCGTCGAGGACCTCCCGTCGCCCGTGAAACACGGCGGCCTGGAACTTGAGCAGATCACGTTGCAGCCCAGCGAGGACGCGCCGCTCTTCGCCTATGTCTTCAAGACTCGCGCAGATCCCTTCGCCGGGCGCATCAACCTGTTCCGCGTTTACCAAGGGGTGCTGAGGGCCGATAGCCAGGTGCTCAACACGCGCGCGCACGCGAAGGAACGCATCGGGCAACTGGTGGCCACGCGCGGCCGAGAGACCGAGCACCCGACCGAGTTCGGGCCCGGTGACATCGGCGCCGTACCCAAGCTGAAGGAGACCAGAGCAGGGGACTGGCTGGCCGAACGCGATGAGCCGATCGACATGCCGGCGATCGCCCTGCCCGCTCCGGTCATGGCCTTCGCCATGGAGGCGGTCGGCGACGAGGACAAGGTCTTCACCGCGCTTCGGCGCTTACAGGAGGAGGACCCGACGATCGACCTTCACCGCGACACACAGACGGGTGAGCAGATCGTCGCCGGGCTTTCGCAGGTCCATGTGGAAGTCATCGTCGACCGGCTTCGATCGCGGTTTGGGGCCGAAGTGATCCTCAAGCCGCCGCGGGTCCCCTATCAGGAGACGATTCGCATCTCGGCCCGCGCGCACGGCCGGCACAAGAAGCAGTCGGGCGGGCGCGGACAGTTCGGGGACTGCCACATCACCATCGAACCGCTCGCGCACGGGGCCGGCTTTGAGTTCGTGAATGAGATCAAGGGCGGAGTGGTACCCACCTCCTTCATCCCGGCCGTGGAGAAGGGGGTGCGAGAGGCGATGGAACACGGGGCGGCCGCCGGGTACCCGGTGAAGGATGTGCGGGTCCGTCTTCAGGACGGCACCTACCACGCCGTGGACTCTTCGGAGATGGCCTTCAAGCTGGCTGCTGCCTCAGCGATGCGCGAGGCGCTCGCCGCCGCTCATCCGGTGCTGCTGGAGCCGATCATGCTGGTCACGCTCGACGTGCCCGATCACAGTGTGGGGGAGGTGATCGGCGACCTCAATGGGCGCCGTGGCCGCCCGCAGGGCATGGAGCCGACCGCCGGTATGACACAGGTCAGGGCTGAGGTGCCGATGGCCGAGATGCTCACCTACGCGCCTGACCTGCGCTCCCTCACCGGTGGGCAGGGGGACTACACGATGGAGTTCGCCCACTACGAGGAAGTTCCGCCGCATCTGGCCGCCAAGCTCGTCGAGCAGGCCCACGCCGTGGCCTGACGGGACCTGCCCAGACGCGGCATCTGGCGCAGGCGCTGCTACCCTCGCTCGCTCGATGACCCGCCGAACGATCTCCACTGTGCACGAACCTGTGGCTTGTGCCGTCTGTGGCCGCACGCTCCTACGGGGCGAGTTGCCGAGCGCATTTCTGCACGCCGGCCACCGCCGCACCGTGTGCGAGTTGTGCACTCCGCGAGCCGTCCATGACGGTTGGATTCGCGAAGGCGCCGACGACGCCGGTGCCGGGGCCTCCCGCCCCCGCCGCGTGCGGTCGGGCAGCAACTTCCTCGAGCGTCTGCGGGCGCGCCGCGAAGAGGAGTCCTCCCCCGAACTTGAGCCGATGGCCGATGGCCTGGGTGGCCAGGAAGCGCCCCGTGGGTCGTTCGCCGGCGGGGAATTTCACCATGCTCCCGACCCGGTGGCTCCGATCCATGTGACCGAGGCCGAAGCGCTGCTGGCCCCCGAGCCACGCAACGTGCACGCCGTTCCCACCAACGCCGACCTCAAGGTCGCGCGGGCGATGGACGTCTTCAACACCAGTGAGCACCCGAGCACGGTGGCCAGCATCACGCGGTCCTTGGGCGTGCCGTTCGTCTCGGTCCGTCCGTCGGTCAGCGAGGGTGCGGTCGTGACGATCGTCGTCGGTTGGGAACTGAGCTGGTATCGGTACGAGATCGATCTGAGCGACGAGGCGGCCGGCGTCCGGGTCGGCGACAAGGGGTATGAGCTCAGCGAGCTCGACCCGGCCGATCACGTCGCCAACGCGGCCGCGGACGCGCAGGGGTACCTGCATCCCGCCGCGTCCCTTCCCGCCGCGTGAAGCTGACGATCCACGTCGACGGCGGTTCGCGAGGGAACCCCGGCCCCGCCGCCGCGGGCGCATTCCTCACCGATGCCGGCGGCGCTGTGGTGGACGAGGCGACCGAGCTGCTGGGGTCTCAGACCAACAACGTCGCCGAGTATCGAGCGGTGCTGCTGGGGCTGGCCCGTGCTCGGGAACTCGGTGCCACGGAGGTCGAAGTCGTCAACGACTCCGAACTGATCGCCAAGCAGATCAACGGCCAGTACAAAGTCAAGCACGCCGCGATGCGCCCGCTGTATCTGGACGCTCTGGAGGCGCTCCGCGGTTTTGAGCGCTGGACGGTGCGAACCGTCCGCCGCGAGCAGAACGTCGAGGCAGACCGCCTCGTGAACGAAGCGCTCGACGGACTGCGCTGAGAACCGGGCGCTAGGCCAGGGCCGGCACGGCGAAGTCGTAGGTGACGCCGGTTAGTTCCTCTGAGACCTGCCACAGTCGGGCCGCGTCGGCAGTGTCGTGCGAGCGACTGTTGGAGCCGGTCACGCGCGGGTTGCCGCGCATCTCTCCGAACCCGTCCGGGCCGACGAAGCTGCCACCGGGCACAGGCCCGGTCGCGGCGTACAACGTAGGGAGCGCGCCGTGCTCGGCGTCCTGCGCCAACAGCTTGTTGGCCAGCACGTTGATCTTCTCCTCGATCCCGTTGCCGGTCATCTTGGCGCTCGCCGTCTGAAGGTTCGTTGCTGCGTATCCCGGGTGCGCGGCGGTGCTCGTCAGCGGCACACCGGCGGCGTCGGCGTTGCGCTGCAACTCGTAGGTGAACAGCAGGTTGGCCAGCTTCGCTTGGCCGTACGCCGTCCAGCGCATGTACCGCCCGGTGCCCTGCAGATCGTCAAAGCGCATCTTGCCCATCTTGTGGGCGTTGCTGCTCACGGTGGTCACGCGGGGCGTGTCGGTGGCGAGCAGCTGGGGGAGAAGGAGCCCGGTGAGAGCGAAATGACCGAGGTGGTTGGTGCCGAACTGCATCTCGAACCCGTCGGCCGTCTCGCGGCGCGGGATCGCCATGATGCCCGCGTTGTTGACCAGCAGGTGCAGACCGTCGTGGGCAGCAGCGAACGTGGCGGCGAACGAGCGGACGGAACTCAGGTCGGCGAGATCCAGCGCCAAGAACTCGACGGACGCGTCGGGCACCGCAGCCCGCAGGTCGGTGATCGCGGCCTCGGCCCTCTCTTGGGACCGGCAGGCCAGAACCACATGGGCGCCGGCGCGCGCCAACTCGCGGGCGGTGACGAAACCGATCCCGCTGTTGGAGCCGGTGACGACGGCGGTGTGGTCGGTGAGAGAAGGGATGTCGGCGGTTGTCCAAGGCATGGTCCCCAGGCTACCCGTCGCCCGATCCCGCCTGGCCCGTAGGCTCACGGCGATGTTCGCTCGCCATCGACCGGTGCTGTGGTGGGGAGTGGCCGTCGGTGCCCTCGCGCTCTTGGTTCGGCTGGCCCTCCTCGGCGGGGCCACGGCGTGGGTGGACTCGCCGCTCTACGAGCACATCGCGGGCTCCATCCTTAGGGGCGACGGCTTCTCCAGCGGTGGCCACGTGTTCGGCGACGCCTACCGGATGCCCGGATACCCGGTCATCGTCGCCATCGCGCGCCTCTTCCCGGGGGAGACGGCTCCGGCACTGGGAACGCTGCAGCATCTTGCCGGCGTCGCCTTCGCCGTCGCGGTGCTGCTGGTGGCGACGCGGTTCTTCGGGCTCGTCACCGGCGTCATTTCCGGAGTGCTGATCGCCCTCGCCCCGCTACAGCTGTACGTCGAGCATGCGGTGCTGCCGGATTTCGCGTTTGCCGTCCTGGTGGCGGCCGGCGTCGCGCTGGTGGCCGAGGCCGCGGCGCGCGAGGACCCGCAGCGAGCACTCCTGCTCCTCGCGGGGGCGGTGCTGGCCGCCGCCACGTACGTCAAGCCGAACGGTCTCGTGCTGCTCGCTCTGGCGCCACTCACGTTCCTGCTGGCCCGGCGCGGATGGCGTCCCGCACTACGAGCGGGCCTCATCTGCGGCGCCGTGCTTGGGCTGGCGCTCGCCCCGTGGGTCGTGCGCAACTGGGTGCGCGACGGCACGCCCGCGCTGACCACGCAAGCCGGTGCCGCGCTGTGGGTGACGGCCTTTGACTACGACGAGCTGGCTCCGCGACCGCACACCGCCGACGAGCGCGCGGCCGTTTTGGCGGGCAATCATGCGGCCGCGATGAAGCGTCACCTGGGATTTCCACGGTTGACCTACGCGCAGGTCTTCGCGGCGCTGCGCCACCGAGGCCTTTCGCCCGCCCAGGCCAGCAGCACCATGAGCGCAATGGCTGAACGGGCGATCCGTGAGCATCCGGGTGACTACCTCTCCGGGGCCGCCAACGTGCTCGATACGCACTGGCACATGGCCGGCGAGGCACGTTGGGCGAGGCACCTGCTGCGTGGACCGCTGGACCGCCCGCCGGGGTTGGGCACCGTTGCCGTGGCCCGGGGGAGCGCGGATGCAGCCGACACGGTGTTCTCGGTGTGGTGGATGCTCACGCTCGGCGGACTGTCGGGGATCGCTTTGCTGTGGGCCCGAGACAGGCGCCCGCGCGCAGGCGGCGCTGCCCTGCTGTCCGGTTGGGCGCTGATCGCCGTCGGTGTTGCGTTGACCAACACGATCGATCTGCGCTACGTCGCCCAGGTGGCCCCGCTGGTGTGGACGGCGGGCGTGGCGGGGACGGTGTTCCTCGTGCGATCGATCGTGGCGGCGATGCGGCGTAAGCACTGAGCCGGTGTCGCGGAGCGCGCCGGCCCCGGAACGACGAAACCCGCCACTGGGGGCGGGTTTCGGGCGAAGCGGATGAAGAGACTCGAACTCTCGACCTTCTGCATGGCAAGCAGACGCTCTAGCCAACTGAGCTACATCCGCACGGCGACGGAGTATAGACGGACTCAGCGGCGTTTCGTCGCGTCAGTCCACTCGCCATGCCGGTCCCGGATCGGTCTCACGACGGTGGCGGTGCGCGCTCGCTCGCACTAGGCTGAGGCCATGCTCACCTCTCGACTCGCGCCCATCCTCGTCGTCGGCTCTCTTGCGCTGGGTGGTGCGACCGTCGCCGGCTGCGGCACGTCCGATGTGGTCAACCAGATCCCGGGCGTGAAGACCGCCAAGGAGCAGGCCCGTGCCGCGCTCAAGCAGGCCGAGACGCAGGCCAACGAGGGCATTGCCCAGGCGCAGACCCAGCTCGACCAGGCCAAGAAGGACGCTGACAAGCTCTCCGGCAGCCAGAAGACCCAGGCCGAGCAGGCGGTGAAGACGGCCCAGGACCAGCTGACGCAAGCCAAGACGCAGGCCAAGTCGCTGATTGATCAGGCCAAGGCGGCGCTGGATCAACTCGGCAACTGAAGGCGCGCCCAAGCTCAAATCGTGCGAGGAAGGTCTGCCGGAGCTATGCTCGCCTCATGGCAGGATCGACGCTCTGTCGGATTGGCCATCTGCTGGGCCTCGCCGCCGTCTCATTGGCGTTGACGATCCCGGCTGCTGCTGACGCGCGAACGGATGGCCCAGTGGCCAGCGCAGCGTTCTTTCCTTCGGGCATCTCGGTGACGGTGCCAGGCGGCGGGTGGGCGACCGCCTCCTCGCCGACGATGCCGCCGAAGGCCAAGGAGATCACCGTGACGACCGCGCCGGCCAGCCCAAGCGATGCTGATGTCTTCGACCTCCTCAGCCAGATGTTCGCCGGGCCGGAAACGGGAAAGCTGAGTGCGCGGGCGAAGGTCGGTGTCTGCGTGTTCCTGACGACGAATTTCGTCATTCCTGCCATCGAACCGAACGAATCCGTTGACGCATCAGGGGTTTCGCAGCTCTTCCTGAACTTGTGTGTCCAGATGGCGATCCTGTCCTCGGTCCGGGGGAAGGCTACGGCGGCGGCCGCGAGGCCGTGCCCCCAGGTGGGGGCGTCGGTGCCGATCAAGATCACCGGTGGCAAAGGGCGTTACCGGGCCACCGTCACCGGGTCGGCACGACGAGCGAGGTCGCGAGGGCTGAAGGTGACCTGTCACCGTCAGGGGACGGCGATGGTGATGAAGGTTCGAACCCGATCACGCAAGCGGACCCTGCGCCAGGTGGTCGGCAACCGGATCTTGATCGGGTTCGCCAGCCCGGCCGGAACCTCTCGCGGCGTTCGGGTCCGCGTGGTGTTCTCCCACCCCAAGTAGTCGCCGCTCCGGCCCGCGACTGGACCAGCGCTTCGAGCAAGCCTGAGAGGCGACGACCGGAGTCGAACCGGTGTACACGGCTTTGCAGGGGTGCAGTTGGGGTAGCGCCCGATGCGATTTGGCTTGCTAGAGCGGTTGCTGACGTTCGGTGGTGCTGCTCAATCACCGTGTTGTGGGTGCAGTCGTGGGTGCAGTTATGGGTGCAGTAGCGCAGCCGTGGACGCTTAGTGGTGGTGCCGCCGGGCGCGGAACCCTGCGAGGCACCCCTGCTCGGCGGCGTACTGATAGTCGGCCTTGAAGTCGTGAGAGAAGATGCGTGCGGCCTTCGACTCGGAGTTAGTCCCGGCGATGAGCTGCGGGCCTGAGGCGCGGCAGGTGCCGTAGGTGGCCCTGTACGTCTTGGCCTGCCCGTAGCAGAAGTGCGTGCCCTTGACGCAGGCTGAGGCTGAGGCGGGGGCCGCCGGGATCGCCATCGCGACGGTGGCCACGGCGACAGTGATAAGGCCTACGAAGTAGCGCATGGGGCTACGCTAGTGCATGCGGGGCGAGTCTAAGCCGCCTGCTCCGCAGGAGCGGCAGTTGACACGGTGGCCGCCGTGAACGCTGCACTGATCTTCGCGGCCTCGTCCCCGGCGGGCGTGAAGTGCGCGTAGATCATCGTCGTGGTCACGCTCGCATGGCCCATGAACGCCTGGATGGTCGTCAGTGGCATCCCGGCCTGTGCGCACATCGTCCCGAACGTGTGGCGCAAATCGTGGAACCGGATCGGCGCCAGCTTCGCCCGCCGCTGCGCGGCCTTGTACGTGACCGACAGCTCCTGGTAGTTCAGGTGGGCACCGTCCCAGGCTGGGAACACGAGGTCGCCATCACCATCGAAGCCGGTCACATCACGCAGCCGGGCGAGCACCTGCTGAACCTCCAACGCGAGGGGCACGCTCCGGGCCTTGCCCGACTTCGGCGCCTTCTCCTTGCCGGACACACCGCAGAACGACCGCTCGACGTGTACGCGCTGGCTCATCAGGTCCACGTCACGCCAGCGCAAGGCGCGCAGCTCACCGAGACGCAGGCCGGTCAGGGCGGCCGTCAAGAACAACGCCTCGTAGGTCGGGTCCGTGGTGGCGCCGACGAGCGCATGGATCTCCTCCGGCCGGTAGAAGCGGATGGCGCTGCCCGACCACTGCTCGCGCAGGCGCTTGACCGCCTGGCCGCTCGCGGGGTTGTGACCGATGCCCCACTTGGCGTCGACGCGGCGGAACACGCCGCCGAGGATGACGAGCCGCCGGTTGACGGTGCGAGCCGACAGGCCGCTCGCCTTCGCGTCGGTCTTGAGCTGCTCCACGTCCATCGAGGTGATCGCCGTGAGCGGCGTGTCGATGCCGAGCGCGGTGTTCAGCACGGCGACTGTGCGGCGGTAGTCGCCCATCGTCGCGTGCGCACACTCGTTCTCGAACTCGGAGTACCGGAGCCACTCGTCGGCGGCCTGGCCGAACGTGACCACGTCGAGCCGTGCGGTGCCCACACGGTCATGCTCGGCAGCGAGCAGACTGCCCAGCTCCATCTTCGCGGTGCTCTCGTTGAAGTACCCGGCTGGCGGGCGGCCCTTGCCGGGGTGTGCAGGCCCGAGCTTGACGGTGCGCTCAACCTCGCCGTAGGAGCCGCCCTCGCGGACCTCCCAGGCGTAGACACGGGCGAACCACGTGTCCTCGCGGCGGCGGCCTTCGCGCTTCCGCTTCAGGGTTACATTGCCACGGACACGACGGCTAGACTGGGGGTGCATCTCGACTCCTTAGGTCGGGTGCCTGGCCCCCGGTCGTTCTTTCGACGCGGGGGCCTACTTTGTAACGAACGTCACTAAGTATGCACACGGCTTTCGGTGGGTGCAATCAGAGGCCGAAGTGCCTGCTGTAAGCAGCGATGTAGGTGTGGTCGGCGGCCAGGATCGCGGCAAGTCCGTGGCGGCCCTCGCGGCGCGCCGTCACGATGGCCTCCGCGGTGTTCAAGACCATGCTGAAGTCGAACGCGAGGTCTGGCGCGATGGCAAGAACAGCCTGAGGCGCCACGGCGATCTCCTCGCTCGGACGGGCCTCGGGAAGGCCCTCGTGCCAGCGCACGCTGGCCGACACGAACTTGGCTGGCATGCCGCTCCGTTTCGCCGCGTGGAGCTTGCGCATGATGTCCATCAAGCTCTCGTCCACTAGATACTCGTCGCCGCCGGTGATCCTGATTGTGTGGGGCAAGTGGTACACGTGCGTCTCCTCCGTGGGTTTCACCGAGGCTCGCACCCCTCTGGCGCTATTCCGCCACGGGTCTGTCCGATAGGCACCTAGACTTTGGTCCCAGGGTTGTTGCTGCGACAGCGACCTCCCTGACACGAGTCGCTAACCGACAGTGGCCGGTGACGGAGAGCTCGGAGCCTGCGGGGCCTACAGCCCTAAACGGTGATCGCCAGAGCCATTGCCGGGAACTTCAGAAGAGCCTCGTTCGGCCTTGAATCCGAGCGGGGCTTCTCGGTTTCTAGCCTAGACGTCGCTCACCAGCGCTACCGCGGCGACGTGACCTACACGGGCCTTGCGAGCTTCAGCCCGCGCGGCTGACCGAACGGCCCAGCATTCGAACGTAGCTGGTCTCGGAGAGCGCCGCTTCTGGCGAACGCTCCCCGAGTCCCGTCAGCTCAGGCCTTGGTGAGCGTGGTCTTGACCGTCTCCTTGCAGGTGCCGATCTTGATCTTGACCGTCTCCTTGCAGGTGCCGATCTTGATCTTGACCGTCCACTTCAGCTTGGTGGCGGTGGTGAACTTGCCCGTGACGTTGATGGTCGCCGGGACCGGCGAGGCGAGCGACTTGGCCTTGCCCGAGTAGGTCAGTACGCCGGAGGACGAGATCTTCGCCGTCTTGGTGGCGCTGTAGGTGTTGGCCTTCCCGCACTTGCCGCCGTTGACGACGATCTTGGCCGTGCGGCCGCTCTTGGCAACATCGGCGAACGAAAGAACCTTCTGGTTGCTGTACACGGCGCCCTTAGTGGGGGCGACGGCCAGCGCGGTGGCCGGGACGGCGAGCAGGACGGCGCTCACCAGGAGAATGCGTATGGACATGCCGGACCTCCGCTGTTTGGGGTGACGGTGGGAACCGAGCTCTGTCGAGCTGGTCCACCGCAAAAACGACGATGTTCTGGATGGTTCAAAACGAGCTCAGTTCCCGGAGCCGGCGGCGATGATGTTGCCCGAGCCGGCGGCGATGATGGCGCCTCCGCGGGTGGCCATGATGTTCCCGGACCCGGCCGCGATCACGGATGCAGAGCGGATGTCGATGATGTTGCCTGAGCCGGCGGCGATCACCGAAGCGGACGCCCCGCTGGTCAGGTTGCCCGACCCCGCGGCGATCACCTTCCCGGAGCCGGCGGCGATTACCCGCGAGGTCACAGTCAGGATGCTGCCCGAGGGCGCCAGCACGAGGGTGGCGGCGTTCGCGGCCAAGTTCCCGGACCCGGCGGCAATCACATTCCCCGAACCGGCGGCGATGACGTTTCCGGAGCCCGCTGCGATCACGTTCCCCGAACCGGCGGCGATGACCCGGCCGGGCATCGGGTCGCTGCCGAGAGCGGCGCCCAGTGCGAGCTGGCCGGGGATGTTGATCGCGGCCCGGGAGGCCAGCGATGCGGTGGACGACAACGCCGTCTGGGCTACAGGGTCGAACGTAGTCGGGGCGCGACGTGGCTGTAGGCGTCTGGCGGGACGTCGTGCGCATGTACCGACGACTACGACACACCGAACCGGAACCGGAGCCGGAGCCTGTCGTCCTGAGCAAGGCGGACCATGTTCTGCACGCTGCGCAGGCTCTCGCGGAAGCTCGCCGCCGAGACGGCACCACGGTCCGACGCTAGGCGTCCTGCATGACGGGCGGTAACCTGATTCTCCCAGCGCACCGTGACCACCCAGCATCGGTGACGCCGGTCATGGCGGCCAGCACGATGCCAGGCGGGATCGCCCCGATCCCCGTCAGCTCCGGCAAGACCAACCGCCATCGCCTCGATCGCGGCGGCAACCGCCAGGTCAACGTTGCCAGCCACCGTGTCGCCCTGACCCGCGCACGATGTCACCCCGAAACCCAGGTCTACATGGCCCGCAAACGCGCCGAGGGCAAAACGCACCCGAAGCAATCCGCTGTCTCAAACGCCACCGCACACGACGCATCTGGCACCTCCTCCGACCGCCCGCCGCCGGGAGTTCAATCAAGGCCCTCCCCATCAACTTCTTGACATAGGAGCAGCGAAAGCAGAAGTGGCGCCGTAGCCAACGCGATGCCTGGGCAGCCAGCCGGTTAGGAGACAGCAATGAGCGCCGGCGCTGTGTAGTGCAACGCGCGAAACAGGTCGTTGAGTTGTCTGCGCGCGCCAGTGATGAGCTCGACACGTCCGTCGGCGAGAGCGTGCTTCGGCGTGAGCTCCCCGAGGGCGAGCGCGGAGAACGTCGCAAGGTCGCACGCGACCCGGAGTGTCGGGGCGATCGGCGATGGCCCGGAGCGGGGGAGGAATCGGCCGGCGCGCAGCTGGAGGTGGACGGTCTCGTCGCCAACGTCGAACTGGACGGTCTCGTTGCGGTCGGGATCGAGCAGTTCGGTCTGGGTTGCGGTCAGGCCCAGGGCGACGAGGTCCGCCCGCGCGGTGTCCGGATCGATTCGGTCGTCCATTGAGAGCGCCAGGCCCCAGAGGCTGAGGTTGACTAGGGGATCGCGTAGCCGCTCGCCAAGCTCGGTCAGTTCGTACACGGCGACCCCGGCCGGGGCGGGGAGCACGGCCTTGCGGACCACGCCCGCGCTGTCGAGTCCCCGGAGCCGTGCGGACAGCCGATTTGGGCCGAGCGCGGGAAACACGGCCAGGAGGTCCTTGAACCGTTTAGGGCCGAGCAGCAGCTCACGAACGATGAGCAGTGTCCACCGCTCGCCCAGAACGTCGAGCGAGCGGGCGAGCGGGCATATCTGTCCGTAGGTCTTGGTCGCCATCGCACCCAGTCTAGCATCGGTCGCTATTGCATTTTTACTTCAGATACTATACGTTTTAGATATGTCCTCCTACGTTGCTCATGATCCCTCGCTCGCCGCCTCGACGTGGCAGACCACCCCGACCCAGACGATCACGGCGGGTGCTGTGACGTTTGCCTACCGGGAACTGGGGCCGCGTGGGGGAGTGCCGCTGGTGTTCCTGCACCACCTGAACGCGGTCTTGGACGATTGGGATCCCCTGGTGATCGACGGCGTCGCCGCGACCCGCCACGTGATCACGTTCGACAACCGCGGCATTGGCAAGTCCAGTGGGTCGGTGCCTCATACCGTTGATGAGATGGCCGCTGACGCGGTCACCTTCATCCGGGCCCTCGGCTACGAGCAGGTGGACCTCCTCGGCTTCTCGCTCGGCGGCGGGGTGGCCCAGTTCATCACGCTCAACGAGCCTGAGCTCGTGCGGCGTGCGATCTTCGCGGGCACGGGTCCCGTCGGCGCTGGCGGGCTCGCCAGGATGCCGCTGATCGCGGGGAGCGCCTACGTCAAGGCCGCCCTGACGCTGCGCGATCCCCGTCACTTCCTGTTCTTCAATCGCAATGAGACCGGCAAGCGTGAGGCCAGCGCCTACATGGCCCGCCTCAAGACGCGCACGCAGGACCGCGACAAGCGGAACTCCCCTCAGGCCATGGTGGCGCAACTGCGCGCGATCGTCGCGGCAGGCCAACAGGCCCCGCAGGACCTCGGCGCGATCACCCAGCCGGTGTTCGTGGCCAACGGTGACAACGACGTGATGGTCGCCAGTAGCCATTCCCGGGTCCTCGCGCGTCGTATCCCCGGTGCCAAGCTGGCGATCTACCCGGACTCCGGGCACGGCGGCATCTTCCAGTACCACGAGCAGTTCGTCCCCGAGGCCCTGAGCTTCCTCGAAGCGTGATTAGGTACGACCTCGCTGGGCGCACCGCCGTGATCACCGGCGCCTCGGGCGGCCTGGGGACCGCACTGGCGCGGGCGCTGCGGGCCAAGGGCGCCAACATTGCGCTGGTGGACCTCGATGCAGAGCGCGTCGAGGTGCAGGCCGAGCAGCTCGGCGATGCCCGCACCGCGCGGGGCCGGGCCGCGGACATCCGCGACCTGGAGGGTCTCACCGACGTGATGAGCTCGGTACGCGATCCGGCCGGCACCGAGTCGTCGTTTGCCCTCAAACCGCTGGGAATCAAGAAGCTCGATTCCATCGCCGAGCTGTGGTGGACCCAACACCAGCTCCAACGCATCGGCGCCGGCAAGGACCCCGACCCCCGGTACGGCACGCGCCGCGCCGTTCTCAGCGCGCTGCGCCGCGACGGCATCAACAACTTCCGGCGGCGCCGCGCGTAGGGCGAACCCGGCGGCTCGCACTGACCGCTAACGAGGTTCCTCGGCGGCGGGGATATCCGCCATGGCGTGCTCGGCCATTGCGGTGATGGTCAACGCGGGGTTGGTGCCCGGGTTGGCGGGCATCGCGGCCGCGTCGCAGACGAGCATGTTCTCGTAGCCAAACACGCGCAGCCGGTGGTCGAGCACGCCGTGGTCGGGGTCGGCACCGATGGAGGCGCCGCCGAAGATGTGCACGGTCATCGGACGGTCGCCGAAGGCCTCGAAGATGCTGCTCTGGGCGACGCCGCCGGTGTGCTGCGCCATCCAGGTGGCCGCTCGGTGGCCGACCTCGAGGTAGGTGGGAACCGGCTTGTCGGGGTGGGGCTCGGTCGTCAGCCTGTACCCCTTGCCGATGCGTCGCTTGCGGGGGACGAACGTGAGGGCGTTGTCGCGCGTCTGCATGATCAGCATCGACATCGAGCGCTGGCTCCAGCCCACAGGCGACAACGTCCGCAGCCACCGCCCCGGATGGCGCAGCACGGTGCCCAGCCATGCCCACAGACGGCCCTTCCGGCCGGTGCCGTCGCCGGTCAGCACGGTGAAGAAGAGGCTGTTGGAGTCCGCGCCGGGGCCGTTGGTGAGAAACTCGATCTGGGTGTCGCCATCGAGGATCACGGCACTGCTGACGGTGACGTCCTCCCACGTGCCACGGTCCTCGGGCAGCAGCACGGACAGGACCGCCTCGCTGTTGGTGCGCACGAGTTCTCCGAGGCGTTCGCTGATCCTGGGCAGCGACCCGTTGAGCTTGCATTTGGCCATCAGCTCGTTCGTGCCGACGCCGCCACCGGCAAAGACGACGCCGCGAGCGGTGTGCGTCTGGCGGTCGCGCCCCAACCAGCTGCCAGGCCGCTGGGTGGTCACCCGGTAGCCGTCTGACCCGTCGGGGGCTCCGATCGGCCTCACGTCGACGACCTCTCGCTCGGCGAAGATCTGCGCGCCGCGCTTCTCGGCGAACCACAGGTAGTTCTTGGTCAGTGTGTTGGCGGCTCCGACGCGGCAGCCGGTCAGGCAGCTGCCGCACCGTGTGCAGCCCGTGCGGTCGGGTCCTTCGCCCTCGAAGTAGGGATCCGGGACGGTCTTGCCGGGTTCGCCGAAGAAGACGCCGACCGGTGCGCGCATGAAGGTGTCGGGGGTCCCGAAGTGCTCGGCCATCTGCTCGGTCAGCCGCAACGCTGGAGGGTCGAACGGCACCGGCCGCACGCCGAGCATTCGCTCGGCCTCGGCGTAGTGAGGAGCCAGCCGTCGCTCCCAGTCACCCAGGTCGCGCCACTGTGGATCCTCGTAGAAGCCGGGTTGAGGGCGGAAGAGCACTCCTCCGTACATCAGGCTCCCGCCACCCACGCCGGTCTGGGCGGTGCTGAAGACATGGCGGAACGGCGTCATCCGCATGATGCCGCGCAGACCCAGTGCCGGGGCCCAGAGGTAGCGACCGGCCTCCGATGTCGACGAGGGGAGGTCCTCATCGCTGTAGCGCCGGCCCTGCTCGAAGATTCCGACGCGATGGCCCTTCTCGGACAGGCGCAAGGCCGAAACACTTCCGCCGAAGCCCGAGCCGACGACCAACCAGTCGAAGTCGAGGCTGCTCATCACGTCACCGTCGCGAATGTCATGTCGACACGCTAACAGTCTGACTTGACAAATCCAAGTTAGCTTTGCTCGGGGATGAGCAGCACCTTGCCCTGGCGACCCACCTTCTCCGCCTCCGCCACCGCCTCGGCTACCTGATCAAGCGCGTGGGTGTGTCCGGGGGAGGTCACGAGAACGCCGTGGCGCATCAACTCCTCGATTTCCTTGATCAGTTGGAATTGCGCCGGCGTGTCCGCCGCGTACCAACCGGTCTGATCGAGTCTGGGTGCCCAATACCCGAGCCAGAAGACCTCGAGCGTCCGGTTGCCGGAGATGATGGCCCGAGGGTCCTCGCCGATACGGATCGGCTCGCCGCTGAGCGAGCCGTAGACCAGCATCCGGCCGTCCTCGTGGAGCGCCTTGAACATCTCGGTGCCGGTCTGGCCGACGACGGGATCGATCGCGTACTTGACGCCGTCGGGAACGATCGCTCGCACCTGCTCGTCGATCGGGCCGTCGCCCGAGACGATGACCGCGTCGGCGCCCAGCGCCTCCAACTCACCGACGACCTCGTGGCGGCGCACGACGTTGATGGTGCGGATGCCCTCGTGCTTGGCGAGCCTGATGATCATCCGGCCGAGCTCGGAACCCGCCGCGGACTGAAGCAGCCACTCGCCCCGCGGAATGCGCAGGACGTGGCGGACCATGAGGATGGCCGAGGCCGGGTTGATGACGAATGAGGCGACCTGCTCATTCGGGATCCCATCCGGGGCCGGCAGTGTGGTGGCGGCCGGCACCAAGGCGTACTCGGCCCAGTTTCCGCCCTGGGTGTTGGCGGCGACCACGCGCTGGCCGACCTCGACGTGGATCACGCCCGGGCCGAGCTGGTCTACGATGCCGACGCCCTCGAAGCCGACCGGCGCGGGGAACTGCGGCTCGACGCCGGAATAGTGGCCGCGGACGAACAACAGATCGGAGGGGTTGATCGGGCTGGCCAGGATGCGAACTCGGACCTCGCCCTCTCCGGGTTCGGGGACGGGCCTGTTGACGACCGTGAGGACATCCGGCGGCTCGCCGTAGGCATCGAACTGAACGGCTTTCATGGTGGGCGTCATCGCGTCTCCTGGATCATCGGGTCGGCACGGCTGCGCCGGCGGTCACGCCACTGCGGCCGGTGCCAGGAGGCCCATGGCGTCGGCGAACGTCTCCAGCTCGCGGCGGATGTCGCCGGCGGGCTGATACACGATTTCGGAGACGCCCTGCGTCGCGAGTGCCTCGACGTTCTGGCGGACCTCGGCGGCGGTGCCGGTGACGGTGGCGGGTTCGATCAGGGCATGAGCGCCTGCATCCCACGCCGCGGTATCCGCGTCGTTGAGGTGCATGAGGTGGCCCTTGTGCACCGCGAGGTGACGCAGGTGCTCCGGGGTCTCGCGCAGGCGGTCCAGCCACGCCGGGCCGCCGGGCAGGGCCTTAACGGCTTCCTCGCCCCCGATCTCGTAGGCGAAATGGAACATGACGACCGTCCCGGGGCCCGCGCATTTGCGCAGTCGCTCGGATTCGAGTGGCTCGCCTTCGCCGCGTACGGAACCGACGATCCCGAAAGCGACATGGTCGAATTCGGGGGCCCGCGCCGGCACGGCGGCGACGGCGAACAGCCCGTCGGCCAGGGTCTTGGCGACCTCGAAGCCCTTCGGGCCGAGCGCGCTGATGTAGACCGGGATGGCGTCGGGCGCGGTCGGGAGTTCGCCGTCCGGGTGCAGCATGCGCATCCAGCCGCCGTCCCATTCGACGTCCTCGCCACGCAGGAGGGCCCGGAACGTCTCGATGTAGCGGACCATGTAGGTCCAGGTGATCGGCCGCTGGCCCATGGCTGTCCGGCCGGTGAAGCCGGTACCAAAGGCCACCGCGACCCGTCCGGGGGCGAGCCGCTCGAGGGCCGCCGCGGCGGCGGCGTTGACCATCGGGTGGCGCAGGGTCGGGACGAGCACGCCGGGGCCGAGCTTGATGGATTGCGTGCGCTGCGCCGCGAGCGCCAGCATCATCCACACGTCGGGGCTCTGCTGGGGCGTGTCGTACAGCCACGCCCGCTCGTATCCGAGCTCCTCGGCGATCTGGATGTGCTCCGGACTGTCGCTGGTCGTCGCGAACGTCACCGAGACCTGCAGGTCGGCGCTCACGAGCGTTCCGCCTCGTCGGCCGTGGGGAAGGCGGCCCCGAGCAGGAGATGCGCGTTGTACCAGGGCGGCGAGAGGTTCAGCCAGCTTGGGTACAGCCCGGTGATGGCGTCGAAGAACTCCTGTGGTGTGTTCTTCTCGGCGAGCAGCCGTTCCGCGTCGCGCAGGTACTGGCGGGTCTGCTCGATGATGGCCGGATCATCGGGCAGGTCACGGTTCTTGTGCCCGGCGATCACGGCTTTGGGCTGCAGCGATTCGACGATGTCCAGCGCCTTGTGCCAGGCGTCAAAGCCGCCGCCGGGGGTCTCCAGCAGGTAGAGGTGCACCCCGTTGTAGACGGCGTCGCCGGCGACGACCAGGTCGATCGACGGCACGTGCAGCACGGTCGTCTCGTCGGTGTCGGTGTGGCCCACCTCGACGGGAATCAGGCGATGCCCCTCGAGCTCGAATCCGTCCGCCGGCACCACTTGGTAGTTGAGCGGTGTGTCACCGATGAGGCCCGGGAAGTCCGCATCCCAGAACTCGGCCCGCGCCTCGACGTTGCGGCGCATGATCGAGATCGTGCCCTCGGTGGCGTAGGGGACCGCGTCGGGGAAACGCTCCAGCAGCTGGGCGGTCCCGAACCAGTGATCGCCGTGCCCGTGGGTGGAGTAGATATGGGTCAGGCGCCGACCGGAGCGCTGCACCCAGTCGCCGACCTTGTCGGTCTGCTCACGGGTGAACGGCGGGTCGATCAGCACCGCGTCGTGCTCGCCGCAGATCAGCACGGCCGACACGGGGGAGGACACGATCGGGCCGCCATCGGGCAGCCGCATCGGACGGTTGCGCGGGACTCCGTCGGAGACCCACACCTCATAGCTCAACTCAGTCATGGCTGGCGTACTCCTTGTTGTTCAGGGGTGCGAGAAAGCTCTTGAGCAGACCCGCAAAGGCGATGGGCGCCTCTCGCGGACCCATATGCCCCACCCGGGGAAGCAACTCAAGGTGCGCGCCGGGGATGCCCCGGACCAGCTCCTCGGAGTGATCGTTCGTGAACGCCGGGTCGTCGGCGCCGGCGATCACCAGGGTGGGAGCGGTGATGCGACCGAGCTCGTCGACGACGTCGGTGCGGTCGGCCAGTACCGATCGCATCGCTTTGGCCAGCCCGGCCTTGTCGAGTGTGTTGACGCCGTCGGCAAGCTCGGCGGCGAAGGCGGGGTCGCCGTGCAGGGAGTCCTCGCTGACCATGCCCTTCACCACCAGCTTGCCGGTTCCGCCCGGCACACCGAGGCGGGCGACGCCGGCCATCAGACGGTCGCGCTGTCGCTCCGCGAAGGTCGCGCGCCGCGCGCTGGTGTTGGAGAGCACCAGCGCCGTGACGCGTTGCGGTGCGGCGAGCGCCATGCGAATCCCGACGAAGCCGCCCCACGACAGGCCGAGCACGACGGCGCGCTCGACGCCGGCGGCATCGAGCACGTCGACACCGGCCTGGGCACACTCCTCCATCGTGAACAGGCGCGTGGCCGGGGGGCTCTGGCCCGTTCCGGGCGGGTCGACCAGCAGGGTGCGCCACCCAAGCTCGTGGAGCACGGGAAGTTGCGGGCTCCAGCTGGTCTGACCGGCGCTGAACAGACTCGGCCACAGCAGTGCGGCGGGGCCGTTGGTCGGGCCGGCGTCGTGCACGTCGAGCCGGCCGAGTGTGGTGGAAACCTGAAGCGTCATAGATACCTTCCAAACCAGGCCAGCGACGTGCTGCTGCCCTGCTCGTAGCCGTCGAAATAGATGCCGTAATGGTTGATGCCGTCGATCACCTGGTAGTCCACGACGTTGCCGGGAATGGTCCTGAGGATCTCGGCCGCCCGCCCGCCGTTGTCGGCGATCTGGAACATCTCCTCTTCGCCCGCATCCATGATCAGCGTCGGCATCCGCAGCCGCTCGACCTGGCTGAGCGGGTCGTAGTGCGCCAGCGCCGCCAGGAACGGTGTTCCCGACATCGAAGGCCACGCGTCGACGCCCTGCGGGATCGCGGGTGCATCACCCCGAGCCGTATCGATCGCGCGCCGACGGGCGAGGTCGGCGATCGGGCCGCTCAAGGGGGCGATCGCCGCCACCTGCACCGACAGCGCCTTGATCCGGCGATCGTTGGCGGCGACCTGGACGGCGATACCGCCGCCGAAGCTGGTCGCCCAGAGCCCGATCCGATCGGGATCGACGTTGGGCTCGCCCTCGATGAAGTCCACGGCGGCGCGCATGCCCGCCGTCCACGCGAACGGGTCGACAAGCTCGCGGATGAAGCGCACGCGGGCGGTGGCCTCGTTGGCCCCATCGCGTTCCGGGGGGTCGCCGACGAGCTGCAGGGGCGAGCCGGAGTCGCTCCAGGTGGCCTGGGTGAAGGTCAGGGCGATCATCCCCGCCGAGGCGAACAGTGCCGCGTAGCGTTCGGCCGTCAACTTGCTGCCGCCCCAGCCGTGGCCCAACACCACGGCCGGCAGCGCGGCATCGGAGGCGACGACGGTGGGCCGGTACAGGTCGGCATCAAGGGCAATGCCGTTGCTCCAGACGGTGACCGCCTTGCGGCCGACGCCGTCGGGCATGACCAGTGCCGGGTAGACGGGCTCAGGCACGGCCGGATACGGCAGGGTCTCGCGGCCAGACGTCGTCGAGCTTGTCGACATCGGTCGCAGTGGCCTGGACGCCCACGACGCGCCAGCCGTCGTCGGACATGGCGACCTCGAAGTGCGTTGCCCAGCGCTGGATCTCGGTCTCGTCGTCCCTGCGCCGCGACCAGATCACCTCGACGGCCGCGCCGACGCCGCTGTACGCGAACACGCGCTGATCGGGCACTACGGTGTGCGAGTAGCCGGCCTCTCGGAGTGGGGCGTAGTTGAACTCCAGGAAGCCGGCGACGGCCTCGTCGTCAAGGCACCAGAAGGACATGCCCTGTCCCGCGACGTGCATCGGGGTGCCCCAGTAGTTGTGGATGAACTCCGGGCCCTCCGAGGCCGTGCCGCTGGCCACGGCCACCCAGCGCGGCAGGTAGTCCTCAAAGAACCAGGCCGTCACCGCGGCGCGGGTTGCGGCGATCTCATCGGTCATGCATTTCTCCCTCTCCACCTAACTTGGCAGACCCAAGTCAGTCGTGCGGTAGTCCTACCATGGCTCACTTGGATTTGTCAAGTCAGCCGTGGTACGGTGCCGTCGCATGACGACGTGGAGATCCTTCAACGACCGCCTCTGGTCCCGCTTCACGAGCGCGTTACCGCCGCGTGCCCTGCAGAAGCTCGGCAAGCTCAACGTCCCCATCTACCGGCTCAGCCGGGGGCGATTGATGAACAAGGTCAGCGGCGCGCCGGTCCTGCTCCTCACGACCACCGGCCGGCGTTCCGGGCAACTGCGCACGACCCCGGTCATCTACATGCGCGAGGGCGAGAGCTTCGCGGTGATCGGCTCCAACGCCGGGAACGCCAAGACGCCCGCCTGGTCCCACAACCTCGCGGCCCACCCGGACGCCGAGATCGAGGTCCGCACGGCTAAACGACGCGTTCGCGCCCGCGTCGTCGAGGGGGAGGAGCGGGCGGACCTCTGGCAGCAGATGAACGAGGAGTACGCCGGCTTCGACCACTACGACGCGCTGACGAGCCGCGACATCTCCGTGTTCCTGCTCGAGCCGCGCTGAATTGTGACCGGCCGAGATGAGAGTCCCTGATTCGCGGGTCATACGCTGGTCACGTGAAGGCCTGCCAGATCGAACGCCGTTCGGATTCGACGTCTGACCGTGCCAGTTCGTTTTGGCTGGTGATCACACACGTCGATCGGTTCTGCAGCTCATACGTCGACCACGCCGACCCCTTCGGCGGATGTCCGGACCCGATGAAACCAACCCAGATCCGGCGCAGACGTGCGCCGAGCGTTGAAGCGTTCCCGAGGCTGCTCAGCCGCTCCCCCGACCTCGTGGCGACCGAATCGAACAGATGCGGGAGTTCGGCTCCGTGCACGGTGGCGGACTGGTGACCCACGGTGGCGCTCGGTGCGTCCAGCACGTAGTCGAACGTCGGCGCGGAGGCGGCGGCGCGGGCCTCGGCGAATCGGACCGCCGGGCCTCGGAGCATGGCATCCGTGGCGACATCCGAAAGCACGCGCGCGTTCGAACGGTCTGGACGTAGCGCGGCGTACGCGGCGAGCGCGTGCTTGGCGTCCTGGGCAGGGATGCCCATGATCGCTGCAAGTGAGTGTGTGGCTAGGAAGCCGGGCACCGGCGCGCGCCCCAGGCGGCCGCCGACCATGAGCCACATCTCGTCGCTGACCGTGCCGGTGAGGACCGGTACATGCCCGCCCGCCGTGGCGACACGATCCACCGGCATCGCCGGGACCATGTCGTCGCCGATGGTCGGCTGCCACGGCAGCGTGGACGGCAGCGGCTCTCCGAACCGATTGCCGATCAGGCCCAGCGCTGCGCGCCAGGACAGTCGCCGTTGCGATCGCAGGATCGACGCCAAGGACGCATCCGTGAGCGCCCGGGCGGGCTTGAGTGGGTGCCCGAGCAGCGCGTCGGTGATCGCCGCCGCCGTCTCCTCCCGGATCGCGGTGCGCATCGCGCCGCTCTGCAGGATCACGCCGGAGAACAGCCCGTCGGCCGGCGGCGCAACCAGCAGCGTCGCCGCCAGCATCGCGCCGGCCGAGTGGCCGGCAAGCGTCACGCGATGCGGGTCGCCGCCAAAAGCCGCGATGTTTCGCCGCACCCATTTGAGCGCGGCAAGGATGTCGAGGATCCCGCGGTTGGCCGGAGCCGGCGCGTCTTTCACGTAGCCGAACCCGAGAATTCCGAGCCGATAGTTCACCCGGACCTCCACGACACCCTCGCGAGCCAACGCACCATCTCCGTACAACGGATGTGTCCCGGCACCGAGGCAGAATCCGCCACCGTGGATGAAGACGAGGACGGGGCGGGCTTTGTCGTCAACACCAGGCGTCCGAATGTCGACCGTCAGACAATCTTCAGAGCCGGTCTGACGAACGCCGAATATCGCTCCGACCGGCTGGAACACCGGCACCTGTGGCGCGGGCAACCCCGGCGTGGTTGCGGCGGTCACGCCACGAGCAGCGGGCGGGAGGGCTGCGGGCGCGGCGAACCGCAGCGCCCCGACCGGCGGCGCGGCGTACCGGATGCCGCGAAACGCAAAAATGCCCCGCTCAAACGTTCCCTGGTAGCGCGTGTCCGCCGCCTCGGCGACGGAGCCCGCACCTCGCTGGCCAACGCCATCAGGGGCGGGCTCAGGCATCCGGAGAG
Source organism: Solirubrobacterales bacterium (assembly GCA_038319025.1). Lineage (GTDB taxonomy): Bacteria > Actinomycetota > Thermoleophilia > Solirubrobacterales > Solirubrobacteraceae > JBBQCW01. The sequence continues at coordinate 176,727 of JBBQCW010000005.1, forward strand.
TGGACGTCCTCGGCGAGAGGCGTTTCGAAGCCTTCGCTACGAGCCGCGGCCATGACGGCTTCATCGGCTACGTGCATCGCGAGGTACGGGCCCCAGGGATTGCCGGTCTTTCGTACAGCGTCGCTCATGGCGCCGCTTCGATGTGCTGGAGGCGGACCTGTCCGCGGGCGATCAGCTTGCCGTCGGGGCGTCTGATCTCGACCTGCCAGAGCTGCTGAGTGCGCCCCTGATGAATCGCCCAGGCCACGACGTCCAGGCGCCCCTTGCGGTGGGGGCGTAGGAAGTCGGTGGCGTTGGCGACCCCAACGGCCTGCATGCCGCGTTCCTTGACCGCCTCGTATGCCCCGGTCGTCGCAAAGGTCTCGATCGCCGCCGTGCACAACCCGCCGTGCACGAGTCCCCAGGGCTGATGGTGGCGTTCGTCGGCGGCGATCGAGCCGGCGACGCGCACTGGTGTGCGCTCGTCGAAGTGAATGTCGAGGATCTCCATGAGCGCGCTCATGTCGCTCGGTCCTCCCGGTTCGTCGGCAGTCGCGGGCAGCCGTGGGCCCTCATGCCGCGAGGCCGTTGAACTTGCGGATCTGCTTGTCGAACGCGCGTGGCGGGACGAGGCGCCGCAGGATGCTGAGGCGTCCGGCGCGCGTTCCCGGCGTGTAGCGCAGCTTCGGCTTGGGGTCGGTGGCCGCCTCGACGATCGTCTTGGCAACAGTGGCGGGCTCGTCGCCCTCGGCTGCCGCGGCGGCAAGCGCCGCGTCGGTCCGGTCACGCGACGGCGCATATTCGGGAAGCGGCGCGACAGGCGCCAAGCCGCTCCTGGCCTGATCAAAATTCGTCTTGGTCACGGCCGGCTCGACCAGGAGCACCCGGACGCCGAATTCACGAACCTCGTGGTCCACGGACTCGGAGTACCCCTCGACTGCGTGCTTGGAGGCGGAATAGGCGGCCATGAACGGCTGGGGGATGAACCCCAGGATCGAGGAGGTGTTGATGATGCGTCCGCCGCCTTGAGCGCGCATCTGCGGCAGCACGGCCTTGGTCATGCGCATGATGCCGAACACGTTCACGTCGAAGACGCTCTGGTCCTGCGCGAGAGAACTCTCTTCCGCCGCACCGGACGATCCGATCCCCGCGTTGTTGACGAGCACGTCGAGCCGTCCGTGGCGCGCGATCACCGACTCGACGACCGTGGCGACCGACTCGTCGCTCGTCACATCGAGGTCGATGAACGTCACGCCGTCCACGGCCACGACCGAGGCGCTGTTACGAGCCGTACCGATCACCTCGAAGCCCGCCTGGGCAAATGCGGCAACCGCAGCGTGCCCGATGCCCGCGGATGCGCCCGCCACCAGCACCACCGGTCGCTCTGCTGTCGTGGTCATGAACATCTCCTGAGGCTCAAGATCTAGCTTGGTGCATCCAAGCTAGATACGGACTCAACCACATCTGACTTGGATGTGTCAAGTCAGCTTGGTACGCTGTTGGCCATGGCACGTTCTATGTCACTGGAAGCTGGCGGCGCGTGCTCGATCGCGCGCACGCTCGGGATCGTCGGGGAGCGCTGGTCGCTGCTCGTAGTCCGTGAGGCGATGAAGGGCCGCACGCGGTTCAACGAATTCCAGGATGCACTGCACGTGTCCAGCGACATTCTCAGCAACCGCCTGGAAGGCCTGGTGGCAGCAGGCATCCTCGAACGTCGCCCGTACCAGGAGGTAGGGCGACGCAGCCGCCACAGCTACCACCTGACGCCGATCGGCAATGAACTGCTTCCCGTGCTCGCTGCACTCATGCAGTGGGGCGACGCTCATCTGGCCGGTGAGGCCGGCCCTCCGTCGCTGCTCCGCGACGGCAGGACGGGCGGGCCGGTACAGGTGGCGTTCGTCGACGCAGACGGGGTAATGATCTCGCCCAACGATGTGGTTTCTGTCCCCGGTCCCGGCGCCACGCGGGCCGCGACTGCTGCCTGAGCCGTCGGTTGTTGAACTGCCCGGCCTGCACGCCCGTAACGACGTGGATGGATGATCACACTCCATTGCGCTACCTGACGTGTGAGGTCGCGCAGCCTGAGGAGGCCCCGTGAACGTCAAGGCCGGTCGCTACACAGCGAACTACCCCGATGAGTTCGTCGTGTTCTTCATCGGGATGCGTATCAACAAGCTCTGGCGCGTCAACGAGTGGGTGCCCGTCGCCCGCGCCGCATTCGCAATGAACAAGGAGCTGCAGGAGATGCCCGACTCACCGCTGCTCGAGTCGCGGTCGATGCTGACGCTCGACGACCTGCGTATCCCGATGTTCATCCAGTACTGGCGTTCCGTGGAGGAGCTGGAGAAGTGGGCCAACAACAACGATATGCGGCACCGGCCCGCGCAGCGAGAGTTCTTTCGGCGCACCGCCTATAACGGCAACGTCGGTGTCTGGCACGAGACGTACCTCGTCGGCGCCGGGCAGTTCGAAGCCATCTACGCCAACATGCCGCGCATGGGCCTGGCCGCCGCCGGGGAGTACCGCGAATTGCGCAAGGCCTCCCGGCTGCGCGACCGTGTCGGCACGGTCGACGCCCACTGATCCGGGTCCCGATCTCATGAGAACCCGATCTCCCCATACCGAGCGCGAACGCGAACGCACCCCCGTCATTCTCGTACCCGGTGCCTGGACCACCGCCGCCTCCTTCGACGACGTGCGCGACGTTTTCGAGCACCACGGGCATCCAACCAACGTCCTGGAACTTCCCGCCCGCGCCCGCCGCCTGCCCCAATTGGACGCCGGCGGCCTGGGCGCCATCGACCGTGCCATCGATGACGCGATCGCTGCGCATGACGAGCCGCCCATTCTGATGGGGCACTCCCTCGGCGGCCTCGCCTCCCTCCGCGCGAGCCGACGCAACGATCTGTCTGCACTCATCCTCCTCATGCCCGCACCTCCCGACGGCATGGCTCGGCCGGCCCTGGCCGGGGCGGTCCAGCGACCGCTGAACTCCATCGGTCTGCTCGGCGCCGCCATCAGCCTGCGGGCCCTCTCCAAATTTACGTCCGCCGGCCCGGCCGGCCTTCACTCCTCTGCCGCCACCCCGGAGACCTTGGACCGGGCCAGAGCCTTCCGCACCGACGAATCGTGGGTTGTGCTCGCCTCGCTCCTGATCGGGAGCCGGGAGCCGGTGATGCCGACGAACACCCCAACACTCGTCGTCGCGGGCGCGCAGGACCTGATGACCCCGACTCCCGTCATCCGGCGGCTCGCCACCCAGCTCGAGGCGACCTTCGTCGAGTGCGACGTCGCCCACGCCTTCAACGAGGACCCGACAAGCCCGCTCGTGACCGACTCCGTCATCAGTTTCCTCGACGCCAACGCCAAATCGGCAGACCGGACCGGACCGGGCAAGGCACGGCCGAAGGCCGACCGCGTTCGCTAGTCCCAACGGGGTCATTATCGCTCCGGCACGTATCCGCGGCCGGCGATGTCCCCTAGGCCGTGACTCAGCCCCGGTCGCGCCGGCCTGGGCATGACCGAGGCGATCCGCACGGGTCCTCGAACGTCGCCCGTACCAGGAGGTAGGGCGACGCAGCCGCCACAGCTACCACCTGACGCAGATCGGATGTGAGCTGCTCCCCGCGCTCGCTGGAGCTGATTGAGCCCGACGACGTGAGGTCAGTTGCCCGGTTCCGGCGCCACTCCGTCTGTATCGGCCGCGTAAGGGCGTGCGGGAGCCGATTACGGCAGCGTCGCCTTCGTCGTAATCCGTCCGTGGTTGATTCCCCCGTGGAAGTACGTCGGGTGCACGGGCCACTGATGCTTCCAGCCGGCCAACTCGGAGGACGGTACGACCTGCAGCCACCGTGGGTCGGTCTTTGAGCGATCTGCCAGCGTCTTTTCGATCACCATCGAGTCGTACTGGTCCAGCGCGTCCTCGAGTGTGTTGGCGTTGGGGATGACCTCGCGGCCAAAGCGCTTGGCGTGGGCGCGCAGGCCGGGGATCTTTGACTGGTCGGGTTGCCAGTTATCGATCGCGATGCCGTTCTCGGATGTGATCCACACTCCGTCGGCAGTGTTGACGCAGAGCGAGTGGTTGCCGTCGGTATGACCGGGGGTCCAGATCAGTGCCACACCGATGCCGAGCTCGATGTCCCAGTCAAACAGGGCCAGCCGCTCGGGGTCGACGCCGCCGATGCCGCCTTCCACGTACCACGCCCACTGCATCGGGTGCAGCGACTGGAAGGTCGCGATCTCGCGGCGATGGGCCAGCAGACGGGCGCGCGGGAAGATCGGCGACCGAGGAGCCGACTCGCCCGGGATCGTCTCGGTGGACCCGAGCAGCATCCGCAGGTCTTGTACGTGCAGGTGGTCGAAGGTGACGAAGTCCACGTCCTCGTTGCTCAGGCCGAGGCTTGGAAGCACGTCTTCGGGCGCGATCCAGTATTTGGCGAACAGCGTCTCGGCCACGCGCATCCCGCCGGGGATCCGGCTGACCCGCCGTTGCAGGTCCTCGTAGAACGGCGCCTCCTTGCTGCCGGCGGCGACGGTGGGCTCGAACGCGAGGGTCCGCAGGCGGCCGTCGAAGTCCTCGTACTGGACGACGAGCATCCGGTTGATGATCGAGATCATCGGTGTCAGCGGCGCGATCGCGGCACCGTGGAAGGCGTAGGCGGTCGTGTACGGGGCCGCGGCGGTGTCGACGGAGCGGACCGCGCGCGCGGTGCCCTGCGCGACGAACCGGGTCTTGAACGCGGCCGCTGCCTCGCGCACGGCGTCAAGACGCCGGCCGCGGGGCCAGACATCACGCGCGCCGGCGAACTCGGGGATCTCGCGGGCGCCGATCGCCGCCAGGTCGGTTTCGGTGTTCGGGGGGTTCATCGGATCACCTCTCGGGCGTCCAGGCGAGACTTGGACATGGGGTCGTGGGCGGGGATGTAAACCGTCGGGTGCTCGGCGGCGTGCCTGTGGATGCGGTCGATGGTGTCCAGGAGTGCCTTGGGGTCGCGGGCGACGGGGTCCGGTCTGCGCGACTTGAGCTGTTCGAGGGAGTCGGTCGCGTCACCGGCCAGCAGGACGTGCAGGCCGTCGTCGTCGATCGCGATGACCGACACGTGCCCCGGGGTGTGGCCGGGGGTGGCGACCGCGAGGACGCGGCCGTCGTCGGTGAGCTTGCGGCTTGCGGCGAACGCGCCGAACGGGCCGTCCTGGAGCGCGAACGGTTTGAAGTCCACGCCCGCGGGCAGTGGAGCGCGGCTGATGCGCTGGACGACGCGGCCGGCGACGCTGTTGGCAAACGCCCACTCGGTGTCGCTGACGAGCACGGGGATGTCCAGATAGATCGCGCCGTCGGCGTGATCGCTGTGGGTGTGGGTGACGATCGCCGTGTCGATGTCGCCGACGCTCAACCCGACGCGCCTGACGGCGTGGGGGAGCTCGTCCTCGCTGCTGACCCGGTACTGGGCAAAGGGCAGGTTCTTCACGTGCGTCGTCTCGCCGGTGTCAACGAGGATGCGCTGGCCTTCGTGCTCGATGACCCAGGCGTGCAGCGGGACCGGGTCCGCGAAGGGGCCCGCGAGCAGCAGATCCAGGCGGTGCCGCAGCCCGGGTTTGGGGCGCAGGAACGCCTCCTTGAGCAACACGTCGCCGGTCTGGATCGCCTGGATCTTCATGTCGCCACCTCCTGCGGGTGAAGGGCCAGCCTCTTGCGGATCAGCGACTCGCGAATCCCGACCGGCAGCACGCGCATGAGCACGACGTCGCGGAAGTAGTTGCTGTGAAGCTCGTAGCGGCGCTGCGGCTCGTCGGCCTGGACCGCGTCGACGAGCGCGTCGACGACGCGCTCCAGTGGGATGCCGTGCGCGAAGGACTGTTTCGCGCCCTCGGCGAAGCGGCGTAGCGGCTCCTCGTACACCGGCATCGACGGCGTCTTGGCCAGCTCCTGGTGGATGCGGTCGGCCATCGGCGTCTGGATGTTGGCCGGGGCGACCACGCTCACGTGGATGCCGAGCGCGGCGAACTCCATCCGCATCGCCGTCGAGAGCGCCTCGACGGCGAACTTGCTGGCCGAGTACGCACCGGTGAACGGCAGCGTCCGCGAACCGCTGCTCGAGCTGATGTTGACCACGCGTCCTCCCTCGGCCAGCAGCGGCAGCGCCGCCTGGGCGACCGTGTGCATCCCGACGACGTTGACCGCCAGCACGTTGGTAAACGTGGAGGGATCCAGGTCGACCAACGGGCCGTTGGTCGTCACGCCCGCGATATTCAGCACCGCGCGCAGCTTGCGGCCGTCGAGGGCCGCCTGAATGACCGCGACCGCGTCTTGCACGCTCTGGGCGTCGCGGACGTCGAGCTGCACGGTCGTGAGCGCTCCGGAGAGATCGCCGAGACCCGCGGCCTCCTGCTCGCTGATGACGCCGGCGAATACCGCGTTGCCTGCGGACAGCAGACGGGCGGTGACGGCCCGGCCGATTCCCGACCCGGCGCCAGTGACGAAGACCGCGTGATCAGACACGACAGATCTCCGGGGCGGCGACGGTGGCCTCCATGCCGTCGGGGATGACGTCGCGCGGCTCACGCGAGCGCTTGGCCAGCCCGACGAGGAACTTCGCCAGCAGCAGGACGCCCTTCGGCGACTTTACGTTGATCCCGCCGATGAGCTGCCGGATGAGCGTGAGCTGGTCGAAGTAGATCCGCTCGCAGATCAGCTCGTCCTCGCCGCGGAAGACGAAGAATGCGGTCACGCGCATCTTGAACCTGGCGCCGGTCGGGGGCACGGCTCCCAGCGGGCCCTTGTGCGTGCCGACGAGGTAGAACTCGGTGATCACCGCGTCGTCGGCGTGGCGCAGCGCGATCATCTCGTGGTCCTGGTCGGGGAACGCGATCCGCGTGTCGCGGTAGTAGTCGCGCACGGTCGCGTCCCCGTCGTAGACCACGTGCAGCGGCACAATCTCGTAACGCGGGTGAGGGAACGTCGAGAGCACGTCATCCCACTCGTGCACGACTTCGTCATGGAAATGGTCAAGAACGATCTTCTCGCGACGAGCGCGGACCTCATCAGTCAAAACGAAAGACACGGGGGCTCCTCAGAGCGACACAGTGGACAGGACGCACATACGATGTACGTGCATACAAACACATACGTTGTACGTAGTCAAGGTTTCCGCGTAAGATGTCCGCATGGTCCCCGCCAAAGTCGCCGCCAAGCCCCGCCGCAAGTCGACCCGAGAAAAGAACCTCAGCCGGCCTGAGGTCCTTGCCGCGGCCATGCAGCTCATCGAGGAACACGGCGTCGCAGAGCTCTCAATGCGCAAGCTCGCCGGCGCTGTGCATGTCGTGGGGGTGATGTCGCTCTACAACCACGTGGCCAACAAGAACGACGTCCTCGATGGAGTCACCGGACTGTTCTTCGATCGCCTCGAGGTGCCTGAGCCGACCGACGACTGGGCACACGATCTCCGCGCATTAAGCGACGCCTTCCGCTCGCTCGCCCGGGCCTACCCTCAGACCGCCACCCTCGCCCTCACCCGCGAAGCGATCTCGGACTCCGGCATCGCCACAACCGCCGCCTCCCTGAGAATCCTGCGTCGCGCCGGCTTTGACATCGACGAAAGCGTCAGGGTGCTGCGCATGACGATGGCCTTCCTCATCGGCTTCCTCCTGCGCGAGCTGACGAGCGCCCCGACGCTCGGCACCACCGCCGAAGGCCTGGTCGAGCGGACGAAGCTCTTGGCCGCCAGCAGACATCCCGACATCGCCGAAGCTGCGGCGCCGCTCGCATCGCTGGACTTCGACCGCGAGTACGACTACAGCGTGCAACTCCTGCTCGCCGCGATCGCCAGCGCTGCACCAGCAAACCGCTGACGCACCGACTCGAACCCGACCACTCGCGTTCGACATCGTCCTTGACGCCGGACAGCAACCCCGAACTACGCGACGCCGCTACGTGAAAGCAGTAGTCCCGTCGGAGCGTGCCTGCTGCGAACGGCCATGGGGGCCGCACCGGGCGCGGGGCCGGGTGGTTGCCCTCGTGATTGCTGGGATGAGGCCACTGCGGCATCGTTCTTGTCATCAAATCGTGCCCGAACCGAGGCAAAAAGGGCGCACCGCCGTGCCAGGGCGGCGCTCGACTCATCCTTCGGCACTACAGGCTCGCTATCTGGGCTGCCATCGCTTCTCGGTGGGGTTTCGCAAGCCAAGAACTCCAAGTCGGCCGCACCCCGCTGACGATCCGCGCAGCCACTCACCCCTGACCGGCAGTAGCTGACCCCTACTCGCCGACCGCGCCGCCAGATGCGCCTGCCGCGGAACGTGCACCATTGACATACGCCCAGCCCGGCCCCACTGCGTGCGATCGAGATGCGATCGCTCCACAGCCCTGCTCGGGGACTCCGTCCTGAGCATCGCCGATTAGGACCTGCCCGTTTGCGGACCCGTGCCGTGCGCCCAGCTGCGAGTTCACAAGTACACCGCTTACGTCGTCCGCGAAGGCGTGCGCCAAACGACAGGGGGGACCTCGACTTGATGCCCTTCGGCACCAAGAAGTTGCTGCGTCAGTTCCGGCGCAAAGTTCGGGTTTCTAGCCCGTTGTTCGAAGCATCTCGCCGGTGCGACGAGTGCACCGCCGTCACCGCCCGCCATGGCCCCACCCGGTGCCGGGCCGGGTGGTTGGCCGCATGAGCACTCGTGTCAGGGTCGCATGGCATCCCTTGCGGCATCAACTTGTGCCGCGTGGTCGGTCGTGCTCGGCGCAGTGCCCAGCGGTAAACCGACACGGGAGACGTGAGCGGAGGGTGCCCACTCTTACCGGTGCCGGGCGGGGGTGCTTGCAGGACAAGCCCTGCAAATCGCGACGGTTCGGCCAACGTCCGGCGTGTAGCGGAGAATCGGGAGTTCCCCAACCATCGAGGCGAGGACACCCCAGCCTGATCGAACATTAGTAACGGCAGTGCCGGACGGAGCCATCGAGTCGTAGACCCGTTGGCCCCGCCCAGTCATTCGCCCGGACCTCCGTTGCAGCGGAGTCCGAGCACAACCACGTACGTACGAGGCACTACAACCATGAAGACTATTCAGATCAACTACGACCTGGTCGCACCTGGCCAGAACTACGAGAAGCTGTTCGGCTACGTCAAGTCCCACGGGACCTGGGCAAAGCCGCTGAAGTCGATGTTCTTCGTCCGCACGACGAAGAGCGCCGCGACCGTGCGCGACGAGATCAAGGCGTACACCGACAACAACGACAAAGTCGTCGTGGTCGATGTCACCGGCGATATATGGGCCACCACGTTCTCGGACGACACGACAAAGTGGATGGTCGAGCAGATGCGCGTCGGCGTTCACGCGTCGTAGCGGGTAAGGGGCGCGTCGAAGGTGGCGCGCCCCGCGCTCCCCCTTCATGCCCGGGCCTGCTCGCGGGTCGGGCTTAAGGCGGTGGTGAGCGGCACGAGGTCGGCCAGGTCGGCGGCCCAGACGGCGGCGTCCTCTGCGTCGAGGCTCTCGGATTCGATGAGGAAGAAGTGTTCGGGCACGTCGTCGGGCTTGATGCCGCCGGACAGGATGAGGTCCGCGATCTGGATGGGCGTCTGCTCCACTGGCATGACGGACGGCACGCCGCGCACCTTCAGGCTCTTGGCGAACGTGTCGGCCACGGCCCCGAGCTGCGTAGCGATCAGTCTGCCCTTGTCGTCGTTGACCACTCCCCAGCGGCCATCGGGTCGTTGGAAGCCGAACACGTAGGCCGCGAGAATCATGGGCGCTCCTTCGGTGGGGTGTTGCTCAGGTGGTCCTCGATCCAGTTGTCCACGTCGGCCTGCCTGAACCGCACCGCCCGACCACAGCGCACCGCCGGGAACTGACCAGTGCGGACCCGGGCATAGAGCCAGTGCGGGCTGACCCGAAGCTGAGCGGCGACCTCCTCGGCCGTTAGCAGCTGGGCCATCAGGCGGCCCCGACCTGGGTGGGGCTGGTCACGATGGGTGTGCCGTCGGCGGTGACCTCGGTGGCGTCGAACGCCACTCGGAACGCAGCGATCACGGCGTCCTCGCTGCCGAGCTGGTCGAGCAGCGTGGGGTGGTGCACGGCGTCCGCCTCACCCCCTACCGGGGGAGGAGAGGCAGGGCCGCCAATGGGGTGTGCACCTGCGTGCACCGGGCGTGCCCTCTCTACAAGAGGGATCGTGCCCTGACGTGCACTCGATGAGTCAGGTGCACGCCGGGGTGCACGCGAGTGCACGCCTGTCCAGCGGGTCGGTCCGTTGTTCGGTGCGGCTTCTTCCACGATGGTGCCTTCCTCCTTGAGTCGCCTGAGCTGCCGCGCGGCCTTCTGCTTCGTATTCCGGTCGGCCTTGCCAAAGATCGCTTCGGCGGCTTGCGCCGTCGTGATGCCGTCAGGCCGCGACGTGACCAGCTCGGCCAGGTCAACCGCCCCGACCGTGGTCGTGCGTCCGGCCACGTGGTCGTGTTCTAGGTCCCACGGGCCGCACGTCTCGGCGGGCTGCTTCACGTGCGTTGCGCGGACCACAGGGTCGCCCGGTGCGCCTTCGAGCAGGAGCACCGACCCCATGCCAGCGGTGAGCCACGTGGAGCCGTAGACGTCGTCCACGGTGCGCCTCTTACGCTCGGCGTCGACCTTGCGCGTGTGATGCGCGACGGCCAACTCGATCCCGGCCGCGAGCACGTGCTGGAACGCGATGTTCAGCGCGGAGGCGACCTCGTCCTTCGAGACGGCCGGGACCATGTCCTTGACGCTGTCCACGATCACCGTGCCGACGCCGACGGCTATGGCCATGTCACGCAGGCCGGTCGGCGTGGCGAGCAGGTCGAACGGCAACGGCCCCGGCCATACGTGCAGGCGGTCGGCCAGGGTGCGCCGGTCGAGCTCGCGGACCATGCGGCGCATGCTGCGACGGATCTGCGATGGCCGGTCAAGCGCGAGGTACAGCACCCCGCGCGTGTCGGGCACCACGATCAGGTCATCGAAGAGTTCGAGGGCACCCACGCTGGCACGCCGCAACGCGATCTGCTGCAAGAGGGTGGACTTCCCGCAGCCCGTGGGACCGGCCAGCATCAGCGCCTCGCCGAACGCCCACAGCACCTTCGTGGGGTCGTGCAGCGCGCCGACCACGGCGGGCACGTGGGGCGGTACGTCGAGCACGGCGGTCGCCCCGTCCATCACGCGCGAGAAGTCAGGCATCGGCGCCACCTAGGACCAGCGCCAGCATGCGCCGGAGGCGGTCGGCCTCGGCGTGCTCTTGCGCGGCGGCCACGTCGTTGAGGCCCGCGAACATCGCCGCGCGCTGCTCGGCCTCGTAGATGAGCTGCCCGGCCGTGGCCTCGATGAGCGCGGGGTCCACCGACCAGCCGATCACCGAGCGGTGGCGGTGCGGGTCATGGACCAGCTCGACGTGTACGGCGGAAGGCATGCATGAAGCGTGCACCCGCCCGGCCTCTATACCGCCATCGGGCCTACAAGGTTTTCGACAGCGCGCGCCGCGCCCGCTTGCGGGCGTTCTCGGCCTTGCCCGACAGCGACGGGTCCAGCGCGAAGGCACCGCGTGGCGCCGCAGCGTGGCGCAGCATCAGGAACTCCTCGGCGGGGGAGAGGGAGGTCCGCACAGCGACCGCCCGCGCGTCCTCAACAGTCGCTCCGTTGGCCAGGGCGCACAGCTCGGCTGCATGGCGCTCGGTCATCAGATCGTCATACGTGAGTAGGGCGTCAAACCAGGCGCGGTACACGACCACCACCACGTCCCAATCGTCGTCGCTTAGGTCGCGCATGCCCTGCTCGCGCACCACGTCCAACGGCAGGTTGACCATCAGGAGCAACGCCATCGCGCTGTTGGGCAGGTTCGCCCGCAGGAAGTGGCCGAGGTCGCCGTCATGCGCGAAGGCGAGGGTGCCCTCCTGCACACGGAGCCACTCCGCGAAGGCCACCTTCAGCTCTTGCATGCGCAGGATGGCCCGCTCGGCAGCGGCCCGCTCGGCGGGGTCTGATGAGCGCAGCGCCTCGATGGCCTCGGTCCCGGTCACCGCCACATGGTTGCGCTCGGTACGGCGGCAACGCGATCACGGACCAGCGCCGTGGGTGCAGTGTGGGTGCAGTACGTGGGTGCAGTTGAACCCCTAACGCAAGAAACCCACGCATAAGCGAGGGTTCCTGTGAAGGCGACGACCGGAGTCGAACCGGTGTACACGGCTTTGCAGGCCGCTGCGTAACCACTCCGCCACGTCGCCAGAGAAGCCGAATCAGCGTAGCGGGGGCGGTCCCGGTCAAGCCCGCAGCCCCGCTTCCCGCTGCTACGATGCCCGTTCTTCCAGGGCGATTAGCTCAGCTGGGAGAGCGCCTGCTCGACAAGCAGGAGGTCACTGGTTCGAGCCCAGTATCGCCCACTCGCCCATGAGACGGTCTACGTGGCCGTGCGGGCGAGGCCCGCGCGCAGCACTCCGCCCATCTCGGCTACCGCGTCGCGCGAGGAGCGCCCGGCTCCGATCGCGTTCACGAAGCCGTGGATCAGGCCGCTCTGACGGCGCAGGGTGACGGGAACCCCGGCCTCGGCCAGCCGCGCGGCGTACGCCTCGCCCTCGTCGCGCAGCGGGTCGAAGCCCGCGGTCACCACGTGTGCCGGCGCCAGCCCGGTGAGATCGTCGGCGAGCAGCGGCGAGGCGGCGGGGTCGCGGCTGAGCGCCGCCTCGTCGGCGCCGAAGTAGTGCGCTCTGTACCAGGTCATCTGCGCATCGGTCAGGAAGAACCCGTCCCCGAACAGGCCGTACGAGGCGGTGCCCTGGCTGCTGTTGTCGGTGACGGGATAGATGAGCAGTTGGAAGGCGGGCGCCGGGCCGCCCTCGCGCGCCGCGCGCAGCGAGCAGACCGCGCTGAGGTTGCCTCCCGCGCTGTCGCCACCGACCGCTATCCGCTCGGGATCGGTCCCGTACGCCGCGGCGTTCGCGTGGACGTGCGTGAGCGCGGCGTGGGCGTCGTCGGCGGCGGCGGGGAACCGGTGCTCGGGCGCGAGCCGGTAGTCGACCGACAGCACGCGCACGCCGCCGCTGCGCGCGAGCATCCGGCACGGGGCGTCGTGGCTGTCAAGGCTCCCGACGACCCAGCCGCCGCCGTGGAAGAACAGCAGCAGTCCCGACGCGGGGTCGGCCGCGCACTCCTCAGGCACGTACAGGCGTGCGCGCAGCGGCCCGGCCGCGCCCTCGACGGTCGTCTCGCGGACCTCGGCGAGCGGCAGCGGAGGGCCGGCCACCGAGCGCGCCTCGCGCAGGATCGCCTCGCGCCCCTGCGACGGCGTGAGCTGCTCGAGGCTCGGCCGCGGGTCGATCTCGAGCATGCGCAGCAGGATCTGGACCTCGGGGTCGAGCGTCTGGCCGTCGCGCACGATCGGCGGTCCGCCGAGCGCGCGCAACGCGGCAGCCGGTAGTCCGACGGCGGCGCGGGCCAGGAGCGACTGGAAGCGCTCCGCAGGCGACATGGGGTATCCCGGCATCGGCGGCACGATGCTCTCAGGTACCAATGAGGTACCACAAGGCGTAGTGTCGGCCGACCTGTGACGGACACCCCGCTCATGCGAGCGCGATTCCCCATTCAACGTGACGGCACGCTCTACCTGGCGGAAGGCGGACAGGAGACCGAGGTCATGTACCGCCATGGCCACGAGCTGCCCGAGTTCGCCATGTTCGCGCTCCTCGACGACGCGGCGGCGCGGCAGGACATCGAGGAGATGTACCGCAGCTACCTGGACGTCGCCGCCGAGCAGGGCTTCGTCGCGCTGATGGGCGGCTTGGACTATCGCGCCAGCCCGGACTGGGCGGGCAAGCTCGGGTACTCCGCTGAGGCGCTCGAGGACCTCCAGCTCCGCTGCATCCAGCTGCTCCGGGATGTGGCGCGGCCATACACCGGGCAGCTACCGGGTGTCTTCTTCGCGGGCATCGTCGGACCCCGCGGCGATGCCTACCAGCTCAACCGCGCAATCTCCGCCGAGGAGTCCGAGGACTACCACGCCGTGCAGATCGCGTCGCTGGCGAAGGCCGACGTCGATCTCGTCCAGGCGATGACGTTCAACAACGTGCCCGAGGCCGTCGGGGTCGCGCGTGCCGCGGCCCGCGCGGGGCTCCCCGTGTCGATCCTGTTCACCCTGGACGCGACGGCCCACCTGGCCTCGGGACCGAGTCTGCGCGAAGCCATCGAGGTCATCGACGCCGAGACGGGGGAGGACCGGCCGGACTTCTACGGCATCAACTGCTCGCACCCGATTGAGTTCCTACCCGCGCTGGAACCCGGGGACTGGACCCAGCGGGTCCGCATCGTGCGCCCGAACGCCTCGCCCATGGAGAAGGCGTCACTGTGCCGCATCGGCCACCTCGAAGAGGGAGACCCTCGCGAACTGGGGCTCCTCATGGCGGCGATTGCGCGGCGCCTCCCCGACATCGACATATGGGGCGGATGCTGCGGCACGTGGGACACCCACCTCACCGAGATCGCCCGCGAGGTGCGCGCGGCGCGTGTGGTGCCGTAGTCACCCTCTTGGAGGGCTTCGGACGTTGGGTAGCATCACGAAGTGGCCGACGATCCCGCCCCTGTAATCAGCGATCACGAGGCCGAGGGTCGATCACGGGTGGCAGGACGTCGCCGACACGGCGCTGGCGTTCGTCAAGCGTTTTGTCTGAGCGCACGACGTCGGGCGGGCGGCTTGCGGCGGGCCTGCTGACGGCCTACGATCGCTCGGCGATGGCCGCGCACTGCCGAGTCCTGCTGGTCCTCGCGGCAGCCCTGCTCGCGCTGCCGGCGACGGCCGCGGCGACAGTGCGGCTCGGGCCCGACCTGAGCGTCAAACCCGGCGGCGGGGGCGGACTGGTCTTCGCTGCGGTCGGTTGCCAGCCCGGTCAGTACAGCCCGTGCTCGTTCGTCAACCTGCGCTCCAGCACGGCGGGCGGACTGGTGGAGTCGCCGTTCGCCGGGATCGTCACGAAGTGGCGCTTTCGCGCGGGGTGCTGCACCGACCCACAGACGGAGAAGAAGACGCTGACGCTGAAGACCTTCAAGCGCGGCACCCAGGACGGGATGTTCGGCTACGGCTTCGCGGTCCCGTCGCAGACCGGGCCGTCGTTCGAGATCCCGCCGGGCAATCAGGTCCTCAGCGATCCGTTCGTCGAGTTGCCGGCGCGGCTGCCGATCGCCGCCGGCGAGCGGATCGGGATCGTCGCCGACAACCCGATCGACTTCGCGGTCTACAGCCCGTTCGCCGGGGTCGACATGACCGTCATCAGCAACGGCGTTCCACCGTACAACGGCGAACCGTACGGCCAGGTGTTCGGCGGCACCGCGCTGGCGATCGGCGCGGACGTCGAGCCCGACGCCGACGGCGACCTCTACGGCGACGAGACGCAGGACTGCGCGCCGGCGGACGCGACGCGCCAGGACGGCTGTGCGCCCCCGATCCCCGTACCGATTCCCCAGCCGCTGTCCGTCGGCGTCTCAGGCGGGCCGAACACCTGCGCCACGAACTGCGCGTCGTCCGGCGCCGTGGTCATCCGCGGGCCGGTCAGCGCACCCTCGAGCGGAGACGGGTCGCGCATCTACATCCCGCTGAGCTGTCCGGCCGCCGCCACGCAGCCGTGTGGCGGGTACCTGATCGTCAACCCGCCGCCGGCCAAGAAGGCGAGCGCCGCCGCGGCCAAGCCGCTCGCGCGGGTCGCGTACTCGGTCGCGCCCGGAGCGACGAAGCGGTTCACGCTCCAGCTGTCGAAGGCCGGTCGCGCACTGCTGAAGCGCAAGCGCAGGCTCGCCGTCGTGATCACGATCCAGCCGAGCGCCGGCCAGCCGATCCTGACGCGCAAGACGCTCAAGTGGCGGGCGCCCAAGCCCGCCAGGCGTCGCTGATCACGCCTTCGCCGCCTGCGAGGATCCACCCATGTCCGACCCCGTCAGCTTCTGCGACGAGCTCGCCTTCGCGTTCGGGTGGCTGCACCCCGAGCCGGACTGGATGGCGCGCGCCGGTCATGCCGTGCTGGCCGGGGGCGGTGTCTGGGTGATCGACCCGATCGACGGTGACGGCGTCGACGAGCGCATCCGCGCGCTCGGCGAGCCGGCGGGCGTCGTGCGGCTGCTGGATCGCCACCCGCGCGACTGCGAGGCGTTCGCCGCGCGGCTCGGCGTGCCGCTGCACTGCGAGCCGTTCGACGGCGTCCGCGGCGCGCCCTTCGAGGTGGTGCCGGTGCTGCGCATGCGCGGCTGGCACGAGGTGGCACTGTGGTTCGGAGCCGAGCGCACGCTCGTCTGCGCGGATGCACTGGCCAATGCGCCGGGCTACCGCGCTCCCGGCGAGCGGGTCGGCGTGCACCCCTTCCTGCGCATCCGCCCGCCGCGCCGGCTGACCGGCTACCCGGCCGAGCACGTGCTGCTCGGACACGGCCCCGGTCTGCACGGCCAGGAGTGCGTTCCGGCAGTGCGCCGCGCGATGGACACGGCGTGGCGCCAGGCGCCGTTCTGGGCCACCGCGCAGGCGCGCCGGCTCGCACCCTGGTGATTCACGCCGATCGAGCCTCGTAATTTCCCCGGATGAGCAGCCCCGCGCCCGGACGTAGTTTCTGCTCATGACGGGTCACCCTCAGCGTCCGGCGGTGCTGATCGTCGGCGGCGGCGTGGCGGCGCTCGAAGCGCTGATGGCGCTGCGCGCGACGGCCGGCGAGCAGCCGCACATCACCGTCCTCGCGCCGGATGCGGAGTTCGTGCTGCGGGCCGGCGCCGTGCTCGAGCCGTTCGCGCGCGGGCACGCCCGGCGCATCCCACTGCGCGAGATCGTCGAGAGCCAGTCCGCACAGCTGCTCGCGGACGCGCTCGACCAGGTCGAGCCGGAGCGCAGCGTCGTGCGCACGCGCGGCGGCGACGAGCTCGCCTACGACGTGCTGTTGATCGCGCTCGGGGCCCGCGGCGAAGCGGCGTTCCCGGGTGCCGTGACGTTCGGCGGGCCACAGGACAGCGCGGCCGTCACCACCGTCCTCGACGAGGCCGAGCGCGGAGCGATCACCAGGATCGCGTTCGTCGTCCCGCCCGGCGCGACGTGGCCGCTGCCGCTCTACGAGCTGGCGCTGCTCACGCGCGGCCACCTGCGCGATCGCGGAGTCACCGCGGTCGACATCGCGGTCGTGACGCCGGAGGAGCGGCCGCTCGCGCTGTTCGGCGAGGCCGCCGCCGACGACGTGGAATCGCGCCTTGCGTCGGAGGACATCGAGCTGCACACACTGAGCCGGGTTCGCGCGCATGCCGACGGCATCCTCACGCTCCAGGGCGGCAGCCGCGTGCGCGCCGACCGCGCGGTGGCCCTGCCGCGCCTCGTCGGCCCGTCGATCGCCGGGCTCCCACACGACGACCTCGGGTTCATCCCGACCGACGACCACGCGCGCGTGCGCGGGTTCGCGCACGTCTACGCCGCCGGTGACTGCACGGCGTTCCCGCTCAAGCAGGGTGGCATCGCGGCGCAGCAGGCGGACGCGGCGGCGCAGGCGATCGCCGAGGCGATCGGCGCGCCGATCACCGCCGCGCCGTTCACGCCGGTGCTGCGCGGGCTGCTGCTGACCGGCTCCACGCCGAGCTACTTCCGCGCCTACCCGGGCGCCGAGCGCGAGGCGACCAGCGTGGCGATCGAGACGCCGCGCGGCGGACGGCGGGCCAGCGCGCCGGCAGACGTCGCCGGTCACAAGCCGCTCTGGTGGCCCCCGGCGAAGGTTGCCGGGCCCTACCTCGGCGCATGGCTCGCACGCCCGCACGAGCCCGGCGGCGAGGCGCTTCAGCTCCGCGATCGTCAGGTCACGCCTGTCACCGATGAGCAGGCGGCGGCGGAAGAGCGCGCGGCGGCACTCGATCTCGCGCTTGCGATGGCCGATGCTGAGGCGCGGTACGGCGACTGGAAGGAGGCGCTGCGCGCGCTCGACGCGGCGGAGGCGCTCGCGGCTCCGCTGCCGGTGGAGTACGCGCAGAAACGCGATCTCTGGGAGGCGGAGCTGGCCGGCGGGTCGACCGCGCGATTCCGCGGCTCGTGAGCGCTCAGCGGGCGAGTCCGGCGCGCAGCACGCCGCCCATCTCGACGATCGCCTCCCGCGCCGCGCGCCCCGGGCCGGGTGTGGTGACGAACGAGTGGATCATGCCGGGATGGCGACGCGCCGTGACGGCGACGCCGGCGTCGCGCAGCCGCGCCGCGTAGGCCTCACCCTCGTCGCGCAGCGGGTCGAACCCGGCGGTGACGACGTGCGCAGGGCACAGCCCCGCGAGATCCGCGGCGAGCAGCGGTGACGCGGCGCTCTCCAGCGCGAGCGTCGCCTCGTCGGCGCCGAAGTAGTGGCCGTGAAACCAGCGCATCAGGTCGGCGGTCAGCGCGAAGCCTTCGCCGAACAGCTGGAACGACGCCGTCGCCTGGCTGCTGCTGTCGGTGGCCGGGTAGATCAGCAGCTGGAAGGCCGGCGCGGGCTCACCGGTGGCGACCGCGCGCTGCGCACAGACCGCTGCGAGGGTGCCGCCGGCGCTGTCGCCCCCGACGGCGATGCGATCAGGATCGGCACCGAAGCGCGCGGCGTCGGCGCGAACGTCGGCGAACGCCGCCCACGCGTCATCGGCGGCAGCGGGATAGCGGTGCTCGGGCGCGAGCCGGTAGTCCACCGACAGCACACGGACACCGGCGCTGCGCGCGAGCAGCCGGCAGGTGGCGTCGTAGCTGTCGAGGTCGCCGACGACCCAGCCGCCGCCATGGAAGTACACGAGCAGCGCGGAGTGGGCGCCGGCGGCGCACTCCAGCGGAACGAAGAGCCGGGCGGGGAGCGGCCCGTCGGCGCCGGCGACGGTGACGTCGCGGACCTGCGCCAGCGGCAGCGGACGCCCGGCGACCAGCCGCATCGCGTCGTTGTACTCCACGCGCGCGTCGACGGGTGACAGGGACTGCAGCGTCGGTCGCCGGGCTGCGCCCATGAGCCGCAGGAGCATCTGCGCCTCGGGGTCGAGCGTCTGGCCGTCGCGGACGATCGGTGATCCGCACAGCGCCCGCAGCGCGCGCGGCGGGAGCCCGATGGCCGCATGGAGCGCGGCCGCCTGGGCGCGGTCGGCGGCGGAGGTGGGGTAGCCGGTCATCGCCGCGGGACTTTCTCACATACGGTGAAAACGGAAGGGGAACGGGTCGCCACAGCGAACTCTGGCGCAACGCGCCCGGTTGCGCATAGGGTTGGCGCGGCGGAACGTGAGCACAGCCCGGCGGCTCGCCGGGGAATCAGCTTGGGAGGACGACGGGATGGCGACAGCCAAGAGGACCGCGGCACGCAAGCCGGCGGCAAAGAAGACCGCTGCTGCGGCGAAGAAGACGGCGGCGCGTAAGCCGGCGGCGAAGAAGACGGCGGCGCGTAAGCCTGCCGCGAAGAAGACGGCGGCGCGGAAGCCTGCCGCCAAGAAGACCGCGGCGCGAAAGCCTGCCGCGACGACGACCGCGGCGCGAAAGCCTGCCGCCAAGAAGACCGCGGCGCGCAAGCCTGCCGCCAAGA
>JBBQCW010000006.1:0-182008 GCA_038319025.1 Solirubrobacterales bacterium
TCCGCGTCGTCGAACACCAGGAACGGCGCGTTCCCGCCCAGCTCCATCGACACGCGCAGCACCTGCTCGGCCGCCTGCTCGATGAGCCGCTTGCCGATCTCCGTGGAGCCCGTGAAGGACAGCTTGCGCAGCCGCGGGTCGGCGATCAGCGGCGCCATCGTGGCGCCCGACTTCGCCGCCGTCACCACGTTCAGCACGCCCGGCGGCAGGCCCGCCTCCTCAAAGATCCTGGCCAGCGCCAGCATGCACAGCGGGGTCTGCTGCGCAGGCTTCACGACGACGGTGCAGCCGGCCGCGATGGCCGGGCCGATCTTCCGCGTGCCCATCGCCAGCGGGAAGTTCCACGGGGTGATGAACAGGCATGGCCCCACGGGCTGATCCATCGTGAGGATGTTGTTCACGCCCGTCTCGTTGCGCCCGAAGCGCCCGCCGATGCGCACCGCCTCCTCCGCGTACCAACGCAGATACGCAGCCGCGTACACAACCTCGCCGCGCGACTCGGCGATCGGCTTGCCCATCTCCAACGTCATCAGCAGCGCCAGATCTTCCTGCTGGGCCACCATCGCCTCGTACGCACGGCGCAGGATGTCGCTGCGGTCGCGCGGGGCGACGGCACGAAAGCTCTGGAACGCATCGTGCGCGGCGGTCAGGGCCGCCAACGCGTCGTCGACGGTCGCGTCGGCCACATCGCACAGTGTGTCCCCGGTCGACGGGTCCTCCACGCGCAGGGTGCCGCCGCCGGACGCTGCGCGCCACTCGCCGCCGATGAACAAGGTGTGGGGGACGGCCGCAACTACGGCGGCCTCCGCGGGAAGGACGGTGCTCATGCTTCGATCCTAGATGGCCGCGACGGGCGCCCGGTCAAAGCGGTAGTCGGTGAGGTCGTAATGCCCGCTGACCCAGGCGGCCTCGAGCGTCGTCGACGAGCGGATCGGCACGTCGCCGTGCTGCGTCGAAGTAGTAGCTGTGAGCGTCGCCGCACCCACCCTGGAAGAACACCTGATGCTTGCGACGGCGCAGCATCTGGGCGAAGTAGCGCGCGTTCGCGGCGGGCGTCACCTCAACCCGATTGGCACCCTGCCGGCGCGCCTCACTGAGGCAGCGGACGATGTGGCGCATCTGGTTCTCGATCAGCGTGAAGTAGGACGCGCCGTTGAACCCGTAGGGACCGAGGATCGAGAACAGGTTGGGGAAACCGGGGACGCTGACGCCTTGGTAGGACTGGAAACGGTGCTCGGCCCAGAACGCGTCCAGGTCCACGCCGCCTGAACCGACGACCGGGTACGGCGGCATGTTGCCGGACTCGAACACCTTGAACCCGGTGGCCAGAATCAGCACGTCGATCTCGTGGTCGACACCGTCGGTGGTCTGCACGCCCGTCGGGGTTATGCGGGCGATCGGCGTCGTCTCGAGGTGGACGTTCTCCCGGTTGTAGGCAGCCAGGTACTGGTTGGAGAACCCGGGACGCTTGCAGCCCAGACCGTAGCCGGGCGTGAGCTTGTCGCGCACGACGGGATCATGCACCTCGCGCTCAAGATGCTTCAGGCCCGACCGCTCGCCGAGCTTGGCCGCGGGCAGGCGGTCGGCGAAGTTCGCCGCCAGCGGAAAGATCATCTCGACGTACGTCTGGCTGACCGCGCGCAACGCCCAGCGGGCGCCCGGGATGCGCAGCAGCGCGCGGAAGCGAGCGGGCAGCTCCCGATCGGGCTTGGGCAAGCACCAGATCGGCGTGCGCTGGAACACCGTCAGGTGAGACACCTCCGGCGCGATCGTCGGGACGAGCTGTACCGATGAGGCGCCCGTGCCGATCACGGCCACCCGCTTGCCGCGCAAGTCCAGCGAGTTGTCCCAGCGGGCGGTGTGCACGGTGGTTCCGGCGAAGTCATCCACCCCCGGGATGTCCGGCGGCTTGGGCTGAGAGAACACGCCCGTGGCGCCGATCACGTGGCGGGCGGTGATCGTCTCGCCGCTCTCCGTCGACAACCGCCACAAGGTCTCGTCGTCGTCAAAGACCGACTTGATCACCTTCGTGTTCAGACGCACGCGGCCCTGCAGGCCATACCGGTCCACCAAGTCGTCCGCGTAACGCTTGAGTTCGCTCCCCGGGGCGTACACGCGCGACCAGTCCGCCCGCTGCTCGTAGGAGAACTGGTAGCTGAACGACGGGATGTCAACCGCCACGCCGGGGTACGTGTTCCAGTACCACGCGCCGCCGGTACCGCCGCCTGCCTCGAGAATCGCGAAGTCCTCGAACCCCGCCTTGGCGAGAGCGATGCCCGCGCCGATCCCGGAGAAGCCGCCACCGATGATGGCGACCTCATGGTCCGGGCCCGGCATCTCAGCCACCGAAGACGCGCGCCAGCGACTCCGCCACACACACGGGCTTCGTGCCGCCCTCGACCTCGAACGTCTGCTTGATCGTGATCTGCAGGCCGCCAGGAACGTCTTCGACGCTGAGCAGATCGGCGCGCATCCGCAGCTTGGAGCCGACGGGAACGGGAGCCGGGAACCGGACCTTGCCGTAGCCGTAGTTCACGCCGAAGGCGAAGCCGTCCATCGTGAAAATCTCGTAAGAGAGTTTGGGCCCGAGCGACAGGGTGAACAGCCCGTGGGCGATGGTGCCGCCGAAAGGCGTCTCCTTGGCCCGCTCGGCATCCACGTGAATCCACTGGAAGTCCTCGGTCGCCTCGGCGAACGCGTTGATCTTCTCCTGGGTGATGTCGACCCAGTCGCTGACGCCGAGCTCCTCGCCGACCTTCGCCTTCAGTTCGTCCACACCGCTGATCGTGAGCATGTCTGCCTCTCCTGGAGTTCGCGTTCGCTGCAGAGAGGGTATTACGCGGCGCGTGCGGCTAGGTGCTCGTCCTCGAGAACGCCCAACGGCGTCGACGGCGCAGACTGCGCGATGTACTCCAGCGCGAGCGCGCCCCAGTCGGCGCCGGCGCGCAATTCCCCCAGGACGGCGAACAGCAGGCCCTCCATCCGTCGGATCAGCAAGGCCTGGGGCGGCAGGGTCTGCTTGCGCATATTTTCGAAGTGCGGCGACCGCGGGGAGCTACTCAACTCGATCGCATCACGCACGTAGTCCGGGTCCAGCCGACGGAAGCCCTCGACGAAGTACCACTCGCCCGCCGAGGCAAGTTGATCGAGGACGTCGTCGGGGTGAAACTCGCCGGGCTCGGGCAGGTAACCCAGCTCCGACAGCCCGGTGTGCACGCCCTCCGCGTCGCCGTCGATGACGGCCTGGGCGAGGGCACGCTCCCCCGCCAGATACGCCGGATCAACTCGGCGCATCAGACCGAAATCCAGGAAGCAGACGCGACCGTCCTCGGCCAGCATGTAGTTGCCCGGGTGCGGATCGCCGGAGGCAAGGTGCTCGCGCTCGAGCAGGCCGTAGAAGAACCGGAAGACGATCTCCGCGAACCGGTCGCGCTCGGCCTCGGGCAGTTTCTTGATCTCCTCGAACGCCATGCCCGGGACGTACTCGCTCACGAGCACGCGCCGCGTGGACATCGCGGTGTCGACCGCTGGGATCTTCACGAACGGGTGATGGCGGAACGCCCGCGCCACCTGCCGCTGGTTCTGCGCTTCGATCTCGTAGTCCAGTTCCTCGCCGATGCGCTCGCGCAGTTCGCCGAGGATGGCTTTGGCGTCGAGCCCGGGGGCCATGCGCTTGATCAGCGGGACGAGCAGCTTGACGTTGCGCATGTCGGTTTCGACCGCCTCGGCCACACCGGGGTACTGGACCTTGACGGCGACTTCCCGCCCGTCATGCGTGATGGCGCGGTAGACCTGCCCGATCGAAGCGGCCGCTATGGGCTTTTCGTCGAACGACGCAAACGCGGTGCCGATCTTCTCGCCGAGATCCTGTTCGAGCAGCTTGCGCATGTCCTTGAACGGAACCTTGGGCGCGTCGTCACGCAGCGCGGCGAGGCGACCCTTGAAGTTCTCGCGCTCATCCGCAGGAATCAGGTCGAAGTCGATCGTCGACAGAACCTGCCCGATCTTCATCGCCGCGCCCTTCATCTGCCCGAGCTGGGTGACGAGCTCGTCGGCGAGGGCCATGGCGCGCTTGGCGCTGGCCTCGTCGGCCTTCTCATCGGTCCGCATCCGGTTGACGGTGCGGGTCCCGGCCCAGCGTGCGCTCTGCCCGGCGACCATCCCACCGAACTTGGCAGTGCGGACGATTCGGTTGGTGGGGACTTTGGCTTCTTTGTCGGCCATGCGCAGGGGGTACGTCAGGGGCTGCCCTGAAGTATCACCCTCCGGCTGTACCGGCCGGAGCAGCCTGCGCGTGCGCGACCGCCGCGGCGGTGTCCTGCGCGTGGTATTCGGCGAGCAGCTCCTTCTCCCGCGGGCCCTTCGGGAAGCAGAAGAACACGAGCAGCGCCCCGAGCGCCACGGCGATACAGCCCGCCGAATAGGCCCACGCCTGGCCGTCGACGAACGACTGTTTAGCGGCGGCGATGATCTGCGTGCTGTATTGCGGGTACTGCTCGGCCACCGACGCCGCGCTGGAGAAGGACTTCTGCAGCTCGGCCTCCACGTTGCTGCTGACCTTCGACCCGTTGGGGGCGCTGCTGACCGCCGACGCCACGGCAGCCGCATAACCAGCCGTCAACAGGGCACCAAGGATCGACTGCATGATCGCCCCGCCGAGGTCGCGCTGCAGGTCGGCGGTGCCGGACGCCATGCCGGCCTTCTGCACCGGCACCGAGCCGGTCAGCGAGTGCGAGGCGGGCGTGCCGGCCAGGCCGACGCCGGTGCCGACGAGCGCGTAGGCCAAGCCCACCTTCCAGTACGGGATGCCGTCCTTCCAGAGGAGCAGCATCACCAGGAACCCCAAGAAGCAAAACGCGTATCCGCAGAGCAGTGTGAAGCGCGCGCCGTGAGATTCGATCAGCTTCGCGGATCGTGGGGCGGCGATGACCATGCAGACGATCGCCGGCAGGATCGACAGGCCGGCGTCGAGCGTCGAGTAGCCCAGCACGTTCTGCAGGAACTGCTGGCCCACGAACATCGCCGCCATCAGCGAACCGAACACGATGATGCCCGCGACCGCTGCGACCCAGAACACGCGTCGCGCGGCGATGTCGAGGTCGTAGAGCGGGTTCTTCGCCCGCCGCTCGCGCCACAGAAACGCGATCACCGTGAGCACCGTCACGCCGAGGATGGCGATCGCCGTGTCGAACTTCGCAGGGACGGCGATGAAATTGATCCCCAGGACCAGCGTGCCGACGAGCACGATCGACAGGACCCCGCCGAGGTTGTCCACCGGGTCCCGGCTCTCATTCACGTGAGCGGGCACCAGTCGCCAGGCCATGACAAACGCAACGGCCGCGAGCGGCAGGGTGACGAGGAAAACCGAGCCCCACTCGAAGTGCTCGAGAAGCGCGCCGGCGATGAGCGGCCCCAGCGCCGAGATGGCGCCGCCCAGTGCGGACCAGAGGGCGATCGACTTGGTCCGCTCCGGGCCGGACCACAGAGCAGTGATCAGCGCCAGCGTCGTCGGATAGGCCATGCCCGCGGCCACGCCGCCCAGCAGGCGCGCGCCGATGAGTACCTCGACCGACGGCGCAAAGGCCGCCAGAAGACATGCCGGCACCGACAGCGCGACGCCGAGCAGCAGCATCATCTTGCGCCCATACCGGTCGCCGAGGGCGCCGAGATAGAGCACGGAGCAGGCCAGGCCCAACGAGTAGGCGACGGCGACCAGGTTGAGCTGGGTCTGTGAGGCGTCAAACGCCTTGCCGATGTCCGGCAGGGCGACGTTGGCAACGGCCAGGTTGAGGTTGGCGACCGCGGCCACCAGGATCAGTGCGATCAGGACCTTTTTGGCGTGCTTGGGTGCGGTGGAGGGCTCCTCGACCTCCCCCGCCGCCACGTCGGCGGTGCTCATGGGTCGGGAGCATGACGCATTGCGCGGGGGTCGGGCAGACTTGCAGGGGCGATGCCCGGCCCACTCCTTGTCGTCGACACCCCGTCGATCCTGTACCGCGCGTTCTTCGCGTTGCCCAAGAGCATCCGCGGGGCAGATGGACGCTCGGTCAACGCGCTGCTGGGTACAGCCAATCTGGTGCTGCAGGCGGTCGAGCGTTTTGCCCCGCGGGCGGTGATCTTGTGCTTCGGCGCCGAGGCCGCTGCGTACCGCGTGGCCATCTACGACGGCTACCACGCTGACCGACCCCCGATGCCCGATGAGCTAGTTCATCAGTGGGAGGACGCGCCCCCGTTCTTCGCCGCATTCGCTTGGCCCTCGCTGCACGCCGGCGACCTCGAGGCCGACGATCTGCTGGGCACGCTGGCGTCGCTTGAGCGTGACGCGGGGGGCACCGCCGTGCTGTTCACCGGCGACCGCGACATGTTCCAGTGCGTCGACTCCTCCGTGCGGGTCCTCTTCCCGGCCAAAGGTGGAGCCGACGACATGGGGGTCGATGAGGTGCGCGCCAAGGCGGGAGTCGAGCCCGGGCAGATCCCGGATCTGATCGCGTTGCGTGGCGACCCGTCGGACGGGATCCCGGGCGCGACCGGGATCGGCGCCAAGGGCGCGGCCGAACTGCTGGGCGAGTACGGAGATCTGGAGGGCGTGCTGGCTGCCGCGACGCTGGCGCCGCTCCCTGCCGGGATGACGCCACGGCGCGCCGCAACGCTCCGCGAACAGGCCGACGTGCTGCGCGGCTACCGCGACATGGCGACGCTGCGAGTGGTCGAGGGCGTGGAGCGCCCCGCCGACGCGCGGACCGACCGCGCGGGCGCCGCCGCCGCGGCCGATGCACGCGGGATGGGACGCCTGGCCGAGCGGCTCAGTGAGACGTCAGACGATTGACGCCCACCTGTCGGTTGCAGATCGGATGACGTCCTGGCGCGGAGGTCCGAGTGCCGCGGGGCCTACGGCGTGAACTTGACGTTGATCACGTCGCCGTCCTGCATTACGTAGTCGCGGCCTTCCAACCGGAGCGTGCCGCGGTCGCGGGCGCCCGCGGTGCCTCCCGCGTCGACCAACTCATCCCAGCCAACGATCTCCGCGCGGACGAACCCCTTCTGAATGTCACCGTGGATCTCGCCCGCGGCGTGCCACGCGGAGAGGCCGCGCTTCAGGTGCCAGCACTGCGCCGGCTTGTCCTCCCCGGCCGCAAAGAAAGCGATCAGGTCCAGGAGATCAAAGGCGCCGCGCACCACACGGCCCAGCCCCGACTCCCCGACGCCGAGATCGGCTCGCATCGCGATTGCGTCCTCGTCATCGAGTTCGCTCAACTCCGCTTCGATGCGCGATGACACGGCCACCGCCCCGGCTCCCTGAGCCGCAGCGTGATCAGCCACCTCGGCGGGGATCTCATCCGACCCCTCGTCCACATTGGCCACGAAAAGCACCGGCTTGGCCGTCAACGGATGGAGCAGCGTCGAGGCGTCCGGGGCATCGTCGGGGACCGGAACGGTGCGCGCCGGGCGACCGGCCTGCAGCGCGGCGATGACCGCGCTGAGCCATTGCTCCTCGGCGATCGCATGCTTGTCGCCCCCGCGCGCCTCGCGAACGACGCGCGAGTGGCGACGCTCGGCCTGCTCGAGGTCGGCGTACATCAGCTCGGTCTCGATCGTGTCGATGTCCCGCGCGGGGTTGACGCTGCCGTCGGAGTGGATGACGTTGTCGTCGGTGTGGGCGCGCACGACGTGCACCAGCGCATCGCACTCCCGGATGTTCGCCAGAAACTTGTTGCCCAGTCCCTCACCCTTGTGCGCCCCCGCGACGAGGCCGGCGATGTCGTGAAACGCGATGGTGTCCCACACAACCTCGCTGGCGCGAACCACCTGCGCCACCTGTTCCAGACGCTCGTCGGGCACGGGGACGATGGCCACGTTCGGCTCGATCGTGGTGAACGGGTAGTTCGCTGCCTCCGCCCCGGCCTGGGTGAGCGCGTTGAACAGCGAGGACTTCCCCGCGTTGGGCATGCCGACTATTCCGATCTTCACCGGGCGAACCCTCCCACGACGTGGCCGAGCGTGGCGCCCGCCACGATGTCGGTCGGGTAGTGCACGCCCAGATAGAGCCGCGACAGGGCGAGGGAGACAGCCAGTGCGCGCAACGGCCCGGCGGGCAGGCCGGCAGCGGTCAGCGCCCTTGCGCCCGCGAACGACGTGGCGGCGTGGGTGGAGGGGAAGGAGAGCTGCGTCGGGGTGCCCGTGAGCGCCGGCAGATCGTCGATCACCGGGCGCGGCCGGCGCACCACGTTCTTCACTGCGACGTTGGCCACAAACGCCCCGGCGACCGCCGCGGCCGCCCGGGCCGCGCCGCGCCGATGCGCCGGAGAAAGGGCGGCGGCTCCCGCCAGCGCGAACCAGATCGCACCGTGCTCACCCAGCCGCGAGTAGGCGTGTGCAGCCCGTTCAGCCGCGGGCGAGTGCCCGGCCGTGCGCGCAAACCGCAGCCCGGCCAGGTCGATCTCGGCGAGGCGGGTCAGACTCAGAGCCCGAAGCCCACGCGCGGCTCATCACGCTCAAGGCGCACGTAGTCGACGCTCTCAGGCCGCAGGGAGACGGGACCGTCCTCGGTCTCCACCTCGATCAGGCCCTCGCCGACGAGCGCCTTCAGGAGCTTGCCGTGCGCCGCCTCGGTCACGCGCAGGCCGAGGACCTGGCCGCCGTGGAATCCGATGCTGATGCGCTGAATCTGGGTCTTGGGCATGTCAGTGAGCCTCCGCGGGCTGGACGATCTCGGTGAGCACGCCGCCGGTGGCGGCGGGATGCAGGAAGGCGACGGACGAACCGCGGATGCCGGTGCGCGGCGTCTCGTCGATTAGGCGAACTCCGTCGGCGCGGAGCGTGTCGAGCGTGGCCTGGATGTCGGTCACCTGGTAGGCGACGTGATGGATACCCGGCCCACGTTTGGCCAGGAACTTCCCGACCGGGGTGTCATCCCCCAACGGCGCCAGCAGTTCAACGTGGTTCTCGCCCACGTCAAACAGCACCGCCTCGACGCCCTGCTCGGCCACCGTCTCACGGTGAACGAGTGCCATGCCGTACGTGGCTTCGTAGCGGGCGATCTCCGCTTCCAAGTCGCTGACGGCGACGCCTATGTGGTCGATCCGGGTGAACACGCGGGGAAGTCTAGGCGAGCAACGTCTGCGCCACGTGTCGGTAGCACCGCGTGGCCACGCCGAGGTCGCGCACGTCGATGCGCTCATCGGCGCTGTGGATCAGCGGAGAGGCCTCGTACAGGGACATGTGTTTCATGGGGAAGAAACCGTAGGCGACCACCTCGGGGAAGGCGTCGCGGAACGTGCGCGAGTCGGTGAAGGCCGGAAGCATCGTGGGCAGCACCCTCGCCTCGGGGTCTTCGACGGCAACGAACGAGCGCAGCGCATCCATCAACGGCGTCTCTGCTGACGAGCTGTTGCCGACGACCATCTCGGTGAACTCGATCCCGTACCCCTCGCCGCCCAGCACCTCGTGGATGCGCGCCAGTGCCTGGTCCTTGCCGATGCCCGGCGGGGTGCGGCAGTCGACCTTCACCTCGGTGCGGCTGGGGATTACGTTGATCTTCTCCGACGCGGTGATCTGCGTCGGCGCAAGTGTCACGTGCAGCATCGGCTCAACGAGCATTCCCATGATCGGGTCGCGCTCGGCGAGGGCGGCCAGAGCACCGACGGGGTCACCGTCGAGCGGGATGCCCAGTTCAGCGAACAACGCCCGCGGTGGGTCGGTGATGTCAAACGACGGCTGCCCGTCAGCCATGCGCTGCAGGAACGGCGCCATCTTCAGGAGGCTGTTGACGCCCATCTTGGGGATCGAGGCGTGGCCGGCGATCCCCTCGGTCACGAGCTTGAAACGGAATACGCCCTTCTCCGCGAGCGACACGCCGTACGCGCGGCCGCCCTCGAACGGGATGACGCTGCCGCCTCCCTCGTTGAGCAGGTAGTCACAGCGGGCCTTCTCCGGGTGGTTGTCGGTGAGCCAGATAGCGCCCTCGGCGCCGCCGACCTCCTCGTCCACCACCGCGATCACGACGAGTTCACCGCGTGCGGGCCGCCAGCCCTCGCGCGCCAGCGACGCGGCGGCCACGACCTCCGCCGCCGTCTGGGACTTCATGTCCAGCGCGCCTCGACCCCACAGGAACCCATCCTCGTCCACGTGGCCGGACCACGGGTCGTGCTTCCACTCGCTCGCGTGGGCGAGCACCGTGTCGACGTGAGACAGGAGGACGAGCGTGGGCCCCACAGGGGCACCCGGCGGCGCCTTCAGCCGTGCGATCAGGTTGGGCCGCGACTCGGTGCGCCCGAGCAGCTGCACCTCAAGGCCTGCCCCCTGCAGGTGGGCAGCGAGTTCCTCCTGAGCGAGCCGCTCGTCGCCGGGCGGGTTGACCGTGTTGTGGCGGATCAGTCGCGCCAGGACATCGGTGGTCTCCTGCTGCAGGGCGTCGGTCATGGCCGTCAGGCTATTCGTTCACAGGATCGTGGTTCTCATTCTGTGAACATGCGCGCCAACGTGATCGGGCTGCGCAAGGTGCTGAAGGAGTGGGGACGGATCGGCTGCGTCGGCTTCGGCGGGCCGCCCGCGCACGTGGCGTTGCTGAGGGAGTTGTGCGTCGAGCGCAACGACTGGATCGACGCGAAGGAGTTCGAGGACGCCAACGCCGCGTGCGGCCTGCTGCCCGGACCGGCGTCGACGCAGTTGGCGATCTTCTGCGCTCAACGCGTGGCGGGGATCCGCGGCGCGGTCGTCGGCGGTATCGCGTTCATCGTGCCAGGCCTGATCCTGCTGATCGCGCTGGCCGCGGTATCCCTGTCGGAATCCCCACCGTTGTGGGTTCGCGGGTTGGGCGCGGGCGCCGGTGCCGCGGTGCTCGCCGTGGTGCTGCAGGCCGGTGTCGCGCTGGCGCGCTCATCGTTGAGCGCTCACACCGGAGCCCGGCTGGCGCGCGCACTGGCCTACGTGGTGGTCGGCGCGGCCGCTGCGGCGTGGTTTGGCATCGGCGTCGTGCTGGCGCTCCTGGCCTGCGGATTCATCGAGCTGACGGTACGCGGCATGGAGCGACGGCCGCCGCGTGATCGGCTGTCGGTGATGGCGCTGCCCGGCGCGTTCGTCCTCGCCGCGACGGGCGCCGCCGCGCTGCCCGACCTCGTGTGGACAGCGTTCAAGGTCGGGGCGCTGTCGTACGGGGGCGGGTTCGTGATCGTGCCGATCATGCAGACCGACGCCGTCGACACCTACCACTGGATGACCAACGCCGAGTTCCTCAACGCCGTCGCTCTGGGCCAGTTGACCCCCGGGCCGGTAGTGCAGACGGTTGCCGCCGTGGGCTACGCGGCGGCCGGCCTGGGCGGCGCGATACTGGCCGCCGTGGTGGCCTTCGTGCCGTCGTTCGTGATTGTCATCGTGGTGCTGGGCGGCGACCGCTTCGAGCGCCTGCGCGCAAACGTGAACGCTCGCGCGTTCCTCGACGGCGCCGGCCCAGCCGCTGTCGGCGCGATTCTGGGCACGGTCATCCCGCTCGCGAGCGGGCTGCACGAGCCGTGGCAGTGGGTGTTGGCCGTGGCCGCCGCTGTCGCGCTCTTCGCCGCGCGCGTGGGCACCATCCCTGTGCTTCTCGGAGCGGCGGTCATCGGCCTCGTGGCCGCACTCGCCGGGGCTCCGCTGCCTTAGCACGGATACTCAGGCGGTGGATCAACTCTTCAACCCGCCGGAGGAGCCCGCCGCCGGCCCTGCCCAGGCGAGCGCAGCCACCGGCCCCGGCGACGCGCCGCTCGCGGCGCGCATGCGACCGGCCCGTCTGGAGGACGTGATCGGGCAGGACGCGTTGCTGCGGCCTGGGTCGGCTCTGCGCACCTCGCTGGAGTCGGGCCACCCCCACTCGATGCTGCTGCACGGACCGCCCGGAAGCGGCAAGACGACGATCGCCCGGCTCGTGGCCGCGACCACCGACGCCGCCTTCGAGGAGTTGAGCGCCGTCGCCGCCGGCCGCGCAGAAGTAAGGGCCGTGATCGAGCGGGCCGACCACCGGTGGAGCACGAACAAGCGCGCGACGATCCTCTTCCTCGACGAGATCCACCGTTTCAACAAGGCACAGCAGGACACGTTGCTACCCGCCGTCGAGGAGGGGTTGATCACGCTGATCGGCGCCACCACCGAGAACCCGTCGTACGAGGTCAACGGCGCCCTGCTGTCCCGCCTGCGGGTGTACGAGCTAGCGGCGCTCGATGGCTCCGCCGTGGCCCGGATCCTGCAACGCGCCCTGGACGCCGGCGCGTTGGGTGACGGGGTGACCGTTCAGGAGGACGCCCTCGAATTCCTGGCCGCGCGTGCCGACGGCGACGCCCGCAGCGCGCTCGCGGCCTTGGAACTGGCGGCGGAGACGGCGCAGGGTGAGCCAGTCACCTTGGCGCGCGCCGAGGACGCCATGCAGCGCCGGGCGATCCGCTTTGACCGCGGCGGCGACCATCACTACGACACCATCTCCGCCTGGATCAAGGCCACCCGCGGGTCGGATCCGGACGCGTCGCTGTACTACCTGGCCGTGATGCTGGAGGGCGGCGAGAACCCACGCTTTATCGCCCGACGAATGGTGATCCTGGCCAGCGAGGACGTCGGCAACGCGGACCCTGCGGCGCTGCCGCTCGCCGTCGCCGCGGCCGCGGCGGTCGAACACGTCGGGATGCCCGAGGCCTCTTACGCGCTGGCCCAGACGGCCATCTATCTGGCCCTAGCGCCAAAGTCTGATGTGGCCGGCAAGGCGTTGCGGGCGGCGCGCGAGCACGTGCAGTCCCGCGCCCCGCGGGCAGCTCCCGCGTATCTGCGCTCCAACGTGCCGCGGGACAGCAAGGAGCCCTACGACTACCCGCACGACCGTCCCGAGGGCGTCTCGCCTCAACAACTGCTGCCTGACGGCGTGCTCGGAGAGCGGTTCTACGAGCCGGGTCACCGGGAGCCGGAGCAGGCCGCGCGGCTGGCCGAGATCGAACGCCGCAAGCGCGGCTGACCAACGCCGCTCGCAACCGCTCGTGCCAGGAGCCAGCCGATCGCACGTGCACGGGCACGTGCAGCCGACCGTCAATTGACCCGCCACGGGTTAGGAGTCCGTACAGTGATAAGACCTAGTTTCAACCAGGTCTTTACAAAACCTTCGGTTTCCTGTGCCAGGCTGCTTCCAGTGCTCTACACCCGCCATCGCGCCGCACCTGACGCCCCGATCATCCGGGTCCGGCTGGCACACGTCCACGATCACGCGGCCGTCGCCGACCTGCTGGCGCGCGTGGCAGAAGTCCCGGACGCAGTTCTCCATGCCCGTCGCCTTCTACGGTACGACCCCCGGACGCACCTGACTTTGTGCGCGACCACCTGGCAGGGCGGCCACGAGGTGGTCGCCGGTATCGCCAGCATCGCGGTCGACGGCGACGGTCGACCCGACGAACTGTTGGGTGACACCGACGTTCTCGGCGTCACGGACGCACTGCACGAGGCGTGCCGGGCTCACGTCCCGACCGCGCTCCGCGCCACGGCGTAACCCGCCGGCTCAGGCTCAGACCGCCGGCTCGGCGTCGCCCTCAGCCATCACGGGCCCTGGCGTCAGCACGGCGGCCACGACGACGAGGGCAAACGCACTGACACGCAGCACCACTTCGCCGGCGTGCGCGGGCATCGGCTCGGCGAAGACGAGCGGGCCGGCGGCGATCGTGGCGATGTTCGCTGCGGCACTGGTCGCGGTGATCACGGGTATCGCGCGGCCGAGCTGCAGCGAACGGGCAGAGACCACCAGTCCGATCAGTGAGAGCACCAGAATGATCAGCGCCAGCGGGTCGATGAGCACGCCCGCGCCCTTCGCCGACAGATCTGCCGACAGCGCCTTGATCGTCACGTCGGATGCCGCCCACAGCAGACCCGCCGACACCGCGAGGCCCATCGCCGGGCGCGCGGACCGGGAGGCCAGCACGGCCAGCCCCAGTCCGGCCACGGTGAGCAGCAACGTGTAGCGCGCCCAAGCGCCCTCGCCGTAGGTGTTGCGCGCCGATTCGGCGACGTGGCCGGACGTGGCCGCCAGCAGCGCCAGCCCGGCGGCCACGCAAGCAACGCCGATCCACTCCCGTCGCGTCGGCGTGATGCCGAACGCGCGGTCTGCGACCACCGTCAGCAGTACGAGCCCACCGGCGATCACGGACTGCACCAGAGAGATCGGCGCCAGCGCAAGCGCGGCGACATGGAAGACCCAGGCGCCCATGGCGACGAGGATGCCGATCGTCCACCAGCGGTTGGAGAACAGCGCCATCGTGCTGCGCACAGGTCGGCGCAGCGATACGTCGGGCGCTTGTACGGCTCCGCGCTGCTTCAGCAGAAAGCCGACGATCGAGACGAACGCGCAGCCGAGGGCAAGGACGAGGCCGAGCAGAACTCCGGGATCCACGCCTGGAACCGTAGAGGAGGCGCGCCCTCAGCTCAGCGCGCGCACCGCGGCCGCGGTCGCCGCGGCCACAAACACGACGACCAGCACCGGTGCGCGCAAACACAGCGCGATCACGGCGGCCAACAGGCCAGCGGCACGGGCGTCGACGGTCAGAGACCGGCCGAGTGCGAACGTATTGGTGACCACCAAAGCGGCCAGCAGAGCCGGCCCGAGCAGCACGACCATCGCGTTGACCCGCCCGGGAAGCGCTCGGCCGCCGAGCAGCAGCGGCCCGGCTCCTTTGATGGCCACCGTGCCGGCTCCGACCACGAGGACCATCACCCAGGTGGCGCTCATGCCGCATCACTTCCGCGGACCGGCCGCAGACCGAGCAGGCACATCGCCCCGGCCGCCACGACCGGGATACCGGGCGGCACCAAAGGCACCAGGGCCAGTGCGATCGCCCCACCACCGACGGCCGCGATGCGGGATCGCTGATCGCTTACCTGGCCCGCCAGCAAGGCGAGGAACAGCGCAGGGAACGCGGCGTCCAGACCGAGCGCCGCCGGATCGCCGATGAGGCCGCCACCGATCACCCCGAGCAGCGTGCCCACCACCCACGAGGCGTACAGCGTCACCCCCGCACCGAGCAGCAGGCGCCGGTGATACCCGTCGCCCACGCGGCTGACGGCCCACACCTCATCGACCACGAGTTGCGCGCGCAGCAGCCGCTCGTACCAGGGACCGTGCAGGGCAGGGGCGACGGAGATCCCGATCGGCAGGTAGCGCAGGTTGAGCATCAGCGCGGCCAGGATCGCGGCCGCCGCGGTGCCACCCGCGTCGGCCACCGAGGCGGTCGCGAACTGGGCGGAGCCGCCGAATGTGGTGGCGGAGAAGAGGATCGTCTGGATCGAAGCGAAGCCCGCAGCGCGCGAGAGGACGCCGTACGAGATGCCGAAGATCAGGACCACGACGGCCAGCGGCATGACCCGCACGACACCGTCGCGATGGGTCGCATCCAGGGGGTCGGGATCCGCCGCGCTCACGCCGGGAGGGTACGACCTGGCGCGCGCGAGCTACGCGGCGACAGCGTCGTCGTCGACCCGCGGCGGGCCTGGGAACAGCCGCCCACCGGCCACCGACGTGTTGCGGACCGCTTCGGGCAGCAGCGGCAACAGGACTCTCTTGGTGTAGCGCGCACCGCCGCGGCGGACAACCTCGCGCACCGGATCCCAGGACAAGCCGTAGCCGCGCCGTATCTTGCCGGGCAGCGAGCCGACCACGATGAAGTTCACCGACTCGACCAGCCACCGCAGGTAACCGGGCACCGGCGGATGGAAGACGACCGCCTTGCCGAGGTCACGAGCGCGATCGGTGACCCACAGATCACCGCTTTGCAGCATCCCTGCGTAGTACGCATCGAAATCCTCGATGCTCGCGGGCATCTCCTGATCGGCGAGACCGAACAGGCGGCCGACGACCCGGTAGTCCTGCCAGAGCCTGTCGCGCTCGTCGCGATCCAAGCGGCCGACGTACATCCGGTAGATCAAGTCGGCGGACTCAAACAGCGGCGCCAGAGTCCACAGAAGGAACTGGGGATCGTCAGCCGCGTACGGCGTGCCGGCGGCAAAGCGTCCGGCCGCCTCGGGCAGCGTTCCGTTCACGCGTGAGTGCACGCGCCGCACGCGAGCCGTCATCTCATCGGCGTCGTCGCGGCGGCCGAAGTAGATGGTGTTCATGACCGTCGCGGTGCGGGCAAGTCGGCCGTGCGGGTCGTCGATGCCGCTGGTGCGGTCGTAGAAGCCCTCGAACATCACCGGGTGTGCCGCCTGGATGAGCAGTGCCCGCGCGCCGGAGAAGGCGACCACCATCTCGCGGTTCACGCGGCGGATCAGACTGTCGTCCTCGAAATACCCCTGACCGGGCGCGGCGGGGCGAAACGGGATGGGCGTGAACTTCGCGGCGGGGCTCATACGTACCTGATCGTACGTACCTCTACCCTCCAGGGACCATGCCTGCTGCCGCCTACGCCGGAAAAGAATGTGTCTGCCAGTTCGATCGTGGGATCTGCGACCAGACCTGCGTGAAGGACATGATGGACACGCCGTTCTACATCGCGTGCCTGAAGCTGAAGGGTCGCCGTTGCTTGGTGATCGGTGGTGGCGCGCTAGGCCTGGAGAAGACCGAGGGGCTGCTGGCCTGCAGCGGCGACGTGACGCTCATCACCCCCGAGGCGGGGCCGGAGCTGCAGGCCTTGGCCGCCGAAGGTTCGATCAATTGGGAGCAGCGCGACTACGCGGGCCCGCAGGATCTGGAGGCCGTCTTCATGGTGATCGCGTGCACTGACTCCACCGAGACCAATATCCGCATCTACGAGGATGCCGAGCGCCGAGCGATGCTCGTGAACATCGTCGACGTGCCGCCGCTGTGCAACTTCATCCTTCCGGCGATCGTGCGGACCGGGCCGCTGGCGATCGCCATCTCCACGGCGGGCGCGTCGCCCGCGCTGGCCAAGCGCATGAAGCGCGAGATCAGTGAGTTGTTCGGCGAGGAGTACGCCCAGTTGGCGATCATGCTCAATGACGCGCGCGGCTGGGCCAAGGGCACACTGCCCACCTACCAGGACCGCAAGGCGTTCTTCGAGGAGATCGTCAACGGCGAGCCGGACCCGATCGGCCTGCTGCGCGACGGCAACGCGAGCGCCGTGCAGGACCTGATCTCCGCGGCGCAGCGCACGCACGCGCCGGTCTGACCGCTGGGCCCGCTCAGACCTCGGCGAGGCGAAGCGGGACGCACTGCGCGATCGTCAGAAAGTCGCGGTCGTTGGCCAGCACCTCGTGGTTGCCGCGCATCGCGACGGCGGCGATGAGGCAGTCCATGTGCCCACGCACGGGCGTGCCCGCGCGCCGACAGGCACGGGCCACGCGAGCCGCAGTGACATAGTCGCCTGCGCGCACCCGAAAAAACGGATTGCGCATGAGAAGGTTGCGAAGTTCCTCCGCGTGGGGATCTGAGCGAGCCCCCGCCAGCACCTCCATCAAGACTGGCTCGGTCATACCGATCTTGTGGGCCTTCAGTAGCGCCCGCAGGCGCTCTCGCTCCTGCGTCTCTCGCCCTCGTAAATAATCAATCCAGACGGATGAATCGGCCAGGATCATGACTCGTTCGCCGGTGGATGGATCGGGATCCAGTCGATCTCACCTTCCCAGCCGCTGCCCTCCATCGCAAGCGCCTGGTCCAGCGTCATCGGCCGGCCACCGATGAGCTCCTCCAGGGCCGTGTCGACCGCTTCCTTCTTCGTGCGGAAGCCGTAGACCTCGATGGCCTTCTCCAGAAGCTCGTCGTCGATGTCGATGTTGGTGCGCGCCATGCTCGAGATCGCCATATACACTACGGTACACGTCAAGGTGTACCGCGTCTGCATCGCTTTGCAACAACTGTGTGACACCACGGTCGACAGGCGCCCGCGAGATACCCTCCCCCGGTGCCCGACCGCCTGACCCACCTCGACGACACCGGCGCCGCCCACATGGTCGACGTCGCGGAGAAGCCCGTCACCGACCGCCGCGCGGTCGCGCGAGCGGTCGTCCGCATGACCCCTCATACAGCCGCCGCGGTCGCCGCCGGCGACATGCCCAAGGGTGACGTGCTGGGCACGGCACGACTCGCCGGGATCATGGCCGCCAAGAAGACAGGCGATCTGATCCCTCTCTGCCACCCGATCGGCCTGGACGCCGTCGACATCACAGCCGACCTCGATGAGCAGGCCGGCACGGTCATCATCACCGCCACCGCTCGGGTCACCGCCCGCACCGGTGTGGAGATGGAAGCCATGACCGCCGCCTCCGTCGCCGCGCTCACGGTCTACGACATGGTCAAGGGCATCGAACGCGGCGTCGTGATCGAGTCGATCGCGCTCTTGGAAAAGACCGGTGGGCGCAGCGGCACCTGGCGCGCGGAAAGCAAAGGCTGACCCCGTGCGCACCGCGATCATCACCGTCTCCACCTCCGTCGCTGCCGGCGAGGGCGAGGATCTCGGCGGCCCGCTCCTCGCCCGGCTGGCGATCGAGGCCGGAGCCCACATCGTGGCCCAGCAGGTCGTGGCCGACGACCTCGACGCCCTGACCGCGCTGCTGCGCGCCCACTCGGACCCGGTCGAGCAGGTCTCCTTCATCTTCACCACCGGCGGCACGGGCCTCACGCCCGACGACATCACCCCTGAGGCCACGCGCGCCGTGATCGACCGCCAAGCACCTGGGTTCGCCGAGGCGATGCGCACCGAATCGCTGCGACACACGCCACTCGGGATCCTCACCCGCGGCGTGTCGGGCATCGCCGGGCGCACGTTGATCATCAACTTCCCGGGTAACCCACCCGCGCTTGAGCAGCTCTTTCCGGTGATCGCCCCGACGCTGCGCCACGCCGCACAGACGCTGGCCCGTGACGGTGGACGCAACACCGGCCATTGACCTGCGCGGCGTCACGCGCCGCTACGGAGACCGCACCGCGCTGGACGACGTCACCGTCGCCCTGGAACCTGGTCGCACCCTCGTGGTGTTCGGCCCGAACGGTGCCGGCAAGTCGACGCTGCTGCGGATTCTGGCCACCCTCCTGCGCATGCACGGCGGGACGGCCAAGGTGCTCGGGCATGACCTGAAGAGCGAGGACTGGAAGGTCCGCGGCCGCATCGGCCTACTCGGCCATGAGCCGCTGCTCTACCGCGACCTGACGGTGCGCGAGAACCTGCGTTTCCACGCCCGCCTGCACGACGTGCCGCTGGCCCGGGTGGAGGAGTTGCTCGACGAGGTCGGGCTCATCGCTCGCGCCGACGACCAGGTGCACACCCTCAGCCGCGGCCTCGTCCAGCGTGCCGCGGTGTGCCGAGCCGTCCTGCACGATCCCGAGGTGCTCCTGCTCGACGAGCCGCGTGCCAACCTGGACCCCAACGCAGCCGCGGCCGTAGAGCCCCTGATCGGGCCAGAATCGGGTCGAACCCGCATCATCACCAGCCACGACCCCGCCGGCGGCCTTGCCGAGGCCGACCTCGCTCTCGGCCTCCGTGCCGGCCGCACCGCGCTGCTCGCGCCGGCCGCCGACGTGACCGCGGCGATGATCGGGGAGCTGTACCGATGAGACGCGCCGTCGGAGCGCTGCTGCGCAAAGAGGCGGCGCTGGAATTGCGCACACCGCAGGTCATCCCCGGGATGGCGCTCTTCTCCATCGTCACGTACGTGGTGTTCCATTTCGGCCTGCGTCGCAACCAGGTCAGCGGCGACCTGGCCGCCGGTGTGTTGTGGGTGACCATCCTGTTCGCCGCGATGCTGGGGATCGCCCGACTCTTCGTGACCGATCGTGAGGAGGGGGGCTTCGACGCCTTCCTACTGGCTCCGGTCGATCGCACCGCGATGTTCGTGGCCAAGGCCATCTCGATGTTCACCTACTTGGCCCTCGTGCAGGTCGTGGCCATCCCTGCGTTCGTCGTGCTGCTGCTCGGTCCGGGGCTCAGCGGCGAGGAGTTACTCAAGCTGATGGCCGTGCTGGCGCTGGCTGACATCGGCATCGCCGTGGTCGGCACCTTGGTCGGCGCTCTCGCGGTGCAGACGCGCGCCCGGGATCTGATCACGCCCCTGCTCGCCCTGCCGCTGTTGGTGCCCGTCGTGATCGGCGCGGCGCGCGCGAGCGCGCCACTACTGACCCTGACCGGCGCAGGGACGCTTCCCGGACGCTGGCTGGTGGTGCTCGCGCTCTATGATCTGGTGTTCGGCCTGCTCGCGTATGCCGTGTTCGACTTCCTCCTGGAGGACTGACGCAAAGTGGTCACGTACGGCAAGGGACTGCGCCCTCTCGCAATTCTCACCGTCCTCGTTCTGGGCGGCGGGATCGCCCTTGCGCTCTTCTACGCGCCGATGGACGCCGACCAGGGCTTCCGGCAGAAGATCTTCTACATCCATGTGCCCATGGCGATCGTGGCCATGGGCGGGTTCATCGCCGGTGGCATCGCCGGGATCATGTACCTGCGCACCGAGGACAGCAAGTGGGATCTACGCTCTTACACGTGGATCCATCACGCGCTGATCCTGGCGCTCGGCGCGCTGATCACGGGCTCCATCTGGGCCAAGACCTCGTGGGGCCATTGGTGGGTCTGGGACGAGCCGACGCTGGTGTCCTTCCTGATCGTCTTCCTCCTGTACTGCACCTACCAGCCGCTGCGGTTCTCGATCGAGGACCGCGAGAAGCAATCGCGTTACGCCGCGGTATTCGCGATCACCGCGGGCGCGTTCGTGCCCCTGAACTTCATGGCCGTGCGGATGGCACAGTCGCTCTCGCACCCTCGGGTGTTTGCCACATCGAACGGCGGACTTCCACTGAAGATGCAGATCGCCTTCTACGTGATGCTGGCGGGCATGACGTTGTTCTTCATCACCCTGACCAAGTTTGAGATGGCCAGCAAGAACACGCGTGCTCAGATGGGTGCGCTGCGTCGCCGCCTCGGCGGCGAGGACGGCCCGGCGCGCCGGAGCGCCGCACCGGCGCTGCCCACAGCCACCGAGGCGGGAACCGCGTGACGTTGCCCAGCAACGCGGGCTACGTGGCCGCGGCCTACCTCGTCTTTCTCGTCCTGGTGCTGATCTATCTCGCGATCATGGCCGTGCGCCTG
Organism: Solirubrobacterales bacterium; assembly: GCA_038319025.1. GTDB lineage: Bacteria > Actinomycetota > Thermoleophilia > Solirubrobacterales > Solirubrobacteraceae > JBBQCW01. The sequence goes on from JBBQCW010000006.1 coordinate 21,027, forward strand.
GGTCGGCTGGAGAAGCAGACCGGCGAACTGCTGGCCCTCGCCGAGCGCGAGGATGCCGGGGGCACTCGCGATGAGTGAACTGCTGGCCCTCGGCATCTCCCACAAGACGGCGCCGGTTGCGCTGCGTGAGCGACTGGCGCTCACCGAGACCGAGGCCAAGGCGGTTCTCGCCGACCTCGTGGCCACCCCTGAGGTGCGCGAAGCCGTGGCCATCTCCACCTGTAACCGCACCGAGTTGTACTGCGTAGTCGGCGACCCGGTCGCCGCTGAGACTGTCGTGCTGGGAGCGTTCGCCCGGCGGGCGGGAATCCGCCCCACCGAACTAGCCGACGTCATGTACTCCCCGCGCAACTGCGACGCGGCCCGCCAGCTCTTCCGCGTGACCAGTGGCTTGGAGTCGATGATCGTCGGCGAAAATGAGGTGCAGGGCCAGGTCAAGCGCGCCTACGAGGCGGCGCTTACGACCGGCACGACGGGCCCGATGACGAACCGGCTCTTCACCGCCGCGCTGCAGACCGGCAAGCGCGTGCGCACCGAGACGGGGATCGGCCGCTCGCGGATCTCCGTGTCCTCCGTCGCCGTGAGCCTGGCCGCCGACCTGCTGGGCGACCTGAGTGCCAAGCACGTCGTGATCATCGGCGCAGGCGAGACGAGCGAGCTGACCGCCAAGGCGTTGGCCGACCAGGGCGTCAGCACCATCTTTGTGGCCAATCGCCACGCAGGCCGGGCGCGTTCGATGGCCGAGCGTTTCGGCGGCGCGGTCGTGTCCCTCGACCTGCTGCCCGAGCAGCTCGCGATCGCCGACATCGTCGTCTCGTCGACCTCCTCCCCGCACCCGATTCTCGGCGCTGAGGAGCTGGAGGTGGTCATGCGCCAGCGCCAAGGGCGCGAGCTGCTGCTCATTGATATCGCGGTTCCGCGGGACATCGAAGCCGCCTGCGGCGACGTCCCCGGCGTGACACTGGTGGACATCGACGGCCTGCAGGCGACGGTGGCCCGCAATCTGCGCGGGCGTCGCGACGAGGCCGAGGGCGCCGAGCAGATCGTCGAAGAGGAGATTCAACACTTCGCCCGCTGGCTGGGGACGCTGGAGGTGGTGCCGACGATCGCGGCGCTCCGCGGCCGCGGCAACTCAATCGTCGAGCAGGTCCTGGCCGAGAACGCGGGGCGATGGGAGTCCGTGTCCCCGCGCGACCTGGCCCGCATCGAGGCTGTCGCCCAGGCGGTCTCCAGCCGCCTTCTGCACGAGCCGACCATCCGCATGAAGTCCCTCGCCGACGGGGAGTCCCACCGGCGCCTGGCGATCCTTCGCGAGCTGTTCGGGCTGGAGGAAGAGGCCCACCGGACAGGCGCGAGCGTTGACGCGGATTCGGGCAAGCTGTCGGCGGCCGACAACGTGCGCCCGCTCCGCCGCTCGCACTGATGCGGGTCGGAACGCGGGGCAGCGCGCTTGCCCTGGCGCAGGCCGGCTGGGTCGCCGAGCAGCTGGGCGGTGACATGCGGCTCGTCACGATCACCACGACGGGGGACGGGGACCGCTCCGCGCGCGACAAGGAGAAGTGGGTCCGCGAACTGGACCGTGCGCTGCTCGACGGCGAGATCGATCTGGCCGTGCACTCGGCCAAGGACGTACCGGCGCGATTGGCCGACGGCATCGTGATCGCGGGCGTGCCCCTGCGGGCCGATCCGTTCGACGCGCTCTGCGGGGCCGAGTCGCTGACTGCGTTGCCGGCCGGCGCGCGGGTTGGGACCAGCAGCGTACGCCGCTCCGCGCAGCTCAAGGCGCTGCGCGAGGACCTGCAGGTCGTGGAGTTGCGCGGCAACGTCGACACGCGCCTGGGCCGCCTGGCTGACGGCAGCTACGAGGCGATCGTGCTCGCCCGCGCCGGGTTGGAGCGGCTGGGTCGCGGCGACATGGTCGACACGACCCTGACGGAGCTCGTCCCGGCCGCCGGCCAGGGCACGCTGATCATCACCGCGCGCCAGGACGATGAAGATGCGCGCTCGGCGGCCGGTGCGGTGACCGATCCCGCGGCCGCCACCGCCCTGGCGGCCGAACGGGCGTTGGTCATCGCCCTTGACGCCGACTGCGACACACCGGTCGGAGCACACTGCGTCGTGGGTCACGACGGGCGACTGAACTTGGAGGCCTTCGTCGGCCGCACCGACGGCAGCGCCTGGCTACGCGACGCGCTGAACGTCGACCCCATGGGCCCCGGCGAGCTGGGCGCGATGATGGCCGACCGCCTGCTGCGTGCCGGCGCGAACGAGGTGCTCGGCCGTGTCTGAGCCGCGGGTGCATCTGGTGGGCGCCGGCCCCGGCGACCCGGGCCTGATGACGGCGCGCGCGTTGGAACTGATCGCCCGGGCCGACGTGATCCTGGCCGACAAGCTGATCCCCGTGGAAGCGCTGGACGGAGCCCGGGCCGACGCGCAGCTCATCGATGTGGGCAAGATCGGTGGGGGCAAACAGGTCCCGCAGGAGACCACCACCGCCCTGCTGCTCGAGCATGCGCAAGCCGGGCGCGAGGTTGTGCGGCTCAAGGGCGGCGATCCGTTCGTATTCGGTCGCGGCGGCGAAGAGGCCCAGGCGCTCGCGGCCGCGGGGATCCCGTTCACCATCGTCCCCGGGGTGACGGCGGGCGTTGCCGCGCCGGCCTACGCAGGCATTCCCGTGACGCAGCGCGAGATCGCCAGTGCCGTCGCCTTTGTCACCGGCCACGAAGATCCCGCCAAACCCGAGACCGCCATCGACTGGTCGGCGCTCGCTGCCTTTCCCGGCACGCTCGTCTTCTATATGGGTGTCCGTCAGCTTCCGCGCATCACCGAGCAGCTGATGGCTGCCGGCCGCGCGCCTGAAGAGCCGGCCGCGATCGTGGAGCGCGGCACCTTCGGCGACCAGCGGTCCGTTATCGCCACGGTCGCGACGATTGCCGCGCGGGCGTCGGAAGAGCAGATCCGCCCGCCGTCCATCACGGTGATCGGCGCGGTCGCCGGCCTCGGCCGGGAGATCGCGTGGCTCGGCGAGCGCCCGCTGCTGGGGCGCACCGTGGCCGTGACCCGCGCGCGGGCGCAGGCCAGCGCGCTGGCCGTTCGATTGCGGGCCCTTGGTGCGCAGGTCGTGGAGACCCCGGCTATCCGGGTCGAGCCGCTGCCCGTCGATCTGCCCGACCTTTCCGCGTACGACTTGGTCTGCGTGACCAGCCCCAACGGTGCCGCGCGCGTGCTGGAAGAGGTGCATGACGCCCGCGGGCTGGCCGGGCCGACAATCGCGGCGATCGGGCCCGGCACGGCGCGGGCGCTGGCCGAGGGCGGCATCGTCGCCGACGTTGTCCCGGATCGTCCGGTGGCCGAAGGGCTGCTGGAGGCGCTGGCCGACCGGTCTGTGCGGCGAGTGCTGATCGCCCGCGCGCAGGAGGCTCGCCCCGTGCTGGAGGACGGCCTCCGTGAGCGGGGCGCGGTCGTCGACGTGCTGGCCCTCTACCGCACCGTCGCCGAGCCACTGGACACCGACGCTCGCGCCGCGGTGCTGGGCGCTGAGTACCTGACCTTTGCGTCTGCTTCGGCCGCGCGCTTCACGCACGAGGCCGCGGGAACGCTCGCCGGTCCCCGGATCGTGTCGATCGGGCCGGCCACGACCGCAGCACTGCGCGAGCTCGGGTTCCCGCCCGACGTGGAGGCGAGCGACCACACGCCCGCCGGTCTCGTGGCGGCGCTCGTGGAGGACGCGGCGCGCTGAGATCAGCGGTAGATCCGCGCTGAGAAGTTGACTACGGGTACTGTCGGTCCCGATGGCCACCATCACCTTCCTCAGCGACTACGGGACCCGCGACGACTTTGTCGGCGTCTGCCACGGCGTGATGGCGGGCATCGCGCCCGAGGCGCGGGTGATCGACATCACCCACGGCCTGCCGCGCCACAGCGTGCGCACGGGCGCACTGGTGCTGCGCCGCGTGCTGCCCTACTTCCCGGCTGGCGTGCACCTGGCTGTGGTGGACCCTGAGGTCGGCGCGTCCCGGCGGGCGGTGGCGATCCGTTGTGTGGATGAAGACCGCCTGCTCGTAGGCCCGGACAACGGCCTGCTGTCCCTGGCCGCCCAGCGCTTTGGTGGCATCAGCGAGGCGGTCGACCTGGAGCGCTCATCCTTCCGCCTTGAGCCGGTGTCGGCCACGTTCCACGGCCGCGACATCTTCGCGCCGATCGCCGCCCACCTTGCCGGCGGTACCGACCTGAGCGGCGTGGGCGACCCGATCGACCCACGCGATGTGGCGACGCTGGAGATGCCGCTCGCCCGGATGGAAGGCGACACGCTCGTCGCCCACGCGCTGGTGGTCGACCGATTCGGCAACGCCGCACTGGACATCGAGCATGAAGAGCTGGCGATGACCGGCCTGCGTCTGGGCGACAAGCTCCTAGTGGACGTGGGCGGTCGCGAACACGCTGCCGTTTACGCGACCACGTTCGCAGATGTCGAACATGGCGAACTGCTGCTGTACGAGGACGCCTACCGGACCTTTGCTCTGGCGGTGAACCGTGGGTCGGCGGCGACGCTGCTCGCCCTTGAGCCGGACGCCGAGATCCGGGTGCGTCACGCCGAGCCGTGACGACGCTCGGCTCACCACATCTGCATCTGCGACGTACTGATTCGACGAACGCGCGCGCCCGGGCGCTGGCCATCGCGGGCGCACCGCACGGCACGTTGGTGACGGCAACCGAGCAGTCGGCTGGGCGCGGGCGGCAAGGACGCACGTGGTCCGCGCCCGCAGGCTCGGCACTGTTGATGAGCCTGGTCCTGCGCGACCCACCCGAGTTGCTACCGCTCGTGGCCGCCGTGGCGGTGGCGCGCACTGTCGGCGATCACGCTCAGATCAAGTGGCCCAACGACGTCCACGTCGACGGTCGCAAGGTGGCGGGGATCCTCGCCGAGGGGCGACCGCAGGAAGGCTGGGCGGTGCTCGGCGTGGGACTCAACGTAGCCGTCTCGATCGCCGACCTGCCGGAGGAACTGCACGCCACCGCCACCACTATGGGTTTAGCGGCGAGCGAAGTGCCCGCTGTCCGGGACAGGTTGCTCACCGAGCTGGCGCAGGCGCTGACGTCGACGACCGCTGAGATTCTGGAGACATGGCGTGAGCGAGACGCGCTCGCGGGGCGAGCGATCGCCTGGGGCACGGGCGAAGGCATCGCCCGCGGCGTCGACGGGGCGGGGCGACTCGAGGTCGAGCTGCCCGGCGGCGGTCACACCGCGCTGGACGCCGGCGAAGTGCACTTGCGCCAAGTCGATTGAGTGGGTCTCCCGGGCAGCTCGGCCTGTTACGTTTGGCGCGGTCGTGATTCCCTGACGAGCAAGGAGTGCTTCTATGGTGGCTGGTCGGCTCGTCGGTGTTGGATTTCGTCGTGGTGCGGCCACCATCGGCGCTTGTGCCGTCGTGATGGCGCTGGGTGCCGGCGCCGCGAGTGCCGCGCCGCCGGTGGGCCAGGTCACCGAGTTCTCCGCTGGCATCACCCCCGGCGGACTACCGGCGGAGATCGCCGCAGGCGCGGACGGTAACTTGTGGTTCACCGAATACTACGGGGACCGGATCGGGCGAATCACCCCGGCCGGAACCGTCACGGAGTACTCCGCCGGCATCAGCCCCGGTGCCAGCCCACAGGGAATTGCGGCCGGTGCGGACGGCAACTTGTGGTTCACCGAGTACAACGGGAACCGGATCGGGCGAATCACCCCGACCGGAACCATCAACGAGTACTCCACCGGCATCACCGCCGCCGCGAAGCCATCTCATATAGCCGCGGGCGCGGACGGCAATTTGTGGTTCACCGAAGCCCTTGGCGACCGGATCGGGCGAATCACCCCGGCCGGAATCATCAACGAGTACTCCACGGGCATCACCGCTGGAGCGAAACCGGAAGGAATTGCGGCCGGCGCGGACGGCAACTTGTGGTTCACCGAGTACGACGGGAACCGGATCGGGCGAATCACCCCGGCCGGAACCATCACCCAGTACGCCACGGGCATCACCGCCGCAGCCAGCCCCTACCGGATCGCGGCCGGCGCGGACGGCAACGTGTGGTTCACCGAAGCCGACGGAAACCGGATCGGGCGAATCACCCCGGCCGGAACCATCACCCAGTACGCCACGGGCATCACCGCCGCGGCCAGCCCTTACGGGATCGCTGCCGGCGCGGACGGCAACGTGTGGTTCACCGAATATGGCGGGAACCGGATCGGGCGAATCACGCCCGTCGGGACTATTACCGAGTACGCCACAGGTATCGCCCCGGGCGCTGACCCAGAAGCAGTCGCGACCGGCGCGGACGGCAACGTGTGGTTCACCGAAAACGGCGGGAACCGGATCGGGCGGATCACCTCTGGAGTGGCTTTACTGGACCGGCCGGTGATCTCCGGGCTGCCTCAAGTCGGCCGGCCGCTGACCTGCACAGCCGGGGCCTGGTCCTACCCCGCCGCAATCTCCGGCCTCTCGCGCCAATGGTTGCGCGCCGGTGCCCCGATCCCGGGTGCCACCGCGCAGAGTTACACCGCGGTCGCCGCTGACCTGGGGCAGAACCTCACCTGCCGCGTGCAGACCAGCTTTGCCGCTGTCCTGGGCACCAGCCCCACCGAAAGCGATCTGGTCACGATCGGCGCAGCGGAGACCGGCCCGACTGGCGCCATGGGCGCGACCGGTCCGGACGGCTCGATCGGTCCCGGCGGTTCCACCGGCGCCACGGGTGCGACGGGTGCCACCGGAGCCACGGGGCGGGCCGGCCGCGACGCCAAAGTCACCTGCACCGTAAAGAAGTCCAGGACGAAGACCAAGGTCACCTGCTCGGTCAAGCTGGTCAAGGGCACGAGCCGTCGGGCGCTGCTGACCCACCGCAGCGCCATAGTCGCCCGCGGGCACGTCAGCGCCACCGGACACCTTGTACTGAGCAGCCGCCGAGCGTTGCACGCCGGCCACTACCACCTCACCATCGGCACGACGACCGTCACGCTGCGCGTGCGCTGAAACGCGGCCGACGCTAATCCTGATCGGACGCGGCGGGCTTGTCGGCCGCCGCGGCTGCCGCGGCCGCCACCGCGGCGGCGGCGTTAGACACGGAATCATTGGTCGACGGGGCCGGGGCCTTGCGGCGCCGTGAGCGGGAGCGACGCTTGGGCGCCTCGGCCTCCGAGGCGACGTCCTTACCTGCGTTCCCGTTGGTCGTCGGATCGTCAGTGACCGCCGCTGCGGTCTTGGGTGCGCGCTCTGCGGCCGAGCCGTTCTGAGAACGGCGTTGCGCGGCGGCGGCCTTGGCCTGCGGGCTGCCGCTGCCGTTCTCGCCGCCTCCACCGTTCTGCCCGCCGCCGCTGCCGCGGCGCTTGCGGCGCCGGTTGCGCTTGCGACCCTTGGGGAAGTTGCGCAGCAGTTCGCGCGACAGCGCGCTCGGCTTGCGGGCCAAACGGGTGCGCGCATCGCGCAGCACCGACTCGGCCTCGGGCGTGTGGCCGGTCGCGGCGGCCAGGATCGCGGCCTGCAGCCGGCGGTCCTGCGTGCGTGAGGCATGCACCAGGCGGCGTGCGTTGCGGGCGTGGGCCTGCCCGGACGAATTCACCAGCAACCCCAGAAGGCGCTTAGTCTCCGGCCAACGTTGCACGGCGTACTCCTCGTGCACGTCGCGCGTGTACTCGGCCAGGCGCCAAATCCAGGCGTTGGCCTGGTCACGGCGGCCGATCTTGCGTTCGGCCAAGGCCTGCAGAAGGATCTTGGTGGCCTCGCGGCGCTCGTCGCGAGGCCAGTCGCCGACCACGTCATGGGCGAGATCGAAGGCCTCGGGATCGCGTGAGGCCGCGATCTCAGACATCGCCCGCAACCGTAGCTGGGCGTTCTTGTTGCGCTCGACGGCGGTGATCAGGAAGCGGCGCTTCAGTTCGCCCGTCTTGTCGAAGTGGAGCATCGCCCGGGCGCGGCGCCAGCCGTTGGGCTGTACACGGGCGCCGGCCAGTGCCGACCACATGTGCTGCTCGCCCCAGTCCAGATGCTCGACGGCGATCCGCCACAGCTCACGCTCGAACACCTCGTGGCGGCGCTCCTCCTCTGCGCACACCGGAATGACGCGGCGCTCAACGCGCACCCGGCGACCGCGACCGCGACGCACAGGCCCGACCACGATCGCGCCACCGCGGTACACGTCGCGATCCAGCAGCGAATGCAGGGTGACTACGGGATCGTCGTGCCGCGTTGCGGGATGGACGAAGTCGACGACGACGCCAGCCTCCTTGCCCGGATGCCGACGGGTGACGCGGCCCACCCGCTGCTGGTAGATCCGCCGGGAGGCGGTCGGCGCAAGGTGCATGCAGACGGTCGCGCGCGGTGAGTTCCAACCCTCAGCCAGCAACTGGGCGTTGACCAGCACGTCGATATCGCCGGCCTCGTAACGGGCGAGGATCTCGGCCAACTCGCGCTTGGGCGTCTCGCCCGACACGGCCTCGGCCTTGATGTTGAGATCGCGGAACGCGGCCGCCACGTTGTAGGCGTGCCGCACACCGGCGGTGTAGACCACGCCGGGCACGCCGTTGAAGCGTGAGCGATAGAGGTCGGCGATCGCCATGTTGAACGGGGTCTGGTCGAGCAGCTCGGCCAGCATCTCCTGGTCGAACTCCACGTCCACCTCGCCGCGGCGCAGCGGGACCTTGGCGATGGTGCGCACGCCCGGCCCGGGCGGGATGCGGATCGAGCGCAGCGGGGCGATCACGCCACGGCGAGCGGCCTGAGCCAGGTCGAAGCGGGACGTCTGCGTCGGGAAGAGATCGGTGACGTGCCGCGCGATCAACGCGCCGGTCGCCGTCATACCGATGAACACGGGGCCTGTCCAGGCGCGGATGGCGGCACTCGTCTTCTCGCCGAGCGCCGTATGGGCTTCGTCGCAGATGACGATCGTGTAGGCGTCGGAGATCCGGCCGGCGTTGCGAACGAACCACTGGTAGGTCTCGACCGTGACGGGGCCGTCCACGGTCGGCTGATCGTCGTCGAGCAACGCCGGGGAGATGCGGTCGGCGTAGCCGCGGGTGGTGATCTCGCCGTTGAACTGGTCGACGAGGTTGCGACGGTGGGTGAGGATCAGGATGCCGCCGGTGCGCGAAGCGTCGACAAAGCCCATCGCAGCGACCGTCTTACCGGCACCCGTGGCGTGCTCGAACCAGAAGCGCTTGTGGGCGTTGGGATCCTCGGGCGCACCCTCGATCTCAATGTCGTCGTCAACGATGCCATCGGCCGGGTCATCGTCGTAATCGAGGGTCTCATCCGGGGCTTCGTCGGGAAGGTCCTCGATGTCGATGTCGATGTCGAGCTCTTCGTCATCCTCCGGCTCGTCGTCGTCCTCATCCTCGTCGTCATCCTCATCGGGCTCTTCCTCGACCGCGGCGACAGGCTCGTCCTCGTCGTCCTCGCCATGTTGGTCATCGTCACCGACGGCCAACACCGGGGCGGCGAGCTCAGGCGCATCGCCCGTCGCCGCATCGTTGGCGGCGGCGCGTTGCATGGCTTCAGCCAGCAGCGCGGTCAACGTTCCGGAGAGAGCATCGACCTGGTGGGGGTTCAGCAGCGTGCCGTCGGCCAGGCGCGGCTCGGACTCAGAAAGCACGCGCTCCAGGCCGAGGAGCAGCGACCAGCGGCGGCGCCACTTGGTGGACGGCGACTTGGCGCCGTCGTGTATCTCGCGCAGGGCGAGATCGAGTGCACGACGACGCGGCGAGCCCGGAGCGAGCGCCACGGCGGGATCCTCGCCGGCGTGCACGAAGACCTCACGCGTGAAGCGCTCGGCCCGCGTCAGGTCGGCGGGATCGGGCAAGGCGGCCGCAGGGGCCGCAGAAGTGTGTTCAGCCATGGATCGGCTTGGATTCTGAGAGTGGGGCTGACGGACGTGCAAAGGAACGTGCGCGAACCGTGCTTCCCGGCGAGAAGGCCGGGCTGACGAGGGATCCTCCCTTGGTGCGATGCCCCGTCGAAGCCTCCATAGGGTAGCGCACCAGCGAGCAGCCGGCGCGCGTCTGCGAACCTTTGCCCATGAACACTCGCCGCGTCCTCACCGCTTTGGGAGCCGTAACGCTCGTCGCCGTCCTCGTGATCGGGCTCAGCCAGGCCGGCAGCAAGGACGCTGCACCGAAGGCCGTAGCGATCACGCCGACCCAGATGCAGCACGCCCTGACCGGCTCGCCGCCACGGCTCGCCTCCCTGCATGCGCAGGCCAACCAGCTGCTTTCCGGGTCCCCCTCGGAGGTGAAGGCGCGCATCGCATCCTTCCACGGGATACCGGTCGTACTCAACAAGTGGGCGTCCTGGTGTGGCCCGTGTCGTTTTGAGTTCCCGTTCTACCAGCGGGTGGGCGTCAAGCTCGGGAAGCAGATCGCGTTCCTGGGGCTCAACTCCGGCGACAACAGCGGGGACGCCGCGAAATTCCTGAAGCAGTTTCCGGTCACCTACCCCAGCTACGAGGATCCCAACGAGCGCACCGCATTCAAGATCGGCGCGCCCGCCACGTACCCGATCACGGTGTTCTACACCGCCGACGGCAAGCAGAGCTACGTCCACCAGGGCACCTACGCCACCCAGGCCAAGCTGGAGGAGGACATCCGGCGCTACGCCTTGGGGAAGGCATGACGCAAGTGCGCGAGGCGCGCGAGGACGAGCGCGAGCAGGTGTTTGCGCTGCGGCACGCAGTGTTCGTGGTCGAGCAGGGCGTGCCGCTCGAAGAGGAGATGGACTCCGAGGACGAAACGGCCACGCACCTCGTGGTGGCCAACGGGTTTGACATCGCCGCGACGTGTCGGCTGGTCCCGAGCGTCCACGGACGCCTGCGGCTCGGGCGTATGGCTGTCGCGCCTCACGAGCGTCGACAGGGTCTTGCCGGCGCTCTGCTCACCGAGGCCGCAGCGCGGGCGATCGCCGGCGGTTTCTCCACGATCGTCCTGCACGCCCAGACCGACATCCTGCCCTTGTACGCACAGGCCGGGTACGAGCCGGTCGGCGAACGGTTCATGGATTGCGGCATCGAGCATCAGACGATGGAACTCCGTGTCGTCTGACATGCGCACCACGGGTTTCGCAGACCGCAGCACCGGCTGAGCCGTGCTCCTGATCACGCTCGCCATCCTGGCCTCGGTCAGCGTCGGAATGGCGACCGAGCGACGGAACGGGCCGGCGGCCCAGCGCGCGGCCCGCGGGGCTCTCGACCTCCTGCTCTACGTGCTGCTGCCGATCATCGTGCTGACCAACATCGGGCGGCTGCACGTAACGACCGGAATCGCCTCGGGCATCGGACTTGCCTACGTGATCATCATCTCCCTGGGCTTTGCCGCCGCCGCCATGGCCCGTCGCCAAGGACTGGCGCGATCCGAGGGCGGGGCGGTGATCGTGTGCGTGATCGTGGCCAACACCGGCTACCTGGGTATCCCGCTGGCGGCAACCCTGCTCGGCCACGACGCGATCCCCGCCGCCATCGCCTACGACCTGGCCGTCAGCTACCCGATGCTGTACATCGGAGCCTTCGGCGTAGGTGCCGCGCTGGGTACCGAGGGCGGGCAGAGCGTCGGTGAGCGCACCCGGACGTTCTTCACCCGCAACATGGCCCTGCCGGCTGCCGTACTGGGCCTCCTGTTGCCGGCGAGCGTCTTCACCAATGGCATCGTCGACGCCTCCCACGTTCTGGTGTACCTGATCGCCCCGCTCGGGTTCTACGCCCTCGGGGTGACGCTGATGGGCGAGGCCGAGGAGGAGGGTCTGGGTATTCCCCCCAGGCTCACCGCTCCGGTGGGGATCGTCCTCGTCCTGCGCAACGTGATGGCGCCGGCGCTGATGCTCGGCCTGTCGACGCTGATCGTGGACGTGCCGGACGCCTACCTGCTCGCCGCCGCAATGCCCTGCGGCTTGAACGCGCTGACCGCGGCGCACGGCTACGGACTGGATCTGCGCATCACCGGATCGGCCGTGGCGTGGTCGACCGCGATCGTGCTGGCGGGCGCGGCGATCGCCGGAGCCGTCTGACGGTAGCCTGCCGCGCAATGCGTGCCCTGATCCAGCGAGTCGAACGGGCCTGCGTCCGCGTGGACGGCGAGATCGTCGGTGAGATCGGGACCGGGCTGCTGGTGTTCCTCGGCGTCGCTCACGCCGACACCGAAGTTGACGCCGATCGACTCGCTGAAAAGGTGCGCAAGCTGCGCGTGTTTGAGGATGGCGAAGGACGGATGAACGATGCGCTCGGCGACCGCGAGGTGCTGTGCGTCAGCCAGTTCACCCTGTACGGCGATACGCGCCGTGGCAATCGGCCCTCGTTCATAGACGCCGCGCGTCCCGAACACGCCCAGCCTTTGTATGAGCGGTTCTGCTCTTTTCTAGACGCCCGACAAGGGGTGTTCGGCGCTGACATGGCGGTGGAACTCATCAACGACGGGCCGGTCACCCTGCTACTCGAGACCCCGTCGCCCGGGCCGGATTCGTAGACTCAGGCGATGCCCCCTGAGCGCTGGATGATCCCGCGGTTCGCCGCCGAGCCGCCGCAGGAGACGTTGCCCTACGGCCGCTGGGCGGACACGCTGGGCCAAGCGTTCCTGACCGCGTGCCTCGGTGTCGACACCGAAGGTGAGGAGCTTGGTGAGACCGGCGAGGTGGTCTGGTTCCCTGGACGGGTCTGGCACGGGCGCACCTGGGTACCCGGTACCTGCAGCACCGCGAACGGCTTTGAGCTTTTCGGCTGCGTGTCCTTTGCCCGTGACGCCGACGAGCAGGCCGACGACATCCACGCCACCGCCGACGTGACGGCGGAGACGGCCGCCAACAACCCCGAGTGGTCGTTGGACCTGTGCGAGGAGGTCATCGGGCAGTGGCGCGGCGAAGACGGAGTGGCTGCGGCGATGACCCTCGTGTGGGGTACCCCGATGGTCCGCAACGGCGGCGTCGCCACCGCGGATCTGGGTGACGTGACCGTCGACCAGTGCGTATTGATCGAGGAGCGATTCACGCTGATCGCCCCCGACGACTATCGCGGGGAGTTCCTTTCCGTCGGGCTTTACGACCGCAAGGGTCGCCAGCTCGCCCGCGAGTCGCTGTACGACGAGGACGACGTGCCGTCCTCCGACGACTGAGATGAGCCGGCGCGGCTCCTCATGAAACTCGAGAAGGCGATCCGCACACGGCGCACCCACAAAGCGTTCGCCGCCGAGCCGGTCGATCGCGGCACGTTGGCCGAGCTGATTGAACTGGCCACGTGGGCGCCGAACCACCACGTCACAAACCCGTGGCGTTTCCGCGTGGTGGGCCCGCGCGCGCTGGAGGCGCTCAAGGCTGCGGCGGGGCGCGAAGCGGCGGCGAAGCTCGATCGGGCACCGACGCTGGTCGCCGTCAGCTCGCTGCGGACGCCCGGCGATCGCGTTGTCGAGGAAGACGATCTCCTGGCCACGGCGTGTGCCTGCTACGCCCTGCTGCTCGGTGCCCACGCCCGCGGACTGGCCGGGTACTGGCGCACCCCGGAGGTCCTGCGCGACGAGGCCGGTCGGGCCGCATTGGGCATCGACGAGGACGAGCACCCCGTCGGTCTTCTGTACCTCGGCCATGCACGACAGGAGAGGTCCGCGCCCAAGCGCGCCCCCGCCGGCGACGTCACCGTCTGGTTGGACTGAGGGTCCGGCTCTACGCCGGGGTCGAACCCGGCGCGGCGTCGTGCTCGTGCGGGTGGTCGTGCCCAGCGTGCTCGTGCTCATGTTCCAGACGCGCGGCGCGGCGTGCAGCACGGTAAGCCGCGAACTCCGCCAGCAGCGCCCAGGCCAGCAGGGCCAGGCACAGGAACCCGGCGATGCCGCCGTCCTGCTCCTTCAGGCGTGAGTACATCCACAGTTCGCTGAACCCGACCAGCACCATGAAAGCGATGCCGCAGGCCGCGCGAGCGCCCACCGATGACACGGCGCGCGAAATACCCAACACCACGAGGCCCAGCAGCAGCGCCGCGAGCGCCACCCGCGCCTCCTCAGCAGTCTTGAGCCCCGAACTGCTCGGGCACGTGCCGCTGATGTGTGAGCACAACGACTGGAAGCTGAGGTAACAAGCCGGGATGAAGCAGTAGGCCCAGCCGATCAGCCACGGCATTCGGGCCCACCCACGCACGGTGCCGCGCAGAGCCACGAAGAACCCGATGGCCATCGGTCCGAACACCGAGGCGACGACGAGGAGCCAGTACACGTCAGCCCCCGATCTTCACGGTCGGCAGGTCCGCGTTCTCAGCGTCGGTCAGCGGGAAGTGACAAGCCGCGACGTTGCCGCCGGCCTGGGGCGTCAACAACGGCTCATCCACCGAGCACACGTCCTGACACTTGGAGCAGCGCGTGTGGAACCGGCACGCCGACGGCGGGTTGGTCGGGGACGGAACGTCGCCGCCGAGGATGCGGCGGGTCTTCCCGGCGGCGAGCCGGGGATCCGGGACCGGGACCGCGCTCAGCAGGGCGCCGGTGTACGGATGGCGTGGATGGGCGTAAAGATCGTGTGCCTCGGCCAGTTCGACGACTTTGCCCAGGTACATCACGGCGATGCGATCACACATGTGGCGCACCACCGACAGGTCGTGCGCGATGAAAACGATCGTCAGCCCCAAGTCAGCCTGTAGCTCACGCAGCAGGTTGAGGATCTGCGCCTGGATCGACACGTCCAGGGCTGAGACGGGCTCATCGGCCACGATCAGTTTGGGCTTCAGCGCTATCGCGCGGGCCACGCCGATGCGCTGGCGCTGACCACCGGAGAATTCGTGCGGGTAGCGGTTGTAATGCTCTGGGTTCAGGCCGACCTGCTCCATCAGCGCCTGCACCAGCACCTTGCGCTTGCGCGGGTCGGTCTCCACATTGTGGATCTCGAACGGCTCACCGATCACCGAGCCGACGGTCTTGCGCGGGTTCAGCGACGAGTAGGGATCCTGGAAGATCATCTGCATCTCGCGGCGCAGCGGCTTCAGTTCGGAGCGCCCAAGCGTCGCGATGTCACGCCCGCGGTAGGAGATCGAACCGGAGGTCGGCACCAGCAGCCGGGTGATGAGCCGCGCGGTGGTGGACTTTCCGCAACCTGACTCGCCCACGATGCCGAGCGTCTCCCCTTCCAGCACGTCGAACGACACGCCGGAGACAGCCTGTACGGCACCGACCTCGCGCTGGAAGATGATGCCTTTCTTGATCGGGAAGCTCTTGACCAGATCCCGGACTTGGACCAACGGCGCGCGCTCAGGCGTACTCATCGTGCTGCTCCCGGAATCGTGACGGTTTCGAGCGCTTGGGCCGGCAGCACGCCATTGGCCAGTTGCCCCCACAGCTCCTGACGAACGGCCGACGGAAGGACGCAAGCCGTCGTGTGGCCGGCGTCGCCGTCCACAGGCTTCAGGCGAGGGTCGGTAGTCGCACACTCCACGCGCGCGTACGGGCAGCGGGGATGGAAGCTGCACCCGCTCGGAGGATTGATCAGGCTGGGCGGACGACCGGGGATCGGAACGAGTTCCTCATTACGCGGAAGGTCCAGGCGTGGAATCGAACGCAGCAGCCCCCAGGTGTAAGGGTGCTCGGGCGCCGCGAAGATCGGGAGCTTCTCAGCGCGTTCGACGATCCGGCCGGCGTACATGACGGCGATCTCGTCGGTGACCTCGGCCACCACGCCCAGGTCGTGAGTGATCAGCACGATCGCGGTGTCCAGTTCCTGCTGCAGGTGGGCCAACAACTCCAGGATCTGCGCTTGTACGGTCACGTCCAGCGCCGTGGTGGGCTCGTCGGCGATCAGCAGCTTGGGGTCGTTGGCCAGCGCCATGGCGATCATCGCGCGCTGACGCATGCCGCCGGAGAACTCGTGCGGGTAAGCGTCGAACCGCCGCTCGGGCTCAGGGATGCCGACGAGGCGCAGCATCTCCACGGCGCGATCGCGCGCAGCGGCGCGACTGACGCTCTGGTGGGCGCGCACGTTCTCCACGATCTGCTTGCCCACGCGGTAGAAGGGGTGAAGGGACGAGAGCGGGTCCTGGAAGATCATCGAGATCTCGTTGCCGCGCAGGAGCCGCAGCTCATCGTCGGTGGCCCCGAGCAGATCCTTCCCCTCGAACAGGATCTCGCCGGTGATCGTGGCGTTGCCGGAGAAGCGCGTGAGCCCCATCACGGTCATCGACGAGACCGACTTGCCGGAACCAGATTCGCCCACGATGCCGAGCGCCTGGCCCTTCTCCACCGTGTACGAGATGCCGTCGACGGCCTTCACCGCACCGTCGTCGGTCGCGAAGGAGACCTTCAGGTCGCGGACTTCGAGCAGAGGAGCCATCAGTACCTCACTCTCGGGTCCAGGAATGCGTACACGACGTCGACCACGAGGTTGAGGAAGATGATGAAGAAGGCGCCCATCAGCACCGTTCCCTGGACGATCGGAAGGTCGCTCTTCTGGATGGACTCGTACGCCAGCCGACCGATGCCGGGGATGTTGAACACCGACTCGGTGAGGATCGCGCCACCGAGCAGGATGCCCAGATCGAGGCCGAGGATGGTGACGATCGGAGTGATCGCGGACCGCACGCCGTGCTTCATGATCACCGTTCGCTCCCGCAGGCCCTTGGCCCGGGCAGTGCGAATGTAGTCCTCGCTCATCACTTCGAGCAGGTTGCCGCGCATGAAGCGGGCGTAGATGGCCGCGAACGATGCCGCGAGCACCAGCCACGGTAAGAACAGTGACGGCGCGACCTCGGTGGGATTGGTGAAGAGGTTGCCGGTGGTCGGATAGGAACCCTGACCCTCGAAGATCGGGAAGATCCCGATGTCCTTGGAGAAGAGGTACAGCGCGACGAGCCCCAGCCAGTAGACCGGAGCCGAGATGAACAGCAGCGCCGTACCCATGGCCGCCCGGTCGGCGAGCGTCCCGCGGCGGATGGCGGACAGGATCCCGATCGGAATGCCGATCAGGAGCCAGACGAACATCGCGCCAACGGCCAGCCCGATCGTCGCGGGCAGCCGGTCGAATATCTGCGCCTTGACGGAGATGTTGTTCTGGTAGCTCGTGCCGAAGTCGAAGTGGAAGACGAGGCGCTCAAGGTACTTCCAGTACTGCACGTAGAACGGTTGATCCAGGCCCAGGGTCTTCTTGATCGAGGCAACCAGCTCAGGACTCGGGTTGCGGCCTGCCCTCAGGATGGCCGGATCGGCCGAGGGGAGCACGTAGAAGATGACGAACGTGATCATGCTGATGATCAGCAGAAGCACGATCATCCACAACAGTCGTCTGATGATGTAAGGGCCCATGGGTTCTCAGGTGTTGCTGGTGGTGCGGTGGTACCTACTGGTCACGACTGCCCCGCCGCCGAATGGCGACGGGGCTGTGACGTGGTGCGGCGGTGGAGCGTCCTGCTACTTCGTCAGTGACGAGAAGCTCAGGTCCCAGACCGTTGCGTACTCGTTGGCCACGCCGACGACATCCTTGGAGCGGATGAGCGGCGTCTTGTCCCAGACCCACGGGATGGCCGGAGCCAGCGCCGCGATCTGCTTGTTGATGTCAGCCCACGCCTTGTTACGCCCGGGGCCGGTCGGCAGCGGCGTCGCCGCGTCGATTGCCTTGTTGACCGCCGGATCGTTGAGCTGCGGCCAGTTGACGTTGCCCTGGGCCAGGATCGCCGGGCCGTAGAACGTCGGCTTGATCATGGACTCGGGGTCCACGAAGTCCTTGAACCACCCGACGTTCGGGCAGATCACGACGGCCGCCTTGGGCACGCCGCAGAACTTCGTGTACAGCGTGTCCTGCGGTACCTCGCGGAAGTTCAGCTTGAAGCCGAGCTTCGCGAACTGCGCCTGGGCCACCTCGGCGGACTGCTTGCCGGGGTCGGCGTTCGTGGCGATGGTCAGGAACTTCTCCGAGCCGGTGTACTTACCGGTCGGGTACCCCGCCATCTTCATGTACTTCGTGGCCACCGCCATGTCACCAGACGGGTTGGCCAGGAAGTCGTCTTCCGGGGGCGGCTTGAGCCCGCCCGACTCCTCGAACCCCGGGAAGTTCGGGGGGAGGTAGCTCCACGCAATGTCGCCGACGATGGCCCCGCCGCGCGTCAGACGCATGGCGTTGCGGTCGAACGCAGCGACGACGGCCTTACGGACGTTGACGTTGTCGAACGGCTTGATCGACGTATTCATCGCTACGTAGCGCGTGCCGCCCGAAGGCACCAACACGAGCTGGTCGGGGAACTTCTGTGTGGCCTGCTTGAGCACCGGAGCCGGCGGAGCGCCGTCACCGTTGACCAACTGCTGGCCGTTCAGGATGCGACGGCTGGACACCGTTGCGTCCGTGTTGCCCTCCTCGACGAAGATCGAGTCGAGGTAGGCGGGCCGGTAATCGGTGGATGCGACCCAGTTCGGGTTACGCACCATGTCGATGGACTTGCCCGGCTTGCGGCCGGTCAACTCCCCGGTGGTCGAGTTGTTGCTGATCATGTACGGGCCGTTCATGGCCGCGTACTGGTCGTACGTCGACGGGTTCTTGGCGTCGAACGGCTTGGCGTACTCCTCAGGCACCGGCACCGTGATCGGCATGACCATCGCGCCGGTCACGACCGCCGACTCAGGTCGGCTGAGCTTGATGACCAGCGTCTGATCGTCGGGCGTGGTGATGCCCGAGATCGGCTTCACGCCGTTGGTGGGCTTGGTCGGCGCACCCGCGATCGAGCCGAAGTACGTCGCGGCGTAGCCGCTCGGCACGTTGGCCGAGAACGCGCGCTCGATGGCGTACTTGATGTCCTTGGTGGTCATTGCCCGGTTGACGGGCGGCGCGTACTTGATGCCCGGCTTGATCTTCACCGTGATGGTCAGGCCATCAGCGGAGACGAGCGGCGGACCAACCGCCGTATCGTTGACTGGGTGCAGGGCGTCATCCGGCTTGAACGAGTAGAGCGGCCGGTTGATGGCGTAGTTGACCATGTAGCCGAACGTGTAATACGTCTGGCCCGGGTCGATGTAGTCGACGTCGGCGGCGGCGAGGACGGTCAACTTGCCGCCCTTGACGCCCTTGGCCACTGCGGCCGATGTGGTGGACGAACTGCTTGAACTCTTGCTGCTGCTGCCGCACGCGGCGACGAACATGGCGAGTGCGCCAAGCGCACCCAGCATGAGCACCCAGCGGATGGGCCTCTTCATGCCGTGTCCTTTCGTATGGGGAACGTACCGTTGCATTGCTCCTTCTCCCTCTTGCCGGACTTCATCGCGCACTATTCGTTCGTCCTTGGGTTCAGGGCGTCCTGCAGGCCGTCTCCGACCAGGTTGAACGCCAGCACCGTCAGGACGAGCGCGAGGCCCGGGAAGGTCATGTACCACCACGCGGTGTCGAAGATCTCGGTCGCGTCGGAGATCATCGAACCCCAGCTGGCATCAGGCGGCTGCAGGCCGATGCCGAGAAAGGCCAGGGCCGCTTCGAACAGGATCGTGGTGGGGATGATCAGCGTCGTGTAGACGATGATCGGTGCGATCAGGTTGGGCAGGATGTGGCCGAAGATGACCCGCCGGTCCGAGGCGCCCAGCGATTGCGCGGCCTCGACAAACTCCTTCTCGCGCAGAGACAGCACCTGCCCGCGGATGATCCTCGCCATGTACGGCCAACTGCTCAGAACGATCACGAAGATCACCAACGGCAGACCCAGTGATATGAGGGTCCCCTTGCCGCCGATCGCGTAGGCCATCACGCCGCCGAGCAAGATGAACACGGCGAACGGAATGAAGCTCACCGCCGCGTCCCGGAGAGTGTGTTTCTCCGGCGTACCCGAGCGGCTGTCCTTGAAGCGGGCGTACAGCACCCACAGCACACCGACCACGAATCCAGCGGCCATCAGGAAGCGGCCCAGGTTTCCGTAGTCCACCGGCACGCACCCTCCGCCCAGCGCGCAGGAAGCACCGAGGCCCAAGGCCAGCAGCAGCACCGGGAATCCGAGCATGATGTCCATGAACCGGGAGAGCAGCGAGTCGATCCAGCCGCGGTAATAACCGGCGACGAGACCGGTCGTGACGCCGATGATCACGATCAGCGCGGTGGAGATGATCGCCACCTGCAGGGAGACGCGCGCGCCGGCGAGCACGCGAGAGAAAACGTCCCGACCGACACCGTCAGTGCCGAACAGATTCTCCTGGCTTGGGCCCGAGGCCGACCCGAAGGAGTCCAGGAACTTGGTCGACTGCTCGTTCGGCGGCCGCGCGCCGACCATCTTCGTGATCAGCGGTGAGAACAACGCGACCAGGGCCAGCGCCGCGATGAAGACCATCGCGGCGAGGGCGACTTTGTCCTCGCGAAAACGACGCCAGAACAATTCCAGGGGCGACTTGGCCTCGATGGCCTTTGCCGCAGCAGGGTCGCTGAGGCGGTCGTCCATGTTGTGATCCTCGACCGGCCCGCCCGTGATGGACGGCATGCGCGGTGTCGGCGTGATGGCGTCGTCAGTGGTGATGGGTGCTACCTCTGCTCGATCAACGGCGCCCACCCTGATGGGCTTCCGGTCCGACGGCGCGCAGCCTACTCCTGTTCACACGGAGTCGTCGGCGCTGCATACGCCATACCCGGTGGGCGGCAACGCTACGCTGTGCCCGTAACCGCGTTCGGTACGTGCGGGCGCGCCAGAAGGGAGCAGGGGAGCCACATGAGAATTGGTCTGGTGCTGGGCGCGGGCGGGGTAGTCGGGGCCTCATGGCTGATCGGCAGCCTGGCCGGTCTGGCGGAGGAGACGGGCTGGGACGCCTCCGACGCCGAGTTCATCGTCGGTACGTCCGCCGGCTCCGTCGTGGGCGCCTTGACGGCGTGCGGGATCGCCCCCGGCGTGATGGCCGACTACGCGACCGACCGTCCCGTTGAGGACCTGGAGAACGCTGAGGCGGCCGGCCAGCGGGAGACGGGCGACACCTACCGCCTACATCCAGCGCCGCCGCCGATCGGACCTGGCTCGTGGCGGCTGGCGCTCCGAACGCTGCGCAACCCGTTGCACCACGCGCCGAGCACGGTGGCCCTGGGCTGGTTGCCCCGTGGGGTCATCGCGACCGATCCGATCCGGCGCGTCGTCGATCGCTTTGCTCCGGAAGGACCCTGGCCCGCCCATCCGAATCTGTGGATCGTGGCCTGCGACTACTCCACGGGCGCGCGCATGCCGTTCGGGCGGGCCGGCTCTCCCGCCGCTGACGTAAGGGATGCCGTGGCGGCCTCCTGTGCGATCCCCTCCTTCTACCACCCGGTCACGATCGCGGGACGCCGTTACGTGGACGGTGGCGTGTGCTCGCTGTCCAGCGTGGACCTCCTCGCGGGGCTGGAACTGGATCTCGTGATCTGCCTGAATCCCACGTCCTCGCTGGCCCAGGTGCCCGGCAACTCCCCGGGCGACCGGCTCGCCTCGGCGATGCGGGCGGCGTCAGGGCGCCGCCTCGGCCACGAGCTGGCCAAGCTTCGCTCTCAGGGCACCGAAACCCTCGTGCTGCAGCCGACCGTCGACGACCTGGCGGTGATGGGGCGCAACCTGATGGCGCGCGACCGCCGCGTACAGGTGATCGATCAGGCGCGCCGCAGCGCAACCCGGGCCGCCGCCGATTCACCGCTGGCGAGCGCGCGCGCCTGAGCGCGAGGCCGGCGCTCACTACCGCCAAAGCTCAGCGGGCAGCGCCCGTGAACCGCAGCAGGAACAAGAAGATGTTCACGAAGTCCAGGTAGAGGGCGAGCGCACCGAAGATGGCCGCCTTGCGCGTGGCCTCCTCGTCCTGGCCGGCCTGCGCGGCGATCTGCTTGATCTTCTGCAGGTCGTACGCCGTGAGCGCCGTGAACACGACGACGCCGACCACCGAGATGACGAGATCGACCGTCGACGAGCCGACGAAGATGTTGACGATCAACGCCAGAAACACCCCGATGATCAGCATCATGCAGACCTGCCCGACCATCGTCAGGTCGCGCTTGGTGACGTAGCCGAAGAGCGCGGCGCCGCCGAACATGCCGGCCGTGCTGACGAAAGTCGTCGCGATCGACGCCGTCGTGTACATCTCGAAGATCAGGGCGAACGTGAAGCCCAGCGTGGCGGCATAGAGGCAGAACACCAGGCGCGCCGTGTTCGCCGTCATCTTGTTCATCCCGGCGACGAGGAACACCACGAGGCCGAGCTGGGCGATGATCACGATCCAGATCGCCATCGGGTTGTCCTGGACGTACTTGACCATGTCGTTCTGGCTGGCGAAGTACGCGGCCAGGCCGGCGGTGATGGCCAGCCCGACGAACATCCAGGCGAACACGTCGGCCACAAAGCCTCGGGCGGCGGCGACCGGGCTGGCCACGGGGGCGGTGGGGAACTGGGGAGTGCTCACGCTGACAGATGCTCCTGGTGGTGGGGCGGGTGTCGAGAAAGCGTACGGGACGGCGACTGCCGTCGCGGCGGATCCCGGGATGCGGTACTTCTGTTCCATGCGCATCCGTGCCCGCCTGCTGGCCGGGCTGACCCTCGCCCTCACCGCCGTGGCGTTCAGTACGCCTGCCGCCTTCGGTGCGGTGGCTTTCTCGCGCTGCCCGACGCACCCTGATTTCGAGTGCGGCGTGGTGACCGTGCCGCTGGATCGATCCGGTGCGATACCAGGGACGGTGGGGCTGCACGTTGAGCGCCAACTGGGCACGGGAGCGCGTTCCACCGTTTGGATCGGGCTGGCCGGCGGGCCTGGGCAATCCTCGGCCGCCTTGGCCGAAACAGCCTGGAAGGACCTCGCCACACCGGTCGCCGGCGCGGACCAGGTAGTCGTGTTCGACCAACGTGGGACAGGGCAATCCGGCGTGATCGACTGCACGAAGGCGTTTGCCTCCGCGCATTCTGACGCCGGCGGTACGGCGGCCTGCGGGCGCTCACTCGGCGACGCGCGAGCGTTCTATACGACGGCGGACTCCGTAGCGGACATCGAGGCGGTGCGGGTCGCAGTCGGGGCCGACCGCGTGATGTTGGTGGGCGTCTCCTACGGCACGTACGTGGCGGAAAGGTATGCCCGTGCTTTCCCGGGACGCGTCGCCGGACTTGTGCTGGACTCGACCGTGCCGCTCACCGGGGAGACCCAGTTCAACCAGCCGACATACGGCGCCATCAGCCGGATCCTCACCCAGCTCTGTTCCGGCGGCGCGTGCCCGGCATCCCCGAACCCGGCAGCGGACCTCTCGCTGGTGGCCCGGCGCATGGAGCATTCGCCGCAGGGCGGCCTCTTCATCACCCGTAGCGGGCGTCGAGTCAGCGAGCGGATCGGCGACGCGTCCACGTTGTTCAGCGTGCTGCTCGCCGGTGATTTCAGCCCGCAGGCCCGCGCCTTTTTCCCTGGGGCGATCGCTGCCGCCAAGCGTGGGGATTGGGCGCCTTTGGTGCGCCTGGCCGAGCTCTCCTCCCAGAGCGCGGGCGGTTCCACGGTGGGCGTCGGACTCGGCGGGCTGCCACGCTCGACCGCCGATGAGCAAGCGGAAAGTCAGGGTCTGTACCTGGCGACCATCTGCGCGGAGGCGCCGCTGAGCTGGACGCCATCGTCAGCACCAGCCTCGCGGGAAGCGTTGCTGCGAAGCACGGTGCTCGGCCTCCACGCCGCGGCGTTCGCGCCCTTCCCGCTGACCACCGCCGTCGAGACGTCCACCGGGGCCCGGTGCCTTTCCTGGCCGGCCACGCCGGTCGTGGCGCCGGTGCCTGACACGGCGCCACTGACCGTCCCAGCGCTCGTTCTGAGTGGGTCGACGGATCTGCGTACCCCTCAATCCGGCGCCGTGGCGGAGCACGACCAGATTGCGGGTTCCACCCTGGTGCGGGTGCCTGGCGTCGGCCACTTCACGCTGGGGAATGACACCTCAGGCTGCGCGATGACGGCGTACACGCGGTTTTTGACCGGCGTGACCCCCGGAGATCCGTGCGCCGTCGCGAAGGACCCGACGCCGTTGACGCGGCCCCGGCCACCGCTTCGCCTGAGCGAACTGAAGCCACTGGCCGCGAACGGCACGGCAGGGCGCATCGTGCGCGCAGCGACCCAGACTTTGCGCGATGCGTTCGCATCCGCAGCTCTCATCACCCCGGTGCGAGGAGCGGTGCGGATCGGTGGCCTGCGGGGTGGCCGGGTGTCGGGCGTCGCCGTGCGCAATGGCGTGCAGATGACCCTGACCGATGCTGTCTACCTACCCGGACTGCGAGTGAGCGGCGTGGTGACGCTGACCGCCGATGGTGGGCACGGGACGCTCAGCGTGGCCGGTGGCTCAAAGGCCACGACGGGGATGATCCGGTTGGCCGGACCGCGCCTCTCGGGCACGGTCGGAGGACGACCGGTGCGGCTCAGGGCGACGGCCTCCGCATCACGGTTGCTGCGCAGCCATCGCGCGCCGGTGCTCGGCGCACCACCGAGCGTCCGGCTTTGACTTCGGCCTGCCGGCTTCGGTAAACCTTGAGGCATGAGCCTTTTCTCCCGGGAGCCGGGCGCACCCTGGCAGCTTGAAGCGCTGACCGATCGCTTCGTGGTCGTCGGCACCTCTGAGGAGGACGATCAGTCGAGCGCCGCGATGTTCCTACGGGCCCAGTTCCGCGAAGCGCCGATGACGCGACTGCGGCTCGGCAGCCCGCGGGTCCGCAGCCTCGATGACGGGCCGGCGCCCGCTCCCACCGGGGCCTGGACGATGGCCTACGGCTCGGCGCTTGTGGCGCTCATCCCGCGCGATGACGCGTCGCTCGCGCATTCGCTGAGCGTGGCCGGGAAGCCCGCTGGGCCAGCGACGGCGCACGCAGGACCGTTCCGCATCACCGGCACTTTGCTGGCCGGATCGCCCGGGCCTGAGGTGGCGGCCCAGAGCCCTTCTTTCGAGATGACCGACGTACAGATCTCCGTTGCTGGCGCTCCGACGGGCGTCACCATCGACCCAGCACCGTTCGTGATCGTCTTCACCAACCAGCTCCACGCGCTCGAGTTCTGAGGTCGCGCCGCCGACGCCGCGGCCCACCGCGGCTCTACCCTGTCGGCACGCCCCGGTAGCTCAGCTGGATAGAGCGTCCCCCTCCTAAGGGGAAGGCCGCTGGTTCGAATCCAGCTCGGGGCATCGAAGCCCGCTCAGCGCATGATCCCCGTGTGCCCGATCGAGTAGCGCCCGGGCTGAGGCCAGACGGCCATGCCGTGCGGGCCAGAGCCCACCTTGATTCGGTGCAACAGCCTGCCTGTTCGCGTGCTGATGGCGTACACCTCGGCGTTGTAGCGGCCAGTCAGCCACAGCACACGACCGTCGGCCGACACGCCGCCCATGTCCGGGCTACCCCCGTTCGGGATGTGCCACTTCTTGACGGGACGCCGGGTCTTGAAGGACAGGACGGTCACCGACCCTTCGCCGCGGTTGGACACGTACAGGCTCTTGGCGTCGCGGCTCGGGTAGAGGCCGTGCGCGCCGGCACCGGTCGGCTGCAGGCGGATCTTCTTCATCGTCGCCGCGTCGATCAGCCACACCCCGTTCGAGGCCATGTCGGCCACGTAGAACGTCTTTCCGTCGGGCGACACCTTTACGTCCTGCGGCATCGCCCCGGTCCGCAGCACGATCGTCTTGACCACTCGCTCGTGCTGCAGGTCCACCACGATCATCCGACCTGCAAACTCACACGACACCAGCGCCAGGCGCCCGTCCGCCGTGTAGTCCATGTGATCTATCCCCGCGCATTGCGGGGTGGCGAGCGTGTGTCGCAACCGCATAGTGTGCGGCGAGCGGAAGTCCAGTTGCTTGTGGGCCTCGGCCACCACGATGGCACGGGTGCCGTCGGGCGTGAAATACAGGTTGTAGGGGTCCAGCACCGGGACGGGCCGGCCCACATGCCCGGTGCGCGGGTCGATCGGTGTGAGCGAGTTGCCCTGATCATTGGTGACCCATAGCGTCCTTAGATCCCAGGACGGTGTGATGTGCTGCGGGAGCTTGCCGACGCTGAAGTGGTCGATGATGTGACCGGTGCGCTGGGAGATCACCTCGACGCTGTCGGCCATCGAGTTCGGCACGTAAACGCGTGCGGGCTCTCCGCGCACGACCGGACTGAGAGCTGAGGCGGCAGCGCTGTCGGCCGCGTACACATTGCGGGCGTCCAGCGGAGCCGGGATCACGCCGGGACGCAGCACACCCGAAGCCGACCCACCCGCCGGCGGCGTCGACGAAAGCGGCGTACCGGAGTGGACGGTTAGTGGGCTGGAGGCAGGGTGACTGGAGCCAAGGCCCCAGATCAGCACGGCCACGATGCTCCCAACGACGACTACCGCCATGGCGGTCACGGCAACCCGCCAGGCCATTATGCGTGCGGCGTCAGCGAGAGGAGGCCGTCGTGCACGCCGCCGCCCGCGTCGCGCCCGCCGATCACGATGATGCGTCCGGGGAGCGACGCGGCGCCGATGTCCGACAGAGCGGTCGGCAGCTTTCCGGCGTGGCGAACGCGGCCCGTTACCGGGTCGACGGCCAATATCCCGGCGCGCTGCCCGGTGAGGCTGTCGCTGCGCCCGCCGACCACGTAGAACGTGCCGCCCAGCACACCGCCGGCGGCGTGTGTGGTGGCCGAAGGCAGCGTGCCGATCCGGCGTACATGCCCGGTCACAGGGTCGAAGCTGAGGATCGCGCGCTGGGCGGTGACTCCGGATGTGCCCCCGGCGATCAGCACCTTGCCGCCCACCGCGGCGACGGCGGCGTAGCGCAGGGGCACGGGCATCTCCCCGACCACCTTCACCGGGCGCCCGGGCCGGAAGGCAAAGATCGACCGTAGCGGGACGGTGCCCGTGTAACCGCCGACCACGTACGCGACATGGCCGACGGTCGCCGCCTCCACGTCCGAGGCACCGACCGGGAAGTGGCCGGCCGGCGTGGTGCTGCCGTCGGCTCTGATGCGGACGATGCTCGCGCTGCCGGCGCCCGCATCACCTCCGCCGAGGAAGTACGACGTGCCATCCACCGTGGCGGCGGCCCCGTCATGAAGGGCATGGGGGAGCGAGCCGGCGACCTTTGCGTGCGCACCACGTACGGCCACGATGTTCGACACCGAAGCGTCGCCGGCGTCCAGCCCGCCCATGGCCAGGATCGCGGTACCGCGCACCGTCACGGCGGGGAGTTGCACCGGTGCCGGGAGGCTGCCGATGCGCTGCACTCCCACCGCGATGCTCGCGGGAGGTTGGGGGGTGGTCGTGCTCGATACGCCCGTGGTCGGCGTGCTCGAAACCTTTGCCCCTGCCGAAGACGTGGCGGCTCCTGAGGATGAGCCGCAGCCACCGACGGCCGCAGTCGCGGCGACCAGGACCAGCAAACAGGGGCCCGCGGTCACGCGGCGAGAGAAACGCACCGACAGAACCTTGGCGAGACCACCTGAACTGCTCCTGAGCGGCAGGACCGGAGTCGGCCGAGCCCCGTCCGGGTGCGGGTGCTACAGGCCGGTGGGGTGCCGCACGACGTAGCCGTCCGTGGACCGGAAGCGGCGGTCCCAGCGCGTGCCGTCATCCATGCCCGAGGTGTCGTACCGACGGCCATGGATCGTCATGTAGACGTGCCCGGAGTTCGCGTAGATCGTGATCCAGCGACCGGGGCCGGCGCTGCCGTAGGACTCCAGCTGACCGGAGTCCTCCGGGGTCGACAGGGCGCCCGCAGCGTGCAGCACGTACGAGACCGATCCGGAGCAGTCGTAGCCGCTGTCGCTGAAGCTTCCGTGGCCACCGCCCCACAGATACGGGAGATGGGCGATGCGGTTGCCGGCGGCGATGGCGCGCATGATGCGAATCGGGAGGCCTGACCCGCCGCCGCTTCCGCCACCACCATGCAGGGACGTGCGCTTGAGGACCGGGTGGCTGCCGTGGACGCCCAGGGCAGCCCAGGTGGCGGGCCCGACGGCACCGTCAGCGGTCAGGCCGTGCGCACGTTGGAAGCGCTTTACGGCGCGGTACGTACCTGGTCCGAAAACGCCGTCGGCCCCGATATGAAGCTGGTGCTGCAGGAGGACGACTGATGACCCGCGGCCGGTGACGCGAACGCCCGACCCGCCTGAGGAGTGCCGATGCCCTCGAGTCTTCAGCGCGGAAGCCTTCTGCCAGAAGGCCGGGCCCACGATTCCGTCCGGCGTCAGGTGATGACGGCGCTGAAAGCGCTTGACCGCGTGCAGCGTCCCCACCCCGAACACACCGTCGGCGTGCTGATGGAGGATGCGCTGCACGTGAGCGACCCGCGGACCATGGTCGCCCCGCTTCAGGGGACGGGCCAGCGACGACGCCGGGGCGACGAGAGCGAGCAGCGCCAGGGCAGCGCAAAGCGTTATGAGCGGACGTAAAGGCTTCATGGGGTCTGAGACGCCTACGAGGTGAGCTGACGGGCTCGCAGGGTCCTGAGACCGCGCTACACCGCACACCGGCGGTGATTCGCCCCCGCGGCCATTCCTGACCGCATTGGTTCCCCCGTTGCCCTGTCTCTGAAGAGCAGGACACTCGGCGTGAACGGCACGCTAGCACCACCCTTTCCCACGCGTTGCAGGACTTCTTGCAACGGCAGGAACCGCAACCCCCGTTGCGACGAGGCGCCGCTGCTACCGGTCCGGGCGCTCCGGGTAGATGTCGTCGATGGTCGTCAGGGCGACGTACGGCACGCCCGGCCCGACCGCGGCTTCGATCCGCGCCGCGCCGCCCGAAAGCCGATCGAGCACCGTCACCACGCCCACGATCTCGCGTCCCTCGGCCTGCAGCGCCTCGATCGCCTGCAGGGTGGACCCGCCGGTCGAGACGACATCCTCGACCACCAGACAGCGATCGGATGCGTCGAGCAGCGGGCCTTCGACCCGGCGCGCCAGCCCGTGCTGCTTGCTCTCCTTGCGAATCAGGAAGGCCTTGGCGTCGGCCCCTCCCGCCAGCGCCGCACAGGCCACGGGATCGGCGCCCATCGTCAAGCCGCCGACGGCGGTCGCGCCACGCAGGCGAACCTGCTCGGCCACCAGTGCGCCGAGCGCCATGAAGCCCGTCGGCAGGAGCGTCGCCCGCTTGCTGTCCACGTAGTACTGCGCCACCGTGCCGGAGGTCAACGTGACCTCCCCGATGATCAGTGCGTGCGCTCGCAGTTCGGCGATCAACGTGCTCCTGGCGTCCACGCGCCGTACCCTACCCAGCGTGTCCGCTGACCGATCGCCCAGCCCCGCGGTGCCGGCCGTCCGGTTTGGCAGCGCGCCCGACTTTCACCTGGGCGTCGAGGAGGAGCTGCTCCTCGTCGACGCGAGCACGCTCAGCCTCGAGCACGACGCCATGCCGATCCTGGCGGCCACGGACGTCGGTACCGGTGAGGGCAGTGCCCACCCTGACACGTACGCCGCCGAGATCGAGCTCACCTCGCCCGTCAGCTCGTCGGCCGATCAAGCCGTACGGGCGCTCAGTGCGCTACGCGGCAAGGTCCTCGCGGCCGGGGGCACGCCGATCGGCGCGGGCATCCACCCTGACGGCGCGTTTGGCGACGTCGTACACGTGGCCGGAGAGCGGTACGAGGCGCTCGCCGCCGACCTGCGCGGCTTGCTCCGCCGCACGCCCACCGCGGCGCTCCACGTCCACGTGAGTGCGCCGGACCCCGAGACGGCGATGGTGATGGCCAACGGCCTGCGTGAGCACCTGCCACTGCTGCAGGCGCTCGCCGCCAACTCACCCTTCTGGCACGGCGTCGACTCTGGCCTCGACACGGCGCGTGCCCAGCTGTTCCGTGGCTACCCACGGGGGGACATACCCCGCTCGTTCTCGTCCTTCCAGGATTACGTCGACTGCGTTACCGCCGTGTGCGAAGTAGGGGATCTGGCCGATTACACACTCGTCTGGTGGGACCTGCGCCCCCATCCCAAGCTGGGCACCATCGAGGTGCGCGCGATGGACGCTCAGGCGTCACTGGGGTCAGTGGCCGCGCTGACGGCGCTCATCCAGGGACTGGCCGCCGCTGCGGCGCAGGAGCCGCGCACGACGGCTTGGTCACAGCGCGACGCCTTGGTGGAGTCGAGCTTTCGCGCTGCGCGTGACGGGCTCGACGCAACGTTGTGGAACGGCGAGCGCCTCGTGCCCGTCGCTGAACTGGCCCGCGACGCACTCAAGACCGCGCGGCCCTATGCCCAGGAGCTTGGCTCCGCCGACGCTCTGGACGAGGTCGAGAAGCTCCTGCGCGAAGGCAACGGTGCGACCCGGCAGCGGCGCGCGTTCGCCCGCGGCGGCATGCGAGCCCTGCTCGAACTCCTGCGCGACGAGACCGCCGCTCAGCGGTAGTACACGTCGACCGGTGTGCCGTACTGCACCCAGCCGTAGATCGAGATCGCGTCCGGGATCGGTACGCGCAGGCAGCCGTGGCTCGCGGCATAGGCGGGCACGTCTACGTAACCGTGGATGGCGTAGCCGCGGATGAAGTAGTTGGAGTAGACCATGCCGTGATCGTTGGTCCCCGGCGTCTTGGAGTACACGCGGAAGGAACCGAGAACCGTCGGCGTCGACGGCTTCCCAGAACTCATCATGTAGAGCCGCTCCACCTTGCCGCCCGCGCCGATCAGGGCCAACACCTGGTGCGTGAGGTCACCCTCGACATGGCGGCCGTGCGAAGGGAAGCGGACTTTGAAGGTGCCGGCACCGCGCGCCAGAGCGCGGAAGACCGAAGCGTCAGCGGAGAACGTCCGCGCCATGCCCGCCACCTTGCGGAAGGCCATCACGGCACGCTGCGTACGCGCGTCGAACACTCCGCGCTGGCCGACGACGTAGCCCTTCGCGGACAGTTCGGACTGCAGCAACCGTACGGCCAAGCCGCCGGAACCCGGGTTGACGGCCAGCGGCACGACCTGCACATGAAACGGCCGTGAGCGCATCGTCTTCTGCTCGGGCGTGGCCTTGTGTACCGCGGCCACCCGGATCCGGCCTGGGCGGTTGGTCGTGAAGCCGATGGTGAAGCCACCGCCGGTCGCGCCGCGACGCAGGATGGCGACCTGCTGAACCTTGAGCTTCTTGTTGCCCAGGTAGAACCGGACGATCACGTTCTGCCCGGCCACATACTGGGAAACCTTCCCGACGACCGTCCAGCGCTGACCGGAAAGCACCGCCTTCTGACCGCCGTTGACCTGCTGCGGGATGAGGGTCAACGTGCCACCTGCCGGGGCCGGCGGCGGGGCGGGCGTGGGAGTGGTGGAGGTCGGCGTGGTGCTGGTGCCGGCGGCCACGGCCGCGGACGGCAGCACGGCGAACGCGAGGAGCAGCGGGAGGACCGTGAGCGAGCGGCGATTCATGCTCTGCAAGATATCTCAGTGTTCAGGCGTGATGCGACACCAGCAGGCCGACGGCCGGGCCAGGTGCCGGGCCGGCTCTGCGCCGCACCAGCACGAGAACGAGCACGAGAATGGCCAGCGAGCAGACAATGGCCACGGGCGTCTGCCATCCCCAGCCCACCGCCGTGCCGTACGCGATGCAGTTGTTGATGCAATGCGCGGCGATCCCGGGATACAGCGACCGGGTGACGGCGTACAGCACGCACAGCAGGAATCCGAAGAACGCGAGCGGCAGCAGGAACCCGGCCGGCGACCCGCCCGCATGGATCCCGCCGAACACGATGCCGGTGATGACGGCGGCGGGCCATATCCCTTTCCAGTTGGCCAGCGCGCGGAAGAAGAAGCCGCGGAAGAAGAACTCCTCGGCAAACGGCGCAACGACGCACACCAGAAATGCGACCGCGATCAGCGCCACGTCGGAGTCCTTCACGCCGAGCTTCTGCGGGAGCGTGTCCTTCTGGTGCTCCAAACCCAGCGCGCTGATCCACGCTGCCGAGAAAACGATGAAAGTGATGTAGGCCAGCACCGTCCAGCCAACCGCCGGCCAAACGCGAGGCGGTCGGCGGAGCCCGAACTGCCAAGGCTTCGCCGGTGTGACCATCGAGGCGAACAACAGCGCAGCCGCGACGAAACATCCGTCCTGCCAGATCGTGGAAACGATGTCGACGGCCGGCGGGGGATGCTTGAGGTCGCCGCCCAGCAAAGCGCCGATCACGCTGATGATGAGCCCGCCGAAGATCGCTGCGGCCAACGCCGCGAGGAGCGCCAAAAACGAGGACCACGGCTTCCACCGGGCTTCCCCTTCCGCCGGCGGCATGGTGCGAACTCCTTCGGGGCGCTCCGGGTCTACGGGCGCCTCGCCTGGGTGGATCGGGGCCACCGGGCCGGATTCAGGCGGCGGAGGAGCGGGCGTCGCCATACCCCCGGAGCTTAGTTCTTAGGCCGATCACGCGACCCAGTGCCACGTGGCGAATTGAGCCGTGAAGGCGATCAGCCCAGCGGCGCTGAGCGACAGCACGACAACCTCCCGCCGTCGTCCGCCGTCCGCTGTCCAAGCGCCCAACCCCATGAACAGCGGGAACAGCACGGCGACAAACCGGGGCAGGGACATCAGCGGCTGAGGGTCCACGGGGTAGGAGAGCGGCAGAGCCAGTGAAGCGATCACGTAGGCGCCGTAGGCAGGTGGTAGGCGGCGGCAAGCACCGGCCACCCCGGGAATGATCGCCAGTAGAACTACGAACGGGAAGATGTTGTGCCAAGCGACGTTGAACGGATCGCCGCCGGCGGGGGTGAAATAGACCGGGGTCCGTGACCCCGACAGGAGTTGGCGCACCCCGTCGCCGGCCGCCACGGCGCCGTCCCAGGCACCCACGAACGGCCCGGCGAAGCTTCGGTACCACGCGCTCTGGGCGTGAAAGGGCGCAAGCGCGTCCAGTCCGCGAGCCGCAAACCAGGCGCAGATCACCAGCGGGCCCAGCGGGACGAGCACCAGCCACAGCGCCCGTCGCGGCTTCAGGCGCCGTCGTTCGGCCCAGAACATCAGGGCCAGCGCGAGCAACAGCACCAGACCGGCACTGCGGGTCGCTGAGGCCAGGCCGCCGAGCAGGCCCGCCAGCGCCCAGTGGTCGGTGCGAGCGGCCAGCAGACAACCGACGGCGCAGGCCAGGAACAGCGACTCGCTGTAGGCCGCCGACAGAAAGAAGGCCATCGGGAACAGCGCCATCGTCCACACCGTGAGGCGTGCCGCTTCGGTGCCCAACTCGATCTCGGTCAGGCGATGTAATGCGGCGAGGGCGACGAACATGGCCACGAGGGAAACCAGGACGCCGGCGATCAGCGCCGACCCTGTGAGGAAGCCGCCCGCGCGCATAGCCAGCGGATAGAGCGGGAAGAACGCCGGCCGAGCGGCATCCGCGCCGTAGCCGTGGTCGGCGATCGACGTGAACCAGGTGGCGTCCCACCGCGCCGCCGGCGCCAGCAGCACGTTGCCCACCTCACCGAACCGATCGGTCACCCGCTCAGGGTCAAAGGCACGAGCACGGCCCGACAGTCCCCACACGAGTACGGCGGACACGCCGGTCACCCACACGATCAGCCGTGAGACCCAAGTGGCTTGCCAGGCGACAGCGATGGCCCGGGCGCGTGGGGTAGCGTCAGAGGCCATGCCGCTCGCCATTCTCGCGGACTCGTGGTGGGTCCGTCACGACAACATCCTCGTCGCCGTCCTCTCGATCATCCTGACCGGGGTTGCGCTGTGGGTCGTCGACCGCTGGTTCGGGCGCACAGTCGTGCCCGCGACGGACATCGTGACCGGCGGCCTGAGCCCCAAGGTCGACACCCGTCTGCGCGTGCTGCGACGCCTCGTGGACCTGGGCATCGTGGTGATCGGCTTCGGAGTGGCCATCTCGCAGTTCGCGGCCCTCAATTCGCTGGCCTCCACCCTGCTGGCCTCCACCGCGCTGATCGCCGCCGTGATCGGCTTCGCCGCGCGCCAGCCGGTGGCCAACGCCGTCGCGGGCCTGGTGCTCGCCGCCACCCAGCCGATCCGGGTGGGCGATCTGGTCACCTTGGCCGACCAGAGCGGAGTGGTGGAGGACGTCCGGCTGACCTCGACCGTGCTGCGCACCTCCGGCGGCGCCCACCTGATCGTCCCGAACGAGACGTTCGTCGGCTCGGTCGTGCGCAACGACTCCCGACCGGAGACCCCGATCGGCCCCGAAGCTGATGTCTGGCTACCCCACGGAGTGGATGTGGCCGCCGCGATCGAGGCGGTGCGCGAGGACGAGGGCGCCGTCAGCGCCTCGGTCCGGGAGACCAACACCGAAGGCTTCTGTCTGCGGGTGATCGCGGAAACGGTGCCTGCCTACCAGCGTGCTGCCCGTGAATCAGCACTACGCGCCCATGCTTTGGACGCCGTCCGCCGCGCGGGTCTGTTGCCCTGATCGCCGGGCGGACCGGCGAAGTCGAGCGGACGGCCCTTTACACTGATGGTCGGTCTGCGGATTCTCCGCACCACGCCCCACCATCATGTCTCGTCGCGAGCGCACCAAGCGAAGGTCCCGGAATGCACCCCGGGCCAGCCGCTTCATCTTCCTCAGCCTTGGGCTGCTGTTCACGCTTGCCCTGCTCGCGTTGGCCGGCGCAGTCGGCTGGGTGCTGTCGGTGGCCAACTCGACGCCGAACCTGTCCGAGCTGAAGCCGGCCTCCAAGGGCGGCATCTCTGTCGTCTATGCGGCGAACGGCAAGCGTCTGGGCTTCATCCAGTCCGACGTGCTGCGCACACCGGTGCCGTCGACATCCATCCCGCAGGTCATGCGCAACGCAACCGTGGCGGTCGAAGACCGGCGCTTCTACCACCACAAGGGCGTCGACTTCGAGGGCGTCGTCCGCGCGGGCGTGAAGAACGTGCTGAGCGGCAAGACCGTCCAAGGCGGTTCGACGCTGACCATGCAGCTGATCCGCAATCTTTACGTGCAGGACAACACCAAGAACGGCATCAAGGGGATCGAGCGCAAGATCCGTGAGGCCAAGTTGGCGATGGATCTCGAAAAGCGTCACCCGGGGCCGCACGGCAAGAAGTGGATCCTCACCACCTACCTCAACGACGTGCCCTACGGCACGGTCAACGGGAAGAACACGATCGGGGTGGCGGCCGCTGCCCGAGTGTTCTTCGACAAGGTGCCCAACCAGCTGACGCTTCCCGAAGCGGCGCTGCTCGCCGGCCTCCCTCAGGCCCCCTCGGACTACAACCCGTTCTACGACCGCGTCGCGGCCAAGCAGCGGCGTAACGATGTCCTGCAGAAGATGGCCGACCAGAAGTACATCACCCAGGTGCAGGCCAACGAGGCGATGCAGGCGACGTTGGGCACCAAGGCCAACGCCTATTACAAGAAGCGTCGCGAGGCCTACTTCTTCGACTTCGTCAAGCAGCAACTGATCAAGCAGTACGGACAGACGGTGGTCAACCGTGGCGGGCTGAAGATCTACACCACGATCAACCTGGCACTGCAGCGGGTCGCCCGTCACGCGATCGCCACTCGTCTGCCCAACCCAGGCGACCCAAGTGCGGCGCTCGTCTCGATCGACCCGCACAACGGGCACGTCAAGGCGATGGCCTCGTCCGGCAACTACGGGATCTCCAAATTCAATCTCGCTGCGCAGGCCAAGCGCCAGCCCGGCTCCACCTTCAAGGTGATGACCCTGATGACGGCGCTGCGTCGGGGAGTGGATGTCAACAAGACGACGTACGAGTCCAAGCCGCTGGACTTCTTTGATCAGGGGACGGGGACGCAGATCAAGGTGACGACCGACGATCACAGCTACGGCGGCAACACCTCGCTGTTCGAGGGCCTGGTCAAGTCAGACAACACCGTGTACCAGCAGCTCGATCTGGACATGGGTCCCGAGGCGGTCCGTCAGACGGCTTACGACATGGGCATCACCAGCCACCTGGACGCGTATCCGGCGGAAGGATTGGGCGGCTTGCGCTTCGGCGTCTCGCCGTTGGAGATGACCCGCGCCTACACCACGATCAACGACGGTGGCTGGCGACTGAAGCCCGTCGTCGTGACGAAGGTGGTGTTCCCCGGCGGCAAGGTCGACACGACGATGGGCCGCACCGATCGCCACAAGGTCTTCACCGACGGACAGACGGCCGAGGCGCGCGGCGCGATGGAAGCAAACGTGCAGCGCGGTACCGGCACCAACGCCCAGATCGGCTGCCCGGCGGCCGGCAAGACGGGCACCACCAGCGCCTTCACGGACGCGTGGTTCGACGGCTTCACGCCCAACCTCAACACGGCCGTCTGGGTCGGGTACCCGAAAGCCACGATCTCGATGACGAACGTGATCGGCTACGGCACGATGTTCGGCGGTGACGCGCCGGCGCTGATCTGGCACGACTTCATGCAGACGGCCACGGCGGGCAACTGCGGTACGTGGGCGCCCGTGAAGGAGCCGTTCGTCGCCCAGCCGTTCTTCGGCAAGTACGCGACGACCGGCGCCCCAGGCGGCGGCACCGATGCGCAGGGCACGTTCACCGACACCACCGGAACCAGCACGACCCCCACCACAAAGACGAACGGGAAGTACCCGTCCAACGGGTACGCGGCACCGCCGCAGGGCAAGCCGAACATCAAGCCGTCGCCCAAGCCGCCCCCGAAGATCACCGTGCCCACGAGCACGCAGGGTGGCACCACGGCCCCGAGCGGCTGAAGCCCACCTGCCTACCGAGCGGTGCGTATCGCCGCATGACTGCTACCTTCCTCCCACATGGCCAAGGAAGAAAAAGTCGAGTTCGAGGGCGAAGTCATCGAGGCGCTGCCCAACGCGATGTTCAAGGTGAAGCTCGACAACGACCACGTGGTGCTCGGTCACGTCGCCGGCAAGATGCGGCGTTTCCGCATCCGCATCCTCCCGGGCGACCGGGTCCGCTGCGAGCTGTCGCCGTACGACCTGGACCGCGCGCGCATCGTCTACCGCCACCGGTAGTAGGCCCTCATGGGTGAGCGGGCGCTGATCGCCGCGATCACCGAAGTGCTCAGTCCACGCGGGGATCGTGTGGTGCGCTGGACGGGAGACGACGCCGCAGTTGTGCGCGCGCATCCGTACGTGGTCACATCGGTCGACGCGATGGTGGACGGCGTCCATTTCCGGTTCGGGCATTCGGCCGTGCGCCCCGAGGACATCGGCCACCGCGCAGTCGCGGCAGCGCTGTCAGACCTCGCCGCGATGGGTGCCCGGGCCGGCGAGGTGTACGTGGCCATGGGGCTGCCGGCGGGAGTTCCCAGGAGAGATGTCGTCGCCATGGCCCATGGCATGGAGAGCGTGTGCGCATCGGTGGGGGCCACGATTGCGGGCGGGGACGTCGTGAGTTGTCCGGTGTTGTGGCTGTCGGTGACGGTGAATGGCTGGGCCGAGTCGGCCAAGGAGCTCGTCGGGCGTGACGGGGCGCGGCCGGGAGATCTCGTCGTGGTGAGCGGCCCGCTCGGAGGTTCGGGGGCCGGGCTGGCGATCCTCGAAGGTCGGGAGTCGAGCCCGCACGCCGCCGCGCTGATCGCCGCCCACCTGCGTCCGCGACCTCGGATCGCTCTGGGCCGCGCGCTCGCCGCCGCGGGTGCGCGCGCCATGATCGACCTCTCCGACGGCCTCGCCACTGACGCTCTGCACCTCGCCACGGCCAGCGGTGTGGGGATCGAGATCGACCTGCCGGCGCTCCCGCTGGCGACCGGGGTGAGCGGGGCGGCATTTGCAGCTTCGGCGGGGGAGGACTACGAACTGTGCGCGTGCCTGCCTGCCGACGCAAGGTTGCCTGAGGGCGTTACGGGCATCGGGCAGGTGGTTGCGGGCTCGGGAGTGCAGTTTCGGGACGCAGCGGGCGCGGACGTTGAGCTGCGCGGGTTCGAGCACGCCCTCTGATCGAAAAGTGCTAGCCCCGGGTAGCACCCAGTGCTACTCCCGGGTAGCACTTTCACGAAACACCCACGCCGCCTCCCAACCTGGGCGCTAAACGACGAGTGCGGCGCCCTTGGGCACGATGCGCACCAATCGCGCGAAGATGACGATGCGTTGCGAAGCGCTGAAAAGCGGGTGGCACGCCGTCAGCACCAGTCGGTCGTAGCGCGCGGTGGCAATCACCGCCAGATCGTCCGGGGAGACGATCTTCGTGTCCTGGACCACGTAGGTGAGCGTGGCGTATGGCATCCGCAGCGTGATCGGGTCGCCGTGGCGCAGGTCGTCGACGTGGCGGAACGGCGCAAGGTAGGTGGTGCGATGTCCCGCGATCGCGGTAGTGCCCGGGGCGCCGGGGAACGGCGTCTCCTCGTAGATGCCGGGCCCTTTGCGCAGGTCAGCGGCGGACGCGCCCTTGACGACGACGAACCCGGCGCCGATCGTGGGCAACGAGATGCGCCCGACGGCTGACCCGGGCTTGGCCGTCCGCGCCAGACGTCGCGCGAGAAAGGCAACCCTCCGGCGTGTGGTTCGCAACCCTTGCAGCGCGCGGACCTCCAGGGCGGTCGGGGTAGCCGACTGCAACCGCGACAAGTCCTCTTCCAGGTGATCCTGCGTTATCCGCGTGGTGAGCGCCGTGATCGGCTCTTGCCACACCACTGTCGCGACCGCATCCATCAGCAGTAGGCCACCGGCCACGATCAACACGGTCGAGAGGGATCGCAGGGCACGGCGCATCGTCGGTCGCTAGCTCCGACGGAAGCCCGAGGTAGTGCCGCCCAGCGACCCGGGACCCGCGTAGCCCAGCGGGCCGCGCACCGTCACATCGGCGGGTAGATCGGCAGCAGGCTGCCCACGAACGGCGATGATTCCGGCGGCCACCGCCAAGCCGAACACCAACGACCACGTCAGACACGCGACGACCCCCGGCTGCCCACCGGCCACCCCGAGGACCAGCGCCCAGGCGAACGCGGGCACCTCGTAACCAAGCTGAGAGGAGAGCGAGATCAGCACCAGAACGATCGGCAACATGCCGATGATGATCAGCCCGACCGCCAGCGGGCGACGCACGCGTAGACCGGGCGCAAGGACCGCGAGCCACAGGTGCGTCGGCAATACCAGCAGCGCAGCCGCGAACGGATTGGCAAACCACACGGCCCAGGCCAGCACGGCGAGCACCAGGATGACCACGCCTCCGGCCCCCGG
Organism: Solirubrobacterales bacterium; assembly: GCA_038319025.1. Lineage (GTDB taxonomy): Bacteria > Actinomycetota > Thermoleophilia > Solirubrobacterales > Solirubrobacteraceae > JBBQCW01. Next base: position 59,973 of record JBBQCW010000006.1, read on the forward strand.
CGCTGCGGGCGAGCTGCCGCCCAGCCCCAGTGTGCGCACGAGCGCCCAGCGGGCCAGCCAGCCCAGGGCGAAGACGAGACCCACCACGATCATCACGGCGACCTGGGTCGGGACGATGCCCGGCAGCACCGGGGCTTCGGGGCGTACATGGATGGCTCCGGTCAGCCCGAGAACGAGGATCGCCACCGCCGCCAGCGCGAACGGCAACGCCGTCGCGAAGAGCCAACCGACCCAGACGAGCAGGTCCCCACCACGTCGACGGATCCGCGCGCACCCGTCGATCCCCACCAGCAATGGGGCGATCAGGAGTGCGGCGACAAGCAGCCTGACCGCCCACCCGGGCACCACCTTCTGCAGCGTCACGACGTCCTCGCGAATGCCCGCGCGCGGATCCGGGCCGTTGTCCAGTGCCGTGATCGCCCGCAGCGCAGCCCTCCCGTAAGTCCCCAGGCGACCGGGAGCAAGCTGCTCACCCGCCTTCGGACCACGCTCCCCACTGGCCTGCAAGAGGACGGCAGGAACGCCCGCCTTGAGCAGCGATGCCTGCTCCCCAGGAGCGAACGGGAAAGCCAGCCGGGCGAACTGGTCGGTCACGGCGAGCGGGCGGGTCGACACGCCGACCTCTTGACGGACGGCCGCCGCCACCGTGCGCTGAAGTTGCAGCGGCGCGAATCCGCGCCCATTGGACGTGCTGACCACGACAGGATCCCGTTGGACCGAACCGGCAATGTCCCCCAGCACGATCACCGCCGCGAACGGCCCGGAGACCTCCTGGGCCAGTCGAACTGCGCCCGCATTGCCTCCGCTCCCGCCGCTCGTGGAGGCCAGCGTCGTCGTGCGCCGCAATCGGCCGTCGGCAAACACGCGCCCAAGCTCCAGCAAAGCCGCGGTGCCGCTCAGCTGCGCCGGGTCAACTCGTGACGCGGCGTCCCGATGAGCCAGGATCAGCAGACCCGGCCCGGGCGCACCGGCGCGCGTGGCCACCACGTTGAGGAGCGACTGACGGCCATCGATCGTCTCCGCATCAAACCGGTGGACCGTCACCTTGAACGGCGCCTCACCGCTCAACGCCGGGCGGGCCAGCGAGCGGGCCACATAGCCGGCCAGCCCTGTGTCCCCCACATCGCCGGGTCGGCGCACCGGGTAGCGCGAGACCATGCTGTCGAGTTGCGCCGCGGCCCGGGCGCCATCGAACGCGTCCGGCGGAAGCGTCGTGTCGATCGGGCGGGGGCGGGCCTGTAGGGAGAACGCGGCTACCAGGAGCGCCAAGGCCACCGGCACGAGCGCGAGCCGATAGAGGCGCCAATCGAGCATGGCGCTGCACGGTAACGACCGGAGGCCTCGCAGCGGTCCGCTGGGTGCAAGCGGTCACGTCCGGCGCGCGCCGCACCTACGATGTCCAAAGAGACCGATGACCGAGCGCACCCCACGAATCCTGCTGGTGGACGATGAGCAGTCGATCCAGACGCTGCTCTCCTACCCGCTGCGCAAGGAGGGCTACGAAGTCGTCCAGGCCGCAGACGGCCGCGAGGCGCTGCTGCGCTTCAGCGAGGCCACGTTCGATCTCGTCGTCCTCGACGTGATGATGCCCCGCATGGACGGCCTGGAAGTCTGCCGCCGGCTGCGTGCCCGCAGCGACGTCCCGATCATCATGCTGACCGCCAAGGCCGAGGAGATCGACAAGGTCATCGGACTGGAGATGGGCGCCGACGACTACATCACCAAGCCGTTCTCGATGCGGGAGTTCCGCAGCCGCGTGAAGGCGGCACTGCGGCGGGGCGCGATGCGCCGCGATGGCGAGGCCGATCTGGACGCGCCGGTGGTGGCGTTGGAACTGGAACTGGACGGAGGCAAGCGGCGGGTGCACGTCCGCGGTGCCGACGTGGCCACGACGTATGTGGAGTTCGAGATCCTCTCCGCGCTGGCCCGCAGCCCGGGCCGCGTCTTCTCCCGTGAAATGCTGCTGACGCGTGTCTGGGGGGACTCCTCTTACCGAGACCCGCGCACGATCGACGTTCACATCCGCCACTTGCGCGAGAAGATCGAGAGCGACGCCAAGGACCCTGAATATCTGTTCACGGTGCGCGGCGTGGGCTATCGCTTCCGCGACCGCGGCGAGTGACCGGGCCGGCGGCCCAGATCCGTTCCGATGCGCTCGCTGACCAACCGCCTGGCGCTGCTGTTCGCCGCGATCACGCTGGCCGTGCTACTGGTGGTCTACGTGTACGTGGTGCCGCCGCTGCAGTCCAGCCTGCGCGATCAGCAGCTGGCCAACCTGCTCACCGCGGCGCGGAGTTACAGCCCGCCGATCGAGAGGTCGATCAACTCAAACGCTGACGTGCGCACGCTGGATGCCCGCGTGGGCGCGGCCGGTGACGCCGCGAACGCGCGGGTAACGGTGCTGGGAGTCGCCCGGGGCACGGAAGGGCTGGAGCTGTACGCGAAGTCCGATTCGAGCAACAGCGGCGCCAGCAGCGACCTGCAGTTCCCGATCGCCCTGGAGGCGGCGCGAACGCAACGGCCGCTGACCGGAACGGAGGCCGGGCCGAACGGGCCGGTCGGACAGGCCGCCCGCCCGTTGTTCTCGCAGGATGCATTGTCCGGTCGCAGGGTCGTCGGCTCGGTGGTGGTCTTCTCGGCCCCCGAGGCCGACGTCGACGGGAATGTGAGCCTGGTGCGCAACCGCCTGATCGTCGCCGGGGTGATCGCGTTGATCGCGGCGCTGATCCTCGGATACACGCTGACGCGGGCGCTGATCGGGCGTATCGCCCGCATGGAGGCCGCGGCCCGCCGCGTGGCCGGCGGGGACTTCACGGCGACGTTCGCCACCGGCGATGACGACGAGATCGGCGACCTGGCCCGCGCGCTGGACGACATGCAGACGCAGCTCGCTGAACTGGACACCGCGCGCAAACAGTTCATCGCGACGGCTTCGCACGAGCTGCGCACGCCCATCTTCTCGCTCGGCGGCTACTTGGAGTTGCTCCAGGATGAGGATCTCGACGCCGAGACCCGTGACCGCTTCCTCACCCAGATCCGCGACCAGGTGGCGCGGCTGGAACGCCTGACCACCGACCTACTCGACCTTTCCCGTCTGGAGGCCGGCTCGTTGGAGCTGCGGCCGGAGAAAGCCGACCTGGGAACGTTGCTGCAAGCGGTCGGCGCAGAGTTTCAACCTGCGTTGGCTCGCCGCGGATCCAAGCTCGAGCTGCGACTCACGGCAGGCCCGGTCGAGGTCGTATGCGATCCTGAGCGCGTGGCCCAGATCGTGCGCATCCTGCTGGACAACGCCTTGGTCCACACGCCTGAGGGCACTGACGTCGTCGTCTCAGGCGTCCGACGGGACGGGCGGGTGCGACTGTCGGTCACCGACTTCGGCACCGGCATCAAACGCACCGCGCTCCCGCACATCTTCGAGCCGTTCTTCACCGCCGATGACGAGCAGCAGGCTCAGGGCTCAGGGCTCGGCCTGGCCATCGCCCACGAGCTGACCGAGCGGATGGGCGGAACGCTGGCCGTCGACAGCCACCCTGGCCGCACCACGTTCACCTTGGAGATGGCCGCATGATGATGCGTCGCCAAGTGCGGACACTCCTCGCCATCGGCGCTGTCGTGGCGGTCCTGACGGGCTGTGGCGGGCGCCAGGCGGCGACCACCCAGACCTCGCGCACCGTCACCGTCCAGGCGCCCGCGGCGCCCGCCACACCTGACCAGGTGGCCACGGCGACCACGCCGACCAAGGTCGCGGTCGTCACCGCCCTAGGCGGCGGCCGGTTTGACCCGGCGGCGATTTACGCGCGCGAGGCGCCCGGCGTGGTGACGATCCTCAACACGGGGTCCGCCGCTCCCTCCGAGCTGGCGCTGCCCGGCTCCGGCGCCGGGTTGGGCTCCGGTTTCGTTGTATCGGCAAACGGCGAGATCGCCACCAACGCCCACGTCGTAACCAGCGGTTCGGGCACGACCCTCAAGCGGGCCCGTCAGATCTACATCCGGTTCCCCGACGGTAACCAGGTCCCGGGCAAGATCGTCGGTGTGGACCCGTATGTAGACGTGGCGCTCGTCAAGGTCGACCCGAAAGGCCTGACGCTGCGGCCGCTTCCGCTGGGGGCCGACGCCACCACCCGCGTGGGTGACCCCGTGGCCGCGATCGGCAGCCCATTCGGCGAGGAGCAGTCGCTGTCGGTGGGCATCGTCTCGGCCCGGGATCGGTCGATCCGCTCGCTGACCCGTTTCGCGATCTCCGGCGCGATCCAGACCGATGCGGCGATCAACCACGGCAACTCCGGCGGCCCGTTGCTCGACGCGCACGGCCGTGTGATCGGCATCAACTCCCAGATCGAATCCAGCAGCGGCGACGGCACGGGCGTCGGCTTCGCCGTTCCGGTGGACAGCGTTCGGCGTTCACTCAACATGTTGCGCCGCGACGGCGTCCCCCGCTACGCGTACCTCGGTGGCGAGTCCGTGCAGGTCTACCCGCAACTGGCCCGCCGCTTCGGGCTGGGGACCGACCGCGGCGCCTGGGTCCAGAACGTCAGTCCCGGCGGGCCGGCGGCCAAGGCCGGCCTGCGTGGCGGCAAGGGCCTGACCACCTTCCAGGGCGCGTCGGTCAGCGATGGGGGCGACGTGATCGTTCGCGTCGGTACTCGCCCGATCGTTCGCGATGCTGACGTTGCGGTGGCGCTGCAGACGTACGCGCCGGGCGACAAGGTGACCCTGCGCATCCTGCGGGCCGGCAAGCCTCTCTCGCTGGTCGTCACCCTCGGCGCGCGACCTGCGGCGCTGACGGGATGAGCGATGTGCGCAAACGCGACCGGACCCCGCTCGTCCTGGTCTCCAACCGCGGCCCGGTGACCTACCAGGACGATGGCTCAGAGGTGCGCGGCACCGGTGGCCTGGTCACGGCGCTGACCGGCCTGGCCTCCCACCGGCCGCTGGTGTGGATCGCGTCGGCGATGACGGAGGCCGACGCGTTACGGGCCGCCGAGGCAGGCGACGAGCCGCTGCACATCGCGGGTGCCGGTGGGCCGAACGCTGAATACACGGTGCGCCTCGTCGCGTCCCACCCTGACGCCTACGACGGCTTCTACAACGTCATCGCCAACCCGATGCTGTGGTTCATCCAGCACTACCTGTGGGATCTGTCCAACGCCCCGGACATCCGCGCCAGCGAGATCGACGCTTACGACAACGGGTACGTGACCGTCAACCGCGACCTCGCAGAGATGGTGGTGCACGAGATCGAGGATGTCGAAGAGCCCGTCGTGATGGTCCACGACTACCACCTCTACCTGTTGCCCGCGATGGTGCGGGCGGCGCGCCCCGACGTCTTTCTGCACCACTTCGTCCACATCCCGTGGTCCCAGCCGGACGCCTGGCGCGTGCTGCCCAGCCGGCTGCGACAGGAGATCTACACGGGCATACTGGCCAACGACATCGTCGGGTTCCACACGCGCTCCTACCGCGACAACTTCCTTTCCTGTTGCGAGAGCCTGATGGGCTTGGACGTCGACTACGAACGCGGCCTGGTGCGCGTGGACGACCGCGAGGTGTGGGTGCGCAACTACCCGTTGCCGATCGACGCAGGTGCCACGCGCCTGGTGGCCACGAGCGAACGCACAGCCATGTTCGAGGGCGAACTCCTCCGTCGGCGCCGCGACCATCTGATTCTGCGAGTCGACCGGGCGGACCTGTCGAAGAACGTGCTGCGCGGATTCTCCGCTTTTGACCTCTTCCTCGAACAGCACCCCGAGTTCCGAGAGCGGGTCACGTTCGTCGCTCAGCTGATGCCGTCTCGGACCGACGTGCCGGAGTACGCCGAGTATCTGGAGCGGATCGAGGCGCTGGTGGCTGTGGTCAACCACCGTCACGGCACACCTGACTGGATGCCGATCCAGCTGAAACTGCGCGACGACCTCGAAGAAGCCGTCGCCGCGTACAAGCACTACGACGTGCTGCTGGTCAACGCCATGTTCGACGGGATGAACCTAGTGGCCAAGGAAGGGCCGCTGCTCAACGAGCGCGGGGGCGTGTCGATCCTTTCCGAAAACACGGGCGCCCACGAGGAGCTCGGTGACTTCGCGCTGTCGGTCAACCCGTTCGACATCGGTGAACTGGCCGAGAAGATCTACCTCGCCCTGACCATGGAGGCCGAGGAGCGCGAGAGGCGCCTGGCCGGCCTGAAGCACATCGTCACGCGCCGCGACCCGGGTGACTGGATCGACGACCAGTTGGCCGATATCAAGCGCAAGGCCGGCGGAGCGCCCGCCGATGCCGTTCCCGCGGCTTAGGCTGAGGCGCCTCTTACCCGCTGAAGAACTCCGTTGACGGAGTTCTGGCCGGCACGGGGCCCGACGGTGAGGGCAACGTGGGCGCCGGCGATGAGGGGCGCGTCGGGCGGCTCGGGGCGGGCAGGGGGTGGACGGCGTGGCGGTGGCGGGGGCGGCGCCGACGCGACCGCGAGCGTGAGCGCCGGGCTTGCTTGCGCAGTCGCACGGCGGCCTCGGGGCCGAAGTCGGGGGCCATGTCGGGCGACGGGATCGCACCCTGCCTGGCGGTGCCCTGCCGAGTGGCGCGCGTTGGCTGCGTGCTGGGGAGGGCAGGGCTGACCGGCAATGGGCGTGCGCCCGCCTCCGGTATGTGCGGCGGGTCGGCGCTCAGCGTGGGCCATGCCACGACCAGGACGACTACGCCGGCCAGTGCGGCGAGGCGCCCGACGTTGCCCCAGCGGATGCGGCCGAGTCGGCGATCGTCCATACCTGTCATAGGGCCTGCGGGTGCAGAGTCACCCCCCGCGGCACGTGATGCCGCAATCGCAGGCGTGCTGCTATCTTCTCCGTTCGCCCACGGGCGACCTCATCATGGCCAAGCACGTCTTTACATACGACCTCGTCCTCCTGCTGGACACCGCTGCGGACGATGACGTGCGGGCGAAGATCGTCGATGACGCCAAGGCGATGATCACCGCCGGTGGCGAGATCGTCGGCTCGCACGCTTGGGGCACACGCCCGCTCGCGTACGAGATCGAGAAGAAGAAGGACGCCGAGTACCACCTGATCCAGTTCCACGCCAGTTCGCCCGAGGTTTTGGCGACACTGCAGCGCACGCTGTCGATCACCGATGGTGTTGTTCGCTTCCGCGTCATCAAGCTTGCGCCCGGCACGCCGCCGCCGCCGGATATGTCCAAGCCTGCCGTGGCTTTCGAGTCCGTGCCTGCTGGCCCCTCGGATCGTTCGGATCGCTCCGAGCGCTCCGAGCGCTGAGCCGCCCCCTCCGACCTACCGGAGGTCAGCGCCCACCGTGGGTGCGTTTCGTATCGCCACTTCCTCTTCGTGTCAGATTCGGTCGCGGTCTGCGACTCGGCTGTGCCCAATACGCAACGAAAGTGTGGAAAGAGCGGCGTAAGGGGGCGAGTTCCCCGAGTCCCGCTCTAGTATCGAGTGACGCTTACCGTTCGCCCCCGAAAGGAGCCCCACCATGGCGGCCACGAACATCAACCGAGTCGTACTGACCGGCAACCTGACCTTTGATCCTGAGCTGCGCTCACTCGCCAGCGGGAGTTCGGTGTGCAAGCTGCGCATCGCCTCCAACACCCGCCGTAAGGACGGCCAGTCCGGTGAGTGGGTCGACAAGCCCAACTACTTCGACGTCACCGTCTGGGGTGCCCAGGGTGAGAACTGCGCCCGCTACCTCGCGAAGGGTCGCCCCGTGGCGATCGACGGTCGCCTGGAATGGCGCGAGTGGCAGGACAAGGATGGCAACAAGCGCCAGTCGGTCGAGATCGTCGCCGACAGCGTCCAGTTCCTCGGTGGTCGCGATGACGCCGGCGGGGCTCCGCAGGGTGGCGGCGGTTTTGCACCGCAGCGCACCGACGTCCCGGTCGACACCGGAGACTTCGCCGCGGCCGCAGCGCCGGCCGGCGGCAACGGTGGCGGCGCCACCGGCGACGACGACATTCCGTTCTAGCCGAGGCCGCGGGCTGAGCCCGCATTGGGCCCGTCTGCCCGTCTGAGATGGCGACCGGCGCCTGTGCTATTCAGCGCAGGCGCCGTCTCGGCCCGGTTCATGCCACAATGTTTGTTCGCGCGCGCCCGCCGGCGCGCGCACTTTCTTTCCGGACGCTCGAGAACAGCAAGGACCAAGCCACCGTGGCCAAGCAGCGCAACCGCAGCACGAGCACGAGCACGAAGCGCCGACCCAAGGACGCCAAGGGCGGTACTGGCCGGCGCAAGCCCTGCCTCTTCTGCAAGGACAAGATCGAGCAGGTCGACTACAAGGATGTCGGCACTCTCCGTCGTTACGTTTCCGAGCGCGGCAAGATCCGCTCGCGGCGCATCAGCGGCGCCTGCCGGCGCCATCAGAGCCAGGTCGCACAGGCCGTCAAGCGCGCTCGCGAGATCGCCTTGCTGCCGTACGTCGCCGAGGGTGGCCCCGAGCCGCGCTCCGGTGGGCGCGGCCGTGACCGCGATCGCGATCGGGACTAACCATGCCTGAAGTCATTCTTCTCCAAGACGTCGAGCAGCTCGGCGAGCGCGGCACCGTCGTCGATGTGTCCAAGGGCTACCTGCGCAACTTCCTGATTCCCCGTAAGCTCGCTTCTCCGGCCACCAAGGGCGCGGTCGACGCGGCCAAGGCCAAGATGGAGGCCGAAGAGCGCCTCGCCCGTGAAGCGATCGAGCGCGCAGGCGAGTACGCCGCCCTGCTCAACAAGACGGTCCTCACCCTTCCGGCTCAGGCCGGCGAGGATGGTCGCCTGTTCGGGTCAGTCGGCAGCTCCGACGTCGCCGACGCTATCCGCGACGCTCGCGGCGTAAAGGTCGACAAACGCAAAGTGCACCTGGACGAGCCCATCAAGAACGTGGGCACGTACCTGATCGTCGTGGAGGTCGCCGAAGGCGTCACCGCGACGGTCAAGACGATGGTCGTCGCGCAGTAGCGCGACGAGCCTGCTGCGCGCCCATCGCCGTTCCACGATTTCTTCTCGCCTAACTAGCGGCAAGATCATGTTCACACCGTCCGGCCGCGGACTACGCTCGGTGAGCGCATGAGTACGTACCCTGACATGGCCGAGCGGCCGCCCGCCACGGTCGCCACCGGCGTAGCCCCGCCCCACTCGATCGACGCCGAACAGGCCGTCCTCGGGGCCATTTTGCTGTCTGAACGCGTGCTCTACAGCGTGGTCATCGAGATGGGCCTCAAGCCTCACGACTTCTACCGCGAACGGCACGCGACGATATTCGAGGCGATGCTCTCGCTCTACCGCGAGAGTGAGCCGATCGATGTCCTGACGGTCACCGATCACCTGGAGAGCACCGGCAAACTGCAGGAGGTCGGCGGTCGCGCAGTCATCGACGAACTGGCCGGACCGGTGCCCGTGGTCGGCAACCTGCGGCGCTACGGGATGATCGTGCGCGAGCAGGCGCGCATGCGCCGGCTGTTGACGAGCACCTACGAGATCCAGGCCAGCGTCCTGGAGCGCACGGATAGCGCAGATCAGATCCTGGAGAACGCCGAGCGGTCGATCCTCGAGGTCGCCCACGACGACGAGACCAAAGACTTCTCGCCGGTCGGCGCGGTTCTCGATCGTGAGGTGGAGCGGTGGAGCAAGCTCAGCCGGGAGGGCACGAGCCTCACCGGCACCCCATCAGGCTTTGCGGACCTCGACACGATCACGGGCGGATTCCAGCCCGGCAACCTGATCATCGTCGCGGCGCGTCCGTCGATGGGGAAGTCTGCGCTGGTCACCAACATCGCCGAGAACGTGGCGCTCGATCGCAAGAACCCGCTGCCCGTGGCACTGTTCTCGCTGGAGATGGCCGAGGCCGAGCTGGCCCAGCGTTTCGTGGCCTCCCAGGCGTTCATCGACGGCGACAAGATCCGCAAGGGCCGCCTGCACAAGGAGTCGGACTTCAAGAAGGTCATCGACTCCGCCGAGGCTTTTCACGCTGCCCCCCTCTACATCGACGACTCATCCGACATCGGCACGTTGGAGATCCGCGCCAAGGCCCGTCGCCTGCAGCAGCAGCACGGCCAGCTCGGGCTGATCATCATCGACTACCTCCAGCTCATGAGGCCCGACGGCCGGGTTGAGAACCGCGTCCAGCAGATCGGTGAGATGAGCCGCGGGCTGAAGATCCTCGCGGGCGAGCTGAACGTACCGGTGATCGCGTTGTCCCAGCTCTCCCGTGGCGTGGAGTCCCGAACGGACAAGCGCCCGATGCTCTCGGACCTGCGCGAGTCGGGGAACATCGAGCAGGACGCCGACCTCGTCATGTTCATCTACCGCGACGAGTACTACAACAAGGACGACGAGGAGAACAAGGGCCTCGCCGAACTGATCATCGGCAAGCACCGCAACGGTGCCATCGGCCACGTGGACCTCGTGTTCCGCAGCCAGTACCCCAAGTTCATGAACAAGGGCCGGGGTGAGGCATGACCCCGCCCGCTGATGAGGTTTGCGCGCTCGGGATCTGTGACGGCAGCGGCTTCATCCTCGATCCCGAGCTGAACGTCGCCCATCTGTGTGACTGCCGCAAGAGCGGGGTCGGGCGTGGCCCACGAGATGCGGCCGGAGTCATCCCCCGCCGTTACCGCGGCGTCTCCTTCGACCGCCCGCCGGTCACCGAGATCGCGCCGGCCGTCGTCACGCAGGTCCGCCGCTACGTGCGTGACCTTGATGCCAACCTGCAAGCGGGGCGCGGCCTCTGGATCTTCGGCGACGTGGGCACCGGCAAGACCACGCTCGCGATGCTCGTGTCCAAGCATGCGTTGGAGGCAGGCCACGACGTCGCCCAGTACTCCCTGCCGCGCCTTTTGGCCGAGATCCGGACCACGTTCGACGACGGCACCGAGCGCTCGTACATCGACCTGCTGGACCGGCTTGCCGCCGTCGACCTGCTCCACCTCGACGACCTCGGCGCGGAGAAGACGAGCGAGTGGGTGCTCGAGCAGTTGTACGCGATCGTCAACGCGCGATATGAGGAGCAGCGGTCGATGATCGTCACCACCAACCTGTCCCGCGATGAGCTCGTCGAGCAGATCGGTGAGCGCACCGTGTCTCGGCTCGAGGAGATGTGCGACGTCCTTCCGCTCTACGGCGCCGACCAGCGCCAGCAGACCTACGGGATCCGATCGGCGTGAGCTTTGCGAGCGGGCATCACCCCGCCCGCGCGCGTCCGTAGACTGCCCGGCTCTATGCCAGGCATCGTGATCGTCGGCGCCCAGTGGGGCGATGAAGGCAAGGGCAAGGTCGTCGACCTGCTCGCCGAGCGCAGCGACGGCGTCTTCCGCTTCCAAGGAGGCAACAACGCCGGCCACACGATCGTCCGCGAGGGCGAGACGTGGAAGTTCCACCTGATCCCCAGCGGGATCCTGTACCCCGGCAAGCTGTGCGTGATCGGCAACGGCGTGGTGGTCGATCCCGCCAAGCTGTGCGAGGAGATCGACGGCCTGCGCGCACGCTCGATCAACGTCACGGGCCTGAAGGTCTCAGCCAACGCGCACGTGATCATGCCCTACCACCGTCTGCTCGATGACGAGGGCGAGAAGAAGCTCGGCAAGTTGGAGATCGGCACCACCAAGCGTGGCATCGGCCCGTGTTACGCCGACAAGGCCGCCCGGCTGGGCATCCGTATGCAGGACCTGCTCGACGAGAAGATCCTCAAGCAGAAGATCACCGCTGCGCTGGAGCCCAAGCGCCTCATGCTGCGGGCCGTCAGCAAGCAGATGGACCTGCAGGCGACGACCGAGGAGTACCTCACGTACGGGCATCGCCTCGAGCAGCACATCGCGGACACCTCGGCCCTCGCCTGGGATCTGCTCGACGCCGAGAAGAACGTCCTCTTCGAAGGTGCCCAGGGCGCGCTGCTGGATATCGACCACGGCACCTATCCCTTCGTCACCTCCTCCAACCCGGTCGCCGCCGCCGCCTGCACCGGTACGGGCGTCGGCCCGAAGGACATCGACGAGGTCTGGGGCATCACGAAGGCGTACGCCACACGCGTCGGCGCCGGGCCGTTCCCCACCGAGCTCGACGATGAGGTCGGTGAGCGGATGCGCGAGAAGGGCGGCGAGTTCGGCACGACCACCGGTCGCCCGCGACGCTGCGGCTGGCTGGACATCGTCGCCTTGCGCTACGCCACCCGCATCAACAGCCTGACGGCATTGGCGGTGACCAAGCTCGACGTGCTGAGCGGCTTCGATCGGATCAAGGTCGCCACGACCTACCGGGGCCAGGATGACGCGGAGTTCACGCGGTTCCCCTACCACCAGTCGGTGCTCCACCACGCTCACGGCGAGTACGAGGAACTGCAGGGCTGGAGCGAGGACATCAGCGAGTGCCGGACGGAGTCCGACCTTCCGCAAGCCGCGCGCGACTACCTGCGGTTCATCGAGGAGAAGACCGGCGTGCCGGTCGTGCTGATCGGTGTCGGGCCCGGTCGCGAGCAGGTCATCTGGACGGCAGCGGCTGCCGCCAGCGCCGTCGGCAGCTGAGGCTGGGCGCAGCGCCGCCGACTTACCTCAGCTCCACTGCTCCAGCAAATCCTCGTCGGTGACCTTGCGCACAACTCGTGCCGGAACGCCCATCACCACCGCGCGAGCAGGCACGTTGTTCGTGACCACGGCGCCGGCGGCGACGAACGCCTCCTCGCCGATCTCCACACCTGGCACCAGCACGGCGCCGCCGCCGATCCGGCAGGCGCGGCGCAAGGTGGGGCCGGCCAACGGCGCACCACGCTCCTGGCGCCCCATGGTGTGGTCGTTCGTCGTGACGACGCCCGGCCCCACGAAGACGTCGTCCTCGATGGTCGTGCAGGCCGTTACGTAGACCATCGTCTGCACGCGAACCCGTGCTCCGACCATGACGTCGAAGTCAACGCACGAGCCACGGCCGATCACCGAACCGGCGCCGATCACCGCGCGCTCCCGCACGCAGGCCTGATCACCGATTATCGCCCCCGGGCCGATCTGCGCTCCGGCGAACACGATCGCCTGCGCCAGGATTGCCGCCCCGGCTTCAACCACAAGCGGTTGGAGAGCGTCCGACGGGGCGCTGGAGCGCGGCCCCAGCGTCGGCGGCTTACCGAGGATCGCGCCGTCGCCGACCACGACCCCAGGGCCGAGCACCACCCTGTCGTGAATCACCACGTTGGCGCCGAGCTGCACATCGTCGGCGAGCTGGGCGGTGGGACTGAGCACGAGACCGTGCGGGCCGGAGGCGGGCATCCGGATAGCCTAGTAGCCCGATGACCGCGTCCCGCGACATCCCCGTGCTGCGCGGCGCCGTTCTCGGCCTGGGCATGATCGGGCGCCACCACGCCCGCTTGCTGCAGACGTCCGATCGCTTTGAGTTCGCCGGCGCCGTCGACCCCGGAGGCGATCGTTTCGGCGCCGTGCGCGACCCGGCTCTCGTCTACGCCAAGCTCGACGATCTCCTCGCCGACGGGGTGCCGGACTTCGCCGTGGTCGCCGTGCCGACCGAGGAGCACATGAGCAGCGCGCTGGCCTGCGCGCAGGCCGGGATCAACGTGCTGGTGGAGAAGCCGCTGGCCGCCACATCCGCGGAAGCCGCTGCCATCATCGCCGCGTGCGAGGCCGCCGGCGTGCGTGCTGCCGTCGGGCATGTCGAGCGCTACAACCCGGCCCTGCTGGAGCTGCGCCGACGCGTGCAGGACGGCCAGCTCGGCGAAATCTTTCTGATCGCCACCGAGCGCGTCGGGCCGTTTCCCGACCGCGTACGCGACGTGGGCGTCGTCAAAGATCTCGCCACTCACGACCTGGATCTGGTGCGCTGGATCGGGGGTTCCCCGATCGCGCAGCTGGCCGCTCAGACCGCCCACCGGACGGGCCGGCCGCACGAGGACCTTGTGCTGGTAACCGGCCGCCTGGCCAGTGACGTCACCTTCAACTGTGTCGTCGACTGGCTAACGCCGATGAAGACGCGCACCACGCGCGTCCTGGGCGATCGCGGAATGCTGCTGGCGGACACACTCACCACCGACCTCACGTTCTACGAGAACGGCGAAGTCGTCTCCGACTGGGACAGCACGCAGGCGCTGCGCGGTGTCACCGAAGGCAACTCGATCCGCTACGCCCTCACGCGCCGCGAGCCGATCCTGGTGGAACTCGAAGCCTTTGCCGATCATGTCGCCGGTGTGCCCGGCGACACCATCGTGACGTTGCAGGAGGGCTTGGAGACCGTCCGCTGCGCCGAGGCCGCGTTGTCCAGCGCCGAGCACGGGGAAACGGTCCGGGTCGGTCCGTGAACGTCGTCGTCGTGGCGCTGGGCAAGATCGGCCTGCCGCTGGCGGTGCACATCGCCCGCGCGGGCCACACCGTCGTCGGCTGTGACATCGACCTGCAGGTGGTGGAGGCGGTGAACGCTGCCCGCGAGCCATTCCCCGGCGAGGACGGGCTGGCGCGAGCGCTGCTCGAAGTAGTGGGCGACGGTCGGCTGCGCGCGGTGGCGGCCACGACGGCCGCCGTTGCCGAAGGCCCCGAACTGGTGATCGCCGTCCCCCCGCTGCTGGTCGATGCCGATGCCCGCCCTGACTGGGCGATCCTGGATGCCGTGATCGCCGACATCGGCCGCGGCCTGCGGGAGGGGACGACCGTGTCGATCGAGACGACGGTGCCCGTTGGCACCACCCGCGACCGCATCGCTCCCATGTTGGCCGAGCACAGCCGTCTGCGCAGTGAGGAGCAGTTCACCACGATCTTCAGCCCCGAGCGGGTGTTCAGCGGCCGCATCTTCGCCGACCTAAAGACCTACCCCAAGCTCGTCGGGGGGCTCAGCGAGGCCGGAGAAGCTCAGGGAGCCGAGCTCTACGGGCGGTTCATCACGGCGGAGGTCCGGCGCATGGGGAGCGCGGAAGCCGCCGAGTTCGCCAAGCTGGCGGAGACGACGTATCGCGACGTGAACATTGCCCTGGCCAATGAGTTCGCCCGATTCGCCGACCGCGCCGGCATCGACGTGACCCGTGTGATCGACGCCGCCAACTCTCAGCCGTTCAGCCACATTCACCGCCCCGGCGTGGCCGTGGGCGGCCACTGCATCCCGGTGTATCCGCGCTTCTACCTGCAGGGCGATCCGCAGGCCCGCCTGCCCGCGGCCGGGCGCCTGGTCAACGAGGAGATGCCCGCCTACGCAGTGTCGCTGCTGAGCGACGAACTGGGCGACCTCACCGGAGCCCAGATCCTGATCCTCGGCGCGGCCTACCGCGGCGGCGTCAAGGAGACGGCGTTCTCCGGCGTCTTCGGCGTTCGCGATGCGCTCACGGCGCGCGGGGCGACGGCGTTCGTTGCCGACCCTCTATACAGCGACGACGAACTGCGGGCGCTGGGCCTGGTGCCGTGGGACGGCTCGGATGTGGACGGGGCGATCGTTCAAGCCGACCACGCTGGGTACGCGGCGCTCACGCCCGCCGACGTCCCTGGCGGCCGCGGCATCGTCGACGGCCGCGGCATCGTGGATCCGGCGCCGTTCGCGGCCATGGGAATCCCGCTGCTGCGCATCGGGGCCGGCCGTCAGGCCTGAGCCAGGCCGTCGGTCGTGGGTACGCGGATCTCGACGCCTCGCGGCAGAAGGAGCGAGAGAGCGCCCGCCGCCAGCACGAACACCACCGAACACCACAGGCAGGCCTCAAGCCCCTGCCACTGGTACAGCAGGCCGGACAGAAGCGTGCCCAGCAGACGGCCGACGGCGTTGGCCGTGTAGTAGAAGCCGACGTTCATCGCGACCTTGTCCCCGTCGGCGTAGGCGAGGATCAGGTACGAGTGCACTGCGGAGTTGAGCGCGAACACGAAGCCGAACACGATCAGCCCGCCGATGATCGCCGTCGTCGGGTCGGTGCCTGCCGCGAGAGCCGTGGCGATCACGGCCGGGAAGAGTGCCAAGACGAAGGCGAGGCGTGCGGCCAGGCGCCCGTCGGGCGCGCCGTGGACGGCGGTCCGCCGGCGCAGCAGTCGCGGCGCCGACGCCTGCACTGTCCCGTAGCCGATCACCCACACCGCCATGAACGTGCCTACCGCCCAGAAACTCCACCCGAGTTCGGACCGAAGAAACACCGGCAGGCCGACGACGAACCACACGTCGCGGGAGGCGAACAGGAAGATGCGCGCCGCCGCCAGGATGTTCACCGCGCGGTTGTTGGAGAACATCTGCTTGAACTTGGCCTTGCGGTCCGCTCGCCCGAGATCGCCGTGCATGAAGGGGACGGTGGCCAGCAGCGCCGTCAACACGAAAGCCGCCAGGAGCAGCATCGCCGTGCGGAAGCTGGTGACCGTGAGGAGCAGGCCGCCAAGGAAGAACCCGACGCCCTTCAGAGCGTTCTTGGAGCCCGTGAGGATCGCCACCCAGCGGTAGAGAACCCCCGGCTCGTCGTCAGCCACGACCATCTTCACCGCGCTCTTGGAGCTCATCTTCGTGAGGTCCTTGGCGATGCCCGACAGCGCCTGCGCCACCATGACGTAGCCCACCACCAGCCACCCGGAGGGCGCCAGCCCGAGCATCAGCAGCGCGACGACCTGCACTACGAGGCCCATCACCAGGGTCGCCTTCAGACCCAGCCGCGCGGCGAGGTACCCACCCACGAGGTTGGTGATGATGCCGAAGACCTCGTAGAACGCAAACACCGTGGCGAGCTGGAAGGGCGTGTAGCCCAGTTCGTAGAAGTAGAAAAGAACGAGGACGCGGATCGCCCCGTCGGCGATCGTGTCGGCCCAGTAAGCCGCGGTGACCAGCGCGTAGTTGCGCAGATCCCCCTTCGCCTCGGTCACCGGCGGTCGCCCGCCACGATGCGCGCGAGGTCCACCATGCGATTCACGTAGCCCCACTCGTTGTCGTACCAGGCGAGGATCTTTACCTGCGTGCCGTCGGTGACCTTCGTCATCGGCCCGTCGACGATGCCCGATCTAGGGTCGTTCACGTAGTCGATGGACACGAGCGGGCGCTCCTCGTACCCGAGGATCCCGGCCAGCGGACCGTCCGCGGCGGCTCGCAGCAGGCCGTTGACCTCATCGACCGTGGTCGCCCGGGCGACCTCGAACACGCAGTCCGTAAGGGAGGCATTCAGCAGCGGCACGCGAACGGCGAGGCCGTCGAGCCGGCCCTCAAGCTCCGGGAAGATCAGGCCGATCGCCGTCGCCGACCCGGTGGTGGTGGGGATCAGCGACATCCCGGCCGCGCGCGCCCGGCGCAGGTCCTTGTGCGGCGCGTCGACGATTGTCTGCGTGTTCGTCAGGTCGTGCAGAGTGGTGATCGAGCCGCGCATGATCCCGATCCCCTCGTGGATCACCTTCACCACCGGCGCCAGGCAGTTCGTCGTGCACGAGGCCGCCGTGATGATGTCGTGAACGGCTGGGTCGTAGAGGTCGTCGTTGACGCCGACGACGATGTTCAACGCGCGGTCGTCCCTGACCGGCGCCGCGACGATGACCGTCCGCAGCCCTGCGGCCAGATACGGCGCGAGCAGTTCGGGCGTACGGAAGCGCCCGGTGCACTCGAGCACGATCTCGGCACCGGAGGCGCCCCAGTCAACCTCGCCGGGCGTGGCGCCATCGGTGAAGGGAATCTCGCGGCCCTCGATCGTGATGCGATCACCCGCACCGAGCGCCGCTCGGTCCCACCGACCGTGCACCGAGTCGAAGGTGAGGAGGTGAGCACCCGTCAGGGCGTCCCCGTGCAACTCGTTGATGTGGACCACTTCCAGGTCCGGGTCGTCCCACGCGACCCGGAGGGCGAGGCGGCCCATGCGGCCGAATCCGTTGATGGCGATGCGGGTCATCTGAACGTACGCTATCCATTGACAAACATCATTACAATCGGTATTTGTAGATAGATGGCCGTCGATATGGAGTTGACCCCGAAGACGAAGCGACCTGCCGGCGAGCCCTGCTGTCAGCCGGTCGTCTACCCCGACGTGGAGCGCGCCCAAGCCATCCGCCTGGCCCAGGTGGCGAAGGCACTGGGCGACCCGGTCCGGCTGCAGCTCGTTGACGTCCTCCGCAAACACGCAGGCAAGGTGTGCGTGTGCGAGCTCGTGCCCCTGTTCGACATCGCCCAGCCCACGCTGTCACACCACCTGAAGAAGCTGCGAGACGCCGGGATCGTCGATTCCGAGCGCCAAGGCCTTTGGGCCTACTACTACGTGCGTCCCGACGCACTCAAGGAGCTAACCGCATGGCTGAGCTGACCGATATCCCTGGGACCGTCCGCGCGCGCTAGCCCAGCGCGGCGAGCGCGGCCACCACACGGGCGCCGGCGTGCCCATCGCCGTAGAGCTCGGGATGAGCCTGGGGCATCTCCCGCCCGAGCGCCGAAACGGCGCGCGCTGCATCGATGTCGACGAGAACGTTCCACCCAGCCGCCACCGTCTCGACCCACTCCGTGGAGTCGCGCAGCGTCACGCACGGCACCCCGGCCAGGTAGGCCTCCTTCTGCACGCCGCCGGAGTCCGTCAGAACCGCCCGCGCCCGCACGAGCAGAGCGGTGAACGCGAGGTAGCCGAGCGGCGGAAGGAGCCGCACATGGGCGGCGCGGTCCAGGCGCTCGATCAGGCCGGAGGACTCGAGCCGGGCACGCGTGCGCGGGTGCAGCGGGAGCACGACCAGCTCAGGCACGGCGAGCAGAAGATCCACCAGCGCCGCCAGGCGCACCGGATCGTCCACGTTGCCGGCGCGGTGCGCGGTGGCGAGCACGTACTCCTGGGGCGACACTCCGGCTACCGACAACGCCTCGGCGTCCTGCAACGCCCGGGGGCGGATGGCCGCCGACACGTCGGCCATGACGTCCCCCACCAGTTCCACGTGGCCGACCACCGACTCCCGCGCCAGGTTCTCGACCGCCGTCGGGGTGGGACACAGCAGCAGCGACGACAGGTGGTCGGTGAGGACGCGGTTCAGCTCCTCCGGCATCCGCCGGTCGAAGGAGCGCATCCCCGCTTCGACGTGGGCGACGGGCACGCCCGCCTGCGCCGCGGCGAGCCCGCCGGCCAGCGTGGAGTTGGTGTCGCCGTAGACCAGCACGATGTCGGGACGGCGCTCAGCGAGCAGCGGGCCCAGCGCGTCGAGCATCCGCGCCGTCTGCTCGGTGTTGGTCCCGGTCCCCAGGGCCAACTCCAGCTCAGGACGCGGCATACCCAGCTCGCGGACGAAGATGCCCGACAGCTCGTCGTCGTAGTGCTGCCCGGTGTGGAGGAGGAACTCCTCGTGCTGCTCACGCAGCAGGGGCGACACCGCCGCCGCCTTTACGAACTGCGGGCGGTTGCCGATGACGGTGAGGACCTTCACGCCGCAGCCAGCAGCCCCGCGATATGCGCGGCGACATCGACGGCGATGCGGGCGGTTTGCTCGCCGGGGGCAGCCATCTCGTGCTCGTCGATTGCTGAGACCGGATGCACCTCACGCAGCGTGGAGGCGATGAACGCCTCGGTGAACCGTGGGATCTCATCAGCGGAGGTGGCCCGCTCCGTCGCGCCGGTCACCTCGAGCACGTGTCGGCGCGTGATCGAATCCAGGATGTGATCGGTCAACGGCGGGGTGCAGAGGCCCCCGTCGGCCAGAACGTAGAACAGCGAGCACGTCGGCGCCTCCAGCACGCGCCCGTGCGGGGTCACCAGGAGTGCATCGTCAGCGCCCTGTTCACGAGCGATCCGTGAGGCGAGCATGTTGGCGCCGTAGCTGAGGGACTTGATGCCGTCCAGCACGCGCGTCGGACCGTACGTGACGGTGGCGAGCCGCAACGTCGGCTTCAGCTCCTTCAGCGCCTCGATCAGCACCACGCGGTGCCCGCCACGGGTAACCAGGGCCCGGAGCGCACAGTTGCCGGGCTGCGCCTGCGCGAGCAGGGCGACAATGTCCGCTTCCACCGCCGCGGCGTCCAAAGGTAGCCGCAGATTGGCGGCCGACGCCGTCATCCGTTCCAGATGGGCGTCAAGGGCGAACGGGCGTCCGTCGTAAAGACGCATCACCTCAAAGACGCCGTCGCCGCGCAGAAGGCCCTCGTCGGTGACCGGCAGGACAGCCTCGGCCACCGGCATGATCCGGCCGTCGACGGAGGCAAGCGCTGGGGGCGTGGACATGACTGCAGCGTACCCGCGCGGCCAGCGGTCGGCGCGTCAGACGGCGCCGTGCGCCAGCTTTTCAGCCTGGCGCTCAGGGGTGATGCGGACGACGTTCCAGGCTAGGCCGATCTTCTCCAGCCCCCCGACCAGCATCGCCGAAAGGTCGACCTCGCGGCGGTCCAGGCCGTGGCTGACCGACCGCGGGAATGCGTGATGGTTGTGGTGCCAGGACTCACCCATCGACGGCAGCGCGAGCCACCAGACGTTGGTCGACTGGTCCTCTACGTCAAAGCGACGGCGACCGAAGAAATGACAAACCGAGTTGATGCTCCAGGTGACGTGGTGCAGCAGGGTCATACGCACCAGCCCTCCCCACAGCAGACCCGTGAGGCCGCCGGCGATCGTGCCGGTCAGCGCCACGCCCAGCCCGAACGGAAGCGCGAACGAAATGACCGCCCACAGTGGCGCGCTGTAATGGATGATGCGCATCCCGCGGTCCTCGTACAGCTCTTTGGCGTACTTGTCCCAGGCGGCCTGGCCGTGGTTGTGCCACGTCCAGCCGACGTGCGCATGCCAGAGGCCACGGATGCCCGAGCCGTGGCCGACGTGCGGGCTGTGCGGATCACCCTCTTCGTCAGTGTGGGCGTGGTGCTTGCGGTGGTCGGCGACCCAGTCCAGCGGCCCACCCTCAACCGCCATGCTGCCGGAGATCGCGAAGAGGTATTCGATCGGCTTGTACGTCTGGAAAGAGCGATGGGTCAGCAGTCGGTGGTATCCGACGGTGATGCCGAACCCACAGATCGCGTACATGATCGTGAACACGATCACGTCCGACCAGCCCATCCAGCCGTTGCTCCACGCGATCGGAACCAGAACCACGAGGGCGATGAACGGTGCGAAGACCCCGAACAGATTTACGGCACGATCAAAGGGGCGCATCGACCTATCTTAGGGCACCCGAACGCGGATCTCGGGGGCCGGCTCGGCAGCGACACCGTCGACGAGATCCGTCGGCGGCCACTGCTGGGTTCCGCAGCAGGTTCCCGTCACGTAAGGCGTGCGCCGACTGTTCCAGCCGATCCAGACCAAGACCAGCAATAGTGCGATGGGAAGCACGATGAGCATCTACTCATCGTAGCGCGCGCCCACGCGCAGCCGGCTCGAATGGGTGCGCGAACATCGCGGCGGCCAGCAGTTTCGGCGTGTGCGCCATCACCAGCGACAGGGCCAGCGGCACCGCGGCGGTGAAGTCGATCGCCGGTTCGACGCTCATCCACGCCGCCACGTTGTCCTGGTAGCGCGCACCTTGCGCTCCCGTGAACCGGGCGAAGGCGTCGCCGCCTCCAGCCGGACAAGCGCGCGAGCCGTCCGGGGTGCCGCTCGAGCCGCGGAACTCGGACGCCGCGTTGGGCCCGTTGACCGTGGCTCCCAGCATGACCGGGTCGGTGCCGTCGAGGGACCCCACCAGGTTGGCGACCTGATGCTGCATGCAGTGCGGATACGTCGTCCCCGCGCCCACGACGAACGACGTGCCCCAGGCGTTGGCCCCGAATGCGGCGGCCAGCTGTCGCGTTTCGAAGGCGGCGTAGCGATGGGAAGCGGTCAGCTCGTCATAAATGTCGGCCGTGCTCACGAGACCGAACAGATGACTGGTGACGTCAAACTGATTCCACGCGAAGCCGGCCCCGAACGGATCCTTGGCGGCTTGCGCGACCGCGGGATCCAACTGGTGACGCAGGTCGCCCAGCAGCGCGGCCCGACTCACCTGGAGCGCGGCACGAGAAAGCCCCGCCACGCGAACGGCGGGTTCAGTCATGGCTCGGTACAGCTCGCCGTCGGCCAGCGCGGACACGTCGTAGAGGTTGAGCGAGTCGCCGCGCTGGTTGCCGACGATCCAGGCGTGCGCCCAATGCGCTGCCTGCGCAAGGTATCCCGACGCCTCGTCACGGTTGACGGCATGAGCCAGGGTGACGGCGCCCAGTTCCATGTCGTCCTGCCAAGAATCCTCGCCGTAGTAGTCGTGGGGGGAGGTGGAGAGCAGCGCCCCTGGGTTGGTATCGGCCAACGCGTAGACGTGCCTGGCCGCGTGCAGACAGGTAGCCGCCAGCTCTGGGTCCGTCGAGGCGAAGACGTCATGGCAAAGTGCGAATGCCGCCGTCAGCCGGCCGGCCAGATTCGGACTGATCGGTGCACCTGGGAGGCCTGCCCGCAGCGCCGGGCGATTGCGGATGTATCTGTAGCGCGCACCTGCCGGGCCTGCGTCATCAGCTTCCGGCAGCCGCCAGATGTCGTGATCGCCACAGATCGTCCCGCATCCGTTGCCGTCCCCCAGCCCCACCTGGTAGGCGAGGGTCCCCGTGCGGTCGTTCCACATCCGCAGCAGCCAGCGCAGGCCGAACTTCGCCTCGGCGGTGAAGTCGGCGCCGACAGGCGCTGCGGCGCCCATCTGCTCGGGGTGGTCGCGCAGCCCCAGCAGGAGAACGTCGAGTGCGTAACTGTGAGTCTCGACGAACTTCAGATCATCGCCGGCATCAAACCACCCTCCGGACGCATCAACGGATCCGCCGACCGGAGTGAGGTCGTGGGTCAGGAGCCCAGCGGCGCTGTAGGTCGGCGGCGCGTAGACGCGCGCGGTCACGTCGTTCAGGTGGGACGGCCGCCGACCGAGCACCGTGGGGTCGACGTCGGGGCCATCCCGCTGAGCGGTGAAGAACCGGCGCGCATTTACGATGAGCGGCGCGTAGAGCGAGGCGGCGGTACCGATGCGAAATGGTGGCGACCGGGCGTGCACCGCACCGTTGACCAGCACCCGATACGTGCCCCCTGCGGTCACAGCGTTGAAGTCCAACCGATGGACGAACGGGTAGCGAGCGCTCCAAGCCCCCACGCTGGGCCCGATGCGCCCGGTTGCCACCACCATCCCCGCGGTGTTCGCCACCGTGAACATTTCGCCGGTCGCCGAGTGCCTGGAGAGCAGGAACGCTCGCTTTCCTGCTGAGCCGACGTATCCGACCTGGTCGACGCGCACGAACGGGGTGGCGGAGTGGGCGCCCGACGCCGCCGACGAAGGCGCGGTCGTGATCAGCGCGACGGCAATGAGGACGGCGCGGAAGATCGGACGCACGCTGACATGCTCCCACGCGTGCGGCTACCCGTCCCGAGCCGTCTCCCCCGGCGTCGGGCCGGGCTCAGGCGGCAGGTCGAGCCCGGAGACCTCTGAGACCACCACACCGACCGACGCGCAGCCCACGATCGTGAAACCGACGGCGACGAGCCACGAGACAAGGGCGATCGTCACCCCGATCTCCCCGTACTTGGCGGCCGAGTCAGCAATGGCCCGCGGCATCCAGATGGTCGAAGCCGCGCCAAGGATCGCCGTTGCGGTGGTCGTCAGGATGGCCGTGGGGAGCAGCGAGAGCCAGGGCACCCGGCGACCGAGCAGCAGATACGGCGTCCCCAGCCACACGATGAGGGCGAAGGAGAAGCCCACCGCGAGCCCGAGGCTCGTCGGGACGGTGTTGATGAGCCAGGTGCGCACCGCGGCGACCACGCCGAAGAACAGGACGAGCCCGAGCAGCCATTGCAACCCTGCCGGAGTGCCGCGCACGCCGCGCGCGGGCAGGCGCCAGCTGCGCTCGTAGACCCGCTGCAGCCCGCGGGTGAAACTCAGCGCCGAGACGATCAGCAGAAAGACGCCGATGATCGAGAACGTATTGCGCACGTTCTCCGGGGGAGCGAACACACCGGCGAGCAGGTCTTGGCTTTTGGCGTCCAGGTCGAACTTCCGCGACAGCGAGGTGACGATGCCGTTGCTGTCGGCGGTCGGCGAGAGCGCGCCCACGACGACGCCCAGGGGGATGAGCGCCGTGAACGCCAGCGCGGCCAGTGCTACGGCGCGGTCCACCGCTTTGATCTCGACGAACCGCGCAACACTTGCGCGCGCCAGGACGACAGCGCCCGCGAACCAGGCGATCATGCGCTCTTGCATCGCGGGCGACTCTACCTTTGCGCCTCAATGTCCGGGCGGCATGCCCCCCATACCACCCATCGTGGTCAACGACGCGCTCACCTTGCCCGAGAAGCAGCGGATCGATGACGTCGAGTCCTTCGTGTTCAGCAGCACGTAGTGGTAGATGCCCTTGGGGAACTCGGGCGTCGCGCTGGTGATGCCGTTGCACTTGTCGAGCTTGCTCTTGGTGAGCTGATGACCCTTGATGTCTCGGTCGCCATAGATCGGAAAACCGTCGAACGCCAAGCCGATCATGTGCGACGCGCCGGTAGCGGTGTCGACCTTCGACGTGATGCAACCGGGCAGCGCGTGGTAGTGATACTGGCCCATCGGGTTCGGGTGCCCGTTGCAGCTGTCGAGGAACGCCACGTCGTTGCCGGCGCTGTCCTTCACGGTGAAGTTGGACGCCGCCGCCACGGTGGTGCCATCGCCCTCATACGGATTGAAGAGCACGGCCCCGGAGATCATCACGCCGATCGTGCCCTGGGGCGCGGCGGTCGTCTTTGCCGCCCGCTTGGGCTTGGTCGGAATGGTGAAGGAGTACGTCTGGGCCTTGGTCGGGTCCGGCGCGGCTTTCGCCGTGGCGGCCGTGGGAATCGCGTTTCCGGCCGCGGTGGGAACGGCGTATTCCGCCGGCCGGGAGTGGTTGGGCAGCCCGTCGGACGTCCAACGGATCGACGTCTTTCCGTAGGTGATCTTCACGTTGCTACCCCACTTGGCCCTGCGGATGCCGGCCGCTGTCGAGGTGGTGGTCCTGGCCGCGCTGGCGGTGGTCGACGCGGAGTCGGCGGCGCTGGTCGCGAGCGCGTAGGTGGCGATCGCCAGCACCACCACGAAGGTGGCCGCGATAGCGGGGACGCGGCGTCGAGATGTTCGGAGCGGGGAGCGGGAATCCATGATGTGACGCACCGTATGCGCGGATTCTGTGAGGCCTATGAGAACGGTCCAAGGGCAGGACTACTCGCTCCGGTCCACGCGTGAGCGACGGCGGAGCGCTGCGCGCTCATCCGTCCCCGAACCGCTGCAGCACGGCCATGATCGCGTTCGCGCATCCCCAGCTCGTAGGCGGCGCCGTGCGGCGTGTGCAGGGTGTGACCGTCGACCGCGAGCGTGAGCCCCGCGACCGAGCAGTTGGCGACGTCATGTTCGCCGCCGTCGGGGTCGGCGTAACGCCAGCCGATCGTGGAGGCCGGTGGCGCCTCGACCGTCGCCGCCGCGGTAATGCCGTCCGGGGAGGGGATCACGAGGTCGGCGTGGCCGACTTGCGCCTGCACTTTGGTGCCGCGCGCGAAGAGACCGCCGAGCACGTACGTCCGCCCGCCGAACGCCAGCGCGCCGTTCGCCACCCAGGGCGTGAGTCGCCCTGCCACCAAGATCCGACCGATGGCGACGTCGACCCACGCGTCGGGATCTTCAGCGAAATCCACGCCGTGCAGCCAGACCCATCGCTCGGCGTGTTCAGCTCCCCAGTTGTGCCCGACCATCCCGCTCCAACCATCCAGCGCAAGCGTGTTACCCCCGAACCGGACGGTGCCGTCGAAGGAGGCCAACGGGGCCGGGCTCGTGAGCTTTGTACGGGGAATCGGTGCTCGGTAGAGGACGCGTCGTCGCAAATGGCGCAACATCGGGGCACGCGGGGTGAACCGCAGCGACCAAGATGCGGGCCCGCACGCGCCCTGCGCCCCGGCCGGCCCGAAGGACGAGCCGCCGACGTCGATCCAGGCGCCGTCGGGCGCTGACAACGCGTCGCTCGTCTCCTTGTGGGCGACCGGCGGGCCACCGCCGTCCCATACCGTGATCCAGACCGAGCCCGTGGGCGCCGCACCGGGGCGCTTGTGCACCGTGTGCCGGATCCACACACCCTGCGACTCGTCCGGTGCGACCGCCCGCAGGTAGTACGACTCGTACATGCCCGATGCGGGCGCCGCGGTGGGGAACTGAGCTGTGCTCATCTCCCGGTCAACGTACCGTGCGGCGTGATCTCACCCCAACGTCTGCCGGGTACATACTGTCGTGAACGTGCCCGCCTCCCCGTCACCGGTTTCCGTCACGCGTATTCCCGACCCCGGCGAGCCGGTCCCGGCCGTGGCCTGGCCCACACTCGGCCTGCTCATCGCGGGCCTGCTCCTGTGGATCACGTCGACCACGCTTTACCTCGGCGACGACCTCCCCTGGTGGATCACGATCTTCCTCAACGCGCTGGCGTCGTATCTGCTGTTTACGGTCGCCCACGACGCGGCGCACCACTCGGCAGCCAACAGCTCGGCGGTGAACCGCTGGATGGGGCGCCTCGCCGTTCCCCTGTTTGCGCCGCATGCGAGCTTTCCGACCTGGCGCTTCATCCACATGCAACATCACCGGTTCACCAATCATTCCGACGGTGCGGACCCAGATCACTACACGATGCGAGGGCCCGCCTGGCAGGCGCCGCTGCGCTGGATGACGGTCGACCTCTGGTACATGGTCTTCTACGTCCCGAAGCTCAGATCTCGACCCCGGCAGGAGCAGTTCGAGCAGGGCATCGCACTGACGCTATGGCTCGGCGTGACCGTGGCCGCCATCGTCACGGGGCACTTCGTGGAGCTGCTCGTCGTGCTCTACATCCCCTGCCGGCTCAGCGTGCTGTTCCTCGGGTGGGCCTTTGACTACCTGCCGCATCACGGTCTGCACCACAAGCCGAGCGAAGACAAGCTCAAGACCACGCGCAACCGGATCGGCTTTGAGCGCTCGCTCTCGCCGATCATGCTCTACCAGAACTACCACCTCGTCCATCACCTGCACCCGGTCGTCCCGTTCTACCGTTACATCGCCGTGTGGCGGCGCAACGAACGGGACTACGTGGACGGGGATCCGGCACTCTCCACGGTCGGCGGGCGCCCGATAACGGCGGACGAGTACCGGCAGTTACGCGGACTCGTCGAGGACCACCACGGCTGAGCCGGCCACGGCGTTGATTTGGTCTTACGTGTCTTGCGCGCGGGGCGAGACCGTCTCCTAGCCGCGGCCGCGGCGGCTGAACCCGACTCCGCCGGTGAGCAGAAGGATGACCAGGACGATGAGGATGATGGTGAGCATGAAGGGCGGTCTGCCCTGATACGCGGCGGTCTAATCCTGAGTTTGGTTTGGAACGCGAGTGAGGCTCGTAAACCTCTGTTTGGCCGGCGCGAGCTTCGGGCAGGCCAAAGAGAGAGGACGGCTAGGCGGCCGGGCGAAGAAGCCCCGGCGCCGCAGAGCGGCCGGCCCATGACCCTCGACTCGATTGGAATTGAGATGAACGCTGACCAGCAGAAGGTCGTCCAGTACCTCAACGAGGCGCACGCGAGCGAGCAGGCGCTCACGCGTGTGTTGCAGGCGCAGATCGCGATGACCCCGAGCGGGTCCTATCGCAATGCGCTGCAAACACACCTGGAGGAGACTCGTCGCCACGCGAACCGCGTTGCCCAGCGACTGAGCACTCTGGGCCAGGGCGGGAACCCGTTGACGTTTGCACTGGGCATCGTGGAGACGGCGATTGGCCAGGCGATCGCGGTCGGAAAGACCCCGTTCGATCTGCTCCGGGGGTCCGGTGGAGAGGAGAAGGTGTTGAAGAACGCCAAGGACGCCGCCGCCTCCGAGGCGCTGGAGATCGCTACGTACACGGCGATCGAGCGCCTGGCCGAGCGGGTGGGCGATAAGGAGACGCAGAAGCTGGCGGCTTCGATCCTCACCGACGAGCAGAAGATGCTCGACCGCATCATGCGCGAGATCCCCAAGCTGACCGACGCCGTCGTGCGTGCGGAGATCGACGGCGATCCCTCCTACGACATCACCACGACGGGCGCGGCCGACACCATCCGTGACGCGGGGAACGCCGTGCGCGAGCGCACCAACGACACGTTGG
The DNA here is from genome assembly GCA_038319025.1 of Solirubrobacterales bacterium. Lineage (GTDB taxonomy): Bacteria > Actinomycetota > Thermoleophilia > Solirubrobacterales > Solirubrobacteraceae > JBBQCW01. The sequence continues at coordinate 87,919 of JBBQCW010000006.1, forward strand.
CGAGCGCGAAGCGCACCGCCCGCCAGGCCCGCAAGGTGCCGGGTGTCGCTCAGGTCGAGGGCCAGATCAAGGGTGCCGTCGCCTCTGAAGGTGACCTGGCCATCTCGCGGTACGACAGCCTGACCGCCGAGGAGATCACTCAGAAGCTGGCCGACCTCTCGCAGATCGATCTGGCCAAGATCGACAGCTACGAGCGCAAGAACGAGAACCGCACGACGATCCTCAGCCGGATCACTTCGCTGCGCGCCAGCGAGCCGTGGGCAGGTTACGACGAGCTGACCGCCGCCGAGGTCACCTCGGCACTGTCAGCCGGCGATGATGAGTTGGCCAAGACCGTGCGCGCGTATGAGCGTGCCCACAAGGCACGCGCCGGCGTCATGAAGGCCGCCGAGCGCGAACTGGCCGCTGCCTCGTAAGCCTCAACGCCAACGACGTTGCGAGGGGCCCGGCACCAGCTGGGCCCCTCGTCGTAGGTGTGCGGCGAGCGGACAAGTCCACGTGTCGCGTGGCGAACTGCCGGGTAGGGAGTCGTCATGAGTACGGACTACGCGACAGTCGAGGATCCCGACGTCTCCGCCCGGGTACCCACCGCTCTGACCCGCGCCGAATGGGGCCAAGCGCTGAAACGGACGTTCAAGGGCATCCAGACCGACAACCTCACCGATTGGGCGGCGAGCCTCACCTACTACGGCATCCTCGCCCTGTTCCCGGCGCTGCTCGTCCTGATGTCGATGATCGGCCTGCTCAGCACCTCCGCCACGCAGACGCTCATCGATCACATCGCCACGGCTGCGCCTGGGTCGGCCCGCGACGTCGCGACCAACGCTGTGCACGACGTGCAGGGCAATGCGGGTGGAGCCGGCCTGGTCGCGGTGATTTCGGTGGCGGGAGCCCTCTGGGCGGCTTCGGGGTACGTCGGCGCATTCATGCGGGCTTCGAACGCGATCTGGGCCGTCGAGGAGGACCGACCGTTCACCAAGACGGTGCCGCTGCGGCTCGCGATCAGCTTCGTTGCGTTGCTCATCATCGCCCTCGGCGCGGCCGCCGTCGTCATCACCGGTCCGGTCGCCCGCCAGGCGGGTGACATAGTCGGCGCGGGGTCCACAGCCGTCCAGGTGTGGGACATCGCCAAGTGGCCCATCCTGATTCTCATTTTCAGCGTCGTGCTCAGCGGCCTGTACTCAGCGTCGCCCAACGTCCGCCAACCAGGTTGGCGATGGGTCACCCCCGGGAGCTTGCTGGCCGTCGCGGTGTGGATCGTCGCCTCGGTCCTCTTTGCCCTCTACGTGTCCAGCTTTGCTTCCTACAACGCCACGTACGGCAGCATCGCCGGCGTGATCGTGTTCCTGGTGTGGCTGTGGATCACCAACCTGGCGATCCTTCTGGGTGCTGAGTTGAACGCCGAGTTACAGCGGGAGCGGGAGGTCAACTCCGCGAGCTGACCGTCGAGAGTTCAGCCGTCGGGAAGGATCAGTTTGGAGGTCTCCGGAACGTCGTCCGCGCTCGCGTCGGTACCGGGAATGACCACGCGCGGATGGCGCAGCGACCACAGCTCTCGCACGACGATATCGAGGGCGGCCGCAGCCGGGATGGCCACGAGGGCGCCCAGAATCCCGAGCAGGCTTGCCCCGATGAGTACGGCGAGCACCGTAACCAGTCCGCTGACCTTCACCGTCCGGCGATAGACGACGGGGACCAGAACGCTGCTTTCGAATTGCTGATAGACGAGCTGTACGACGATCCACACGATCGTCGTCGACGGGAAGCCGTTGAACAACGTGACGATGGCTACGAGGCCGGCGCCGATCGTCGCCCCGACCAGCGGGATAGCGTCGAAGAAGCCCATCAGCACGGCGAGTGGTGCAGCGTAGGGAACGCCCAAGATCAGGAGCGTGACGTAGGAGACGATGCCCGCCACGACGCTGATGAGAAGGTTGCCCACCACGTACCCGGAGACCGAGCGGTAGATGTCGGCGCTGAGCACGTGCCAACGCCGGGCTTGCTCGGAGGGCAGCAGCAGGTCGATCGCCCGGCCGACGATCTTTCCCCCGTCGAGCAGAAGGAAGAAGGCGATCGTCAGAACGGTCACGAGCTTCACCGCCGCGCTGAACACGCCTACGGTGACCGACTGAAGCGTGTTGGCCGCGGCGCCGAGCTGGGTCGGCAGCTTCGCAATCTGGTGCTCGATGCCGATGCTGATGTGGTACTGGTTGTCGTAGTGGCGGAAGGTGCGGTCCCTACGCAGCTGGTCCAGATAGTGCGGTGCGTTTTGGGTCAGCGAGTCGACGCCTCCGGAAATTGCCGGGACGAACAGAAGCCCGACGGCCACGACGATCGCGACCAGCAGTACGTAGACGGTCACGATGGCCAGCCACCGGGGAAGGTGTGCCCGGCGCGAGAGAACGTCGACCGGGGCGCCCAGTGCGAGGGCGATGAACGCGGCCAGCCCGGCAAGGAGGATCACCCCTCGGATCGCCCACAGCAGATAGAGCAGGAGCAGGCCGCCGATGGCGACGCCGCTCACGACGAGCGCGATTCTGGCGACGGTTCGCGACGGCATGGCTCCGGTGGACACGGTCGGCCCTCAGCCGTCCACGATCAGGCCGTTGAGCGGGCCCAGGAGCGCCATCGAACGGCGCGTCACCCCCGGCAGCTCTGACAGACGGTGGGTCTGGGGCTCGCCGCGCTCGCGGCGCTCAAGCTGCTCAGTGGCGACCGGGCGCCACAATTCATCAATGACCTGCGTCGGGTCCCCCGCCACCTGAGCGATCGGGCACTCCAGATGCTCAGCCCAGAGCCGAAGCCGTGTATCGCGCGCAAGTCCTGGGTCACACGTGACGATGTTCATCTCGGAGTCGTTGAAGAACGAGTGCTCGTTGAGGTTCGCCGACCCCACAGTCAGCCATGCGTCATCGACGATCCCGACCTTTGCGTGCACGTACAGCGGGCCGACCAGCGTGCCGGTACGGGCCGAGATGGTCGTAGCCAGAAAACGTCCGGCCCCGTCGTCAGCGGCGGCGAGGACTCCGAGCTGGCCGCGAGTGGTGTCCGCGCCGTTGTTGGGTTTGGCGGGAAGCAGCACGACAAGGCGGAAGTCGTCGCTCGGGGGGTTGCGCAGCTTGTCGGCGAGGATGGCGACGACATCCGTCGACCACAGGAATTGGTTCTCCAGATAGATGAGCTTGCGCGCCGAGCGCAGCGCCCGGGTGTAGGCCTCGAGGATCCGAAAGTCGCCGTCGGGCAGGAAGTCGTAAACCTTTTCAGGGACGGTGCGCACGACCTGTAGCTCGTGATCGCCCGCGGGCGACGGTGGCGGCACGTCCGCGAGCCGCTCACCGTCCACCTCACGCCAACGACTTGCGAAGTGCGCGGCCACATCAGCAACGGCGGGGCCACGCACCTGGGTGGACACGTCGTGCCAGCCGAGCCGCCCATGCATCGGATGTGCACTGGAATCGAAGCGGTCACCACCCAGCGACGTCAGGTCGATCCCGCCGACGAACGCCACCTCGCCGTCAACGATCACCAGCTTCTCGTGATGGCAATGCATCGGGCGTTCATGCGAGTCGAGTGCGCAGCGCACACGCGTACCCCGCACCAGCTCATCGCGGACCTGGCGCATAGCGGTACGACCGTGAGTGAAAACCGGCAGCGGAGCCCCAGCCCACAGCAGAACCCGCACATCGACATGTTCGGCCAGTTCCCCGAGCAGGTCGCGCAGGCCTGACGCCTCTTCATCGCGCGTAAGCCCGAAACCAGGCGTCACGTGCCACCCGGCGATGTGGATCGATGAGCGGGCGCCTCGCAGCGCCGCACCGACTCGCGGCAGCGCCTGCCCGCCGTCGATCAGGACCTCGAGCTCACACCCCGAGCGCGGCGGGGGATCGCCGGCCGCCCACAGCGAACCGCCGGCGGGGGGATCAAGCTGCTCGATCCGACCGATACTCCGCAGCCGGCGTCGATGATGCGAACGTACCGCCGCATCAAGACCACTCCCGATCCAACCATCGACACGCTCGATCACGCCGCACCCGGCTTTTCGTGGATTGCTTAGGCCTTCAGCGCCATGCAACAGCTGCCGATGCGGGTGGCGTGCCAGGGATATTCCCTGGTGGTGGCCATCGCAAACATGCCGCGCTTCCCTGACGTGCGGCGAGCGGTCCCGGACATAGGAGGGGAATGTCCGGGACCTTCGCGCGGGCTCTGGTGAGTCAGGTCAGGCCTTGATGAACCCAGTGGCTCCGACGGCCGCCAGGACTTCGGCCTTGGTCAGCGCCGGGTTGAACGTGTCCGGGGCAGGCGTCATGCCGAGGATCTGACGGATCCAGCCGGCGTGGCGAGCTTCGACCGGATGGATCGCGATCGCTGCCTTGAACACATCCTGATTGGTGATCAGCGGCGCCTGGCCTTGGTAGGCCGACACGCCGGTGTCCTCAAGCACCACCGAGGTGGGGCCGAACGTCGAGCTGCTGTGGTTGCTGCCCTTGAAGTCGAACTTCGGAGACTTCACGGCCTTGCTGCCGAGCGCCTTCTGCAGCGCGGTGACGTGCTGGGCCTCGTGGTCGGAAACGACCTTGGCGAAGCGCAGCAGCTCGCCCTTCAGGTTCGCGTTCTTCAGCGCGCCCTTGTAGAAGGCCGACTCCAGGTACTCGAGCGTCAGGGCGAAGTTCAGGATCGCCACGTCGCTCTTCGGGGTGGCCGCCGCCGCCATGGCGGAGCCGGGGACGGCGGAGGCGATGAGCGCCCCGCCGACCATCACGCCGGTTCCACGCAGGAACGAACGACGCGATGCGTAGCGGTTGACCTTCTCGGCGGCCTCTTGGAGAGCGCCGTCGGTGTCGAAGGCGGCCAGACGTGAGACGTCGACCGCGGGTTCATGTTGATTCATGTTCATTGGCTCCTTGGTCGTCTATTTCTTGATGAAGCCGGTCGACTTGACCGCGCTCAACACCTGGGACATGGACATCGGCGCGTTGAACGCCAACGGGGCCGGCAGGACCGTCTTGCCGGCGCCGAGCAGGTCACGGACCCACGCGGCGTGGCGTGCTTCGACCGCGAGGATCGAACCGGCCACTGCGAGGTACGCGTTGTTGTGGATCAGCGGAGCCTGGCCCTGGTAGGCCGACACGCCCGTGTCCTCAAGGACCTTGGAGGTCTTCAGGAACGACTTCTGACTCGCCGTGGTGCCCTTGAAGTCGAACTTCGGCGAGCTGACGGCCTTGGCCCCGAGCGCGCCCTGCAGCGCAGATACGTGGGTGGCCTCATGGGCCGCCACCGTCTCGGCGAAGTTCCGTACCGACGCGTCCTTGATCGCGGTACCCTTGGCCAGCACTTCGGCGTAGAACGCTGCCTCGAGGTACTCGAGCGTGAGCGCGTAGTTGAGGATCTTCACGTCGTTGGCGGTGCTGCCGCCCTGCCGACCGAACGCGCCGGTGGCCGGGATCAGTGTTGCCGCCGCGGCGGTTCCCGCGACTACCCCGGCGCGCCGAAGCACGTCGCGGCGGGTGGTGTTCTGCAGTCCGTCGATTGCTTCTGCGACCGCTTCATCACGGTCGAACTGTTGAACGTCAACTGTGTCACTCATGCTGCTCCTCCTGGTTTCGGGTGAGCTTGTGGTTAGAGAGCACAGCGTGTGAAAGACCCACGCGGATCACGGCCGGGCGCGTTACCGCTCGCAGCCCGGCATTCCCACGATCACTGCCGCAACGCTTGGACAGGTGGTTGTCCGGGGCCGAGGTTGACCATCTCGACGGCCTCGGCGCTACCGGAGACGGTGAGCGCGGTCTGCACGTGCTCGAGGCCGCGCACCACGATCAAGCGGCCGCCGGCCCGGGCGGCGCGCGCGCTGGCGTCGACGATTGCGTGACAGGCGCTGCTCTCAAGAAAACTGACGCGCCGCAGGTCAAGGACAACACAGCCTGCCGCCGTCTGAGCGGCGCTGAGCGCCTGGCTTAGTTGGGGGGTCGCAAAGAGATCGAGCTCGCCGATCGGTTCGACCCAGGCGACACCGGAATGCCCGTCTGTCCATGCACACGAAAATCGCGGCGGTCCTTGTAAGGCGGACAAGGCCGATCCTGCTGCTCGTCTAGGAGACGTTGGGGGCATTGGAACCTCCGAGTTGCTGGCGCAAAATCTCGGAAGTCAGGCGACGCCACCGCGGACGATGTCGCCTTCAAATGCCCTCCATTCGTCACAGTACCCTCACCGTCCTCGGCGTAACCGCCGGACGGGAAGTGCCCCCGGAAGGAATCGAACCTTCAACCTTCGGATTAAGAGTCCGCTGCTCTGCCAATTGAGCTACAAGGGCGTCCGATCATCGTAGACGATCAGCGCCGCTGCGACGGCGCTGATGCTCTCGGTGCGCCGCGGCTTACGGCGTGGTCGTCGTGGGCGCCGCGGCCCCAGACTGCTGCGCGGTGTTCTGCGCGTTCTGTGCCCTGGCCTGGGCGATCGACTGCTGGATCTGGGTGCGCTGCACCTTGTCGGTGGCCAGCGACAGGGCCTTGGCCTCGGCGAGCTGGCTCTTGCGCGACTGACCGGCCACGTCGGCCAAGACGGCGAGCTGTGCGTACAGCACCGCGGACGCGGGGCGCGAGCCCACGAAGATCTCGTAAGCCGCCACCGCCTTCACCGGGTCGTTCAGCGCGGCGGGACCGTAGGCCTTGGACATCAGGTTCGCGGTGTCACCGTCGGGATGCTTGGGGTTCAGCGCCAGGTAGGTCTGCCAGGACGCGTCGACTCGAGCCAGTTCCGCGAGCCCCTTCGGAGTGAAGCTGCCCGTGCTCGTGTCGAAGTTCTTGCCCACGCCTGCGGCTTGGTACTGCGCGCGGGTCAGTGCTGCCCACGCGGCGGGGTCCTTCGGGTTGGCGACCGTGAGCTTCCGGGCCGCGGTGACCTTCTTGTTGAAGGTGTCGGTCTGCGCGGCTCGCTGGTTGTCCACCGCGTTCAGCAGACCGCCGCTGGTGGCACCGCCGATGCCGAAGAAGATCAGGCCACCACCGATCAGTAGCGCGAGGCCGCCGTAGATGATCTGGACGGTGCGGCGACGGCCCTTGCCGCGGAGGTCGAAAAGCATCAGGTCAGGATACGTCGCCCTCGGCCGGTCCGTCGCGCCGGGGCTTGGGGTCATCCCACCCGTGGTCCCCGTCGTGCTCGTCCAGATCCCATCCGCCGCCGACCGTGACTAGGGCCTCATCGCCCGAGCCGCGAGGATCGTCGGGCTCGTCGTCGGGCTCAAGCGCGTCCTCGTCGTCGTCGTCTTCACCTTCGATCACCTTGCTGCGACCGAAGATACGGGCCAGGATGATGCTCAACTCGTACAGGAAGATCAACGGCACCATGGAGATGAGCATCGTCACAGGATCCGTCCCGGGCAGCAGCATCGCGACCACCGCAATCGCCAGCAGCGCGTAGCGCCGGTTCTTGGCCAATTGTTGCGGCGTGACCAGGCCGATCTTCACGGCCGCCAGAATCGCGACGGGCATCTGGAAGAGCACGCCGAGACTTATGAGGGCCAGCACCGCGAACTTGTAGTAGTCAGAGGCTTGAACGAGGACGTTGAACGAGTTCGAGTTGAAGTTCTGCAGGAACTGCACGGCCGGCGGGAGGACAATGAAGTACCCGAAAACCACCCCCGCGATGAACAACACCGGCACCATGGCCATCAGCGGCAGCGCGACCTTGCGTTCGTTCGGCGTGAAGGCGGGCAGGATGAACCCGTACAGCTCGTAGAGCAGGAACGGAAGTGAGAACAGCAGGGCGAAGTACAGCGACACCGTCAGCGTGGTGGAGAACGGCTCTCCGACGCGCAGCGTCACCGGTTTGTTGCCCTGTGTCGTCTTCGGGATGGTCGCGATCACCTGCCGCAGCTGCGCGGCCTCGGCCACCAGCAACGCGTGCGTGGAGGCCGGCAGCTTGGACGACGGCAAGTTGAGCGTCTGGGTCAGCCGCAGCGTCGCCGTCGCCGTGTCGAGCAGCGCCTTACGGTTTCGATCGATCTGGCCCGGAAGGCCGTTGCCCTTTTTGATCGACGTCTGCGTGGCCTGCGTCAGCGGCTTGTTGAGAATGTGCAGCAGCGCGTTGTTCTGCCACAGGCAGACCGTGAACACGACGGCGAGCACGCCCGCACACAGGATCAGCCGCGAGCGCAGCTCGTCGAGATGCTCGACGAGCGTAAGGCGATCCTGGTGCGCGATTCCGCGAACCGCGGCCGTGGCGGACATGTCGCTGCGTTCTCCCGGAGATCAGGCGCTGGGCGCGGAGCCCTGCGGCGTGTCGTGGGTCGTGGAAGAAGCGACGGGCGTGGGAGCGGGTGTCGCCACCGGAGCGGGGACGACGGGCTCGACCGCAGCGGCTTGCGTGAGCTCGGCTTTCTTGGCCTCGTCCTCCTTGTCCTCCCCGGTGATGCTCTCCTTGAACTCCCGCATCCCGGTGCCCACGGACTTGCCGAGGCCGGGCAGGCGCTTAGGCCCGAAGATGATCAGGACGATCAACAGCACGATTCCGATTTCAAGAGGTCCGATGTTGCCCATGCGAATTCCGAGTCCTTGCGTCGATGTACTAACCAGGGTAGCGTGGCATCCGAGCTCGCGGATCACTTTTGCCTGCAGAAACGGTGGCGGTGCGGCTGCTACGAGTAGCGCGCGACGACGCCATTGGCGACTACCTCAAGCGCGAAGTGCTGCTGATCAGCCAAGCCTGCGGGAAGCCCGGCCTTTGCCTCGTCGACCATCGCCAGCGCACGGGCCCGTGCTTCCTCCAAAGCACCGGTGGCAGCTATCCGGTCGCAGATCTCCTCGGCTGCCTGCGGGGAATCGATCGTGCGTGGATCGAGCCCGGCCAGTTCAGCGTCGTGCTCGCGGGCGAGGATGAACGGCAGCGTCACCGTCCCGTCCAGTAGATCGGTGCCCCGATGTTTGCCGGTGCGCTCCGCCGGCCCCGACACGTCGAGCACGTCGTCGAGGAGTTGGAAGGCAAGGCCGATCCGCGCGCCGAACTCCCCGAGCTCATCGTGCGGGCCGCCGGTCTGCAGTGCCCCGAGCACGCAGGCACCTCCGAACAACCGGGCGGTCTTGAGATCGCAGCGTTCCAGATACCGCTCCAGGGTCACGGCGGTGTTCCACGCATCGGCCCGCTGGAGCAACTCGCCCTGGGCCAAAGCGCTGCCCGCCAGCGACAACACCTCAATCTGATCCGGGCGACCGTTACGGGCCAACTCGGAGAACGCCCGCGCGAACAGAAGATCGCCGGTACAGAGCGCGGCGCCTCGGCCGGCGGTGGCAAACACCGTCGGCTGACCGCGGCGCAGTGCTGCCACATCCAGCACGTCGTCGTGTACGAGCGTGGCCGAATGGACCAGCTCAACAGCCGCTGCGGCGCGGACCAACGGGGCGCTGTCAAGAGGCGGATCCCCCGCGGCCAGCAGCACGAGGAGTGGCCGCAGGCGCTTGCCGCCGGCGGCGATCGTCGAAGAGGCATGCGCCGTGAGTACCGGCCCGGCATCGCCGGACAGCGCGATCAGGCGCTGCTCCACCTCGTCCAAGAGCACCGGCAGATGCTCGCCCCCGGCGTGGATCACGTCGGTGACGGCGGGCTCGGGGGTCACTCCGCGGGCTGAGCGGGGTCGGTGAACGGCTTCTCCCCCACATGAATCGCGATAATGCCGCCGGCCGTCAGGACGTATCGAATGTGCTCAAGCCCGCAGCGATCCATGATGGCCGCCAGCTCGTGGGCGCCCGGGAACCGCTTCACGGAGTTCGGAAGGTAGGTGTACGCGTCCGCGTCGCCCGCGGCACGCCCGAGCTTGGGCACGATGCTGTCGAACCAGACGCGGAAGAACGTGGAGAGCGGCGGCTTCGTCGGCGTCGTGATCTCGAGGATGACCACGCGGCCACCGGGCCGCACGACGCGAGTCATCTCGCGAATGCCGGCCTGAAGGTCGGAAAAGTTCCGTGCGCCGAACCCGACGGTGGCCGCATCGAACCGATCGGTCTCATAGGGCAGATCCAGCGCGTTGCCGAACTCGAAGGGGATGCCGGGCTCCTTCACGCGGGCCAGCGCCAGCATCCGCTCGGAGAAATCCGACCCGACAACCTCACCGCCCGGCATCACCCGCGAGCGCAGTTCGACGGCCAAGTCGCCGGTGCCGGTGGCGACGTCGAGCACGCGCGAGCCTGGGCCGACGGAGGCCAGGTCGGCCGCGCGTCGGCGCCACTGGTGATGCAAACCGGCCGTCATCACCGAGTTGAGGCGATCGTAGGAACCCGCGATGCGATCGAACATCGCCTGGACCTGCGGCTCCTCCAGGGTGCCCTCGCGGACGCCTGCGCTCATGGCCGGGACTCCCTACTGGAGCTGCGACAGGAAGAGGACGAGGTCCTGGAACTGCTTGGGCGGCAGGTTCTTGAACGACGGCATCGGCGATGTCGGGTTGATCAGCGTGCGCGCAATCGCCTGCTTGGGCAGCGTTGACCCGATCGCGGTCAGTTCAGGACCGGGGCCGTCGTTGCCGTTCTCACCGATCTTGTGGCAGGCGGTGCAGCCGGATTGGACGACGACCTGTCGCCCTGCTTCGTAGGAGGCCAGGACCGCAGGACCCTGGGCGACCACACGGGCGGGAGTGGGCATGTCGATCTGCGTCGGCGACCCGGCCGATGCGCCCAGGTACGTGAGGAACGCCATTGCGCAGATGGTGAAGATGCCGGCCAGCGTGGCGATCGGCCGCCGCTCAGGGCGCCGCTCAGCGCCGCGATCGTAGAACGGCAGTAGGAACAGCAGGATCATGGCGATCGTCGGCACGCCGATGGTGGCCAGCGGCACCAGCTGCGGCGGCTTGATGATCCGCAGCACCTCGAAGAGGAAGAAGAAGTACCACTCAGGACGCGGTGAGTAGGTGGTGGTCGTCGGGTCGGCCTTTGGCCCCAACTCGGCCCCTAGGAGCAGCGACATCAGGATGATGACCAGCATCACCACGCACGCCATCGCGGAGTCCTTGGCCACTGCGTACGGGAAGAACGGCTTGCCCTTGGCCTTCAGCTGGGAGTACCCGCGGAGGTACTCCTCCTTCTCTTGGCGGTTCATCGCGAGCGACCACCTTCCGGCTCGACATCAGCGACGGTCGAGAAATGGCGCACAGTCACGCGACTTCCCCGCGCAGGGCGTCGTCTTCCTGGGGCTTGATCCAGGGCGGTGCTGTGGTGCCCAGCTTGGCGACGAGGTACAGGTGGGCGCCGATCAGGCCGGCGATCACGCCAGGCAACAGCAGCATGTGGATCGCGTAGAACCGGGAGAGCGTCGTGGCTCCGAAGAACGGACCGGCGCGCAGGAAGTCCGACAGGTACGGGCCGACGAACGGGCCGGTGCCGTTGATGTTCACGCCGACGATCGTGGCCCAGTAGGACCGCTGATCGAACGGCAGCAGATAGCCCGTGAAGGACATCGCCATCGTGAGGATGAGCAGCGCCACACCGATGATCCAGTTGAGCTCACGCGGGTACTTGTACGCGCCGAAGAAGAATGTTCTCGCCATGTGGGTGAAGACGAGGATCACCATCACCGACGAGCCCCACTTGTGCATGCCGTGTACGAACTCGCCGAGGAATGCCTCGTTGTTGATGTACCGCACCGACTCGTAGGCCTGCGTGACCGACGGGTTGTAATACATCGCCAGAAATACGCCGGTGACCGCCTGGGAGAGGAAGGCGAACATCGTGGCCGAACCCAGGGTGTAGAACCAGTTGGTGCCCTTGGGCACCTTGCGGAACATCATCCACCGCGCGCCGCCCGACAGCGACGTGCGCTCGTCGATCCAGCCGATGGCGTGCGTGGCGCCCTCGACCGCGGCTTCGGTGGGCGATGGCGCCGGGTTCTTGCTGCCGGCCCGCCTGGGCACGGGGTTCATCGCGTTGGGAACCGGTGGCGTGGGAAGTTTGGGGAGCTTGGGCATGGCGATCAGCTAGTTCTGGTTCGGCGCGGCCGACTGCTCGCGACCGTTACGAATGGAGGGTCGGGATGGGTACAGGTACTGACCGATACCGTCGAGCGGCTCGCCGGGATCACGGGGCGAGAACGACTCGAGCTTGGAGTTGACCGAGTACTTGGCGCCGATCTGCACGCGACCGGCGACGACGCGCGTGTAGTACCGATCCAGCGGGCGGACGGGCGGGCCACCGTTGACCTTGCCCTGAATGTCGTACACGCCGCCGTGACACGGGCAGATGAACCGCTGCGCGGCGGGGACGAAGTTGACCGGGCAGCCCAGATGCATGCACGACGAGGAGATGGCCACGTACGCATCCTGGACCTGGGCCTTGGGCGAGTCGATGGCGGGGTTGCGCTTGCGCACGTACGCGGTGCCGCGACCGGCCTCGCCGATGCCGCTTGACACCTGGATCGTCTTGGGTGTGTACGTGAGGTTGCTGAACTCATCCTCGGAGCCGATGTCCTGCCACGGCTCCTTGACCTGATCGAAGAGCGGGCCGACCGCGAAACCGACGGCCGGAAGCAGGAACGCGCTCGCAGCAACGGCGCCGGCCACGTGCGCAGTACCGGTCATGAAGCGCCGCCGCGTCACCGTCTCGCCTTCGAAGGCGCCGGGGATCTGGCGGTCGAGCGTGTACTTCGACTTTGTCTGATGTTTATCGGGCAAGGCGGACTCCTGCAACGGGTGGTGTCGCGGCGCTGAACACTATCGCTCAGCCGCTCGCGTCCGTCGACACATGATGACGGTTCGACGGGCGTTTCTTCAGCGCAACTGCGCCATCTCGCCTACAAGCTGGCGCGCCGCACTGCGCAACTGGCGTGCACCGTCCGGTGCACCTGCCCGTGAAGCCGCCCGCGCAGACCTCAAGTCGTCGTCGTCGCCCCACCCCACACGGGCCACCCCGGCGTCCCAGACGGCCTCGGCGAGGTCCTCGTCCGCCGCCGCCTGCGCCCTCGCACCATCGGCGATCACGTCGGCCAGCGCGGTGATCGCGGCCAGATCACCCAAGGAGGCCAGGCGCGCCAGTCCGAGCGCGTACAGCCGGTCGCCGGCCAGCAGGGCCAGATCCTCATCGTCGGTGCTCACCAGCCGCGGCATGCCGTAGTGCAGCAGGTAGCCCTCACGGATCGCCTCCACCACGAAGGCGTATTCGGCCGGATCGGCCGCGGCTCGCGGCGCGGTGGCCAGGAGGACGCCGAGGTGATCGCTGTCGGCGGCGGGCGCCTCGGCCAGAAGCGCTTCGGCCACCAGGCCACCCTCGGCGGACAGCGCGGCCCGCACGGCTTCCAGCGGCTTTATCAGCGCGCCGCTCATCGGCGCATCTGGGCGAATGCGGCGGCGGCCATATCGCCGGTGTACGCGATCTGCTCGGGCGTGTGGGCGAGAGACGGGAACCAGGCTTCGAACTGCGATGGCGGCGGGTAGACCCCGCGCGCCAGCAGGCCTCGACACCACGCGCCGTAGGCCTCGGCGTCACACGCTTGCGCCCCGGCGTAGTCGGTGACGGGCTCCTCGCTGAAGAACACGGTGACCAGGCCCGGGACGGTCTGCACCTGCACCGGATACGAGCCCGCCGCGTCGCGCAAGGTCTGAGCCAGGGCGTCGGTGGTGGCCGCGATGCGCGGATAAGCCGTGTCGTCCAGGAGGGCGAGCGTCTGCAGGCCGGCCGCGACCGCCAGCGGGTTCCCGCTTAACGTGCCCCCTTGGTAGACGTCACCCGACGGGGCGATCATTTCCATCAGCGAACGGGGGCCGCCGAAAGCGGCGGCGGGCAACCCGCCGCCGATGATCTTGCCCATGGCCGTCAGGTCAGGCAACACGCCGGTCAGATCCTGCGCCCCACCGCGAGCGACCCGAAACCCGGTGATCACCTCGTCGAAGACGAGCAGAGCACCGGACTCTGTCGCCTGCTCACGCAGAAGTTCGAGGAAGCCTTCGGTCGGCGGGACGACGCCCATGTTGCCCGGGTACGGCTCCACGAGGATGGCGGCGAAGTCGTGCTCGGCGACGGCCGCGCGAACAGCGGCCTCGTCGTTCCAGCCGACGATGATGGTTGCGGCGGTGGCGGCCGCCGGCACCCCAGGGCTGGACGGAATGCCCTGCGTGGCCAAACCGGATCCGGCTTGCGCCAGCAGCCCGTCGAGGTGGCCGTGGTAGGCGCCGGCGAACTTCAGGAGCTTCTCCCTGCCGGTCACTGCGCGGGCCAGGCGAATGGCGCTCATCGCCGCCTCGGTGCCCGAGGACGTCATCCGCAGCATCTCCACCGACGGCATCCGGGCGGACACCTCTTCGGCCAAAGCCACCTCGCCGGCCGTCGGGGCGCCGAACGTGGTCCCCTTCGCTGCCGCAGCGGTGATCGCCTCCAGGATCGCCGGGTGTGCGTGGCCGTGAATCAACGGTCCCCAGGAACACACCCAGTCGACGTACCGGTTGCCGTCCACGTCGAACAGTTCCGCGCCGGAGGCACGTTCGATGAACAGAGGGTCCCGCCCGATTGCGCGCATAGCGCGCACCGGAGAGTTCACCCCGCCGGGCAGTACACCCAGCGCACGGCGGTACAGATCCTGCGAACGGGCGTCGCGAAGGGAGACACTCATGGGGATGACCGGCGGGTCAAGCGCCCGCGTACTCCCGCTCCCAGTTGCGGAAGTCGTCGGTGAAGTACATGAGGCGGATCTTCTTGAACTCGGTCGAGGAGTACAGCGTCGCGCGGCCTTCGATCCCCGTGTCGACGGCGATCTGGTCGAGGATCGCGTCGCACTCCTCCTTGGAGCGACCGTGGGCCATCGTGAACACCGAGTAGGACCAGTCCTCGTAGGTCGGGCGCTGGTAACAGTGGCTGATGCCACGGTAGGCGGCCATCTTGGGGCCGAGGTCTGCGATCTGCTCCTCGGGCACCTCCCAGACACCCATTCCGTTGGCCGAGAAACCGGCACGGCGGTGGTAAAGGATCGCGGCGACACGGCGCAGGATGCCGCGCTCACGCATGCCCTCAAGGTGCGTCAGCAGATCGGGGACGCTCATCCCCAGTTCGGCGGCCGCGTCGACGTACGGCTCAGGCACCACGGGCAGGTCACCCTGCGTGGCGCGGATCACGGCGCGATCAGTGTCGTCGTAGTCCACACGGGACAGGTCGACCGGCTCCTCGGCGACGCCCTGGGTGGACAACGACTTGGTGTCGCCCTCCATCTCCAGATCCATACGGATCTTGAACAGCTTCAACGTGGGGAGCTGGCGGATCGACTCAGCGCCGGTGAGGTCCTGCAGAATGTTCAGCGTCCCCTGGAGGCCGAGCTTGGAATCTTCCTCGACGGCCAGGGTGAACCACATGTTGAAGTCGTGGTTGCGCAGGTAGTTGTGGCTGACCCCCGGGTGGGAGTTGATGATCTTGCCCGCCCGCCAGGGGTGCTCGGGATCGACCTTGGCCGCCACCAGCATCGAGCCGTACCCGAGCGCCCGTGTGTCGTAGATCGGCGTGACCTGGCGGATGATGCGGTCCTTCAGCAGCCGCTGGATCCGCGTGAGCAACTCCTCCTCGGTGATCTGCGCCTGCTCGGCCACCGCGGCGTAGGGACGCTCGGCGATCGGGAACGAGCCCTGCATGAGATTGAGGATCGACCGGTCGATGTCGTCCAACGGCACGGCGGACCCACCCACGCGGCTGCGGACCTTTGATCCTTCGGTGCTATCTACTGAAGCCATGTCGCGGCGTCCTTGGCGTGGTAGGTGATGAGAATGTCAGCGCCGGCGCGGCGCACGGCGGTCAAGGTCTCCAGCACCGCGGCCCGCTCGTCGATGTATCCAGCGGCCGCGGCGGCCTTGACCATGGCGTATTCGCCACTCACGTTGTACGCGGCCACGGGCATCTGGGTGCTCTGCTTCACACGGGCGATCACGTCGAGGTAGGCCAGCGCCGGCTTCACCATCACGATATCGGCGCCCTCCTGCACATCGAGAAGAGCCTCACGGACCGCTTCGTCGCTGTTGGCCGGATCCATCTGGTACCCGCGGCGGTCGCCCTCCGCGGGAGTGGAGCCGGCGGCGTCGCGGAACGGGCCGTAGAACGCGCTGGCGTATTTGGCGCTGTAGGCCATGATCGGCGTGTCGCTCAAACCGTCTTCGTCGAGCGCCGCGCGGATTGCCCCTACGCGCCCGTCCATCATGTCGCTCGGAGCCACTATGTCGGCCCCGGCACGGGCCTGGCTGGCCGCGGCGCGGGCGATCAGTTCCACGGACGCGTCATTGTCGACCGTGCCGTCGGCGCGAAGATGGCCGCAGTGGCCGTGATCGGTGTACTCGCACAGACATACGTCGGTGATCACGAGCAGGTCCGGGTGCGCCTCCTTGATGGCGCGGGTGGCCAGCTGAACGACGCCATCCTCGTCCCAGGCGCCTGAGCCGTCCGCGTCCTTATGTCGTGGGATGCCGAACAGCAGCACGGCGGGAATACCCAACGCCGCGGCTTCGCCGGCTTCCTGCACGGCGTGGGTGATCGACAGCCGATCGACCCCTGGCATCGCGGTGATCGCAGTGCGTCCCTGCAACCCATCCTCGACGAACATCGGCAGGACGAACTGGCGCGCCGACAGCTCGGTCTCGCGCACGAGATCGCGGAGCGTCGAGGTGGCGCGCAGGCGCCGCAGGCGGGTTTCGGGGAAAGCCATGCCCTACAAAGGGTAGTCGGCGCGGGCTTCTCCGGATCAGGCGTCGGGTACCGGCGGCACTTCGGGCGCGAGTACGGGGTCAACCGGCGGGGCCGGCTCCGGCCGTCGAGACACGCCTTCCTCTCCGACCGCGACCTCCAACGGGGACACCGTCTCCCACGGCTCGAGCACCAGGTGCCCACGCAGGTAGTCGAAGGTCTCGCGGATGATCGCCGCGAGCGGCAGCGCCAGAAACGCGCCGACGAAGCCGTACAACTCAGCGCCGATCAGCAAGGCGAAGATGATCAACAACGGGTTGATGCGCAGTGTCCGGCCGAAGACCTGGGGCGCGACGACATGGCCCTCAAGCTGCTGCAGCGCCACAAAGAGCAGCACCACCCACACCGCGCTGAGGGGATCTTGGAAAAGCGCCACCAAGACGGGCGGCACAGCACCCAGGACGGGTCCCACGTAGGGGATCAGCTCCATGATTCCGAAGAAGACGCCGAAGGCCACCGCGTATGTCTTGCCCGCCGGAAAGATGCCGAGGAGCCCGAACACGTACAGCCCGACGGTGGCTCCGAGGCCCATCAGCAGGCTGAACAGCAACTGCCCACGCACGTACCCGGAGACGGCACGCTGCACGCGGCTGGGGAGATCGTCGTCCGCAGTCCCGTTCCCCGGCGGTAGGACGCGGCGCACCCAGTCGCCGATTCGTTCGCCGTACAACAGCATGTAGACCATCACCACGAAGGTGAGGATCAGGCTGAAGCCCGCCGTGACCAGCGTCGAGAGCAGGTCGCCACCGAAACTGACCACGTCACCGGTGCCCCCGACGACCTTGGTCTCCAGCGTTTGCAGTGCCGTCTGGCCCTGCTTCTTGATCTCGACGTGAATGCCGTTGTTGTCGAAGTAGGTCTGCAGATCGGCCAAGTTGCTGTTGGCCGAGTGGATGATGTTCGGCACGTCGCTCTGGAACCGTTTTGCCTGCTTGGATATCGGGTTGGCGAGCAGATAGCCGACCGTCGTGAAGATCGTGAGAAACAGCAGGAACACGATCAGCACGCTGATCCCGCGCGGCAGGCGGGCGCGGCGCAGCACCGTGACCAGTGGGTTGAGGATCATCGCCCCGATCGCCGCCGCGAGGAAGATCAGCAGCACCGGGCCGGCCGCCCGGGCCAGTGCCCAGAGCATCACGAGGATCAGCGGCAGCGCGACAAGTTGGACCCATCGCGGCACGACGACCGGCGGCGCCGGCTGGGGCACCGTCGGGCCTTCGGATGTCGTCGGATCGCCTGTCATCGGTCGTGTGCGCGAGAGTATGGGCCGTGCCCGACACTGACGCGACCATCCTCTTCATCGGCGACGTCGTCGGCAGCCTCGGCCGGCATGCGCTGCTGGCCCTTCTGCCCGGCTTACGCGAGGAGTACACCCCCGACGCGGTTGTGGTCAACGCGGAGAACGCCGCCGGCGGCCTGGGCATCACGCCCAAGATCGCCGACGAGCTGTTCGCCCACGGCGTTGATGTGATCACTCTGGGCAACCACACGTACCACCGCAAGGAGATCTACCCGTACCTCGACGATCACGATCGGATCCTGCGACCGGTGAACTACCTGCGCAGCCAGCCGGGGCACGGATCCTGCCTCGTGCCTCTGGGCGAGACCGGCATGACGCTCGGTGTGATCAACACCTCCGGCAACCTCTTCGTGCGCGCAGGGCGACCGATGTTCCCGGAGACGGACGCGGCCGTAGAGGACCTGACGCGCAAGGGCGCCGACCACATCCTCGTCGACGTGCACGCCGAGGCGACCAGTGAGAAGGTGGGCCTCGGCTGGCACCTGGACGGACGCGTCACCGCCGTGGTCGGCACGCACACGCACGTGCCCACCAACGACTTCCGCGTCCTGCCCGGCGGCACGGCCTACATCTCCGACGTCGGGATGACGGGGCCGCGGGGAGGAGTGATCGGCGTCAAGAAGGAGCAGGCGATTCAGTCGATGGCCACACAGATGCCCATCCGCTTCGAGACGTCCGAGGAAGATCCGTGGCTGATGGGCGTCATCATCCGGGCGACGGCGCCGCGATCGGCGACGTCGATTGATGCGGTGCTGCGTCAGTGGGGGCAGTGACCGCTGAGGGTTCGTCGTCTGGCGCGCGCACCGGGTGACGCCCGAGCAGCGCGATCATCACGAGCGGGAAGAACCACGGGATGTAGAGGTAGAACCAGTGGTTCACCCCGAGTTGCAGCCCGATCAGGACGGCGGCACACAGAGCCGCCAAGCCGACGAGGTCACGACGGCGCGGGACGAAGGCGAGGGCAATGGCGAGCGCGACGCCCAAGCCCTCCATCACCTTCTCCAGGCCGGTCTCCCCGTAAAGGCCCCACACCGAGAACGGGGACCCACGGTTGGCCTGGTACTTCAGCGTGCGCTCATAGAGCTGGGTCAGCGTGTCGTGTGCAAGTACGGGCCACAGACACACGGCTACCACGGCGGCGAAGGCGAGCGAGAAAACCGCCACGCGCTTGGGCCGCGTGCGACCCGATGGATCGTAGGTCGCCAACACCGGCGCCAACGCCAGCGGCGCGAACTTGGCCATGCCGGCCAACGCGCCCATCGCGCCGCGAGCGGGTGGTGACGAAGCGACAGCCAGGCAGGCGAGCACCAGCGCGGCGACGAACGAGTCGTTGCTGTTGGTGTTGAGCGCGTAGAGCGTGAACGGGAACGTCGCCCAGGCATAGGCAAGCGCCAGGCCGAGCGTCGGGCCACGGATCCGCCGACCCAGCCACCAGAGCAGGGCGAGGCACATCAGGTCGAACAGGATCGACGCGGCGTGCGCCGCCGGGAGGTCATTCCAGTGACCGTTCCACGGCCACACCGCCTCCAGCGGCACGTACGCGGCGTAGACAACCGGACCGTACGTATCGCCGTGATCGTTGTCGGACGGCCAGCCGCCGTACATCGGCTTGCCGTGCGTCAGGCGATCGGCCCCGATCACACCTGCGTAGCCGACGTCGATCACGTTGGAGTCGACGATGTTCAGGCCGATGCGGAAGCCGACCAAGAAGATGATCCCGATGATCAGCCAGGCGTTGGGCACCAACAGTCGCAACGGCTCACGGTCGGCCTTCGTCGGCTTGCGATGCAGGCCGATCCACAGCATGCGCCCCAGCAGGTACGTCAGCAACGGATAGACGAGCGGGACCGAGGCGTTGATGTTTCCTTCGTTGAAGAACATCAGGCTGAGCGAGAAGCCACTCAGTGCGAGCAGGTCCAGGTGCCGCATGCAGAACAAGCGTCGACGGTTGATGAACGGGATCACGAACAGCACCATCAGCGGGATCCACACGATCGGATCGTTGATCTTGCGCCCGAAAGCACCGGGGTAACCGCGGGCCATCGTCCAGGCCACCTGTGGGCCTGTCCACGCCTCCAGGACCTTGCTGTTGGCGTCGGCGATGATCACCTGCCCGATCTCCCTGGGCGGCTTGGAGCGATCGAAGTAGGAGACCTGCCAGCGGTCGGTGCCCTTCAGAAAGACGCTGGAGTAGGACCCTCGATGATCGTGTCGCGTCTGCTTGATCTTTGGCACCCGATCGGCGATCGCCTGCGCCTCGTGCGCCGTGAGTCGATGCCCGGGGGGCGGCACGTTGGTCTCCGGCGGATTGGTCAGCGCGTTGGGATCGACCGTGGTCGTAACCGTCTTGGGCGACGTCGTCGACGTGACGGTGGCTCCTTGCGCAGCGCCCACCGAGCCCGCCGCGCAGGTCAGCGTGAGGAGCACGACGAGGAGGCCGAAGAGGCGCCGGCGGATGCGGGGTTGCGGTGCGACAGCGATGATCAAGACGGTACCCCGAAGTGCGCCGTGGCCAGCCCGCATAGATCCGAGATCGACCACGCGCCGTCGGCGGCACGCTCGGCTCCGGGCGGCACTCCGCACGCGAGCAGCGCGCCCAGGGAGTCCTCGTGGTGCAGCGAGCCGTGACTGCCTCCGCCCATGTGGCTCTTGCCACCCCAGTCCGGGAACTCGAAACCGGGCGCGGCGGAGAGCAGCACATCGCCGGAGGTGGGGCACGACAGCGCCGCCCACACTCGCGCCAGCGCGTCGGGGTAGACGGGTGTGCGCCATCGCCCGTCGACCGCGGTCGCCTCCAGCACGGCGATGTCTCCTTCCACCGACCAGCGCTCGCCACGCTCATCGACCAGCGGCCCGCCCGGCGTGAACCGCAGCTCGCCCCGGGCCGACGCGATCACCCCTTCGCGGGGCGCGGCACGCCACATCACGAGGTCCACCCCGTCGATCTCACGCGCCGTGGTGGTCAACGGCCGGAGCAGCGCCGCTCGCCGTGCCGGATCCAGCACGTAGACCATCGCCGACCGTTGCGCGGGGCAGACGGCGATCGCGGCCGACTCCCGGTTGGCGCCCTTGGCCGCCAGCGTGCCGTAGCGCGAGAAGGCTTCGAAGGCGCGGATCGGAACGTGTACGTCGGCGTGGGCGTGGTCGGCCGCCACGATCACCGCATGCTCGTCCAGGAATGCGTCGGGGCCGCCACCCGCATCCATGAGGCGCATGAGTTCGCGGTCAGCGACGACGACCGCGTCGACCTGAGCCCGCGGGCCGTGCCGGTGGGAGTGGGTGTCGTTGTCGGGCAGCGAAAAGAGCAGGAAGTCAAAGAGATCGTGCTCGACCAGATACTCGCCGACGCAACCGGTGTGGCGATCGCGCTGCCCAGGGTTGGCGAACAGGCTGCGGCATCCCGTCTCCCGACTGGCGAAGAGATCGGCGTAGAACAGCTCGCGCGGGCCCAGAACCGACCGATCGCCAAAGGTGCTGCGCGCCACCAGCGACGAGAGCGGAAACTCTCGCGCCATCGCATGCTCATGGCGCCCGCGGTACACCAGGTAGGTGGTCCCGGCCGTGCGCACCCCAGCGTCGTCGAGCGTTTCGAACACTGTCGGCGTGGCCTGCGAAAGGTGGCGCTGGTTCAGCCCGTAGACCGTGTCCACCAAGTTCTGGTGGATCCCGAACGCTCGGGCCGCCGAGAAGGACGAGCCGTACTCGATGTAGCGCTCCTCCTCACGGTGGTACCAGTTCATCGAGGGGATGCCGTGCTCGTCCTGCCGCGTGCCGGTGGCTATGGCCGCCGCGCAGACGGGCGTCACCGAAGGGAAGGCCGCGGAGGCGACGCTGTCGATCGTCGCGCGCTCGGCGATCGCCGCCAACGCCGGGGCGATGCCGGCGGCGAGCGCGCGGCGCAACGCGTCCGGGTGGAGGCCGTCGATGACCGCGAGGACGAGTTTGGACGGCATCCGCGCCGCGCTACCGCAGGGTCCGCAATCCGGCGTACTTCTCCGAGGCCCGTCGACGACGGGCGAGCAGGAGGCGCGTCAGGAAGCCGATGTACAGCAGCGAGATCGGCGGGATGAAGATCGCCAGTGCAGCGGCGATGCCCGCAACGACCTCCAGGTAGATGGGCAGTCCGCCACGGTGTTCGGCAGCCAGTCGCGCGCGGGCGCCGGTGAGCACGTCGGCGATCGAGTACTGCGCGAAGAACGTGATCGCGGCGCCGGCCACGACGCCGGGCCACCACGTGTAACCGTCCTGAGCCAGCGCTCCGGCGAACAGCAGACCGCCGATCCCTATCCCCACACCTAACAGCGCCGACGCGGCCGGCTCACGCGCCGCGTATCCGTGGCCAAGCACCGACGCCACGAAGAGCACCGTCAGGACGAGCAGAAACCATGGTCGGGTCAGGAAGGCCAGCTCGGTGCCCCGCAGATCAACGCCGGTGTGCGCGTAGGCCAGCGCCCCGAATACCAACGCGGGCAGGAACGGGCGCACGCCGCAAGCAGCGGCGAGGCCGATGCCGGTGAGGATGTCGAAGGCGATGGTCAAAGCAGGGTGATCGCACTGCTAGCGTGCGACGGGCATGACGATAGACGACAGGGCGCCCGGGGCCGGTGACGAATCGGTGCCCGCGGGTTCTCGGCGGCCACGACCCGCCGGCCACGACCTCGAACGGTACGCAGGACTGTTCGCCGCGCGCACCCGCGTGATGACGTCCTCGGCCATGCGCGACCTGATGGCCATCACCGAACGTCCTGAGGTCATCTCCCTGGCCGGTGGCCTGCCTGACACCTCCACGTTCGGCGACCGTGAGTTCGCGGATGTCATGGAGCGCGTCAGCCACGGGAGCGCCCGGGCCCTGCAGTACGGCCCGACGGAGGGGATGGCCGCGATCAAGGAGACGATCGTCAGCGTGATGGCGGCCGAGGACACCTTGGTCGACCCTGACCACGTCCTGGTCACTACGGGCGGCCAACAGGTGATCGACCTTGTCTGCAAGACGTTCATCGACCCCGGCGATGTGATCGTCGCCGAGGGACCCACCTACCCCGGCGCGGTGCCCGCGTTCAACGCCTACGAGGCGGACGTGGTGCAGGTGGCCATGGACGAGGACGGGATGCGGATCGATGAACTCGAGGACACGCTCGAGCGCTTGGAACGCGAAGGGCGCCGGCCGAAGTTCATCTACACGATCCCCAACTTTCAGAACCCCGCCGGCGTCACCATGTCCCTGGCCCGGCGGCGACGCCTCGTCGAGGTCGCTCGCGAACGTGAGCTGCTGGTTCTGGAGGACAACCCCTACGGCCTGCTGCGCTACGAGGGTGACCCGTTGCCGACGCTCTACTCGCTGGATGCCCTTGCCGCTTCGGCCAGCGGGCGGGGCGGGAGCGAGTTCGTCATCTACCTCGGGACGTTCTCCAAGATCCTGTCGCCGGGCGTGCGCCTGGGCTGGGCTGCCGCCCCCCACCCGGTATTGGCCAAGCTCAACATGGCCAAGCAGGGCGTTGATCTGTGCTCGTCCTCGCTCACCCAGATGTTCGTGGCCGAGTACTTCGCGAGCGGGTCCTGGGAGAACTACCTGCGGTCATTGCGCGAGCGCTATCTGCGCCGCCGCGACACGATGCTCGACGCGCTGGCCGAGCACGCGCCGGCCGAGGCGCGCTGGACGCGCCCGCAGGGTGGCCTCTTCATCTGGGCCACGTTGCCCGATTGGATCGATACGACCGACTTGCTCGCCCTGGCGCTCTCGCGCAACGTGGCGTTCGTTCCGGGCCGGGCCGCGTTCCTGGACGGACGGGGAGCATCGTCGCTGCGGCTGAACTTCAGCGGAACCCCCGAGGACGACATCCGAGAGGGAATCCGGCGCATCGGCGAAGTGATCGGCGAGCAGGTCGGCCTGTACGGCGCACTCACGGGTTCGCGGCCGGCCAGGGCGAGCACGCCGGCGGCACGCCCGGCCGGCGCACCCGCCGAGCCGGCGGCGCCCGCTATCGATCCAGAACTTGCCGACGTCCTGCATCTGCCCACCTCCGACCGACGGCCCCGGCGGGCCGGCGACGGCGGATGAGCACGTTGCGCGTAGCGGTACTCAAGGGCGGCCGATCGCTGGAGCGCCAGGTGTCGCTGCGCTCCGGCGGGCGCGTGGAGGATGCCCTTGAACGCCTGGGTCACGAGGTGATCGGTGTCGACGCCGGGCACGACCTGGTGCGCCGGCTGCGCGATGAGGCCCCTGACGTAGTTTTTGTGGCCCTGCACGGCCGCGATGGTGAGGACGGGACGGTGCAAGGGCTGCTCGATGCGCTCGGTCTGCTTTACACCGGCTCCGCCGTCGGCGCGTGCATGCAATGCGCCGACAAGGTGCTCGCCAAGCACGCTCTCCGGGCTGCGGGCCTCCCCACACCGGATTGGTTCGCCGTCGGCGAGAGCGCGTTCAAGGAGCTGGGGGCTGCCGATGCCCTTCCGGCGATCGAGGAGCGCCTGGCCTTCCCGGTGGTCGTCAAGCCCGCCAACCAGGGCTCGGCGTTGGGCGTGCGGTTCGCCGCCACGGCCGCAGACGTGCCGGCGGCGCTGGTGGCCGCTTTCTCCTACGCCCCCACCGTGTTGCTGGAACGCCACGTGGCGGGCCGGGATCTGGCCGTGAGCGTGCTCGATGGTGAGCCCCTGCCGGTGGTCGAAGCCATCCCGCAGGGCGACCGGTACGACTTCGAGGCGCGCTACCAAATCGGCCGCACCGCCTTTTCCTGCCCGGCCGATCTGGCGCCCCAGATCACGCAGCGCGCACAGGAACTTGCCGTGGCCGCCACGGCGACCCTCGGCTGCCGAGGTGCAGCCCGCGTGGATCTGATGCTGGCGGACGAGAGCGACGAGTTGCTGATCCTGGAGGTAGACACCGTCCCGGGCCTCACCGAGACCAGCCTGCTCCCGCTCGCCGCCGGGGCCGCGGGGCTGGATTTCGACGCGCTCGTCGCGCGGATGCTCGCCACACCGGAACGCTGAAGCGCGCCCGGCCGACCGGCCGGAGTACTAGTTCTCGCCCTCGCCGGCGAAGTCCTCAGGTGACACCTGGTCGAGGAACTCCTTGAAGCGATCTACGACTTCTTCGGTGTCCTCGACGTCGTGCTCAAACTCGATCGCCGACTCGGCGATGACCTCTTCTGCAGCGAAGATCGACGCACCGGAACGCACGGCCAGGGCGAGCGCATCGCTGGGCCGAGCGTCGATCTCCACCTCACGGCCGTCGACCGTCAGGGTGATCGTGGCGAAGAACGTGTTGTCCTTGAGTTCGGTGACGGAGACCGATGTGCATTTCGCCTCAAGTTCGCCCAGCATGTCGTTGAGCAGGTCGTGGGTCATCGGGCGTGGGGTCGTTTGACCCTGCAGCTTCATGAGGATCGCCGCAGCCTCAGGGTGCCCGATCCAGATCGGCAGGAAGCGGTTTGAGTCGACGGTCTTGAGCAGGACGATCGGCTGTTTGCCAACCATGTCGAAGCTCACGCCGTAGATGACCATCTCCTGCAAGGACTTGCTCCTCGGGGGTTGCCGGGGTGGCTGCTCAGTATAGGTCGCGCGGGTGTCGGGCCACCCTGCTGCGCCCCCCGAGGCTTCGGACGATCAGCGGCGCGCCGCCTGCTCACGCCGACCGCCGAACCAGGTGCTGACATCCACCAGGAAGGCGAACCCGACCAGAAACCACTCGAAGCCGACGACACGGTTCCCGGACGAGAAGCAGAGCGTGTAGGCGAGCGTCGTCCAGGGCAGGATGAAGAACCCCGCGAGCGGCACCCACCACTCGTCGAAGGCGCGGTCGAGCAGGCTGTTGTCGAAAATCCAGACGAAGAACAGAGCCAGACGCGCCGACACGAGCGCGAGCAGAACAACAAGGCAACCCATGGCCACACGGTATCCGACGCGTGCCCCGCGGCCCCGCGAGCGCATAAGGTCCTGCGCATGGCTTCCCGCGTGTTCCTGATCACCGGCGCGTCGAGCGGCATCGGCGAGGCCACGGCGAGACTGCTCGCCCGCGAGCCTGGTGCGGCGTTGGTGCTGGTCGCACGCCGTGAGGATCGTCTGAACGCGCTGGCCGCCGAGCTTCCGTGTGAGACCTCGATCGTGGCTGCGGATTTGGTGGAGCCACGCGCCCCGGGGCTGCTGCGCGCCCACATCGAGGAACGGCACGACGGGCGCTTGGATCTGCTGGTTAACAACGCCGGCGCGGCCTGGCGCGGAACGTTTGCTGACGAGGGCTACGAGAACGTGCGCCGCACCATGGCTTTGAACTTCGACGCGCAGGTGCGCGTCACCGAAGCGCTGCTGCCTCTCCTGCGCTCAGCGGCGCCGAGCGCGATCGTGAACGTGTCCAGCACTGCCGGCCGCGTCGCTCGGCCCGGCTCGGGCGCCTACAGCGCATCGAAGTTCGCGCTGGCGGGCTGGTCAGATGCCCTGGCTGCGGAAGAGGCCGCGAACGGTGTCCACGTCGGCCTGGTCCTCCCCGGTTTCATCGCCACCGAAGGGTTTCCGGCGACGGAGTTGCTGGCCAAGCCATGGACTCGCTGGATGGTGTCGACGCCCGACCACGCAGCGGCCGCGATCCGCGATGTCGGCCTCGGCGGAAAGCACGAGCGCTACGTGCCCCGGCCCTACGGCCTGGCCGCGGCCTTCCGCGTGGTCGCACCCGGCCTGGCGCGACGTGGCGCAGCCCGCTCCGGCGCGACGTTCACGACGAAGACGGGTGCTGACGCGGCGGAGAGTCGCTGAACGAAGCACCCGTAGGGACCATTCGAACGATCGATCTACGAACAGATGGGCGATCCAGGATTCGAACCTGGGACCTCCTCCTTATCAGAGAGGCGCTCTAACCAACTGAGCTAATCGCCCGGGGTCGGCGATGGTAGCGAACAGTGCTCGGGCGTTACCCGCTGGGTGTGGCGCTGATTCGTCGCGCCAGCGCGACCGCTTCTTCAGCCGAGGCGACGACGAGTTCCACGCGGTATCCGTCGGACACCGGTCGAACGGCTAGGTCGCTACCCAGCGCCGGGCCGAGGGCCTCTCGGATCTCCTCGATGGCAGCGGCCTGGTCAGGGTGCAAGACGGTCACTCCGCGACGGGCGCGGGGCACATCAGGCTCGTTTGCCTCGCGGGCCTTGGTCTCGGTCACCCGCACTGACCACCCGTCGTGCGCCGCCGACCGCGCCAGGCGGCGGCGATCTGCGTGATCGGTGGCCAGCAGCAGTGCGCGACCGTGACCTTCGGTCAGTACGCCGGACTCGAGCAGCGTGAGCGCCTCGTCGGGCAGATCCAACAGGCGCAACAGGTTGGATACGGCCACGCGACCCCGACCACAACGACGGCCCACCTCCTCGCGCGTCAGGCCGAGCTCTTCGACCAGCGCGGCGACCGCGTGGGCCTCTTCGACCGGGTTGAGGTCCTCGCGCGCCATGTTCTCGACGAGGGCAAGTTCGATCGAGGCTGCATCGGTGTGGTCCTGGACGAGCGCGGGAACGGTCAGCAGACCGGCCTGGCCGGCGGCGCGCCAGCGGCGTTCGCCGGCGACGAGTTCGTACGTCCCCCCCGGGAGCGGGCGCACCAGCACCGGCTGCAGGACACCGTTGGCATCGAGTGATGCCGCGAGCGCCGTCAACGACTCCTGATCGAACCGCTTGCGCGGCTGATTCGGGTTGGGAACGATCACGTCGATCGGGAGATCCCGAAGCTGCGCCCCGGCCGCCGGCCCCGTTTCCGGTGAGACAGTCAGGATAGCCGCCAAGCCGCGGCCCATTCCGGTAGCTCTAGCCACGCGCCGCCACCTCCTTGGCGAGCTCGAAGTATGCGTCCGAGCCGGCGCAGTGAGGGTCGTGGTGGATCACGGGGACCCCGAAGCTGGGGGCCTCGCCGATCCGGATGTTTCGGGGAATCACGGTGTCGAACACCAGCGTGGGGAAGTGCTCGCGCACCTCGCGCTCGACATCACGCCCGAGGTTCGTGCGGGCGTCATGCATCGTCAACAGCATCCCGGCGACGGTGAGTCGTGGATTCAGCTCCCGCTGTACCAGCGCCAGCGTGTCGAGGAGGCCCGCGAGGCCCTCCAAGGCGAAGTACTCGGTTTGAACGGGCACGATCACCCGGTCGGCAGCCACCAACGCGTTGATGGTCAAAGGACCGAGAGCGGGCGGGCAGTCCAGCAGCGTGTAGGCAAAGCGGTCACGGATCGGGGCCAGGGCGTCGCGCAGCCGGTTCTCCGACCCGGCTTCGAGCGGCAACTCCAGGCTGGCGGCGGCCAGATCCGGGTTGGACGGCAGCAGCGAAAGGCCGGCGATCCCCGTGGAGCACATCGCCTCCTCGGCGGTGGCCCGCCCGGCCAGGACGTCGTAGACGCTCGGCTCGGTGTCGCGCGGGTGGCCCAGGCCGACAGTCGCATTGGCCTGGGGATCGACGTCTACGAGCAGCGTCTCGTAGCCCGCCTCAGCGATGCAGGCCGCGACGTTGACGGCGGTCGTGGTCTTGCCGACCCCGCCCTTCTGATTCGCAACCGCGTAGATCGTGCCCATACGATGGCTCACGCTAGCGGCCCGAGCGGTCGGAGCGGCGGTGATGTTTCGGATCCGAAGCACCTCACTATGAACTTGAGGGCTCGGCTACGCATGCAGCGGTCGTTTACTGGCCATTCCGGCTCGCCGCGGGTAACGGTTCGGGGTTGAACCAACCTTCAGGTAGAGGTACAGCGTTCGCTCTCGCGCCGCTGGGAAGGGCTGGACGGCAACCATCTCGGGAACGCCCAGACCCAGTTCGGCGGCCGCGGCCGCGCCATCGGCCGCCTCGGGCTCATCGACCGTTCCCTTCCAGGCGACAAGCAAGCCAGCGGGTGCGAGCAGCGGCGCGGCGTATTCAGCGACCACCGGCAGCGCGGCGAGCGCCCGGGCGGTGACGACGTCATGGCGCCCATGGCCACCGTCCCACTCCTCGATCCGCAACGGAATGACATCGACGTTTGTGAGGCCCATGGCCTGCGCGGTCTGCACGATGAATCCGGCCTTTTTGTGCGTGCTCTCGACGGCCGCCACCTGCGCGTCCGGCAGAGCAGCGGCCAGCACCAGAGCGGGAATGCCGGCGCCGGATCCCAGATCGGCGAGATGCCGCGCCGCGCGAACCGGGGCCAGATCCAGCGCGACGAGTGCGTCTGCGACATGGGCGTCGACGGCGTCGATCGGTGCTCGGACGGCCGTCGGTGCGCGGTCGTCCGCGGCGAGGCGCTCCAGGAGCACGCCGAGGCGCCCTGCGGCCGAGGCTGGGAGGTCGTATTGCGCCACCAGCACCGCAAGCCGGTCCCGGGTGCCGTACTCGACGCCCATCAGTGCCGACCCGTGTCGGACGCCGGCGTTCCAGGGTGTTTCACGTGAAACACCCGCTCGTGACGGACCGGGTCACCGGCGTGTCGGCCAAACATCCGCGCTTGGAGGTGTTTCACGTGAAACACCTGCCTTCCCGGCAAGGCTGGTCAGGCCTGCGTCGGCGTGATGACGAGGCGACGCTCGGGTTCGTTGCCCTCGCTGTGCGTCTCGAAACCCCCGCGATCGCGAAGGTGCTCGTGAACGATGCGGCGCTCCGCGGGGTTCATCGGCTCCAACCGGACTGGGCGGTCGTCCTCGACTGCCCGATCCGCCGCCTCATCCGCTTGCCGCTCCAAGATCTCGCGACGCCGGGCTCGGTAGCCCTCAGCATCAATGACGACCCGTCCCGGGAGATCCTGGGCGACGAGCGCACGCTGAGCGAGGTGCTGGATGGCGTCGATCGTGGCGCCGTGGCGCCCGATGAACAGCCCAAGGTCATCACCGTCGACCGTCCCCACCAACTCTTCGGGCGTCACCACAACCGACACCTCCGCCTGCAGCTCAAACGATTCGACGATGTGCTCGAGAAGATCGCGGACGACCTCCTGTGCCGTGGCCGTGTCGTCCGTGGTCATCGACGCCTCCCGGATCGCTTCTTCTTTCGTCGCGGCGGAGGCGGCGGAACCGCCCCAGAACCCGCACCATTACTGCCGTTTGACGCATCCGAGCTGGAAGACTTTGCCTTGCCCTTGGGCTTCGGTCCCGCGGCGAGCTCGGTCGACGAGCTACCGCTCCCGTTGGCCACCAGGGCGGCGGTCCCTTCGATGGGCACCCCGACCAGCGCCTCCTTCTCCGCCTCGTGACGGGTCCTCATCCTCCGGACCACGACCGCCTGACCCACCGTCCAGAAGTTGGTGGTGATCCAGTAGAGAATCAGACCAGCCGGGAAGCTGATGATGAAGATCGTGAAGACGAACGGCAGGCCCATCATCAGCAGCCGTTGATTGCGATCAGCGGTGACGCTCATGATCATCGAGGACGCCAACTGCGAGCCGATGTACAGCACCATCAGCACGGCGAGCACCACGCCGGTGGCCGGCGCGGTGATGTCGGGGATGAAGAGGAAACTCGTCGGGAAATCGTGGTGAATCGCAGTCCCGTAGTCCGTGCAGGTCGTCGAACCGAGCGAGTGGAATTTCGGGGACGTGTGGACGAACTGCCGGATCCCGGGGCAGATGTCGACCTTGAGATCCGTCCGCAGCATGTAGAACAGCGAGATGAAGACGGGAAGCTGGAACAACAAGGGGAGACAGGACCCAAACGGGTTGACCTTGTTCTCCTTGTAGAACTTCATCATCTCCTGATTGCGCTTCTCAGGATCGTCCTTGTAGCGCTCCTGCAGCTTCTTCAGCTCGGGCGCGTGCTGCTGCAGTGACTGCGTCGCCTTCAGCTGCTTGTAGGTCAACGGGATCAGGATCGTGCGCACCGTGATGGTGAGGGCGATGATCGCCAGGCCCCAGCTCAGGCCGACCGTGTCATGGAAAAACAGCAGCACCGACTCGAACACGCTGATCAGCGGCGCGAAGATGTCCTGAATGATGTTGGCGAGCACGAGGGTCATGTGACGGAGCGTGTCTGTGGGGGACGAGCAGCGAACAGCCGCTGCTCAGCCACGGGATCGTGGCCACCATGGCTCCACGGGTTGCAGCGCAGCACGCGCCAGGCAGCCAGGATCGAGCCGCGAAGTATGCCGTACTGCTCGACCGCTTGTACGCCGTAGTCCGAGCACGTCGGGTGGTACTTGCATCGGCGCGGGAACAACGGAGAGATCACGCGCTGATAGGCGCGAATGGGGGCGGTGGCCACGCGGCCGGGGCGACTCACTGACCGGCCTCGCCGCTCGCGGCCTTGGCCATGAGTTCGGCCAATGCGCTCTGTACACCGACCAAGCCCTCGCGCTGCGCTAGCTCAAGGGATGGAGGGCGGGCCACGATCACCATGTCCTGACCGAGAGCGAGCACACCGGACTCAGCCGCAAATGCCTCGCGAAGGAGTCGCTTGACGAGGTTGCGCTCCACCGCACCCCCCACTTTGCGGGAAACCGACACCCCTAGGCGCGGGTCCGCGGTGAGCGTGCCGTCGGCATCGCCCGTTCGGGGAAACCCGTAGAGCACGAACCACCGGTTGGCGTGAGAACGGCCCTGCCGGTACACGCGATCGAACTCGGCGCTGCGAGAGAGGCGCCCCCGGCGGGTGCGGCCTCTAGATGCTGCGCCGGTGCCGACCTTCCGCCGCGAGGCGGTCACGTCAGACCGTCAGGCTTTTGCGGCCCTTGTCGCGCCGGCGCTTGAGCACCGCGCGGCCGGCCTTGGTCGACATGCGGCCGCGGAACCCGTGGGCACGGGCGCGCTTGCGTTTCTTGGGCTGATAAGTGCGCTTCATAAGGATGGTCCTTGGGGACGACGGCGGCGGACTATATCGCGCGAGCGGCCTCCGGCGCGTCATGCGGTGCCGCGCACAGCCCTCGCACAGGCGTCTAGGTGCGCACAGGCACGTTGGTCGGTGTGATTCTGCCGCGATTTGCGAGGTGCCCACGCCCCTGCGGGCCCGGGCGCCTAACCGGTCGGTGCCCGTTTGTTATGTTCGCCACGCCGGGTCGTTGGACCTCCTCGTCTATAGCCGCAAAGCCGCTCCGCAAAGGGCAGTTGACGCCTGCCGTGACCCTTGATCCCACCATTCTCTGGCGTTTCGCCACCCGCGATCTGCGCGGGGCGATGGACGACGCCACCTACGACCTGTGGATCGCCCCTCTCGAGGTCGACGCGATCGAGGGCCAGGTGCTTCGGCTCCGCGCCCCCGATGCCATTCGCGCGTGGGTGCAGGCGCGACTGCGTCGCGTGATCGAGGATGCCGTCGGCCGAGCAGCAGGTTCGGCGATGACCGTCGAGATCGTCGGGGCGCCACTGGTTGTGGGCGCCTCCTCCTCGTCAGCGGCCGCGACGAGCGCAGGCGACGGCCTCGCTCCAGGACCCGGCCTGAACCCCAAGTTCACCTTCGAGCAGTTCGTGATCGGCGACGCCAACCGCTTTGCCCACGCCGCAGGCCTGACCGCCGGTGAATTGCCGGGCCAGGCCTACAACCCCCTGTTTCTGTACGGCGCTCCCGGCGTTGGCAAGACTCACCTGCTCCATGCGATCGGGAACTACGTCACGAGCCACGAGCCCTCGCTGACCGTGCGTTGCACAACTGCGGAGCACTTCACCAACGATTTCCTCGGCGCTTTGCAGGCAAACGGCATAGATCGGTTCAAAGCCCGATACCGCCGCGTGGATCTGCTGCTCATCGACGACGTGCAGTTCTTGGAGCGCAAGGTCAAGACCGAGGAAGAGTTCTTCCATACGTTCAACGCGCTACGCGATGCAGGGGTCCAAGTCGTGCTCACCTCCGATCGCCTTCCCCGCGACATGCTCGCACTAGAAGATCGGCTCCGCGAGCGGTTTGAATCCGGGCTTGTCGCCCAGATCGATGCGCCTGACCCTGCCACGCGCATGACGATCCTGCGTAAGCGCGCCGCACTGGATGGCATCCACGCCGAAGACGGCGTCCTGGAGCAGGTCAGTGAGCGCGTGACCACGAGCGTTCGTGCTCTGGAGGCAGCGTTGATCCGTGTCGTGGCGTTTGCTTCCCTCACGGGCAAACCGCTCACCGAAGCGCTCACCGTGCGCGTGCTGAACGATCTGTATCCCGCACGTGTAGTCGCCGCGCGTCAGGAGATCACGGTCGACTCGATCATCGATCTCGTCGCCGGCCGATTCTCCCTCACCGCCGAAGAGCTCCGTTCCTCATCACGCTCACCGCGTATCGCCTGGCCCCGGCAGCTAGCGATGTTCCTCGCCCGTGAGCACACCCACCACAGCCTCCCCGCCATCGCGCGCGCCTTCGGAACGCAAACCGCCCACACCACCGTTCTACATGCTCACCGCCGCACCCGCACCCGTCTCGAAGACGATCCTGAGTCCAGCGCATTGGCCCGTGATCTGTCAGCTCAGCTCAACGGACGTCGACATGACCGCAGCGAATGACAGACTGCACAGTCCACGCACCGCCCCGTGTGCGCACGATTCTCGCTCGTTGCAGGCCCAGCCGGCCTCACAACACAGACGCACACCCCCTATGACTTCATCTTTCTCACAGAGGTATTCATCGTGAAGCTGTCCACCACTTCCGCGCAACTGCTTGCGCAACTGCAGACGGTCTCCCGTGTGGCTTCGACGCGCAGCGCTGTTCAGGCGCTTGCCGGCGTGCAAGTCGTGGCGGAAGCCGGACGGGTAGAGCTGCGCGCCACCGACATGGAGATCGGTCTGCGGGTCCCGTTGGCGGCTGAGGTCGTCCGCGAGGGAATGGTCGTTCTACCGGCCCGACTGCTGCTGGATGTGGCGCGGGTCCTGCCCGGGCCTGACGTGACGGTGGAGCTGCGTCCTTCTGAGCAGGACGTCGAGATCGTCTCGGGGCCTGCGACTTATCACCTGCGCACTTTGCGCGCTGAAGACTTTCCGCCACTGCCTGAGGCCGGCGGTGAGGCCAGCGTCACGGTGCCGGCCGAAGCGTTCGTGGCGACCATCGGTCGCGTACGTCGTTCGGCTTCACGCGATGAGACGCGACCGATCCTTACGGGGATCCTGGTATCCGCCGGAGGCACCGATCTACGCATGGTGGCGACGGACTCCTACCGGCTCTCGGTGCAGGAGACCAAGCTCGAGACCGCTCTGGACGGGTCGTTCGAGGCCAACGTGCCCGGCCGTGCGCTGGAAGAACTGGCGCGCATCGCCGCCGGCCAGACGGAGATCACCGCGACCGTCCGGGAGAACCAGATCGTGTTCGCCTGCGGCGGGACCACATTGTCTTCGCGACTCATCGATGGTCAGTTCCCGAACTATCGCCAGTTGCTGCCCGAGACTTTCGAGCACGAGTTGACGTTCGCCTCAGGTGAACTCACCGACGTCGTGAGGCGCATCAGCCTCATGGCTCAGAAGAACGCTCCGTTGCGCCTGTCGTTCACCGAGGGTCAGTTGCGGATCTCCGCGCAGACCCCGGACGTCGGCGAGGCCGACGAGGCGCTTCCCACACCGTTCGCCGGCGAACCATTTGACATCGGGTTCAACCCCGAGTTCCTGCGCGATGGGCTGGAGAGCGTGGAGGAGGGTGACCTGGTCCTCAAGCTCATCAGTCCGCTGCGGCCGGGCCTGATCGAGTCCGCGGACGGCAGCGGGTTTCTCTACCTCATCATGCCGATCCGCCTGAACGCCTGAGCGAGGCCCGCGCATGGTGGTGACGCGTCTGCGTCTGCGCGGCTATCGCAGCCACACCAGCACCGAGGTGGAGCCCGGCCGCGGGCTGACGGTAGTGCAGGGCGCTAACGGAGCCGGGAAGACAAATCTTCTTGATGGCCTGTACTTCGGGTGCACCGGGCGTTCATGTCGCACCACGAACGAGCGCGAGTTACTTGCCTTCGGCGAGCCGGTGGTGCGCGTCGAGGTGGATTGCGTCGATGATCGAGGAGACGAGCATGCGCTCGCCGTCGGCTTCATCCCCGGCGAGCCCAAGCGGTTTACCGCCGACGGCGCCCCGGTCGAGCGTCTGCTCGACGTAACGGCCCGGCCTCTCGTGAGCGTGTTTCTGCCCGATCGCCTTGAGCTGGTCAAAGGTCCTCCGACTTTGCGCCGGGCCCACGTGGATCAGCTGGTCGCCGGCCTCTGGCCTACGAGATCCGGCACTCGCCGTGCCTACACCCAGGCGCTCGCGCAGCGCAACGCGCTCTTGGCCCGGGTGCGCGGTGGCGTCACCGCCCGCGACACGATGCGTACTTGGGACGTCGCTCTGTCGGCGCCGGCTCTCGCCCTCCGCGACGACAGAGCGCGGGCGCTCGAGGCCGTGGCGCCTCGCTTCGTGGTGATCGCCGCGGAGCTCGGTCTCCTCGGCGAGGCGGAGCTGCGCTATCGGCCGCGCACACTGGCCACCACGCCGGAGCAGTTCGTGGGAGAGCTCGCCGCCCGCCTCGACAGCGATCTGGCACGGGGATTCACGGGCCACGGGCCACACCGTGACGACGTGGCCTTTCTGCGCGACGGTCGCGACCTGCGAGCCTACGGATCCCAGGGCGAGCAGCGACTGGCCTTGCTGGCGCTACTGCTGGCCGAGCGGGAGATCATCGGGGAGGAGCGGGGGGCGACGCCGCTTCTGCTCCTGGACGACGTGATGAGCGAACTGGATGCAGATCGCCGCCAGTCCCTGGTTGACCGGGTGCGCAGTGCGGGTCAGAGCCTGATCACCACGACCGACCTGGCGCACGTTCCGGGTGCGGACGATGCCGACGTGGTGAGGATCATCGTGACACCCACCCAGACGGCCGTAGCGGCATGAGCCGCCGAGCCCCACGACCGGCATCACACGCCATGGACGCGCTTACAAGGAGGCTTTCTCCGGCCACCGTTCTGGCGGAGGTTCAGCAGGTCTGGACGGCCACCGTCGGGGAGGTTATCGCGGCCGAAGCCACGCCCACCGCGGAGCGTGACGGGACGCTCATCGTGACGTGCGGGTCGTCCGTCTGGGCTCAGGAATTGGACCTCATGAGCGACGATCTGATGGCCCGTTTGAACGCTGCGGTGGGCCGGCCGGTGATCACCCGACTTCGCTGTCAGGCGGCCACCTCGAGAGGCTGGGCGCGCGGTGGCGGTGACACTCCAGGATCCGTTTGACAAAAGTAGCTCTTTTGCAGGGCTTTTGTAACGTCTCGAGGCCGCGGGCAAAGGCCCGTTTGTGGTATAGTTCTGACAACCTGTTGGTACCGCCCCGGACCGAGGTCGAACGACCTGGCACCGGGGCTTTTCTCGTCTATTCGGAGGATCATGGCCAACGACGCCAGCCCCAAGAACGGCCGCCAGGGCTCGGCCGATTACGACGCTCAGGACATCACAGTCCTCGAGGGGCTCGAGGCCGTGCGCAAGCGGCCGGGCATGTACATCGGTTCGACCGGCATTCGCGGTCTTCACCATCTCGTCTACGAGGTGGTCGACAACTCCGTCGACGAGGCCCTGGCCGGCTTCTGTTCAACGGTCGACGTGACCATTCACCCGGACAACTCCGTCACCGTGAACGACGACGGGCGCGGTATCCCCGTCTCGATCATGGAGAAGGAGCAGCGGCCGGCGGTCGAGGTAGTGCTCACGGTGCTGCACGCCGGTGGCAAGTTCGGGGACGGTGGCGGCTACAAGGTGTCGGGCGGTCTGCATGGCGTCGGCGTCTCGGTGGTGAACGCGCTCAGCGAGGACCTCCACATCGAGATCCGTCGCGACGGCTTCCACTGGGAGCAGGACTACTCGCGCGGCACGCCACAGAACGAGCTCTCCCAGGGGGCGGTGCTCCCGAAGTCGGCCGGCACGGGCACGTCGATCCGCTTTCGGCCGGACGCCGGCATCTTCGAGGCCACCGAGATGGACTTCTCGATCCTCGAGCAGCGCTTGCGGGAGACGGCCTTCCTGACGCGCGGCCTGAAGATCACACTCAAGGACGAGCGGCCCGAGGGTCGGTCGATCGAGTTCCAGTACGAGGGCGGCATCGAGGATTTCGTGCGCTACCTCAACGAGAACAAGGATCCGATCGGCAAGAAGGTCGTCTACTTCGAGGGTGAGTCCAAGGAGGGCTACGTCGAGGTCGCGATGCAGTGGAACTCCTCCTACCAGGAGTCGATCTTCTCGTTCGCCAACAACATCAACACGCATGAAGGCGGCACGCATATGTCGGGCTTCCGCTCGGCACTGACGCGCACCATCAACAAGTACGCCCGCGAGAAGGGCGAGCTGAAGGAGAAGGACGAGAACCTCTCCGGCGAGGACGTGCGTGAAGGTCTCACCGCGGTCATCTCGGCCAAGCTCGCCGACCCGCAGTTCGAAGGGCAGACCAAGACCAAGCTCGGCAACCCCGGCATGGCCGGATTCGTCGAGACGGTGGTCAACGCAAAGCTGGCGGAGTTTTTGGAAGAGAACCCGGCTGATGCACGCGCGTTCATCCGTAAGGCGGTCCAGGCCGCTCAGGCCCGCTCCGCGGCCCGCAAGGCCCGCGACCTGACGCGCCGCAAGTCCGCGCTGGAGAACTCGACGCTGCCCGGCAAGTTGGCGGATTGCGCTATCAAGGATCCGTCGCTGGCGGAGATCTTCATCGTCGAGGGCGACTCCGCCGGTGGGTCGGCCAAGCAGGGGCGTGACCGCTCCACCCAGGCCGTGCTCCCGCTGCGCGGAAAGATCCTGAACGTCGAGCGGGCCCGGATCGACAAGGTGCTGGCTAACACCGAGGTGCAGGCGCTGATCACGGCGATCGGCACCGGCGTGCGCGACGAGTTCAACATCGAGAGCGCCCGCTACCACAAGGTCATCCTGATGACCGACGCCGATGTCGACGGCGCGCACATCCGCACCCTCATCCTCACGCTGCTCTTCCGGGAGATGCGCGAGCTGATCGAGGCCGGCTACGTGTACATCGCCAAGCCGCCGCTGTACAAGATCAAGCACGGCTCCACCGAGCGCTACATCGAGAAGCAGTCCGAACTCGAGGAGCTGCTCTTGGCCGACAAGCTCGAGAAGATCGAGTGCGTCGACACCGAAGGGGCGCCGTTCAAGCTCACCGAGACGCGCTGGCAGCGCTACACCCGCCTGCTGAAGCAGTACGAGAGTTGGGCGGCCGCGCTGCGGGCAGCGTACGGCCACGATCTCGTCGGCTTCCTGCAGGAGGCCGGCATCCTGGAGGCAGGCATCCAGACCGCGGCCGCCGCGGCTGAGCACCTGTCGACCGCCGACGCTGCCGACGCCACGTTCACGACCGAGATCACCGACCAGAACGACCTCGGCCTCCAGGTGATGGGCATCGAGACCAAGACGGGGCTGGCGCGATCGCTCCACGTCCCCGCCTCGCTGTTCGACGCGACCGAATACCGCTCCTACCTGAAGGTTCGCTCCGAGCTGGCGTCGGTCGCCGGCCAGCCGCCGTTCGACGTGCGCCTGGGCGAGTACACGCAGGCAGCGCCGACGTACGAGGGCCTTCGCGATGCGGTCATGACGCTTGTCCAGAAGGGCGTCAAGCTCCAGCGCTTCAAGGGGTTGGGAGAGATGAACGCCGACCAACTCGGCTCGACCACGATGAACCCGGTCACCCGCACCCTGGCGCAGGTGACCATGGAGGACGCGGCCGCCGCGGACCTCATCTTCTCAACGCTGATGGGCGACCAGGTCGAACCGCGGCGCCTGTTCATCGAAGAGAACGCCAAGCTCGTCGCCAACCTCGACGTGTGATGGCCGACGCACTCCGCATGACCCACGAGACCCAGAAGAAGGTAACGCTCCATGGCCACTGACCTGATCGGCGGCGGCAACATTGAGCCGCGTGCACTCGAAGACGAGATGCGCTCCGCCTACATCGACTACGCCATGTCCGTCATCGTCGGGCGCGCGCTGCCTGACGTCCGCGATGGCCTGAAGCCCGTCCATCGCCGCGTGCTCTACGGCATGTCTGAGCTGGGCGTCGGCCCCACCCGGCCGTACGCCAAGTGCGCCCGCATCGTCGGCGAGGTGATGGGCAATTACCACCCGCACGGCGACTCTTCGATCTACGACGCGCTCGTGCGTATGGCCCAGCCGTTCTCGATGCGCTACGAGTTGGTCGACGGCCAGGGCAACTTCGGTTCGGTGGACGACGACCCGCCGGCCGCCATGAGGTACACCGAGGCCCGGCTGTCGCGGATCGCCATGGAGATGCTGCGCGATCTCGACTCCGACACCGTCGACTTCACGCCGAACTACGACGGCCGCACACAGGAGCCGCTCGTCCTGCCGGCCCGCTTCCCGAACCTGCTGGTGAAC
This sequence comes from Solirubrobacterales bacterium, assembly GCA_038319025.1. Lineage (GTDB taxonomy): Bacteria > Actinomycetota > Thermoleophilia > Solirubrobacterales > Solirubrobacteraceae > JBBQCW01. Next base: position 127,124 of record JBBQCW010000006.1, read on the forward strand.
GGCTCGGCCGGCATCGCCGTCGGCATGGCGACGAACATCCCGCCGCACAATCTTGGCGAGGTCATCGCGGCCACGATCGCCTACATCGACGATCCGGACGTCGACACCGCTGGGCTGATGCGCCACATCAAGGGGCCGGACTTTCCGACCGGCGGCGTCATCCTGGGGCGCCAAGGCATCCTGGACGCCTACGAGACGGGGCGCGGCAAGGTCCGGGTCCGGGCACGCGCCCACATCGAGGAGATCGGTCGCGGCAAGGAGGCGATCATCGTCACCGAGCTGCCCTACCAGGTACGTAAGGGCGGTGAGGGTGGGCTGATCATGAAGATCGCCGATCTCGTGCGGGACAAGAAGATCAGCGAGATCTCCGACCTGGAGGACCAGTCCGACCGTCGCGGCATGAGGCTTGTGATCGAGCTCAAGCGCGATGTCATCCCCGAGGTCGTGCTGAACAAGCTCTACAAGCACACGTCGATGCAGTCGACGTTCGGCGTGAACATGGTCGCGCTGGTCGACAACGTCCCGCGCACGTTGAACCTGCGCTCGGTGATCCACAACTACGTGCAGCACCAGCGCGAAGTCATCGTCCGCCGCACCAAGCACGAGCTGGCCGAGAAGGAGGCGCGCGCCCACGTTCTCGAGGGCCTGCTTATCGCGCTGGACAACCTCGACGCGGTCATCGCTCTCATCCGTGCCTCGCGCGATCGTGAGACTGCGCGCACCGGCCTGATCGAGAACTTCGGCCTCTCCGTCATCCAGGCCGAGGCGATCCTGCAGTTGCGGCTCTCCCAGCTCACCGCGCTGGAAGCCGACTCGATCAAGCAGGAGCACGCCGATGTGACCGAGCGGATCGCCGAACTGCGCGCGATCCTCGGTGATGAGTCCCGCGTCTACGGGATCATCAAAGAGGAGCTCAGCGAGATTCTGGAGCGTTTCGGCGACGAGCGGCGCACGCTGATCACCGACTCCGAGGACGAGATCGACATCGAAGATCTCATCGCCGACGAGCAGAAGGTGATCACGATCACCCGCAGCGGCTACATCAAGTCATTGCCGCTGGCGACCTACCGCCAGCAGCATCGCGGTGGGCGCGGCGTGACCGGCATGGACATGAAGGACGGCGACTTCATCGAGCACATCTTCGTGTGCTCGAGCCACGATTACCTGCTGTTCTTCTCCAACCGCGGCAAGGTCTACCGCAAGAAGGTCTACGAGCTGCCGGAGGCCCAGCGCACCGCGAAGGGCCGGGCGCTGGTCAACATCCTGCCGCTGCGCGAGGAGGAGCGGATCCAGTCCGTGCTCTCCACGCGGGACTTCACCGAAACGCAGTACCTCGTGTTCGCCACCCGCACGGGCACGGTCAAGAAGACCGAGCTGATCGCCTACAACACGCCCATCAAGGCCGACGGCATCATCGCCATCAAGATCCGTGACGACGACGAACTGGTCGCCGTGCGCGGCGTCGCCCCAGGCGACGAGGTCATCATGGTCTCCCGGGCCGGCCTGACGGTGCGGTTCTCCGAGTCCGACGCCCGCTCCATGGGCCGTGACACGAGCGGCGTTCGCGGCATGGACGTCGGGAAGGACGGCGAGGTCATCGCCCTCGACGTCGCCCGGGACGACATGGACCTCCTCGTCGTCACCGAGAACGGCTTCGGCAAGCGCACGCTGATCGGTGAGTACCGCAAGACCAAGCGCGGTGCCAAGGGCGTCAAGACGATCGCCCTGACCGAGACCAAGGGCGGCCTGGCCGGCGCACTGGTGGTGCGCGAGCACCAAGACTTGGTGTTCATCTCGCGGGACGGCATGGTCCAGCGCACGGCGGTGCGCGGGATCAACCGGTACGGCCGCGGCGCCCAGGGCGTCAAGGTCATGAACGTGCGCGACGACGATGTGGTCAGCGCCGTGGCGCTGGTCATCGCCTCCGAGGATGACGAGGAGACGGTCGTCGCCCAGATCGCCGGGCTCGGCGAGGCGCCCGTGGAGGTCGACCCGACGGTCGAGGTGCCATTCGTGGATGACGACGAGGACCTGGACGGCGAGGACGACTGACCGGTGCGAGGGGTGGGGGCGCGGACGCGCCCGCTCTCCAGAACCGTCATTGGCCGCTGCTACGATTTCCTCACCAGAGAGAGGAGGTGGTCCGTATCGGAAGTTCAAGTCATTGCGGGACCCTGGAGGTGACCGGCCGCTAGGTCGGTTGGCTGGACCCGCTTAGCGGAATCCAAGCCGGGCCACCGTCGGGCGCGCTGTGGGGTTGGTCCCTCCCGCGCAGGTGCAGTTCGCCGCCCGATCTAATTCCAGTCAGGCAGGACCGGAGGGCCCCGTGTCGACGGGGTCCTCCTTTTTTGTGCCGCGCCGGAGCCCGGCGTTCGGGGCTGCCGTGCCTACGCCGCTTCCGGCAACCACTGCCGCCACGACGCCGGGATGGTCGGCGAAGCGACGTGGATGAAAACCGTGGAGTGCGGCACCCGCGGAGCCTGCCGGGGATGCATGCCCGCCTGCCGGGGCAGCAGATCACCTTTCCGCCGGTTGCAAGGGGCGCAACTGGCGACGATGTTGTCCCAATCGGACGTACCGCCCTTCGAGCGCGGGATGACATGGTCGACCGTCAGCTGCGAGCGCGTACCGCAGTACTGGCACTCCCAGCCGTCGCGGGCGAACACCGCGCGCCGCGTGATCTTGCGCCGGTGCGCGTCACGAGGCAGACGCACGTAAGTGGAAAGACGGATCACGGCCGGCCGCAGCAGCGACGTGTGCTCGGAGCGGACCGAGGAGAGGCCCTCCTCGACAACCTCCGCCTTCTGCTTGAGCATCAGGACGACCGCGCGGCGCACCGTGCAGACGTTGATCGGCTCAAACGTGGCGTTCAGTACGAGCACCCGCCCACCATCACGTCCGTGTCGTCGGTGCTCGAGAACTGACACGGACCCGGCCGGGCCTGGGGGCGTGGCGTGGTGCGCCATGACGCGCCGCAGTGTACCCGCCGCGACGACGGGGCTCATCAGGCGGGCGGCGCGGCGGGGTAGCTGCCGAGCACGCGCACCGTTTCGCAACGCGTACGCAGCGCCCCGAGGGCGCCGACCACCGCGGGGTCGCGGTCACGCCCATCGAGGTCCACGAAGAAGCGGTACTGCTCCAGCTTCCCGCGGCGCGGCCGGGACTCGATTCGGCTCATGTTCAATCCGCGATCACCGAACTCCGCCAGGCAGGAGACCAACCATCCCGGTGAGTCATCGCCAGGGCCCCAGAAGGCCGCCGACGTGCGCCAGCGCTCGGCGTCGGGCACCGGCCAGGGATCAGCGCCGACTTTGGCGATCCACACGAACCGCGTGGTGTTGCCGGCCTCGTCAGAGATGTCTTCGCGCAGGATCTCACCGCCGTAGAGCGCCGCGGCCGGCGCGGTGCCGATCGCGGCGTTTCCCGTGCCCGCAGCCACCGCGTCCTGCACGGCCTGCGCGGTCGACGCCACGGTCAGGACCTCCGCCGCGGGCAACTGCTTGCGCAGGAAGGCCTGACACTGGGCCGTCGCCTGCGGATGAGACAGCACACGGTGCACACCGTCCATGGTGGTCCCGGGGGCGGCGATCAGGCAGTGGCGGATGGCGATCGTGGACTCCCCGACGATCGCCAAGCCGTCGTTGCGAACCAGCGTGTCGAGCGTCGCGTTGACGCCGCCCTCCAGCGAGTTCTGGATCGGCGCGACCGCGTAGTCGGCCTCGTCGCGGGCGACCGCCTCGATCACGTTGGGGATCGGCAGGAACGGGATGCGCTCGGCCGCGGCAGCCGCTGCGATGGCCAGCACCGCAGCTTCCGACCACGTTCCGGCCGGCCCGAGGTAAGCGACGCGGGTCATGTGGTGCCGTCACGGGGCGAAGTCGGCATGGCGGCGGCTCGACCTGGGTTCCCGCCGTCGATCGCCATCTGGACGGCCTGCTGCTCTTCAGGGGAAAGAGGCACATCGGGCTCGCCACGGTCCAGGCGGCGGATGTACAGGCGTGCCTGGTCGCGGTGCAGGATGGAACTGATCACGAGCCCTGACCGCGTTTCGTCCAACAGCGCGATCGTCATCGACTGGTGTCCGGAGAGTTGGTCGTAGGCGTCGTAGCGGACCAGCCCGCGCAGCGCGAACGCTCCCGCCACTCCCGCCTCGGCTTGGCCCAGGCGCTCGTCAAGGCGGAGCGCCACATCCTCGACATATTCGTGCAGCGCGGCGTAACCGGCCTGTAGATCGGCCGCGTGGGTGATCAGGTCGCGCTCGTCGTGCGGGCCCAACACCACGCGCTGCGTGGCCGCCAAGCGCCGCTGGCGCACGAGCGCGAGGATCGCGCAGCCGAGTGCGACGACGGCAAGACCCAGCGCGATGAGCGCGACGATCCCGGCCTGGGAGGTGAGTCGGTCCACGCTCTGCACGGTACCGGCCGCGCCGAACGCAGCACCGGCTCCGTCACGGCCCGGCGCTACTGGAAGATCGCGTCGTAGGACTGCTTGTTGTTGTCGAGGTTCTTCTCTCCGGGCACTCCCTGCACCTCGACCAAGATCTTCACCGGCTTGCCCTTGGGCGGCGCCGTGGCGAGCGGGATGCTGACCTCTGCATCCGTGCCGGCCTTCGTCTGATCGACCGTCTTCTTGCCGACGATCGGCTTGAAACCGACGCCACTCACAGTGACCACGACGTTGACGTTCGTCTCGTCGTTCTGCCCTTGGTTGGCGAACTTCACGTCGAACGTGACCGGGGTGGCCGAAGTGAGACGGTTGACCGCGGGCGAGGGTTGCAAGGTGGTCGTGTCCACCGCGACGCTGGTGAGACCGTGGCCGTGACTGCCCGGGGCGATCGCCTTACCGGTCGAGCCGTCGGAGCTGGCGGTGAGAGTGGCGCCGAGCTGGTCCGCCACGTACGGCGCCGTCAGCCAGCCGAGGTTGGTCAGGAAGTGGCTGGTGGGAATGGTCTGGCCGCCGATGCCCGCGGAGTCGAACGCCTGCTTCATGTACGGCTGAACCCGCTGGGAGAACACCACGTCGGACGCCAGGAACTGCTGCATCTGGCCGGCGATCTTGTTCAGCGCGGCCGTCGGGTCGCCCTTGCCGGCCGTGGCGGTCGGGATCTGCTCCGCGATCTTGGTGAGCGCGGCCGACCGCAGGTTCAAGACGAGCAACAGGTACTGCTGCGTCTTCTCCATGTCGCCGGGCACGTCGAGGGACTGGGCGCGCTTGACGTTCTCGTCGGCGACGAGGCGCAACTGGTTGATCTGCACCTGAAGGTCGTTGCCGGGTGACCCGGAACTCATGGCCTGGAAGAACGGCTTGGCGACCTCACCGTCGGACGAGGTCATGATCCCCGTGACCGCGCGGTTGTAGTCCTTCATGCTCTGCTCGTTGCTGGAGTCCAGGCAGCTCTTGATCCCGAAGATCACGATGAGTAGGACCACGACACCGACGCCGATGGCGATCGCCCTCCGCACCAGTAGTGCCTGGTGGGCTTCGGCGTCCGCATCGCCGCCCCGTCCTCCGCCACCGCGGCCACCAGTGGTCGGCCGCCGCGGTTGCGGGGTCGTCACTCGGGTGGGCTCATCGTCATCGTCGAAGAACGACACAAAAACCGCTCCTTGCGGGAACGTCGGGGTGCTGAGTATGACCGGCGCGCAGCCGATGTGAACGTCGCTGCAAGTTTGCCGTCAGGCGCCGTCGGAACGCGGCCCGGCGCAAGGAGCAGGGGGGCAGGCCTTGAACTACGCATGTGGTGGAGACCGCCGAGCACTTCACGTCCGTCCCCGCGACCGAGTCCCCTGACACGGCGGCGACGGTCGCCGCGTCCGTCACGGACGTCACCACCGCAGGCGCCGGCGTCGTACTCGACCGCTACCGGCTCGTCCGCCGCATCGGCTCCGGCGGATTCGGCGCCGTGTGGCTTGCCCACGACGAGCGCCTCGATCGGGCCGTCGCCGTCAAGCGGATTCCCGTAGCCGGCAAGGGGGCGCGGACACGGGCCGAGCGCGAGGCGGTCGCCGCCGCCCGGCTGTCGCACCCTGGCATCGTGACGCTGTACGAGGCGGGCCACGACGACGACGCCGTCTACCTCGTCTCGGAATTGGTCCGTGGTCGCACGCTCGCTCAACTGCTCGCCGACGGTGAGCTGTCGGATCTGGACGCCGTCGAGGCGGGCATAGCCCTGTGCGATGCGCTGGCGCATGCCCACGGGCGGGGGGTCATCCACCGAGACGTCAAGCCCGCCAACGTGATCGTGCCCGAGGTGGAGGGTGACCCGACCGCCAGTGCCGCCGCCGCGGCCAAGCTCACCGACTTCGGCATCGCTCGCGTTCTCGGCGATGAGGCGCTGACCGCCACTGGGGACATCGTCGGCACGCTGGCTTACATGGCACCTGAGCAAGCCGACGGCCGGCCCGCCACCGCGGCTACCGATCTGTACGCAGCGGCGCTCGTGACCTACGAGGCGCTGTGTGGCATCAATCCGATTCGCGGCACCGGCGCCGCGGCCACTGCTCGCCGGGTCGGTGTGCGGCTGCCGGCCCTGAGCCGGATGCGCCGTGACCTGCCGCCGGGGCTGTGCCGCGCGCTGGACCGCGCGGTGGCGCCGGATCCCGCCGACCGCGGCTCCCTCGCCGACCTGCGCGCCGCGCTGCTGCTGGCCCGCAACGACGTGGACGACACCCCCGGGACGATTGCGCCCGCGCGGGTCGATCGGATCTCCCGGCAGACCGTCCGCGCCGCCGCGCGGGTCGAGGAGTGGACGGTGGCGCGCGGCGCGTACGCAGGCCGCGAGTACGAAGTCGACGATGGAGTCTGGGATGGCCGCGACGAGGACGGAGTCGATCGCCGGCCTCCGGTTGCTGCGGCACGCGCCGGCGCCGGCGTTGCCGCGGGCGCCCTGGTTGCCGGCGCGCTGACCGGTCTCGGTCCGTCCCCCGGGATGCCCGTCCTGCTGGTCTGCAGCCTCGTTGCGGTGCTCGTCGCCGCCCTCCCGCGCGCCGGCTGGGCCATCGCCGCAGGCGGTGTGATCGTTTGGACGGCCGCCGATCAGCCCGGCACCGCGGTCGTGCTGGCCGCCGCCACGCTGCCCGTCACCCTCCTGTTACCGCTCCGGGGGCGGCGGTGGTCCGCGCCGGCCGGTGCGCCGCTCCTGGGCTTGCTCGGCGCCGCGGCCGTCTGGCCCGCGCTGGCGGGGCAGTGTCGTCGTGGCGTCGATCGGGCCGGCCTCGCCGCGCTCGGCTGCTGGTGGCTGCTGTTGGCCCAGGCGCTGCTGGGTCGAAAGCTGTTGCTGGCGACGCTCCCGGGCGCACGGCCGCGTCAGGGCTGGGAAGGCTCGGCCGCCGACGCTGTCAACCACCTGCTCGTGCCGCTCTTCACCAGCGGTGTGCTCGTGGTGGCCGTCTGGTGGGCGCTGGCGGCGGCCGTGCTGCCGCTGCTTGTCCGTGGCCGGCAGGCCTCGGTGGACATCGTCGCGGCGACGGCGTGGGCCGCCTCACTCGCAGCGGGAACGGCCTGGGTTCTGCACCTCGTAGACCCCGCCGGGGTGATTCGCCCGCAGGGCATCGTGGTCGGTGCCGTGCTCGGCGGGCTGGTGGCCGTCGGTGCACGCGCCGTCCGTGGTGGTGCCTGACGGCGGAGCCCTTGCGTAGCATCAGCGCATGGGCGCGCTGCGCAATCTGGAGGGGAAGCTCTCCGGGCTGGTCGAAGGCGGCTTCGGCCGTGTTTTCCGATCCCAGGTTCGCCCGGCCGAGATTGCACGCCGTCTGGCGAAGGAGATGGACGACCACCGCACCGTCTCGGTGTCCCGCACCTACGTCCCCAATGAGTACGAAGTCTGGCTGTCGCCACAGGATCGCGCGCACTACGAGGGTGTCGAGGGATCGGTGCGTGACGAACTGAGCGCTTACCTGCTCGAGCACGCACGACGGGAACGGGTGGCGCTCGTATCGACGCCGGTGATCACGTTCCACACGGACGAGCGGCTGCGCCTGGGGGAGTTCGGGATCCACACGCGCACCGCGGAGCCGCCGGCCGCCGCCGCGGCCGTTGCCCCGCCGCGCCCTGTCGCCCCTTCGGTCCCGCTGGACCCGGCGCCCGACGCGGGCCACACGATGATCTTCTCGGCCGCGGCCCGCCACCAGGAGCCGCTCGCCGACGATCGGGCTTCCCGCGCTGCGCCCCGGCGCGCGCTGCTCCTCGCTGAGGGTAAGCGCATGGTCGTCCCGCTGACCGGCGCCGTCGTGGGCCGCAGTCGCGAGTGCGATGTCGTGCTCGCCGATGCGAACGTGTCACGCCGCCACGCCGAACTGCGGCCTGACGGTGCGGGCGGGTGGACGGTCGCTGATCTGGGATCGACCAACGGCGTGCGCGTGAACGGACGCAAGGCTCAGGGGCCGACGCCCATCGTGTCCGGCGATCGGATCGACCTGGGCACCGTCGACATGCGGTTCGAGACCGAGTGAGCGCCGTGATCGATCCTGCCTCCGTCGGACTGAAGTTCGGGTTCCTGGCCGTCCTCTACCTGTTTCTGGTGTGGGTCGTGCGCAGCGCCACCAAGGACCTGCGCCGCGCCCCGGGGAGCACAGCAGGCGTGCGGGCCTCGGGCGTTCCCAACCCCGCGCCGGCCGCCCCGGAGGCCACGAGCATGCATTCCGTGCCGTCATCGAGCGCCGACGCGCGCCTAGTGGTGGAGCGCGCTCCCGGGCACACGCCGGGCATGGAATACGACGTCGGTCCCGGCGCCGTACTGGGCCGCGGTGAGCGCGCGGAGATCCGTTTGGAGGATCCGTTTGCGTCCTCGCAGCATGCGCGGCTGGTCCGACAGGGTGGGGTAGTCGTCCTCGAGGATCTCGGCTCCACCAACGGCACCTACCTGAACGAGGAACTCCTCGGTGGCCCGACGCCGCTGCACGAGGGTGACCGGGTGCGGATCGGCGACAGCGAATTCACCTTCCAGGACCACTAGATCTGATGCTCCGCGTAGCCGAACACAGTGAGCGCACCGACACCGGGCGCCAGCGCGAAGCCAATGAGGACGCGTACTTCGCGCGCTCCCCGCTGTTCGCGGTGGCTGACGGCGTCGGTGGCGCACAGGCCGGGGAGGTTGCGTCGGGAATCGCGGTCGAGGTCCTCGCCGCCGGGCTGCCGGATGGCCCCGGCAGCGTCGAGTCGCGGTTGTCCGGGATTGTCGAAGAGGCCAATCGCCTGGTCTACGAGCGCTCCCGCGCCGACCAGACCCTGAACGGGATGGGGAGCACGCTGACCGCCGCCTACCTCGATGCGGAGGAGTTGACGATCGCCCACGTGGGCGACAGCCGCGCGTACCGCTGGCGGGCGGGCGAACTGCAGGTCCTCACCGACGATCACTCGCTGGTCGGCGAGTTTGTGCGTCAGGGCAAGCTGACCGAGGAGGAGGCAGCCGAGCATCCGCATCGCAACGTGATCACCCGGGCCCTGGGCTCCGGGCCGCAGGTGCAGGTCGATACGCACACGTGGCGCGCGCAGCCCGGCGACGTGTACCTGCTCTGCAGCGACGGCCTCACGCCGATGATCCCGGACGCCGCGGTGGTGGAGATATTGCGCGGCGCCGCTTCGCTGCCTGAGGCGGTGCGCGGGCTGATCGACGCGGCCAATGCCGCGGGTGGTCGCGACAACATCACGGCCGTTCTCTTCCGCGTGGAAGAGGTGCCCGGGGCGGCGCCGGCCACGGCCCAGATGGACGTCGGCGCCACGACGGTCGGCTCAGCGGCTCCGCGGACGGCGGACGTGCGCCAGGCGCTTGCCGAGCAGGAGGCCCGGGATGCCGAGGCGCTGGCGCGCCGCCGCGTACCCCGCGCCCCGGAGGCGGCGGCCGCCGGCGCCAAGCCGCGCCGCGGGCGCCGCGGGATCCGGCGCGCACTCAAGGTGCTGGCCATCCTGCTCGTGATCCTGCTGCCGGTGGGTATCGGCGGCTACTTCGCCTCGCAGACCGTCTACTTCGTGGGGACCGACGCGAGCGGATTCGTGACGCTGTACCGCGGGCTGCCCTACGAGCTGCCGGGCGGCATCAAGCTCTACACCGAGAACTTCGTCTCCGGTGTGAACGCCGACCAGCTTCCGCTCGCGCGGCGCTCGTCATTGCTCGATCAGCGCCTGCGCAGCCGCGACGATGCCACCGACCTGGTGCGCCAGGTCGAGCAGGGGAACATCTCCGGCTGATGTCAGCCCGCAACCGCGAGCTGCTCGCCCTCGTGCCCGCCTCGCTGCTCCTGAGCGCCGGGTTCGCGGCGGTCTTCATCCAGCGCCACGAGCTGGTCGGCGTACAGGGCACCAACCGGCTGACGACGCTGTCGTTGACCTACGGCGCGATCTTCCTGGGCCTGTGCCTGGCCGTCCACGTGTTCCTGCGGCTGCGCCTCCCGTACGCCGACCCATACCTCTTCCCCTTGGTGGCGACGCTCGCCTGCTTTGGCCTCGTCTTCATCTACCGGATCGACAAAACGCTCGCGCAGGACCAGGCGCGGTGGTTCTTCGTGGGCATCCTGGCCTTTGCCGCCACGATCCTGCTGCTGCGCGACTACCGGGTGCTGGAGCGCTACCGCTACGTGATCGCTCTCGCCAGCCTGCTGCTCCTGATGTTGCCGCTGGTGCCCGGTATCGGTGAGACGACCAACGGCGCCAACCTCAGCGTGCGCCTCGGTTCGATCAGCTTCCAACCGGGGGAGTTCGCCAAGATCGGGATCATCATCTTCCTGGCCAGCTACCTGCGCGATTCGCGGGAGATGCTGACCACGCAGGGCACCCGGGTGCTGGGGGTGAACCTGCCGCCGCTGCGCCAGCTCGGACCGCTGCTGGTGGTGTTCGGCGCCGCCATGATGTTGCTGCTGCTGATCAAGGATCTCGGCACATCGGTGATGTTCTTCGGCGGGTTCCTGGCCGTCATCTACGTGGCCACCAACCGCCTCGTTTATCCCGCGATCGGGCTGAGCATGTTCGCCTTCGGCGCCTGGTTCATCGGGCGGCATACCGCGCACGTGCAGGACCGCATCGCAGCGTGGAAACACCCGTTCAACGACCACCTGTACAACGTCGTCGGCGGGAGTTATCAGCTGGCGCAATCGCTCTTCGCGCAGGCCGACGGTGGCATCTTCGGCACCGGCATCGGGCAGGCGTTGCTGAAGTTACCCAGTGGCGGCACCATCATTCCCGTTCCGCAGACCGACCTCATCTTCGCCGTCATCACCAACGAACTTGGGCTGGTCGGGGCTTGCGGGCTGCTGCTCGTGTACCTGCTGTTCGTCGAACGTGGATTCAAGACGGCGATCCTGGCGCGCGATTCGTTCTCCAAGTTGCTGGCGGCGGGCTTGACGGCGGTGTTCGCGCTGCAGGTCTTCGTGATCGTGGGCGGCGTCACCAAGACGATTCCGCTCACCGGTGTGACGTTGCCGTTCGTCTCCTACGGCGGCTCGTCGATCGTGGCCAACTTTGTGCTGCTCGCGCTGCTGCTGATGATCTCCGACCGCTCGCGCCGACCGGCATGAACGCACCGATCAGTCGCTTGTTCGCCCTCGTGGTCGTCATGTTCGCGGTGCTCGTCTACTTCACCTCGAAGTCCACGGTGTTCAACGCGGATGCGCTGCGCAACAACCCCAAGAACCAGCGCACGCTGCTGGCTCAGCAGAAGATCCACCGCGGCCCGATCCGGGCCGCCGACAACAGCGCGCTGGCCCGCAGCGTGCCCGCACCGGGGCAGACGTGGACGCGGATCTATCCACCCGGCGCCCTGTTTCCGCATGCCGTCGGCTACTCGTTCACCACGTTCGGCCGAGCAGGCCTGGAGCGCTATTACAACGATGAGTTGACGGGCCGGCGCAACGAGTTCTCCTCGATCCTTGACCAGCTGGCCGGACGCAAGGAGGTCGGCGATCAACTGGTCACTCATCTCGTCCCGGCCGCCCAGCAGGTGGCGCTTACCGACCTGGCCGGTCGACGTGGCGCGGTCATCGCGATGGACCCGAGGACGGGCGCGGTGCAGGTGATGGCCAGCGTCCCCGGCTACAACCAGAACCTGCTGCGCGATCCGAAGACCGCCACGGCGCTCAACAAGGACCCAGCCTCACCGCTGTTCAACCGCACGACCCAGTCGGGCTATCCGCCGGGCTCGACGTTCAAGGTGGTTACTGCGATCGCGGCGATCGACAGCGGTCGCTACACCCCGGATTCCACGGTCAACGGTAAGAGCCCCATCACCATTTCGGGCACGCCCCTGAGCAACGACGCCAACGAACAGTTCGGCGATATCACCTTGACCAAAGCCCTCACCTTTTCGGTCAACACCGTGTGGGCACAGGTGGCCAAGGACCTCGGGCCGCGGATCATGAACAAGTACATGCGGCGCCTGGGCTTCTTCGCCGATCCGCCGCTCGATTACCCGCACGATCAGATCCGCCCCAGCGGTGAGTACATCCACAACGGCCAGACGCTTGTCGACGCGGCCGACGGCGCCGTCGACATCGGTCGCATGGGCATCGGGCAGGACAAGCTGAACGTGACGCCGCTGCAGATGGCGATGGTCGCTTCGGCGGTCGCCAACGGGGGTGTGCTGATGAAGCCGCACCTGGGCAGCAAGATCGTCGACCCGGACGGCCGGGTTCGCGATGCCGTGCAGCCGGAGCAGCAGTCGCGGGTGATGTCCGCGAAGTCCGCCCACGAGGTCGGAGTCATGATGGCCCAGGTGGTCAACGAGGGCACCGGCACCGCGGCTGCGCTGCAGGGCATCCAGGTGGCGGGCAAGACGGGCACCGCGCAGATCGACATTCAGAACAACATCACGCAGCCGTGGTTCATCGCGTTTGCGCCCGTGATCAACCCGCGCGTGGCCGTCGCGGTGACGGTGGAACGCACGCAAGGGGGGTTCGGCGGTACGGTCGCCGCCCCCATCGCCAAGGACGTGATGGAGACGCTGCTGCGATGACTCAACGCATTGAACCCGGAACCCTCGTCGACGAGCGCTATCGCGTGCTGTATCGCGTCGGCTCTGGCGGGATGGCCGACGTGTACTGCGCGGAGGACATTCAGCTCGGTCGGCGCATCGCGCTGAAGGTTCTGTACCAGCGCTTCGCCGAGGACGCCGAGTTCGTCGAACGCTTCCGCCGTGAGGCGTCCAGCGCCGCCGGCCTGCAGCATCCCAATGTCGTCTCGGTGTACGACCGCGGCGCGTTCGACGGTACTTACTACATCGCCATGGAGTACCTGGAAGGGCGCTCGCTCAAGCAGGTCATCATCGACGAGGCGCCCCTGGATCAGGCGCGCGCGATCGATCTCACCGACCAGATCCTGCGGGCCGCCCGGTTTGCTCACAAGCGCGGCATCATCCACCGCGATCTGAAGCCGCAGAACGTGATCGTGGACGAAGAGGGCCGCGCCAAGGTCACCGACTTCGGGATCGCCCGGGCCGGCGCGTCGGACATGACGGAGACCGGGTCGATCATGGGCACCGCCCAGTACCTGTCGCCCGAGCAGGCCCAGGGCCACGCCGTCGGCCCGACCTCCGATCTGTACGCGATCGGGATCATCCTTTACGAGTTGCTCACCGGTCGCCTGCCGTTCGAGGGGGAGAGTGCCGTCAGCATCGCGCTCAAGCAGGTCAGCGAGCCGCCTCTGCCTCCCTCGCAGATCGTCGCCGGAATCTCCCCTGAGCTCGAGTACGTCAACCTGACCGCGCTGGCCAAGGACCCGGCCGCCCGCTATCAGGACGCCGACCAGTTCATGGCCGCGCTCGAGCAGGCCCGCTTGAACCTCGCCCGCGCCGGCGATCCGAACACGCAGGGATATGTGGCCGTCGCGCCTATGGCACCGCTGGTGCCGTATGAGCCGGAAAGCGCTGAAGAGATCGCCGCTCGCAAGCGCAAGCGTCTGATCATCATCGGGGCGATCGCTGCCTTTCTGCTGCTGGCCGGCGTGGCGTTTGCCGCCTTCTCGGCGAACAAGAACACGCAGGTCGTCGTGCCGGATGTTGTGGGTGCCACGCAGGCTTCGGCACAGCGCGCGCTGGAGAACGCCGGGTTCTCCACCGACACCACTTCGCAGACGTCCAAGCAGCCCGCCGGGAACGTGATCGGGCAGAACCCCGACGGTGGGACCCAGGCCGACAAGGGCGCCACAGTGACGCTGACGATCTCCTCCGGCCCCGCGCAGGCGACCGTGCCGCCGGTGTCCGGCGAAGGACGGAACGCCGCCACCTCTGAGCTTGAGAAGCTTGGATTCGTGGTGCGGCAGGTGATGCGCACCGATCAGACGGTGGCGCTCAACCACGTCATCTCCTCCAGCCCTGATGCGGGCGCCAAGGCGGACGTCGGCTCCACCGTCACGCTCTACGTTTCCTCGGGCGTGGCGCAGGTGACGGTGCCGGCTGTGGTCAACCAGAACATCGATGATGCGCGCTCACAGTTGCAAGCCGTCGGGTTCGTCGTCGCCACCGTGCAGCAGACCACACAAACGCAAGATCCCGGCACCGTGCTGGCCCAGTCGCCCACCGCCACCACCAAGGCGGGCAAGGGTTCCACGGTCACGCTGACGGTGGCCAAGGCGCCCACGTCGGTCGCCGTTCCCGATGTCGTCGGGCGCTCGGAAGGCACCGCCACCAACACACTTGAGGGCGCGGGCTTCACGGTCAATGTGACAACCGAGGACGTGGACACGCAGAAACAGGACGGGATTGTGCAGTCCCAGACGCCCGGTGGCGGCGGCAAGGCAAAGCCCGGCAGCTCCGTGACGATCGTGGTGGGTAAGACCGGGCAGGTCCCGACCACGCCGACGACCACGCCGACGACGCCGACCACCCCGGGCCCCTGATGCTCATCGCCGTGATCGGCGGCGGGCGCTCCAGCGAGCACGACGTGTCGCTCGCCAGCGCCGCGTCCGTGCGCGAGGGGTTGGTGCAGGCCGGTCACGAGGTCCTCGCCGTGACGGCCGAGCGCGATGGTCGCTGGACGTCGGGCGGAGCCGAGGTCACCCTGCATGCAGGCGGCGGCCTGCTGGGTGCCGACGTCGTCTTCCCCGTCCTGCATGGGCCGTTCGGGGAGGACGGCACCGTCCAAGGCCTGCTCGAACTGCTGGACGTGCCCTACGTGGGCGCAGGTGTGCTCGCCGCGGCGGCTTGCATGGACAAGCTGGTGGCCAAGGACTTGATGGCGGCCGGCGGGATGCCGCAGGTGAAGTACGCGGCGGTGCTGGCGCACGATTGGGCCGGGGACCGCGACTCGGTCCTCGCCGGCCTGACGGGCCTCGGGTTGCCGGTCTTCGTCAAGCCCGCTCGGCTGGGATCATCGGTCGGCATCGCCAAGGTGACGACCACAGAAGAGATGCCCGCCGCGCTGGACGGCGCCTTCGCGCACGACCCGCGCGTGATCGTGGAGGCAGGCTGTGCAGGCCTGGAGATCGAGTGTTCGGTCATCGGCCACACCGACTCCCCGCGCGCGAGCGATCCCGGTGAGATCGTGATCGCGAGCGATTGGTACGACTACGAAGCCAAGTACACGCCAGGTGGCATGTCCCTCCAGATCCCGGCGAGAATTCCCCCCGCCGTGGCTGAGCGCGTGCGCGAACTGGCGTGCCGCGCGTTCACCCTGTCGGGCTGCTCGGGCCTGGCCCGTGCAGACTTCTTCGTCGACGGTGATGACGTACTGCTCAACGAGCTGAACACCATGCCCGGGTTCACGCCTACAAGCGTCTTCGGAAAGTTGTGGGCCGCCTCCGGCATCGCGTACGACGAACTCGTCGACGAGCTGGTGCGCCTGGCCGTCGAGCGCCACGCCGCCGAGAGCGCGTACGAGTTCTAGACGCACGTAAGGGTCTCAGGCTATGAGGCCTTCTTCGCGGAGCCAGCGCTCGGTACGGGCCATGCCGTCAGCCAGGTCCACCTTGGGCTCAAAGCCGAGCAGGGTGCGCGCCTTCTCGATCGAGTAGCTGCCGGTTCGCATCAGGTAGCGGACGGTCTCGGGGTTGTTCTCGGTCCCTCTACCGCGTAGTCGGGAGAACGCCGCTGTCGCCCCGGTGGCCACCACCAGCAGTGAGGTCGGCAGCGTACGAACGTGGTCCTTGCCGGCCATGCGGGCGAGGTAATTGAAGTACTCGTAGTTGGTGACCGGCACTCCGCTGGTGAGGGTGAACACCTGGCCGGAGCCGTCGGGGTGGGTCGCCGCGAGCACGGTCCCATCGACGAGGTCGTCCACGTAGATCGGGCTGAAGATGCCTCGGCCGCCGTCAGGCAATACGAATTGACCGGCCTTGATTATCTCCAGCGGCATCAGGACCCAGGGTCGCGAGCCTGGCCCGTACACGTCCCCGGGTCGGATCACCGTTACGGGGATTTGGCCGGCGGCGTGCGCCTGCAGGGCGACCTGCTCGGCGGCCACTTTGGTGTTCACGTAAGGGCTGCCGTCAGGTCGCGTCGGCCAGTTCTCGTCCACTCCGTCGGGGAAGCCGCCGTCGCCAAAGGCACGGATGGATGAGAACAGGACAAACCGTTTCGCGCTGCCCCGGGTCGCCGCGTCGATCGCGCGGCGGGTGCCGAGGACGTTGACCTGCCACTGCTCGTCGAATCCGACGGCGTTCGAAACCACCGCCGCCGTATGCACGAACAGCTCACAGCCTTGGGCCGCTTCCTGCCAAGTGCCCGCCGCCGAGATATCTCCGGCGACCACGCCGAGGTCGTCGTTCGCCCGTACGTCAACGCCGCGAACGGTCCAGCCCTCGGTGCGCAGGCGCTGGGCGATCGCGCCTCCGATGAAGCCGAGTGCGCCCGTGATGAACGCGGTCCGGCTGGGCGGCGTTGGTTCAGTGATGCTCATGTTGCTCCGTTGGGCCTGGGTTCGCGATCAGCTCAACGCTACTTCGAGGCCCTGCGCGAGCAGACTGAGGGAGAACACGCCCACCAGCCAGCCCACGATGCGCAGGCCGTTGGCGTTGAGCCAGGTGGCGAACGTGGCCACCTGCTTTGTGGTGGCCCGCGGACTAACGAGATACCCGATGAGCGGCACCTCGAGCATGAGGAACATGATCGCGTTGAACACCATGATCAGAAGCAGCTTCTGTCCGGATGAGTATCCGCCCGTGGCGATGTCTCCCAGCGCCAGAAGGTAGAGCGGGCCTGGAAGGTTGATGGTCATCCCCACCGCAAAGGCGACTGTCACCGACGCGCCGTTCAGTTGCCGCTCGACCCAGGACGGCCCGTCCTTGGTCTTGCGCTTGGCGCGCCGCGTGGGATGGCGCCGGCGCCAATCGTCGAGTACCTGTCGCCCGCGGTTCGAGGCGAGCAGCCAGGCCAGCAGCAGGCCGAACACGCCGCCCGCGACGGAGAGCACCGGATGGGGGTTGGATGCTGTGCTGCCGACCACCTCGTCCCCATGCTGAAACAGCCGCACGATCAGAATGCCGCAGGTGACACTCACGATCATCCCGCCCATGTAGAAGGCGAGCAGTAGGCGTCGCGGCTCGGGCCGCGAGATCAGGATCGCCACACAGGCCAGCAGCAGGGGGAAGACTGCCGCGCCGAACGCCAGCAGGACGATCTCGGCCATCGGCTAGCGGTACAGCCCCAGCTCCGAGATCGAGATCCGCTCGCCGCCCGGCGGCAACTTCGTGAACCACAGCAGGTAGTACTTGAAACGGTTGCCGGCGGTGTCGAGCGGCACATCGTTGGAGCGCTTCGCCGCTGTGATCGTGGCGATCGCGGGGCCCCAGCCCTGCAGGTTCGAGGGCGGACCGTCGGCGGCGGCGAAGACCTCGCCGTTCCACCCGGGGGTCTGGGTGAGGATCGACATCTGACGGGCCGCGATCGGCGTGGCCGATGTCACGTAGATGCCAACCCCTTCCTTGGGGGCAAAGGTACGGGCGGTGTACCCCTCGGTCGTCCAGAACGAGTTGCGGTCGCGATCCAGGATGCTGGAGACGGTGTCGCTGTGTTCCTTCCCGTCTCCGGGCGGAGGGTCGAACGCGTGCGCCGCATCGGTGGCGAGGGAGACCGGTATGAGCCCGGGCGGGGCGGCGGCGATCGGCCCGCCCGATCCCTTGATGGCGTGGTCGGACGCGAATACGCCGACGATCGCCAGCACACCGACGATCACGACGGCCAGTAGGACGAAGTAGGCGGCCGAGTGGCGCATCCGCAGCGGTAGGCGCCGACGTGACGTCTCGGGCAGGGTGCGCAGGACGGCGGCCGTCTCGCCGGTGACCTGGCCGGATCGAGCCGCCTCGATGGAGAGCAGGTCCTCCAATTCGGCGATCATCTCGTCGGCGTCGGCGTACCGCTCGTCGAGGTCCTTGGCGGTGGCCCGGTCGACGGCGGTGGCGAGCGCGGTCGATACCTCAGGCCGGCGGATCTGCACGTCCGGGATCTCCTCGCGCACGTGCTTCATCGCCACGGCCACCTGGTTCTCACCCTTGAACGGCACGTCCCCGGTGAGCATCTCGAAGAGGACGATGCCCAGGGAGTACAGGTCGGACTGGCCGGTCACGGCGTGGCCAAGTGCCTGCTCAGGGGAGACGTAGTCGGTGGTGCCCAACACTCGCCCGTCGGCGGTCAGGCCCTCCTGGTCGAGAGTACGGGCGATGCCGAAGTCGGTGACCTTGGCCAAGCCTTCGGCGTCCACCAGGACGTTCTGAGGCTTTACATCGCGGTGCACGATGCCGCGACTGTGGGCGTAGCCGAGGGCTCGGGCGATCTCGATCGCATACGCGACGGCCTCGGAGGTGTCCAGCCGCTCGTGGCGGCGAATGCGGTCCTTGAGCGTCTCGCCTTCGACGTATTCAAGGACGATGAACGGCGTACCGTCATCTTCCCCCGCGTCGATCACGCCGACGATGTGGGGGTGGCTGAGCTTCGCCACGGCGCGCGCCTCCCGGCGAAAGCGCTCGAGCTGCTCGGACTGTGCCGCCACATCGCGGTGCATGATCTTGATCGCCACCGGCCGCTCCAGCGTGGTGTCGAAGGCGCGGTAGACCGTCGACATGCCGCCGGTCCCGACCTGCTGGTCGATCCGGAACCGGTCTGCGATGAGGGTGCCGACGGTTGCGCTCACTGTTTGTATTGTGCCCGTGCCGAGTTGAGGTCACGCAAAGGTGCGCGATCAGCGACAACTGCGCCTTCCGTGAGATTCGGCGCAAAGGGGTGCTTTACCTACCAGTGACACATCCGTCCCACCGCTTCCCCTACGCTGCGCGCATGCTTCGTTCTCTTCGCCTCCCCGTTCTCGCCGCGCTGATCACGACCACCGCGCTGCTGGTGCCGTCGGTCGCCGTCGCCAAGACCAAGGTGCCGCCGATCGGGCATGTCTTCGTGATCGTGCTGGAGAACGAGAGTGCGGGCAGCACCTTCGGGCCCACGTCGCAGGCGCCCTACTTGGCGAAGACGCTCAAGTCCAAGGGTGTGTTCGTGCCTAACTACTACGGCGTCACGCACGTGAGCCTGGGCAACTACATCGCGATGATCAGCGGCCAAGGTTCGACTCCGCAGACGCAGGTCGACTGCCCGGTCTACGCCCCGTTCGTATCGACGGGTACCGGAGCGGACGGCCAAGCGCTGGGCGCCGGCTGCGCCTACCCGGCCTCGGTGCCGACCGTCGCCAGTCAGTTGAAGGCCAAGAAGCTCACCTGGAAGGGCTACATGGAGGACATGGGCAACAACCCCGCCCGCGAGTCCGCCACCTGCGCCCACCCCGTACTTGATGCGCCGGATCCGACCCTGCGCGCCTCGGTGGGCGATCAGTACGCCACGCGCCACAACCCGTTCGTCTACTTCACCGGCATCACCGGTTCGAGTGATTGCGCCAAGAACGACGTGCCGCTGACCAAGCTGGCCGGTGATCTGAAGTCGATCAAGAAGACGGGGAACTTCAACCTCATCTCCCCCAACCTGTGCCACGACGGCCACGACGAGCCGTGCGTGGACGGGCAGCCCGGCGGGCTCGTGAGCGCCAACAGCTTCCTGCAGACATGGGTGCCCAAGATCACGTCCTCGGCCGCCTACAAAAAGGACGGCATGCTGATCGTGACGTTCGATGAGGCGGAGGCTGCCGGTGCCGAGGCCGATTCCACCGGGATCCCCAACTCGCCGACCTTCCCCAACGTGACGGCCAACTCCCTCACGGGCGGCGCCGGTGGTGGTCGTGTCGGGGCCGTGATCCTGTCGCATCACACCAAGGCCGGAACGACGACGCAGAAGAACTACAACCACTTCTCACTGCTGGGCAGCGTCGAAGGAGTCTTTGGCCTGAAGAAGCTCGGTTACGCCGCCCGCAGCGCGACACCGCTGTTCGGCAAGGACATCTTCAGCGTGAAGTAGAGCGGTCGGGCGTGCGCGTGCGGCGGACTACGCCGCGCGCAGCGCTTGGCGGTCGCCCACGAGGCCCAGGCCCGGTGCGCTGATGGTGCCGCCGTCGGCGGTCACCGAGCCGACGCGGGCGCTGCCCGGGTGGTGCTCGTTGAGCAGCGCGAGGGCGTCCGTCTCGCGGTCGGCCGGCACGACCACGGCGAAGCCGCAGCCCATGTTGAAGACCTCCCACATATCGGCCACACTCACGTCACCGTGACGAGCGATGAGGTCGAAGATCGGGGGCACCGGGAGCGGGCTGTCGATCAGGAACCCCGCGCGGTCCCCGGTGAGGCGCAGTAAGTTGCACAGCCCGTCGCCCGTGATGTGGGCCAGGCCATGGACCGGAACGTCCGAGCGCAGCAGATCCAGCGCGGCGCGCACGTAGATGACGGTCGGCTCCAGCAGCGCGTCGGCGAGGCTCGCGCCACCAAGCTCCGGGGGCTTGTCGTCCAGGCTCAACGGCCCGCCATCGAGCAGGGCGTGGCGAGCGAGCGTGTAGCCGTTGGAATGCAGGCCACTGGCAGGTAGGCCGATGACCACGTCGCCCGGCGTGCAGTCGGCGCCGGTGACGATGGCGTCCAACCCGACCGTCCCGATGGCAGCACCCACCAGGTCAAAACCGTACGGCGACGGGTGACCGCGCAGCACCTCGGGTATCTGGCAGACCTCGCCCCCCGGGATCTCCACACCGGCGGCCTCGGCGCCGACCTTCAGCCCCAAGGCGATGGCGGTGAGCATCTCGGAGTTGACCTCCTCGACCGCGATGTAATCCAGCAGGGCGATCGGCTCAGCGCCGACACAGACGAGATCGTTGACGTTCATCGCCATGCAGTCGATGCCGATGGTGTCAAAGCGCTGCGTCTGCTGGGCGAGGATCAGCTTGGAGCCGACGCTGTCGGTGGCCAGCGCGAT
The DNA here is from genome assembly GCA_038319025.1 of Solirubrobacterales bacterium. GTDB lineage: Bacteria > Actinomycetota > Thermoleophilia > Solirubrobacterales > Solirubrobacteraceae > JBBQCW01. The sequence continues at coordinate 148,374 of JBBQCW010000006.1, forward strand.
CCCGAGGTTAGGCGCGATGCGCAGGACGGCGGCGTAATGCCCTGACGGCAGCACGGAGCGTGACGAAGAACCCGTCTCGATGGACTGCAGCACGGCCACGAGCCCATCGATGGACTGCGCGGCGCGCGCGGTGTCGACGCCGGCGGCGGCGTACGCGTCACTCACGCCCCGCATGCTGACAGGCGCGGCGGCGCCGTGGCGCCCCGGCGCCTACCCGCGCCGGCGTCGCAGGTGCCTCAGCGCCACGCCCGCCAGCGCTGTGCGGTAGAGCGCGTAAGGGACCGGCGAGTGACCGGACTCCACGCGGCGCACGATCCAAGCGGAGGCCAAGGTGGAGGCGAACGAGGCGGCCGTGCCGGCGGCGAAGGCCACTCGCAGCTCGGGCGGCAGTCCACGCTTGGCCAGCCGGGTGCCTTTCAGCAGGGTCGCCCCGACGATCACCGGCAGCGCGGTGTGGCGCGAGAGCGCGGTCGCGTCGCGACGGCGAAAGCCGCGCAGTCGGGCGGCCGAGAGCGAGGCGCCGTTGCGGGAAACGCCAGGCATCAGCGCCGCGGCCTGGCCGAAACCGAGGGCGAGAGCGTCGACGGCGCCCGCCTCTTGACGCACACGGGTCTGCTCCCCGACGTGATCGGCCCAAACCATCAGCGCGGATCCGGCGAGCAGCCCGGCCGCGATCGTGTCCGGGGTTCCCAGGTGCTCTTCGATCTGGCGCTCGAAGGCCAGGCCCATCGCCGCCGGGGGCAGGAAGGACAGCAGCATGAGCGCCAGCCGGCGAGCGTTCAGATCCCGTACGGCCTCGCCGACCTCCGAGTGCAGGGCGATCAGCAGCGCGGCCGCGGTCCCGGCGTGCAGCGCCACCTCGAACGCCTTGCGCAGTTCACCGTCGAGTTGGGCGTACGGCCACCCGGCCAGCCAGGGCAGAAGTTCGGTGTGGCCGGACGAGGAGATCGGCAGCAGTTCGGCGGGGCCGTGCAGCAGGCCCAGGGCGACCGCGTGGCCCAACGGCAGGCCGCCGGGGGCAGGCCCTTCGGCCAGAGGCTCAGGTGGCGGAGGGGGCATCCGGCGCGCCGGGCGGCGTCGTCCCGCGCCCGCGCCACCAGCGGATCGCGAAGTACGTCGCCGCGGCGACGATCAGAACGGCGACGGTGTAGTCGACGTAGTGCAGCGAGGACTTCCACTCCGTCCAGTGCGAGCCCACCTGGTCGCCCACGAACGTGAGCATGAAGATCCAGGGCAGGCAGCCCAGGAACGTGAAGAGCGTGAAGCGCCAGAACGGCATCCGCGCGGCGCCGGCCGGGAAGGAGATGAACGTGCGCACGACCGGCAGCATGCGGGAGAAGAACACGGCCCAGCTGCCCCACTTCGCAAACCATTCGTCGGCTCGCGCCAGATTCTCGGGTGAGGTGTGGAAGAACTTCGCGTGCTTGGTCAGTACCTCTTGACGCCCGTAGTACCCGATCGCATAGGCGATCCAAGACCCCATGACGTTGGCCACGGTGCCCACGAGTACCGCGGCCCACAAGGCGTACTCGCCCTTGTTGACGTTGAACCCGGCGAACAGCATCGTCGCCTCTGAGGGGATCGGGATCCCCGCGCTCTCAGGCACCATCAGCAGGAAGATTCCGGGGAGACCTAGGTCTCCCACCACGCCGGTGGCGAAGTCGGCGACCTTGTCGGTGATAGAGGCGAGGATCATCATGGGCGACCGCGAAGGGTAGCGTTGACGAGCAGATGAGCGTGCCCCTCTTTGACCCGACGACGCCGCTGGTGCCGCTGCGCGCCGAGTTGGATGCGGCCGTAAAGCGGGTGATGGACGGTGGGCAGTTCATCCTCGGGCCGGAGGTCGAGGCCTTCGAAACGGAGTTTGCCGCGGCGATCGGGGCCTCCCACGCGGTCGGCGTGGCCAACGGCACCGAGGCCCTGACGATCGCGCTGCGCGCCCTCGGCGTGGGCCCCGGGGACGAGGTGATCTGCCCGTCGTTCACGTTCTATGCGTCCGCCGAGGCGATCCCCCCGACGGGCGCGACTCCGGTGTTCTGCGACATCGACCCGGCCACGTATCTCGTCACGCCGGAGACGGTCGCCGCGGCGATCACACCTCGCACCAAGGCCGTCATCGCGGTGCACCTGTTCGGCAACGTCGTCGATGTGGCCGGGATCGAGGCGCTCGGGGTGCCGGTCGTCGAGGACTCCGCGCAGGCCGCCGGGTCCGTCGGCCCCGCCGGGCGCCCGGGCGCGCTGGGCACCATCGCCACGTTCTCTTTCTACCCGTCCAAGAACCTGGGCGCGTTCGGCGACGGCGGTGCCATCACCACAGGGGATCCGGCGCTCGCGGACGCGGTGCGGACGCTGCGCTTCCACGGCTCGCGCGACAAGGTCACCTACGAGCAGGTGGGCTACAACTCCCGCCTGGACGAGATGCAAGCCGCCATCCTCCGCGTGCAATTGCCCCACCTTGAGGCGTGGGCCTTGGCCCGGCGCGCCGCGGCCGCCGCGTACGCCGACGCTGGGCTGGGCGAGTACGTCACCCTCCCCGTCGCGACCCCCGGTTCCGCCCCGGCGTGGCACCTGTACGTGGTGGCCAGCGACCACGCCGACATGCTTGCCGATCACCTGAGCGCCGCCGGGATCGGCGCCCGTGCGTACTACCGGGTGCCCGTCCATGAGCAGGTGGCGATGGCACCGTACGCAGCGCGCACCCCTGCGCTGCCGGGGACCGAGCATGCCGCGCGCACTCACTTGGCCCTGCCGATGTCCGCGGCGCTGACTGAGGAGCAGATCGGTCGCGTCGTGGCGGAGGTGGCGACGTGCGCGTCTGGGTGGACCTGACCAACAGCCCGCACGTTCTCGTCTTGCGGCCGGTGATCGAGCGGCTGCGCGCGCGGGGGGATGAGGTCCACGTGACCGCTCGTGATTTTGCTCAGACGGTGGGGTTGTGCGAGCGCATGGGCATCGAAGCGACGGTGATCGGCCACCATCGCGGCGGCCATGTGGCGGGAAAGGCCGTGGGCCTCCTCTCTCGCTCGGGAGCCCTCGTGCGCTGGGCGCGCCGGCACGACCCGTTCGACCTTGCCCTCGGGCACGGCTCCAACGACATCAGCGTGGCCGCGGCCCTGCTGCGCATCCCGTCGGCGACGATGTTCGACTACGAGTTCGCCACCGTGCAGCACACGATCAACGGCCGTCTCGCTCGGCGTGTCGTCGTGCCCGACGCAATTCCGGTGGATCGGCTCACCCGGTACTGCTCAGCTTCAAAGCTGCGTCGTTACCCGGGCCTGAAGGAGGAGTACTACCTCGCCGACCTTGTGCCGGACGGGAGCGTGCTCGACGAGCTGGGACTGGATCGCGCGACGCCGCTGGCGGTTGTTCGCACGCCACCGGCGGTATCGCTTTACCACCGGTTTGAGAATGACGTGTTCGCCGACGTGCTGATGAGGTTGCGCGAGCAGGGTCAGGTCGTCGTGCTTCCACGCACCGACGAGCAACGCGAGGAGCTGCTGCGTGCCGGTGGCTTCATCGTGCCCGAGCAGGCGATCGACGGGCCGTCACTGGTGGCCTTCGCCGACCTCGTCGTCAGCGCAGGCGGCACGATGAACCGCGAGGCGGTCGCGCTCGGGACGCCGGTCTTCACCACGTTCGAAGGGCGACTCGGCGCGGTCGATGAGCGCCTGATCGCCGAAGGTCGGCTGTTACGGCTCGAACGCGCGGCGGACGTAACGCTCGAACGGCGTGACCTCACGGCGACGACGGAGCGGGTGCGGCGCGATCCGGCTGTGCTGGTGGATCTGCTCGCGGGTCAGTGACCGGCCGCCCGGCCGCAGTCGCCTGTTTGGCTCGCCGGTCCTCGACCAACATCCACCACCCCGCCACGCCGCCGGCGACCAGCAGCCCCATCAGCGGCAGGTTGTAACGGCCGTGGGCCACAGAGAGCATGTGGATCGATGTTGTGGCGGCGAGAGCAAGGAGAATGGCGCCCAGGGCCACGTCGCGTCGCCGGATCAGGCCGGCGACGAGGCCGAACGCGGCGAGCAACACCAGGATGAAGTGGTAGATCCGCATCGGGTGGTTGGGCGTGTGAGACCCACCCAGCGTCGAGCGCAACCAGAGCTTGGCGAATTTGTCGGCGAGCAGCCCCGCAAAGCCGATCGGGTCGTGCAAAAGGTTGTGCTGGATGTTCTTCTTGGCCTCGGCGAGCAGCGCCTGGTCGCGATCCATGCCGGGATGCCGGGCGGCGACGTCGTCAAGGATCACCAACGCCGGGATGTCCCTTGTAGGCCTCGCCGCGAGCTTTGGGTGCTTGGCGATCGTCTGCGCGCGCAACGCCACCTTGAGATCTACCGTGTTGCCATTGCCCGGAAGGTAGGTCCCGACGAAGAACGCCGCACCTCCGCCGGTGGTGAGCGGGACGAACCGGCCGGCGGCGTTGGAGGCGTGGATGGACCACGGGGCGACGACGACCGCCGTCGCGGTGATCAGCAACGCAGCCTTGCCTGCCCCGCGCGCCCAGCCGCGTCGACGGCCTTCCACGATCAGCACGAGGAGCGCCATCGCAAACGGAACGGGCAGAAGATCGCTGCGCGTCAGCAGCATGAGGCCAAACAACGCGCCGGTGAGCGGGAACCACCACCAGCGCCGCAACCGCCATGCGGCCGTCATGGCCACGAAGGCGACCGTCACCACCAGTGCGCCCAACGGTTCTGAGAGCAGGTTGCTGGGACCCCACAGCAGCGGTGGGTAGAACGCGATCAGACCGGCGGCGATCACCCCTGGCCAGGCTCCGGCCAGCAGCACCCCGAGTACGAAGACGGCCAGGATGGTCAGCGTCGACACCACGAACTGGGCCCAGCGGATCGGCTGATACTTGTCGGTGGCCAGCGGATAGTTGCCTGGGGCAATGCGGTAGGCGAGCGCGAACAGCGCCGGCGTTGCCGGGGGCCAGTGCAGCGCGCCCGTTCCCGGAAGCCGCCCCTCGTACCGGTGGTGATCAGCGAGGTTCTGGGCGATCACGGCGTACGACCGGGCGTCAGAGGAAACCCGCGCCGGGGTAGTTGCCTGCTGAGCGCGCAGCCCGCCACCGATCACGAGAATCAGCGCCAGCGCGATCCACGCGTTGCGAGGTATGTGGGCAAGACGCTGCACGCGGGCCATGATAGGTGCGCGCCGCTCCGGCGCCGCTCCGATGGGCGCCGCCGCCCGCCGATCCAGGGTCGGACGGATCCGTTCTATCCTGTGCGGTGATGCGCCATCGTTCCCGACCGGCCTGGTTGCCGCTGCACCGCCATTCGCTGCCCCAGCTGGCGATCGATGCCGTACTGGTTGCGGCCGCGTATGTGCTCGCCTACGAGTTGCGCTTTGACCAGGGCATTCCCGCCCGTTACGCCCAGTTGCGTGACGACACCGTCGGCTGGGCGATCGGCATCGCTCTCGTGGTGTTCGTGATGTTCCGCCTGGAACAGAAGTGGTGGCGCTACGCCGGGCAACGCGATTTCATCGCCATCGCCCAAGCGTGTCTGGTCGGTGCACTGGCGCTGGCAGCCTTCATCGTGCTCAGCCACCCGGTGACGGTGCGCACCGGGGCCGGGCAGGCCGCCGTCTCCGCGCCGGCGGGCGTGCTGGCGCTCTACTTCCTGCTGCTGCTGGCTTTTGTCGGCGGCGCACGGTTCTTGGCCCGAGCGGTGTACGAGCGGCCGCTCGGCGGCTTTCGCCCGCAGAAGGATGCCCGCCGCGTCCTCATTGTCGGCGCCGGCGACGGCGGTCGTCTGGTGCTGCGCGAGATCATGCGCAACCGCGAGCTGGGGTTGAGCCCGGTGGGCTTTGTCGACGACGACCCGACTAAACGCGGCATGCGCGTGGAAGGCGTCAAGGTGCTCGGTGACACCGACGGCGAACTGCCGCGGATCTTGGATGAGGTCGAACCCGACGAGATCCTGATCGCCATTCCGTCGGCCGCCGGCACGCTCCGGGCCCGAGTCGTGCGCGCTGCTCGCGAGCGCGGCGTACCGGTGCGCACGATGCCCACGGTGTTCGAACTGCTCCAGGGTGGGCAGAAGTACGTTCGCCAGGTGCGTTCGGTGCAGGTGGAGGACGTGCTGGGCCGCGACCCGGTGCGGATGGATCTGGACCGTGTCGGCGCGTATCTGACGGGCGAGGTCGTGATGGTGACGGGCGCTGGCGGATCGATCGGATCCGAGCTTTGCCGCCAGATCGCCCGCGTTGCCCCTCGCCGCCTGATCCTGCTCGATCACGCCGAGGACAACCTGTTCGCCATCCAGCGCGAGCTGGAGGACGACCGGCACGTTCATCCCTCCACTCTCTCCGCCGTGCTGGCTGACGCCAAGGAAGGCGAGCGCATGCGCGAGGTGTTCGTCGAGCACCGCCCCACGGTTGTCTTTCACGCCGCCGCCTACAAACACGTCGGCCTGATGGAGACCAACGCCGTCGAGGCCGTCCGTAACAACGCCGTCGCCACGCGAATGCTGGCTCGGATCGCCGGGGAGGCCAAGGTCCGCACGTTCGTGCTCGTCTCGACCGACAAGGCCGTCGCTCCCCAGACGGTCATGGGCGCCTCCAAGGCGTTGGCGGAGTTCGCCATCGAGGAAGCGGCCCAGCGCTGGCCGACCACCAGATACGCGGCGGTTCGTTTCGGCAACGTGCTGGGCTCGTCGGGATCGGTCGTCCCCATCTTCCGCCGGCAGATCGAGCGGGGTGGACCTGTGACCGTCACGGACGAGCGGATGACCCGCTACTTCATGACGATCCCCGAAGCCGTACAGCTGATCATCCGCTCGGGCTCCCTCGGACAGGGCGGTGAGGTGTTCGTGCTCGAGATGGGCGACGCCGTGTCGATCATGCAACTGGCCCGCGACATGATCGAGCTGTCCGGATTGAAACCTGACCGCGACATCGCGATCGAGGTGGTGGGCCGGCGTCCGGGCGAGAAACTGCACGAGGAACTCTTCAACCCGTACGAGCGTCCGCAACCCACACCGGCCGACCGGATCATGCTCGCGGAGCGCACGCCGCTTGATGCGGCGGCCGTCGCGCGCATGTTCGAGGCGATCGGCCTGCTGGTGCTGGAGGGCGATGCGGCAGGCCTTGCGGAGCGCGTAGCCGAGCTCTCAGCCGCGCGCGTGGCTCCCGCGGTCCTGGACGCGCCCTAGACTCTCGCCGATGCCGCACGGCCTGCTCGCTTCGCTAAATATCTCCAGCAGGGTCAACGAGTTCGGTGCCTATGCCGGGCTCGCCGCGATCGTTGGGCTGGGCGTTCTGTCGTTGCTCTACTTCGCCCAGGCGCGCGAGGTCAAGCGCCTGCGTGAATGGGCGGGTCGCGCGCCGGAACGCTCGGCGGAGATCGAGGCCGCCGCCGCGCAGTCCGCGCAGTCGCGTATGGCGGCTCATCCGCAGGCCAACGCACCGGCCTCCCCGGCGGCCGTCGCCCCCGCTCGGCCGACTACGGCCGTCCCGCCGGCCGTCGCGAGTACGGCCGCCGCCGCCGCCGCTGCCGTCCGTCCGGGTGGCACCCCGGCTACGACGCCCGTAGGGCGGACCGGAGTTCCAGTCACGCCGCCGGTGAGCAAGCCTGGGTCTCCGGCCGCGCCCGGCGCCCCGGCCACGCCCGCCTCGGCGACTCCTCCGGCCGGCGCACCTGCCGTTCCCCCAGCTTCCGCCCCCGCAGGTCAGCCGACGGTGATCATCCCGCCGGTCACCCAGAGTCCCGCCACGACGCCTGCGGTACCCACGCCCGCCACGCCCGCTGCGCGCACCCCGGTCCCTCGCCCCGCTGCGGCTGCGCCTCTGCGCGCTCCAGCTCCGGTCGCCTACACGCCCACCAGCGCGCGCGCCCAGGCCTCGGCCGAGCGTGAGCTAGGCGTGGAGGAGCGCTCCCCGCTGCGCACCACGCTGGCCGTCGTAGCGGGTGTAGTTGCGGTTGCCGCGCTGGTATTCATCCTCGTCACGCAAGTGTTCGGCGGCAGCTCATCGCCCGCACCGAACCGCGTGGCCGGCGAGACGACCGCCACGAAGACGACGGCGACGACGAAGACCACCAAGACGACCGCGACCACCTCCACCGTGTCGCGCGGCAACGTCACCGTCGCCTTCCTCAACGGCACGCGTGTGACCGGCGTGGCCCGAGGCGTGGCGAACAAGGTCCAACGCGCGGGCTACAAGATCGGCGCCGTCACCAACGCCGTCGATCAGACAGCCACCAGCACCATCGTCTACTACGGTGACGGCCAGCGCGCGCAGGCGCAGCAGGTAGCCGCCGTCCTGAGCCTGCCAGCCACCGCGGTCCGCCCGATCGACCAGAGCACGCGGGTCGTAGCCGGCCCGGACGCCGACGTCGTCGTCGTCGTCGGGGCCGATCAGAGCGGCGCCTGACGAGGCTCGGCGTGATCCTCCTCGCCCGGCACGGCGAGACGGCCGACAACCGCGAACGTCGGTTTCAGGGCCAGGGGCCTGTCGGCCTGAACGCCACCGGGCGCGAGCAAGCCCAGTCGCTGGCGCGCACCGTCCTCGCACGGCCGCTACTGCCTGTCGCGCTGTACGCCTCCCCGCTGGCCCGCGCGCAGGAGACGGCGGCGGTCGTCGGCGCGGCGCTGGGGCTCACGCCGCAGCCCGATGCGCGCTTCGCCGAGACCGACACGGGCGATTGGACGGGGGTGCTCATGGATGACGTGGCCCGTGAGGATCCGGACGGCTGGGCCGCCTATCACCGCGGCGGCGAGGAGTTCCGCTTCCCCGGCGGCGAGTCGCTGCGCGAGCAGATGGATCGCGTGATCGATGGGCTGGTGGACGTGACGCAGGCCCGCCGCCTCCCGGCGCTTGTGGTCTGCCATCGAGGGGTTATTCGCGTGGCGCTGTGCCACACGCAGAACCGCGGGCTTGACGTGTTCCACGACATCGAAGTGCCGAACGGCTCGGTGATCGAACTGTGAGCGGCGACGAGACGCCCGGGACCGCAGCCTCCAACGCCCGGGCCACACGAATCGCGCTCATCACGTTCTTGGCGCTGGGGTTCGCCGCGTTCGCCGCATTCTTCGTGGCGCAACGGCTGAAGAACTCTCCGACCGTCGTGCAGGGCTTCCGTGCCCGGGGGCACTTTTCCCCCAACGGCGACGGGCGCGCTGACGTGGAGCGCATCTCCTTCACCATCAAGAACGACGATCAGGTCACAGTGGAGGTCGTGGACGAAAAGGGGGACGTCGTCCGGACCCTGGCGCGGGATCGCTCGGTACGTCGGTACAACCGGATCCCCACGCTGGTGTGGGACGGTCGCGACGATCATCGCGCGCCGGCTCGGGACGGGGTCTATCGGATCCGCATCACATTGCGCGACCAAGGCCGCACGATCACCGTCCCGCGCTCCTTCGTGCTTGACACGACCGCTCCCCGACCTGAAGTGGTCCGGGTGCGTCCGGCGCCACCCGTGCGCGGCCCCGCGATCGTTCCCCGGCCCGATGGCAAGCCGGTCACGGCGCGGCTGCGACTGCGCGGCACCCAGCCAGAGGTGACGCTCTTCCGCATGTCGCCGGGACCGGTGACGGCGGTGCTGCACGTCCGTCTGGCTGACCGCACCACGACGTGGTCGTGGGATGGCATGCTCAACGGCCGCCCGGCACGGCCGGGGACGTATGTAGTCGGCGTCCAGACGGAGGATCAGGCCGGGAACATCGGCCGCTCGCCGGCGTTGACGGCGGCCGGCGTTCCCCGGCAGACCTACGGCGCTCCGTTCCCCGGGCGCGGTGGGATAACCGTCCGCTCGCTGGCCATCCAGCCGCCTTCAGTCCCCGTCCTGCCGGGGCGCCGGGCCACCTTCGGCGTCGACGCGCGTGGGCGTCCGTACCGCTGGACCCTGCATCGTCTGGGCGGCCGCACCTTGCGGACGGGCACGAGTAGCCGTCCGATTCTGTCGGTCACGGCGCGCGACAAGCGCGCCGGCCTGGATCTGTTGGGCGTGCGCAGCGGAGTCCACCGCGCGGCCTCGCCACTGGCCATGCAGTCCTCCACCCACCGTCCCGTACTGGTGATTCTGCCGTGGGTCACGTGGCAGGGCCGCAACCCGGTCGATGATGACGGCGACGGTCGGCCGAACACGTTGGATGCCGGCCTTCCGGTACGTCTGAACCGCGTCTTCGCGGGTGACGGACTGCCCGTGGGCCTCGTGGCCCAGGTGGCGCCGCTGCTCAAGGCGCTGGACGCCGCCGGCCGCCGGTACGACCTGACGACCGATGCTGCGCTGAACGCCAACCAAGGACCAAAGCTCGCCGGCCGCACCGGCGTGCTGATCGCCGGTGACGCGCACTGGCTGCCGACCACGCTGGCCCGGCGCCTCGCGCAGGCCGTGCGCAGCGGTACGAATGTCGCCTCGTTCTCGCCGGCCGCGCTGCAGCGGTTCGTCACGGTCAACGGCGACACCGCCACTGCGCCCACCCAGCCGACCACCACCGACCTGTTCGGTGCGCGCCCGGCCGCGGTGATCGCGGCGCCCGTAACCCTCACCTCCGACAAGGACACGCTCGGTCTCTTCACCGGGACCGCCGGCCAGTTCGGCCCGTTTACCGGCGTGGTGCCGTACGTGGCGGCGGCCACGGGCGGCCCGGTCTTGGCCAGCGCCGTCACGCCGCAGGGCGCTCCCGTGGTGTTGGCCACACGCGTCGGCCGCGGTATCGCCGTGCGGTTCCCCATCCCGGGCTTCGCCGCCCGTCTGTCCACCGACCCCGAGCTCGATCGGCTCCTTCAGAACACATGGACTCTGCTGTCCCGCTGATCCTCGCCGCGCTGCTCGCGGCCACCGGCGTCCTCGCCACCTCCGACCGCGTACGCGCGGCGGCGATGCTCGGCGCGCTCGTCCTCACGCCGATCATCCTCCTTGCGCACATCTGGGACTCCAGCCAGCTCGCGCCGTTCCGCCACCACCCGCTTTACGCGGTCGTCGCGGGTGTCCTGGCCTTGGCCATCATCGGCGGCGCCGCAGCGCTGAGCCGCCGCCATCCCGCTTGGTTGGCCCTGGCCGCGTTCGCCGCGCTTCCGTTCCGGATCCCCATCTCCTCCGGCGGGTCCACCTCCAACCTGCTCGTGCCGCTGTACGCCGTCACCGCCGCGGGAGTGCTTGCCTTCGCGCTCCCGTTGCTGATGGCGAGGGGGGAGGCCGCCGACGAGTCAGAGCGGCGGGCCCCGTGGGTGGAGCGGGCGCTGATGGCCTACGTCGTCCTCTACGCGGTGCAGGCGTCCTACTCCCCCGACTTCACCCATGCGCTGGAGCAGGTCGTCTTCTTCTACGTGCCGTTCGCTCTGCTTTACACGGTGCTGGTGAGGGTGCCGTGGAATGCGCGGCTGATCAGTCGGTGCCTCGGGGTCGTCACCGCGCTGGCCGTGGCGCTGGTGGCGATCGGCTTTGTCGAGTACTGGACGCGCACGCTCCTCCTCAACCCGAAGGTCATCGACTCCAACCAGTTCTCGGATTACTTCCGGGTCAACTCGCTGTTCTTCGATCCCAACATCTACGGCCGCTTCCTGGCCGTCGTGATGCTCGGGGTGATGGCCGTGGTGCTGTGGGCCCGGCGTCCCAGGACGGCGCTGGTCGGCGCGCTGCTGCTTGCCTACCTGTGGGCCGGCCTCCTGCTCTCGCTGTCGCAGTCGAGTTTCACCGCCCTGCTCGCGGGGTTGGCTGTGCTCGGCGCGCTGCGCTGGCGGCCCAAGTACGCGGTGATCGCCGTCGCGGCGGTGTTGTCGGTCGGCGCGGCCTTCGTGCTGATTGCGCCCTCCGCCGTCCATCTGGATCTGAACAGTTCGAAGTCGGCCGCCTCGGCGACCAGCGGTCGTTCGAACCTCGTCTCCGGTGGCTTGCGACTGTTCGGCGATGCGCCGCTGGTGGGCCACGGGTCGGGCTCCTTCGCGCACGAGTACCGCCGGTCCGAGCGGGTCTCCACGCAGCGCGCTGCGTCCGCCTCGCACACGATCCCGATCACGGTGGCGGCCGAGCAGGGCATCTTGGGGCTGATCGCCTATCTGGCCTTCGTCGTGCTCGCGCTGATCACGTTCATGCGTGGCTCACGAGGCGACCCGGTCCGCGCCGGCCTGGCCGCTGCCTTCGTTGCGCTGCTGGTGCACACGTTCCTCTATGCGGCGTTTCTCGAGGATCCGGTGGCCTGGGTGCTGCTGGCTGTCGGGGTAGCGATGGCGTCGGCGCCCGCGCGCGATGAGGCATCGTCTCCGGGGGCGCCCGACGAGGCTGTCGCGGAGCCGGCGTGAGCCATCGGCGGGAGGTGCGCTGGGTCGTTCCGTTCGCGCTCCTGGCCATCATGTTGTGGTCGCTGATCCCGACGTATCCCAACTACGACGCGTACTACCACCTGCTGTGGGGGCGAGAGGCGGTGCGGGGCGTGACGCCGTCGTTCACGGTGTATGCCGCGCCCACCGAGCACCCGCTGTACGTGGTGATCGGCGGACTGATGTGGCTGCTGGCGGGCGCGCAGGCCGATCGGGCGCTCGTCCTGTTCAGTGCCCTCTCGCTGGTGGCGCTGGTGTGGGCCGTGTACCGGCTGGCGCTCGTCTGCTTCGGCCGCTGGCCCGCGCGGGCGTCGACGCTGTTCGTGGCGTCCAGCTTCGCACTGTTGCTGTTCGCGGCGCGCGCCTACGTGGACGTACCGTTCCTGGCGCTCGTGCTGTGGGCCGGCGCGCTTGAGGCCGAGCGACCGGCGCGGGAGCGCTCTGCATCGGCGGCCGGCCGTTTGCCGATGACGCTGCTTTTGGTGGCGGGACTGCTGCGCCCGGAGGCGTGGGTCCTGGCGGGGCTCTACTGGCTGTGGTGCGGGTGGCGGCGATGGGACCTGCTCGTGCTCGCGGCCGTGGCCCCGCTGATCTGGGCAGCGGTGGACTGGGCCGTCACCGGCGACCCGCTGCATTCACTTCACGCCACCTCCAAGCTCGCCGACGACCTGGGCCGCGAGCGTGGCCTGATCCACGTGCCGGGCGCATTCGTCTCCTTCCTGGCCTCCGTCGCCCGGCCGCCGGTGGCCGCGGCCGGCGTTATCGGGATGGTGCTCGCCGCGCGCGACCCGAACCGCCGATCACTGCACGTCCCCTTCGCGCTGTTCGGTGCGGGCACCATCACGTTCGTACTGTCGGGCGCGGCCGGTCTGTCGATCCTCCCGCGCTACCTGACGGTGCCGGTCGTCGCGCTGTGTCTGTTCGCCGGGTATGCGGCCCTGGGGTTCACCGGGCTCGCCCCGGGGTCGGTGCGCCGCCGGCGCTGGTCCCGCCTGATCTGGATCGGTGCGGCGGTGGGCTTGGTCTTCGTCGTCGCCAAGGTGTCGGTGGCTGATCGCCTCGTCACCGAGCTGCGTTTCATCCGTTCAACGCACGCGGACCTACGGGCTGTGCTGCGGTCGGACGGCGTGACCCGGGGGCGCGCGTGCGGGCCGATCTCCTTCCCGAATTATCGGCTGGTCCCCGACACCCGCTGGATCCTCGATCTGCCCGCCGGCGCGGTGGTCGCGCGCTCCGATCGCCACCCTGTTTTCGGCGTTGATGTGGTGACCGTCGGGAAGAAGACGACGGACCGCTACGGCAAGGCGGCGGGGACCCCGAACAACACGAACCACGCTGATGCAGGCTTCGTGTTGGTCGCGCGAGACGGGGCTTTTGCGGCGTACGCGCGGTGCCCGTGAGTCGAGCCCTACCTGAGTCCCGCTGAGCGGGATCAAGGTGGGGATCGATTGCCCGCCCTCAGGCAGGTACACGGATGTCGACGTCCAGCTCGTCTAGCCGCCGCCACAGTGGCTCGTTCTGGGCGCGCGCGGTTTGGGCCAACGCCCACTCCCGCAGCTCCTCATCCGGCGCGACCCGAGCGCCGGCAAAGCTCCGCAAAGCCGCCACAAACGCCGGGGCGTCCTCAGCGAACGTGACGGCCCGTGACCAGGTGCGCACGCCGGCCAGTGGGGGTGACACGGTCGCCCGTCCCTGCCGCGCGTACTTGAGGATGCGATTCGGTAGCCCGGCGTCGTTGAACGGGGTCTGGGCAAACGGGACGATGCCGACGTCCGCGCACTGGATCAGGCGCGCCGCAGCATCGTCGTTCTGCCGCCCCAGCCACACGAGGTTCGGCGCCGCGCGGCAGGCGGCGTAGTCCTCATCTTTGGCGCACTCGTCGTCATGCCACTCGCCGACCAGCAGCAGGATCAGCTCGGGCATCGCCTCCGCCACCGCGCGCAGCAAAGCCCAGTCCGTGCGCCACCCCAGGTGCCCGAGCGACACGGCCACCACGCCACCCGCCGGAGATGGCGCCGGGAACGCGTCGGCTGCGCTGGGCACCAAGTGAGCCGTATGCCCGGCGTCGGTGTCCAGCCGCACGAGTTCCTCGCTGACGGCGAACGTGTACGCACTGCGCTCCGCGGCGGCGGAGTGCAGGTCGCGCACCCGAGCGCGCACCCGTCCCGTCGCGTCGTAGGCCTCTTCGTAACGATCCCAGCGCGAGTACCAGAGCTCGCCGCCCATCTCGCTGGCCAGCAGCGCGCGGGCCAGCGGGTACTGCAGTGGATGGAAGATCACGACGACCGCTGGCCGACCCCGCGGCGCCAGCGCACGCAGGAGGCGGCGCGCCTGCCCGGCCGCGATCCGGTCCGCGATCGCCGACGGCATCCGCGCCAGTGCGCCGTAGGGCACTCGCGGCGGCTCGATCGCCACCACGCCTTGCGCTCGTAGGAGGTCGGCGGCCTGGTCGCGCAGGATGAAGGCTTCGAGCGGGCGGGGGAGCAGCAGGAGGCAGAGGGGTTCATCGGGCATGGCGAGGCTCGGACGCTATCGCCCGCGCACGCCGATACCGTCCGCGCCGTGGCCCAGCTCCTCAAGCGCCTCGTCGCCGGCGGCGCTGCGTACCAGGCGTCCAGCATCCTCTCGGCGCTCTTGGCGCTCGGAACGCTGCCGCTTTACACCCGCCACCTGACCCGGGCGGAGTACGGCTACGCGGAGACGCTGCTCACGTTCATCATCCTCAGCTCGATCCTGCTGCGGGCCGGCGTGGGCGAGGCGTTCGTGCGGCTGTACTACGACGATGATGATCCCGCCCGGCGCGTGGATCTGGCCCGAACGACGACGCTGTTCGTCATGGTCACGTCGACGATCGCGGTGGCGATCTGCGCCCTGTTCGCCGCGCCGATGTCGCGCCTGATCATCGGCCGCACCGACACTGAGCTGATGGATCTGGGCCTGCTCGGCCTGTGGGCCTTCACCAATCTGGAGGTGGCCTACGGGCTGCTGCGCGTGGAGGAGCGCCGCCGCGCCTACCTGATCGCGTCGTGCACCAACGTGCTGCTGACGGTCAGCCTGACCGTCACCTTCGTGGTCGTCCGGGACGGTGGCGCCCGCGGCTACCTGCTGGGCAACTACGGCGCGTCGACCCTCGTCCTGCTCGGCCTCTGGTGGACGCTGCGCCATCACGTCGGGCTCTTCAACCCGCGCGGCCGCGGCCTACGCCCGATGCTCGCCTACGGCGCGCCGACGGTGCCCGCCGAGGCGACCACCTACTCGCTCAACGTCGTCGACCGCTCCTACATCCTGCACACGCAGGGCGCCGACGCCGCCGGCCTCTACGCACTGGCAGTGAAGCTCGCGACACTGGTGATCGTGGCGGTGCGCGGCTTCCAGTACGCCTGGCCGCCGCTGGCCTATTCGGTCACCGACGACGGCGAGGCCAAACGCCTATATGCGCGGGTGACGACGTACTACGTACTCGTAACGGGGCTCGTCGTGCTGGCCCTCACGCTGCTCGGGCGCTGGCTCGTGCGGATCTTCGCGGCGCCTTCCTACTTCGAGGCTCACACCGCATTGCCGTGGGTGGCATTGGGCTGGGCGCTGTACGGGCTGTTCCTCGTCTTCGTGACCATCGCCGGGCGGGCGAAGGTGACGACGCGTACGTTCCCAGGGGCTGCCGCGGGGCTCACCGTGAACGTGCTGCTGCTGGTCGCGCTGACCGGTCCGCTCGGGATCGAGGGTGCGGGGATCGCGCTGTGCGCCTCGTATGTGGTGATGCTGATCGTGGTGCACCTGATGACCCGTCGCGCCTTCGCGGTGCCGTTTGAGGCGGCGCGCCTCACCGCTCTCGTCGCCGTCCTCGGCGGCCTGGCCGTGGGGGGCGAACTGCTGCTGCCCACTCACGGTTGGATCGGCTTTCTTTCCCGCGGCGCTGTGGCACTGGCGGCGGTGCCATTACTGCTGGCCGGCGGCTTCCTGGACCCGTCCGAGCGCGCGGGCCTGCGCAGCCTGTCGACGACGATGCGTCGCCGCGTGGCCGAGCGCGGCACGGGCACCGATCTGCCGCCCGCGGCGACCTAGCGTCGCTAAAGCCGTCGGCCGCCCCGGTTGTAGTCCAGCGCCGCCTCGCGCAGGCCCTCGCCACGGTCGGGGTGGAGCGTCGCCTCCACGTGTGTCCAATACCGCTTGGGATCGTGCCGGGGCAGCACCGTCGCCACGAGGGCCCGTACCGCGTAGGTCCACGCCGTCAGCCAGCGCACGATCGCGGCTGACAGGCGCGAGTGGTGCTTTCGCATGTACCGATCCCGGTTGCGTGACAGCTCGATGATCCGGCGCGTCGGCACCGAGCCGGTCGACAGTTGCTCGTGATGAATCGCCCGTGCACCCGGCACGAACAGTGTCTGCCAGCCTGCGTTCGAAAGCCGCTTGCAGAAGTCGACTTCGTCGGAGTAGACGAAGAACAGCGGGTCAAACCAGCCGATCTCCTCGGCGGCTTCGCGGCGCACGAGCAGCGCCGCCGACTGGGCCCAGTCGACCGGGCGGGTCTCCGTCCCCCTGCTCTGAACCGTCAGGCGGCGATGAAGCGCCACGGCGGCGGCCAACGCGGTGGTCGGGGTCGGAAAGCGCCAGGCCGACGGGGAGGGGGTGACGCCGTCAGGTCGCAGCAGCGCCGCGCCCGCGGCTCCCACACGAAGGGGGGAAGTCTCGATCGCCTCGCGCAGCGCGACCGTCGCACCGGGCAGCAGCTCGGAGTCCTCGTTGAGCAGCAGGGCGTATCGGCCCCGCGCGCGACGCAGCAGGGCGGTGTCGTTCTCACCCTTGCCACGCCGTTGGTCGAGGCCGATCACGTCGTCGACCGCAGCGTGGCGGCGGGCGAGACCGGCCGAACCGTCGGTGGAGGCGTTGTCCAGAACCAGCACCTCGGTGGTGAACGGAACGGCCGCGCGCTCGCGGGCGATCGCGTCCAGGCACGCGTTCAGCAGCTCGCGCTGCTGGGTGTTCACGACGCAGTAGGTGACCTCGACGTCCATGCCGCGCCTATTGTCCTGCACATGGCCGATCTTCGACCGGGACCCCTGCGCCTGCGCATCGTGGACCCGGCCGCGTACACGCCGCCCTACGACCACGCCCTGTGCGCGGCGCTCGCCGCCGCGGGCGCGCGGGTCACGCTCTCGACCGCCCGATTCGACTACGGCACTGTGCCCGAGGCCGATGGGTATGAGGTCGATCGCCGCTTCTACCGCTGGGCTCCCGGCTCAGTCGGGGGCATGCTGCGGCGAGCGGCTCGCCTGACTCAGCACGTCCCCGGGATGCTGCGCGAGCGGAGTGCTGACGCCGACATCTCCCACTACCAGTGGCTCACGGTGCCGCCCCTCGATACCCACCTACTGCCGCGTGACCGGCCGGTGGTGCTCACCGCACACGACGTGCTTCCGCGCGAGCCGCGGCCCGGGCAGATCCGCGCGCTGACGAAGCTCTACCGGCGAGCCGATGCCGTGGTCGTTCACTCCGAGCACGGCCGCGATCGTCTCGTGGCCGAGGCGGGCGTCGAGCCCGCGCGCGTCACGGTGATTCCCCACGGCGCCTTCACGCACTTGGCGGCAACCGCTCCGGCGCCGCTCCCACGGGAGTTGCAAGCCACGCCTGCCGGCCGGCCCGTCGTGTTGTGCTTCGGCCTGTTGCGCCCCTACAAGGGCATCGACGTGCTGCTCGATGCGTGGGGCGGGATAGACGACGCCGATCTGTGGATCGTCGGCCGGCCTCGCATGGACACCGCGGCGCTGCATGCTGCCGCGCCGCCCGGCGTGCGGTTCGTGGAGCGCTTTGTGGCCGACGGCGAGCTGGCCGCCATCTTCCGGCGGGCCGACCTGGTCGTACTGCCCTATCGGGAGATCGATCAGTCCGGCGTGCTGTTCACCGCGATGGCGTTCGGGCGGCCGATGGTCGTCTCTGACGTCGGCGGATTCGGGGAGATCGCGGCCACCGGCGCGGCCCGCGCCGTCCCCCCGGGGGACCCGACGAGCCTGCATGCGGCTCTCGTCGACCTGCTCGCCGACGCGCCGGCCCGCCAGCGGATGGCGCAGGCGGCGGCCGACTCGGCGGCCGGTCCGTTCGCGTGGGATGCGGTGGCGCGCGCCCACCTGGAGCTCTACCGATCACTGACTGTGTGACGATCGGCCCGTGAGCACCGCGTTGCAGATCGTCTTCTGGGTGAGCGTCGCCCTGCTCGTGTGGACGCAGGTGGGCTACGGCGTGGCGCTGTGGCTCTTCACTCGCCTGCGCGGATCGGCGGGCGCGCCGGAGACAGGGCCAAGGTCGGCGCAGCTTCCGAGCGTCTCGCTGATCGTGGCCGCCTACGCCGAGGAGCAGGTGATCGCCGCCAAGGTCGCCAATGCGCTCGCGCTGGGCTACCCGCGGGATCTCCTGCAGGTCGTCGTCGCCTGCGACGGCTCACCGGACTCCACCGCGAGGCTGGCGCGCGAGGCCGGCGCCGATCTCGTACTCGACCTTCCTCGCGGCGGCAAGATCCGGGCGCAGGACCAAGCGGTCGAAGCGGCCTCGGGCGAGGTCGTCGTCTTCTCCGACGCCAACGCGTTGTGGGAGCCCGATGCGCTGCGGGCTCTGGTGGCCCCGTTTGCCGACCCGCGCGTGGGGTACGTCTGCGGGCAGGTGCGGTTCCTCCAGGATGCCGACGACCCGGGGACCAACCAGGAGGGCGTGTACTGGCGCTATGAGATGGCGCTCCGGACGATGGAGTCAAACCTGGCGTCGGTGACCGGCGGCAACGGCGCGATCTACGCCACCCGCCGTGAGGCCTACTTCGTGGTGGACCCGGTGATGGGCCACGACCTCAGTTTCCCGTTCAACATGGTCAAGCGCGGCTGGCGCGCGGTGTACGCCCCGTCCGCGCGTGCCGCCGAGAAGATGGTCCCTTCGATCGAAGGGGAATTCGCCCGTAAAGCGCGGATGATGAGCCACGTGTGGCCGATCCTGCTGCGCGGCGGAATGCTGTCTCCTCGGGGATATTCGCCGGGCTACGCGGTGATGATCTTCAGCCACCGGGTGCTGCGCTACGCCTCGCCGTTCCTGCACCTGATCGTTCTCGCCGCGAACCTCGCGCTGCTCACGGATGGTTCGGTGTACGTGGTCACGCTCGCGTTGCAGTTGCTGTTGCTGATCGCGGCGTTGCTGGCCGGGCCCGCGCCGATCCGGCCCCTGTTGATCGCCCGCTACTACGTGCTCACGACCGCATCGATCGCTGCGGGATTCTGGTCCTGGCGCCGCCATGGCACCGAGGCCGGCTGGGCACCGGCGGAGGGCACTCGATGAACGCCGCCCGGCGCGTTTTCGACCTGCTCGTGGCCGGGTGTGCATTGACGCTCACGAGCCCCATCCTGGCCGCCGCCGTGATTGCCATCCGCCTAGAATCTCGCGGCGGTGCGATTTATCGTCAGCGTCGGGTCGGCCGCGACGGCCACGAGTTCGACGTGCTGAAACTGCGCACCATGGTGGCGGGAGCCGAGCATCTGGGCAGCGGGCTGGCGCTCGACGAGGGCGACACCCGGATCACCCGCGTAGGCGCGCTCCTGCGCCGCACGTCGATCGACGAGTTGCCCAACCTCGTAAACGTGCTCAGAGGAGAGATGGCGATCATCGGTCCGCGGCCGACGGTCCCCAGCCAGGTCGCTGCCTACACCGAGCACCAGCGCGGCCGCCTGGCCGTCAAGCCGGGGATCACCGGTTGGGCCCAGGTCAATGGCCGCGCGTCGCTGCCGTGGCCCGAGCGCATTGACCTGGACCTGTGGTGGATCGAGCACCGCTCCGTGAAGCTCGACGTGGAGATCTTGCGCCGCACCGCCCGCGCCGTACTGCACGGCGGCGGGACCTACCGCGGGGAGAGCGGCGGCTGGCGGTAGCTCGCCGCCCGGTCCTACCGTGCGGCGGCCTTGGCCCGCGGGCGACGCTTCGGGGCGCGCTTGGGCGCCCAGCATTCGTCCACGAAGCCGTCGATCTCCATGGTCAGGCGCTCCGGCTGGGTGCGCAGTTCGGCGATCGAGTTGGCCTCCAACAAACGGCCGTGCGGAAGTTCATCGACCAGCATCCCCGAGTCCGAGAACGGATGGATCGGGTCACGGCGGTGCCCGATAACCAGCGTCGGCGCCTCGATCAGTCGCCGCAGTTCGCGGGACGGTGCGACGCGACCGAAGAACAGGCCCTGAAGAATTGACGCGCTCGGCTTAGGGTCCTGGGCGAGCACGTCAAGGACCAGGCTGGGGCCAAACGGGATCGGGCCGCGCGGAAGGGCTTTCACCACCCCGGCGATGGCGCGCATGATCGGCGCGCCGAACGTGAGCGAGACGAGCAGCGGCGTGAAGCCCATGGCGCAGCCGAGCAGCGCGTTGTCGAGCACCGGCATCTCGATGACCATGCCGCGCACGCGCTCGGGCGCGGCTACCGCCACCTCGAGGGAAGCGTTGGCGCCGAGTGACGTTCCCATGAGGACGGCCTGGTCCACTTCGAGATGGTCGAGCAGCGCGATGATCTGCGCCCCGTAGCTCACCATCGAATAGGACCACATCTCGGTGGGGCGATCGGAAGCCCCATGACCCAGCAGGTCCAGCGTGACGACACGGTTGCCGTGCGAGGCCAGCTCGCGGGCGAGCGGCGCCTGCATGGTCTGCGCGAGCAGCAAGCCGTGGAGCAGGACGACGGTGCGAGGCCCGTCGCCGTACTCGGAGTAGGCCAGTTCATGGCCCTCGTGGGTGAAGGTCGGCATGCTGAGAACCTTACGCGCCGGTCAGGATTGCGGTACACATGGACGAATGCCGTGCCGCTGCCGTGCCGCCGTTGCGGCCATCCTCCTGACGTGCTCCGTGTGGGCACCGAGTGCGGCCCGGGCCGCTGACCCGCCGCCCACGCCGAGGGTGCTCACGGCCGGCCTGGCGTTGGGCTGGCAGGGTCAGGAGGACGCTTTCGGTCGGTTTCTGGATCCCGCCATCGGGCTGACCGGCGGCTACGGCGGCGCGATGCTCGGCGAGGTGCTGCTGAGCACCGGCGTGCAGACGGGGGACACGGCGATGCGGGACGCGGGGTACCGCGCGCTGGACATCCGCGTATCGCAGCCGTTGTCCGGCCCGTTCGATCGCTTGGCGATCGCGGAGGCTTACCTGTGGGCCGACGGTCATCTCAACGGCGATCCGTCCTGGATGGAGCGGCGAGCGGTGTGGGCGCGATGGCTGCAAGGGGCGTGCACCGCCACCCGCGGGGGCCATTGCGGGCGCTCGGGCCGACGTTCGCGCGCGTACCTCGGCAACCTCAGCCTGGTCGAAGCGGTGGGGAACCTGACCCTGCTGGCGACCGGGCTCGAAAGCTCTGCCGGGAAGCTGTCTGATCGCATCCGCCTGCGAGAGCAGGTCAGTTGGCTGCTGCGCGAGACGGTGCCGCTGCACACAGGGTCCGGGGTCCGGCGGGCGGGTGCGCCGGCGGGCAGCGCCGGCGTGCTAAGCGACCCGTCATCAAGCCCTCTCGCGTACCACGCCCTCAGCGTCATGCTCCTTGGTCGTGCGGTGGCCCTGCTCGGTCCGTCGACCCCACGCGCGGCGCGCGCCGCGTGGTTGCGCGCCGCTCGCGGCCTGGCGCTGCTGCAGGCGCCCGACGGTGACGTCACGTACCTGGGGCGCGGGCAGGAGCAGGTGTGGGCGTACGCGGTGACGGCTCTGGCCGGCATCGACGCCGCTGCAGCCGTTGGAGGCCACTGGCACGCCATGTTTCTGGCCATGGCCGGCCGGGCGCTGCTCGCCCTGCCAGCCCGGTACCTGCTCCCCTCCGGACAGCTGGCACTGGTGCCGCGACAGCGTGCCGGAGACGCCACGCTCAACCTCGGGCTCGACCACTACGCGGGTGCTGTTACCTACAACGGGCTGGCGGCTTGGGCGCTACTGCACGCTTCAGAGCGGCCGACCTCTCTCCCGCTGTCGCCCGCCATCCCGGCCGATCACGACGGCGTCACGATCGACGATGCGCAGACCGGCCTCCTGGCGGTGACGCACGGATCGCTCTGGTACGCGCTGCACTTGCGGGTCACGCATCCGACGGACCCTCGCTACGGCTTTGGGGTGCTCGCGCTGATGCGCAACGGCGTCCGCCTGCTGCCCGACCGTCCGCTGACCGCGTACTCTGGCTCGGGGGGCCCGTCGCTCTGTCGCCACGCCGTCTGCCACGCCCCGGGCGCCGCGGCGCCGCGAGTGCTGCCCGGTGGGGTCGTCGACGCGCTCGGGGGCTGGGGCGGCATCCCGGAAGCAACCCGGTTCCGTTGGTCGCCGACGGCAAGCGGCGTGTCACTGCGCTTCACCCTTCCTGCCAAAGCGGAGGTACGGTTCGCCGTGTGGGCGCCGGAGGGCGCGCCCGTCCGGCGGCTGCCCGGCGGAATCCAGGCGGGCACCGTTCGCTACCGAGCATCAGCACCAGTCCGAGTAGCCGCTCGGGGCACCGCTGCTTCGGCCTCCGACGCTCGGCTGACGCGGTACGTGCTCACGGTGTCGGCTGCGCGTCGGCCGCGAGTGCTGACCTGGGCCGTCACCTCACCTGCGGGCTGAGCGGGGAGCACCAAAAGCGAGTCGAACGTCCTTCGTGACGCCCGCGTCACGTTCGCGCTACGGTTCGAAGCCCGTCAGCCGCCGTTCCCGCAGGAGGAACTACACCATGGCCAAGCAGCCCCGCATTCTCGTCGGACAGGTCGCCGTCATCACCGGAGGTGCGCGCGGCATCGGCGCCGCCACGGCTCGCGCACTCGTGCGCGAAGGGATGAAGGTCGCCATCGGCGATCTCGACGCCACCCTCGCTGCGAAGACCGCATCGGAGATCGGGGCCGGAACGATCGGCCTGCCGCTCGACGTCACGAACCGGGCGAGCTTCGAGGCGTTCGTGGATGCCGCCGAGGTGCAGCTCGGCCCGATCGACATCCTCATCAACAACGCCGGCATCATGCCCCTCGGCCCGCTGGTCGAGGAGAGCGACGAGACGACCCGTCGTCAGATCGAGATCAACATCATGGGCGTCGAGTACGGCACCAAGATTGCGCTCGAGCGGTTCCTGGGTCGCAACCGCGGGCACTTGGTCAATATCGCTTCCACCGCCGGCAAGGCCGGTTTCTCCGGCGGCGCCACGTACTGCGGCACCAAGCACTTTGTGGTCGGCATGAGCGAGGCCGTGCGGGCGGAGATTCGAGGCACCAACGTGGAGATCGCCTGCGTGATGCCCGGTCTCGTGAACACCGAGTTGGCCTCCGGGCTGGGCTCGGCGCGCGGTGTGAAGAACGTCGCGCCCGAGGACGTCGCAGCGGAGATCGTCTCGGCACTGAAGGAGCCGCGGTTCGACGTGTACGTGCCGCGTTCGATCGGTTCGATCAACAAGGTGATGGGCGTCCTGCCCCGCAGCGGCCGCGAAGGCGTGGCCCGTGCGCTGAAAGCCGACAAGATCCTCTCTAACACGGATTCCAAGAAGCGGCTGGCCTACGAGAACCGTGCGGCGCACTCGGCGCCCGAGCTGGAGAACGCCGACCAGCCGAGCCTGACCGAGACGACGTAGCGCACCTGCTCCACGGCGAGGTCCGATTCCCGCCAGACGACCGCCTCGTGCTCTGTCACCGTGCAGGGCGTGGATGTCACTGACGATCGCTGCTGGAACGCCGTCGAGGCAGGTGATCCCCGCTTCGATGGGTGGGTGTTCTGCGGGGTGACGAGCACCGGGATCTACTGTCGGCCGAGCTGCCCGGCGCGGACGCCCAAGCGCGCCAACGTGCGCTTCTACACCACTGCGGCGGCGGCGCAGGCCGACGGCTTCCGGGCCTGCAAGCGCTGCCGCCCGGATGCCACGCCGGGCTCGCCGGAGTGGGATGCGCGGGCCGATCTCGTCGGCCGGGCGATGCGCCTCATCGCCGACGGCGTCGTGGAGCGCGACGGCGTTCCGGGGCTGGCACGGCGGCTCGGATACACCGAGCGCCACGTTCACCGCCGCCTCGTGGATGCGGTCGGTGCCGGGCCGCTCGCGATCGCCCGGGCTCAGCGCTCGCAGAACGCGCGCGTGCTCCTGGAGACGACGGACGTGCCGATCATCGACGTCGCGTTCGCGGCCGGCTTCAGCAGCGTCCGGCAGTTCAACGCCACGGTGCAGGAGGTCTTCGCCACGACGCCGCGCGAACTGCGCTCCGCACCCCGGTCTCGTCGCCGCCCGCGGCAGAACGAGGGCTCGCTCGTCCTTCGCCTGCCCTACCGGGGGCCACTCGACGGCGAGGGCCTGATCGCATTCCTGGGGCTGCGCGCCGTTCCCGGCGTGGAGGCGTTGGCTGAGGACTGCGCCTACGTGCGCAGCCTGCGCCTGCCGCACGGCACCGGGGTTGTCGCACTGCGCCCGGCCGACGGCCATGTGCAGGCCCGCTTTCGCCTTGACGACTTGCGTGATCTCGGTGCGGCCGTCCAGCGGTGCCGAATGCTGCTCGACCTGGATGCCGATCCGCAATCCGTGGTCGATGCGCTGGGTCGTGACCCGGTCGTTGGCTCGCTCGTCCGCGCCGCCCCGGGACGGCGCGTGCCCGGCCACGTCGACGGCGACGAACTAGCCGTCCGCGCGGTCCTGGGCCAGCAGGTCTCCGTCGCCGGGGCCACGACGCTCGCCGGCCGCCTCGTTCACGCCCACGGCACGCCACTCAAACGTCCCGTGGGCGACATCACGCACACGTTCCCGTCGGCCGCCGTGCTGGCCGACGCGGATCCCGAGGGCTGGGGGATGCCGCACGCACGCCGTCGCGCGCTGAAGGGCCTGACGGGCGCCCTCGCGCGCGGGGAGATCACCCTCGATGCCGGCGCCGATCGCGCGCAGACCAGCGCGGACTTGCTCGCGCTTCCGGGCATAGGCCCGTGGACGGTCTCCTACATTGCGATGCGCGTGCTGCGAGACCCGGACGCCTTTCTGCCGTCAGACCTCGGTGTGCGCCACGGGCTGGAGCGCTTGGGCTACGACGGCTCACCGGCTGCGGCGGCTCGTGCGGCGGAGGCTTGGCGGCCCTACCGGTCGTACGCCCTGCAGCACCTGTGGGCGCAGCTCGGGGCCTGACGAGCACTGACGAGAACGGCGCTTTGGACGCAGCGGTCCGGTGGGTGAGAACATACCCAGCCATGGCCCCCTTTTCCGAGAAGTCCCAGCTCGCCGTCGACACCATCCGGACGCTGTCGATTGACATGGTCCAGAAGGCCAACAGCGGCCATCCCGGGCTTCCGCTCGGCATGGCGCCGGTGGCCTACGTGCTGTACGCCGACGTGATGAACCACGATCCGGCCGATCCCCACTGGCCCGATCGCGACCGCTTCGTGCTGAGCGCCGGCCACGGCTCGGCGCTGCTTTACGCGACGCTGCATCTGGCCGGCTACGGCATCTCGCTGGATGACATCAAGCAGTTTCGTCAGTGGGGCTCGATCACCCCAGGTCACCCCGAACGTGATCTCGTACACGTGACGCCCGGCGTCGAGGTCACCACGGGGCCGCTCGGCCAGGGCTTCGCCAACGGCGTCGGCATGGCGATGGCCGAGCAGTTCCTGCGCGAGCGCTACGGCTCCGAGGTGCAGGATCACTACACCTACGCGATCGTCTCCGACGGCGACCTCATGGAAGGCATCGCCTCCGAGGCCGCCTCGCTCGCCGGCCACCTGGGCCTTGGTCGCCTCGTCTACGTTTACGACGACAACGACATTTCCCTTGACGGTCCGACCTCGCTCTCTTTCTCCTCCGCCGAGGTGTCGGGCCGCTTCCAGGCGTACGGCTGGCACGTGATCGGGGTGGATGACGCCAACGACCTCACCGCGCTGAAGCTGGCCATCGAAGAGGGCAAGCGCGAGACCGATAAGCCCACGCTCATCAAGGTCCGCTCGATCATCGGCTACGGCTCCCCGAAGGCGGGCACCCACGGTGCTCATGGCTCCCCGCTCGGGGAGGACGGCGTGCGCGCCACCAAGGAGACGCTGGGCTGGGATCCGGACGCACACTTCCTCGTCCCCGACGGCGTGCTGGAGGAGTTCGCCCCCGAGCGCGGCGCCGCTGCGCACGCCGCCTGGCAGACGCGGGCTGACGCCTGGCGCGCGGCGGACCCCGACCGCGCCGCGGAGTGGGACCTGGCCTGGGCCGGCAAGCCGCTCCCCGGCCTGGCCGCGGCGCTCCCGGATTTCGCCGGTGTCGACAGCATCGCCACACGCGCCGCGGGCGGCAAGGCGATGGCTGCCTTTGCGCCCTTCACGCCCACTATGGTCGGCGGCGCCGCCGACCTGTCGGGCTCCACGAGCACCGTCTTTCCGGAAGAGGAGCGGTACGTGGCCGGGAAGGCCGGCCGCAACGTCTACTGGGGTGTGCGCGAGCACGGCATGGGCGGTGCCGTCAACGGCCTCGCCGCGCACGGCGGCATCGTGCGCCCGTACGGCTCCACCTTCATGCAGTTCTCCGATTACATGCGCGGCGCGATCCGCCTGTCGGCGCTCAGCGGGCTCACGTCCGTGTGGGTCTACACGCACGACTCGGTCGCGCTCGGGGAGGACGGGCCTACCCATCAGCCAGTCGAGCATCTCGCCGCGTTGCGGGCCATCCCCGAGCTGGTCGTACTTCGTCCGGCCGATGCCACCGAGACGGCCGAGGCCTGGCGGATCACGCTCCAGGAGCTTGAGGGCCCGGTCGTTCTCGTCCTCTCTCGCCAAGGGCTGCCGGTGTTGCACCGCGGCGACGGCACGTACGGCGACGTGGCCGGCGTGGGCCGGGGCGCGTACATCCTGCGCGAGGCCGAAGGTGCGCAGACCGTTCTCGTCGGCACCGGGTCAGAGGTGTCCACCGCGCTGGCGGCCGCGGACCTGCTGGCCGCCGACGGCGTTCCGGCGCGGGTGGTCTCCATGCCGTCGTGGGAACTGTTCGCCCAGCAGGACGATGCCTACCGCGAGGCCGTCCTGCCGATCGGGCTCCCGAGCGTGTCTGTCGAGGCCGGCGTGACGATGGGCTGGGCTCAGTGGGTTGACACCTCGATCGGGATCGATCGCTTCGGTGCGTCCGCGCCCGGCGAGCTGGTGCTGGAGAAGCTGGGCATCACCGCCCAGCACGTGGCCGATCGGGCGCGTGCGCTGATCTAGGCCGTACCTCCGTAACGAGGGCGAAGCTCCGCAGTCATCGAAGTGACCGCCAGTCCGCGGCGGACCATCGACCGGAGGCATCGTCCCCATGTCTGTTTCCCTGAAGCGCGTCCTGTCAGCCGCCGTGCTACCCGTGTCAGCGGTGCTGCTGCTGGCCGCGCCAATGAGCGCCTCGGCGTCCATCTCCTACGGAACGCTCAGCAACTTCGACGTCTTCAACGACACCGGCGAGGTGACGCACGGGTTCGAAATCGAACTCGACGGCATCTCCAGCGCCGACATCACCTACAAGTTCGGCGCGCCGTATGAGCGCTATGGCAACCCGACCGTGACCGACTTCCCGGGCGGCGTGTTCGTCCATTACGAAAGCTCGTACGACCCGGCGGCCCACAGCTTCACCCAGGGCACCCCGATGGCGCCCAACCCCGTGACCCCCACGATGGGCCACTCCTGCTGGACGGGTGGGTCCCCCGGGTACGCCAACGCAGGCTGTGAGCACTTCGGACTGGGGCTGCGTAAGAACCCGACGAACACCGTCTACCGCTGGCTTGTTGCCGACCCGACGAGCCCCGGTTCCCTGACTCCCGCGGGGACCAACGTCAGCATTCCTGCACCCGTGTGGAATGTGTCACCGGCACCCGTCGCAGCCGTCAATCAGGCTCCCATCGTGCAGGCGGTCATCCCGCCGCCGCCGGCCCCGCCGGTGTACGAGTTCGGGACAGCCCAGTGGGTGAAGGTATTCGTGACCGAGTCCGCTGATCAAGCCGACCTGAACCACCTGCTGAGCGACGACCCAAAGGTGCCCCAGAGCCCGGCCGAGACCGAGACTGAATGGGTGCTGATGCAGGATGACTCCGCCAATCCCGGAGCCAACGATCTGGGCAACGAGGCGCAGATGCACCCCGGCGACAAGTCAGTCACCCGTCGCTATGAGTTCTACAAGTACAGCGGCGCGATCGATCCTGAGACACACGAGGCACTGCCGATCAACTCGGCCGCTCCGGACTCGGCCGATCTGGGCGACTACGTCGGGGCCCAGATGGCCGCCGTCAATGTCGGCGCAGGGGCCGGCGGTGCACCTGTAGCTGTGGCCGGCCCGCTGGCCGGCGGAGAGCAGGGCGTGGCGTACACTGCGCCGCTCGTGACCGGCGGCACGCAGCCGATGAGCATCACGATCACCAAGGGCGCACTGCCCGCGGGGGTCACGGCAAACCACGACGGGACCATCTCAGGGCGGCCGACGGCGGCCCGTACGGCCAAGTTCACCGCGAAGGTGGTCGACGCCAACGGGCAGAGCGTCACCGCGGCGCACACGGCGGTGATCGCTCACACGGTCCTCGTCGGGACCAGGGCGCTGGCCAAGGCGCACCGTACCATGGCCTACACGACGACGCTGCTCGGTAAGTACGGAGTGCCGCCGTACTCATGGTCGCTCGATGGCGGCACGCTTCCGGACGGCCTGGTGTTCAACGCAGCGACCGGGGTGATCTCCGGTACGCCATCCGCAGGTTCGACGACGCAGGCCCTGACGTTCGGGGTGACGGACGCGATGGGCGCCACGGCGTCCGTAGGGGTGGCGTTGCGCGTCGGCAAATAGTACCGGCGCATCGACGACACCAAGCACAACATGGCCCCGCAGCCGGAAGGCTGGGGGCCATGTGTGTTTCAGGTCACGTCGTCGAGGATCTTCGCCTTCTGGGCGGCGAATTCGGCGTCGGTCAACACGCCGTCCTTGTGCAGCTTGGCCAGCTTCTCCAGCCGGTCGAGGGGATCCTCGGCCGGCGTCGGTGCCGCGCCGTTCATGCCGTTCATGGCGGCGGCCTGCCACGCGGCGGCGGCGTCACCCCCGCCGCTGGCGTCGATGACCATGCCCTGGCCGAACTGGGCCTGCAGCTTGGCGGCCAGCGCCTGCCTGTCGCCGCCGGATTCCTGCTTGGCCTGCTGGACGGTGGCCAGCAACGCATTCATATCCACCACGCCCCCGGTGGGTCGGCCGCCGGCCAGCTGATCGGCAAACGCAGGGTCGACGACTCCTGCTTCGCGGTCGATCATCAGCTTGTCGTGATCCTCAGGGTCGTAGATCACCGCGACCTGCTGGCCGACGGAGGGCACGCCGAACTGTGAGTACCGGAAGCGCTTCTCGATCTCAAACGAAGGCTCGCCGGTGGGCTCGACCCGCAGGCTGGTCTTAAGCAGCAATTCGGTGTTGCTCACCACCCCTTCTGCGCCGTTGGTAACGGCCATGCCCTTCTCGGCGATCGCGGTCACCGTCGCGGGCGCGCGGGTCCCTTCGGCGCGCAGGTGCTTCTCAGATCTTTTTGAAGGCTTCCCCAGCATGTTGTCTCCATCGTCGGCGGTGAGGTATCCGGTGAGACGCAAACTACGCCGATTGGGTCCGTTCGTCAGTACCGGATCGGTCTCACGTGCCCGAGGGATGCGGGCGCTACGCTCGACCCATGTGGTCTGCCCTCGCTGCCGTCGCCGCCTTGGCCTTGTCGTCGGGGCCCGTGGC
The DNA here is from genome assembly GCA_038319025.1 of Solirubrobacterales bacterium. GTDB lineage: Bacteria > Actinomycetota > Thermoleophilia > Solirubrobacterales > Solirubrobacteraceae > JBBQCW01. Next base: position 178,296 of record JBBQCW010000006.1, read on the forward strand.
ATTGCCGCCCGTCAACGGCACGTTCGACTACCAGATCGGCGGGGCCTACTCTCCCCCTGCCGGCGCTCAGATAGTCGACCGCGACCGGTCCGACCCCCCTGCTCCCGGGGTCTACGGCGTGTGTTATGTCAACGCGTTCCAAGCTCAGCCGGGCGAGGCCGCGTGGTGGAAGGCCCACCACCGCGACCTACTTCTTAAGAAGAACGGTCGCTACGTGATCGACGGCGGCTGGAACGAGATCGTGTTCGACATCTCGTCCGCGGCGAAGCGCTCGGCGCTGGCGAACGTCGAGGGCAGATGGATCGACGGGTGCGCCGCAGCCGGGTACAAAGCGGTGGAACCGGACAACCTGGATTCCTGGACCCGATCCAAGGGCAGGCTGAAGAGCGCGCAGAACCTAGCCTTCGCCAAGCTGTTCGCGGCCCGCGGGCATGCGGCCGGACTGGCCGTGGCGCAGAAGAACACGTCGGAGATCGCCCGTCAGGGGCGCACCACGGTCGGCTTCGATTTCGTGATCGCCGAGGAGTGCCAGCGGTACTCGGGCACCTACGGCCGTGAGTGCGATGACTACCGGCACTGGTACGGCGATCAGGTTTACGAGATCGAGTACACCGACGGCGGCGGCAGGCCCAATTTCACCGCGGCTTGCAAAGCGCGAGGCCCGGATATCTCGATCGCGTATCGCGATCGCAACGTGGTGCCGTTCGGAAACGCGCGCTACGTGTTCGACAGCTGCTGAGCCATCTTTACGAGCGTGTTCAGGTTGCGATTCGTCGTGGTCGCCTTGTACTTCGGCTTGCCGATGAGCTTGCCGAAGCGGCTGTCGACCGTGCTGCCTTTGGGCACGCCCCAGTAGACGACCGCATCACCGCAGGCGATCTGCTCGACGGCGGCGTCGAGTTCATCCGCGTGCCCGCACAGCTCATCGGCTGCCGCCTGGTCAGTACAGATCACGGCGTAGCGGTGCCTGCCGTCATCCGGTTCGAACGGGCAGGCGTCAGCGATTTCGGCGACCGACGACGCCGGGCGAAGGATCACAAAGGCCTGATAAGCGAAGCGCCTGCCCAGTTCGGCCTCCAGTGCCGGCTTGAGCACCTGGGCCGTCTGGCGGGAGTTGAAGAGGACGTTGCCGGTCTGCAGGAACGTGGCCACATCCTCCAGGCCCATCGAGCTCAGGCAGTCGCGCAGCTCAGCCATCGGCACCTTGATCGGGCCGACGTTGATGCCTCTGAGGAAAAGGGCAAAGCGCATTCGTCAGGTGGCCACGCGGGCTTCTCGGCGTCGACCCGAGTGGAGCTAGGGGGACTCGAACCCCCGGCCTCCTCGATGCGAACGAGGCGCTCTACCAGCTGAGCTATAGCCCCTCGGTCCGAGAAGTCTGGCAGATGGGCGGCGGCGAGGACCTGCTCCCGCGTGGTGCAGGTCGACGCGTCCGGCGGGTAGGCTTTGGGGAGGATGAATCTCCTCGACGACGCGATCCGCGAGCACCTCGAGCTGATGCGTCGGCGTGGCGCCGACCCAGCTGAGGTCGCCCAGCTCGAGCAGGGCGTGTTCGGCGCCGAGGAGGAGCCGGTCGTCACGGCTGAGGATGTCGGGATCATTCCGGCAACGCCGGTAGCCGATTCAGCCGTGGTCGAGGAGCCTGTCGCAGCGCCGGCGCCCGCGAACATCGCGGCGGATCCGCCGCCTGAGGTGCTCGCCGCGCCGACGCCGACTGAGGTGCCGGAAGAGGCCGTGGTTGTCGACCTGGTTGAAGACCCGGAGATTCCGAGCGCCGTCCCGCTCGCCGCGGATCCGGAGCAAGGGACCGTTGCGTTCTCCCCCATGGATGTCGCTGCCGCGACGGAGTCGGCCGTGGTGCCTGAGCCGGCCGCAGTGCCTGAACCGGAAGCGGCGCCCGAGCCGGTCGCAGCGCCGGTGGTAGTTGAGGAGGCTTCGGTCGTCGAGGCTCCCACACAGGTGCCGGAAGAGATCGCATACGTCGAGCCACCCGCCCCCGAGGCGGAAGCAGTGGTGGCCGAGGTGGTTGTTGAGCCGGAGATCGTCGAGCCCGAGCCCGTCGAGCCCGAGCCCGTCGTCTACGAGCGGGACCCGGAGCCGGCCGAAGAGGCGCTGCCCGTACCTGAGGCCGTCGAGCCGGCAGAGCCCGCGGCCGAGGGCGAGACGGACGTTCTCGACGAGACGCCGGACTTTTTGCAGGAGACGCCCGAGCACGATCGACTTTGGTTCGAGCAGCGTCCCCCGCGCGACTTCGACTTCTGAGCCGTCGCCCGTGCCGTCACTGCCGCTGACCTGGCTCGACGTCTTTTCGGCGACGCCGCTCGCCGGAAACCAGCTGGCGGTGGTCCACGACGCGGACGGTTTGGACGATGCGGGCATGCTCGCCTTCGCCCGCGAGACCACCCTGTCGGAGACGACGTTCGTGCAGTCGCCTTCGGACGTCGCACTGGCGACGTACCGCAACCGCATCTTCTGGATGAACGGAGAGATGCCGTTCGCCGGGCATCCATCGCTGGGCACGGCGGTCGCCGTGGCGGCGCGCTGGGGTGAGCGGGATGCGTCCTACATGCAAGAGACACCTGCCGGGCGTCAGGCGATCGGGGTGCACTTCACCGGCGACCGCTCGGCGCGCGCCTCGATGTACCAGGAGCCTGCTGTGTTCGGAGCACATCCGGATCCGCAGGCCGTTGCGTTCGCCGCTGGTCTCCAGGTTGCGGCGCTTGATCCCGCCCACCCGCCGCAGGTCGTGTCGACCGGGGCCGCCCACCTGGTCGTACCGCTTCTTAGCGTCGAGGATCTCGCTGCGGCCCGCGCTGACGCCGACGCTCTCGACGCGCTGCTCACCGAGTATGCGTGCGTCAGCCTGCACCTCGCGGTGGTGGACCCTTCCGCCGGCACGGCGGATGCTCGAGGCCTCTTCATCAACCCGACGGGCCTGGCCGAGGATCCGGCGACCGGCTCCGCTGTCGGCCCGCTGATGGCGCACACCGCCGCGTGGTCCGGGATCGATGCGCTGATCGTCACCCAGGGTGTGCAGATGGGCCGCCCGAGCGTGCTCGACTGCGCGATCGACGGTGACCGCGTCACGGTCGCGGGCGACGTCGTCATCGTCGCGGAAGGCACCGTCCACCTGCCTGACTGAGCGGCGTTCGCGCCGCTACACTCGGACGCCCCCGGGGCCATAGCTCAGCTGGTAGAGCGCCTGCTTTGCAAGCAGGAGGTCGGCGGTTCGAGACCGCCTGGCTCCATCGGGGCAGCATCGGTAATTTTGCGATGTTGTCCCGGTAACCCGTTTCCCCTGTGTTGGTGCGGGTTTTCGCCTTTCGCCACTCGGCGGCGTGTTCTGTCCCGGTAAGTCCTGGGGGCAAAACCCCCTTTGCGGGTGGTGCTGTCCCGGTAATTCGTGGCGCGTTGGCGCTCATTTCTTTGGTATTCGCGGTCTTGAACGACTGAGGGCCGACACGCGGTGCCGGCCCTCAGTACATCGTCTGTCGATTGACGGTTTAGGCAGACGTTGCCTCGGCGTGGTCGGCCAAGATCAGCCTGCGGAACAGGCCCGGGCGGTCGAGCCCCAGGCTCTCAGCCTCCTCAACGGCCCGCTGCATGTCGCCGTTGATGTTGACTAGACGCTTGAGGCTCATGGCCAGCAGGCGTCCGAGCCCGTACACCTCCATCTGGCGTTTGGTCTGCACGCACTTGGGCGTGGTAGCGCC